>NZ_JBNCMA010000001.1:0-152745 GCF_049844955.1 Microbacterium sp. DT81.1
CAATCACCACAGACCCCACACCGGCATCGGCGGCCAAGCCCCCTCAACCCGCGTTCACAACCTCACGGGGAACTACAGCTAGCCGCGCGACGCGAGAAGGGCAGGCCGCGAGGCGACCTGCCCTCTGCCTGCGCGGCTACTCGTAGCGCAGCGACTCCACCGGATCGGCACGAGCCGCGCGGAGGGCGGGGAGCGTTCCGGCGAGGAACGCGATGACCATGATCACCACGATGACGCCGACGATCGACAGCGGGTCGAACGCGATCAGGTTGAGGCCCGGAAGGTCCGAGAGCAGGGTGTCGGAGAGCGAGGCGCTGATCGCCGTGCCCGCGGCGATCGCGACGACGGCGCCGATGGCGCTGCCGAGGAAGCCGATGAACGCCGCCTCGAGGCTGAAGAGGCTGAACACCCGTCCGCTGCCCATGCCCATGGCCTTCATCAGCCCGATCTCGCGGGTGCGCTCCTGCACCGACATCAGCAGGGTGTTGACGATGCCGAAGCTCGCCGCCAGCAGGGCGATGACCGCAAAAGCGTTGAGCACGAGCACGATGCCGTCGATCACTGTCTTGAACGCGCCGAGCTGGTCGGCGACAGTGCTCCCCGTATAGCCGGCATCCGCCAGTCGGTCCTTCAGCGCCGCGATCTCCGCGTCGGTGGCCTGGGGGTCGAAGAAGACGCTCGCCTGGGCGTAGCGCTGCACCTCATCGGCGGGCACGCCGGTGTTCTGCAGCGTGAAGAGCTCATCGGTCAGCGCGTCGTTCGGCACGATGCTGGCGCCGGTCGGAGATGCGAGCCCCTCCTCGGCCACCCCGACGATGGTCCCCTCGACGGTGTGCTGCGTGCGCGTCGCGTCGGTGAGCACGATCGACAGCGTCTGGCCGACCGCCGCGACGCTCTCGTCGAACCCCAGGGGTTCGACGTACGACACCGGCACGACGACCTCGAAGCCGTCGGCGTCGTCGTCGGGGGTCGCGCCGGCTTCGAGCTGGATGGTCTGCCCGGCCACGAGAGCGCCGACGTTCGTGACGTACTTCGTGCCGTCGCCGACCTGGATGTAGTCGGTCGAGATCGACTTGGACGCCTGCACGTCGAGCACGCCGTCGATCGCGGCAAGGGTGTCGAGGTCGGCCGGTGTGAGGGCCACGACCGTCGATCCAGGGGGGCCGGCCTGGGCGCTGGCCACGGCATCCGGGTTGTATTCGACAGGACCGTCGGCGGCCACTCCCGTCGCGAACTCAGCGGTCTTCGTGACCGTCAGGACGTCGGATGCCCCGACCGAGGTCACGGTGTCGTCGATGTAGGCGTTGATGCCCGTGCCGAGACCGTTGGTGAGGGTCAGGGTGAATGCGCCGACCAAGATCGCGAGGATCGTCAGGATCGTTCGCGTCTTGGATCGGAAGGTGTTCGAGATCGCGGACGCGATGAGATCGAGCGTTTTCATGCTGCCACCGCCGAGTCCTCGACGAGCACGCCGTCGCGGATCACGAGGCGCCGATCGCACCGGGCGGCGAGGTCCTCGTCGTGCGTGACGACGATGAGCGTGATGCCGTTCTCGCGGTTGAGGCCGAACAGGATGTCCTCGACGACGCCGCCGGTGGCCGAGTCGAGGTTGCCCGTCGGCTCGTCGGCGAAGATGATGCGCGGGTTGTTCACGAGGGCCCGGGCGATGACCGTCCGCTGCTTCTGGCCACCCGAGAGGTTGACGGCCTTGCTCTTGCCCTTGTCGCTCATCTCGAGCTGTTCGAGGGCGGCGACACCCCGGCGCTTGCGCTCGCCGCGGCCGATGCCGGCGATCTTCAGCGGCAGGATGACGTTCTCGAGCACCGACGAGTTGGCGGTCAGGAAGAACTGCTGGAAAACGAAGCCGAAGGTCTTGTTGCGGGTGCGGTTGAGGCGACGACCGCGCAGCTCACGCGTGTCGACGCCCTCGAGCGCGACGGTGCCGGAGGTCGGCGCGTCCAGCAGCGCGAGCACGTGCATGAGCGTGGACTTGCCGGATCCGCTCTTGCCGATGATGGCGATGCTCTCGCCTTCGTGGATGTCGAAGCTCACCCCCTTGAGGGCGTCGAAGCGGTTCTGGCCCCGGCCGTAGGACTTGTGCACGTCCTTGACCGAGATGAGAGGGGGGTTCATGGATGCTCCTGGTTCATGGTCGACTGTTCCTCCAGCCTCGCGTTCCGAGCCTCGGCGCGCGTCAGCCCGCGGCAGACACCTCGCGTACTGCGCATGCGGTACGGCGCATGCCGCGTGGGGTGGATGCCGCGTCGGGCCCGCACCGTCACACTGGGTGGATGACGACCGCCGAGGACCGGGTGCGCAATCCCGCGCCGCCTCGACCGTGGTTCCCGGGGTGGGTCGGCGACGTCATCGCCGGGCTCTTCATCGTCGCCGCCGCCTTCGTGCCCTACACCGGCGAGGAGTTCCGCCCCGCCAGCCCCCTGACCCTTGCCATCGCGCTGGCCCCGGTGCTCGTGATTCCGGTGCGCCGCCGGCTGCCGATCCCGGCCCTGGCCGCCTGTGTGCTGCTGTACGGCATCGCCGCGTTCACAGGCACGCTCGCACCCGGCATCGTTCTCGCGACCGCCATCACGATGTTCGGTGTCGCCAACCGGACGAACCGGCGGACGACCATCCTCGTGGCGGTGGTCGCCATCGTGGTGATCCTGCCGCTCAGCCGATTGGCGACCATCAGCGACGTGCTCGACCCGCGAGCCTTCCAGTTCGCCGTCACCGTGGCCTTCGCCGCCGCGGCGGGCGACGCGACCCGTTCGCGACGGGAGTACGTGCGGGCCGTGACCGAGCGGGCCGAGCGGGCCGAGCAGACCCGCGATTCGGAGGCCCGGCGTCGCGTCACCGAGGAGCGCCTGCGCATTGCGCGCGACCTGCACGACGCCGTGGCCCATCAGATCTCGGTGATCAGCCTCAACGCGGGGGTCGCGTCATTCGCGCTCGAATCCCGGCCTGAGAAGGCCCGCGAGGCGCTGAGCACGATCCGCGTCGCGTCGCGCGCGGTGCTGGCCGAGATCGGCGATCTGCTCGCGATGCTGCGCGCGGAGGACGACGGGTCCAGTGGAATCGGAGCGGCGCCCCAGCCGGGGCTCGCCCGGCTGGACGAGCTGGTCGGCCGGTTCGGCGAGAGCGGTATGCGCGTCACCGTGCGGGTCGATGGTGACATCTCGCGGCTTCCCGGAGCTGTCGATCTGGTGGCGTACCGGGTCATCCAGGAGGGCCTGACCAACGCGCACAAGCACGGAGCCGAGCATCGCGCGCACGTGCTCGTCGCGGTCGGCGACCGGCAGGTGGACGTCGCGGTGAGCAACCCCGTTCCGTCGGCGGCAGCCCACCCGGTCGACCTCGACGCCGGCACCGGCGGCCGGGGACTGCTCGGCCTTCGGGAGCGCGTGGCGTCGGTGCGCGGATCGGTCGAGACCGGTCCGACGCCCGGCGGTTACCGCATCGCGGCGACGCTGCCTCTTCCCGAGGAGAGCTCGACGTGATCACCGTGCTCGTCGTGGACGACCAGGCTCTGATCCGGCAGGCGGTCGCCGACATCCTCGGCGGCGAGCCGGGGATCGCCGTCGTGGGGCAGGCCGTCAACGGCCGGGAGGCCGTGGCCGCGGCATCCGCTCTTCTTCCCGACATCGTTCTGATGGACATCCGGATGCCGGAGCTCGACGGCATCGCGGCGACGGCCGCGATCTGCGCTGATCCGGCGCTGGCATCGAGCCGCGTGCTCATCCTGACGACGTTCGAGGAGGACGAGTACCTCGTCGACGCGCTGCGCGCCGGTGCGAGCGGCTTCATCGGCAAGGGCTCCGAGCCTGACGAGATCGTACGGGCCGTTCGGGCCGTGCATGCCGGCGACGCGCTTCTCTCGCCTACCGCGACGAGGGGCCTCATCACCCGGTATGTGCTGCCGCGGGCACCGGCGCCCGCCGCCGTGCCTGTGGAGCTCGAGCAGCTCACCGAGCGCGAGCGGGAAGTGCTGCTGCTCGTGGCCCGTGGACGCTCGAACCAGGAGATCGCGGACGAGCTGTTCATCTCGCCCCACACCGCGAAGACGCACGTCAATCGCATCATGACGAAGGTGTACGCCCACGATCGTGCGCAGCTCGTGATCCTCGCGTACGAGAGCGGTCTGCTCGCGCCGGGAATGGGCTGAGCCCCTTGAGCTAGGCCGGTTTCGCCGCGACGCGGGCGGAGCGCGGCGGGCTCGCCCTCAGGTGGCGCGCGACGAGGTCGAGCAGCCGGGTGAGGTGGTCCCGGTCGGCGGCGCCCAGCGCATCCACGAAGACCTGCTGAACCATCGCCACATGCCCGGGGAGCACGCGGGCGAGAAGGGCGGCGCCGTCGGCCGTGAGGGTGGCGTTCACGCCGCGGTCATCATCGGGGGAAGGGGTGCGGCTCACGAGTCCCGTCTGCTCGAGCCGGCCCACCTGGTAGGTCAGGCCGCTCTTGCTGTGGACGAGCCGGTCGGCGAGGTAGGTCATGCTGCGGGGCGTCGTGGGGTCCTCGCCCAGCGTGGCGAGGATCTGGAACTGCACGAAGCTCAGCCCGCCCTCTTCTCGGAGCTGTCGTTCGCTCCCCTGCCGGAGGAGCCCGCTCACTTCGAGGAGCGCGAAGTACACCCCGAACTCCGGGGGAAGGGTCGGCGGAATCACGCGACGGGGCATGTCGAAATCCTACGGCGAACTTTTGGTGCGAATTGGAAATACATCACCCGAGGTCGGCGTTCTCACTCACCAAGGTGGTTCGAATTCGAAGGAATGCCACCGGCGATCCGCGACTCGCGGCCCGAACCCAGACGAAAGGAATCACGATCATGCGCGCCATCCAGTTCACCCAGTACGGCGAACCCTCCGTCCTCGAGGCGGTGGAGCTTCCCCTCCCCGCACCCGGGCCCGGCGAGGTCCTCGTCCGTGTCGCCGGCACCACGTTCAACCAGGTCGACGCCACGATCCGCGCCGGTTACCTGGCGAGCGTCTTCCCCATGGAGCTTCCTCACATCCCGGGCATCGACGTCAGCGGCACCGTGGTCGCCGTCGGCGAGGGGGTGGCGCCCGACCTCGTCGGCGGGAATGTCGTCGCCTTCCTCCCTCCGACCTCATCCGGGGCATCCGCGGAGTATGCGATCGTGAGCGCCGAACTGCTCGCGGCGGCTCCGGCATCCATCCCCCTCGCCGACGCGGCGACGCTGGCATCGAGCGGCCTCACCGCCTGGCAGGCGGTCATCGAGCACGCGGACGTCCGCGCCGGTCAGCGCGTGCTCGTCAACGGCGCCGGTGGCGGCGTCGGCGGATTCGCCGTGCAGCTCGCCGCCCGCGCCGGCGCGACGGTGATCGCCACGGCGAGCCCCCGCAGCCGCGACGCGGTCGTCTCCGACGGCGCCTCGCAGGTCATCGACTACACGTCCACGCCGGTGGTCGAGGCCCTGACGGAACCGGTCGATGCGGTGCTCAACCTCGTGCGCACGACGCCCTCCGAGACGGCGGCCCTCGTCGCGCTCGTCGCACCAGGGGGTGTCTTCGTCTCCACCACCACACCGGGCGAGTCCGCCGGGGGAGTGCGCACCGTGGCGGTGTTCGCGCGCAGCGACGCGGCTCAGTTGACTCGACTGGCGGAGCTGGTGGACGCGGGGGAGCTGCGAGTCGATGTCAGTGAGCGCCACTCTCTCGACGACCTCGCCGCGGTGCACACCATGGCCGAGGCGGGGAAGCTCCGCGGCAAGGTGGTGCTCACGCCGACGTCGCGGTCGTAGACCGCGCGAGCAGTGTCGTTCGCCCACGGGAGCCGCGTGAGCTATCGGTGGCCTCTCGCGTCGCAGGGCCTAACCCTCGCCCGGGGCGAACTCGCTCACGATGAACCGAGCGCCCTGGGGGTCCACGACGACCGCGTCCTTCGACCACTCCGTGTCGGCCTGGGACTCGATCGTCGCTCCCTGCTCCTTGGCGACGGCGACGCTTGCGTCGCGGTCTGCGACGGCGAACCGGATCTGCCATGACGCTTTCGGAGCACCCGGGGTGAGGCCGGCGATCACGTCGGCGAAGCCCTCGGGCAGGGACTCCTGGCGTGTGTGGATGTCCGGGTCGCTCGTCGCGGCCAGGTGGTTCCCGTATCCGGGGAGGCGGATCATGCCGGCTCCGAGACGGAGGTCCACCGTCCAGCCGAACAACTCGCCGTAGAAGGCGAGCGCGGCCTGGGGATCGGGAGTGTGCAGGTCGCTGAAGTTCCATGCACCGGGAGTGTTCACGATCTGCGACCCGTGGTGCGTGCCGGGCTGCCACAGGCGGAAGAGCGCCGCCTGTGGGTCCCGGCAGGTCGCGCTGCGTCCGTACTCGCCGCCTTCCGACGGCGGGACGAGGACCTCGCCGCCCTGTCTTTCGACACGGGCGCAGGTCTTCTCCACGTCGTCGCAGGAGATGTAGCTCACCCACCCGGCGTCCGAGTCGCCCGCCTGGATGGCGCCGGCATCGCGTCCGTCGAGCCGGGCGAACAGGTACGGGTCGCCGGCGCCGGGCTCGCCGGCCTCGGCGTAGCTCCAGCCGAACAGTGCGGCATAGAAGTCGGCGGCCGCCTGCACATCCCGTGCCTCGACGTCGACCCAGCACGGCACGCCCGCCGGGTAGGTGCGCGGTGGATGCGGTGTGTGGTCCATGAGTGCTCCTTCACCGGTTTCCCGATCACCGTACTCGGCCCCGCCGACACGTCGCCGTGCCGAGGTTCAGCCGGGGACCACCGCGTCGCCGACGGCGATGACCGCGGGCGTCGGCGACGCCGTCAGCTGGGGGACGAGCCACACGCCGAACCAGGTCTTCCCGTCCCAGCTGCGGTGCTTCGCGAGCGTGCGGATGGGCTCCTTGCCGCGTGCCAGCGACCCGGGATCGATCGTCGTCATCACGCACCGGTCGCACACGCCGCTCACCCGGAAGCGCACGTCGCCGAGCTGCACGAACGGCCACGCATCCTCGGCGAAAGGCTCATCCGGGTCGCCATCGACGACCACGTTGGGGCGGAAGCGGAGCATGTCCATCGGCGGTGTGCCCTCGTCGGTCCACCGGTCGAGCTGCGCCAGCGAGGATTCGCTGGCCAGCAGCAAGGGGGCCACGTCGGCGAGAGACACTCGATCACCCGGATGCCCGCCGAGGGACGGATTCACCGGTCGAACCAGCGGATCGGGCTGCCAGACCAGTCGCACCGGGCGCCCGAGCCGGGCACTCAGCCAGGCGGCGGAGCCCGAATCGGCCGGCAGGGCCGAGCCCTGTCGAGAATGCCCGACCGCGACCGGCGCCGCGCCCCGTGGTGCGGGAACGCGCAACGACTCCGCGTCTCGGTCGCTCAGCAGCAGGGCGCCGTCATCGAGCACCACGGCACCGAGCGAGAGAAGCGCGTTCGCCTCTCGCGCGGTGACGGGTTCGCCGTGCGGATCGACCACCGCCCAACGGCGGTCGTCCGAGAGCCCCCACGGCAGGACCCTTGCCGACCCGACCTCCAGACCCGCCAACGACTTGACGGGGTAGACGCGGAGCCTGGTCACCTGCACGCTCAAACGCTACCGCGAAGGCGTCCGGGGAGCGGCCCCGGTCGCCCCCGGTCGGCCGACTTGGTGCGGGCACTTCCGTGGGCACCTGTGCCCCGTGAATGGCGCTGGTAGCGTGAGCTGGCGGCATCATGACTGACGACAAGAGCCTGGGACTCACCCTCAGCGGCGGCGGGGCGTACGGCGCCGCGCACGTGGGAGTGCTCCAGGAGCTCCGCGACCGCGGCATCCATCCCGGCATCGTGGCGGGCACGAGTTCCGGAGCGCTGGTGGCGGCCGCTTATGCGGCCGGGGTCCCCCAGGAGGCGATCGAACGAGCGGCATCGGCCTTCCGCTGGAGTTCGATCGCCCGCATGTCGCTCACCCCACGACTCGGCTTGCTCGACTCCGGCGCGTTGACGGACGCCATCCATCGCACTTTCGGCGATGATCCGCTCATCGAGGAGCTGCCACGACGCTTCGCGGCCGTGGCGACGGATCTTCGAACCCGTCAGGCGGTCGTTCTGGACAGGGGCCCGCTGAACGTCGCGCTGCGGGCCACGATCGCCGTTCCCGGCCTTCTGCCGCCTGTTCGCCGCGGCCGTCAGGTGCTCATGGACGGAGGAATGGTCGACAACGTGCCCGTCGCCGCGACACGGGGCTTGGGCGCGACGACCGTCATCGTGGTGCGCCTGCACGCGAAGTGGGAGAACGTGAGGATGATGCGCGTCGCCTCCACCGCCGCAGAGCTCCAGGAAGACCCATCGGTCATCCTCATCCAACCCGAGATGGAAGGGCTGGCGCAGTGGTCGATGGGCGACGTGCCGCACCTCATCGAGGAAGGACGGCGCGCGGCGCGCCGCGCCCTGGACGCGGTGCACCCGATCCCGTGCAGCTGACGCAGCCGTGCGCCGCCCCGCTGGTCAGGACTGGATCGCCTCGATGATCTTCTCGTCGCCCTCGTTGACGGCTTTCGCGACGGCGTCGTAGTCGCCCTTGTCGATCGCCTTGTCGACCTTCTTGGTGGCGCGCTCGATCGCTGCGTCGACGCGGTCCAGGTAGAGATCATCCACCAGTGCGACGATCGCGGAAGAGCCGGCGGGCAGCCACTCCTCAGCATCCACCCCGATCTTCTTCTCTTCGTGATGCCGTGCGATCGCTGCGACGCCGGCGCCGATGCCCGCCCCGACGAGTCCGGAAAGCAGCAGAGGCGGCGCGAACAGACCCACCACGAGCCCGCCGACGGCCCCGATGCCTGTCCCGTTGCGGATGAGTCCGCCGCCGTGCTCTTTCACCTCCACCTTCCCCTCGGAGTCGCGCGAGAGGACGACGGCGGCGGTGACGGCGGTGTCCTCCAGCGCGTTGATCCTCGTGAAGTCCTCCCGCGCGGAGGCGTCGTCGTCATAGGCGGCGACGAGCAGGATGTAGTTACGGTCGGCCATGAGAATTCCTTTCACTCACGGCCATCCTGGCGGTCGCGTCCTCGGAGAGGAAGGGCGGTCTCAGATGACGGGCAGCGGAACGCCGGAGCCCCACGCGATGATGACCGCCGCAACCAGCCATCCGGTCCACGCCAGCAGGATGTCGAACATCCGGTTGCCGTTGATCTCCTCATCGCCGAAACCAGGAACGCTCGTCTCCACGACCTCCCAGAGGACGGTCAGGATGGCGACGACGAGGAACGGGATGAGCCAGAGCCCGAGCACGACTCCGGTCGAGGTGTGGATGGTCGACCACCACGGATCCATCAGTTTCCGGTCCCCGGCGGGAACCTCCCCGGGCCGGGGTTTCGACACCGTCGCCTCCATCAGCAGGCGCACGGCGACCATGAGTACGAGCACCCCGCCGCCGATGAGGCGCACCGTGTGAACCCACGACGGCAGCTCGTTTGCCGGGGGCGCGAGCAGATAGCACGTGAAGACGGCCGCCGCGATGAAGATCCCGGCCAGTGTCCAGCTGAGCCAGGTGCGGGTCGGCCACTCCCGCCATCGAAGCTTCGTGACCCCGCGGAGCCCGCTCCCGACCTGTAGTTCCACAAAAGGCTGCATCGTCGCCCCGATCGTCAGCGGCGCCTGGTTGGCGCGTGTGAACAGAAGAGCGCGGCATCCGACGCTCTGATACAGCCGCGGTCGCTATCGGGTGCGCCCGATCACGGCCTCGGGGCTGAGATCGAGTCGGCGCAGGAGCTGCGCGTTGAGCGCGACCACGATGGTGGACAGTGACATCAGGATCGCGCCGACGGACATCGGCATCACGAAGCCGATCGGGGCGAGGATGCCGGCAGCGAGGGGGACCGAGATCAGGTTGTAGCCGGCGGCCCACCACAGGTTCTGCTTCATCTTTCGGTAGCTTGCCCGCGAGAGTTCGATCACCGACAGCACCGAGCGGGGGTCATCGCTGGCGAGGATGACGCCCGCCGAGGCGATGGCCACGTCGGTGCCGGCGCCGATCGCGATGCCGACGTCGGCCTGTGCGAGCGCGGGGGCGTCGTTGACGCCGTCGCCGACCATCGCGACCTTGCGACCCTCGGCCTGCAGTCCCTTCATGGTGGCTGCCTTGTCTTCTGGGCGGACGCCGGCGAAGAACCGGTGGATGCCGAGCTCGGCCGCCACCGCGCCCGCCACAGCCTCCGCGTCACCGGTGATCATCACGACCTCCACGCCTCGCTCGTGCAGAGCGGCGACGGCTTCCCGCGACTCGGTGCGGATCTCGTCCGCAAGGCGCAGCGCGCCGGCAACCTTTCCGTCGACGAGAACGTGCAGGATGATCGCGCCCTCGTTCTGCCATTCGCTCGTGATGGGCAGTTCGGCCGCGTTCGCCTGCCGCAGCATGTACGGACCGCCGACCTGGACCGTTCGCCGGCCGACGCGGGCGCGCACCCCCACAGCGGGCGAGGACTCGAAGTCGATGGAGCCGGGAATGGTGAGGCCCTTGTGCCGCGCCGCGTTCACGATCGCCCGCGCCAGGGGGTGCTCGGAATCCGCCTCGGCGGCGGCGGCAAGCGCGAGCAGGTCATCCGCGGAGGTCGAAGGCTCGCCCGTCTCGATGCCCGTCACCGCGGGGGTTCCCTTGGTCAGCGTGCCGGTCTTGTCGAAGAGCACCGTGTCGACCGTGCGCATGCTCTCCAGCGCCAGCCGATCCTTCACCAGCACTCCTGCGCGGGCGGCCCGCTCGGTGGCGATGGACACGACCAGCGGGATCGCCAGTCCGAGCGCGTGCGGGCAGGCGATGACGAGGACGGTGATCGTGCGGATCACCGCGTCATCCGGCTGACCGAGGGCGGTCCACACCAGGGCGGTGACCGCCGCTGCGACGAGTGCGAACCAGAACAGCCACCCCGCCGCGCGGTCGGCGAGCCGCTGCGCGCGAGACGAGGAGTTCTGCGCCTCTGCCACGAGTCGCCGGATGCCGGCGAGGGCGGTGTCCTCGCCGACCGCCGTGATCCGGATGCGCACGCCCGAGTCGGTGGCGACGGTGCCGGCGACGACCGCGTCGCCGTCGGCGCGGCGCACGGCCCGGGATTCGCCGGTGATCATCGACTCGTCCATCGACGCCGACCCCTGCACGATCCGTCCGTCCGCGGGCACGCGGCCGCCTGGACGGACCACCACGATGTCGCCGACCACGAGTGCCGATGGGGCCACCGAAAGGATGGCGTCGCCCTGCACCTTCTCCGCCTCATCCGGCAGGAGCGCGGCGAGCGAGTCCAGCGCGGAAGTGGTCTGCGCCAGGGAGCGCATCTCTATCCAGTGACCGAGGAGCATGATCACGATCAGCAGCGCGAGCTCCCACCAGAAGTCCAGCTGGTGGGAGAGGACTCCGAGGCTCGCGCCCCAGGAGGCGAGGAACGCGACGGTGATCGCGAGCCCGATCAGCAGCATCATCCCCGGTTTGCGCGCGCGCAGCTCCCCGACCGCCCCGGTGAGGAACGGTGCGCCGCCCCACACGTACATGACGGTGCCCACGACCGGTGAGACCCAGCCCACCCATCCCGCATCGGGAAGCGAGTAGCCGATGATCATCGCGAACATCGACGAGAAGGCGATCACCGGCACGGCGAGCACGAGCATGATCCAGAACAGCCGGCGGAACCGGCCGACATGGCCACCGTGCCCGGCGTGGCCACCGTGACGCCCGTGGCCGCCGTGACCGGCGACACCGTGCGCAGAGGGCGCCGGGGTGCCGTGCTCGTGCTGCTCGTGCTGCTCGTGCTGCTCGTGCTGCTCGTGCTGCTCGAGCATCTCGCGGTCGGTGATCGTCGTGTGCTGATGATTGTGCTGGCTCATGACGGGGTCCTTCACTGTCACGCCCGCGGGGCGCGGGTGCGCTTCTCAGACGGGCTCGGGGACCCGTTCGTCAGTGGGGAGGGCGGGGACCGCGACCCGGTTGAAGGTGCGCAGCCGCAGGCTGTTGGTCACGACGAAGACGGATGAGAACGCCATCGCGGCGGCGGCGACCAGGGGGTTGAGCAGGCCCAGCATGGCGATCGGAATGGCGGCGACGTTGTACGCGAACGCCCAGAACAGGTTGCCCTTGATCGTGCCGAGGGTTCTGCGAGCCAGGCGGATCGCGTCCGCGACGACGAGGAGATCGCCGGAGACGATGGTGATGTCGCTGGCCGCGATCGCCGCGTCGGTGCCGCCGCCCATCGCCAGACCGAGATCCGCAGCGGCCAGTGCGGCGCCGTCGTTCACGCCGTCCCCGACCATGGCGACCACGCGTCCCTGCGCCTGCAGACGGCGGATCACATCGAGCTTGCCCGCAGGGCTCATGCCGGCGTGCACCTCGTCGATTCCCACGAGCGACGCGACCTGCAAGGCCGCACCCTCGTTGTCGCCGGTGAGCAGGATCGGTCGGAGGCCCAGCGCGCGGAAGCGCCTGATCGCCTCGACGCTGGTCGGCTTGACGGTGTCTGCGACGGCGATCGCACCGAGGTACTCGCCGTCGCGGGCGACCATCACGACCGTTGCGCCTCCTGCCGCCAGCGCGTTGGTCTCCCGCTGTGCGCGGGCAGACGGGCGGATGGTCCACTGCTCCCGCACCCACGACGGGCGGCCGGCGATCACCAGCGACCTGTCCACCATGCCCTGGACACCCAGCCCGGCGTGCGAGGCGAAGGTCTCGGCGTGCGGCACGGTCGGCGCCGCCGTCACAATGGCGCGCGCCACCGGATGCTCGGAGCCGGACTCCACGGCGGCGGCGATGCGCAGCAGCTCGTCCCTCCGAACGCCGGATGCGGGAAGGATCTCTGTGGCGGTCATCCGGCCGGTGGTGACGGTGCCGGTCTTGTCCAGCACGATCGTGTCCACCTTGCGGGTCTGCTCCAGCACCTGGGGTCCACTGATGAGGATTCCGAGCTGCGAGCCGCGTCCGGTGCCGACCAGCAGGGCGGTGGGGGTCGCCAGCCCGAGAGCGCATGGGCACGCGATGATCAGCGTCGCCACCGCGGCGGTGAAAGCCAGTTCGAGGGAGCCTCCGACTAGAAGCCACCCTCCGAACGCCGCGACCGCGAGCAGGATCACGACGGGAACGAACACGGCGGAGACCCGGTCGGCGAGACGCTGCACGGAGGCCTTCCCGGCCTGCGCCTGCTCCACGAGCCGACCCATCCGCGCGAGCTCGGTGTCGGCGCCGACGCGGGTCACTTCGACGGTCAGCCGGCCGCCGACGTTGACCGTCGCGCCGACCACTCGGGATCCCGGGGTGACCTCGACGGGGATGGACTCGCCGGTGAGCATGCCGGCGTCTATGGCCGAGGATCCATCGGTCACGAGCCCGTCCGACGGGATCTTCTCGCCCGGGCGCACCAGAACGATGTCGCCGACGGCGAGCTGGGTGACCGGCACCTTCTGCTCGACGCCGTTCATCAGCCGGGTGGCATCTTTCGCCCCCAGTTCCAGGAGCGCGCGCAGCGCCTCGAACGAGGACTTCTTGGCGCGTGCTTCTGCATACCGGCCGGCGAGGATGAAGACCGTCACCAGGGCGGCGACCTCGAGGTAGATCTCGTGGCCGCCGGCCTGCGGCGCCCCGATCAGCGTGAAGGTCATCGTCATGCCCGGCATCCCGGCTCCACCGAAGAACAGTGCGTACAGCGACCATCCGAAGGCGGCGATCACCCCGAGGCTGATGAGCGTGTCCATCGTGGCGGCACCGTGGCGGGCGTTGATCGCGGCGGCTCGGTGGAACGGCCACGCACCCCAGACGGCGACCGGGGCGGTGAGCGTGAGGGCCAGCCACTGCCAGTAGGTGAACTGCAGCGCCGGGATCATCGACAGCACCGCCACCGGGAGCGCGAGCGCGGTGCTGATCAGCAGCCGGCGGCGCAGGGAGCCGACCTCTTCGTCGGCCGGAGAGCGGGTCCCGGAAACGTCGGTGCGGTCGACCGGCGGTGCCGGGAGTGCGGCCCGGTAGCCGGCGGATTCCACCGCGGCGATGAGGTCGGCGGGGTCGACGTCGTGCCCTCGAACGCTTGCCTTCTCGGTGGCGTAGTTCACCGTGGCCTCCACTCCGGGAAGCTTGTTCAGCTTGCGTTCGATCCGGGTGGCGCACGATGCGCACGTCATCCCGGTGATCTCGAGCTCGACGTCGACGGTGCTCATGCGGGTGCGCCTGCGAGGGTGTAACCGGCCTCCTCGACGGCGGCCTGGACGGTCGCGGCGTCGAGCGGTGCGACGCTCTCGATCGTGACGCGGGACGCGCCACCGGCGTTCAGGTCGACGGATACGCTCTCCACGCCCTCCAGGGCGGTGAGTTCTTCCTTGACGCTCATGGCGCAGTGCGCGCACGTCATTCCGGCGACCAGGATCTCGGTGCGGTCGTTTATGGTCATGGGTGTCTCCTTCGAGTGGGGGTTGGTGTGCTCAGGAGCGGACGAGGCGCGCGATGGCTTCATTCGCCTCGCGGATCTTCTCCGCGGCGACGGGTCCGCCTTCGGCACTGGCTTCGGCTACGCAGTGAGTGAGGTGGTCGGCGAGGAGCGAGAGGGCGACCGTCTCGAGCGCCTTCGTCGCCGCGGACACCTGGGTGAGGATGTCGATGCAGTACTTCTCTTCATCGACCATCCGCGCGATGCCGCGCACCTGGCCCTCGGCGCGACCGAGCCGCTTCAGCAGGTCTTCCTTGTTGGCCACGTAACCGTTCATGCGAATACCATACCCCCCTACGGTATAGAAACGGCGAATCGGAGGGAAAATTTCCGCCGACCCTCATGCCAGGCTGCGCCCTGGATCCGAGGGATGCTCAGCTGCGCCGACGGGCATGCGGGAACTATCGGCTGCCCACCTCGTGGAGCGGCGGCCGGCGTATCCTGGGCCGATGGTGGTCGGTCGCGGAACGTTCGGTCCTGTGCGACTCGCCTGGATGGATGCCGCGGCATCCGCACCGCTGGCGGCGGATGTGCTCGCGCGCTTCGGAGATCAGCAGCGCCGAAGGTTCGCCGCCCTCGAGGAGCCCGCGGCGCGCAGATTCCTCGCTGGTCGACGCCTCTTGGCGGCCCTGATCGACGAAGCCCACGAAGGCGCGGACCTCACCATGGGATCGACGTGCGAGCGATGTGGCGCAGAGCACGGGCGCCCGCGCTTCGCGCGCGTCCCGGTAGAGGTCAGCGTGAGCTATGCGGGAGACATCGTGGCCGTGGCGGCCGTCGCATGTGCCCACGCGTCCGGCGTGGGCATTGACATCGAGCGGCGTCCGAGCGACGGCGCGGACTCTCCGCTCGGCGGGCTGGCCCCGCTCTTCGCGCCCGGGCGACCGCCGAGCACGTCGGAGTGGACGCTCCTCGAGGCCGCGCTCAAGGCCGACGGTCGTGGAGTCACAGCAGACCTGTCGACCGTGCGGATCGGCGACCATGCGAGCGGGTCGTTGCCGGGTTCGCGTGCCGTTCTGATGCCGTGGCGATCCGACAGCGTGGATGCCGCGGTGATCCCGGGCCCGGAGGGCCACGTGATCAGCGCGGCGGTCGCTCGTCCGGCCGCGGCGTCGCGAGCCGCCTGATCGATCGTTCGCCGCCGGCGCTCGGAAGGTCGGGGAGTCGCGGTCGTTCGAGCCACGCGTTCAGGAGTCCTGCCGCCGACTTCCCGAAGGCATCGACGGCGAGGGTCACGAAGTCCGCGGTCGTCGCCGTCGACGAGCCGTACGTTTTGATCCACGTGCGCAGCAGAGCGAAGAACGGCTGGTCTCCCACGGCGAGGCGGAGGGCGTGCAGGGTCAGCGCTCCCCGCTTGTACACCCGGTCGTCGAACATCAGGTCGGGGCCCGGGTCGCTCAGGACGAGGTCCTGCGGAAGCGCGGCGAGACGCGCGTTGTGCGCGAGGGCGTTCTCGTGAGCCGTGAGCCCGCCCGCGTACTCCGACCACAGCCACTCCGCGTAGCACGCGAAGCCCTCGTTGAGCCAGATGTCCTTCCACCTGGCGACGCCGACGCAGTTGCCGAACCACTGGTGTGCGAGCTCGTGTGCGACCAGCCGCTCGTACGTTCCCGCACCGGCCACGTGGTTAGCGCCGAACACGGCGATTCCCTGTGCCTCGAGCGGGATCTCCAGCTCGTCATCCGTGACGACCACGGCGTACTCGGGAAGCGGGTACGGGCCGAAGAGCTCTTCGAAGCACGAGAACATCCGTGGCAGGTCTGCGAAGTCGGCGTGCACCCGGTCCGCGAGGCGGGCGGGGTAGTACAGCCGTCCGACCGCTGCCCCGAGTGCCAAGGCCTCCTCCACGTAGTGACCGATGTGCACCGTCATCAGGTACGTGGGTGTGGGGGAGGCCTGGTCGAAGACCCACGTCGACTTTCCGCCGCGCGTCGTGAACTCGCTGCGAACCCCGCTCGCGACGACCGTGTACGCGCGGTCGGTGGTCACGGAGACGTGGTACGTCGCCTTGTCGGACGGGATGTCGTTGCAGGGGAACCAGGTGGGGGCTCCGGTCGGCTGGGCGGCGACGAGCGCACCGTCGTCGAGCTCCTCCCAGCCGATCGTGCCCCAGCGGGAACGGCGCGGTCGCGGCGCGCCGGCGTAGGCGACCGTGATCTCGAATCCGCCGCCCGGTGCGAGCGGTGCGGGAAGCGTGATGCGCAGCTTGCGGTCGCTCTGGTGGAAGCCGGGCACGCGCACCCCCGCCGTCGTGACCTTCGTCGCCCGGAGCCCGAACAGGTCGAACGCCAGCACCTTCGTGGCTGCGACCACCCGTCCGCGGATGGTCGCGGTTCCGCTGAGCCGATTGGTGCTCACCTTGTAGTCGAGCGTCAGGGCGTAGTGGTCGACCTCGATGCGCGGGTCACCGCTCTGCGGCGTGTAGGAATCGGCCCTCATGCGTCCACTGACTGGTACACCCGCACCGTCACGGCACGCCACGGCCCGATGGGGTTGCCGCTCCACCTGCTGCCGATCGGGACGGACTCCCCTCGCATCACGAGAGAGGCGGGGCCGACGGTCGCGTTCGCGCCGATGTTCGCGGCGGGCAGGATCACGCTGTGCGGCCCGAGCGTCGCGCCCGCTCCGAGTGTGACCGTGTCGATGCTCATCACCCGATCATGGAACAGATGCGTCTGCACCACACATCCGCGATTGACCGTCGCCCCGTCTCCGAGGGTGACCAGGTCGGGCTCGGGCAGCCAGTAGCTGTCGGTCCAGACGCCCCGGCCGACCTTCGCGCCGAGCGAGCGCAGCCACATCGCGAGTGCGGGAGTTCCGGCAGCCGCGTTCGCGAACCATGGCGCCGCGACCATCTCGGTGAACGTGTCCGCGACCTCCGTCCGCCAGACGAAGCTCGACCAGAGCGGGTGCTCGCCCGCGCGGATCGGACCGACGAAGAGCCACTTCGCGATCGTCGTGATCACGGCGGCGGCCGCACCGGCGAGCAGCAGCACGACACCCGAGCCGAGGATCGCCCAGGCGAGCCCCCACGTGTCGATGAGCCAGGCCAGCGTGAACAGCACGGCGAGAGCGATCGCGCACGTGACGAGAACCGGGATGAGGCGGCACAGTTCCCAGAGCGCGCGCGCGACGCGCAGAGAGCGACGGGGCCGGTAGGTGCGCTCGAGGTCGCCGTCGTTCACCACGCGCCGGAGGCGCACCGCGGGCGAGCCGAGCCATGACGATCCGGGCTTGGACTTCTCCGGCGCCACGGAGAGCACCGCGACGAGACCGTCACGGGGAACGCGGTGGCCGGCGCCCGCCATGCCGGAGTTGCCCAGGAACGCGCGCTTCCCGATGCGCGCACCCTCCAGCCGCATCCAGCCGCCCTTCAACTCGTACGTGGCGACCATGGTGTCATCGGCGAGGAATGCCCCGTCGTCGATCGTCGTGAGCGACGGGATGAGAAGCACGGTGGATGCCTCGACGTCTTTTCCCACGTCGGCACCGAGCATCCGCAGCCACAGGGGGGTGAACAGGCTCGAGTAGAGCGGGAACAGCAGCGTGCGCGCGGAATCCAGGAGCCGTTCGATGGTCCACGCCTGCCATGCCACCCGGCTGCGCACCGGATGCACACCTTCGGTGAGTCGGATCGACAGCAGCCGGACGAGCAGGCACACGGAGAGGGCGAACGTGGTGCCCACGACCAGCGTCGCCGGCAGAAGCCAGGCGATCGCGCCGGGTATCGCCTCAGCCATCGAGGACGCTCCCGCGATCCCCTGCGCCAGCACGATCCCGCCGACGGCGATCGCGACGAAGGGCAGCAGCCCGAGCACGGCAGAGGAGACGCCGTAGGCCCACAGCCAGCGCCGTGGCGCGGGCGGGCGCTCAGGCGCGAGCGCGTTGGATGTGCCTCCGACCCGCACCGCAGGGGAGCCTGCCCAGCGCTGGCCGGCTCTGACGCGACCGAAGACCGCGGAACCCGGTGCGATCTCCGCATGGCGGCCGATCCTCGTCCCGGGGGCCAGTGTGCTGCGGGTGCCGATCGTCGCGCCCGCTCCGATCCGGATGCCGCCGATCCGCACCGTGTCGCCGTCGATCCAGTAACCGGAGAGGTCGACCTCCGGCTCGATCGCCGCGCCATCGGCGATCTCGAGCATGCCGGTCACCGGCGGAAGGGAGTGCAGGTCGACGTCCGCGCCGAGCTTCGCGCCGAGCGCGCGGGCGTAGTAGCTGACCCACGGCGCCCCCGCCATGCCCACGGGATCCACCTGGTGGGCGACCTGCTCGGCGAGCCAGAGCCGGAGGTGCACTCCTCCGCCACGGGGGTAGTCGCCCGGCCGCACTCCGCCGAGCAGGAGACGGGCGACCGCTGCGGATGTCGCCATCCTTCCGAGCGGTGTCACGAAGAGAACGAGTCCGATGACAACGAGCCACAGCGGCGCCGCGGGCAGGAAGTCGAAGCCGGGGAAGAGGCGCAGGATCCAGCTCGCCGCCAGCAGCCAGAACGTCCACCTCAGGCCGGCGAAGATGAAGAGCGGCACCCCCGCAGCGGTCTGCACCCACTGCATGATCCGGGGGGTCGGCCGCGGGACGCTGAACGTGTTCGGCAGGCCCCCGAGTTCGGCTGCCTCCGCCTCGACCGCATCGGCCATCTGACGCAGGCGGGGGAGGTCGTACACGTCCGACATCGTGAACTCCGGCGCGCGACTCCGGATGCGGGAGACGAGCTGGGCGGCGGCGAGCGAGCCGCCGCCGAGTTGGAAGAAGTCCGCATCCTCGTCGGACGGTCCGATGCCGAGCACCGCTGCCCACTGCTCCGCGAGCCAGGCCGCGGTTCCCGTCAGCGAGGAGTGTGCGTCATCCGTGTCGGTCAGCGGCCATGGCAGGGCCGCCTTGTCGACCTTGCCCGACGTGCGCACAGGCAGGTCGTCGACCACGGCGAGGAGCGGGATCAGCGGCGCCGGCAGCAGGTGCGCGAGTTCGGCGCGGGCCGTTCGGCGATCGAACCCTTCGGCAGGTACGACATAGCCGACCAGGAGCGATACCCCGCCCTCGGAGCGCTGCACGACCACGGTTGCCGCCGTGACGGCGTTCAGCGATTGGAGAGCGGACTCGACCTCGCCGAGCTCGATGCGCCGACCGCCGATCTTGACCTGGTCGTCCGCGCGACCCTGGAAGACGAGGCCGGCGGGGTCCATGCGGACGAGGTCCCCGGAGCGGTAGGCGCGTTCCCACCCGAGGGTCGGCATCCCGGCGTACTTCTCCGCATCCTTCGCACCATCCAGGTAGCGCGCGAGGCCGACGCCGCCGATGATCAGCTCACCGATCTCGCCGTCGCCGACCGGTACGCCGGTCGGGTCCACGACGGCGAGCGCCCACCCGTCGAGGGGCCGTCCGATCCGCACCGGCCCCTGCCCGTCGAGCGGAGCCGCACACGCGACGACGGTCGCCTCGGTGGGTCCGTACGTGTTCCACAGCTCCCTCCCCTCCGCGACGAGTCGTGTGACGAGGTCGGGCGGGCATGCCTCACCGCCGAAGATCAGGAGCCGCACGTTCTCGATCGCGTCCTGCGGCCACAGGGCGGCGAGCGTCGGCACCGTGGAGACCACCGTGATCCCGTGGCCGACGAGCCACGGTCCGAGATCTTCCCCCGATCGAACCAGGGCGCGGGGCGCCGGAACGAGGCACGCGCCGTGACGCCAGGCGAGCCACATCTCCTCGCACGACGCGTCGAACGCGACGGACAAACCGGCCAGCACCCGGTCACCCGGTGCGAGCGGTGCCGACTGCAGGAAGAGGCGCGCCTCGGCATCGACGAAGGCTGCGGCCGATCGATGGGTGACCGCGACCCCCTTCGGCACTCCCGTCGAGCCCGAGGTGAAGATGATCCATGCGTCATCGTCGAGGGTGGGCGCGGGAACGGACGGTCGGTCACGCGAGCTGGGGTGCGGGATGTCGGCGAAGAGGTTCCCGGCCGCGGCATCCGTCGCTGTGGATGCCGACGGCTCGAACACTCCCTTCCCGGTGATCACCCCCTTCACGCCGGCTTCACTGAACACCAGGTCGGCGCGCTCCTGTGGGTCGTCTGCGTCCACGGGCACGTACGCCGCTCCCGCCGCCATGATCCCGATGATCGCTGCATACAGCTGGCGGCCGCCCGACTGCATGCGAACCCCGACCCGGTCGCCGCGACACACGCCCTGCGCGTGCAGGCGCACGGCGATGCGGCCCACGAGCGCGAGCAGTTCGGCATAGCTCAGCGCGCCGTCCGCGTCCTCCATCGCCGAGGCTTCCGGGAATCGCTCCGCCGTCTCGCGCAGGATGTCGATCAGCGTCCGCGGGGACGGCGCCGCGGCCCTCCGATCGAGCTGCTCCTGCATCGGTGCTGTCAGGAGGACAGCAGCGCGACCAACTGCGCCTTGTTCGAGCGGGAGAACCCGGTGTGTCCGGCGGCACGAGCGCGCTCACGCAGCTGAACGATGGTGAACGAGGCCAGGTTCTGGGCGGGCGGCTCGTTCTTCGCCCCGGGGGACGATGCCGCGACGGCGACCGGGGTCGGCTTGAGGACCGTTTCCACGACATCCGCGGCCGCCACAGCCGGATCGTCTCCGGCGATCTTCGCGGTGCGCGGCCGCCTCACGACAGGCTTCTTCGCCGTGGTCGTCTTGGCCGTGGTCTTCTGGGCGACGGGCTTCTGGGCGACAGGCTTCGGGGCTGAAGGCTTCTGGGCGACAGGCTTCTGGGCTGAAGGCTTCTGGGCTGCCGGCTTCGGCGTCACGGGCGTCTGCTCCGCGGCCTTCTGGACCACCGGAGTCAGGGTCACAGGCTTCTGAGCCAGAGCCTTCTTCGCCGCAGCCTTCTGCTTCTTCGCAGCGGCGGCCTTGGCGTCGGCCAGCTTGCCCTCGGCCTTGTCGGCCGCCTTCTCGACCCGGGCGATGGCGGCCACCGCCTTCTTCTCGACCTTCCGGGGATGGCGCGCGACCTTCTTCTTCGACGCCTGCGACGCATCCTTGGCGTCGTCGGCCAGCGATCGGAGCTTCTTCGCGTCCTTCTTCGGCAGCGTCCTGCTCAGCCTCTTCGCATCTCTTGCGGCTGCGGCGGCTGCATCCAGAGCGGCACCGGCCGCCCTCTCCGCCTTGGTGGTCTTCGCCATCGTGACACCTTCTCCTTCGTCGGAAGCCCGCGGAATCGGCGCCTCCTAGAGGGGATACAGGCTACAGGGGCAACAAGAACGGCTGAGGAGCGACTCAGCCGCCCGACCCGAGCCGGATCCCCACAGGGGGTTCAGGAACACGGTGACGCTCGCGTGGACGCGCGGCCATCCTGATGTTCGTCGACTATCCCGGAGACGGCCGTGTGATGCGACCATGGCCGTATGACCGTGCTGTACGTGCTGGTCGGCGGGTGGCCGGCATCCGGCAAATCGACGCTCGCGTCGGCTCTCGCGGCGGAGCTCGGACTGGCGCTACTGAGCAAGGACGCGATCAAAGAAGCGCTGATGGATGCACTCGGCGCTCCCGCATCCGTCGAGGAGTCGCGTCGGCTGGGCCGCGCCGCCGTGCACGTCGCTCTCCGGGCCGCCCTCGACGTTCCCGGGGCGGTCATCGACAGTACGTGGTTCGATTACACGAGGCCGCTCGTCGCTCGCCTGCACGGCACTCGGGTTGAGGTGCGGTGCCACGTCCCGCTCCAGACCGCTCGCGCTCGATTCGAAGCGCGCGTCCGCGATGGCCGCCACCTCGACCTTCAACGGACCGCGGAAGAACTGTGGGGAGAGCCGGTCGCACCCTTGGGCGTCGGCCCGCTGCTCGAGGTCGACACGAGCCGCCCCGTCGACATCCGGGCTCTCGCCAGGCGAATCAGATCCGAACTGCCGGACAAGACGGAGCAGCCGGCGACGGAGCGAGGGATCAACGGTGCGACCGGGGCGCACGGGCCGACGCGAGAGTCATAGGGTCGTAGGCGTGAACCGCAACGAGCCCGGACCACCGACGGTGACTCTGCCTGACGCGTCAGTGGTGTGGGTGAGCGGTTCGCACGGCAAGCTCGGGCGCGAGGTCTGCTGTCAGCTGCGCGCGGCCGGTGTCCAGGTGCTCGAGGCGGACGCGCACGGACCGTCCCCGGTGGAACTCACCGATCCGGACGCGGTCGCGCGGTCCATGCGTGGTGCGACCGCCGTCATCCACTGCGCGGCGATCCCGAGCCCGGAGAACATCGAGCCGAGCGAGCTCGTTCGCAACAACACGATGGCCTGCTTCAACGCGCTCGAGCAGGCCTGGCTCGCGGGTGTGCGGACGGCGGTCTTGATTTCCAGCGGATCCATCTACGGCACAGCATGGTCGCCCGACCCGCTCTTCTTCTCCGCTCTGCCGGTCGACGAGTCGACCCCGCTGGAGTTCGTGGACCCGTACGCGCTGACCAAGGACTTCACCGAACGCATGGGCGAGATGTACGCCCGACGCGGGATGACCGTCACGGCGCTGAGGCTGCACTGGATCCTCACCGCGCGCGAGGCCGAGCACGTCGCCCGCACCGCGGACGACACCGAGGGCGCCGCGAACCTCTGGGGATGGGTGGAACTCGAGGACGCCGCTCGGGCATGCGTGCTCTCCCTGCAGCCTCGAGCGGAGCACCGCGGCTACGAAGCGATTGTCATCGCGAGCGACGAGACGCTCTCGGAGACTCCGACCGGCGACCTGCTCAACCGCCACCTTCCCGACGCTCGCCGGAAGGGAGACTTCGATGGTCACACGGGTGGGTTCGACACCTCCCGTGCGGCCAGCGTGATCGGCTGGCACGCGACACGCTCGTGGCGACACCCCTAACGCCTCCGACGGAAGGATGTCAGGGCTCGGTCTGTTGGCTGCGGTCGAAGGACGCCGCGAGCGCCTCCAGCGTGGCGGAGCGTTCTTTGATCGCGATCCTGCGGAGCAGGGGAGTGGCCAGCCGGTACAGCCCGTAGGTCTGCATCCTCGCGGTGTGGCGCACGAGCGTCGTGCCGTCATCGACTTTCTCGAGCGAGTACGCCGGCCACCCCTCGAGCTTGAGCTTGCCCGCCTTGGACCGGTCCCACCAGTGGTACACCAGGGTGTGGGGCGGCTCGTATTTCGCGATCTCGCCAGGAGTGGGACCGAAGGACGTCTCATCGAGATAGGTCGTGCCACGGGTCGGCGGCCCCGGCGATGTCTGCCGAGTGCGTCGAAGCATGCTGCCCTTATCGGGCATCCAGTCGTTGTGTCCGTCGATATCCGCCAGACGAGCGAAAGCGTCCTCAATGCCCGCATCCACGGTGCGAGTCAACTCGAACTCGATGACACCCATGACCTGAGGATACGACTCCGGGCGCCGTGGTCCGTCGAGCAAACTGTCTCGCCCCGAGTAGCGTCTAAGCGAGGGGCCGCCGCCTCGACTCGCCGAACACCCAGGGGGTTAGCCGTGCCCGAACAGTCGCCGTCCGCGTGGAAGCGCTTCTGGGAGCGGGGAGGGGCGTGGAGGGCCCTCCTCCTCGCCGCCGTCTACTACGGCCTCTACCAGTTGATGGGTCTGCTGGTCGGAGCGGTGTTCGGGGACGGCGGCGGCATCCGAGGCGAAGAGGGCAGCGCGATGGACGTCCTCATCGCGACGGCGCTGCCGATCATCCTCGCCAGCGTGCTGCTGGTCGTGTTCGCCCTCTCGCTCGGATGGCTGAAGGAGCTGTTCGGCCGCCAGCCCGTTCCCGGGCGTCGATGGATGTGGGTCGCGGTCGGCGTGGTGCTCGCGATCAACGTGTCGGGGTTCCTCAGCATCGACTACGCGCGGGCCGGTGCCGGGCTCGTGGCGGCGTGGCTGTTCACCGGGCTGATCGTCGGATTCGCCGAAGAAGTCCTCACCCGCGGTTTCGTCGTCACCCTCATGCGCAAGGCCGGTCACGGTGAGATCGCGGTCGCGCTGGTCTCGTCGGGGATCTTCGCGGCTCTGCACATCGGGAACCTGTTCACGAGCGATCAGGGCCTGGCGACCACCTCGCTCCAGGTCATCTACACGTTCTGGTTCGGGCTCTGCATGTACCTCACGCTCCGCGTGACCGGCCACCTCATCTGGCCGATCCTGCTGCACGCGACCACGGACCCGACCCTGCTGCTGCACGGCCAGGATCCCGCCTCCAACCTGTTCGGGATCGTCCCGGCGCTCAGCACCTACCTGATCATCCTCACGGGGGTCATCCTGCTGATCGTCCTCATCGTCAGCGAACGGCGGCGCGCGAAGCAGGATGCCGTCACGGGAGCCCCGATCGCCGTCTAGAGGCGGGACACCAAGACAAGGGGCCCCGCGCTCATCGCGCGGGACCCCTGATGCCCTTTACCGGCTCAGCCGGCGACGAGCTCGTCGTGGTGCGGTGCGAGTCCGCCTCCACCGTCCGTGTTGGTCGTGCCCTCCGGGCCCGCGATCGTCGGGAGCCGCAGGCTGCTCGGAACGTATCCGCCGCGCACGCCGTTCACCGACTCGGTCGAGTAGGAGAACACGCCGATGGCGACCGCGATCGCGCCGGCGTTGACGCCCAGTGCCTCGATGCTCACGTTCTCGATCGAGTCGCAGGCCTCGTGGTAGCACGGATCGAGCTGTTCGCCCGCTGTGCCGCCCCAGATCGCCGCCTGCTCCTCGGTCTTGGGCTCCTCCGCGCCAGTGAACAATCCACCGGACGGGATGCCCGCTTCGATGAACGCCTGGTAGTCACTGCGCCCGCTGAACTCGGCATCGTCGTAGGGGACTCGAAGAGTGCTGAAGTACCCCTCGAACAGGTTCTCGATCTGCACGGAGCCCTCGGGGATCGGGACGCCCTCCGGCGCCACGAAGCCCGACTGGTCCGCGTCGTACACCGTGTAGATGTAGTTGGGCGAGCCCGTCATGTCGAAGTTCAGGTAGAGCCCGATGCGGTCACGTTCCGCTTGGCTCAGTCCGAGGACGTATTCGCTCGAGCCGACCAGACCGTCCTCCTCCGCTCCCCACCATGCCAGACGGATGGTGTTCTGCGGCTTCAGCTTCGAGAAGGTCTGTGCCACCTCGAGGAGCGTGGCGGATCCGCTGCCGTTGTCGTTGATTCCAGGACCCTCGCGAACCGAGTCGAGGTGAGCGCCCGCCATGACGATGTTGTTCGCGTTCCTGCCCGGAAGCTCGGCGATCACGTTCTTCTGCGGACGTGACTCGGGCTCCGCGATCTGCACGCGGGCCGTGGACCCGGCCTCCGCGAGCGCGACTCCGGAATCGAACGACGTCGAGACGACGGGGATGCCGCGCGGTTCGGTGACCTCACCGATCAGCGTCACGTTCGTGAAGACATCCGAACGCGCCGGGGTGTTGCCCTGGTTCATGATGATGACGGCTTCGGCCCCTGCCGTCTCGGCGTTGAACGCCTTGACGCCGAATTCGCACGTGCCGCGCTGCACGAGGGCGATGTCGGCCGGGCCGGAGAAGTCGAGCCCGTCGAAGTCCTCCGTCTCGCATCCACTCGTGACGGGATCGCGAGGCAGGTCGAGCACGAGGTCGACCGGAATGATGGTGCCGGTCACGTCGCCGTACGCGCTGCCCACGAAAGACCCGGAGGCACGCTCGGTCTCGGCCGGGGTGAGCTGCGTCAGCACGGGATCGTAGTTGAACAGGTACGGGAACTCATCGATCGTGACCTTCCAGCCCGCCTTGGTGAGCGTGTCGACGACGTAGTCCACACTCCGCTCATAGCCGGGAAGTCCCGCAGCGCGGTTTCCGCCGTTCTCGTCGGCGATCTTCTGGAATGCCTGCATGTGCTCGTAGACGCCGGGGGCGGCGACGCACGTCGCGATCTTCTTCACGCTGATGGCCGTGCCGATGTCGCATTGAGCCGGTGCGGCAGTGGCCGCCGTCATCGGCGCCAGGGCGAGTGCAGTGACCGCGACGGCGGATGCCGCCACGGTCAGTGTCCGCGTGTGCTTCTTCGGTGGATTCAATCGTCTCTCCTGTCGGTGGGCTCAGCACCACGACGGCGCTGATGCTCCGACCCTAGGAGTGCCGCGGCGCGGCGAACAGAGGTGGCCTCGATGCTCGCGGCGCTGTAGCATGCGCCGGAGCCGGCGGCGGGGGGCACTTCGTGGAGGCACAGCGCAGCGAGCGGCCCTCGCTCAGCCGAGGCGTTCGAACTCGCTGATCCGCCAGGTCTGGTCGAACCAGCCCTCCAGGGGTCCATAGATGCGCAGGATCGGGAACCACGCCTTGCCGGGGAGCGTCTGCACCCAGTTCGATTCCTTGCCTTCGGGCGAGGTGGGTCCGAAGTACAGATCGTACGAACCGTCGTCGTCGGCCTGGATCTTGCCGTCGTTGCTGGCCAACGCCGGGTATGGCGTCGATGGGACGACCAGCAGCGACCGGGTCTGAGTGTCATAGACGTCGACCGCCCAGAAGTTCTTCGCCGGCGGGTTGGCATCGACGTGCAGGCGGTAGGTGCGAGCTCCGTCCAGCAGGTCGCCGTCGGCGTCGTGCACCGTGTAGGCATAGGCGGAGCCCGCTCCGACCTGTGCGTGCGCCATCGCGGGCGTGATGACGGTCGCGAGGTAGTGGAACTGGGTGCGAGCCTCCAGCAAGCGGGCACCGTCACGGAGGAATTCGTAGCTGCCGCCGACGAATCCGTTTCGCCACGAACCGTACAGCACCGCATCGGGGTCGCGCGGCGCATAGGCGATCACCCGGGCGATGCCCGCGCCGATCGGTGCGGCCTGCTCGAGAATCGCCCTCAGGCGTGCATCGGGTGCGAACGGCTGACCGCGCACGATGCCTATGGATGCGAGCTGCCCCGCGCGCTCCGCGTCGAGGGCATCCGCCGGTTCCTCCTGCACGAGCTGCGCGACCTCCTCGTAGAAGGAGAAATCGTTGGCGTGGACGGTGTTCACCGCGAGCTCGGACAGGTTGATGAACTCGTTCGCGTCTGGATTCTCCGCCTGGGCGAGCGGGTAGATGCGCGTCTGCTTCATGGCGGGGACGCCGCCGAGGGCCCGCAGCACCACGAAGTTGGTGAAGGTGGGGGTTCGATACGTGAAATAGCCTTCGGGAACGTCCCCGTCGAAGCCGGGTGGGAGGAACAGGTACTTGCCCCCGGCTCCCCGGTCCGGCCCTGCGATTCCCATGTCTGCGACGTACCGGAACCAGAAGTCGTCGACGACGCAGAGGGACTGCGGCGGCGCCTCGATCACCGTGGGACCCCAGGCTTTCAGGTCGAGCATCGTGACCCCGTATGTGGTCTCGGTGTTCGGTGTGAGGAAGAGGGCCTTCGACGTCGCCCTCGGCTCGGTGATGCCGATCTGCCTGGCCGTTTCGACGCCGGCTGTGCGCAACCCGTTGCGGAATGCCACCAGCGATGCCCCGGGCACGGCATTCAGAAACACCTCGATTCCCGTCATGAGGTCCAGCGCGTCGTAGGCCGTCGTGGCCGTTTCCGGAAGGGGAACACCGTCGAAGAAGCGAAGATCTCCGAAGGGGGATCGAATCGTGTCGGGCGCGCTCAGTGAAGCCACCGCCTTCGCCATCTCGTCGCTGCTGAGCCCCGGGCGGTTCTGGTCCGACATGCATCTCCCTCACATAGCGATGTTCCCGGCTTCACGCAGACACGCGAGTCGTGTCCGCAATCCAGAGCGATGACCGGACGAGCCTCAAGATACTTGCCTGGATTCGTGCCCGACTCATGCAGACAGCGTGAGACGCCCGCGATGCCTTGTCCGGTGTCGGAGGCAGTTGGCAGACTGGCCGCACCGACGCGAGGAGTCCGGCATGGCCGACGAGGACGTTTCGAGACGTGGACCAAGACGTGACGCGGATGAGGTGGGCGTGATGTCTTCGCACGTGATCAAGCCGCTGACCCCCGAGACCTTCCCGGCGTGGCTGGCACTTGCGCAGAAGCACAACGGGGTCTGGGGCGGGTGCTACTGCCATTACTTTCACGGTGACACGGCGCAGACCAGCAAGAGCGATCACCACGGGCCGACGTTCAAGGAGCGACTCGTGGCGGAGGGCGTCGCGCACGCCGCGCTGGTCTTCGACGGCGACGACGCGATCGCGTGGTGCGAGTACGGCACTCCGGTCGAGCTGCCGAACATCTACCACCGCAAGCAGTACGACGCGGGCGAGACCAAGCCGGCGCCGTGGCGCATCACCTGCTTCTTCGTCGACCGCGACCATCGGCGTTCCGGTGTGGCACGGGAGGCGCTGGATGGAGCGCTCGAGCTGATCGCGCAGGCAGGCGGAGGCGAGGTGGTTTCGTTCCCCAACGAGCTCGTGCCCGGCAAGAGAACCTCATCCTCCTTCCTCCACAACGGGACCAGGGCCATGTTCGAGAAGGCGGGATTCACGTTCGAGCGCCACATCGGCAAGAGCAAGACCGTGATGCGCAAGACGATCCCGCCGGCCTGAGGCTGACGCCGGGGACGGGTGGGGTTGCGGTCGGCCGGTGCTCTCAGCCGATGCGGCGACGGAGACGGGCCGCTGTCACGAGCACGACGCCCGCCAGCAGCAGGAGCAGGGCGATGGATGCCGGGACGGCGGGCTCCGCGCCGGTGGCGGGCAGCGCGCCCGAACCGGAACCTGTGCCGCCCGCAGGAGCGGGCGGCGCTCCGACCACCTGGAAGGTGCCGACGGCAGGTCCGCTCTGCGCCCCGGTGAGGGTGACGGTGTGCGTGCCAGGGGTGAGGTCGGCGGGCAGCACGATCGCGTAGGAGACGTCGCCGTCGTCGTCGGCGGTCTTCGTCCCGACATCGACGGGGTCGGACTGGAGCACTCCGGACACCTGCTCGCCGGGCAGGAACCCGGTGCCGAACACGACGAGCGTCGTCCCGGCCGCGGCGGTCTCATCCGGGAACTGCACCGACGGTCCACCGACCCGCACCAGGGCGGCGTTCGACACGTTGCCGGCGGCATCCGTCGCGGTCAGCGACAGCAGGGTCCCGTCGGGCACTGCGGCCGCCGGTGTGCATTCGAAGGTCCCGTCCTGTGCGGTGGTGGCCGTGCACACCGTTGCACCGTCCGGATCCGTGATGGTGACGAGAGAGCCGGGTTCCGCGGTGCCGGTGAGGAGGGTTCCCTCGGTGGCATCCGGGACGGGTGCGGCGGGCGGCTCGGCGTCGACCTCGACGGTGACCGGCGCGGAAGGGGCGCTCTCATTGCCCACCTGGTCGGCCTGCTCCGCCGTGACGGTGACCTCGCCGACCGCCAGCGCGGCGGCCCCACCGCCACCGGTGCCCGGCACGCACTCCCAGCGGCCCGAACCGTCGACGGTCGTGATGCAGACGACGGCACCGCGGCTGCCGGTGACCGTCACGGTGGCGCCGGGCTCACCGGTGCCGGTGACCAGCACTGTGGGCGGGACCACTTCGCCGTCCTGCGGGGAGGTGATCACCGGAGCGGCCGGAGGGACGGTGTCCTGCACCACGACCGTCGTGATCGCCGCGCCCTGAGCCCCGTTCACGGAGAACCGGACCGTCGCGGTGCCGTCCGAAGGCGAGGAGAGGGAGGAGGTGTAGGTGCCGTCGCCGTTGTCCGACACCGGGGTCGCTGTCCCGAGATCTGTGGTCACGCTGACCATATCGCCCCCGCCTGCCAGCGGGTTCCCACTCGCGTCGAGCAGCGTCACGGTGATCGTCGAAGAACCCGTTCCCGATTCGATCGTGGTCGGGGCAGCCGTGATCGTCGACGTGCCGGCATCCGCCGGCCCGACCACGAACACGACCGAGGTGGTGGCCGTCGCTGCGATGGTGTTCACGGTGAACTCGACAGTCGCGGCGCCGGGCGTCGTGCCGGAGGTGAGGGTGCCCGCGTATGTGCCGTCCCCGTTGTCGATGACCGGACCCAGAGTTCCCGCATCCGTGGTAAGTGTCACGTCGTCACCGCCGGTCGTGAGCGCGTTCCCGTTGGCGTCCCGGAGCGCCACGGCGATCGTGGACGTGGATGCGCCGTCCGCGATGATCGATGCGGGCAGCGCGGTGATCGTCGACGTGGCCGCATCCGCAGGACCGGGGACGAACGCGACGGTTGCCGTCGTACCGCCCGGCGCCCCGTTCACGGTGAACGACAGGGTCGCAGTGCCGGTCGTCGTGGCCGACGTGAGGGTCGCCGAGTATGTCCCGTCGCCATTGTCGGTCACCGGCCCCACCGTGCCCAGTGTCGTGGCGATCACGACGGTGTCGCCGCCGGTGGTCACCAGGTTGTCGTTCGCGTCGAAGAGCACGACCAGGACGTCCGCGGTCGAGGTCCCGTCCGCGGCGATCTGCAGGGCGCTGGCACCGATCGAGGACAGCGACGCATCCGCTGGACCCGGGACGAACGTGACGGATGCCGTGTCCGTGCCGGTCGCGGTGTTCAGGGTGAATCCGACGGTCGCCGACCCCGTCGTGGTGGGGGACGTGAGGGTGGCGGTGTAGGTGCCATCGCCGTTGTCGACGGTGGCGCCGATCGTGCCCGCGGTCGCCGTGACCACCACGTCATCGCCGCCGGTCGTGATCGGGTTGCCGCCGTCGTCGAGCAGCGTCACCGTGACGACCGACTGGGATATCCCGTCGGCGGGGATGCTCGCCGGTACGGCCTCGATGGTCGAGGTGCCCGCATCCGCCGCGCCCGCGACGAACGCCACCGTCGCGGTGTCGGTGCCGGGCGCCCCGTTCACGGTGAAGGAGACGGTGGCCGTCCCGGTGGTGGGCGCCGAGGTGAGGGCGGCGGTGTAGGTGCCGTTCCCGTTGTCGGTGACCGTGCCCACCGTGCCCAGGCCGGCGCTCACCGTCACCGTGTCGCCACCGGTGGTGAGCGGGTTGCCGTTCGTGTCGAACAGCGTCACCGTTAGCTGCGACGCGGACGACCCGTTCGCGGTGATCGAGGTCGGCGACGCGGAGATGGCGGACGCCGTGGCGTCCGCCGCGCCGGCGACGAAGGTCACGGCGGTCGTCGCGCCCGCATCGACGCTGTTCACGGTGAACCCGACGGTCGCCGTGCCTGCGGTGGTGGGCGAGGTCAGGGCGCTCGTGTAGGTGCCGTCGCCGTTGTCGGTGATGGCACCTATCGTGCCCGCGGTGGTCGAGATCTGCACGTCGTCGCCGCCGGTGGCCAGCGGGTTGTCGTTCGCGTCGAACAGGGTCACCGTGACCGTCGAGGTGGAGGTCCCGTCCGCGGGAACCGACGCCGGAGCGGCCGCGATGGTGGAGGTCGCCGCATCCGCCGCACCCGCGACGAAGTCCACCGTCGCGGTGTCTGTGCCGGCCACGGCGTTCAGCACGAACCCGACCGTCGCCGAGCCCGCCGCCGTGGGGGCGGTCAGGGTCGCGGTGTAGGTGCCGTCGTTGTTGTCGGTGGTGGCGCCGATCGAGCCCGCCGTCGTGGTGATCAGGACGGTGTCACCGCCGGTGCCCGTGGGGTTGCCGTTGGCATCGAGCAGCGTCACGGTGACCGTGGAGCTGGCGGACCCGTCGGCGACCAGCTCGGTCGGGGACGTGGAGATGGTGGATGTCGCGGCATCCGGCGCGGACGCCACGAACTGAACATCCGCCGTGTCGGCGCCGGGGGCGTCGTTCACCGTGAATGTCAGCGTGGCCGCGCCCACCGTCAGCGGCGACGTCAGCACGGCGGTGTATGTGCCGTCGGCGTTGTCTGTGACCGCGCCGACCGTGCCCTCGTCCGTCGCGACCGCGACGGTGTCACCGCCCGCGGGCAGCGGGTTGCCGTTGGCGTCGAACAGGATCACGGTGACGGTCGAGGTGGAGATTCCGTCGGCGACGATCCGGTTCGGTGCTGCGGCGATCGTCGACTGGTCGGCGTCCGCCGCACCCGCCACGAAATCGACCAGGGTGGTGTCGGTGCCGGGCACGGTGTTCAGCACGAACCCGACCGTGGCCGCAGCCGCGGTCGTCGGTGCGGTCAGGATCGCGGTGTAGGTGCCGTCGCCCTCGTCGGTGACACTCCCGATCGCGCCAGCGGTCGTGTTGACTTGGACGTCGTCTCCGCCGGAGTCGATCGGGTTGCCGTTCGTGTCGAACAGCGTCACCGTGACCGTCGACGTGGACGTCCCGTCGGCCGTCACCGCTGTCGGGGACGCCGCGATCGTGGATGCCGCAGCATCCGCCGCACCCGCGACGAAGGCGACCGTGGCCGTGTCGGTGCCGGGCGCCGTGTTGACGGTGAACCCCACCGTCGCCGAACCCACCGTCGTCGGCGCCGTGAGCACCGCCGTGTAGGTGCCGTCGCCGTTGTCGGCGACCGCGCCGGCCGTTCCGGAGGTCGTCGTGACGGTGACCGCGTCACCGCCGGTGGTGATCGGGTTGCCGTTCGCGTCGGACAACGCCACGGTGATGGTCGACTCGGAGGTCCCGTCCGCGGTGATCGACCCGGGGGAGGCGGTGATCGCGGAGGTTTCCGCGTCCGCCGCGCCGGCGGTGAAGGCGACGGTGGTCGTGTCGGTGCCGGTCACTGTGTTCAGGGTGAAGCCGAGGGTCGCCGTGCCGACGGTCGTGGGGGCGGTCAGTGTGGCGGCATAGGTGCCGTCGCCGTTGTCGGTGGTGGCGCCGATCGTGCCGTTCGTGGTGGTGATCACCACGGTGTCCCCTCCGGCGGGGATCGGGTTGTCGTTCGCGTCCAACACGGTCACGGTCACCGTGGAGGTGGTTGCCCCGTCGGCGATGATCGCCGCAGGGGAGGCGTCGATGATGGATGCCGCGGCATCGGCGGCTCCGGGCGCGAAGTCGACCGTGGTCGTGTCGGTGCCGGTCGCAGTGTTCAGCGTGAATCCGACCGTGGCGCTGCCGACGCTGGTGGGGGAGGTCAGCGTCGCGGTGTAGGTGCCGTCGTTGTTGTCGGTGGTGGCGCCGATCGTCCCCGACGTGGTGGTGATCTCGACGTCGTCGCCGCCCGTCGGCACCGGGTTGCCGTTCGCATCGACCAGCGTGACCGTCACCGCCGAGGTGGAGGCGCCATCTGCAGGAATGCTTCCCGGGGTCGCGTCGATCGTGGAGGTGCCCGCGTCCGCGGGCCCGGCGACGAAGATCACGTTCGCGGTGTCGGTGCCGGTCGCGCCGTTGACCCGGAACGACACGTTGGCCGGCCCGGTCGTGGTTGCGGACGTCAGCACCGCGGTGTAGCTGCCGTTGCTGTTGTCGGTGACCGTGCCGACCGTGCCCCGGGTGGAGGCGACGGTGACCGTGTCGCCCCCGGTGGTCAGCGGGTTGCCTGCGATGTCGAACAGGGTGACCGTGATCTGCGACGCGGATGACCCGTTCGCGGTGATCGAGGTCGGAGACGCGCTGATCGTGGACTCGATCGCGACCGCTGCTCCCGCGACAAAGGTCACGGACGCGGTGTCGGTGCCCGTCACGGTGTTCAGGGTGAATCCGACCGTGGCGGTGCCGACGGTGGTGGGGGCGGTCAGGGTGGCGGTGTACGTGCCGTCGTTGTCGTCCGTGGTCGCGCCGATCGTGCCGTCCGTGCTGGTGATCGCGACGGTGTCGCCTCCTGCGGTGAGAGGGTTGGCGTTCGCGTCGAGCAGGGTCACCGTGACCGTGGACGTCGCGGCGCCGTCAGCGGTGACGGATGCCGGTGCTGCGGTGATCGTGGAGGTCGTGGCATCCGCCGCCCCTGGCACGAAGGCAACCGTCGCCGTGTCGGTCGCCGTCACGGTGTTCAGGGTGAAGCCGACCGTGGCGGTGCCGACGGTCGTCGGCGACGTGAGCGTCGCCGTGTAGGTGCCGTCACCGTTATCGGTGGTGGCGCCGATCGTCCCGGCGGTGGCGGTGACCTGCACGGTGTCTCCCCCGGTGGGGACCGGGTTGCCGTTCGCATCCAGCAGCAGCACCGTGATCTCCGACTCGGAGGCGCCATCCGCCACAAGCTGCGCCGGGGTAGCGGTGATCGTGGAGGTGGCGGGGTCGGCGGGACCCGGGACGAACTGCACCGCGGCCGTGTCGGTGCCGGCCACCGTGTTCAGGGTGAACCCGACCGTGGCCGTCCCCGGTGTGGTCGGGGCGGTCAGCGTGGCCGTGTACGTGCCGTTCCCGTTGTCGGTGGTGGCGCCGACGCTGCCCAGCGTCGAGCCGATCTCCACGTCCTCACCGCCGGTGGTGAGCGGATTGCCGTTCGCGTCCCGCACGGTCACCGTCACCGTCGAGGTGGAGGCCCCGTCGGCGACGAGCTCCGCCGGGCTCACCGTGATGGCGGATGTCGTCGGATCCGGAACATCCGGGACGAAGCCGACGTCCACCGTGTCGGTCGCGGTCACCGTGTTCAGCAGGAAGCCGACCGTCGCCGTACCCGTCGTGGTGGGCGCGGTGAGGGTCGCCGAGTAGGTGCCGTCACCGTTGTCCGTGGTGGAGCCGATGGTGCCGGCGGTGGTGGTGATCTCCACGGTGTCGCCGCCGGTCGGAACCGGGTTGCCGTTCGCATCCAGCAGCAGAACGGTGATCTCCGACTCGGAGGTGCCGTCGGCGGGGAGCTCGACCGGGGTCGCGGTGATCGTCGAGGTGCCGGGGTCGGCCGGTCCTGGAACGAACTGCACGGCAGCCGTATCCGTTCCGGTCACGGTGTTCAAGGTGAACCCGACCGTGGCGGTCCCGGGTGTCGTGGGGGCGGTCAGCGTTGCGGTGTAGGTGCCGTCGCCATTGTCGGTGGTGGCACCGACCAGGCCGAGCGTGGAGGTGACCTGCACGTCATCGCCACCCACCGTGACCGGGTTGCCGTTGGCATCTCGCAGCGTCACGGTTGCCGTCGAGACGGACGTCCCGTCCGCCACCAGCTGGACCGGATCGGCCGCGATCGTTGACGTCGCCGGGTCGGGCACGCCCGCGACGAAGGTCACCGTCGCCTCGTTCGGTGAAAGTGTGGCATCGATCGCGAAGTCGACCGTCGCCGTGCCTGCTGACGTGGCCGATGTCAGAACGGCGGTGTAGGTGCCGTCGCCGTTGTTCACCACCGGCCCCGCCGTGCCCGCCGAGGGGAACACCTCGACCAACGACACCCCCGCCCCCACCGGGTCCCCGTTCGCATCCACCAGCGTCACGGTGAGGGTCGACTGCGACGCCCCATCCGCGGTGATCTCCGCCGGATCGGCGACGATGGTCGAGTTCGCCGTCGACGGCACCGCCGTCACGAGCACCGAAACGGTGGACGTCCCTGGTGTCCCGGCGACCGTGAACCCTACCGTCGCGGTGCCCTCGACACCACTCGTCAGGGTCGCGCTGTACGTGCCGTCCCCGTTGTCGGTGGTCGCGGAGATGTCGCCCAACGTGGTGGTGACCACCAGGTTGGAACCCTCACCGGCCGAGTTGCCGTTCGCGTCCAGCGCGGTGACCGTCACCGTCGAGTCGGTTCGCGAACCCCCGTCAGCGGCGATCGCCGCCGGATCGGCCGCAATCGTCGACGTGCCGGGATCCGCCGGACCGGCGACGAAGTCCACCGCCGCCGTGTCGGTGCCCGGCACCGTGTTCACCGTGAACGACACCGTCGCCGTGCCCACAGCCGTGGCCGAGGTCAACGTCGCGCGGTACGTTCCGTTCCCGTTGTCGGTCACCGCGCCTACGGAGCCCAGCGTCGACGTGATCGTGACCTGGTCGCCGCCGTTGGCCACAGGGTCTCCGTCGACCTCGATCAAGGACACCGTCACGGTGGACGTCGACGTGCCGTTCGCCACGAGCGCCAAGGGCGCTGCCGTGATCGTCGACAGCGCCGGATCCGGCACCCCGGCGAACAGCACCGATGCCGTATTCGTCCCCGCCGCGCCGTTGACCGTAAACGACACCGTCGCCGTTCCCTGCGTCGCCGACGACGTCAGCACCGAGGTGTACGTGCCATTCCCGTTGTCGGTGGGCGCAGTCACACTCCCGAGGGTCGTCCCCACTGTCACGGTGTCGCCACCCGTGGTCATCGCGGCCCCGGATGCCGTGAGCAGGGTCACGGTCACGGTTGAGGTCGCCAGCCCGTCCGCCGCGATCACCGCCGGAGAAGCCGCTATGGTGGACCGCGCGGCGTCCGGCGCAGCGATCACCGTGAAGCTGAAGGTGGCGCTCAACGGATAGACCTGCCCCGTGGAATCGCTCTGCGACGCCTGCACCGTGTGGGAGCTCCCCCGCGTGAATGTCGTCCCTGACAGGCACGACCACGCACCGGCGCCGTTGGCAACGGTGCTGCATAAGGGGGTGCTGCCTTCGCGTACCGTCACCGTGCTGGCGGGAACCGCCGTGCCCGTGAAGGTCGGCTGTGTCGCTGTCGCGCCCGTGGGGCCGGTTATCACCGCTGCGGGTGGCGTCCACTGCAGGATTCCTGAGCCCGCGCTGTTCGGTGCGGCCCCTCCTCCGGAGGCCAGGGATCCACCTGTGACGTCGCTCCCAATCCGGCCCGACCCACCGCCACCGCCACCAGGTGGGAAGCTCCCATCCGAAGGGCTGCCGCCACCACCGCCCCACCAGCCGCTGCCACCGCCTCCGCCACCGGGCAGGCCGCTGCCGCCGTTCCCCCCGTTGCCCCCTCGGTACTGCACGCCGGCTGTGCCGCCCGGCAGGGCCGTTCCGGCGGCGCCACCGCCAGAAGCGCCACCGCCACCCCCGCCGGAGCCACCGAAGCCTCCACCGGCGTCTCCCGTGCTCCCACCACCGGCACCCCCCGCTGACGTGCCGGAGGTGGCGGCGCCGCCGCCGCCGCCGCCGCCCGCGAGCAGGAACGGATCGGAGGCGAAAGCGGCTCCGCTCCACACCGCGGACAACCCGCCGCCGTTCCCGCTCCTGCCATACGTACCGCCGCCGTTGCCCCCGACGCCGCCATTGCCGAACCCACCGGTGTTTCCGAACGTCATGTTCAGCACGCGACCAGCGGTCAGGCCGGTGATCGTTCCCGACGCCAGGCCCCCAGGCCCACCAGTTGCCCCGCCGTTGGCAGCGGGCGCCCCTCCGGCAGCTTTCAGCACAGCGTTGACCGACGTCACCCCGGGCGGAACCGTGAACGTCTCGTTCGCACCGGTCGACGAATACGAGAAGCAGTTCAAGAAGCCGCCGGTTGGCGTGCAAGACGTCGGCGCGGCCATCGCGGGCGGAGCCACCGCCACGGCGCCGACCAGCGCGAGACCGGTGGACGCCACCAGCACGGCGGCCAGGTAGCGCAGGCGCCCGCTCCATGGGAGTCGATCGCCGTCGCGCCCGACTGTCTGGGCGAGGTTGCGACGGATCTGCGCAGTGGACATCGAATCCTCCGGAGAGTCGTGAATTCGAGACGACCGTTCCGAGGAGGGGGACGACGTCCCACGACGTCCCCAGACCACGTGGCGCCGCCAGTTTAGGGGCCGGACGTCGGCGAGGTAAAGACCCAAGAATGCTGTGCACGATCGGTCGGATTGCGATCGTTGAGCGAGTGCAGCGAGACGAAACGCGGTGCCGATGCGGGAGACGCGACGGCGGGAGTGGAACCCGCTCGGTTCGCCTATACGGGCACTGTTCGCCGTCCTTTCATCGGCCGTTCATGGTCTGCCCGCCGGCGCTCTGCGAGTGTGGGCGGCAATGGCGACGGTCACGTGTCCGGCGTCTGAACCGTTCCGGAAGGACGCAGCATGAGCGACACAACCACCGACGCCCCCGTTCTCGAGCTCCTCGCTCGCATGACGACCGATGCCTACGAGAGCTCGAGCCTCGACCTCGACACCCTGATACTCGTGCGCATCGCAGCGCTCGTCGCCGTCGATGCCCCACCCGTCTCCTACGCCCTCAACCTGGACGTCGCGGCTGAAGACGGCCTCGACCTCGACACGATTCGGGGTGTCCTGACCGCAATCGCGCCGATCGTCGGGACGGCGCGCATCGCGGCCGCCACCGCCAATATCATCCGAGCCTTCGCCGCCGAGGCGGCCCTCGCGGATCTCGAGGTCGCCGAGCTCGACGACGAGTTCGACGACGACCTGTAGGGCGCCGTGGCGGCACTCGACTGGGACGCCGTGACGCGCAAGTACGGGCACGACGTCCCGGTGCTCGGGTCAACGATGAGCGTGATCGACGTCGGCCCGGTGGATCGAGCGACCGGGCCGGTGCTCGTGTTCCTGCACGGCAACCCGACGTCGTCCTTCCTGTGGCGCAAGGTGATCGCGGCGCTCGCATCCCGGTACCGATGCATCGCCATTGATCTGATCGGCATGGGCGGCTCTGGCAAACCCGCCATCGGATACTCCTGGACCGACCATCGTGCGTACCTGACGGAGACCCTTGATCGTCTGGACGTCGGCACACAGCCTGTGCGCTTGGTGACCCACGACTGGGGCGTCGGGCTGGGCATCGAGTACGCCCGCACTCATCCGCTCCGCGTCGCGGGAGTGGCCTTCGCGGAAGGCCACCTCCGACCGCTTCCATCCTGGGACGCTTTCGACGAGGGCGGTCGGGAATTCTTCCGCCGGCTCCGTGATCCGGTCGACGGTCGTCGAGAGGTCCTGGACGACGACGTCTTCCTCACGGCGATCCTCCCAGGCGGGATGTACCACCAGCTCACCATCGAGGAGGCGCGCGCCTATCGGGAACCGTTCCCGACGCCCGCCTCACGCCTCCCCATCTGGGCGTGGGTGACGCAGATTCCGGTACGAGGTGATCCGGCTCCCGTTCACGACGCGCTCAGCGCAAACTACGAATGGCTGGCGCATACCAGCACACCGCGGCTTCTGCTGCACGCCCATCCCGGCGCCATCATCACAACCGCCGTTGCGCGTGAATTGGTGGCGGACATACCGGTCATCGCATCGGTCGACGTCGGACGAGGGCTGCACTTCCTGCCGGAGGACCAACCGGAGAACATGGCAGCGGCACTGGCGGCGTGGGCCATCGCGACGGCAACCGTCGACGAGGGCGTGCGAGGCGCGTAACGCGCCCGGCGCTCCCAACGAACCCCTTGTCAAGCCGGCCGAGGTGCACGGAAGATGCCGGTATGAGCGAAACAGAAGAGACCGGCGACGTCACCGTCAACGTGGTCGATCGGCTCGCCGCACGATTCCCGACCCTCGCCAGGGATCACGTCGCCGAAGTGGTCGATGAAGAGCACGAACGCTTGAACGGTGCTCGCGTCCGCGATTTCATCCCCCTCCTCGTGGAGCACGAAGCGACCGAGCGGCTCCGCCTCGAGGCGGACCCGCAACTGACCGTCGACGAGCCTCTCCAGGAAATGCCGGCGAATGCGAAGTCGGGAGTGGACCCCATGGAGCATCAACGACGCGCTGAACCGCCAAGCGGTCCGCTGCTGGGAGACTACGGCCGCGGCTGACGGATGCGCGATGGGGCGGAGCCGCCTACTCTGAATGGGTGGTATCGAGCGCCGATGCATTCGAGAAAGCGTGGGTGAACGTCCCGCCCGAAACACGCGAGTGGCTGGTTGCGCATCCGAGGGAGCTCGTTCGCCCGTGGTCTGGCGCCCACTGACGAAGGCGGGGGTCGAGCTGTTGTGGGAACGGATGCACGCGAACGGCTTTCTGGAGCTATCGCCATCGACCTGGCAGTTCGTCGACGGCGTGCGTGCCAGTACCACTTCGCAGTCGGGGACACGAGGCCCTGCGCGGTCCTTGTCCGACGCGACGCCTCTCGCCGGCGAATGAGGCGCGGTCGACCGAACGCCCGTTTGTCGAAATCGTCGATCGTCGTGCGTCTCCCCTCCGACGCCACCGTGGCGGAACAGGAGGACATCATGACGACTCAGAAGATCCAGCTCGCGATCAAAGCCAGCCCCGCAGAGATCTGGACTGCCCTGACCAGCCCGACTCTCAGCCCGGCGTACTACTACGGGTTCGAGGCTCACTACGGCGAGAGGGCCGGCGAGACGTACTCATACGTCAGCGACGGAAAGACCGTCATCAGCGGCGAACTGCTCGAGGTCGACGAGAACAGGAAGCTGCGCATGACGTTCGCCGGTACGTGGGCTTCTGATGTCGCGGCCCTGCCAGACTCGGTCGTCACCTACGAGCTCGGCGACACCGCCATGGCGTTGCCGGGCCTGACCGCGCTCACGCTCACACACGAGGGGCTGCCTGATACTGTCGCCTCACGCAACGTCGAGAAGGGATGGGTGCTCATCCTGTCGGGGCTGAAGACCCTGCTCGAGACAGGTGCTCCCCTCGTACCGGCCCCTGCGCACTGACCGAGGGAGCACGGGCATGCAATACGCCATCCTGGCGATGGAATCCCCCCGCGACTACGACGCACGCACCGACCCCGCCGCGTCGCCGGAGTACTGGGCATCCTGGGCGGCCTACGTGTCGGCGCTTCGCGAGAGCGGTGTGATGGGTGCCGGCGCCGGCCTGCAGCCTCCCGAGACCGCCACCACCATCCGGCTTCGCGGCGGGACGCGGGAAGTGCAGGACGGGCCGTTCGCCGACACCAAGGAGCACCTCGGCGGGGTCTTCCTCATCGAGGTCGCTGATCTCGATGAGGCGATGCGCTGGGCGGCGAGGTGCCCGGCCGCCGTTCACGGCAGTGTCGAGGTCCGCCCCGTCCTGCCCGCGATGGCGTAGCCGTGGACCGTGTCGACGAGGCGCTCGAACAGGCCTACCGCCAGTTGTTCGGGCGCCTCGTCGGCTGGCTGTTCCGGCGGACCGGAGACCTGCAGCTCGCCGAGGACGCCGTTGCGGATGCCTTCGCTTCCGCGGTGGTGGCGTGGCGCGGGAAGGGTATCCCCGACAGCCCCGAGGCGTGGCTCCGTGTCGCCGCTCGGAACAGCGCGATGAGCGCGCTGCGGCGCGCGGCTCGAAGCGTCCCCGTCGCCCCCGAAGACCTCGAATTGATCCCCGAGGACGATGTGCAGCCCCGTGAACTCGATGACCGCCTCGGGCTGATGCTGGTGTGCACGCACCCGGCGATCGACGAGCGGATGCACGCCCCTCTGATGCTGCAGGCGGTGCTCGGTGTCGATGCGGCCCGCATCGCCTCGGCATTCCTCGTGTCGCCGGCGACGATGGGCCAGCGTCTGAGCAGGACGAAGACGAAGATCCGGGATGCCGGCATCCGCTTCGCTCTGCCTCCGCGTGAACAACTCACGCCGCGCCTGGACGCCGTGCTCCAGGCCGTGTACGGGGCGTACGGGATCGGCGATACCGTCGGCGGTGACGGCGACGCCGATCTCCGCGCGGAGGCCCTCCGGCTCAGCACGCTCCTTACCGAACTCCTCCCAGATCAGGCCGAGACCTGGGGGTTGCTCGCCCTCATACTGCACACCCGAAGCCGCCGCACCGCCCGGGTCGCCCACGGCGCGTTCGTGCCTCTCGCCCAGCAGGACACCGCACTGTGGTCGAAGCCTGATCGAGAGCGCGCCGACGCGGCACTTCGCCGGGCCGCAGCGCTCGGACAGATCGGCCGATTCCAGCTCGAGGCGGCCATCAGCGCGATCCACTCCTCCCGCGCCGACGGCCACGACACCGACTGGGACACGATCGTCGTGCTGTACCGCGGTCTTCTTCGGATCGCCCCGTCCGTCGGGGCGACGCTTGGGGCGGCGGCAGCGCTGATCGAGGGCGGGGAGACGACAGAAGCCGCCGCGCTGCTCGACGCCCTTGCCCCGGAAGCGGTTCGCGATCACCAGCCGTACTGGATCTGCCGCGCGCAACTCGCGCAGGCGAGCAACGACGACGCCGCGGCACACGCCGCGTTCGACAGGGCGATCGGGCTGACATCGGACCCTGCGCTTCGGCGATACCTGCTCTCGCGGCGATAAGCGGTATGGCGACCGAACATCTGCCCAGCCGCAGACCCACGTCCTTGTCCTGGTGAGAGCAGACTCTCACGCTCGTGCGGTTACTCCGTCCACGCCCGCGTTGTGTCGGCTGTCTGCCCGTAGCGCGCGGGACCGGTGGGGCGGTATGTCACCACGATGACCCCGTTGGACACGACGGTATGCTCGGTCAGTTCGAGAGCACGATCCGGCCCGGTGTCGGGGAACAAGCGCTCGCCCTGTCCCACGACAACGGGCGCGATGAACAGGTTGACGGCATCGACGAGGTCGTTCGCGAGCAGCCAGCGGATCAGCGTACGACCGCCCGGGGTCACCACCTCACCGTTCGCCTCGCGCACCGCACCGGAGACAGCCGCGGCCGAGTTCGCGGGGATCACGGTGGTGTGCGCCCAGGCAGGGCTCGCCAAGGTGTCGGATGCGACGTACTTGGGCTTCGAGTTCAGCGCCCTGCCGATGGGCGAATCCATCATCTCGGGGACTGCGCCCCATGATCGGGCGAAGACGTCGAAGGTCCAACTACCGAACAAGAATGCATCGGCCTTCTCGTAGACGGCGTTCAGGGCCCCCTCGACGGCGGGGTCGGCATACGGCATCGCCCACCCACCGCGCTCGAATCCGCCCCGACGATCTTCGTCTTCGGCGCCCAAGCCCTGCATGACTCCATCTACTGACACCCAGTTCGTTGTCGTCAGCGGCATCCTGATCCTCCATTCGTCCATCAGCCGTGTATCGTAAAACCATATGGTTATAGATCCGTTGAGGGAAGAGCAAGTCGATGAGTTGCTGCGGGCGCTTGCCGACGCCACCCGTCGCGACATCCTCCGTCGCTGTGCGCTGGACTCCCCGTCCGTCTCGCAGCTCGCCGAGGCGTACTCGATGAGCTTTCCGGCCGTGCACAAGCACGTCGCCGTGATGCAGCGGGTCGGCTTGATCACCAAGGAACGACGCGGGCGGGAGCAGCTGGTCCGTACCGACGTGGAGATGGTCCGCCGCGTGAGGCACGCCCTGGATGATCTCGAATCGGCGTGGCGCGGTCGGGTCGAGCGGATGTCGGACCTGCTCACATGACGGTCGTCAGGGTCGACACCGACGAGCAGGAGTTGTCGGTCACCGTGAATGGCTACATCGGTCACCAGTCCGACGGTTCCGATATCGGACAGGTCGGCGAGTATCTCCAGCTGATCAGTTCCGGTGGGCCGCGCCCGCACGGGGAGCACTGACTTCGTCGCCAGACGAACCTCGCCGCCTCTCCTCGTCTGCGTCCCACCACCGGCAGAGCGGCTCGATGAGCTCCCGAGCGGGTGTGACCATCTCGTCGCCCGACCCGCACCCGCAGCCGAGCGGAGCCTCCGAGCTCATCCTTGGCCGAGGTTCGTGACCAGGTTCATGGCGACTGCGATCAGGGCCGTGCCGAAGAAGAACGACAGGAGTGCTCGTTGGGTGCCTCCCGGGTCCTGCCGCCACAGCATCCGCCACACCCGTGTGAGGGCGATGATCCCGGCAGTGCACCACCCGACGAGGGTGCCAGTGCAGGCGAAGCCGCCACGGCAGTGATGATGCCGGCGACGATCCCGGCCCCGACGCAGGTTAGGCTCGGCGGGCTGAAAGGACCCGATCGTTCACGATGCTCCTTGGGTGGGCAGCTGAGAGGGCGTCAGCCTCCCAACACCCCCCGGGATGGAACGCGCATGCCCGCCGCACTCTAAGCCGGCGCGCTGCAGCTGGTTTGTGACGTTCGCGTCACGGTTCGTTTCGTTCATGTAAGCGTCCGCCCCCGCCTCTTCCGCACTCGTCGCGAGTGTGCCAACAATTGCGTAGGGAATCGCCGATGAGGTCGCCACCTGACATCTGGGGGCCGAATCGACGTTTTGCGGAGGACCCATGCCACGCCTATTCCCTTACCGAGCACTTGCGCTCGGCATCTTCACACTGCTCGTCCTGGCGGGGGTCGCTCAGCCAGCGCCCGCAGCTGCTGTCACTCCTGTGGGACCCGGAACGTACGAAGAGACTTCCGGCGCGATCCAATACACCGGGTTCTGGAGGTCACTCACGTCGAGTGGCTCGAGCGGCGGTGCTATCCGCTACTCGCAGGGCTCCGCTTCGGCGTCCTTGACTTTTCAAGGCGCGAGCATCACGTGGTACACCTGGAAGTCGACCTCAGGCGGAATGGTCGACGTTTACCTCGACGGCGTTCGCCAGAAACGCGTGGACAATTACTCTCCGACGCAGTCGACCAGAGTTCGAGCGTTCACTGCTCTCGGGCTGGGCGCCGGAACGCACACGATCAAGATCGTTTCCACGGGCACCGCAAACACACTGTCCGGCGGCGAGATCACACATCACGACTCCTTCGTCGTCGGCGCAGCGACCGCGTCCCGCGCGGTCCAGTCGCCGCCGATCCGCGCGACAGACTGCCCCACCGCGACCGTGCGCGTCAGCAGCTCCACTGGGCTCCATCGTGCTCTCGCCTCCGCGATTCCCGGCACCGTGATCCGTCTCGAACCCGGCACCTACGAGGGCGGCTTCAAGCTGACGGCGTCGGGGACCACGAGCAATCCGATCTGGGTCTGCGGGCCACGGAGCGCCGTCGTCCAAGCCGGCTCGACATCATCCGGCGTAGCGATGCGCGTCGACACGGCCAGCCATGTGCGCATCACCGGGTTCACAATCGGAAACGCACTGCAGGGCGTCATGGTCAAGTTCGGTGAGAACGTCGCGGTCACCGACCTGCACGTTCACGACACCGGCAACGAAGGCATCCACCTGTACGCGTTCACGACGGACAGCTTCGTGGTCGGCAACCTCGTTGAGCGTACGGGTGTCGTCAACCCGCAGTACGGTGAAGGCATTTACATCGGCACGTCCGGGCGGAGATGGGACGAAGTGACCCGCGGCGAACCCGACCGCTCCGACCGCAACACGGTCGCGCACAACACCGTAAGAGAGGCCGGAGCTGAGGGCATCGAGGCGAAGGAAGGCACCTCGGACGGCTCGATCCTCCACAACACGGTGCTCGGGCACAGCAGAGTGTCGGACGCCGATGCATGGGTCATGGTGACCGGCAATGACTGGTACATCAGCGGCAACTCCGGCGAAAACGCCGTCAAGCACGGGTACGCATCCTTCGTGTCAAGCGATGGCTCCTGGGGCCACCGGAACATATTCCGGGCCAACTCGGGAAGGGGCACCCCGGGCACGGGCATCTGGCTGCAAAACCCATCCTCGGGATCAAAAGTGTCATGCGACAACTGGGTGAACGACGCCGCAGATGGCGTGACAAACGTTTTCTGCGCCCCCTGACGTCCATTTGCAGGCGCACTGATCGGGCCGCAACACGCATGATCTTTCAGGAACCGCTTGCCGACGTCGGGGCGAAATGCATCGGGAGACCGAGCAGACGCTCGACACCTACTGTGTGGAGGGTAGGAAGGACCGCGTCCGGAACGTCGCGGCCTACAACGTCGTGCTCGAGGAGAACCCTGGGCTGCAGACTCCGGAGTTCGCCGCGGAGATCTAACAGATGGTCCTCGATGCGGCCGAGATGGAAGAGGAGTACAAGGCCATCTGCTCTCAGGCGCATCCTCGGGCTGAACGCCGAACTACGTCTACCAGACGTCGAGTATTTGGCGGACCGGCGCCTCGAGGAACCCGAGTTCGACTCCCGGTACAACATCACCCACTCGGCGAAGTGGATAGCGGCGGACGACACGCTCCAGCTCGTCAACTTCTTCACGTCGACGAATACGTCGTACGAGTCGAAAGCGTCCCTTCTGGAGTGGACGCGACGGCGGGAGTCGAACCCGCAACGCTCCCGGGTATGAACCGGAGCCCGGGACCGCCCGGATCGCCGCGATGGCCTCACGTTATCCCACCGTTACCGTCGCGGTGACGACGTTTCCTGCGGTTTCCCTATGAGTCTGGATGTGACGACCGGCGCGGTGGCGGTGGTGCATCCAGCGCCGCCAGCATCCGCACCAGCGACTCTCGCAACTCGGTGCGCGCCGGCTCCCCAAGATCGGTCGTGTATCCAACCCCCTCCGGGATCCACGACATTCCGTACATGGTCTCGCGGAAGTCGGCGCCGCCCACCGGCCACCGGGTGGTGTCGTCGGTCTCCGGGGTCGCTCCCTGTCCCCACTGGCCGAAGTACTCGCGCATGGCGTCGTAGGGCAGGTCCATGACGAGGTCGGTCTCGACCGGCTGCCGCACCCATGCGGCCGCGACGCGGAAGAACTCCTCCGTCTGCTCGGCGCTCAGCGCCCTCGGCTCGAACAGCACCCTGGTGTGCTGCACCGCATCCAGCCGGTCCACCCGGAACGTGCGCCAGTCCTCGCGCTCGAGATCCCAGCAGAGCAGATACCAGTTGCGCTCGGCGGGGGAGAGGGCGTGCGGCTCGACCCGGCGCGTCGTGGTCTCCCCCGAGGCCGACGTGTAGGTGAAGCGCAGGCGCTCGTGGTCGCGGCAGGCGAGGGCGAGTTCGCCCAGGATGTCGGGCGAGACGGCCGGCGCCGACCCGATGCCGACGGGCTGCACGACGGCCGCGAGGGCGTTCACCCGCCGGCGGAGCGCGACGGGCAGCACCTGCTCGAGCTTCGCGAGGGCGGTGAGGGTGGTCTCGGGGCCATGCACCAGCCGCTGGGTGGCGGCGACGCGAAGCCCGATCGCCATCGTGACCGCCTCTTCGTCGGTGAGCAGCAGCGGCGGCACCGCGCTGCCGGCTTCCAGCCGGTATCCGCCCGCGACGCCCGGCGTCGACTCGATGCGGTAGCCGAGCTCCCGCAGCCGGTCGATGTCGCGGCGCACGGTGCGCTCCGTGACGCCGAGGCGCTGGGACAGCTCAGTGCCGGTCCAGTGGCGGTGCGCCTGCAGCATGTTCAGCAGCTGCAGCGCGCGGTTGATCGTCTCGGCCATTCCTCTATTATTTCGGGATTCAGGACCGATCCTGTCCGCATGCCTTCCTACCCTCGAATCATGGCGAACGAACCCATCATCGAATCAGAGGGCCTCACCAAGGTCTTCCCGGATCACCCCAAGAAGAACTCGAAGAAGAAGAGCGTCCATGCGGTCACGGACCTCTCCTTCTCGGTGGCCCGCGGCGAGCTCGTCGCGTTCCTCGGCCCCAACGGCGCCGGCAAGTCCACCAGCCTGCGCATGCTCACGACCCTCATCCCTCCCACGTCCGGTAGGGCTCGGGTGGTCGGCCACGACATCCTGACCGGCCCCGCCGACGTGCGAGCGCGGATCGGCTACGTCGGTCAGCTCACGAGCGGCAGCTTCTCGCAGCGCACGCGCGACGAGCTGCTCAGCCAGGGCGCCTTCTACGGGATGTCGCGGGCCGACTCCGCCCGGAGGGCCGACGAACTGATCGAGTCGCTCGACCTGTCGAGCTTCGCGACCCGCACGGTGCAGCAGCTGAGCGGCGGCCAGAAGCGACGGCTGGATGTCGCGCTCGGCCTGATGCACGCCCCTCCCCTGATCTTCCTCGATGAGCCGTCCACCGGCCTCGACCCGCAGAGCCGCGCGAACCTGTGGCAGCACATCCTCGACCTCCGGGCGCAGCACGGCACCACGATCTTCCTCACCACCCACTACCTCGAGGAGGCCGATCGGTACGCCGAACGGGTGATGGTGATGGACAAGGGACGGGTGATCGCCGACGACACGGCCGGGGCGCTGAAGGCCACGCTGGCGGGTGACCTGCTGACCCTCGGATTCGATTCGACGGATGATGCGGACCGCGCGATCCCGGTGGTCGGGGCGCTGACGCCGGTGGAGGTGCGGCGCGAGGGCGCGGCATCCATCGCCCTGACGGTGCCGGACGGCGACCGGCTGCTGCCTGCCGCGGTGCGGGCGCTGGATGCCGCCGGCATCTCGGTCGCGAGCGCGACCGGCGTGCCGCCCACCCTCGACGACGTCTTCCTCGCGCTGACGGGGCGAACGCTCCGCGAAGCGGGCGAGGGCGAGGCGACCGAAGAGAACGAAGAGCAGGATGCGACGGCAGAGCCCAGTGCGAGTGCCACGGCATCCGAGAAGACAGGAGCCCGGCGATGACCACCCAGACCACTCCACGCCCCGACACGATCGTCCGGGCCAACGCCGCCCGCGACACGTGGAACGTGCTCACTCGCGAACTCAAGCCTGTCGCGCGGGATCCCTTCACGCTCATCTTCAGCCTGCTGCAGCCGCTCGTCTTCCTCGGGCTTTTCGCGCCCCTGCTGATCGGGCAGTCCGGTCAGCCGGCGGGCGAGACCCTGCAATGGTTCGTGCCCGGCGTGCTCGTGATGATCGTGCTGTTCGGCACCGGCGCCACCGGGTCGAACCTGCAGTACGAGATGATGACCGGTTCCCACGAGCGCACCCTCGTCGCACCGCTGGCGCGGTCATCGCTCCTCGTCGGACGGGCGCTCAAGGAGATCGCCCCGATCGTGATCCAGGCGCTGATCATCGTGCTAATCGCGTGGCCCTTCGGCTTCACGATCAACGTGCCCGGCCTCATCATCGGCCTCGCGCTTCTCGCGGTCTTCGGGGTCGGGCTGGGCGCCCTGTCCTACTCCCTCGCGCTCGCCACCAAGGACCGGGAGTGGCTCTTCTGGGGAGTGCAGCAGACGCTCATCTTCCCGCTGCTGATCCTCTCCGGCATGCTGCTGCCGCTCGACGAGGGACCCGCGTGGATGCGCGTCGTCTCGGCGTTCAACCCGGTCAACTGGGTCGTCCAGGCCGAGCGGGCCCTCCTCGCGGGTGACCTCGGCGACATCACCGTGCTGTGGGGCTGGCTGGCAGCGCTGATCCTCGCCGCGATCGGGCTGATCGTCGGCGTCCGCTCGATACGCCGCAGCAGCTGATCTGGGCGGGCGCGGTCCTGGGACGGGCCGCGCCCGCCTCGGTGGGGCCGTCCACAGCCGTGCGGCGCGCGAACGCGGATCCGTTACCGTGAATCCATGACGACGGCTCGGGTACGTGGGGTGCTCGCTGTGGTCACCGCTCTGGTGCTGCTCGCGCTCGGGTTCGGCGTCGCCGTCGTCGTCGGCGACGAGCTCGGCATCCGCACGGAGGACGCGGACTCGCCGCCCCTCACTCAGGCGCCGCAGCCGGCGGTGCTGCCGGCAGTGCTGCCGCCGCAATTCGTCTCGATCGACGCGCCGGCGACGCTGCGATTGGATGTCGCGACCGATGAGCTGCGGAATGCGGTGGCCACGGCATCCGGCACGAAGGGCGAGGCGACCCTGTCGGTGGTCTACGCCGACGGCGAGGCTGACGACGAGTCCTACCGCCTCGAGGGCTCCACCGACGCGCTGCGTATCGTCGCGGAGAGCGAGACCGGCGCGGTGCGCGGGGTGTACGACCTCGCCTCGGCGGTGCGCGACGGACGCTCCGTCGACAGCGACCTGGGCCGAACGATCACCTCCCGCCTCGGGCTGCGGATGGCGGATCTCGGCGCGGTCGGGGTCGAACCCGACGAGGAGGCGTACGCGGCGGGCACCGACTACTCGCACACGTCGAACGCCTTCGTCGATGTGATCCTCGCCGAAGCCCCCTACATCGACCAGGATGCCCTCGCCGAGGCGCAGCTCGAGTTCGAGGAGTTCGCGAAGCACATCCTCGCCGAGGGATACAACGCCATCACCTTCCCCGGTTTCATCGAATACGCCACCTTCGACGGCGTCGAAGGCGTCTACCCCGAGGGCGACGTGCACGCCGAACGGGCCTTGGCCATGCGAGAGGCCTTCGGGCCGATGTTCGACTACGCCGACGCGCTCGGTATGAAGGTGTACCTCCGCACCGACATGCTGACCCTCACGACGCCGCTGGCCACGTACCTGACCGACCGCTTCGGCTCCCTCGACACCGAGAACCCCGAGCTGTGGGATGTCTACGCAGCGGCGTACGACGAGGTCTACGCCGCGATGCCGTCGCTGGATGGCACCGTCATCCGCATCGGCGAAGCGGGGCGCGTGTACGACGTCGAAGGCTGGGACTATTACTCGGCCCTCGCCGTGACGACCGTGGACTCCGTGCGCGCGATGCTCACGTCGCTCTCCGCCGGTGCGGAGCAGGCCGACAAGGAGCTCATCTTCCGCACGTGGAGCGTCGGCGTCGGTGCTGTGGGCGACATGCACACCAATCCGGAGTCGTACGAGGCGGTCCTGGGTGGCATCGACTCACCCGCCCTCATCGTGTCGACGAAGTACACCCTCGGCGACTTCTACAGCTGGCTGCCCGACAACAACACCCTCGAGATCGGCGAGCAGCGCCGCATCGTCGAGTTCCAGAGCCGCCGGGAGTTCGAGAACTTCGGCGCCTTTCCGAACGACCTCGGCGCGGAATATCAGCGCGCCCTGCAGAGCTTCCTCGCGGCGAATCCGCGCATCGAGGGGATCTGGACCTGGACCCAGGACGGAGGCCCCTGGAGGGCCGGCCCGATGAGCCTGTACCTGAAGTCCGGCTTCTGGCAGCTCTACGACCTCAACACCGAGCTCTCTGTGAGACTCGCGCGCAACCCCGACACCGATGTGCAGGCAGTGACGGTCGACTGGGCACGGCGATGGTTCTCGGATGACGAGGCCACCGTGACGGCGATCGCCCAGGCAATGGCGTTCTCGAGGGCGGCGGTCGCCCAGGGGATGTACATCGGTCCGTTCGCCGAGAAGCGGGTGTTCGCGATCGGCCTCGAGCCGCCCCCCATGATGTGGATCTTCGAGTGGGACATCCTCACCGGCGACACGGCGGTGCTGAGCGTGATGTCCTCCATCGTCGGCGACGAGGTCGACGAGGCCATCGCCGAGGGCGAGGACGCCGTCGCGGCCGCGGAGGAGATGCAGGCGCTCATCGTGTCGACGGATGCCGGGACGTGGCGGGATGCCGAGCTGCACGACGACTTCGTGGGCACGATGGACTACGAGGTCGACGTGCTGCGGATGCTCACCGCGTACCGCGCGATGATCCTCTATCAAGGACAGTGGCATTCCACGCTGTCGCCCGAGGCCTACGACTCGTGGGCCGATGCCCGCGGCAGGTTCGAGGCGCTCGCGGACGACCACGTGCAGCAGTACGAGGGCGACGTGGACTATCCGGCGTTCAACCTGACGGCCGCGCAGCTCGGCGTCGACCGGGCCGACCGCGACCTCGCGATGGCGTGGATCGCACGCGTCCTGCTCGCCCTCACCGCCGCCTGGCTGGTGATCGGCATGGTGGCCACGCGCACCCGCCTTGTCCGCCGCCCGGGGGCCGCGGCCGCCCGCATCTCCTGGATCGCGGCCACCCGCCCGTGGCGCGCCCGCGAGTCGACCCTCGGCATGCTGTCTCTGGACCGGTGGCTGCTCGTGCTCGTACCGGGTGCCCTCCTGGTCGCGACGAGGGCGGTCCAGACGTCCTTCCTGTCGTGGGCGCACATCGCGGTGACCCTCTGTGCCTGGGCGATCTTCGCCGTCACGGTGCTGGTCGCGCTGAGGAAGCGATCGGCGTGGGCGGTTCTCGCCGCTGTCGGCGGCGTTCTCGTTCTGCGCTGCGCGCTGCTGCTCTTCGCGCTCTCGTTCTCGGGCCCCGGAGGCTACTGGTACGCGTTCTGGACGGATCCCACCCGGCGAACCGTGTACATCACGATCGCCTTCGCCCTCTTCGTCTGGGCATTCGTCGCCGGAGCGTGGGCGCTCGCCGCCCAACTCGGGCGTAGACGCGCGACGGGCGTCGTGCTGGCGGCGGTGGGCCTCGGCTTGGCGATCCCGGCGGCTCTGGTCGCGCTCGTCGGCCTGGAGAAGGCCCTCACGGTGTGGAACGACCAGATGGGGCTGCTCCCGTGGGGGCTCTCCCGCATCCTCGGCATCACCGTATACCTCGACATCCCCCTCGACACCGCGTGGATCGCCGCCGGCGTCGGTGCGCTCATCGCCGTCATCGGTGTGCTGCTGGCAATCCCCGGACGCAGGCGGGAATCGGCGCCGACCGACTGAGTCGGTGCCGCGCGCAGGGCCCGCTCAGCGGGAATATCAGGCGACCTCCGCCTCCCCGACGGCTATACGGAACTGTGCCTCTGACGGCAGTCGCTCCTCGAGAAGGCGGTGGAGCTGCGCGCGGCCGCGCCAGTCGTCAAGGTGCAGCGAAAGCCCATCGCCTCCTGCAGCGACCAGGGACCAGAAGCGGTCGGTGTCGGAGTATCCGGCCAGCACGACATCGTCGAAGCGAATTTCGAAGGGCGGCTCACCCGGAACGGTGAGGGTTGCACGCTCATGGTCGATGGCGAGATTCCACCCGCCCATTCCCCGGAACATCCGCGGGCTGAAGAGCGCCACGCCGGGCTTCGCGAGATGCATCACCAGCTGACTCCTGGTGAGGCCGGCAGTGTACGCCTCCGGCTGCTCGGAGAAGGGTATGCCGAGCGCCTCCGTCACTCCGTGATCGCGGTCGGACACGATCCCGGCGCCGAAAGTCACGAACAATGACGGCACTGCTGCGGCGATCACTCTGCGAATATCCTCGCGGGTCAGTCCCTCCGTGACGATCGGAACCAGATCGTCCGGGTCCCTGCGTCCCCGGACCACGGAAACCGCGACGGCATCGAGTACTTCCGCCTGCGCGGCCGGGTCGTCGTCCCCCTGACTCCAGCGGTCGAGCTCTTCGAGCAGCTGCGCTTCGTCCGGTCCCATCTCGGCGAGTGTGCGAATCACCTGCACGGCACCCCTCCCCGCGGCAACTGCGTCCTCTGGTCGTGGATCGAGTGCATACGCAACAAAGCGCGAGTTGGCGGTGACAGCGCCCACGAAGGGCGAGACGGAGTAGATCTTGTGTTGCGCCGTCCTCAGTTCTGAATGAAGCGCATCCGCGAGGAGGCTGCCGGCGACTCCCACGGCGGCATTCGAAGCCGGCCCGAGAAGCATGCTGATCGCCAGGGGCATCGGGCCGTCGACCAACCACCCGGTGCGGCGGTGCGGCAGTATCACCGGGGTGGGGCGATCCGGCAACGAGCGCGCGGCCGGAAGATGCAGCGCTAAGCCGGGCGGGACGTCGCCCGTGAACGTGAGGACGGCGTTCCCGGTATGGAGCCACGAATCGGCGAACGCAAGCGCAGCCTCGCGCGTCAGAGATCGGTGGGCGGGAGAGCCGATATCCAGCAAGCCGAGGCTGTTCGCGCCGAAGCGATTCAGCAGGGGCCCACGTCCGACGAATTCGTCGCCCTCCCCGAGCTCCGCCGTGATGACGCGTCGCTGTTCAGCCACGTCGGCGTCGGTGATCTGGTGGAGCGTCGCGATCGCCGTCGCCACTCGCGACAGGAAGTCGGCGACGAGGTGAGGGGCGCCCTGTGCGTAGAAGCTGATCGTCTCGTCGGCGGTGGTCGCGTTGTGGGCCACTTTCACCTTGCCGACGCGTTGCATGACGAGATGCTCGAGAAGGTGCGCTGTACCGGCCGTGCGAGCCGACTCGTCGCGCATACCGACTCCGAACGTCAACGTTCCGGTGTAGATCGCACGGATGTCCGCAACGTAGGTGGGGATGCCGTCGATGGTCAGATGGCTTATTGAGGGCAGGGGCACCCGCCTATTCTCATCCAGCGGGCGTCCCTCGATGGGACGCCTGTGCACAACGCGCTCGGTATTCTCCGACCGAGGTCAGGGCCATGCCCGCAGGGCGAGTGTCGGTGCTCGCGCCTAGACTTGGAGGGCCATGACCGACGCCTCCACGCCCATGATCATCGTCGGGGGCGACAGAGGCCCTCGAGCGCCCGGCGCCGCGCCGCGCGACGATGCCGATGACCTCCTCGTCGGCCTCAACGAGCCTCAGCGCGAGGCCGTGCTCTACCGCGGGCCGGCGCTGCTCATCGTCGCCGGTGCCGGATCGGGAAAGACGCGCGTCCTCACCCATCGCATCGCCGGCCTCATCCGCAACCGCGAGGCGTGGCCCAGCCAGATCCTCGCGATCACCTTCACCAACAAGGCCGCCGGCGAGATGCGCGAGCGCGTCGCGCACCTGGTCGGTCAGGCATCCCAGGGCATGTGGATCTCGACTTTCCACTCCGCGTGCGTGCGCATCCTCAGGCGGGAGGCAGAGAACTTCGGCTTCAAGCAGTCGTTCACCATCTACGACTCCGGCGACACGCGGGCGCTCCTGAAGCGGCTCGTGAAGGAGCATGAGGCGGATGCCTACGGCCTGACGCCCGCGGCCGCCATGGGCAAGATCTCCAAGCTGAAGAACGAGCTCGCCGACGCGGAGTCGTACGCGCGCCAGGCCAACATGAGCGATCCCGCCGAGCGCGTGTTCGTGGATGTCTTCGCCGACTACCAGCGCCAGCTGCAGCGGGCGAACGCCTTCGACTTCGACGACCTGATCGCGCAGACCGTGTACCTGTTCCGTGCGTTTCCTCGGGTGGCGGACGTGTACCGGCGACGCTTCCGGCACATCCTGGTCGACGAGTACCAGGACACGAACCACGCGCAGTACGCCCTCATCCACGAGCTGACCCGGCCGATCGGGTCCGACCCTTCGACGGGCTCAGGGACCGGTGGCGGATTCGAGTCCGGCGGCATGATGATCTTCGACACTTCGGCGGGCTCAGTGACCGGTGGAAGTGGTGACCCCGACAAGGCGGGTGCCTCGCTGACGGTGGTCGGCGACTCCGATCAGTCCATCTACGCGTTCCGCGGCGCCGACATCCGCAACATCAGCGAGTTCGAGCGCGACTATCCGGGCGCCAAGGTGGTGCTGCTCGAGCAGAACTACCGCTCGACGCAGAACATCCTGAGCGCGGCGAACGCCGTCATCCGCAACAACTTCGACCGCAAGGACAAGAAGCTCTGGACGGATGTCGGGGCCGGCGAGCTGATCGTCGGCTTCACCGGCTACTCGCAGCACGACGAGGCCCAGTTCGTCGCCGATGAGATCGAGGCGATCCACCGCCGCGGGGTGCCGTACTCCGAGGTGGCGGTGTTCTACCGCACGAACTCTCAGAGCCGTGCGCTGGAGGAGATCTTCATCCGGTCGGCGCTGCCCTACAAGATCATGGGCGGCACGAAGTTCTACGAGCGTGCCGAGATCAAGGACGCGATGGCGTACCTGACGGCGGTGGCGAATCCGGCCGACGGGATGGCGGTGCGGCGCATCCTGAACCGCCCCCGCCGTGGCATCGGCGACGTCACCGAGACGGCCATCCAGAACTTCGCCGACCGCGAGGACATGACGTTCCGCGATGCCCTGTCGATGCCGGACGAGCTGGGGGTCGGCCCCAAGATCCAGGCGGCGATCGCGCAGCTCGATGGGGTGCTGCGCGAGGCATCCGCCCTCATGCTGCCCTCCTCCGGCGAACTCGCCGCGCCCACCGCCGTCGCGGAGGGGCTCTCCCTGCTGCTGCAGAAGTCGGGGTACCTCGACGCGCTGCGCGCGAGCAAGGACCCGCAGGACGAGGCGCGACTCGAGAACCTCGACGAGCTCGTGGCCGTCGCGAGGGAGTTCGCGCGCAACAACCCCGAAGGGACCGTCATCGACTTCCTCGCCGAGGTCGCTCTGGTGTCGGATGCCGACGACCTGGACGACGCGTCCGGGTCGGTGTCGCTGATGACCCTGCACACCGCAAAGGGACTCGAGTACGACGCGGTCTTCCTGACCGGCGTCGAGGAAGACCTGATCCCGCACCGCATCTCGGCCAACGAACCGGGCGGGCCGGCCGAGGAGCGGCGACTGTTCTATGTCGGCATCACGCGTGCGCGCAAGCGCCTGTACGTCTCGCTGGCCATGACGCGGGCGCAGTTCGGCGAGGTCACGGTGGCGATGCCGAGCCGCTTCCTGCAGGAGATCCCCGCCGAGCTGATCGACTGGCGTCAGTCGCCCGGTGACGTGAACTCACGGGGCGGAACGCAGTCGCGGGCGCTGAACGCGCGCCGTCCCGGCTCGAGCGGCGGCTCCGGCGGCTTCGGAGGGCGCGACTACGGCGCCCCGCTCGTGCCCAAATCGACGGCCCTCGACCGGTTCCCGAACCGCATTCCTGCGAAGGTCCGCGACAACGGCGACATGCAGCTCGCACCGGGCGACCGCATCCGGCACGACGACTTCGGCGAGGGCCGGGTCGACGCCGTGACGGGGGAGGGCGCGAAGCGCGTCGCCCATGTGCGCTTCGAGAAGGTCGGCGCCAAGAAGCTCCTGATCAAGATCGCGCCCATCGAAAAGCTCTGACCCTCGACCGGCGGCGACGGCGCCATCAACCACTGAACCGGTCGCGCGGGCCGGGTTAGGCTGGCCCGATGGCCTTGTTCTCGCGCCGCAAGAAGTCCGATGACGTCGTCGCGCCGCAGGCACCCGACGCTCCTCAGAATCCCGAGCAGGCAGCCGCCGGCTCAGCGGAGATCACCCCAGCGAGCACCGGCAGTCCCCAGGGTGCCTCCGACGCCGGCGCGACGGAGCGGGCCGACGCGGGGGAGTCGGTCGCGGGGCCGGATGCCGAAGCCGCGCCGTCGGTCGGCATCTCCGTCTCGGCGTACCACGGGCTCGGCAGCTCCGCCACGATCACGTCGACGGGGCCATCCGGAACCGGGGCGCCGGCAACCGGGCGCGCATCAACCACCCGGCCCGGCCCCACACCCCAGCCCTCGCCCGGCCCGCGCCCGGCTCCGCGGGAGGAGGCGCCGGCCCCCACGGAAAGCGTGCCGGGGCTGCGCGACAACGTGCTGCTCGCGGAGGCGCTCGAAGCGCTCGGGGCCACAGCCGAGCCGACATCCCTCGAACTCATGAACGTCGCCCGGCAGTTCCTGCAGGGCCACGTCTTCCTCCGGGTGCGCGGCGACGCGCGGTCGCTGCTGTCCGAAGGCAAGGAGCTGCCCCTCGCGGTGGTGCGCAACGGCGACCAGCAGTTCCTGCTCGCCTACAGCACGGGGGCCGCGCTGCACGCGAGTGCGCGCGCCGATCAGGACACTCAGACCAGTGCCATGGGTCAGCCGGTGCTGAACGTCATCCGGCACATGCTCGCCGGACCGTACGCGGGCATCATCCTCGATCAGTCTTCCGCGCCGAACCGGGCCGTGCTTCCCCGCGAGCTGCTCGAGCGGGCGATCCGGGAAGGGGACGAGAACTTCACGCTGAAGAACCTGCTGTCGCAGCCGAGGACGCCCGAGACGCCCGCCGCGATCGGGGCCGCGCTCGCGCACGCGCCCCTCTGGGTCGCCGTCGGTCAGGTACCGCCGCAGAGCCCAGAGGAGAAGCCCCGCGTCGGTGTCGCCGAATCACGCACGCCGGAGGGCGAGCGCTACCTCGAGATCTTCTCGCACCCGCTCGAGGTGCACGCCATGAGACGTGGCAACCAGGCGATGCCCTTCCCGGCCGACAAGCTCGCAGCGTCGCTGCGCGATCATGCGGAGCTGACCGGGGTCGTCGTCGATCCCGGCGGGCCTTGGATCCGCCTGGGCCGGGATGCCCTGGCACCCGTTCTCGCGCTCGCCGAGACCGACTGACCTCACCTCTTGACGCTCCGCGTGCGTGGTTCTATCCTCTAATAAAACAAACAGTTTATAAAAGAATCGATTGATCAATTGACCCAGGACGCCGAAGCCGCGGACCCGCTCGACCGCGCCTTCGCCGCGCTGGCCGACCCCGTGCGGCGCGCGATCGTGGCCCGACTCAGTCGAGGCCCAGCAACCCTCGGAGAGCTGGCGGAGCCCTTCGCGATCACGCCGCAGGCGGTGTCGAAGCACATCAGCGTGCTCGAGGCGGCGGGCCTGGTGTGGCGCACGCGCGACGCGCAGCGGCGGCCGGTGCACCTCGACGCCGCGGCGCTGGAGCGCCTGACCGCGTGGATCGACCGGTACCGGCTCGTGGCCGAGTCGGCGTACCGCAGGCTCGACGCGCTGCTGGCCGACGCATCCGCCCCGCACGCCCCGCCCGCAGATCCGAAAGCCGAGGGGGACACCACCCCTCTGAAGAGAAGGAGAAAGTCATGAGCAACCCGGTCGTCATCGATGCCGTACCCGGGCAGTCCTACGCCGACATCACCCGCGAGTTCGACGCGCCCGTCGCGGCCGTGTTCCACGCGCACGGCGATCAGGAGCTGTTCCGCAAGTGGATCGGCCCGTACGACGAGTCGACGCGCATCACACACTGGGATTTCCGCACCGGCGGCGGCTATCGATACGAGCAGGACGATCCCGACGGCAGCACCTACGCCTTCCGTGGCGTGTTCCACACCGTCCGCGAGAACGACGTGATCATCCAGACGTTCGAGTGGGAGGGCGCTCCCGACGCGGTCAGCCTCGACATCATGCGGTTCGAGGAGCTGCCGGGCGGCCGCTCGCGCATCGTCGATCGGAGCGTCTTCCCCGACGTGGAGGTGCTCGACATGATGCTGCAGTACGGCATGGAGAAGGGCATGACCGAGGGCTATCAGAAGCTCGACGCCCTGCTGGCGGACGGCTCCGCGAAGCCGGAGGAGTGAGCCTCATGGGCAAGGTCATCTCGGCGGCATCCGTCTCGCTCGACGGATTCGTCGCCGACCCCGACAACAACCCTCGCGCGCTGTTCGACTGGTACGACGCGGGGGACGTCGAGGTGGTCAACCACGGCGACCTTCCCCCGTTCCACCTGACACGGGAGAGTGCCGACTACTGGACCGCGTGGACCTCCGAGGTCGGCGCGCTCGTCGTCGGTCGTCTGCTCTTCGACATCACGGACGGCTGGAAGGGACAGCATCCGATGGGAGTGCCCGTCGTCGTGGTGACCCACGAACCGCCGACGGACTGGTCCTACCCGGGCTCGGATCAGTTCCGGTTCGTCACGACGGGCGTCGAGGATGCGATCGCCGTGGCGCAGGAGATCGCCGGGGCCAAGCACGTCGGCGTCGCCGCCGGCACGATCGCGTCGCAGGCGCTGCGGGCGGGACTGCTCGACGAGGTCGCGATGGACATCGTGCCGGTGGTGCTGGGCGACGGGCACAAGTACTTCGTCGACATCCCCGAGGGCGAGATCCTGCTCGGCGACCCCAGCGTGGTGATCCGCGCGCGTCGCGTGACCCACATGCTGTTCCCGGTGGTGAAGGAGTCCTCGTCGGACGGATGACGGATGACGGTGGGCGGCCCTAGGCTCCCAGACATGGCGTCGGAACGCATCACCCTCACCGTCCCCGGACCGCACGGCGAGCGCGAGGTGGGGCTGTCGAGCCCCCACAGGGTGCTATGGCCCGAGCTCGGCATCACGAAGCGGGAGCTCGCGGAGTACGCGATCGCGGTGTCCGGCCCGTTCCTGGCCGCGAACGGCAACCGGCCCGTCTCGCTCGAGCGCTTTCCCGAGACGATCGACGGCGAGTCGTTCTTCTCGAAGAACCCGCCGAAGGGCACCCCCGACTACGTCGAGGCGGTGACGGTCAGGTACAACAGCGGGCGGCGGCATCCGCAGCTCGTGCTCACGGAGCCGGCCGCGATCGTCTGGGCGATCCAGATGAACACGATCGTGTTCCACCCGTGGGCATCGCTGGCGGGCGATACAGACAACCCCGTCGAACTGCGCATCGACCTCGACCCGCAGCCGGGCACCGGCTTCTCCGAAGCGGTGCCCGCCGCGCACGCGTTGCGCGAGGTGCTGCGCGAGGGAGGGCTCGAGGCCTGGGTCAAGACGAGCGGCAACCGCGGCATCCACGTCTTCTGCCCGATCGAGCCGACGCACGAGTTCCTCGATGTGCGCCACGCCGTGATCGCGGCGGCGCGCGAGCTCGAAAGGCGGATGCCCGACAAGGTCACGACGAACTGGTGGAAAGAGGAGCGGGGCGACCGCATCTTCGTCGACTTCAACCAGGCGAACCGCGACCGCACGATGGCCGGCGCCTACAGCCCGCGGGCGCTGCCGACGGCGACCGTGTCGACGCCCGTGGGGTGGGATGAGCTCGACGGCCTCGACCCGGCGGCGTTCACGGTGCGCTCCATCCCGGAGCGCCTGGCATCGGTGGGCGACCCGTGGGCGGGCCTGCTGAAGGCTCCGGGCAAGATCGACACGCTGCTGCAGTGGTGGGAGCGCGATCTCGCCGACGGACTCGGCGAGCTGCCGTTCCCGCCCGACTTTCCGAAGATGCCGGGCGAGCCGCCGCGCGTGCAGCCGAGCCGCAAGAATGAGGCGAACTGGGCCTAGCCGGCCGGCTCGCCGCGGCGTTGGTCAGCTGTTCCGGGCGCGACACTGCGCGTGCGCGCCGAGACTGCGTGCACCGGCCGCAGTCTCGGCGCGGGGACGCAGTCTCGGCGGGGTGAGCAGGGTCAGACGAGCACGTCCCCGACGTCGTAGGCGCTGATCCGTTCGAGCTGCGCGTACGTGCACGATTCGGGCTCACGGTCGGGACGCCAGCGTTCGAACTGCACCGTGTGCCGGAACCGGTCGCCCTCGAGCTGGTCGTAGCGCACCTCGAGCACGCGCTCCGGGCGCAGCTTGACGAAGGAGTTGTCGCCCCGACCGGAGTTGAAGCGCGACTTCTCGCCTTCCTGGGTGATGGCCTCGCCCGCGGCGTCCGTCTGCACCAGCGGCGCAAGCTCGTCGACCAGCTCGAGGCGTCGCGCGTTGCTCCAGGCCGACACGGCTCCGACGTTGTGCAGCCGGCCTCCGTCGGTGTAGAGGCCGACGAGGACGGACCCGACGCCTTCACCCGACTTGTGGATGCGGTAGCCGAGGGCGACGACGTCGGCGGTCCGCGCGTGCTTGATCTTGAACATCGTGCGCTTGTTCGGTGCATACGGCTCGGCGAGGGGCTTGGCGACAACGCCGTCGAGCCCCGCCCCCTCGAACTCGGAGAGCCAGCGGCGCGCGAGGTCGGGATCCTCGGTGGTGCGCGTGACGTGGATCGGATGCGGCAGAGGGCCGAGCAACTCGACGAGCTGCGCTCGCCGCACCGCGAAGGGCTCGCCCTGAAGATCGCGGTCGCCGCGGGCGAGCAGGTCGAAGCCGATGAACATTGCGGGCGTCGTCTCGGCCAGCATGTTGACGCGGGATGCCGCGGGGTGGATGCGCTGCGTCAGCGACTCCCAGTCGAGCCGCTGGGCACCCTTCGTGCCCTTCGGCACGACGACCTCGCCGTCGAGCAGGCACGGCTCGGGAAGCAGCCGGGCGAACGCCTCGACGAGCTCGGGGAAGTACCGCGTGAGCGGCTTGGCACCCCGGCTGCCGATCTCGACGTCGGTGCCGTCCCACGACACGATGCCGCGGAACCCGTCCCATTTGGGCTCGAAGCTCAGGCCGCCCTCGAACTTCGCGGGGTCGGGGATCTCGGGCACGCTCTTCGCCAGCATCGGGGCGGGGATGTCGTAGGGCATGCCTCCATCTTGGCGCGCGATGGATCCCGCGCCCAGGAGCCCGTCGGCTTTCGCCGAGAGTGCGCAGGATGCCCGCTCGGCGGTTCCGGGAGCCGTCGTGGCGGGCGAGGATCCCTTACGCGCGCGACCGGGACGAGGCGGAGGGTGCTCCGGTGGCGCCCGCCGAGCGGCGATTGCGCAGGAAGCGCACGAGAACGGGGAGGATCACGGGCAGATAGCGGATGATGTAGCGGAACATGAGGGCCTGTCTGGTCGGCCGCGGTGGTCGCCGCGGGCAAGTGGACTCACGACCGTACGGACCGTTCCTGAGTGCTCGGGGGGCCTTGACGGCGATGGCCGGGAGAGGTAAAGCGACATCGACCGCTGCGCCGAGTGAGTGCGCCCGGCCGCTTGCTGAGGTAGCCTCGCGGCAATCCGAAAGGGAGGCGGCGATGACACACCACACCCCACGCGAGATAGCCGAGTGCTTCTCGGGACACCGGTTCGAGGAGGCATTCCCGCATCTCGCGGAGGACGTCGTCTGGCAGATGCCTGGCTCGGACGGCCTGCGCGGCCGTGACGAGGTCATCGCGGCGTGCCGGTCGACGGCGACCGGGTTGGAAGGCGTGCGGGTCGAGGTCGAGCGCTTCCTCGTCGTCGATGGCGGCGGGAGCGTCGCCGTCGACACGCTCACCAGGTATCACGCCGACGACGGCCTCTCGGTCGTCGCGTCGTGCGATGTCTACGAATTCCGCGACGGCGCGGTGACTCGGATCACGTCCTACACCGTAGAGGTGCCGCAGGCGTCCGGCTAACCGCTCTCGCGCCCGCTGCGCGGGTCGAAGCCGTCATCCTGCATGATGGGATGCGAGACCCGCGACGGGAACCGATGACGACCCACCATCATTCGCCGGATGAGCTGTCGGCGTTCGCCGACCTCATCCGCAACGAGCAGATCTACCTCGATCATCGCGATGGCGTCGATCGCAAGCGCCGCCGCTCCCGCATCCTCCGTGGCCTGTCCATCGTGGCGATCGTGATCGCCGTGGTTCTCGCCTCGATCGGCGCGTACGTCGGCTGGGCGCTGAACGCGCCATTGAGCGCACCCGTCGTCACGTGGCAGGCGCCGCAGGCCTCGGCTGCCGGTCCCGCCGCGATCGCGCTGCCGACCGAAGGGGCCTCAGCGGTCAGCGTCTCCGGCGCCGAAACCTACTTCGGCGATGCGGCGAGCGGCATCTGGCTGACCAGCGGAACGAACGACCCTCGCCCGATCGCGAGCATCACCAAGCTCATCACCGCGCTCGTCATCCTCGACGCGCTTCCGCTCGAGGGCGCCGACGACCCGGGACCCACGATCACGTTCGACAAGGCCGACCACGACCTCTACGACAAGTACTACGTGCTCGGCGCGACGATCGCGGCGATGCCCATCGGCAGCTCGATGTCGCAGCACGATGCTCTGGCGACGATGCTCATCCCGTCGGCGAGCAACTACGCCGAGGCGGTGTCGACGTGGGCGTTCGGATCGCAGGGCGCGTTCGTCAGCGCCGCACGGGACTGGCTGACGGCCCACGGTCTCACCGGCACGACGATCGTCGAACCCACCGGCCTCGACGCCCGTAACACGAGCACCCCGACCGATCTCATCGCGATCGGCAAGCTGGCCGCGGCCAACCCCGCGATCGCGAAGATCGTCGCGATGCCGTCGCTCACCCTCCCCGGTCCCGGTGCCATGTACAACACCAACGAACTGCTCGGGACCGACGGAGTCAGCGGGCTCAAGACAGGCAACCTTGGCGATGGCAGCCACAGCCTCCTGTACACGGCTTCCCTCGACGTGGGGGCGGGTGCCCCGCTCAGCATGACCGGTGTCGTGCTCAGCGGGTTCTCGGACGACTCCGTCAACAGCACGGTCCTCACGCTGTTCGACAGCATCCGCCGCGGATTCCACACGGTGCCGGTCGTGTCGAGCGGGCGGGACGTCGGATCGGTCGCCACGCCGTGGGGCTCCACCGCCCGGGTCATCGTCGCGGACAGCGCCTCGATCCTCACGTGGTCGGACACGACCATCACCGCGACGATGGAGACGATCACCCCGACGACCTATGAAGACGGAGCGGTCGTGGGCAGCATCACATGGAGCGCCGGACCGAACAGCGTGTCGGTCCCCGTGGAGATCGAGGGGACCATCGTCCCGCCCACCGCCTGGTGGCGGCTCACGCACCCCTCTCAGCTCGGGGCACCTTAGGCTCTGCGTCAGCGACCGGCGTCGTCCGGCAGGCGGGCGGGGCCCATCGCCACGCCGCGGGGCTCGCGCACCCAGTGCTGGCCGGTCTCCCGACGCTCCGCCCGTGTGGAGAATCGGTACAGATACGCCCTGGCCCGTACCCATCTGGGCCGGCGGCCGTCGAAGGGTTCCCGGTCGAGCAAGCCGAGGGTCCCGGCATCCGCCTCGAGAAGCTTGAGCAGGAACGCCTCGAACCATGGTTCCCGCAGGCGTCCGAGCGGCAGGAACCACATCAGCCAGTCCAGCCGCAGGTGATACGGCGCGTACTGCCGGGGGACCCGGCGCAGGTCGCCCGGCTTGCCCTTGAAGGAGTACTCGTGCCAGTCCGTCGTGTGGGGGTCGGCATCCATCGTCCCCTCGACGACGATCTCGATGCGCTCCTTGGTCACCGTGCCGAAAGCGCCGTAGGCGTTGGCGAGCTGATACCGATTGAAGCTCGCATTCATCAGCTGGCGGCGGGCGAAGAGGTTGCGCAGCGGCCACCAGCTGAGCACCGCGTACAGCAGCCCGACCGCGGCCGTCACGACGATCCAGTACAGCGGGATGCTGCCGGCACCGGCACCCGGTTCGCCGCCGGCACCGGCATCCGGCTCGCCGCCGATGCCCGGGATGCCGATTGCGGAGAACGCCAGCACGATCGTCGCCCAGTTTAGCCACGCGAAGTTCCCGGTGAGCACGAGCCACAGCTGCGTGAGCAGCACGATCAGCCCGGCCGCCGCACCGGTCAGGGCGGGCACGAGATCCGGGACCCACAGCCCGAGCAGCGGGACGAACAGCAGCCACGGGACCACCAGCTGCGCGAAGTGGTTGCCGAGCACCTCCCCGCGGTGGAACCACTTCGGCAGCAGGTGAGCCTGGCGACTGAGCGGCCCCGGCATCGGCTGCGTCTCGTGGTGGTACATCAGGGCCGTGAGGTCGCGCCACTCGCGCCCGCCGCGGATCTTGATCATCCCCGCGCCGAACTCCAGCCGGAACAGCAGCCACCAGAACAGCACGACGATGATCGTCGGGGGCGGCTGGCCGCCGGATCCGAGGAAGGCCGCGAGGAACCCGCACTCCAGCAGCAGCATCTCCCACCCGAAGCCGTAGAAGGTCTGGCCGATGCTCGTGATCGACATGTACAGCCCCCACAGCGCGAGGAAGCACAGCATCGGCACCCACGGCGGTCCGAGTTGCGGCAGTCCCACGACCAGAGCGGCCGCCACGACGACGCCCGCGATGCAGAGACTCCGCAGCCTGCGGTCGGTGTAGGCCCACCGCAGGAAGATCGTCGGATGCAGCAGCTTGGCCGCCCGCTTCGACGAGCGCGCCCATTCGAGGAGGTCAGGGGCGGGGAGCAGCCCCTTCCCGCCGAGGAGCGCGGGAAACTGGTTGAACGTCGAGATCAGGGCGACGAGGTAGAGGGCGGCGATGCCGCGCTGAAGCACCTCTCGGGCGAACCCGAAGTCGACCGCGGCCCAGCCGTCCATGGCGTCAAACTACGCCCGCGCTCGCCGCGTCGCTGAGGGGGTTGACGGGAGCGTGGCCGCCCACAGCGCGGCGCTCACCGCGGCGCTGCTCTGGGTCAGGGGCGCGAAGCGGCGGCGGCTTCCGCCGGCTTCGGGCGCGCCCAGCGGGCCGGCTGGTTGGGCCCGTCCCACACCTGAACAGCGCCCCACGCGACGGCCGTGATCGGGACGGCGAGCACCGCGCCGATGACGCCGCTCAGCAGAGCACCGACGGTCAGCGCGATCAGGATCACGAGTGAGTTGAGCTTCATGGACCGCCCCATCAGCACCGGCTGGAGGAAGTTCCCCTCCAGCTGGTTCACGAGGACGACGATGCCGACGACGATGAGGGCGACGACCGGGCCGTTGGCGACGAGCGCCACGAGCGCGGCGATGATTCCCGCCAGGGTCGCCCCGACGATGGGGATGAAGGCCAGCAGGAAGACCAGCACCGACAGTGGCAGCGCCAGGGGAACCTGGAGGATGAAGAGTCCGATGCCGATTCCCACGGCATCCACCAATGCGACGGCCGCGGTGCCGCGCAGGTAGCTGCCGAGCGTCGTCACCGTCTTGTCGCCGATGCGGCGCGCCCGCGCGTAGTTCTCGCCCCGGAACGGGCGCAGCAGGAACTCCCATATCTGCGGGCCGTCCTTGAGGAAGAAGAAGAGCACCGTGATCATCAGGATGAGGCCCGCGACGAAGTTGGCGACGGCGCCGGCACCCGCGAGGGCACCGGAGCCGAACTGGGAGCTGGTCACGAAGTCGACCGCGGTTGTCCGCCACTCCTCCAGCTGGTCAGGCGACGGCGCGAACGGCAGCGTGTTCACCCAGGCGATCAGGTCCTGGAATCCCTGTTCCGCCTGCGTGTAGAGGTCGTCCCACTGGTTGCGCACCGCCGAGACGATGAGCCAGGCCAGCAGCCCGAGAACCACCGTGCTGGTGAGCATCACGAGAATGGTTGCCAAGACGGAAGGCACACCCCGCCGGCGCAGCCAGGACATGACGGGAGCGAACGACGCCGCGATGATGAGGGCGATCGTCACCGGGATCGTCACGAGGGTCACCTGCTGGATGCCCCAGATGATGCCGGCGGCCAGGATGACCACGACGATGATCTGGACCGCCCGGATGCCGAACTTGCCGAACCCGTCGGCCCACAGGCTCCACGGGGCCCGGTGCGGGGCGAGGTCGACCGAGGACTCGATGCGCACGCGGCGCGGCTCGTCGCTGAAGAATCCCATGCTCCGACGGTAGACGGTCGGCGCGCTGCCACGGCGGGGTTGCATCGGCGCGCCCGCCACGCTAGCGCATCGACTCGCGGTTCCCGAGGATCAGGCGAACGCGCTGTGGCCGGTGATGTCGCGGCCGATCAGGAGCGCCTGGACGGACTCGGTGCCCTCGTACGTGTGGATCGCCTCGATATCGGCCATGTGCTGCATCACGCGGTTCTCCAACAGGATGCCGTTTCCGCCGAGCAGGTCGCGGGCGACGGCCGCGATCCGGCGAGCGGCGCGCGTGTTGTGGTACTTGGCGAGCGATGCCTGCGTCGGCCGGAGGCCGCCGGTGGTCTCCAGGTCCGCCAGGTGGCGGCAGTAGAGCTGCATCGCCGTGAGCTCGTCGAGCATCTGCGTCAGGCGCTCCTGCACCATCTGGAACTTCGCGAGCGGTTTGCCGAACTGCACCCGCTGCTGCGAGTAGGCGAGCGCCGCCTCGTAGCAGGCGGTCGCGTGCCCGAGGGCCGACCACGCGACGCCGGAGCGGGTGGAGTACAGCACGATGGAGGCATCCTTGAACGAATGCGTGCCCGGCAGCACCGCATCCGCGGGGAGACGCACGTCGGTGAGCGTGATGTGCGCCTGGTGGATGGCGCGGAGCGACGCCTTGCCGAGGATCGGACGGCCGTCGTAGCCCGGGGTCTCCTGCGGAACGAGGAATCCCCGCACCTTGCCGTCGTGCTCGGGGTCGGACGGGTCGCTCACCCGCGCCCAGACGACGGTGACGCCGCCGGACGAGCCGTTGCCGATCCACTTCTTGGCGCCGTTGAGCACCCAGCCGTCGGTCCCCGCGCCCGTCGAAGGGGCCCGCACCGCCTCGGTCTCGAGCGAAACGGAGTCCGAGCCGTGGTCGGGCTCGGTGAGCGCGAAGGCCGCGAGCACCTCGCCGCGGGCGACCGGCACGAGCCACCGCGCCTTCTGCTCGTCGCTGCCGAAGAGAGCGATAGAGCGCAGCGCCAGGCCGCCCTGCACGGCGATGACCGTGCCGAGCGACCCGTCGCCTCGGGAGATCTCCATATTCACGAGCCCCGCGGCCAGCGGCGACGAGTATCCGAGCCCCGGGTGCACCAGGCCGTCGTTGTAGAGATCGAGCTCGCCCATGCGCCGCGTCAGGTCGAGGTCGTACTCGCCGCGGTCCCAGAGCCCGTCCATCCGGGGGAGCGCCTCGTCGATGAAGGCCTTCGCCCGATCCCAGACCTCGCGGTCGGCCGCCGGGATGTCGGCGAAGACGGCGTAGTAGTCGGTGCCCAGACGGTCGGAGACGTCATAGCCCGCGACGCGCTCGCCGGGTACGGGGGTGTGGCTCATGGGGTGCTCCTGGTTCGACGTGCTCGCCAGCATAGCTGATACCCAGTACCACCGGTAGTGGAACGCAGTCCCACATGTTGTCTCCTGCTACGTTGGACCCCGTACCGACTGGCCGGTATGCCGAGCCGACCGGCCGACGAGACCGCGTGAGTCCGGGCGGCATCGGCTGCGCAACACGAAGGGTTGGAGCGACGTGCAGAGATTCGATGGCAGGGTCGCCCTGATCACCGGAGCGAGCCGGGGAATCGGACTCGCGATCGCGCAGCGCATCTGCGACGAGGGCGGCGCGGTGGTGATCACGGGGCGCAAGCAGGAAGGGCTCGATGCCGCCGTGCAAGCGCTCGGCGGCGATCGAGCGACCGCGGTCGCCGGCCGGGCCGACGACGCCGACCATCGCGCCGCAGTGTTCGCGCACATCGCCGAGCGCCACGGGCGGCTCGACCACCTCGTGAACAACGCCGGGATCAATCCGGCGTACGGTCCCGCGCTCGATGTCGACCCCGCCGCGGCACGCAAGATTCTCGAGGTCAACGTGATCGCAGCGCTGGAGTGGACCCGCGACGCCGTCGCGGCCGGCCTCCAGCGCTCGATCGTCAACGTGTCCTCCATCTCCGGCCTGTCGGCGAGCCCGGGCATCGCCATCTACGGCGTCTCCAAGGCGGCGCTCATCAACCTGACGATCCAGCTGGCGCACGAGCTGGCGCCCGGCATCCGCGTCAATGCCGTCGCCCCCGCCGTCATCAAGACGGTGTTCGCGCGCGCTCTCTACGAGGGACGGGAAGCACAGGTGGCGGCAGGGTATCCCCTGCAGCGACTGGGAGAACCGGACGACGTCGCCGGTCCCGTCGCCTTCCTGCTCTCGGACGACGCCGGCTGGATCACCGGTCAGACGCTCGTGATCGACGGTGGCGGCAGCATCCGCCCCGTCGGGTGAGGATGCGGCGATGAAGGACACGAGCGTGGCCGATGGTGTGACACGGGCCGCCGTCGACCTCTTCGCGACCCAGGGATACGCCAACACGAGCGTTCAGCAGATCGTCGAGCGCGCCGGCGTCACCAAGGGCGCGATGTACCACTACTTCGAATCCAAGGACGACCTGCTGTTCGCGATCTACGAGCGGATGCTGTCGCTGCAGAAGTCGCGCCTCGACGAGATCATCGCGCGTGGCGGCGAGGTCGACGATGTGCTCGCGGCCGTGTGCATCGATGTCGTCGAGACATCGATCGAGTTCCTGCCCGAGGGCACGGTGTTCTTCCGGAGCCAGCACATGCTCACGCCGCCTCGCCAGCAGGAAGTCGTGCGGCGGCGCCGCGCTTACCACGACGAGTTCGCCGCGCTCGTGCAGCGCGGCCAGGGCGAGGGGATCTATCGCAGCGACATTCCGCGCGCGGTGCTGATCGCCAACTTCTTCAGCGATATCCATTACCTGTCGCACTGGTATCACCCCGAGGGTCCGGAGGACAAGACGCTCGTCGCCGAGCAGCTCACCGACCTCTTCCTGACCGGCATAAGGAGGACGGATGCCGACGCCTGACACGATGCGCGCGTGGCGCTTCGTCATCGAGGTCGCGCCATGACCGACCTGGAAGGGCGCGTCGCGATCGTGACGGGTGGCGCTCGCGGCCTGGGCGAGGCGTACGTTCGCGCGCTGCACGCCGCCGGTGCCCGCGTAGTGGTCGCCGACCTCCTGGACGAGACGGGACGCGCCCTCGCCGGCGAGCTCGGCGACCGCGCGATGTTCGCGCACGTCGACGTCACCGACGAGGAGCACTGGGATGCCGTCGTGCGGGCCACGATCGAGCGGTTCGGCGCCGTCGACATCCTCGTGAACAACGCTGGCATCGCCAATGCGGCGCCGATCGAGCACTTCACCCTCGCCAAGTGGAACGCCGTGATCGGCGTCAACCTCACCGGCGTCTTCCTCGGCTGCCGCGCGGTGGTGCCGCAGATGAAGGCGCAGGGCCGAGGGTCGATCATCAACATCTCGTCGGTCGAGGGCATGCGGGGAAGTCCGGGACTGCACGGCTACACCGCCTCCAAGTTCGGCGTCCGCGGGCTCACGCAGGGTCTCGCGGTCGAGCTCGGGCCGAGCGGCATCCGGGTGAACTCGGTGCATCCCGGGCTCATCCTGACCGAGATGACGACCCGCATCGACCCGGAGCACCTCGACATCCCGCTCGGGCGACCAGGCGTTCCCGCCGACGTCGCCGGGACCGTCGCATTCCTGGCCTCCGACGCCTCCGCATTCACCACGGGCGCCGAGTTCGTCGTCGACGGCGGCATGATCTCCGGCATCCCGCACCGCTGATCCGCACCGGGGAAGGATCGCATCACGGCCCTGCAGCAGCGACATGCCGCCCCGGCGGGCATCCGCGGCGAATGATCAGAGGCGGAGCTCGGCGCGGCCGAGGCTCGAGAGGTGCACCTCGTCGGGCCCGTCGGCGATGCGCAGCGAGCGGATGCCGGCGTACAGCTCGGCGAGCGGCGTGTCCGACGAGACCCCGGCTGCGCCGTGCACCTGGATCGCCCGGTCGATGATCGTCTGCACGGCCCGAGGCACCGCGATCTTGATCGCCTGAATCTCGGTCATCGCCGCGCGGTTGCCGACGGTGTCCATCAGCCAGGCGGTCTTCAACACGAGCAGCCGCAGGGACTCGAGCTGGATGCGCGCCTCGGCGGCCCACTCGCGCACGACCCCCTGGTCGGCGAGGCTGCGCCCGAAGGCATGGCGCTCGTTCGCTCGCTCCCGCACGAGCGACAGCGCCCGCTCGCCCATCCCGATCGCGCGCATGCAGTGATGGATGCGCCCCGGCCCGAGCCGTGCCTGCGCGATCGCGAAGCCCGAGCCCTCCGCACCGATGAGGTTCCCGGCCGGCACCCGCACGTCGTCGAACGCGATCTCGGCGTGACCGCCGTGGTCGCGATCGTCGTATCCGAACACGGAGAGGGGGCGCACGATTCGCACCCCCGGAGTGTCGCGCGGCACCAGGATCATGGACTGCTGCCGGTGGCGCTCCGCATCGGGGTCGGTCTTTCCCATGACGATGAAGATCGCTGCATCCGGGTTCATCGCCCCGGTCGACCACCACTTGCGGCCCGTGATGAGGTAGTCGTCGCCGTCGCGCCGGATGCGGGTGCCGATGTTCGTCGCATCCGATGACGCGACGTCGGGCTCGGTCATGCAGAACGACGATCGGATGTCGGCGCGCAGCAGCGGGGCGAGCCACCGGTCCTGCTGCTCGGGCGTGCCGAACTCGTTCAGCACCTCCATGTTGCCGGTGTCGGGCGCCGCGCAGTTGAAGGCGATCGGCGCGAGTCGCGGGCTCCACCCGGTGATCTCGGCGACCGGCGCGTACTGCAGGTTCGTGAGGCCGCCGCCGCCCTGGTCGCCGGGGAGGAAGAGATTCCAGAGTCCCTGCGCGCGGGCCTTCGCCTGCAGGTCGCGGACGACGGGCCAGCCGCCCCACCGGCCGGGCTCCGCGGCGAGCTGCTCGTCGAGCACCGCCTCGGCCGGCACTACATGCTCGTCGAGGAATGCCCTCGCACGCTCGGTCAGCTCTCGCGTGCGTTCATCGTGTGCGAAATCCATCAGCGCACCTCTCGTCCTCGTCGGGCGAGCGGCTCGACGAGCGCACCGATCCGGTCGAATCCCTCGCCGACGGTGTCGCCGGCCTGAAAGCGGTAGTGGATTCCCTCGAGGATCACGGCCAGCTTGTAGGCCGCGAACGCGCGGTACCAGTGCAGATCGGGGACGGCGATCCCCGCCCGCTCGGCGTAGACCTCCACGAGCTCGTCGAAACCCGGATATCCGGCAGCGGGGTCGACCGCGCTCGGCACCGCGCCGGCGAACCCGCCGGGCAGGTTCGCGATGTCCCAGTAGAGCGCGAAGATGCCGAGGTCGACGAACGGGTCCCCGAGGGTCGCCATCTCCCAATCGAGGATGGCCGAGATGTGCGGCTCGTCGGCTTCGCCGACCACCAGCGCGTTGTCGAGGCGGTAGTCGCCATGGACGATGGCGGTGCGGTCCGTCTCGGGCATACCGCCGGCGAGGGTCGCCTCCAATGCATCCAGCTCCGGCGTCTCTCGCGAACGCGAGGCGTCGAGCTGCCGGCGCCAGGTGGAGAGCTGGCGTGCCAGATAGCCGTCCGGCCGTCCGAAGTCGGCGAGGCCCACGGCGGCGGGATCGATCGCATGCAGATCGGCCAGATGGGCGACGAGCTCGGTGCTGAGGCGGCGGATCCCGGCCGCCGTGAACTGCGCGTTCTGAGCCGGCCTCGCGAGCACCGTTCCGGGAGCCTTCTCCATCAAGAAGAACACCGTGCCCGTCACGCGGTTCTCCGTCGTATCGTCCACCACGTCGACCGCGATCGGAACCGGCACGGCCGTGTGGGCGAGAGCGGAGATCACCCGGTGCTCCCGCCGCATGTCGTGCGCGCTCAACAGGACGTGACCGAGTGGTGGGCGCCGGAGGATCAGCGGCATGCGTGCGCCGTCGACGGCGTAGGTCAGGTTGCTGCGTCCTCCGGCGATGACGGCGGCAGAGAGCGGACCGGCGACGAGTTCCGGATGCGCGCCGGCCAGCCAGCCGCTGAGGCCCGCGACATCCAGCCCGGGTAGCTCGGTCACCGGCGACACTGCCTTTCTCCCTGGCCCCGCATGAAGCTGCGGCCCTGGTCGAGCATACCGGATGGTCGGTTTGTCCAGGTGCCGCAGGCGGCCTTGCGGTCTCGTACGTCAGTGCAGGACCAGCAGCAGCTCGGGATCCTCTGCGCGAAGCAGAGCAGCCTCGATCAGCGCATGCTGGCGGCGGTGGGTATCGCAGCGGACGCGCCGATCGTCGTGGCCGGCATGGAGCACTGTCCCGGGTTCCGCGGTGCGATCCTCGAGGACCAGGGCTGGATGGACCTCGACCAGGTCCGAGACGAGGTCGTCAGCACCGCGGTGCGCTTGGTGACAGACCATCCTGAGATCAGCGCGCTGCTGCTCGAGTGCAGCGACATGCCGCCGTACGCGAAGGACATTCAGGATGCGACTGGCCGTCACGTGTGGGACTTCGTCACGCTGATCGACTGGATTCACTCAGGCGTGGTGCGGCGCTCCTACGACGGCTTCATCTGAGGTTGCGGGCGCGGTCGAGCAGCCGCGGCATGATGGGCAGATGACCAGTGCCATCGACGTGGTCCGCGCAGTTCTCGCGCCGTTGACCAGAACCCAGGTGTGGCGCCGAATCGCGCCGGTGGTGCTCCCGCCGGTTGAGCGCCTTCTCACACGCGTCTCCGGCGGGCGAGTTCAATTGACGGGCATCATCGTGCCGTCGCTCATGCTGCATACGATCGGGGCGAAGTCGGGTGAGCCTCGGGATGCACCGCTGATGTACACCGCCGACGGCAAGGGGCGAGCGATCGTCGCGGGAACCAACTGGGCGGGCGCGAAGCATCCGGCATGGACCGCGAACCTGCTCGCGCATCCGGATGCAGAGATCACTGTCCGCGGACGACGTTTGGCCGTGCACGCCACGCTCGTCCCGGATGATGATCGGGAGGCGACGTGGGCGCTCATGGAGGCGCAGTGGCCGGACTACCGCCGCTACGAGGCGGACTCGGGCCGGACCGCGCGGATCTTCGTGCTTCAGCCCGTGCGGCGGGAGGCAGGCTCGGCGCCGCAAGCGGTCTCGGCGGTTACTGACGCGTCACCGGCTCCGTCGGCACCACGAGCCTGAGTGCCGTTGCTGATGTCTCGCCGCGATGCGTCAGCGGTGGGGCGTGACGATGATGGTCGTGGTGATGGACTCGTCGATCAGGATCGTGTGGCTTCCAGGCGTCAGCGGGTGCAGCAGCGCCACCCAGCCATGCCCGACGGAGAGCCCCTCCGATCCGCCCGGCTCACCGAAGATGTTGTCGTCCGGAAGGACGATGTCCAGCAGGGGTGTCTCCGCCTCGACGACGGGCACGGCCTTGCCGTCGACGGTGACCGTGTAGTCGGAATCCGGGTCTCCTGCAATGGCACATGCACGGAGTTCGGCTTCGGTGGTCCCGTTGCCCTCGAACGTGCTGCACTCGACCGAGTGGGCCACGATGAACAGTTTGGTACCGGGCTTGACCGTGCAGGAGTCGGCACTGACGGGCGCGAACGGCGCGACGGTCCCGCCGAGGTCGAGACACTCGTACGCGTCGCCACCGGCGCCGAAGGGATTCTGGGCGCTGGGTGTCTCCAGAACCGTCGTCCACAGAGCACTGAGGTAATCGTCCACCTTGTTCGTCGGGACGGCGGTGGCAGGCGGCGCCGCCGCGAACACCGATGATGTCGCCAGGACAACACTTGCTGCGAGCACCATGACTCGAGTGATACGGGACACGAAAACCCCCTCGAAGCGACCCAGCGGAGGACAGCACGGCCCGCCGATGCGGCTCACTCTCCCACTCGAGCCGCCACCCGTCAATCGGTCCGCGCGCACGTCCTTGGATGGGTGATGCTGCGCGATGTTGCCGTCTGCGGGCCGGCGCTCCAGGAGGCGATTCTGGGCGTCACTCGTCGCGGAGTGCGGGTGCGAAGCCAGTGGACCCGCACTTGGCGCCGAGTGAGCGAAGGAGCAGACGCGACGATGGCGCCCACCGCACCGTCGAGCTTGGGAGTCAGCCGAGCAGGTGCTCCTCGATCGCCGCGCGGACGGATGCCGGAACGGCGGTCGGGCGCCGGCTCGCGGCATCCACGAACACGTGCACGAACCGTCCCGTCGCGATCGGCTCGTGTTCGCCGTCGCGCAGGATGCCGAGCGCCCAGGTCACGCTCGAGGTTCCGAGTCGCTCGACTCCGATGCCGACCTCGAGGGCGTCGGGGAAGCTCGCCGACGCCCGGAACTCGCACGACGAAGCGGCGCAGAAGGCGATCGTGCCGTCGCCGTGCGGATCGAGTCCGGCGGCTCGGATCATCCACGAGTTGACCGCGGTGTCCATCGCCTCGTAGTACACCGCGTTGTTGAGGTGGCCGTACTGGTCGTTGTCGTTCCAGCGCGTGGAGAACGGCACACGCACCCGGAACACCCGCGCGGCGGCGGCCGTGGTGGTCGTCATAGCGGGAACTCTATCTTCGCGCCCCGGATCAGGCCCCGAACCGCGCGATGATGCGGTCCGCGATGCGGCCCGGGGACATCTCGGGCGAGCCGTGGTGCGCGCCCTCGAGCGACTCGTACTCCACGGTCGGGAGCCCGTCGGCCAGGGCCGCGGCGGTGTGGTGGAAGAACGCCTCGCTCTTCGAGCCGACCAGAACGATCGTCGGCGCCGTGAGCCCCGCCCATCGCTCGAGGGGGAGCGGCATGCCCTGCTGCGTCCCCTCGAGCACGGCGAAGTCGTAGCGCAAGGTGTGTGCGATGGCCTTGGCGTGACGCCAGAGCGGCAGCATCCGCATGATCGCGACGCCGAAGGCCGGCACGCCGATCGCCTCGGTGAAGAATGTTTTCACCGCCTGCGAGCGGTCGCCGCGTTCGACGGATGCCGCCACCCGAGCGGGGAGGTCGTTCGCGAGCGGCGGGCGCGCATCGTCGCAGATGAAGGGCGGCTCGTACGCGATCAGTCCGGTGACGCGGTCGCCGAGGCGCGTGGCAGCCTCGAGGGCGAGGGCGGCACCAGACGACGTGCCGAAGAGGACAGCGTGTCCGCCCGCGGCCTCGATCAGCGCGGCGATGTCCTCGATCTCGTGACTCTGGTCGGCGGTGGCCGGGTGCTCGTCGCCGCTTCCTCCGCGACCCCTGCGGTCGTAGCTCAGCACGGTGAAGTGTCCGGCGAGGGCCTTCCCGAGCTTGGCCGAGCCCCGATGGGTCGACAGGGCGGGGTCGATCAGGATGATCGCCGGCCCGGCGCCCTCCCGGAACAGCGCAATGCTCGTCCCGTCGGCGGATCGCACGACGGATGCGGTGTCTGTGATGGTCATTGCTCTCTCCTCAACAGGTTCTCGAGTCGGTCGAATCCGCCCGCCCAGCCATCGACCATTCCCATGGCCGCGATCTCTTCGAGGCGCCGCACCGATGTGAAGCGCGTGCGCAGCACGAGGCGCGTGCGGTGCGGTTCCACTCCGATGAACTCGACGGTGACCGAGTTCGACTCGGGGTCGAGGTCCGCTCCCGACTCGTCCGAGAAGCCCTCGACGTACGACAGCGCCGAGCCCGCGATGACCTCGCTGTAGATGGCGCGCACCCACACCTCGGGCGGTGCGCCGGCGGGGCCCATCGCGAAGTGCCAGAGACCACCGGGGCGCACATCGAGCGCGAGCACCGTGGTCGACCAGCCCTCGGGTCCCCACCACGCCTCGAGCCCCTCGACGGTCGTCCAGCTGCGCCACACCGCATCGACGGATCCGCGCAGTTCCCGCTCGAGCACGATCTCGCGCCGTTCGAGATCCTTCGAGACCAGCAGTGTGCTCACGATCACGCCCCCGTCGCATCGAGATGGGCCTGCAGGCGGTCCAGCCGCGCGGCCCACAGCTCGGCGAAGGTGTCGAGCCAGCGGTCGAGTTCCGCGAACCTCCGCTGATCCAGGGCGTAGATCCGGCGCTTGCCGTCGACGCGCCGATCGACGATCGCGACATCGCTGAGCACCTTGAGGTGCTTTGAGACGAGCGGCTGACTGAGGGCGAGGGCGTCGACGATGTCGCCGACGGATCGCGGGCCGTCGCGCAGCAGCTCGACGATCGCGAGCCTGTTCGGCTCTGCAAGGGCGGTCAGCGTCTGGATCACACCTTCATACTACTGGTCAGTTATATGAATGGCAAGTTATTCATGAAACCCCGCCCCGCCCACCAGCGGACGGTCGGGTGCTCCCGCCCGGGTCACTCCTCCGACACGAAGAGCCCGACGGTGTGGGCCACGAGGGCGGGGCGCTCGGAGCCCTCGAGTTCGACGGTCGTGTGCAGGTTCACGCGGTGCCCCTGCGGGCCCGGCTCCACCGCGGCGATCTCGGTGACGGCGCGTACGCGGGATCCCGCGGGCACCGGCTGGAGGAACCGCACCCGGTCGAGTCCGTAGTTCACGACCATCGCGATGCCCCCGACTCGCAACAGTCCCGCCGTGAGTCGCGGCAGCAGCGAGAGGGTGAGGTAGCCGTGCGCGATGGTCGTGCCGAACGGACCGGATGCCGCGCGCTCGGCGTCGAGGTGGATCCACTGCCAGTCCTCGGTGGCGTCCGCGAAGGCCGTGATCCGCTGGTGGTCGATGAGCACCCAGTCGCCCGTCGCCGTCCGGCCGATGGCCTGCGCGAGGTCGGCGGGGGAGCCGACGTCGATGGTCATGCGCGAGGCCCTCCGGCGACGTAGAGCACCTGACCCGAGGTGAAACCCGCACCTTCCGAGCAGAAGAACGACACGGCGGCGGCGATGTCGTCGGGGTACCCGGCGCGTCCGACCGGCACCTCGGCGGCGCGCGCCGCGATGAAATCCTCCATCGGAACGCCGATGCGCTCCGCCGTCTGGCGCGTCATGTCCGTGACGATGAAACCGGGGGCCACGGCATTCGCCGTGACGCCGTAGCGCCCGAGTTCCAGGGCGAGCGTCTTCGTGAGGCCCTGCATGCCGGCTTTCGCCGCGGCGTAGTTGGCCTGACCGCGGTTTCCGAGGGCCGACGTGCTCGAGAGGTTGACGATCCGCCCCCAGCCGGCTGCCACCTGGTGCGCCTGCACCGCCCGCGACATGAGGAACGCGCCCCGCAGATGCACCGAGAGCACCGAGTCCCAGTCGTCCTCCGTCATCTTGAACAGCAGGTTGTCGCGGATGATGCCGGCGTTGTTGACGAGGATCGTCGGCGCGCCCAGCTCCGACTCGACCCGGGCGACGGCCTCCGTCACCGCCGCCGCATCGGCGACGTTCGCGCCGACGGCCAGCGCCCTGCCACCGGCATCCGTGATCGCGCTGACCGTCTCGGCGCAATTCGCTTCGTCCAGGTCGAGCACGGCCACGGCATGGCCGTCGGCGGCGAGACGCCTCGCGGTCGCTGCGCCGATGCCGCGGGCGGCGCCGGTGACGATGGCGATTCGGGTCATGGTGGGGTTCCTTTCAGAGGCTCAGAACTGGATCAGCTGGCGGAGCTCGCCACCGGCGGCGAGCCTGTCCATGGCTTCGTCGATGCGTTCGAGGGGGATGCGCGATGACACGAGGCGCTCCAGGGGCAGGCGGCCGGCGCGCCAGAGGTCGACATAACGCGGGATGTCGCGGCTCGGCACGGCCGATCCGAGGTAACTGCCGACAACGGTGCGCGCCTCGGCGGTGAGCTGCAGCGGCGACACGCTCGCGCGCGCATCGGGTGCAGGAAGGCCCACTGTGACGGTCGTCCCGCCGGGCGCGGTCAGCGCGACGGCTGTCTCGAAGGCCCGCACGGCGCCTGCCGCCTCGATCACGACAGGTGCCCGGATGCCGCTCGCGGCGGCGGCGGAGGGGCTGAGTGCACCGGTGGCCCCGAGTTCGCGCGCGAGCTCGAGCTTGGCATCGACGGCATCCACGCCGATCACCTCGTGGCCGAGCGCGACGGCGACCAGGAGCGCGGCCATGCCGACCCCGCCGAGGCCGACCACGAGAACAGGCTCACCCGGCCGGGGCCGGCCGGCGTTCAGCACGGCGCCCCCGCCGGTGAGCACCGCGCAGCCGAGAAGCGCCGCGACGTCGGCCGGCACGTCGGCGTCGACCGGCACCACCGAGGTGCGGCTCACGACGGCATGGGTCGCGAAAGCGGAGACGCCGAGGTGGTGGTGCACGTCCTGGATCGACCCGTCGGCGGCGGCGCGGTGCAGACGGATGCCGCCGCCGACGAGCGTGCCGTCGCTGTTGGCGGCGGTCCCCACCTCGCACGGCAGTCGTCCGTCGGTCAGGCACCCCGGACATACGCCGCAGCGGGGAAGGAACGTCATGACGACGCGATCGCCGAGCGCGACATCCATCACCCCATCGCCGATCGCTTCGACGATGCCTGCGGCCTCATGGCCGAGGAGCATCGGGGTCGGCCGCACGCGGTTGCCGTCGACGACACTCAGGTCGGAGTGGCAGACCCCGGCGACCTCGATGCGCACGAGCAGCTCGCCCCGCGCCGGTGCATCCAGCTCCAGCGTCTGCACCGTGAACGGCCGCGAGCCGGCGAACGGCGCGGGAGCTCCCGAACGCTCCAGGACGGCACCGGTGATCTGCATGTGACCTCCTCGTCGAGCGTCGCACCCAAGCGGCGTCACGCCAGCATACCGACCGTACGGTATGCCCTCGCACGATCCCGGATGGGGTTCCGCGCGGTCTCAGCTGTCGAGCTGAGACCGCACCCGGCGCGCGATCTCCGCCTTCGGCATCGACCGCGGGAACACGGCCACCACGATGTCGTCGGCGGCGGCCGGCTGGGAATCGGGGTGCACGCCGAAGCGGCGCAGCACGTCGTCCATGGCCCGCCGAAGGACGGTCACGCGCACGCGCTTGCCGCGAAGCAGCTGGCGCAGGACGTGATTGTGGGTCGCGGTCACCAGCGCGGCGAAGCCGACGGCATCCAGCGGATCGAGCCCGGGCAGCGCCTGGCGGAGGTACTCGTCGAAGAGCCGCTCGTACCGGAAGACCGTGATGATCTCGCGCTCCCGCAGCACCGGCACCTGACGTACCACCTGGTAGCGGCGGCGCGCCACATCCGGGTTGGCGGCGAAGTGCACGAAGACCCGGTTGGATGCCTCGCACACCGCCACCCACGGGTTCTCGTGCGGCTGCGCCAGGTAGTCGCGCAGCTGGGCGAGAAGCAGTTCGTGGTCGGCGAAGACCACGTCGTCCTTGCCGCCGAACTGGCGGAAGAACGTTGACCGCGAGACGCCGGCCGCTTGCGCGATCTGCTCGACGGAGGTCGCCTCGAAGCCCTGCTCGAGGAACAGGTCGATCGCAGCAGCGACGACGGCCGTGCGGTCGGGCACTGCGGGGATGGCGACTTCGCTCATGACACCCAGAGCCTAGTCCCGCCCAGACCCGATCACGGGGCCCCGCCGCCCGTCGTGTCAAGGCATTGTCCTCACCGACGGGCGATGGGTTGACTTGGCGGATGACATCGCTCTGGAAGTCTTCATTCGACGCGGTCGCCGGCAGCCCGTTCGAGCCCGGAATGCGGCACGAGGTGGTCGTCGTCGGGGCCGGGATCACCGGGCTGTCGACGGCGCTGATGCTCGCTCGGGAAGGGATGGACGTCGCGCTCGTCGAGGGAGGCGAGGTCGCGCAGCTCGCCACAGGAGGCAACACGGGGAAGGTGTCGCTGCTGCAGGGCAAGGTGCTCTCGAGCATGCGGCGGCACCACCACGCCGCGCTCGTGCGCGCGTACGTCGACGCCAATCGCGCCGGTGCGGACTGGCTCACGGACTTCGCCGAATCCGCCGGGGTGCCCTTCACCCGCAGCCCCGCCTACTCGTACGCCCAGGGCCGCGAGGGCGTCGAGACGGTCGACGCCGAAGTCTCCGCCGGCAGGGAGGCCGGACTCCCGGTGCGCCACGTGTCGGGCGGCGAACTGCCCGTTCCCTTCCCGGTCGCGGCCGCCGCCGGCCTCGATGACCAGGTCGCCCTCGACCCCGCAGCGGTCGCGGGGGCCCTCGCCCGTGCCTTCGTTGCAGCCGGCGGCGTGCTGCACACGCACACGCGGGTGACCGGCGTGCACGCAGGACCGAACGCGCGTATCGAGACGGCGGCCGGCCCGCTCTTCGCGTCGCACATCGTGCTCGCGACGGGAACCCCCATCGATGACCGGGGTCTCTACTTCGCGAAGGTCAGCGCCATGCGTTCCTACTGCGTCTCGTTCCGCACCGAGGGCGTGGTTCCCGACGGCCTCTGGCTGTCGGTGGACGGGCAGACGCGTTCGATCCGCCGGGTCACGCCGGACGACGGCCCGGCATCCGCCCAGCTCGTCGTCGGCGGCAGCGGACACCCCGTCGGTCGCGCCGGCTCGGAGCGCGCCATCCTCGATGAGATCTCGGAGTGGGCGCGTCGGCACTTCCCGGACGCGGAGGAGACCCACCGCTGGTCAGCCCAGGATTACCACTCCCACAACATGGTGCCCTTCGTGGGGGCGATGCCGCGCGGGCTCGGGCGGATCCGGTTCGCGACCGGCTACGGCAAGTGGGGTCTTTCCAACGGGCCGGCCGCGGCGCTGCGGCTCGCGGCCGAGATCCGCGGGACGAAGCTGAAGGACCGCGATCGATGGATGCTGATGCTCGCCACCCGGTTGACGATGCCGTCCGACATCGCGCGCGGCGTCGTCGAGAACGCGAAGATCGGCGGCGCGGCGGCGTCCGGCTGGCTGGGCGCCGAAGCGACGCCGGTGCCGATCACGCGGCCCCCGGAGGGGGAGGGCACCGTCGCCCAGCGGGGCGGTCGTCCCGTCGCGGTGTCGACGACCGGTGGGCGCACGCGCGCGGTCAGCGCGGTCTGCACCCACATGGGCGGCGTCCTGTCGTGGAACGATGCGGAGTGCACGTGGGACTGCCCGCTGCACGGGTCGCGCTTCGCTCCGGACGGCACGCGGCTGGAGGGGCCGGCCGACCGCGACCTGCCGACCGTTCCCCGCGCCCCCGGCGACTGACCGGTCCGGTCCCCGGCCGGCGCCCGAGGTCGGGGGCATACAGGCACAGGGAGTAGGCTCGTTTGTCGGTCGATCTCTCGACATCAAGACGCTTTTCGGCGTCGACATCCCCCATTCGTCCAGCGGAGGATTGCACGTGGATCTCTACGAGTACCAGGCACGCGACCTGTTCGAGAAGTACGAGGTGCCCGTTCTCGCGGGCCTCATCGCAGACACGCCAGAGGAGGCGAGGGCCGCAGCCGAGAAGATCGGCGGTGTCGTCGTCGTCAAGGCGCAGGTCAAGACCGGAGGGCGCGGCAAGGCGGGCGGCGTCAAGGTCGCGAAGACCCCGGATGAGGCTCACGAGGCCGCGCAGGCCATCCTCGGCCTCGACATCAAGGGCCACGTGGTCAAGCGCGTGATGATCGCGCAGGGCGCCCGCATCGACAAGGAGTACTACTTCTCGGTGCTGCTCGACCGCGCGAACCGCGCGTACCTCTCGCTCGCCAGCGTCGAGGGCGGCATGGAGATCGAGGAGCTCGCCGTGGAGCGTCCCGAGGCGCTCGCCCGCATCGCCGTCGACCCGCTGCAGGGCATCGACCACGCGAAGGCCGTCGAGATCGCACAGGCCGCCGGGTTCGCACCCGAGCTCGTCGAGAAGGTCGCAGACGTCTTCGTCAAGCTCTACGCGGTCTACAAGGGCGAGGACGCGACGCTCGTCGAGGTCAACCCGCTCGTGCTGACCGAAGAGGGCGAGATCATCGCCCTCGACGGCAAGGTCACGCTCGATGAGAACGCCGACTTCCGCCACAGCGGGCACGCGCTGCTCGAAGACAAGGACGCGGCCGACCCCCTCGAGGCCAAGGCCAAGGAGAACGACCTCAACTACGTCAAGCTCGACGGCCAGGTGGGCGTCATCGGAAACGGTGCGGGGCTCGTCATGTCGACGCTGGATGTCGTCGCCTACGCGGGCGAGAATCACGGCGGCGTGAAGCCCGCCAACTTCCTCGACATCGGCGGCGGCGCGTCGGCCGAGGTCATGGCCGCCGGCTTGGACGTCATCCTGGGCGACCCCCAGGTCAAGAGCGTGTTCGTCAACGTCTTCGGCGGCATCACCGCCTGCGACGCCGTGGCCAAGGGAATCGTCGGCGCGCTCGCCGAGCTCGGCTCGACCGCCACGAAGCCGCTCGTCGTGCGCCTCGACGGCAACAAGGTCGAGGAGGGTCGCGCCATCCTGCGCAATGCGAACCACCCGCTCGTGACGCTTGCCGACACCATGGACGAGGGCGCCGACAAGGCCGCCGAACTCGCGAACGCCTGACCCTTCGACGGGCTCAGGGACCGTACTTCGACGAGCTCAGCAACCGACTTAAGGAATTGAAATGTCGATCTTCCTCAACAAGGAATCCAAGGTCATCGTCCAGGGCATCACCGGCGGCGAGGGCACCAAGCACACCGCGCTCATGCTGAAGGCCGGCACCCAGGTGGTCGGCGGCGTCAACGCCCGCAAGGCCGGCACGACGGTGCTGCACCACGCCGCCGACGGTTCGCCGGTCGAGTTGCCCGTCTTCGCCACGGTGGCCGAGGCCATCGAGAAGACCGGCGCCGACGTGTCGATCGCGTTCGTGCCGCCCGCGTTCACCAAGAGCGCGATGGTCGAGGCCATCGACGCCGAGATCCCGCTGCTCGTCGTCATCACCGAGGGGGTGCCGGTCGGTGACACCGCCGAGGCGTGGGCGTACGCACAGAGCAAGGGCGACACGACCCGCATCATCGGGCCGAACTGCCCGGGCATCATCACGCCCGGCGAGTCGCTGGTGGGGATCACCCCCGCGAACATCACCGGCAAGGGTCCGATCGGTCTCGTCTCCAAGTCGGGCACGCTGACCTACCAGATGATGTACGAGCTGCGCGAGATCGGCTTCTCGACGGCCATCGGAATCGGCGGAGACCCGGTGATCGGCACCACCCACATCGACGCGCTCGCCGCGTTCGAGGCCGACCCCGAGACGAAGGCGATCGTGATGATCGGCGAGATCGGCGGCGACGCCGAGGAGCGGGCGGCCGAGTACATCAAGGCCAACGTCACCAAGCCGGTCGTCGGCTACGTCGCCGGCTTCACGGCGCCCGAGGGCAAGACGATGGGCCACGCCGGGGCCATCGTCTCCGGTTCGGCGGGCACGGCCCAGGCCAAGAAAGAGGCCCTCGAGGCCGCCGGCGTCAAGGTCGGCAAGACGCCGAGCGAGACCGCCGACCTGATGCGCGAGATCGTCCAGGGCCTGTAGATCCCCGTCCCGGCGTGCGCGCTTAGGGTGGAATCATGCCGCTCCAAGGAACGTATCTGCCCAGCACATCGGAATGGGCCCGCACGCAGGCCGAGCGCTACGAGGCGTCGGGCGGCGCCGAGGCGAACACGCTGCGGGGGGTCCCGATCATCGTCCTGACGACCGTCGGGGCGAAGACCGGCGCCCTTCGCAAGACGGCGCTGATGCGCGTGGAGCACGACGGTCGCTACGCCGTCGTCGCCTCTCGCGGCGGGGCGCCCGAGGCGCCGCAGTGGTACTGGAACCTGCGCAAGAACTCTCACGTCGAGCTGCAGGACGGAGAGGTCAAGCGCGACTACGTGGCGCGCGAGCTGTCCGGCGATGAGCGCTCGGAGTGGTGGGCACGCTCCGTCGCCGTCTGGCCCGATTACGACCAGTATCAGAAGAAGACCGACCGGCTCATCGCCGTCTTCCTGCTCGAACCCGTCGAGGGCTGACCGCCGCTGGGCGAACCGCCGACACTGAGGCGGACGGCGCACGACGGCGCTAGTAACATCGGCCGCATGGCTGAGGGTGGGGTGCCCGGTCGGTCGCGACGTTCGCTGCGCATCGCCGGATCCGTCGCCATCGGTGTCGCGGCGCTCGCCGGGCTGGCGCTGGTGGCGTCGTACGTCGTTCCGCCTGTGCTGTTGAACCTTCGAAGCACCGTCGCCGACGGCTCCGCGGTCGCCCTCCGTGCCGACTCCAGCAGGGGCGAGGTGGTCCCGCCCGAGGGGTGGATCATCTCCCGCCCGCCCTGGACGGACGCGGCGGTCGAGGTCCGATCGCCTGATCTCGCGCTCACGGTGCTGGTCAGCGTGTCAGCCGGGAACTCCGAGACGGCGCTGGCGCTCCTCCGGGACGGGGCGGCCGGCCCCGTGCGCGTGGAGACTCTCACTTCCGGCCGCACCGTCCGGCATGCCGATGCCGAGGGGGGACGCGTGCTCGCGGCCGTCGACGTCGACGGAGGGGTGGTGTCGGTCGACGCGCGAGTCGCGGACGCTGCGGATGCCGCGGCCTACCGCGCCGCCCTGGCCGAGCTGCTCGCGGGGATCGGCCCGTGAAGGCGGTCTGGATTCGACGCGGGTGCGCCGGTGTCGCGGTCGCCGTGATGCTCGGGCTCGCGGCGTGCGCACCCGATCGCGTGAACGGATGGCGCCCGACGGCGTGGCCGGCATCCTTCGCCGTCGTGACCGACCCCCCGCAGCCGCTCGACGCTGCCGCTGTCGCGGGTCTCGACCCGCAGCGGCTGCGCAACGACGAGGTCGGCGTCCAGGCGCGGTACACACGCGTGTTCGGACAGGGCGCGCTCAACGACCGCATCGAGGGGATGGTGCGCGAGGCCATCGCCGGGCGGGTCGCGGCGTCGGGCGTGGCGTATCGACCGATGGCCTTCGACGAGGACGCCGGCATGGCGGATCGCTCGTGCCGCCGTGGGTCGACGCTGCTCCCGGCCGCCGAGCTGCTTGCCGATCCCACCCTCGGCCCCGCGGGCGGCGGGGGGACGGCCGTGACCTGCGACATCATCGCCGCCGTAGGCACCTACATCGGTCAGCGGGTGCGGGTCGTCCGCAGCGACGGCGCCGACACGTCGCTCGTGCTCTACGCCGACGTCGCGACGGGCGGGGTGGTCGGCGCGGCGGAGCTCTGGCAGGCGGGTGCCGCGATCCTGCTCTGGGACGACGTCGTCGAGGCACTGCGCCGGAACGCCGGTGCGCTCAGCCTGGTGCCGATCGCCGATCCGAGCCCGGACCAGGCGGCACTGATCGAGTCCGCGCTCGCCGGCACCCTCGTCGCGGCCGACGGCTCGCTCGTCCTGACCATCGGGCCCGGATTCGTCGCACCGGAGCTCGGCGCACTCGGGTTACCCGCATCCACGGTGCCGCTCACCGTCGCGGTCCCGCCCGCGTCGCTGGGGACCCTGGCCAGCGTCTTCGGTGCCGGCATCTCGGCCGCCGCGGCGGCGGCCGTGCCGTTCGCCGCACCGGCCGCCGTCCCGGTGGGCATCGATCGGGTGGATTGCGGGTTGGTTCCGTGCGTCGCCCTCACGTTCGACGACGGCCCCTCCGCCCTGACTCCGCAGCTGCTCGACACGCTTCGCGATTCCCGGGCGGCCGCCACGTTCTACGTGCTCGGCCGGAGCGCACAGTCGAGTCCGGACCCGGTCCGCCGCGCGGCCGCCGAGGGTCACGACATCGGCGTGCACACGTGGGACCATCCCCATCTTCCGGAGCTCGACGCGGCGGCGGTCGCGCGGCAGATCGGATCGACGCGGGACCTGCTTCGCCGGCTCACGGACCAGCCCGTGGCGACATTCCGACCGCCGTACGGTGAGTACAACGCGCAGACCCTCGCCGCCGCGGGTCTGCCGGCCATCCTGTGGTCGATCGACACGCGCGACTGGGCGGGACCTTCCACGGAATCGATCCTCATCCAGGGCGTGGAGCGGCCACGGCCGGGCGGCATCGTGCTGTTCCACGACACCCAGCGCGCGACGGTGGAGCTCGCCCCTCAGATCATCGCGGGCCTGCATGATCGGGGTTTCACGGCGGTCACCATCACCCAGCTGTTCGGCGGATCGCCGCCCACGGGCGGCGCTTGGCGCTCGGCGCCGTGAATGACCTGAATCTGCACGGGCGGAGCACCGCGACCGCGGTGTCGCGAACCGGTCGCCGGGGGCCCCGGCGGTAAGGTCGATCGGGCATGGATCGCCTTCTCGTCGCCCTTCTGTCCGCCTTCGACGCCCTTCTCGCGGCCGCCGTGGGCCTCGCGGTGGTGCTCGCCCCGCTCACCCTGGTCTGGGTGGTCGCCCTCGGAGGAGACGCCGACTGGGGCGCCCTCTGGCCCGCGAGCGGCTCGATCTGGCAGCTCGGCAACCTCGTGCCGCTGAGCATCACCCTCGATGCCCTGTACGCGGCGCAGACCGGCATAGAGACGGATACCGCCGCCTTCACGCTCTCGCTGGCTCCGTTGGCCTTCGCGGTGTTCACGACGATCTTCGCCGCGCGCTCGGGCTCCCGCGCCGCCGGCGCCGGCGCTTGGATCACGGGCGTGGCGTCGGGGACCCTGGTGTTCGGGGTGATCGCCGCGGCGGTGCTGCTGACGACGTCGAACCCCATCGCGCGCCCGACCATCTGGCAGGCCGTGCTGCTGCCCTCGGTCGTGTACGGGGGCGCGGCGCTCGCCGGGGCGGTCGTGGCGGCATGGCGCGACGGCGACGACGGTCCGATCGACCAGCTGCGCCGGCGCCTGGACTCCCTTCCTCACGGGTGGGGCGAAGTTCCGGGACTCATCGCCCGCGGCACCGCCATCGCCCTCGCCGGACTCGTGATGGCGGCATCCGCCGCGGTCGGCGTCTCGGTGCTGCTGAGAGGCGACGAGGTCATCGCCCTGTACGAATCCACCCACCTCGACGCCCTCGGCGCCACCGTCGTGACGCTCGGCCAGCTCGCCTACCTTCCGACGCTGGTGGTGTGGGCGCTCGCGTGGCTTGCCGGTCCCGGCTTCGCCATCGGCGTGGGCACGGCCGTGTCGCCGGCGGGGACGCAGCTCGGAGTGCTGCCGGGTATCCCGCTCCTGGGGCTGATCCCCGAGGGCGGGTCCGACTGGCTCCTGCTGGTGCTGCTGGTGCCCGTCGCGGCCGGCGCGGTGGCCGGCTGGGCGATCCGTTCCCGGATGGTTGCGCCGAAACTGGCCGCGCCCGCCACGGCGGTCCCGGTGGCGAGGGTCGAGCTGACCGGTCTCATCCCGACCGTCCCGATCGCGCCGCCGGTCGCTCCGCCCGCGCCGGAGCACGAGCCCGTGGGGCCGCGAATTGCGGTGACGGCCGGCATCGGCATCCTCGCCGGCGCCCTGGCCGCCCTCCTGGCGTGGGCCGCATCGGGCTCGCTGGGCCCGGGGAGGCTCGCCGAGGTCGGCCCCTCCGCAGGACCGGTGGCGCTCGCCGTGGGGCTCGAGGTGCTCGTCGGCGCCGCCATCCTGCTTCTCGGTCCGCAGTCCAAGCCGAGGCAGCGGAAGGCCCGGCACGCCGGGAAGTGGTGGGTCCGCCGAGCTCGGAATGAAGACCGGATCCCTGTAGCCGGCGCGGTGCACGTCGGCCCGGACACCGCCGGGGAGGCCGGCAACCCGAGTCCCGAGGTGCATCCGACCGCCGGGATGCCATCGGGTGGCGGACTGCCCTCGAGCGCCGGGATGCCATCGGGTGCCGGACTGCCCTCGAGCGCCGGAATGCCCTCGAGTGGCGCCGTGCCCTCGACTCCCGGCGCGCCATCGGGCGCGGAAGTGCCCCCTGCCGCCGATCCGACATCGACCACCGAAGCGCCTGCGCCGTCCGGTGGCGCGGCGACCGCCGACGAAACGCCCCCCGAGCCCCGCAGCGCGCGCAAGCCCCAGAGCGACGTCAACCCCTGGGCGCTGCTCAGCAAGTCCAAGGCCGCGAAGGGTCGCGGCGTCGGCGAGCCGGTCCCTGCCACGCCGGACGAGAAGGCGCCGGTAGACTGACGGCGTGCTCACGGTCGCCGTTCTCATCTCGGGCACGGGCTCCAATCTTCGAGCCCTCCTCGAGGCGGCGGCGGCTCCCGAGTTCCCCGCGCGCATCATCGTCGTCGGCGCCGACCGCGAGGCCGAAGGCCTCGCACACGCCGAGGCCTTCGGCATCCCGTCCTTCCTCGTCCCGTGGCGGCAGTACACATCGCGCGATGAGTGGGGAGCCGAGCTCGGCGACCAGCTCGCCATCTGGAACCCCGACCTCATCGTGCTGAGCGGACTGATGCGGCTGCTGCCGGCATCCCTCGTCGCCCGCTTCGCTCCCCGCATCATCAACACCCACCCCGCGTACCTGCCCGAATTCCCCGGCGCGCACGGGGTGCGCGACGCCCTCGCCGCTTCCGTCACACAGACCGGTGCGAGCGTCATCGTCGTCGACGACGGCGTCGATTCCGGACCCGTGCTGGCCCAGGAGCGCATCCCGGTGCTCGCGGGCGATGACGAGCACACCCTGCACGAGCGCATCAAGCCGGTCGAGCGCCGGCTGCTGATCGAGGTGGTCCGTCGCGTCGCGACGGGCGAACTCGACCTCACTGCGGTCGCGCAGCGCCCCTGAGCCGCCGGCGCTCAGCCGCCGACATCCCCTTCCACCGATCACGACACCCGAGGAGCCCCGATGGTCGCCGCGAGCCACAACCCTTCCGAGTACCGCGACCGGGACCAGGTGCCTGTCCGGCGCGCCCTCGTCTCGGTGAGCGACAAGACGAACCTGCTTCGGCTCGCCGAAGCGCTCGCGGCTGCCGGGGTCGAGATCGTCTCCACGGGTTCGACGGCAGCCCGCATCCGGGAAGCGGGCTTCCCGGTGACGGATGTGTCGACGATCACGGGCTTCCCGGAGTCGCTCGACGGCCGCGTGAAGACCCTGCACCCCAGCGTGCACGCCGGCCTGCTCGCCGATCTGCGACTCGAGGACCATGAGCGTCAGCTCGCCGAGCTCGACATCGCACCGTTCGAGCTGGTGGTCGTGAACCTCTACCCGTTCGTCGAGACCGTGGCGTCGGGAGCGGAGGGCGACGACGTGGTCGAGCAGATCGACATCGGCGGTCCGGCGATGGTGCGCGCATCCGCGAAGAACTACGCCAACGTTGCCATCATCGTCTCGCCCGAGACCTACCCCGCCGTGATCGAGTCGGTAGCCGCTGGCGGCACGACGCTCAGCCAGCGCCGCGAGTTCGCCGCCCGCGCCTTCGCACACACGGCGGCCTACGACGCCGCCGTCGCCGCCTGGTTCTCGGGCGAGGCCCTCGACGGTGAGGGGAACCTGCCGGCATCTCTCACCATCAAGGCCGAGCGCCTCGCGACGCTGCGCTATGGCGAGAACGCGCATCAGCGCGCCGCGATCTATACGCGACAGGGCGGCCACGGCATCGCGCAGGCGACGCAGCTGCAGGGCAAGGACATGAGCTACAACAACTACGTCGATGCGGATGCCGCGTTGCGCGCAGCGTTCGACATGGTGCTGCCGGCGGTCGCCATCATCAAGCACGCCAACCCGTGCGGCATCGCGGTGACGGCGCCGAACGCCCTCGACCCGATCGCGAGCGCGCATCTGCGCGCACATGAGTGCGATCCCGTGTCGGCCTACGGCGGCGTCATCGCGGCGAACGGCACGGTCACGCTCAAGATGGCCGAGAACCTCAAGGACATCTTCACCGAGGTCATCGTGGCTCCCGACTTCGAGGACGCGGCGCTCGAGGTGTTCCGCACCAAGAAGAATCTGCGGCTGCTCAAGCTGCCCGCCGACTGGCAGCAGGAGCCCAAGGACGTGCGCCTCGTCTCGGGTGGCCTCCTGCTGCAGGACGCCGACCGGTTCCCGCAGGACATCGAGTCCGTCGCCACGAACTGGAAGCTCGTCTCGGGGGACGCCGTCGAGGGCGAGGCGCTGACGAACCTCATCTTCTCGTGGAAGGCCTGCCGCGCCGTCAAGTCGAACGCCATCGTGCTGGCGAAGGGCTCGGCTACCGTGGGAATCGGCATGGGACAGGTGAACCGTGTGGATTCCTGCCGCCTCGCGGTGGAACGCGCAGGCGATCGCGCGCGCGGGTCGGTGGCGGCATCCGATGCCTTCTTCCCCTTCGCCGACGGAGTGCAGGTGCTCCTCGACGGGGGAGTGACCGCCATCGTGCAGCCGGGCGGATCCGTGCGCGACGACGAGGTGATCGCTGCGGCCCGCGACGCCGGCGTGACGATGTACTTCACGGGCGAGCGCCACTTCTTCCACTGATTCCCCGCGCGCCGCACCACGTCTGCCGAGCGGACGCAATCTGCCGGTAACCCGGCCGGGTTGAGGCCATTTGCGTCCTCTCGGCAGACGTGTGCGCGGCACGTTGGGGCCTTGTGCCGAGGTATAAACCGGTTTAGTGTGCGACTAAACCGGTTTATCATCGGGAACAGCCGCCTGGCACAGACGCCAGGACGGCATCCGGCACGAGGACGTGTGGCATGGCGAAGCACTCGCGAACGACCATCGCCGATGTCGCGCGCCGCGCCGGCGTGAGCAAGGGAAGCGTCTCGTTCGCGCTGAACGACCGCCCGGGGGTCGCCCCCGAGACGCGCGCGCGCATCCTCGCGGCCGCCAAGGACCTCGGCTGGACGCCGAGCCTGCGGGCGCGGTCGCTCAGCGTCGGCAAATCCTTCGCGTGCGGGCTCGTGATCGGACGCAGCCCCGACGTCATCGCCGCAGACCCCTTCTTCCACTCGCTCATCGCGGGCATCGAGGACGAATTCTCCACGGCGGGGCAGGTTCTCGTGCTCGCCGTGTCGAACCCCGGGCGTCACGAGTCCGTCACCTACCGGGGGCTCGCCGAGGACAAGCGCGTCGACGGCGTCATCCTCACCGACCTCCGAGCGGGCGATGACCGCATCGCGCTCGTGCGCGAGCTCGGGCTCGCGGCGGTGACCCTCGGGGTCGCGGACGTCGAGAGCCCCTACTCCTCGGTCTCGGTGGACGACAGCGCGGGGGTCCGCCTCGCCGTTGCCCACCTCGCCGACCTCGGTCATCGCCGGGTCGCGCACGTCGCAGGCCCCGACGCGATGCTGCACTCCAGTCGGCGCAAGCACGCCTTCGAACGAGCGGCGGCGGATGCCGGCATCCGAGCGCAGGTCGTGACGACGGACTTCAGCGCACGAGAGGGCGCACTGGCGACCGAGGCGCTCCTGTCGGGAGAGCTGCGCCCGACCGCCATCGTGTACTCCAACGACCACATGGCCGTCGCCGGCCTGGGCGTCGCCGGAAGGCTCGGACTGAGCGTGCCGGACGACCTTTCCATCGTCGGCTTCGACGACACCGAACTGGGCTGCTACGTCCATCCCGCACTCACCAGCGTCGCAACGGATGCCCGCGAGTGGGGCGCCGTCGCAGCCCGCACACTGCTCGCCGCCGTCGGGGGCGACCCCCCGATGGACATCCAGCTCGCCGAACCCAGCCTCTCGGTGCGCGGGTCCACCGGCACCGCCCCGACCGAACTCCGCGGCATCCGCCGCACCTGAAAGGAACACATCATGAAGAGAAGAATCCTCGTGGCGGGAGCCGCCGTCGGCATGCTCGCCCTCAGCGCCTGCGGCAGCGGTGGCGGTGGCGACGGCGCGGCCGACACGGAAGGCACCGGCGACATCACGATCTGGTACTCGAACAACGAGGCCGAGATCGCGTGGGGTGAGCAGATGGTGGATGCCTGGAACGCCGACCACCCGGACGAGCAGATCAAGGCCCAGGAGATCCCGGCCGGCGCCTCCAGCGAGGAGTCGATCACCGCCGCCATCACCGCGGGCAACGCACCATGCCTGATCTTCAACACCTCGCCCGCGGCCGTGCCCGGATTCCAGAAGCAGGGCGGCCTGGTCAACCTCTCCGACTTCGAGGACGGCGACGACTACATCATGGAGCGCACCGGCGAGATCGCCGACCAGTATCGCTCCGAGGACGGGGACTTCTACCAGCTGCCGTGGAAGTCGAACCCCGTCATGATCTTCTACAACAAGGACATGTTCACCCAGGCGGGCCTCGACCCCGAGAACCCGCCGCTGGCGACGTACGACGAGTTCCTCGCGACAGCCCGCACGCTCGTCGAGGCCGGCGTGGCGGACTACGCCATCAATCCGTCGCCGACGAGCGAGTTCTTCCAGCCGTGGTTCGACTTCTACCCGCTGTACGCCGCCCAGACAGGCGGCACGCTGCTCGTCGAGGATGGCAAGGCGACCTTCGACAACGAGGACGGGGCCGCCGTCGCGAACTTCTGGCGCACGCTCTACGACGAGCAGCTCTCTGGCAGGGAGCAGTACCAGGGCGACTCCTTCGCGGACGGCATCTCCGCCATGTCGATCGTCGGACCGTGGGCCATCGCCGTCTACGGCGACTCCGTGAACTGGGGAGCCGTACCGGTGCCGACCGAGTCCGGCACTGCCCCCGAGGAGACCCACACCTTCAGCGACGCCAAGAACATCGGGCTCTACACCGCGTGCGAGAACAAGGGCACCGCGTGGGAGGTGCTGAAGTTCGCGACCAGCGAGGAGCAGGACGGCATCTGGCTGGAGGAGACCGGGCAGATGCCGCTTCGGCAGAACCTGACCGAGACCTACCCGGACTACTTCGAGGCCAACCCCGCGTACCAGGTGTTCGGCGACCAGGCGTCGCGCACGGTCGAGGTGCCGAACGTGACCAACTCGATCGAGATCTGGCAGACGTTCCGTGACGGTTACTCCAGGGCCGTCATCTTCGGCGAGGACGAGGTGGACACGTTCCTGACCGACACCGCAGCCGAGATCGACGAGCTCGCGGCGGGGAACTGAGATGACCACCACCAGGCCCGACGCGGCCGGCCGAACGGGGCAAGGCCCCGGCCGGCCGGGCCGCGGGGCTGAATCGGCGGCCGCTCCCGCCTCGCGCCGGCGACGAGGACGCCTCCTAGGTGAGAACCCCCTCGGTGCTCTTCTGTCGGCGCCCTACGTCATCTTCGTCGCGGTTATCTTCGCCTACCCGATCGTCTTCGCGGTATGGATTTCGTTCCACGACTACTTCTTCGCGGCGCCCGGGGCACAGGTCGAGCGACCGTTCGTCGGCTTGGAGAACTACGTCACCGTGCTGCAGGATCCGGCGGTCTGGCAGTCCTTCCGCAACGTCGGCGTCTTCCTCATCATCAACGTTCCGCTCACGGTGATCCTGTCGCTGCTGCTCGCATCGGCGCTCAACAAGGTGGTGCACGCTCGTACGTTCTTCCGGGTCAGTTACTACGTCCCGTTCGTGACCGCATCGGTCGCTGTCGTCGCGGTGTGGCTGTTCCTGTTCTCGAGCGGCGGCCTGGTCAACAACATCCTGGGCCCGCTTGCACCGCAGCCGTCGTGGCTGGTGAACTCCGTGCTCGCAATGCCGACGATCGCGCTCTTCGTCACGTGGAAGGGCCTCGGTTTCTACATTCTGCTCTACCTCTCGGCGTTGCAGAACGTGCAGAACGAGCTCTACGAGTCGGTCTCGATGGACGGCGGTGGCAAGCTCCGTCAGTTCTTCGCCGTGACGGTGCCCGGTGTTCGGCCCGCGACCTTCCTCGTGGTGCTGCTGGCCACCATCACGGGCGCGAACCTGTTCACCGAGCCCTACCTGCTGACCGGCGGCGGCGGTCCCAACGGGGCGTCCACGTCGCCTGTGCTGCTGATGTACCAGAAGGGCATAGAACAGGGGAATCCCGGCATCGCCTCGGCGATCGGGGTCATCCTGATCATCCTGGTGCTGATCATCGCGGCCATCCAGCGCCGCCTCGTCGGGGGTGGGCAATCATGAAGCGTTTCCTCGGCGGGAAGGTAGCCCAGTACGTGGTGCTCAGCCTCGGCGCTCTCGTCTTCCTGTTCCCCTTCTACTACATGGTGATCGGCTCCTTCCAGGCGGTGCTCGATCCGACAGTCGCCGGCGCCTTCCCGAACCCCGCCAATTTGAGCGTCGAGAACTACGTCGCGATCAACGAGCGCATCAACCTGCTGCAGGGGCTGGTGAACTCCGGCATCTTCACGGGCGGAGTCCTGATCGGCACCGTCGTCTTCGGAGTGCTCGCCGGCTACGCGCTCGCCGTTCTGCACTGGAGGGGCCGGGGTACGGTCTTCGCTCTGGCGCTGCTGGTACAGGTTGTGCCGTTCCAGCTGATGATGATTCCGCTCTACGTGATGATCGCGCGCGACTTCGGCCTCGCAGACAGTTACCTCGGAATGATCGTTCCGTTCTTCATCAGCTCGACGGCGGTCGTGATCTTCCGGCAGTACTTTCTGCAGCTGCCGAGGGAGCTCTTCGACGCGGCGCGCATCGACGGCGCCGGCGACCTCCGGCTGCTGTGGAATGTCGCGCTGCCGCTGGTGCGGCCGGCTCTCTTGACGGTGGTGCTGCTGAGCTTCATCGGTCCGTGGAACGAGTTCCTCTGGCCGTTCCTGATCACGAAGGAGCAATCGATGCAGCCGCTGGCGGTATCGCTGGCGAACTTCATCTCGAACGTCGCGGCCTCCACCTCGAACCCGTTCGGCGCCATGATGGCCGGAGCGGTGGTGCTCGCCGTCCCGGCGATCGTGCTGTTCCTGTTCTCGCAGAAGTACTTCCTCTCGAACGATCTGGGTTCCGGGGTGAAGGGCTGACGATGACGGAGCAGACGATTGCGATCCCGTACACGCTGACGCGGATCGGCGTGGTGATGTCACCGGCCGCCGGCGACCCTCTCGAGGCGGAAGGGGTGCTCAACCCCGGATCCGGGCGGGGGCCCGACGGTGAGCTGTACCTGCTGCCCCGCATGGTCGCCGAGGGCAACGTGTCCCGCATCGGCCTCGCCCGCGTGCTCGTGGAAAACGGCGTGCCGGTCGGGGTGGAGCGCCAGGGTGTGGTGCTCGCGCCCGACCGAGGGTGGGAGCGAGGCGTCGGCAACGCGGGCGTCGAGGACCCCCGTATCACCTGGATCGAGCGGCTGGGCCTCCACGTGATGACGTACGTCGCGTACGGGCCGCTCGGCCCGAGGACCGCGATCGCAGTGTCCACTGACCTGCGCGAGTGGCGTCGGCTCGGGCCCGTGCTGTTCCGCTACGACGACGCGCTCGATATGGACCTCAACCTGTTCCACAATAAAGACACCGTCTTCTTCCCTGAGCCTGTGACAGCCCCCGACGGCACGGAATCCCTCGCGGTGCTGCATCGGCCGATGTGGAACCTCGATGAGACCAAGCTCGGCCAGGGCGTGCGCGTCCCCGCCGGGACGGTCGATGAGCGGCAGTCCATCTGGATCAGCTATGTGCCGCTCGCCGATGTGCTCGACGACATCTCGGAGCTGACGCTGTGGGGTCAGCACCGCTTCCTCGCGGGGCCGGCGTATCCATTCGAGCAGCTCAAGATCGGCGGAGGTCCCGCGCCCCTTCGGGTGCCGGAGGGGTGGCTCGTGCTCCATCACGGTGTCACGGGTGAGATCATCAACGCATTCGAGCACCAGCCGAACGTCAACTACGCGGCAGGCGCGCTCCTGCTCGATGCCGACGACCCGAGCCGCGTGATCGCCCGCACGGCAGAGCCGCTGCTCGCGCCCGAAACGGCGGAGGAGCGCGGCGGCATCGTGCCGAACGTCGTATTCCCGACCGCGATCGAGCGCATCGACGACACCCTGTTCGTCTTCTATGGGATGGCCGATTCCCAGATCGGCGTTGCGCGACTCGACCGCGTCGGCGGCTGAGGCAACCGGGGGGCACCATTCCGGAACCACACCCAGCGGCATCCACCCTGAACACCTCTCGTCACACACAACCTCGCCGACGACCGATCCATGCACCACCGATTCGTACGCGAAGGACCACCATGTACACGCACACACGACGAGGCGCGCGTCTCGTCGCCCTGACGACGGCGCTGACGCTGTCGGTCGGGACGGCGATCGCGATGCCTCTCGCGGCGTCGGCCGCACCGCCGGCGACCCACGCCTCATCCGCCGCAGATCTTGCAGCGCCCCTCACCAACCTCTCCCACCTCGACTTCCTGCTCGACGAGGCGACGCCGCCCGCCGACGTGGAGGGACACACGACCTACCGCCTCGCGGAAGAGCCGACACTCGTTCTGCCTTGGACCTACGCCGACGCCCGGGACGGCGGCACCTTCGAGCGCGTCGGCGGCGGGCCCTTCGTTCCGGAAACGGGCTACTGGGTTCAAGGTGCGTACAACGCCGACGACGTCGCCCGTGCGGCGGTGGTCTACCTCAGGCACTGGCGCCTGACCGGATCGGAGTCCAGCCGCACGTCGGCCTACGAGCTGCTCCGCTCGCTGACCTACCTGCAGACGGCCGAGGGGCCGAACGCCGGCAACGTCGTGCTCTGGATGCAGCCCGATGGGACACTCAACCCCTCGCCGGAGATCGTAGAGCTTCCCGACCCATCCGATTCCGGCCCCAGCTACTGGCTCGCACGCACGATCTGGGCGCTCGGCGAGGGCTATGCGGCCTTCCAGGAGGACGATCCCTACTTCGCCGGGTTCCTCGAGGAGCGTTTGGCGCTCTCCGTCGACGCCCTCAACCGTCAGGTGCTCGTCAAGTACGGGCAATGGGCGGAGTCGGACGGCAAGAAGGTGCCGACGTGGCTGATCGTGAACGGCGCGGATGCCTCGGCCGAGGCCGTGCTGGGGCTCGCCGCTCGCGTCAAGGCGCAACCGGCGGACACAACCGCGGCGACGGCGCTTCGGCAGCTGGCCGAGGGGATCGCGGCGATGTCGGACGGCAACGCCCGGCAGTGGCCGTACGGCGCCATCCTGCCGTGGGCCGAGTCCCGGTCGATCTGGCACGCCTGGGGCTCCCAGATGCCGGCGGCGCTCGCCGAGGCATCCATGGCCCTCGCCGACCCGTCGCTCGCCGCCGCTGCCGTCAAGGACTCGGCGGTGTTCACGCCCACGCTCCTGACAGCGGGCGGACCGGACAACGGATGGAACCCGACCCCGACCGATCAGGTGCAGATCGCCTACGGCGTGGACTCGCGGGTGCAGTCCCTGCTCTCGGTCGCCGACGCGACGGGATCCCGCGGATTCGCCGACCTGGCCGCGATGCAGGCGGCGTGGTTCTTCGGCGCCAATCGGGCCGACGTGCAGATGTACGACCCTGCGACGGGTGTGGGCTACGACGGTCTCGAGCCGAACGGCAACGTGAACCGGAACAGCGGTGCGGAGAGCACGATCCACGCGCTCCTCACGATGATCGCGCTCGATGCCCGCCCCGAGCTTGCAGCCCGGGCGGCATCCGTCACGAGCGTCGACGAAATCGCGGGTCTGCGGTCGGTGCAGGCGGAATCCGCCGTCGCCACCGACGGCACGATCTTCACGCCGGAGGAGTCCTGGACAGGGGAGTCGAGCTGGGCGGGCGACGCGCTCACCCTCGGGCGCGGACAGTCCGCGACCTTCGACATCGGCACGGATGACATCCGGCGCTGGGTCGAGCCCGTCGTGTGGTCGGAAGAGGGCGAAGTGGGCGTCTCGACATGGCGCGCGGGTCGGCTGCCGACGGGCGTGCTGGTGGACAGGGGACCCGCGCAGGGCATCTCGCCGACGCCCGGTGTGCTGCTGCCGCGCTCGCTGCAGCTGCCCGTGCTCGGTGACCGCTCGCGGCTGACCGTCGACGTTCTCCGGGGCGAGCTGACCCTTGACGCGCTGCTGGTGCGGCCCGTGCTCTCGCGGCTCGAACTGAGCGGCGACGGCGGGGTCTCGCACCTCGTGCATTCGATCGCGAAGGTTCCGCAGCCCGCGATCGTCGGCGCATCCGGGGTCGCGACGACGGCGTACGTCTACGACTCCACCGGTGCGCTGGTGCACGAGCAGGGGGGTACCGGCGAGTACTCCGTCACGCTGCCCCCGTCGGGGTTCGTGATCGTGCTGGGCTGACCGGGGCTCGCGCCCCGGCCCCGCGAGGGGACGCAACCTGCGCCTTGGGGACTCGAGTTCCCGCGGGTTGCGTCCTTTCGGGCTGGTCTGACCTCGCGAACCTCCCCCGGCGAGGGGACGCAATCTGCGCCTAGGGGACTCGAGTGCCCGCAGGTTGCGTCCTTTCGGGCCGCCCTCACCCCGCGACGCTGTCCGCGCGAGGGGACGCAACCTGCGCCTTGGGGACTCGAGTTCCCGCGGGTTGCGTCCTTTCGGGCCGATCTGACCTCGCGACCCTGGTCCCCTCCGGGAGGTAGGGAGCGGGTGACACCCGTGGATGCCGCGGCACCGCCGTGTCCGTTTTCCGCTAGAGGATGCCTGGAGGGCATGTCAGGCTGGGGTCATGAGCCTCCCCGCCACCCGCCCGTCCATGACGTTCGATGAGCGCTACCGCGTCATCGAATCGCGCGACGTGCGCTTCGACGGGCAATTCGTCACGGCGGTCCGCACGACCGGCATCTACTGCCGCCCGAGCTGTCCGGCCAGAACCCCGAAGCCCGCGAACGTGTCGTTCTTCGCGACTTCGGCGGCCGCGCACGAGGCCGGGTACCGCGCGTGCAAACGCTGCCTCCCCGAGGCCGCGCCCGGGTCACCGCACTGGAACCTCCGGGGCGACGTCACCGCGAGGGCCATGCGCCTGATCGCCGACGGTGTGATCGAGCGAGAGGGGGTTCCGGGTCTCGCGGCCCGCCTCGGCTATTCGCCCCGGCACCTCACCCGCCTGCTCACCGCCGAACTCGGCGCGGGGCCGCTCGCCCTCAGCCGGGCGCACCGCGCGCACACGGCACGCATGCTGCTGGTCGGCACTGACCTGCCGGCCGCCGATGTCGCGTTCTCCGCCGGGTTCTCCAGCATCCGGCAGTTCAACGACACGGTCAGCGAAGTGTTCGGGATGCCGCCGCTGCAGCTGCGCGCCCGCCGCCGCGGCATCCACCCCGCTTCGAGCGCGCCGGGAACGATCGAACTCGCCCTTCCCTATCGGGGACCGCTGGATGCCGCCGGGCTCTTCGCCTGGATGTCTGCTCGCGCCCTCCCCGGCATGGAGGCGGGCGACGCGCGATCGTTCGCGCGCACACTGCGGCTGCCCGGCGGGGCCGCGTCGCTGCGGCTGACTCTCGACGACTCCGGGCGCGTCCGCCTGCAGGCGCGCCTCGCCACCCTCAGCGACCTGCCGATGGCCGTGGCGCGGGCGCGGCGCCTCTTCGATCTGGATGCCGATCCGCTCGCCGTGGACGGCGCGCTGGCCCGCCACGGCGAACTCGCCCCCCTCGTCGAGGCGGTTCCGGGCATCCGCGTTCCGGGCGCCGCCGATCCGCACGAGATGGTCATCCGGGCGATGATCGGCCAGCAGATCTCCGTGGCGGCGGCGCGCACGCACTTGACGCAGCTCGTCGACGCCCTCGGCGAGCGGCTGTCCGCGCCGGACGGCGGCGGCGCCGGCGCTGCGGGTGCTTCCCCGGCGCTCGACCGCCTGTTCCCCACCATGGCCGCGATCGCCGAGCGGGGGCCGGAGGTGCTGCGCGGCCCGGCCGCGCGGGTCCGTGCCATCACCGGCGTCGCGGACGCCCTCGCCACCGGGCGACTGTCGCTGGGAACCGGAGACGACTGGGCCGAGCAGCGCGCGGCGCTCCTCGCCATGCCGGGAATCGGGCCCTGGACGGCCGACTATGTGCGCATGCGCGTGACCGGCGATCCGGATGTCTTCCTGCCGGGCGACATCGCGGTGCGCACCGGAGCAGCCCGCGTCGGGCTGCCGGCGGATGCCGCATCCCTGACCGCGTGGTCCACCCGCGTCGCGCCCTGGCGCAGCTACCTCACCGCGCACCTGTGGCGCGCACTCGCATCCATCCCCTCCAAGGAGCTCTCATGACCACCGGCCTGATCCAGACGATCGACACCCCTGACGGCGCCTTCACGATCGTCGCCGACTCGGACGGGCGCGTACTCGCCTCCGGGTGGACCGATGACCGGGACCGCGCACTTGCCCGCATCCACGGCTCGCTGCGCCCCCAGTCGCTGGCGCCCGCGTCGCTGACCGCCGCCGACGCGGCCGCGTCGTACTACGCCGGCGATGTCACCGGCATCGACGAGGTGGCGGTGCGGCAGGTCGGCACCGAGATGCAGCTCACCGGCTGGCAGGCGCTGCGGCGCATCGATCCGGGGGAGCCGCTGAGCTACACCGCCTTCGCCGCCGCCCTGGGTTCCCCACGGGCGGTGCGGGCCGCGGCATCCATCTGTGCGCGCAACGCGCCCGCGCTGTTCGTTCCCTGCCACCGGGTGCTGCGCGGCGACGGCTCGCTCGGCGGTTTCGCGTGGGGCGTCGAGGTCAAGCGGTCGCTCCTGGACCGCGAGGCGAGGGTCGCGTAGGGACGCGGCGCCCCCGCCGGCCGGCTAGGCGGAAGGTCGCGCCAGGGGCCCGCCGTCCAGGCCCTCCAGCAGCTCGCGCAGCGAGTCGAAGACGCTGATCGCGCCGGCGTCGGTCAGCTCCTCCGGCGAGAAGCCACCGGTGCGGACGGCGATCGTCGGAACGTCGAGCTTCTTCGCGGCGATCACGTCCCACGTGGAGTCTCCGATCATCACGCCGGAGGCGCCGGCGACTTTCTGGAGCGCCGTCTGCACCAGATCCGGTTCCGGTTTGCTGGCTTCGACGTCGTCCGACGTGGTCCACGCGTCGGCGACCTCTCCGCCCCCGATGAGGTCGAGGAAGTGCTCGACGTGCTGCTTCTTCCCCGAACTCGCCAGCACCAGGCGGAAGCCGCGGCGCTTCACTTCGACGAGCAGATCCCGCGCGCCGTCGAAGGGCCGGACCTCGTCGATCATCGCGTCGAACTCCTCTTCCCACGCGTCGCGCAGCTCCTCTCCGTGCCGCTCCTCGGCGTTCTGTCCGGCGATCTCCGGCACGAGCTGATCGCCCCCCATGCCGATGGCCCGATGGATCCGCCAGATCGGGGGCGTCATGTCGAAGCGCCGGAATGCTCGGTACCACGCCAGGGCGTGCTGGTAGTTGGTGTCGACGAGCGTACCGTCGACGTCGAAGATCGCGGTGTCGGCCATGGGGTCGTTCTCCGTCCTCGGCTGAGCTGAATCGACGAGCTGTCGACGAGAGCGTCGCAGGCCGGCCGGTTCGGCGCACGTGGGTGGCGGCGGAGGGCGCCCATGCGGTAAGGGGCGGCTGCGCGTGCGGCCTTTCGGCGGGTTTCCCTATGCCGAGCGAGCGAGCATCGCCCCCACCTTTTCGAGGACCGACTCGTCTCCGGCGTAGATCCCCTCCTGGCGCGGCCAGTGGGCGACCACATCCGTGAAGCCCAGCGACGCGGCCCGGCCGACGGCATCCTCGTACGCATCGAAGCTCGAGAGCGAGTAGTCGGACTCGATGTCGAGCGAGACGACCCTGGCGATGTCGTCGGCACGCCCGGACGCCGCGTACTCGTCGTCGAAGCGCCGTGCGAGCACGGCGAGCTCCGACCACCACTGCGCACGGTCGTCCTCGCTGCCGCCGGTCGTCACCCACCCGTCCCCCTTGTGCGCGGCGTACCGGATGGTCTTCGGCCCGTTTCCGGCGATCAGAAGCGGAACGCGGGGCCGGTGGGCCGGCGCGCCCACCATGCGCGCGTGCTCGGCGGTGTACCAGTCCCCGTCGAAAGAGATGCCGCCGGATCCGGGCTCCTCGAACCGAAGGAGGACATCCAAGGCATCGACGAACTCGACGAAACGCGCATGGCGCTCTCGAGGCGTCAGCTCCGGCTGGCCGAGGACATGAGCGTCGAACCCGGTGCCCCCTGACCCGACCCCCACGAGCAGGCGGCCGCTCGCGATGTCGTCCAGGGTCGCCAGTTCCTTGGCGAAGGGAACCGGATGACGGAAGTTGGGACTCGCGACGAACAGGCCGAGGCCGATGCGCTCCGTCACCGTCGCCGCCGCCGTGAGCGACGGAATCGTGGCATGCCACCGCTGGTCGGCGAGGCTCCGCCACGACAGGTGGTCGTATGACCACGCGTGGTCGAACCCGTACTCCTCCGCCTTGCGCCAGCGCCGCGCCGCCGCCGGCCAGTCCTCTTGGGGCAGGATGACGATTCCGTGTCTCACACCCACACGCTACGCCGACCGCCGGCCGCCACCTTCATGAACCATCCCGAGAACGCGACCGGGCGAAATGTTCGGCTTGCATTCAGCGGCCTCTCAGGAATACGCTGGAGGGCTGTCGCGCCGCCCGGCGCTCCCACCCAGCCCAAGGAGGATGCCATGCACTCGATCGCCGTCGCTCTCACGCCGGTCGCGTTCGTCCTCCGCGGGGCACCCGGGGTCCTCGGCCACCGAGGCTGAGTCGCTCGGCCTGATCGGCTGACGAAGGCGGCATACAGCCGCCGCCCCCTGCGTTCCACCGGAAGACGCACCTCCGGTCGCTGTCGCCTGCGCGCGCCCGCCTCCCTCTTGAAACGTCCCATTCGGCATCCACCACAAGACGTCACCCCACAAGGATCATGACCACCACCGCCGCACCACCTCCATCGTCCGCCCCACCCACGCCCGCCAAGCAGCGGCTTTCGACGGCGCAGGCTCTCGCCCGCCTGCTGCCGTTCATCAAGCCCGTCATGCCGCGTCTCATCATGGGATTCGTCAGCGCGCTCCTCGCCGCACTGGTGGCGCTGCTCATGCCGCTGGTGCTCGGAGCCGTCGTCGCCGGACCGGTCGCGTCCGGTGAGTGGGGCGCCATCGCGTGGGGCGCGGTCGCGATCCTCGCGATCGGCCTCGCAGAGGCGGGCCTCGTCTGGGTGCGTCGCTGGTTCGTCCTGGGCCCCGCCACGAAGGTGGAGTACGACCTGCGCACCCAGTTCTACGCGCGCCTGCAGAACCTGCCGGTCGCCTTCCACGACCGGTGGCAGTCCGGGCAGCTGCTCAGCCGCATGATGCAGGACATCAGCATGATCCGCCGCTGGCTCGCGTTCGGCCTCGTGCTCCTGGTCGTCAACCTGATCACGATCGTCGTGGGCACCGTCATCCTGTTCCGCTGGCACTGGCTGCTCGCCGTGATCTTCATCGTCACGGCGCTGCCGCTCTGGGTGCAGGGCTACCTGTTCGAGAAGCGGTACGGGGCGCTCACGCGGCAGAGCCAGGACCAGGCAGGCGACCTCGCGACGGCCGTGGAGGAGAGCGTGCACGGCATCCGAGTGCTGAAGGCCTTCGGACGCGGCAAGCACGCGCTGCGCAACTTCGCGCGCCGCGCCGAGCACCTGCGCGAGACCGAGCTCGACAAGGCGCGCGCGATCGGCGTGGTCTGGTTCTGGCTCGTGCTGATGCCGGACGTCGCCTTCGCGCTGTGCCTCGCATCGGGCATCTGGCTGATATCGGTCGGCACCATCACGGTCCCCGAGCTCTTCGCGTTCTTCGCGATGGCGACGGTGCTGCGCTGGCCGATCGAGTCGATCGGATTCCTGTTCTCGTTCCTGCTCGACGCGCGAACGGCCACCGACCGCATCTTCGAGGTGTTCGACGAGACGAACACCATCACGGACCCCGAGAACCCCCGCACGATCGCCCATGCCCGCGGCGAGCTCGTGTTCGAGGACGTGCACTTCCGGTACCAGGACGCCGGACCCAGCGAACGTGATCTGCTCGACGGCATCGATCTGGTGGTGCGACCGGGCGAGACGATGGCGCTGGTCGGTCTCACGGGTTGCGGAAAGACCACGCTGACGACCCTGCCCACGCGGCTGTACGACGTGACGGGCGGCCGGGTGCTGCTCGATGGTGTGGACGTGCGGGACCTGAAGCTCTCCGAGCTCCGCCGGCACATCGCGATGGCGTTCGAGGATGCGACGCTCTTCTCCTCGACCGTGCGACAGAACGTGCTGCTCGGACGCGCGGATCTCGACATCCGCAGCCCGGAGGCCGAGCTCGTGCTGCGCGAGGCGCTGGACATCGCGCAGGCGGGCTTCGTCGACGATCTGCCGGATGGCGCCGAGACGATGATCGGCGAGGAGGGCATGAGCCTCTCCGGTGGTCAGCGTCAGCGTCTCGCGCTCGCGCGGGCCGTGGCGGCGAAGCCGTCGGTGCTCGTTCTGGATGACCCTCTGTCGGCCCTGGATGTCGACACGGAGGCCCTCGTAGAGGAGGCGCTGCGCCGCATCCTGGCCGACACGACCGCGCTGGTCGTCGCGCACCGCCCCTCGACGGTGGCTCTCGCCGACCGCGTCGCCCTGATGGAGGACGGCCGCATCACCGCGGTCGGAACCCACTCCGAGCTGCTCCGCAGCAGCGACCACTACCGACACGTGATCTCGAGCCTCGAGGTCGAGGATGCCCGCATGCGGGACAGGGAGGTGAACCTGTGAGCGCCACAGTCACCGGTACCGGCGGCGAAGACCGCTCGGACTACACGCGCGATGAGAGCAGGTCCATCCGCGCCAGATCGCTGCGGCTGCTCGGCACGCTCGTGCACCCCCTGCGCTGGCAGGTGGTGCTCGCGGCGGTCGTGCTCGTGGTCTCGACGGCCCTCCGGGTCGCCGGCCCCGCCCTGATCGCCTACGGCATCGACCAGGCGCTGCCTGCCGTGCTCGATGAGAACGACTGGATGCCGACGATCCTCGTCGTCGTGGTGTACCTGGTCGCCGCCATCGGCGGCGCCGTCCTCATCGGCTGGTACGTCGTCGTGGCGGCGCGTCTCACCCAGGCCGTCATGATCGACCTGCGCAAGCGGATCTTCCTGCACACGCAGAGGCTCAGCCTCGAGTTCCACGAGTCGTACACGTCGGGCCGCATCATCTCGCGCCAGACGAGCGACCTCGACTCGATCCGCGAGCTGCTCGACGGCGGGCTCAACGAACTGGTGTCGGGTGTGCTCTACGGCACGTTCACGCTCATCGCGCTGATGCTGCTGGACTGGCAGTCCGGCGTCATCCTCGCCGTCGCGGGTCTCCCGCTCTACCTGCTGATGCGCTGGTTCTACACCCGCTCTCAGGTCGTGTACCGCGAGTCGCGCGTCATCAGTGCGAAGGTGATCGTGCAGTTCGTCGAGACGATGACCGGCATCCGCGCCGTGAAGGCGTTCCGCAAGGAACCCCGCAACGACGAGGAGTTCGGTCGCGTGGCCGGCGACTACCGCGACGTCAACATGCGCTCGATCAAGCTCTACGGAACGTTCGAGCCGGGCCTGATGGCGGTGTCGGCGCTGTCGCTGGCCGCGGTGGTGCTGTGGGGCGGCATCCGCGTGTCGACGGGTGCGATCGAGGTCGGCATCCTGCTCGCCGCCGTGCTGTACGTGCGCAACTTCTTCTCGCCGCTGCAGGAGGTGGCGTTCTTCTTGAACTCCTACCAGTCCGCGACGGCGGCGCTGGAGAAGGTGTCCGGCGTGCTCGAGGAGCAGCCGACCGTGCCCGATCCGACCGAACCCGTGGACCTCTGGGAGGCCAAGGGCGCCGTGCGGTTCGAGGACGTGACGTTCGGCTACGGGCGGAACCGCGTCGTGCTGCCGGACTTCTCGCTCGACATCCCCGCCGGGCAGACCGTGGCGCTCGTGGGAACGACGGGGGCGGGCAAGTCGACGCTGGCCAAGCTCATCTCGCGGTTCTACGACCCGACCCGCGGTCGGGTCACCCTGGACGGCATCGATCTGCGGCAGCTGCACCCGAAGGACCTGCGCAGGGCGATCGTCATGGTCACCCAGGAGGCCTACCTGTTCAGCGGCACGGTGGCCGACAACATCGCGCTCGGAAAGCCCGACGCGTCGATGGACGAGATCCGCGCCGCCGCCCGCGCGGTCGGGGCCGACGGGTTCATCGAGGCGCTGCCGGATGGCTACGGCACCGACGTCAACAAGCGAGGCGGTCGAGTCTCGGCGGGTCAGCGTCAGCTGATCTCGTTCGCGCGCGCCTTCCTCGCCGACCCCGCGGTGCTGATCCTCGACGAGGCGACGGCGTCGCTCGACATCCCGTCGGAGCGTCTCATCCAGGACGCCCTGCAGACGCTGCTGGCCGACCGCACGGCGATCATCATCGCGCACCGGCTCTCGACGGTCTCGATCGCGGACCGCGTGCTCGTGATGGAGCACGGCCGCATCATCGAGGACGACCGCCCGGAGGAGCTGATCGGCGGCTCGGGCAAGTTCGCGCAGCTCCACGCCGCGTGGCGGGAGTCGCTGGTCTAGCCGGCGGGTTCCCGTGCACGAACTTCGGAGAATGTCGCCGAGCTCGGACGATCAGTCCCAGACGGTCCGCGGTCCGCGACATCCTCCGAAGTTCATGCGGCGCGTGAGGCACCGCTCAGAGGTTGCGGCCTCATCCGCGGCCGCGGGGCCGATGCCACGGTCACGAACTGCCTTGCGCAGCGTCGCTAGGCGGCGTGGTGCGCGCCGGCGGCGAGCGCGCGTGCGATGGTGCGTTCGACGGCCGGCCAGTCATGCAGCACTTGGGCGTAGCTGAAGCGCAATACGACGTAGCCGCGAAGCATCAGTTCGGCGTCATGCTCCAGATCGCGACGCCGGTCGGCGGGCTTGGAGTGATATTCGAACCCATCGACCTGCACGACGAGCCGATCTCCGATCAGAACATCTACAGGGCGCCCCGCCAGAACCACCTGCTGCCGCATGCGCAGCCCCCATCGGCTGAGACGGGTCACGAAGATCGTCTCCAAGCCGGAATCGGACAGTCCGGTCACCGATAGAGCGCACTCGCGTGCGGCGACCGTGGTCCACTGGATGCGCCGCAGTGCGTCCGGCGAGAGCCCTTCCTTCCGGCTCGCGGATTCCCACAGCACCCTCGCGCTTTCCCGCGGCAGGCACCCGGCGATGTGGGCGAGCACGTCCTCGATCGATGCGCACAAGGAAGTCCGCGACGCCGGTGCCAGCGGGACGCTCCAATGCACCACAGCCGACGTAGGTGGTGACGCCGCGTGGGGATGACGATGCACGTGGATGCCGGGGTCCACGCCCTCCGGCATCCACCAGCCGCGCCGCGACGCCACCGATACACATGACAGCCGCCCGCCCGCGTCGGCTGCGGCTACGAGGTCGTCGCCTGCGCCGGCGGTCGCGAACCACGACCGCCGGATCAGTCGTGCGTCTCCGGCGTGCACCGCGGCGCGCATTGCGCGTGGGGTGAACCCCGCATCGCGGAGGTCGTGCCGATGGACGATCCCGCTCCGGGCGGCGATGAAGGCGAGGACAGACATCCGTCGATCGTGCCCGCCGCTGTCCAGGTCCTGTCGAACGCACGCAGAAACGGGGGAAACCCACCTGCACGCCGTGGCTGTGCAGGAGCGGCCGAGACGTCATCCGAGGCACCAACTTCGGAGAGGTCGCCGCGCCTCGGCCTTTCGCGCGGAGATCGTCCGAGATCCGTGACATCCCCCGAACCTTGTGCGCCACGCTCATCGAGTCATGCGCTCGCGGACGCCCCAGGCAGCACGCGCGCCAGCGGTATCGATACCCCCAGGGGCATCAGCACGCGCCAGCGGCATCAGCACGCGCCGGGGCACTCAACGGCCGGCGGCAGCACACGCACCGGCGCCATCAGCACCCGTCTGCGGCATTGACACGCGCCGGCGGCATCAACTTCGGAGAGGATGCCTCGCCTCGGCCTTTCCGGCGGAAATCGTCCGAGATCCGTGACATCTTCCGAAGATCGTTCACCCCGAGGCATCGTCGCCGAGAGCCAGGCGAAGGGCTCGGCGGGCCGCCGGGGGGCGGAGAGAGGGCGGCGGGGTCTCGATGGGGGAGGGGAGTTCGGGGCCCCGCCGCCGGCCTGGAGAAGACTAACCGGACGCACATCCTTATTCAAGGCGAAGTACGTACGTTCGATCTTACAGCCGGAGATCGCTTACAGCCGGAGTTCGGCGATGACCTCTCCGTACTCGGTCTCGCCGACAGGGACGAAGCCCATGCGGAGGAAGAAGGCCTCCGGACCTTCGGCCCCGGCCTCGTAGATGACGTTGACGTGGTCGAAGCCCAACTCGCGGGCACGCTCGAGCATGCCCTCGACGGCGAAGCGCCCCACGCCGCGACCCTGGTCGTCGGCATCCACGTTGATGCGCCACAGAACGGACTTGAAGTGGTCCTCCGGCGCATCCGGATCGAAGTTCGCGCTGACGAAGCCGACGACCTCATTGCGGTCCAGTACGACCCGCTGCCAGCTCGTCTGCGGGTTCGCGACGGTGGCCGCGACTCCGTATGAAACCGGCGCGAGAAACTGCTCCTGCCCAGGCTTGAGCGAGAGGTTGTTCACCGCCACGATGGTGGCGGCGGAAAGTTCGACCAGTCGAAGCTCAGCCATAGCGAACAGGCTAGCCGGTATCGCCACCGGAGCGTCAAACACGTAATATCGACGACTCGCGGTCCCACGCGGGTGCCCCGCGAATTGTCTTGATGTCAAGATACTTTTCCTCGTGCGATAGTCTGAAAGAACCACCCGAACGGAGACGACACCGGTGACTGATTCGACCATCATCTACACCCACACCGACGAGGCTCCGGCTCTGGCCACCGCGTCGTTCCTGCCGATCGTGCAGGCGATCACCGGCCAGGCGGGTGTGCACATCGAGACGCGCGACATCTCCCTGGGCGGCCGCATCCTGTCGGCGTTTCCGCAGAAGCTGACGCCGGAGCAGCAGGTCGGCGACGCGCTGGCCGAGCTCGGAGGGCTCGCGACGCTGCCCGAGGCGAACATCATCAAGCTGCCGAACATCTCCGCGTCCATCCCCCAGCTCAAGGGCGCCATCGCCGAGCTGCAGGCGGCCGGCTACGACATCCCCGACTATCCGGATGAGGCCGAGTCGCTCGAGGACAAGGACATCCGCGCGCGGTACGACCGCATCAAGGGCTCCGCGGTCAATCCGGTGCTGCGCGAGGGCAACAGCGACCGCCGCGCCCCGCTGTCGGTCAAGAACTACGCCCGCAAGCACCCGCACCGCAACAAGCCGTTCGCCGATGGGTCCAAGACCCACGTCGCGACGATGGGTCACGACGACTTCCGCTCCAACGAGAAGACCTTCGTCTCCTCGGGCGACGACGTCCTGACGATTCAGCACGTCTCCGCAGACGGCACCGTCACGCCCCTGAAGACCGGCCTGAAGGTGCTGCCCGGCGAGATCGTCGACGGCACCTTCCTCTCCGCCGCCGCCCTCGACGAGTTCCTGGCCGCGACGCTCCGCCAGGCGGCCGACAGCGACCTGCTCTACTCGGTGCACCTGAAGGCGACGATGATGAAGGTCAGCGACCCGATCATCTTCGGGCACGTCGTCAAGGCGTACTTCGCCGACGTCTTCGAGAACTACGGCGGCAGGATCGCCGAAGCCGGGCTCACCCCCAACGACGGGCTCGGCGCCATCCTGGCCGGTCTGCCATCGGTCGAGGGCGGCGCCGAGATCGCCGACGCCATCACGGCGGACCTCGCTCGCGGTCCCCGCCTGTCGTACACCAACTCCGACAAGGGCCTCACCAACCTCCACGTTCCCTCCGACGTGATCGTGGATGCCTCGATGCCCGCCCTCATCCGCAACGGCGGCAAGCTCTGGGGCGTCGACGGCGGCGAGGATGACACGCTCGCCGTCATCCCGGACTCCTCCTATGCCGGCGTGTTCCAGACGGTCATCGACGACGTGAAGGCCCACGGCCCGCTCGATCCGGCGACCATCGGATCGGTGCCGAACGTCGGTCTGATGGCGCAGGCCGCCGAGGAGTACGGCAGCCACGACAAGACGTTCGAGATCGCGGCTCCCGGCGTCGTGCAGGTGCTCGACGCCTCCGGCGACGTGCTCCTCGAGCACGACGTGCAGTCGGGCGACATCTGGCGCGCCACGCAGACGAAGGACATCGCCATCCGCGACTGGGTGAAGCTCGCGGTCACGCGTGCCCGCGCGAGCGGCACCCCGGCCGTCTTCTGGCTCGATGAGGATCGGTCGCACGATGCGGCGCTGATCGCGAAAGTGAAGACCTACCTCGCCGAGCACGACACGGAGGGGCTGACGATCGAGATCCTCGCTCCCGCCGCGGCGACCCGGTACTCGCTCGACCGGCTGCGCAAGGGCGAGGACACCATCTCGGTGACCGGCAACGTGCTGCGCGACTACAACACCGACCTCTTCCCGATCCTCGAGGTCGGCACGAGCGCCAAGATGCTCTCCATCGTTCCGCTGCTCTCCGGCGGTGGCCTGTTCGAGACCGGCGCCGGCGGATCGGCTCCCAAGCACGTGCAGCAGCTGGTGGCCGAGAACTACCTGCGCTGGGACTCGCTCGGCGAGTTCTTCGCGCTCGCGGCCTCGCTCGAGCACCTCGCGAACTTCACCGGCAATGTGAAGGCGCAGGTGCTGGCCGACACCCTGGACGCCGCCACCGGCACGTTCCTCGAGAACGACAAGTCCCCCGGGCGTGCCCTCGGAACGATCGACAACCGCGGCAGCCACTTCTACCTCGCCCTGTACTGGACGCAGGAGCTGGCCTCGCAGCAGGCCGACCCGGAGCTCGCGGCAGCGTTTGCCCCGGTCGCCGAGAGTCTCGCGTCCAACGAGGAGGCGATCGTCGGCGAACTGGTCGCGGTGCAGGGCTCGCCGGCCCAGATCGGCGGCTACTACCGCCCCGACGAGCAGCTTGTCGAGGCGGTCATGCGCCCGTCGAAGACCCTGAACGAGATCATCGACAACCTCGGCTGACAACCTCGGCTGTCCGCACACACGACGAGGGCGGATGCCGCGGCATCCGCCCTCGTCGTGTATGCGTCAGCCCTGCGCCACCGACACGCGCGCCAGCAGGGCGTGCGCGGGTGCGAGCGACGGCAGCGCGGCCGTGCCGTCGAGGCCCGTGCCGCGTGGCGACTCGAGGTGCACGCCCGGCACGGACTCGTGCAGCAGTTCGGCGAAGCGGTTGCGGATGATCGTCGACGAGAAGATGCCGCCGATGGCGCACACGGCGCGGTCTCTGTCGCCGGCCTCGGCGGTCCTGGTCAGTGCGGCCGTGGCGGTCGTCGCGAGTTCGCCCGCCGCCCGCCGGCAGATGTCAGCGGCGATCGCATCGGTGGCGGCGAGCTCCGAGACGGGCTGTGCGAAGGAGGCCACGAGACGCACCCGGTCCGCCGCCGCCTGCAGCTCGATGTAGGCGCTCTCGAGGTCGGGCCACCGCTCGCGCACCACGTCGGTGAGGGCCGTCGGCCCACCGCGGCCGTCGTGCGCGCGCATCACCGCGTCGAGCGCCTCGCGCCCGATCCAGTAGCCGCTGCCCGCGTCGCCCATGATGTTCCCCCACCCGTCGACCCTGGCCACGCTGCGCCTTCCGACGCCGAGGGCGACCACTCCCGTGCCCGCGGCGACCACGGCGCCGCTGACATCGCCGAGCGCCCCGAGGAACGAGGTGATGGAGTCGTGCGCGAGCATCGCCTCACGCGCGCCCGTCGAGCGCACCAGGGACAAAAGTTGCCCCGCGTCGCTCTCGCGGTCGGTCAGCCCCGACACACCGGCGGCCACGACATCCGGATGCGCGCCGGTCTGCTCCGCGACCTGCAGCGCCACCGCCGCCAGCTGGGGGAGAAGCGGCTCGTGGGTGCGGATGCCGGGGAAGAGGAGATCGACGTCCGGCTCCGAAGCGCCTCGCACTCTTACCTTCATCCCGGTCTGACCCGCATCGATCGCCAGCACCGCGGTCATCGCAGCGCCTCCTCGCGCCAGGCGGTGTACTGCTCCCGCAGGTACGCGCCGGCAGGCTTGCCGTAGGGACAGTAGTCGTCGTTCGAGGCGGCGTTTTCCTCGGAATAGAGCGTCGCCGGCCAATCCCACAGCATGAGTCCCCCGACCCACGGCCGCGCGCGGCACGCGCCGACCATGGCGCGATAATAACGCAGTTGCTCCTCGCCCGAAGGGATCCCGGGCAGCTCCCAGTCGTTGGGCAGTGCGGGGGAGCCGGTGCGACTGGGGCAGCCGGCCTCCATGAAGAAGAACGGCTTGCCGTATGACTCGACCACCCGCTCGATCCGATCGAGCTGCTCGTCCCACGAGTCGATGGGGTAATAGCCGCTCGAGGAGATCACATCGACCGCGTCCCACCACGTCACGCGGTCTTCCTGGTACTTGTCGCAGTTATACGTGATCAGTCCCGAATAGACCCTCCGCACCTCGTCGATCAGTCGCCGCCAGTGCGCCTCCTGGCCGTCGGCGCGCACCATCTCGCACCCGATGCAGAGCATCTCGCACCCCTCCGCCTCGGCGAGAGTCGCGGCGTGCACGATGAAGGCCCGATAGGAGTCGAACCAGTCCGACCAGCTCGGCTCACCGGGAACGTCCCAGTCGAAGAAGCCGATGTGCGCGCGCCATGTGCCGTCTCCGCAATTCACCACCGGCTTGAGCACCACCTTCATCCCCAGACGGTGGGCTCGGCGGATGGCGGACACGATCTCCTGGTCGGTGACCGTCGGCGCGTCCTGGAACGGGATGTCCGTCGAGAACGGGGTCGCCTGCACGGCCGCGTAGGCGAGCGCCGTCCACGTGACGGCGTGGTCGGCCATCGCCGACATGGATGCCTCGGCCTCGGCCGTGTCCCACGTTCCCCGCGTGCCGACCCACCCCCACGTCATGCCGCAGACGGGCTCGCCCAGCAGCGCTGGGCGCGCGTCAGCAAGCCGGGGGTTTGGGGCGGAGCCCCATTCGGGGCGCGCGCCAGCAAGCCGGGGGTTTGGGGCGGAGCCCCATTCTGGGCGCGCGCCAGCAAGCCGGGGGTTTGGGGCGGAGCCCCATCCGGGGCGCGCGCCAGCAAGCCGGGGGTTTGGGGCGGAGCCCCATTCGGGGCGCGTCGTTCCCCGCGGCACCGCGCCAGTCATGGGGCGACCAGCTGGTTGGCGCTGCGCAGCACCCGGGCCTGGGTCAGGGCATCGACATCGAGCGCACCCGCGTGCCGCACGACGAGAGTGACGGTCTCGCCGGGCAGCAGAGTGACGAGGGCGTCGTCGGCCACGGCATCCGGATCGATCTTGTCGACCAGCAGCGCGATCTCGCGCACCAGGTTCGCGGCGGTGATCTCCACCTCGGTGCCGCCGGAGGTCGGCGTCGCCACCACCCGCAGCTGCGGTGCCTCGAGCGCCGAGTCGCGCGGTTCGGCGAAGAACCAGAGTCCGCGGACGCCATCGAGTTCGGCGACGAGCAGCTCTTCCGCCGGAGCGTCGGGGAGGGCGACATCCGGGTCGATCTCCACCGTGGCCGTGCCGCGCGCCGGTACGTCCACCGGGGCGGAGAACTCGGCCACGACCGCGCCGTCGAAGCGGTGGCGGCGCAGGGTGACGCGTCCGCTCCATGGTTCGGCGGTGTCGTTGCCGACGACCGCAGCCAGGGCGTCGCCGCGCGGCTGCACGGTGACGACACGGGGAGCGAACGCCGACTTCAGGGCGTAGAAGAGCGGCTTCGGGCGCTCGTCTCCGTCGATCGCGGCCCAGGAGGTGACCGGCCAGCAGTCATTGAGCTGCCACACGATCGCGCCCATGGTGTGCGGAGCCCACGAGCGGAAGTGCTCGAGCGCGGTGCGCACGGCCACGGCCTGGTTGAGCTGCATGGCCCAGTGCCACGTCTCCATGTCTTCGGGCACGCGGTAGTGCGGAACGAGCCCGTTCGTCAGCTTGACGTTGCCCTCGTCGGCCTTCTGGTGCACGATCATGCCGGGCGATTCGGGGGTCAGCGGGTCGTCGCTGATGGCGCGGGTGAGCGTGGTCCAGGTCGGCGGTCCCTGCCAGCCGAACTCCGCGACGAACCGGGGAGTGTGCTCGCGATAGGTCGGCCAGTCGCGACGGTTCCACTGCTCCCACAGGTGCATCGAGCCGTGCGACTCGTCATTCGGATGCCGCTCGGACGCGCCTCCCGTACCGCCCGGACTGAACGGACTGCCGGGCGCGTAGGGCACGTGCGCCGCCAGCTCGTCGATGAGCCGCGGGAACAGCTCGTAGTAGTAGTACGCGCCCCAGGTCTTGCCGTCGAGCCGCAGCTTCCAGCCCCAGTCCTCGTAGCCCCACAGGTTCTCGTTGTTGCCCGTGAGCAGCACCAGCGAGGGGTGGTCCGCGAGGCGCACGATGTTGTCGCGGGCCTCCGCTTCGACCTCGGAGCGCAGCGGCTCCTCCTCGGCATACGCGGCGCAGGCGAAGAGGAAGTCCTGCCAGGCGAGCAGGCCCAGTTCGTCGCAGAGCTCGTAGAAGTCGTCGCTCTCGTAGATGCCGCCGCCCCATACCCGGATGAGGTTCAGGTTCGCATCCAGGGCCTGGCGCAGGCGCCGCTCGCAGCGGTCGCGGTCCACCCGCACCACAAGCGCATCGTCGGGGATCCAGTTCGCGCCCTTCACGAAGACCGGCTGGTCGTTCACGACGAGTGTGAACGGCGTGCCCGCGTCATCCGGGGTCGTGTCCCACCGCACCGAGCGGAAGCCCACGCGGCGCGTGCGCGCATCGAACTCCCTGGCGTCCGACCGCAGAGAGATGGCGACGTCGTACAGCGGCTGGTCGCCGTAGCCGACGGGCCACCAGAGCTCGGCATCCGGCACGGCGAGCCGAAGGGTCGTGTGCGTGGCGTCGCCCGGAACGGATGCCGCGGCATCCAGCCCGGCGACGCTGACGACAACGTCGACGTCCGCAGCGCCGACCGCGCGCTCCAGCACGATGTCGACCTCGAGCCGGGGCCCGCCTTCGTCGACGAGCGGGCGTACCCGAGCCTCCGCGAGGCGAGCCGTCGACCAGGACTCGAGGCGCACCGGGCGCCAGATGCCGCTCGTGTAGGTCGCGATGCCCCAGTCCCAGCCGAAGCTGCAGGCCGACTTGCGGATGGCGTCGTAGGGGAGCGGGTAGGGGCGCTGGCGTGCCCCCAGTGCCACGCTCTGCGCGTTCGCGTACTTGACGGGCGACGCGAACGCGACGACGAGCTCGTTCCGGCCCTCCACGAGGTGCGGCCGCACGTCGAAGCGGTAGCTGCGGTGCTGGTTGGCCGTCTCGCCGATCACCGTACCGTTCAGGATGATGCGGGCGACCGTGTCGAGCCCGTCGAAGACCAGGTCGTGGCGGTCGCTGCCGTCGTCGGCCCACTCGAAGCTCGTGCGATACGTCCAATCGACCAGCCCGATCCAGGCGAGCGCCGACTCGTTGTCGTCGAGGTACGGATCCGGGATCAGCCCCTCGGCGAGCAGGTCGGTGTGGATGCTCCCGGGTACCGACGCCGGCACCGACGCGGCGGCTATCGGTGCCGGCGCGGGCCCTGCCGCGGCCGTGACCTGCCACCCGGAGTGGAGTTCGCGGCGCGTGAGCGCGGTCTGAGCGATGGTGGACGTGCGGTCGGTCACTTGACGGCTCCTGAGGTGAGGCCCTTGTAGATCCACTTCTGCAGCAGCAGGAAGATCACGATCGTGGGGATGATGACGACGATGGTGCCCGCGGCGATGACTTCCCACTGCGCCCCGAACGGGCCCTTGAAGCGGAACAGCGACGTCGAGATCAGCCCCTCCGACGGCAGGTAGAGGAAAGGCGTGTAGAACTCGTTGTACACCGCGATGCCCTTGATGATGACGACGGTCGCGATGGCCGGCTTCAGCAGCGGCAGGATGATACGCCAGTAGATGGTCCAGCGGTTGGCGCCGTCGATCATCGCCGCCTCATCGAGTGACACCGGAATCGACTGCATGAACTGGATGAAGAGGTAGATGGCGATGATGTCGGTGCCCATGAACAGCAGGATGAGCGCGGCCTTCGTGTCGTAGAGTCCGAGCCCGTTGATGAGCTGGAACGTCGCGACCTGGCTCGTCACGCCGGGGATCAGCGTGGCGATCAGGAACAGTCCGAAGACGAGCTTCTTGCCGCGGAACGCGAACCGGTCGAGGGCATAGGCGGCCATCGTGCCGAGGAAGATCGTGCCGACGATCGAGACGGTCAGCACGATCGCAGTGTTCACGAACCCCTCGAGCATCTTGCCGCTGGTGAAGGCGGTGACGAAGTTGTCGAAGTTGAACCAGTTGCCCGGCGCCTCGAACGGTCCCGTCTGGGCGTACTCCTGTGAGGTCTTCAGGCTGGCGATCAACACGACGGAAAGCGGAAGGAGCGTGAAGATCGCGCCGATGACCAGGCTGACGTACTTCGCGGTGGTCGCGCTCATCCCGCGGAAGCGCTCGAGAGGGCTTCGGCCCCGGTAGGTGCGGGGGGCGCTCGTCGAGGGGACGGCCGAGATGGCGACCGCGGTGTCGGAGGTGGTCATGTCAGGTCCACTTTCTCGTCGGGGAAGACCTTTCGCTGGATCCAGGTGACGACCAGCACGATCGCCAGCAGCACGACGGCCATGGCGGACGCGAGCCCCACCTGCCGGAAGCTGAAGGCTGTCTGCAGGGTCTGGATGACGAAGGTGGCCGAGCCGTTGGCCCCACCGGTCATGATGAACGGGATCTCGAAGACGCTGAGGCTCCCGGCGATCGCCAGGATGAACGAGAGTCCGATGATGCGGCGGATGCCGGGGAAGATGAGGGCCCAGAACTGCTGCCACTTCGAAGCCCCATCGAGCTCCGCGGCCTCGTACAGCTCGTGGGGAATCGACTGGATCGCACCGAGGAACAGCACGAAGTTGAGGCCGGTGTAACGCCACACCGACGTGCCCGCGAGCGACCAGTTCACGACGTTCGGGTCACCGAGCCACTGCTGCTGGAACTCCGAGAGGCTCAGGAACGAGAGCACGCTGTCGAGCGTGCCGCCCGGCTGGAAGAGGTAGAGGAACACGAACCCGATCGCGACGCCGTTGATCAGGTACGGGAAGAACAGGATGCCGCGGAAGAAGCTCGAGAACCGCGTGTTGAAGCTCAGCAGCGTGGCGAAATAAAGGGCGATCGCCATCTGCACGAAGGACGCCACGAAGTAGTACAGGCTGACGCCGAAGACGCTGAAGATGCGCGGGTTCGTGAAGACCTCGACGTAGTTGTCGAGTCCGACGAAGTTCTTGGTGAGGTCGATGCCGTCCCAGTCCGTGACGCTGTACCAGAGCATGTTGAGGGCGGGCCAGTAGGTGAACAGGAGCAGCAGCCCGACCGCGCCGCCGACGAACAGCCACGGGGTCAGGTGCTGAACGAAAGACTTCCTCCCCGACGAGCCTCGGGACCAGCCCCCGTCGGCCCCGCGGCGCGCGCCGCGGAACCGACGGGAGCGGACGGGTGCCGAGAGGACGGCAGGGCCACCCGCTACAGCGGAGCCCGGTGATGCGATGGCCATGATGCCTCTGTCCTCGGCGAGTCAGCCGGCCAGCGACTCGGCGGACGCGGCCCACCGCTCGTTGAGCTCGGCGAAGTAGCTGTCCTTGTCGCCGTCGGCGGCGCCGCGGGCGATGTCGACGAGCTTTTGCCGGTACAGGGGGCCGTACAGGTCGATCTGCGAGTCGTCGGCTATCTCGTTGATGAGGCCCTCCTTGCCTTCCGGCGCGGGGTTGATCTCCATCAGCTCGACACCGGCGTCGGCGAAGCCCTGCAGGTTCTCGGGCAGGTCCTTCGCGATGACGGGCGAGATCATGCCCTGCGCCTCGGTGTAGCCCGAGTCCTCCACCACCCACTGAATCCACGCCCACGCCGCGGCCTTCGCTTTGGAGTGCTTGCTGACCGCGAGGTTGTAGTCGCCGCCGATCACGGCGTACTGCGTGCCGTCGACATTCGCAGGGAAGGCCATGAAGCCGATGTCATCGGCCGACGCGCCGTTGTCCTCCGCGGCGGCCTGCATCTGCGAGATGGCCCACGAACCCAGGGTCATCGCCGCGATCTTGCCGGTGCCGAGGTCGACCTTGGACTGCTCCCAGTTGGTGGTGAGCGGGTCCTCCTCGGTGAGCCCCGCCGCAACGGACTCGTAGAGCAGCGAGTCGATCGCATAGACGTCATTGCCCTCGGTCCACGGGGCGGTGTCCTCGGCCATCGTGACCGGCGCGTCGGGGTCGTTCGTGATGGCGCCGAGGTTGCCGAAGCTCTGGGTGAGCGGCCAGCCGTCCTTGTAGTTCGTGTAGAGCGGGATGGCGTCGGTGTTGTCCTTGATCAGCTGCAGGGCATCGAGCCACTCGGCCTCGGTCGTCGGAACGTCGGTCACGCCGGCCTCCTCGAAGATGCGCTTGTTGTAGACCACGCCGTTGGAGTTCCCGCCGAAGGCGATCCCGTACTGGGTGTCGTCGAAGCTCGCAGCCGGAAGGAAGCGATAGGTGTCCTCGAAGTCCGCCGTGTCGCCCAGGGGCTCGAGGAACTGCTCGTACTGGGCCGGCTGGATCGCGGGGATGCCGATGACGTCGCCGTAGTTCGTCGTGCTCATGCGCGTCTGCATCTCGCCGGCATAGTCGGTGATGCCCTCGAACGTGACGTTCACACCCGGATACTCCTCGTTGAACGCCGCCGCATACTTGTCGAACGTCCCGTCCTCGACGAGGTCCGTGCGCCAGGTGACGACCTTGATGTCGCCCGCCACGTCGCCGTCGATCGTGTTATCCGCGTCTCCGCCGCCTGCGCCCCCGCCCGCGCAGCTGGCGAGCGCGAGAGCGCTCACCCCGAGCAGTGCGACGGTGGCTGATGACTTTCTCGCCATGTGTGCTTCTCCTGTCAGGTTCACCCTTGAACACGGGTTGCGGCCGCCGCCGCGTGGTATTGGGGGGAACACTATGGGTGTTCGCGTCGGTCCGCAACCGCAAAATGGCAACGCTGTCTTGCGGTGTCCGATGAAATCAGCGTACGGAGAAAAGCCGCTCGAACAGGGATTTATTTTTCCCAAGTCTCGCCACATCGCCTGCGCATGTCCTCAAAATGTCCTACGTCGCCATTCGCGCCTCCGGGTGCTAGCCTGATCCAGCAGGAGGGGAGCCGATGACGGTTCAGCAGAGGGCGACGCTCGAAGACGTGGCGAGGCTGGCGGGCGTGAGTTCGAAGACCGTCTCGCGCGTCTTCACCACGCGCGACCTGGTGGCGCCGGAAACCGTCGAGCGGGTGCTGGCCGCGGCCAAGCGGCTGAGGTTCCGGCCGAACACCCTCGCCCGCGGCCTTCGGCGGGGCGGCGGCACCAACACCATCGGCTTCATCATCGGCGAGCTGGGCAACCCGTTCTACTACAAGGTCGCCTCCGGCATCGAGCGCGAGCTGGCGGCCCACGGCTTCTCGCTGGTCGTCGCCACGACGGACGACTCGGCCGAGGGAGAGGAGCGGGTCGCCGACGCCCTGCTGTCCCAGCGCATCGCCGCCCTCCTGCTGATTCCGGTCGCCGAGGACCAGTCCTATCTGGAGGGGGAGCGCCACCTGGGCACGCCCGTCATCGCGATCGACCGCCCGGCCCGCAACCTCGTGGCCGACTCCATCGTCCTCGAGAATCGCCGCGGCACGTTCGAGGCGACGAAGCGGCTGCTGGCCCGCGGGCACCGTCGCATCGGCTACGTCTGCAACCCCGCGTCGGTGTACACCCAGGCCGAGCGCCTTCGCGGGTTCCGCGACGCCATGGCGGCATCCGGCATCCCGGACACCACGCGCTGGGAGCGCCTCGTCGACGACCCGTCCATGCCGCCCGATCAGCTCGTCGGCGACCTGCTCCGCTCAGCCGATCCGCCGACGGCGGTGATCACCGGCAACAACCGCGTCACGGTGGGGGCTCTGCGGGCCCTGCGGGACGCGGCCGACGAGGGGCGCACCGCCCTGATCGGCTTCGACGACTTTGACACCGCCGACGTGATCGGCGTCAGCGTCATCAGCTACGATCCCGTGGACCTCGGCCGCCGGGCGGCCGCCCTGGCGCTCGAGCGGATGGGCGATGCCACCGGCTTCACGCGACAGATCGAACTCCCCACCTGGATCATCGAGCGGGGCACCGGCGAGCGGGAGCCCCGAAAGGAGACGGCATGACACGGCCCTTCGTGCAGCTGCGCGCCCACGGCGTCGGCATCGTGATCGATACCCCGGACGGGGGCCTGCCGCGGGTGCTGCACTGGGGGGAAGACCTCGGTGCACTCTCGGACGCCGACCTCGAGGCGCTCGGTCGCGGGGTGAGCCGCCAGACGGCGCCGGGAACCCTGGATGCCGCCTGGCACCTCTCGCTGTCGCCGCAGGAGTCCGAAGGGTGGACGGGACGACCGGGCATGCAGCTGCGCCGGGACGGCGTGCTGCACCATCCGAGGTGGGTGGAGTCGGCATCGCACGCCGAGAACGCCGCCTTCGTCCTGACGGCTCGGGACGAGGCATCCGCTCTGGTACTGGAGATCCGCATCGCGATCGAGGCGGGGGGAGTGGTGTGGACAGATGCCGCGCTGCGGCACGACGGCGGGCCGGGCGCACCCGCGGTCGAGGTGGAGTGGCTGGAGTCGACGCTGCCCGTTCCGTCGACGACATCGAACCTGACCACCTTCGACGGGCGATGGAGCCGCGAGAAGCGTCCGGTGACGATCGGGATGCCGCCGGGTTCGACCGCGCGCCAGACCCGCCGCGGTCGCGGGGGGCACGATCACCCCATGATGTTCATCGCCTCGGAGGGGGAGCCGCGGTGGGGCGACGGCCGCGTCTGGGGCGTGCACCTGGCGTGGTCGTCCGATTCGACCTATCGCATCGATCGGGTGAGCGACGCCGTCACGGTGCTCGGCGCCGGCGAACTGCTGCGGCCCGGAGAGCTCGTGCTCGAGCCGGGCGATGAGTATGCCGCGCCTCGTGCCGCCTTCGTGTTCTCCGAAGAGGGCCTCGACGGACTCTCGGGACGCGTGCACCGATGGCTCCGGGCCCGCGACGTTCATCCGAGGACCGCGCGGCCGCTGACGCTCAACACGTGGGAAGCGGTCTACTTCGACCACCGCCCCGCCGAGCTGATCGCGCTGGCCGAGCTCGCCGCTTCGGCGGGCATCGAGCGGTTCGTGCTGGATGACGGATGGTTCCTCGGTCGGCGCGATGACACGACCAGCCTCGGCGACTGGGTCATCGACCGATCGGTCTGGCCCGACGGCCTCGCACCGCTCGCCGAGCGTGTGCACGGATTGGGCATGGAGTTCGGGCTGTGGTTCGAGCCCGAAATGGTCAGCCTCGACTCCGACCTGGCCCGCGCGCATCCGGAGTGGCTGCTGCACAACCGCGCGCACGTCGAGGCGGGGGACCCGGCACTGTCTTGGCGCAGTCAGTACGTGCTCGATCTCGCAGACGCGGGCGCCTACGCCCACGTGCTCGGCCAGATCGACGCTCTCGTCGCCGAGCTCGGCATCGACTTCATCAAGTGGGATCACAACCGCGACCTCGTCGAGAGCGTGCATGACAGGCGTCCGGGGCTGCACGCCCAGATGCTCGCCGTGTACACGCTCATGGCCGAGCTCAAGTCGCGGCATCCGGGCCTGGAGATCGAGTCGTGCTCCAGCGGCGGCGCCCGCACCGACCTCGGTGTGATGGCGATCTGCGACCGTGTGTGGGCGAGCGACTCGAACGACCCGGTCGAACGGCAGGACATCCAGCGGTGGACGGGCCTGCTGCTGCCCCCGGAGCTCGTCGGCGCCCACGTCGGGCCGACCGAGTCGCACAGCTCCGGCCGCACGACCGATCTGTCGTACCGCATGGCGACGAGCCTGATGGGTTCCGCAGGGTTCGAATGGGACATCTCCGGGTGCGATGATGCGGAACTCGCGACCATCACGTCCTTCGCCGGGCTGTACAAGGAGCTGCGACCGCTCCTGCACTCCGCGAGGGTGGTGCATCCCGACATCCGCGATGCCGCGTGGCGTGTCACCGGCTACGTCGCGGACGACAGCGCGGCCGCCGTGTACATCGTCGCGACCGTCGCCGCGCACGAGGATGCACGGGTCGAACGGCTGCGCCTGGGCGGACTGGATGCCGAGCGCCGCTACCGCGTGCGCGTGCGCCGCGAGATCGGCGAGGCCCGCGGCTCGTGGATCGTGCCGGAGTGGTTCTCGGCCGGCGAGATCACCCTGCCCGGGTCGGCGCTCGCCCGTGTCGGCCTGCAGCTGCCGGCGCTCTGGCCGATGCAGGCGTTCGTGCTGCACGCCACCGCCGTGTAGCTCCGCGCCGACCGCCCGGCGGGCGTGCGGTCAGACGAAGCGGGACAGGAACTCCGCCTGGGCGACCCACTGGTAGGCCGCTCCGCCCTCGTGCTGGTTGTGCGCGTAGACCGAGATCCCGGCCTCCAGGCGTGCGGCGCCGTTCTGGAGCGAGCCACCGTTGTGAAAAGACGCATAGTGGTTGCGCGCGGCGAACACGGTCGACGGCGGGCAGACCTGGTCGAGCAGCGCGGTCGAGAACAGGGCGGGAGCCGTGGCGCGCTTGGCCATGTTGACGCCGTCGAAGTACGAGAGCGTTCGGAACACGCGTTCTTCGGCCCCGCGGTGCACGGAGAGGTAGCGGACGACCTCGCCGTACGGATCGGCGTCGGTCATCCCGACGGCCCGCTCGAAGTGGCAGAGGAACGGCACGTCGGGCATCACGGCGACGAGGCCCTCGGTCAGACCGGCGGCCGCGAGGGCGATGCCCCCGCCCTGGCTTCCGCCGCAGACCGCGACGCGCGCGGCATCCACTCGTTCCATGCCCCGGACGGCATCGATCGCGCGCACCGCGTCGGTGAACACCCGGCGGTAGTAGTAGTCGGCGGGGTCGTCGATGCCGCGGGTCATGAAGCCGGGGCTCGCCGGCCCCGAGCCGTGCGGGTCGGGGGTCGAGCCTCCGCTGCCCCAGCCGGAGCCCTGGCCGCGGGTGTCCATGAAGAAGTACGCATAACCGGATGCGGCCCACCCCAGTCGCTCGTGCGGCAGGCCGCGCCCGCCGCCGTACCCGTTGTACTCGATCACGGCGGGGAGTGGTCCCTCCGCGCCCGAGGGGAGCAGCAGCCATCCGCTGACCGGATCGCCGGCGAAGCCCGGGAACGTGACATCGAACACGTCGACCGCCCGCAGCGGAGTCTGCACCGGTGTCGCCGTGACCTGGCCGCCCGCCGCCCGGGCGGAATCCAGGGTGTGCGTCCAGAACGCGTCGAAGTCTTCGGGCTCGAGGACGTCCGGGCGGTAGGTCTCGAGTTCGGGCAGGGTCAGATCGAAACGGGGCACCGATTCACGATATCGGGCGTCGCGGCCGGGCGCCCTCGCGACTCAGTCGTGGATCCAGACGTCCGTTCCGTTGGACGACCACTCGTACACCTGCTGTGCGCGAGGGATCGGCATGCCGACGCAGCCGTGGCTCATGCGGTTGCCCCAGTTCGAGTGCCAGTAGACGCCGTGGAACGCCTGGTCTCCGTTGAAGTAGGTGATCCACGGCACGTCCTTCGTCTCGTAGTACACGGTGTTTCCGGCCGCGTCCTTCAAGATGTTGCCCTGCGCGTCCTTCTCCGGGCCCCGCATGGTCTGGCTGCGCAGGTGGGTGTTGATCGTGTAGCGACCGGTGTACGTCGGCGTCGAGGATTTGCCGCTGGAGATCGCCCACGAGTCCACGACCGCGCCGTTCTCCTTCAGGTAGAGGCGCTGTTCGCTGAGGTCGACCTCGAGCAGACGGACGACGCTCAGCGTCTGGAACGGCGTCTCGACGACCGGAAGCTGGAATGCCGCATTGCCCTGCGACAGCTGCGCGGCGAACTGGTCGGCCAGGCCATCGGTGGTCGGAAGCTCGCGCCCCGCGACTCCGGCGGTCGCCGTCCGCAGCACCGCACCACCGCTGTTTATTACGGTGGCGGCATTGACGGGGCTGCGGTTGACCGCTCCCGGCAGCCCGACGATGAAGGCCTGCATGGCGGCGGGGTCGGCAGTGATCACCGGCGCTCCCGCTTCATCGAGCGCCACCGTCATCCACGACGCCGTCGTCGCTCCATCGACGGGGACCGTGCGCTCTTCGCCGATGTAGAAGCCGGAGCCGGCGAGCATGGCGTTGAGCTGCCCGGCTCCCGCCTCCGCTTCCGGCGTGGTGATGGTGGCCTCGACCTCTTCTGAGGGGACGTCGATGGTGATCGAGCCCTCACCGGCGGCGAGCGCCTCCGAGAGCGCCGCGCCTACCGCATCCACGTCCACCCCGGTGCCGGGAACCGCGGGAACGACGCCGTAGGCGCCGGTCGCCGGATCGAACGCGACGTTGGCGTCGACGGGGTCAATGTAGAGAGCGGGAGCCGCGGATCGCAGCGTGGCCGACGCCTCGTCCGGCTCGAGCACGACGGTGCCGGGGATCGGCTCGGGGTTCCACGCGCCGACCTTCCAGAACGGGTACTCGCCGTAGGCCTCGTTCGCGAGGGCCTTCGCGTCGATCACGGCGCCGAGGTCTGCACCGGTGAGGGCGACCTCGCCGTCCGGGGTCGTCAGCACCACCGTCGTGGCATCGAGGGAGGTCTGCACGGCATCGGCCGCCGCACCGGGCGTCATCCCGCCGACCGGCACGCCGGCGATTGTCACGCCGGGGGCGATCAGGATGGTGGAGGCGACGCCGAAGCCGAGCAGCAGAACCCCCACGGGGATGCCGATCCACAGCGCGAGGTGGCGCTTCTTCGGCTGCGGCTCGGACGGAGCCCACTCGAGGGCGGGCTCGCCGGGGTCGTCGAGAACGACGGTGTCGTTCTCCGGCTGGATGCCGCCGCCCGTCTCGTCGCTGTCCGCAGCGTCCGCTTTTGTGGCCAGATCGGTCACGAAATAACCCCCGTGTTTGCCTTGCCCCCTCCCTCATAGTAGGGGACGAGTTCACGAGGACGTTGCGGGAGTGTTCCAATCGTGATGCGGGCGGCTGTCTCCTACTGGACGCAGAGCTCCTGGAAGGCGGCGAAGGACTCCTCGAATTCGGTGCTGAGGGTCTCCAGCTCCGCGGCTTTCGCGACGTCGCCCCCCATGACTGCGGCGGTGGCCTCGGCGATCCCGGCGAAGCCCTCCTGCAGGCCCTTCGCCGCGGCGGCCACCTCTTCGTTGTCGATGTCGGCGATCGCCGCGCCGATCGCCTCGGCGGAGGCATTCATGGCGTCGATGGCCGCCTGCGGGTCGGCGGACGGCTCCACGCCTTCCATCCCCGCCGTCGCGTCGGTGATCGCCTGACCGATGACAGCACACGCGTCGGCGATGCCGGACGAGTTCCCGCCGGCGCTGGAATCGGAGTCGGACTCAGAGCCGCCGGACGCTTCCGGCGCCTGCGAGGCCGAGGCGCTGGGCTCGCTCGAACCGCCGGCCCCTCCACCCGTCGAGGGCGTGGCGGCGCACGAGGTGAGGCCGAGAACGGCCACTGCGGCGATGGTCAGAGCGGTGATGCGGCGGTTCATGGCTGCCTCTCGATCGGTCATCCCATCGTACGGGCGAGGTGCGCCGACGCGCAGACGCACGGTCCGCGGCGTCCCGTTTCCCCCCGCGGCGGCGCCGCGCCAGCCGAATGTAACAGTTTTGTAAACACCCCGAATAAACCATCCTGTGCACTTGCGCGACCTTTGTTCGTAAGGTCTACTAACAAACATGACTGCATCGGAAGTGCAGCGCGGCTCTTCCACCCTCGAGTCCGCGCAACCCACGGGACCCTCGAACGGCCACACGTTCGGGCCCGGCCGCACGCTCCGGTCGCGCGTCAAGGTTCTGCCCGAACACGCCCGCGGGCACAACCGCGCTCTCGTGCTGCAGACGCTCTACCACGACGGGGCGATGAGCCGTGCGGATCTCGCCCGCGAGACCGGCCTCACGCGGGTCACGATCTCCGATCTCGTGGCGGAGCTGATCTCCGACGGCATCGTGATCGAGAAGGGCGTGCGGGAGGCGTCGGGCCCCGGCAAGCCGGCGACCCTCGTCGACATGGACCGCGACGGCCATCACATCATCGGCCTGGACCTCTCCGGTCCCGACGCGCTGCTCGGAGCGGTGCTCACCCTCGACGGCGACATCGTGGCGCGTCGCGAGGTGCCCCGCCCGGTGGACCTCGACGGGGACGCCGCCATCGCAGCCGTTCTCGAACTGGCGCGCGGGCTGGTCGCGGCCACCACGTCGCCGATCCTCGGCGTCGGCGTCGGCACGCCGGGCGTCGTTGCGCCCAATGGCATGGTGCTGCGCGCCCCGAATCTCGGCTGGACCGACGTGCCGCTGGAGCGGCTGCTGCACGACCAGCTGCGCCTGCCCGTGATCGTCGCGAACGACGCGAACGCCGCCGTGCTCGCCGAGTACACGTTCGGCGGCGCACCCGGCGATACGGTGCTGATCAAGGTCGGGCGCGGGGTCGGGTCCGGGGTGCTCTCGAGCGGCCAGCCGATGCTCGGCAGCCACTACGCCGCCGGTGAAATCGGCCACGTCACGGTCGGCACCGACGGCGGGCCCGACTGCGTCTGCGGCAAGGTCGGATGCCTGGAGGCCTGGCTGTCGGTCCCGGCGCTCACTGCGCGGCTCGCTGCCGCTCCCGCCGCCGACGCCGACGGCATCCTGCGAGACGCGGGCGAGCGCCTCGGAATCGCCCTCGCGCCCGTCGTGGGTGTGCTCGACCTGTCGGAGATCGTGCTCTCCGGCCCTCCCGAACTCCTCGACGGACCCCTCGCCACAGCGACCGTCGAGACACTCCGCGCCCGGACGCTCAAGAAGTTCCACGACAGCGTGCGGGTGCGGATGACGGAGCAAGGCCAGGACATCGTCCTGCGCGGCGCGGCCGTCATGGTCCTGTCGGGACAACTCGGGGTGTCATAGGCAACGTCGCACACCCCATTCCCCCTGGAGGGTCGCCCGGCCCTACGGGAAGTACGCGAGTACTTCACCAAGAGAAAACGAAAAAGGAAGACACCATGAACAAGAAGCTCGGAGCCCTCGCCCTTCTGGGCGCATCGGCTGTGGTCCTCGGGGGTTGTGCCGGTGGCACCGGCGGCACTCCCGAAGAAGCGGCGGAGACGGGCGACCTGACGGTCTGGCTCGTCGGCACCGACACGCCGGACACGGCGCGTGACTACCTCAAGGACACGTTCGAGGCCGAGAACGAGGGCTGGACGCTCACGGTCGAGGAGAAGACCTGGGCCGACACGAGCGAGACGTACGTCGCCGCTCTCTCCTCCAGCGACTCGCCGGACGTCGTCGAGGTGGGCAACACCCAGGCTCTCGGTTTCATCGACCAGGGCCTGTTCCTCGACATCAGCGACATCCAAGGCGACCTCGGCGGCGACGACCTGCTTCCGGGTCTCGTGGACGCGGGCACGTACGACGGCTCGTTCTACGCCGCCCCGTACTACGCCGGTGGCCGCATCGTCTTCTACTCGCCGCAGATCGTCACGGGGGAGCTGCCCACGACGCTCGACGAGTACGTGGCCAACGGCATCGCCATGACGACCGACACCGTCTCGGGCATCTACGCGCCCGGCAAGGACTGGTACAACGCTCTGGCCTACGTGTGGGCGCACGGTGGAGAGATCGCGGTCCAGGACGGCGACGAGTGGGACGCGCAGTTCTCCAGCGAGGAGAGCCTCGCGGGCCTGACGCAGCTCCAGGAGGTCTACCTCAACGCCACGAACGCGCCGGCGGACGGCGACGAGGCCGACCCGCAGGTGCCCTTCTGCGCCGGCGAGATCGGATACCTCTCCGCTCCCGGCTGGGTGAAGTGGTCGATCCTCGCCCCGGCCGACGCCGAGAACCCCGGCTGCCCCGACACCTACGGCGCCGACCTGGCCGCGTTCCCGCTGCCCGGCATGACGGCCGGCGAGACCGCTCCGATCTTCGCGGGCGGGTCGAACGTCGCCATCGCGCAGAAGAGCAGCAGCCCCGAGATGGCCCAGGCGGCGCTCGAGATCATGCTCTCCGAGGGCTACCAGAAGCTCCTCGCCGAGGGTGGCCTCACGCCCGGACTCATCTCGGCGGCGCAGTACCTGCCCGATGACGCGATCACGCAGGCCCAGGCCACCGCGCTCGCCAACTCGAAGTTCACGCCGATGAGCCCCAACTGGGGCGAGGTCGAGAAGGCCCTGATCATCCCGGACGCGCTCGTCGCCATCGCCCAGGGCGGCGACGTCGAGCAGATCGCGACCGAGCTGGACGAGGCCATCGAAGCGATCCTGAACGACTGACCACCGCACGACCGGGGGTCCCGGCGAGAGCCGGGACCCCCATCCCCCCGATTTCCCCGAACCACCGAGAGGAGGCGCCATGAGCGCGAACCCCGCCACCCGTCGGCGCCCCGACAAGACGCCCAGCTGGGTGCCGCAGAGCGACGCGTACCTGCGCGAGCGCGTCAAGTTGCGCCGAGACGGCCGCGCGGGCTGGACCCTGCTCGCCCCCGCGGCGATCATCCTGGCGGTCATGGTCGGATATCCGGCCGTGCTCATGGTGATCCAGTCGTTCACCGACTACGAGGTGCGCGACAAGGTGCAGGGGACGCTGCCCGACTTCGTCGGCTTCGACAACTACATCGAGATCTTCACGCAGTCGGATTTCCCGGCGGTGCTGATGCGCAGCCTCGGGATCATGGTCGTTCTGACCGTGCTCTCGATGGGCTTCGGCATGCTCGTCGCCGTCCTGCTGACCAAGCTGACCAGAGGGTGGCGCATCCTCGTCTCCGTCGGGCTGCTGCTGGCGTGGGCGATGCCGCCCCTCTCCGCCACCGTCGTCTGGGGCTGGATCTTCGACACCGAGTACGGACTGGTCAACTACCTGCTCAACACGATCACGGGCACCAGCGACTGGACCAACCACTCGTGGCTGATCGACCCGCTGTCGTTCTACTTCGTGCTCACGATCCTCATCGTGTGGCAGAGCGTGCCGTTCGTGGCCTTCACGACCTATGCCGCCCTCGGTCAGGTCCCCGGTGAGGTCCTCGAGGCAGCCGCCCTCGACGGCGCCAACGGCACCAAGCGCTTCCGCTTCGTCGTCTTCCCCTATCTGCGCAGCGTGCTGACGGTGGTGCTGATCCTTCAGATCATCTGGAACCTCCGCATCTTCACCCAGGTCTACGCGCTGCAGAGCCGCGGCGGGATCGCCTCCGAGACGAACGTGCTGGGCACCTACCTGTTCCGCCAGGGCCTGGGCGAGTTCGGCATCACGGCTGCCATCGGCGTCGTGATGGTGATCCTGCTGCTCACGCTGTCGTGGGGCTACATCCGCGCCACACTCAAGGAGGAGGAGCTGTGAGCTACCAGGTCACTCCCGCCACGCAGCTCGGCACCATGGGTGTCGACGAGGTGCTCGACGAGGCAGCACCCAAGCCCCCGAAGAAAGGGTCGATCGAGGCGCACCGCCCCTCGGCCAAGAAGGTCGGCGTCCGCGCCCTCCTCAACATCGCCGCCTTCATCGTCTTCTCCGCGAGCGTGTTCCCCGTCTACTGGATGGTGAACATGTCGTTCACCCCCGGCAACAAGATCATCAGCCGCACGCCGAGCCTTCTTCCCCTGGACTTCACGTGGCAGAACTACGTCACCGCCTGGACCCGCGAGGCGGCACCCGGTCAGACAGACTTCCCCCACGCGCTTCTGACGTCGACGATCGTCACGGTAGGCGTCATCGTCGTCACGCTGCTGTTCGCGTTCCTCGCCTCCGTCGCCGTCGCGCGCTTCCACTTCCGCGGCCGCCGCGGGTTCATCGTCGCGGTGCTCATCGTGCAGATGGTGCCCGGCGAGGCGATGATGTTCACGATCTACGGCATGATCGACGACTGGCGTCTGATGAACACGATGCTCGGCCTCGGCATCGTCTACGTCGCGGCGGTCGTGCCCTTCACGATCTGGACGCTGCGGGGCTTCGTGGCCGGCGTGCCCGCCGATCTAGAGGAGGCAGCGATGATCGACGGGTGCACCAAGTCGCAGGCGTTCTGGCGGGTCACATTCCCCCTGCTCGCGCCTGGTCTCGTCGCGACCGGCATCTTCGCCTTCATCCAGTCGTGGAACGAGTTCACGATGGCCCTGCTGCTGATGAAGGGCTACAACCTGACACTGCCCACCTGGCTCAACTCCTTTCAATCCGCCACCGAGGCCACCAATTGGGGTGCCGTCATGGCCGGCTCGACGATGATCGCCATCCCCGTCGTGATCTTCTTCCTCTTCGTGCAGGGGCGGATGACGGGCGGCCTGGTCTCCGGGGCGGTCAAGGGCTGATGGGCACGCACCAAACGGCCGACTCCCACGGGGAGGTCGGCTCATGAGGGTGGGCCTGGATGTCGGGGGCACCAAGACCGACGCGGTCGCGGTGTCGCCCGCCGGCGAGATCGTGGGGCGGGTGCGCCTCGCCACCGGCTGGGGACCGGATGCCGTGGTCGCCACGTTGCTGCGCGCCGTCGCCGCGCTCAACCGCGACGCCGGCATCGCGTCGGGGGAGATCTCCTCCATCGGCGTGGGCATCCCCGGTCAGGTCGAGCCGGGTTCGTCGCTCGTGACGCACGCGGTGAACCTCGGTGTCGACGAGCTCGATCTGGGGGCGGCCCTCGAACCGCAGCTCGGTGTGCCCGTGCGGGTCGAGAACGATGTCAAGGCCGCGGCGCTCGGCGCCGACGCGCTCCGCCCCGGCGATGGCAGCGGCCGGGCTCGCTCGATGGCGTTCCTCAATGTCGGAACCGGCATCGCCGCGGGCATCGTGACCGGCGGGGAGCTGTGGCGCGGGGCGCGCGGGACCGCCGGTGAGGTCGGGCACATCTCGATCGATCCGAACGGGCCCCTCTGCCGCTGCGGACAGCGCGGCTGCATCGAGGCGTTCGCCGGCGGCGCCGCCATCGCCCAGAGGTGGGGACGACCCGGTGCCCTGCCGGTGCGCGACGTCTTCGATGCCGCCGACGCGGGCGACCCGACCGCGCACGCGCTGCGAGCGGGGCTCGCGCACGGGATCGCCGCCGGAGTTCGCGTGCTCGTGCTGACCGCGGACGTCGACGCCGTCGTGCTCGGAGGGGGCCTCACCGCACTGGGCGGCCGTCTGGCGTCGGACGTGCGCCGAGAGCTGCGCGTCGGGGCCGCGGCATCCGCCTTCATGCAGTCCCTCCGCCTCGAGGAGCGCTTCGAACTGCTGCCCGCCGGATCGCCCGCGGCCGCCTTCGGTGCCGCGATGGTGGGTGCGACGCGGGACCCCGAGGGAGTATTGACGCATGGCTGAGATCATCATCGTTCCGGATGGCGCGGCCGCCGGCGCCCTGGTGGCCGACGAGATCGCGCGTCTGATCCGCCGGACGCCCGATGTGGTGCTCGGGCTGGCGACGGGATCCACCCCTGTGCCCGTGTACGAGGCGCTGCCCGAGCGACTGCAGGGCCTCGACCTCTCCTCCGTGCGCGGGTTCGCCCTCGACGAGTACGTGGGCCTCGACCCGGCGCACCCGGAGAGCTACCGCTCCGTGATCGCGCGTGAGGTCATCGAGCCGCTCGGCCTCGATCCGGCCCGCATCCGGGTGCCCGACGGCCGGCTCGAGGGCATCGAGCATGCCGGTGAGGACTACGAGGCGGCGCTCGGGGCGGCCGGGGGAGTGGAGCTGCAGCTGCTCGGCATCGGCACCGACGGCCACATCGGCTTCAACGAGCCCGGGTCGTCGTTCGCCTCCCTGACGCGTGTCAAGACCCTGACCGAGCAGACTCGTTCCGACAACGCGCGGTTCTTCGACTCGATCGACGACGTCCCCCGGCATTGCATCACCCAGGGACTCGGCACCATCCTCCGCGCCGGGCACCTCGTGCTGCTCGCCTTCGGCGACAGCAAGGCCGAGGCGGTGGCCGGCGCCGTGGAGGGCCCCGTCACGGCCTCGCTCCCCGCATCCGCGATTCAGCTGCACCCGCACGCAACGGTCGTGATCGACGAAGAGGCGGCATCCCGCCTGCGTTTCGCCGACTACTACCGGTACACGTTCGACAACAAGCCCGAGTGGCAGGGCCTGTAGCGGCCGCCGGTTCTCGGCCAGCGCGCCGGCACCCCCGACGACCGACGTAGGGTCAAGCAATGATCCTTCCCGAAGGACTCCTCGACCTGCTGCGCGCGCCGAGCACCTGCTACATCGCGACGCTCATGCGGGATGGCTCGCCGCAGCTGACGCAGGTCTGGGTCGACACCGATGGCGAGCATGTGATCGTCAACAGCGTCGACACGCACCTCAAGGTCCGCAACATCCGTCGCGATCCCCGCGTCGCCCTGACGATCAGCGATCCCGCCAAGCCGCGACGTTTCTTCCAGGTGCGGGGTCGCGCGCTGAGCGTGACCGCGGAAGGCGGCGCCGAGCACATCGACACCCTCTCGGAGAAGTACAGCGGCAAGCCCTATGGCTGGTACGGCGGCCGCGACCAGGTGCGTGTGATCATCACGATCGGGGCCGACAGGATCAGCAGCGTCGGCGGCTGACCGCCCCGCGTCCGCTCAGCCCCAGGCCAGCGCGAGCAGGAAGTCCAGGCTCAGCGGGGCCAGCGCCATCGTCGAGACATCGGCGGGAGTGATCCAGCGCACTTCGGCGATCTCGGCGTGCGCCGACACGGCATCGGGCTCCGCGGCGACGCGGAACGCGGCCGCGACGACGCGATGCCCCGGCTCGTTGGCCGCATCCGCTTCGAACGTCCCGAGCGGCTGCAGATCGTGCGGCTGGACGACCAGGCCCACCTCCTCGTGCAGCTCGCGCGCCAGGGCTTCGGCGGCGCTCTCGCCGGTCTCGGGCTTGCCCCCCGGCTGCATGAACACCGAGGTGCCGTGCTTGCGGACGACCAGCACCCGCCCATCGACATCCGTGATCACGGCAGCGCTGACGAAGATCCGCGGGGACGTCACTCCGCGAAGACCTTGCCGGGGTTGAGGATCCCCTGCGGATCGAAGACGCGGGTGATCTCGCGCTGCAGCTTCCACTGGTCGTCGCCGAGCTCGTCGGCGAGCCACCGCCGCTTCAGCAGGCCGATGCCGTGCTCGCCGGTCAGCGTGCCGCCGAGGCGGAGGGCGGAGCGGAAGAGGTCGTCCGCGGCATCCCAGATGTGAGCCGGCACCTCGCCGTCCGGAAGGGCGTCGAAGATGAAGTTCGGATGCAGGTTGCCGTCGCCCGCGTGCGCCACCGTCGGGATCGTCACGCCGTGCTCGCGCTCGACCCGGGCGATCTCGTCGAACATCTCCGGGAGGCGGCTGCGCGGGACGGAGACGTCCTCGATCAGCGTCGTGCCGAGCGCCTCCATCGCCGGATGCATCGACCGGCGGATCGCCAGCAGCCGTTCGCCCTCGGCCGGGTCGTGCGTCAGCGAGACGGTCCCACCGCCGGCCGTGAGCACCGCCGCGATCGCGTCGGCCTCGACATCCGCCGCAGGCCCATCGGTCTGGATCGTGAGCTGAGCGGCGCCGGGCGTGGGGGCCGGCAGCGCGAGCAGCCGGTGCACCGCCTCCAGGCACGCGGCGTCCATCAGCTCCATGATCGACGGCTGCAGTCCGGCCGCGGTGACTGCGGAAGACGCGGCCGCGGCGGCGCGCACGTCGGGGAACGTCGCGGCCACGGTGCACGGCACCCCCGGCACGAGCCGGCGCAGTTTGAGCGTCGCCCCGACGATGACGCCGAGGGTGCCCTCCGATCCGATGACGAGCGACGTGAGGTCGAGTCCGGTGACGCCCTTGACGCTGCGGTGACCGAGCCGCAGGAGGCGCCCATCGGCCAGCACGAGGTCGACGCCCAGCACCGCGTCCCGCACGACCCCGTACTTCGCACAGAGCAGGCCGCCGGCGCCGGTGGCGATGTTGCCGCCGACCGTCGAGATGGCGCGGCTCGCCGGATCGGGCGCCCACCACAGGCCGTGCTCCGCGAGGTGGGCGTTGAGCTCGGCGTTCAGGATGCCGGGCTCGACGACGGCGAGCAGATCGTCCGGGCGCACCTCGAGGATGCGGGTCATGCCGCGGGTCGAGAGCGCGATCTCACCGGGGCCGGCGTTCGCCCCGCCGGCGAGGCCCGTGCCCGCGCCGCGGGTCACCACCGGCGTGCCCGTCTCGCTCGCGATGCGCAGCGTCGCCTGCACGTCTTCGACGGATGCCGCGTGCACGACGGCGAGCGGCGCACCCGTGGACCGGTGCCCGGACTTGTCGGCGCGGGCGTCTTCGAGCGCCGCGGGGCTCGTGTCGACGTGCTCGCCGAGCTCGGCGCGCAGGCGCGCCAGCACGTCGGTCGCCACGTCGGTTCGCAGGTGTGCCGTCATGAGAGTCGCCGGCGACCCGCGAGCACTCCCGACGTGACGGCGACCACGGCGAAGGCGATGCCGATCCAGGTCTGCCCCATGCTCCACCATGCGATGGTCGCCGACGCGAAGATCAGGAGTTCGACGAAGGAGCGCACGAAGAGGTGCGTGGGGATGACGGCTTTCGGGGATACGAACAGAGCCCAGAGCAGGATTGCCGCGGCGGGCGCCGCGATGCCGGCCACGATGTTCCACGGAAACGGCCACGCGAGGAAGCCCCAGAGTGCGAACGTGAGGAAGGCGAAGATCTCGGTGAGGAACCGGACGATGTCGAGGCCGGCCAGCGGGGCACGAGCAAGCGGCTCCTCGGGGCGCTGCGGAGCGACGGGCGACGACTCGGACATGGCTCTATTCTAGGCGCCGGCGCTGCGCCGCTCTTCGGCGTGACCCGCGAGGATGCGGGCCAGCGGGCCAGAGGGGATGCGGGCACTGTGCGGGCTCAGCGGGGATGCGGGCTCAGTAACGGGCGTCCCACACCGCGGGCGAGTGCTCGGGCGTGCTGTCACCGTCCGTATGCGCGAAACGCAGAGCGGATGTGGTGAATTCGCGCGCGCTGAATTCCAGGGTGACCGCGCCGCTCCCGTCGCCCCCCAGGGTCGTTGTCGCCCACAGTGCTCCGTCGACGAGAACCTCGACGGCGGCGCCGGGAGCGCCCGACAGGGAGACCGACAGGACGCGCGGCTCCCGCCCATCCGGCTCCGTCGCCGTCACCACGCCGACGGCAGGCGCTCCCGCGGGGGAGCCGAAGGGCGCCGGATCTGCGGGCTCTACCGGCGGGGTGCCGTCCTGCGGGCTTCCCGGGTTCTGCGGGGTCGCTGGTGTCTGAGGAGCAGCGTCGGTCTGAGAAGGGTCGTTCCCGGAAGGCGTGTCGTTCTGAGGAGTGGGGTCGCTCTCCGGAGCGGGGCTGGGCGATGAAGTCGTCTCGGACTCCGCCTCTGGAAGGACATCGACCGGGGGGACCTCGCCCGGCGCCACCGCGTCGTCCACCTGCGGGTCGGTCACAGACTCGGCGGGCACCGTCGGAGCGTCGACGATGACCTGCTCCCCTTCGCCGGGGGCAGTGCCCGGCAGGTCGCCGGGCCAAGGACCCTCCGGGGGAAGTGATGAACTGGAGGGAGGAGAGATGGCGGCGTCACCGCTGGACGGAGCGCTCGCGTCATTCGTCGAGACGGAGCTGGCGGGTGGCCCGGCCACGATGGATGGAGCAACGGTGCCGGCTACGACGGCGCCGACCACCACGACGCTCGCTGCGGCGATACTCGCGCCGGCGGTCAGGCCCGAGAGCATCCCTCCGGCGGCGATACCGGCCGAAGCGCCCGCCAGTCCCGCCCCGGCGGCGAGCCCGGCCCCGACAACCGCGCCGGCGCCTGCGGCGGCGCTCGCACCGGCGGCGACGCTCGAAACCGCGGCGGCGCCGGCAGCGGCGGCGCCCGCACCGGCGGCGGCGCCTGCACCGGTCGCAGCGGCCGCTCCTGCGGCTCCCGCTCCGGCGGCTCCTGCACCGGCTGCGGCTCCGGCCGCGCCCGCTCCGGCCGCTCCTGCGGCGCCGGCGCTCGCGAGCCCGGCTCCTGCTGCGCCGGCGCTTGCGCCTGCGGCGCCTGCGCCGGCCCCAGCGACGGCCGCCCCGCCCGCTGTCGTACCTGCACCCGCAGCGCCGACGCCCGCTGCGCCCGCACCTGCGGTCGCAGCGCTGACTCCGGCTCCGGCAGCGCCGGCTCCGGCAGCGCCTGTGCCGGCGGCACCCGCGCCCGTTCCGGCGACCACGCCCGAGCCTGCCGCGCTGACGCCCGAGCCTGCCGCGCTGACGCCCGTTCCGGCGGCACTCACGCCCGTTCCCGCGGCGCTCACTCCGGTTCCGGCGGCACCGAAGCCCGTTCCGGCGGCGCTCGCACCGGTGCCTGCGGCTCCGGCGCCCGTTCCGGCCGCGCCCGACCCAGCGGCGCCGACGCCGGTTCCCGCCGCAGCCGAGCCTGCCGCGCCCGCGCCGGTTCCCGCCGCACCCGCGGCGCCTGCCGACGTTCCGACGGTGACGGCGCCCTCGGTGATCGTCGAGGGCATCGCAGCCAACGCCACGATGGCCACTCCGCCGCCCTGCACCGACGCGAGGTAACCGGCGGCGCCGGCCACCCCCACGGTGAGGGGGAGGAGGACGAGCGCCAGGCGGTGCGAGACGTGCTTGGCCTCACCGGCGACGATCGCACAGCGCGCGCACTCCGACAGGTGCGTCTCGAGCCTGACGGTGTTGCGGGTGCTGAGGTTGTTCCGTGCGTACGTCCCGAGCCGCTCGATGGTCCACTGGCAGTCCGAGCCGTCCTCGACGCTGCGCAGGTGCGCCTGGATCCAGGCCTCGCGAAGCCCCTCGCGGGCGCGGAACGTGAGCTGCGCGACAGCCGTGGGCTTCATGCCCAGGAGGGGCGCGATCTCGGCGGGCTTCATCTGCTCGACCTCCGAGTACCAGAGCACCTCCTGCCAGCGCGAAGGCAGGCTCTGGAATGCCCGGTGGGTGAGGCTGCGGTCGAGGGCGTCGTCGGTCGCCTCCTCGGTGGTTGCCGGGTCCTCGATCGCGTCGAGCTCGTCGGATGGGAGTTCCTTGCGCGAGCGACCCCACGCGGCCGCCGTGTTGCGGATGCTGGTGAAGAGGTAGGCGCGGAACGAACCGGTCGGCCCTCCACCCCTGAGGATGGACTGGTAGATGCGGGCGTAGGCCTCTTGCACGAGGTCGTCAGCGTCGAGGCTGGACGTGACCGACCGCGCGACGGTGACCGCGGACCGATAGTGCCGCCGCCAGAGTTCGCCGAACGCATCGCGGTTTCCAGAGCGCGTCCGCAGCACCAGTTCGGCATCGGCCGTGTCGCCGAGCAGCGGTGGCGTTCCCTCGGTCGGGGATCCGTCGGGTCTGATCATGGTGCTCCGGGTCTTCGGCGCTGAGGACGGTGCGGGTCCGAGAAGGCACGCGCTGAAGTGCGGTCCCCGGCCCCTTACCCATTCTCATGGTCAGCGCCCGTTTCGCCTAGCCCGACGGCGGATTCCCAGGGCAAGAAGAAACTTTCCCGGATCGGCGTAATAGACGGGGGCATCCGACGTCTCATCAGCAGGAAGGTCTGTCGGCAGCTCATCGGGGGATGAGCGTCCGGCAAGAGCGACTCGCGGCCCGGAGCGCATCCGAGAGCGGGTTCAGATGGGCCCCGGGTCTACCACGGGGGAGGGAGACCCGGGCCCGTCATTCCCCGCAGGGGGCCGTCGCTGGGGACGGCGGTGAGACGCGACGGTGGGAAAGCGGTGCGGGCTGTCCGCACTCAGACCAGCGGGGCGCCCGCCGTCCACACGCCGCACACTTCCAGTCCCGCCGTCAGCAGCACGGCGTCCGCCGAGAATCCTTCCGCGAGGCTCCCGAGCCGATCGCTCATTCCGATTGCGCCGGCGGGTGTGCTCGTCAGCGCTGCGACGGCCTCTTCCAGCGGCACGCCGGCGGCGACCACCAGCCGAAGAGCAGCGTCCTGCGTGGAGGTCGATCCTGCGATCGATCCGCCGCCATGGAGCCGTGCGACTCCGTCGACCACGTCCACCGCGAGGTCGCCGAGGGAGTAGTGCCCATCGCCGGCGCCCGCCGCGGCCATCGCGTCGGTGATGAGCGCGATTCGGCCGGGAGCAGAGGCGAAGAGCATGCGGATGATCCGGGCGTCGACGTGCACGCCGTCTCCGATCACCTCGAGCACGACGCGCGCATCGTTCGCGGCGGCGCCCACGGGGCCCGGTGCTCGGTGATGGAGCCCCCGCATGGCGTTGAATGCGTGCGTCAGCATCGTCGCGCCGGCATCGAAGGCGGCGACGGACCGGCCGGCGTCGGCATCCGTATGTCCCACCGCCGCGGCGGCGCCGGCCCGGGTCACGAGACCGATCGCCTCCATCCCGCCCGCCAGTTCGGGCGCCAGCGTCACCTGACGAAGGGTTCCTCGTCCGGCGGTCAGCAGAGCGGCCAGTGCCGCCGGGTCCGGGTTCCGCAGGAACTCGGCCCGGTGGGCGCCGCGGTGGCCGGCATCCAGGAACGGTCCCTCCAGATGCGAGCCGAGCACGTCGGGATCGGTCTCCGTGAGGTCGGCGACCATGCGCACGCGACGTTCCAGATCGTCCAGGGGCGCCGTCACCAGCGAGATCACGGCGCGCGTCGTTCCATGGGCTCGGTGCAGGGCACGGGCCGCGCGGATCGCATCCGGGCCGTCGTCGTACGAGAAGCCGGCGCCGCCGTGCCCATGGATGTCGATGAAGCCCGGCGTCAGCAGGGCACCGGCCCCCGCCACTTCGGTGGCATCCACGATCGTGCCGGCCGCGGCATCCCGCCATCCCGTTCCCGCACCGGTCTCGGCGACGACGCCGCCGTCGAAGAGGACCCATCCGTCGTCCACGATCCTCCCGCCCGTTACCAGGCGTGCGGAGTGAAGGACGGTCCTCACGAAGCGCCCGTGCCCGAGCCCGGCGCCCAGTCGATCTCGCCGGAGCGGTGGAACCCCGTCCCCTGGCTCGCCCACAGCGGTCCGAGGGCACCGACGCGCGCGCGGAAGGAGTCCCAGGTGCGCAGGGCCGAGTCCGCCGGGGACCAGCCGATCTCAGCCGCCGAGGCGATCCGCGGGAAGGCGAGCTGGTCGATGTCTGCGAGGGTCGCAACCGTCTCGGTCCAGAGCGGCGCCTCGACGCCCAGGATGTCGTCATCCTGGATGCCGGGCACGATGGCGGCGGGGTCCCACGAGTACGAGCGCTCGACGCTCGTCGGACCGTCGGCCCACGTCAGCCCCAGGGGCGTCGACGAGTCGTACTTCATGTCCAGGTAGGTCGCATCGGCGGGCGAGAGGATGACCCGGCCGCCGTTCGCGACGAAGGCACGAGCCTCTGCCGCCTGGTGCTCCGCCGGCGTGCGCAGCTGCCAGTACTGTCCGACCGTGCCGAGGGCGAGCCCGGAGGCGGCCCCGGCCTCGTGCCAGGCGATCGGAGTTTTGCGCGTGCCGGCGATGATCTGCGAGACCCGCGCGACGAAGGCTTGGAAGTCCTCCGCTGGCGTGCCGAGGGCCTCGTCGCCGCCGAGGTGCAGGTAGGGCCCCGGCGTCATCTCGGCGAGCTCGCCGAACACGTCGGCGAGGAACGCGTAGGTCGCCTCGTCGTGGATCTTGAGTGAGGAGAACCCGACGGCCCAGCCGGTGTACGGCTCGCCGGTCACGGGCAGTTCCTGCCCGAGTTCCCGGGCGGCGACGGCGTGCAGGTCGGTCAGCACCGGCGCCTCGGTCAGCTCCGGGTACGCGAGAGTCACCGCGTGGGTGTGGCCGGGCACATCGATCTCGGGCACCACGATCATGTGGCGGGATGCCGCGTACGCGACGATCTCGCGGTACTGGGCCTTCGTGTAGAAGCCACCAGGATCGCCGTTCGCCGACGTGCCGGAGGCGGTCTCGGTCAGCCTCGGCCACGCCTCGATCTCGATGCGCCAGCCCTGGTCGTCGGTGAGGTGCAGGTGCAGCGCGTTGAGCTTCAGCGCCGCGGCGCGGTCGATGTAGGCCTTGACGACCTCGACCGGGAAGAAGTGCCTGGCCACGTCGAGCATGACACCGCGGTAGGGGAAGCGCGGAGCGTCCCGGATGGCCGCGGCCGGCACGGCCCACCGCCCGCCCCGCTCCGTGACGAGCTGCGTGAGGCTCTGGCGGGCGTAGAAGAGCCCGGCCTCGGTCTCCGCCTCGGCGCGCATCGCCAGGTCGTCGATGTACAGGCGATAGCCCTCGGCCCCCAGGCCCTCGCCCGAGACCAGCTCTTCGTCGATCGCGTCCAGCGCGGTCTCGATGGCGGCGTCCAGGTTTTGCGCGTCGAGCAGGTACGGGGCGGCGTGGGACAGGTCCTGGAAGACCGCCGGAGCGGGCACGATGTGCATGTAAGGAACCCTAACAAAAGCCCCCGGCATCCGTCACCCCCCATCCGGTATGCTCATCAGGTCGCGACTGGCGTTGAGGTGGGCCACCACCGGGAAGCGACCGACACGGCATTCGACCGCACGCCTGGGCCGATGCGGACCTTCTTTTTCCGAGCCGTCGTCAAGGAGCACGCTGTGACCGACCCCTACTTTCACGCCCCCCTCTCCGAAGTCGATCCCGAGATCGCACAGGTGCTGCAGCGCGAGCTCGACCGCCAGCGCGGGTTCCTCGAGATGATCGCGTCCGAGAACTTCGTGCCCGTCTCCGTGCTGCAGTCCCAGGGCTCCGTCCTCACGAACAAGTACGCGGAGGGATACCCCGGCCGGCGCTACTACGGCGGGTGCGAAGAGGTGGATGTCGCGGAGGAGCTCGCCATCGAGCGGGCCAAGGCCCTCTTCGGCGCAGAGTTCGCGAACGTGCAGCCCCACTCGGGCGCCACCGCGAACGCCGCCGTGCTGCACGCCATCGCGCGCCCCGGCGACACCCTGCTCGGACTCGCGCTCGATCAGGGCGGTCACCTGACGCACGGCATGAAGATCAACTTCTCGGGCCGCCTCTACAACATCGTCGCCTACGGCGTGGACCCCGAGACCTCGATCATCGACATGGACGAGGTGCGCCGCCTCGCGATCGAGCACAAGCCCAAGGTGATCATCGCCGGCTGGTCGGCCTACCCCCGTCAGCTCGACTTCGCGCGGTTCCGCGAGATCGCCGACGAGGTCGGCGCACTGCTCTGGGTCGACATGGCGCACTTCGCCGGGCTCGTCGCGGCCGGAGTCCACCCGTCGCCGGTGCCGCACGCGCACGTCGTCTCGTCGACGGTGCACAAGACGATCGGCGGACCGCGTTCGGGCTTCATCCTGACGAACGACGCCGACCTGGCGAAGAAGATCAACACCGCGGTGTTCCCGGGTCAGCAGGGCGGGCCGCTCATGCACGTCATCGCGGCCAAGGCCACGGCGTTCAAGCTCGCCGCCACCCCGGAGTTCCGCGACCGCCAGGAGCGCACCGTGCGCGGAGCGCACATCGTCGCCGAGCGGCTGACGCAGCAGGACGTCGCGGATGCCGGCATCGCGATCCGCTCCGGCGGCACCGACGTGCACCTCGTGCTCGTCGACCTCCGCGGCGCCGAGATCGACGGCAAGCAGGCCGAAGACCTGCTGCACGACATCCACATCACGGTGAATCGCAATGCGGTGCCCAACGACCCTCGTCCGCCGATGGTCACGTCCGGCCTGCGCATCGGCACCCCGGCGCTGGCCACGCGCGGCTTCGGCGACGAGGAGTTCGCCGAGGTCGCCGACATCATCGCGCTCGCCCTGCTCCCGAACGTGGATGCCGAGGGACTCCGGGCCCGGGTCGCGGCCCTGACCGCCCGGTTCCCGCTGTACCCCGACCTGCACCAGTAGGCGGCCGGAGCCCGCCGGACCCGCGCCGCCGGACCGCGCCGGTTCGGTTTCATCGAGAATCGTCGGGCGGCCGAGGATCCGTGCGACGCGCCGAGTCTGGGCCGCAGGGCCGAGTCTCGATCCAGCGGCGGGGAACGGGACCCGCGTCGGGGGCCGGCGAAAGAGGAATGAGAGAAGGGAACGACATGACAGCGCAGAAGCTCGACGGCATCGCGACCGCGACGGCGATCAAGGCCGAACTGACCGAGAGGGTCACGGCGCTCGCCGCGCGCGGCATCGTTCCGGGACTCGGCACGCTGCTCGTCGGCGATGATCCGGGGTCACGCTCCTATGTCACGGGGAAGCACCGCGACTGTGCCGAGGTCGGTGTCGCCTCGATCCAGGTCGAGCTGCCGGCATCCGCTTCGTTCGACGAGATCGCGGATGCCGTCCGCGCGCTCAACGACGACCCGGCCGTGACCGGCTTCATCGTGCAGCTTCCGCTGCCGAAGGGCATCGACGAGAACGCGATCCTCGAGCTCGTCGACCCCGCGAAGGACGCCGACGGGCTGCACCCCACGAACCTCGGACGGCTCGTGCTCGGCGTCGACCCGGCGGCCGCCGTTGCAGCCCCGCTGCCGTGCACGCCGGCCGGGATCATCGAGCTGCTCACCCGTCACGGAGTCGAGATCTCCGGCAGACAGGTGACGGTGATCGGACGAGGCATCACGGTGGGGCGGCCGCTCGGGCTGCTGCTGACCCGCAAGGGCACCGATGCCACCGTCACGCTGACGCACTCCCGGACGGTGGATCTTGCGGCCGAGGTGCGCCGCGCCGACATCGTGGTCGCGGCCGTCGGCCAGCCGCACCTCGTGAAGGCGGACTGGATCAAGCCCGGCGCCGCCGTGCTCGACGTCGGCGTCACGCGTGTCGGCACGACCGAGGGCGGCCGGGCCAAACTCGCCGGGGATGTCGACCCCGCCGTGGCGGAGGTGGCGGGATGGCTCTCGCCGAATCCCGGGGGAGTGGGTCCGATGACCCGCGCCCTGCTGGTGTCGAACGTCGTCGAGTCCGCGGAGCGCGCGGCCGGCTGAGCGGGCGCGGCCGGCGCGGGCTTCGGGAGGAGATCTGCGTTCCGGAGGGCCGGAACGGCCCGCGGCATCCTCCCGATCCCGGATCTCCTCCCGAACCTGCGCCGGATGACGCGAACTGCGAGCCGTGGACCGCAGGGAGGGCCGGAACGGCGCGCGCCATCCTCCCTATTCGGGATCTCCTCCCGAACGGCCGCGCGTCCCAACCAGCACCGGGACCGGGGTGGGCCTCAGGCGCGGAAGCGCGCGAGGAACTCCTGGGTGCGCGGCTCGCGCGGCGCCCCGAAAACCGCGGCCGGTGACCCCTGCTCGAGGATGCGGCCCCCGTCGAGGAACACGACGCGATGGGCAACGTCGCGGGCGAAGGCCATCTCGTGGGTCGCCATGACGATCGTGGCGCCGTCCGCGGCGAGCTGGCGCACGAGGTCGAGCACCTCCGCGACCAGCTCCGGATCCAGGGCGCTCGTGATCTCATCGAGCAGCAGCAGCTCGGGCGCCGTGGCGATCGCCCGCACCAGCGCGGCCCGCTGCTGCTGCCCCCCCGAGAGGCGGTCGGGATGATCCTGGGCCTTCGCCGCGAGGCCGACGCGTTCGAGCAGGCGCATGCCCTCGGCATCCGCCTGCCGGCGCGGCATCCGCTGCACGTGCCGCATCGCCAGGGTCACGTTCTCGAGCACGCTCATGTGCGGGAAGAGGTTGTACTGCTGGAAGACGACCCCGATGCGGGCACGCACCGCGTCGGCGTTCACGCGGGGGTCGCTGACGTCCAGGCCCGACAGCCAGATCTGCCCGTCATCGATCCGCTCGAGCAGGTTCACGGTCCGCAGCAGGGTCGACTTTCCAGAGCCGCTCGCGCCGATCAGCGCGACCACCTCGCCCGGTTCGACGATGAGGTCGATGCCGCGCAGCACGACGTGGTCGTCGAAGGATTTCGACACGCCGTCCAGGCGCAGCACCGGCTCGGTCATACGATGCCGCCGACCTGCTCGCGCGCCCGCACCCGCGCCGTGTACCAGTCGGTGAGGCGGATCGTCGGAATCGCGAGCAGCACGAACAGCAGGCCGGCGACGACGTACGGCGTGAAGTTGAAGAACCTCGCCGTCTCGATCTGGGCCGCTCGCACGGCATCCACTGCACCCAGGATGGAGATCAGCCCGACGTCCTTCTGCAGTGCCACGAAGTCGTTCATCAACGCCGGGGTCACCTTGCGGACGGCCTGCGGGACCACGACCAGGCGCATGGTCTTCGCGTGGCTCAGTCCGAGCGAGCGCGCGGCCTGGCGCTGCGACGGATGCACGGCCTCGATGCCCGCGCGGAACACCTCCGAGACGTAGGCCGAGTAGGTGAGGGTCAGGGCGATGGTGCCCCACACCTCCGCGGGCACGCGCACGGGGATGAGCCCGAGTCCCGGGATGCCGAAGCCGACCAGGTACAGCACGATGATGAGCGGCACGCCGCGGAAGAGGTCGGTGTAGGCGGCGGCGAAGACCCGCAGCGGCAGCCAGATCGGACCCCGCAGTGTGCGGATCGTGGCGAGGAGCAGGGCCACGAGCACCACCAGGACCGACGCCATCGCCAGCACGCGGAGGTTGAGCAGGAAGCCCTCCCAGACCCGGGGCAGCGACGCGACGAACACCTCGCCGTTGAAGAACGTCTGCTGAACCACCGCCCAGCCGGGCGTGTTCAGGAGCGCGACCCATACCACCGCCGCGAGGACGAGCGTCGAGAGCAGGCTGAGGAGGACAGACCTGCCGCCCTGCCGCTTGCGATACGCCTGTCGCTCGAGTTCGACGGCGCTGGGCGCGTGCGCTGAGAGGATGCCGGGCGGGCCTGTCATCGAGCCAGGCTAGTCGAGCGCCGACGCGTGCTCATTCCAGCAACCGGACAGTGCTCATTCCAGCAACCGGACAGTGCTCATGCCAGCAACCGGGCTGTGCTCATTCGAGCAGCGGGGCCAGTGCTCATTCGAGCAGCGGCGCCTGGCCCTCGCCCCCGAGCCACTCCGTCGCCAGCTCGTCGAGCACCCCGCGTTCCCGCAGCGCATCCACCGCCGCGGTCACGTCTTCGGTGAGCGGCGAGTCCTTGGCCAGCACGAGGCCGAAGCGATCGGCATCCGCCCCCTCGATGGCCGGCAGCTGCCCGACGAGCACGCCGTCGGTCAGCTCGACCCCCGAGATGTAGAAGGCGGTGGGCAGGTCGAGGACGATCGCGTCGACCTGGCCGTTCTCGAGGGCGAGCTTGGCGTCGTCGTTGGAATTGAACGCCTGGGCGCCCTGCGTCGGCGCGATGACCTGCTCGATGGCGGTGAAGCTGGTCGTGCCGGTCTGGGCGCCGATCAGGAGCCCCTGCAGGTCGGCGATCGAGGATGCATCGGCCGCGGGGGAGTCGCCGGTGGTCACGACGACCTGCGTGGTCTCGTAGTACGGCGAGCTGAAGTCCACCGACTGCTCCCGCTCCTCGGTGATGGAGAACTGCTGCAGGTTGAAGTCGAAGTCCTTGGGTCCTGGTGCGATGGCCTCGTCGAAGGTCGTGCGCACCCAGACGACGTCGTCCTCGGCGAAGCCGAGCTCCTCCGCCACGGCGTACGCGACGGCGGACTCGAAGCCCTCCCCGCTCTCGGGCTCGTCGTCGATCACCCAGGGGTAGTAGGCCGGTTCGCCGGTGCCTACGGTGAGTTTTCCGGGTGTCACGTAGCCGCTGTCGGCGTCGTTCGATTCCGCCGGAGCGGAGGCGCCGGACGCACACCCCGTGAGGGCGAGCGCCGCGATCGCGACGCCGACCGTCGCGGCGCGCAGGGAGGAGCGGAAGTGCGGCATGGTGCCTCCAGTACTCGGGATGCCGCGGTCCGGGCGCGGCCCCACTATTCTCCCGCGGGGTGGCGTGGACGCCGCGGGTGCGGGTCGGTTTGTTACATGACCTTCATGCGAGCTCGGCTCTCCGGCGGGAGCGCCCTGCAGGGCGGCGCGAGACGGCTCAGCCGAGGTCGTCGAGCATCTTGCGCTGCTCGGGCGTGAGGCCGTCCTTGAGCTCCCGCTGCACCTCGGCCGTGGCCGAAGCGGGTCGCGGGGCGTCCGTCAGCGGCACGGTGCCACCCGCCGTCGCCCTCCGCTTGCCGGCGGCCCGGTCGTACAGCGCGCCGGCGTGTCCCTCGACGCGATCATCGATCGCGGCGTAGATCGCCCAGCCGATGAGCAGGATGAGCGGCGGAAGCACGTAGCCCCAAAAGAAGCCGCCGACGTTGACGCCGGAGAGCAGCACGACCAGCATCCAGATGAGCAGCGCGACCACGTAGACGATCACGAACTCGACGAGGCGCTCGCCCACTTTGGTGCGCTGCGACGCCGACTTGGCGGACATCCGCGTGAACCACCCGTGTACGGCGGGCTTCACCCAGATCGTCCCGGCGGTCAGGATGACCGCGCCCCAGAACGCCGAGAAGCCGACGCGCGCCGGGGTGAGCCACCCGATCACGAGCAGCACGACGATGTTGAACACCAGGAGCGAGAGGAATCGCACGACCCATGTCTTCATACCCACTACGTTGCCACAGAGGACGAGCACCGTGCTCGGGCCTTGCGGGTTCGGCGCGGGTAGGCATCCCCCCAGCCCGAATCTCCTAGCGCAGCGCGACGAGCTTCGTCACGTCGTCGTACGGCAGCGTGTCGGACACCGCGGTCACCGTGATCTGGCCGAGCTCGATGCGGCCGGATGTCACGGTCAGGAACGCCGTGTCGGCGGCATCCCGTCCGGTCGCGATGCGCACCAGCGTCTGGCGCGGCGCCAGGGTGGTCGCGTCCACGACGTACCAGCCGCCGTCCACGTACGCCTCTGCGACCGCGTGGAAGTCCATCGGGTAGAGCCCCGGGGCGTACACGGACGCCATGCGCGCGGGGACATTCAGTGCGCGCAGCAGGCCGACGGTGAGGTGCGCGAAGTCCCTGCAGACGCCCTGACGTGAGAGCAGCGTGCGCACTGCTCCATCGGTCGGCAGGCTCGACCCGCTCACGTACGCGAGCCGTGTGCCGACCCACGACGACACGGAGTGCAGCAGCTCGGCGGCGTCCTTGATGCCGGAGAACTCGGCGCCGGCCGTGGGTCCGAGCGAATCGGACTCGGCGTAGCGACTGGGCCGCAGATAGCGCACCAGGTCGGTCGGGTCGGGCTCTTCGAGTCCGGCGGCCGCGGGAACGGTCGCGGAGTAGTCGAAGCGGAGCTCGCCCACCGGTGCCTGCACCCGGTGCAGGCGGGTGCCGTGGGCATCGACGAGTTCCTCGGCTTCGATCTGCCGCCCGTCGACGCTCGCGTTGACCCACTCCTGCGACGGCTCGTAGATCTCGCCGACCGCGACCGAGAAGATCAGCTCGGCGGGCTCGGTCACCTTGACCGTGATGGTGCTGGCGACACTGCGCTGGGGAAGCTCTTCGGATGCCATACCCCAAGCGTGCCATGCTCCGGAGCGTGCCCCGTTCAGTAGCTCTCGCGCTCGCCGCCTTCGACCGGCGCGTAGCGGGCCGCGAGGCCCTCGGACCCGCGTGCAAGCAGCGCGACGTCCGCCCCCACGAGGATGAAGGACGCACCCGCGCCGAGGTAGCGATCGGCGAGTTCGGGATCGAATGCGTTCACGCCGACCGGGGTGCCGGCGGCGCGCACCGCATCGAAGGTGCGCATGACGGCGGCCTCGACATCCGGATGCGTCTGCTGACCGAGAAGACCCATGGATGCCGCGAGGTCGGACGGTCCGACGAAGACGCCGTCGATCCCGTCCACGGCGGCGATGTCCGCCGCCGCCTCGACACCCGCGACCGTCTCGATCTGGACGTACAGCGATACGTGCGCGTCGGCCGCCCCGAGATAGTCGTCGACCCGGTTCCACCGCGCGGCCCTGGCCAGCGCGCTTCCGACGCCCCTCACGCCGCGTGGCGGATAGCGCACGGCGGCGACCATCTCGCGCGCCTGGTCCGCGGTGGACACCATCGGGATGAGCAGGTTCTGCGCCCCGAGATCGAGCAGCTGCTTCACCGTCACGACGTCGCCGACGGGTGCGCGCACGACCGGGGTGGTCGGGTAGGCGGCGACGGCCTGCAGCTGCGCGAGCGTGGATTCGAGCCCGTTCGGCGAGTGCTCCGTATCGATCAGCAGCCAGTCCAGGCCCGCGCCGGCGCAGATCTCCGCGACGAGCGGCGAGCCGGAGCACACCCACATGCCGGCGAGCGGGCGGGCGGACTGCGCGATGCGCTCGCGGAACGTTGCGGCTAGCTGAAGCGGCACGAGATGGTCCCCATCGGTCCATAGTCGCAGTGCACCAGGTCGCCGCGCGACACCCACATCGGGCGCGTGAACGACCCGGCGAGGATGACCTCCCCCGCTTCGAGGCGGTCCCCGTGCTGGTGCAGCTTGTTGGCAAGCCACGCGACGCCGGTGGCCGGATGACCCAGAACACCGGCGGAGACGCCGGTCTCCTCGATCTCGCCGTTGCGGGACAGCACACCCGGCACCCACCGCAGGTCGATCTCGTCGGGGCGCTTCTGGGTCGATCCCCGCACCATCGCCCCGTACGCGGCGTTGTCCGAGATGGTGTCGACGATCGTGCGGCCCTCGAGCTCAATGTGCGAGTTCAGCACCTCGAGCGCCGGAACGGCGTAGTCGATCGCGGCCAGAGCATCCCCGAGCGTGCGGTCCGGGCCTGCGAGGGGCTGGGACAGCACGAAGGCCAGTTCGACCTCTATCCGGACGTTGGAGAAGAGGTCGACGGGGATCTCGGCGCCGCTCTCGTACACGGTGTCATCGAACATGACGCCGTAGTCGGGCTCCGTGATGCCGGTCGCCTGCTGCATCGCCTTGGACGTGAGCCCGATCTTGCGGCCGACGAGGCGGCGTCCGGCGGCGATGTTGCGGTCGCGCCAGACGGCCTGGATCGCGTAGGAGTCCTCGATCGTGGCGTCGGGGTAGCGCGCGGTGACCCGCGGGATCACCCCGTGCGTGCGGTCGGCCTCGGCCAGCTCCTCCGCGATCGCGGCGATGGTCGCGTCATCCAGCATCCTGCGTCTCCTTGTCGTTGTCACGCTACCCAGCGGTCCCTGAGCTTGTCGAAGGGTCGACGCCTCGACAGGCTCGGCGACCGGGCAGCCTAGAGTTGGTGGCCCAGCTTGTACTCGCCCTGCTTCCAGCTCGGCAGCGCCTCGGCCGGCTCATCCGGGCGCGTGTAGGAGAACCCGTCGGCGCCGATCGTGACCGCCATCTCGCTGTCGTCGGTGCGCGCGACGAGCGGTTGCGGGCTGCCGTCGAGATCCAGAACGGTGGATGCCTCGGTGTACCAGGACGGCACCACGGGGTTGCCCCACCAGTCCCGGCGCTGATTGTCGTGCACGTCCCATGTGACGACCGGATTGTCGGGGTCGCCCGTGTAATAGTCCTGTGTGTAGATCTCGATGCGGTGCCCGTCGGGATCGCGCAGGTAGAGGTAGAAGGCGTTCGACACGCCGTGGCGCCCCGGTCCGCGCTCGATCGCATCGGAGCGCCGGAGCGCCCCGAGCTTGTCGCAGATCGCGATGATGTTGTGCTTCTCGTGCGTCGCGAACGCGATGTGGTGCATACGAGGTCCGTCGCCGCCGGTCATCGCGGTGTCGTGCACCGTGGGCTTGCGCCGCATCCACGCCGCGTAGACGGTGCCCTCCTCGTCCTGGATGTCTTCGGTCACGCGGAAGCCGAGATCCTCCATATACGCCACCGCACGGGGCACGTCGGGCGTGACCTGATTGAAGTGGTCCAGTCGCACGAGGGCACCCGGTGTGTAGAGGTCGTAGCGCCACGCGAGACGTTCGACGTGCTCGACGTCGTAGAAGAACTCGTACGGGAATCCGAGCGGATCCTCCACGCGCACGGAGTCGCCGATGCCCTTCGTGAAGCCCTCGGGGCGACGCTCGACGCGGCATCCGAGCTCCTCGTAGAACGCGACGGCCTTGTCGAGCTCTTCGGGGCTGCGCACCCGGTACGAGAAGGCGGCGACCGCGGCGACCGGACCCTTGCGCAGTACGAGATTGTGGTGGATGAACTCCTCGAACGAGCGCAGGTAGACGGCGTTCTCGTCCTCCTCGGTGACGATGAGGTCGAGCACGTCGACGTAGAACGCTCGGGATGCCGCGAGGTCGGTCACGACGATCTCCATGTACGCGCAGCGCAGGATGTCGGGTGCCGGGGCAGTGGGTGTGGGGAGGCGGTCATTCATATCAGCGTCCTTGCTTTCGTATCCGGTCCCCGAGCCTGTCGAGGGGTCGACGCCTCGACAGGCTCGGCGACCGGGTGGTGTGGGTCCGTCGACGAGACGAAGGGCCGTCAGCGGGGGTCGGGGTCGTCGAGGTCGGTCTCGCCGTGAGGGTTCGGCGTCGGCGCCTTGCCGAAGGTCGGGTTGTGCGCCTCGCCGAGGGTGATGTGCACGGCCTGCTGGTCGGTGTAGAAGTCGATCGAGCGGTATCCGCCCTCGTGCCCGAGACCGGAGGCCTTGACACCGCCGAACGGGGTGCGGAGGTCCCGCACGTTGTTCGAGTTGAGCCACACCATCCCGGCCTCGATCGCCTGCGAGAAGTTGTGCGCGCGCTTGAGGTCGCTCGTCCAGACGTAGGCCGCGAGGCCGTACTTCACTCCGTTCGCCAGGGCGAGGGCCTCCTCGTCGGAGTCGAACGGAGTGATCGCGACGACCGGGCCGAAGATCTCCTCCTGGAAGATCCGGGCCTCCGGGGCGACATCCGCGAACACCGTCGGCGCGACGAAGTTGCCCGTTGGGAAGCCGTCGGGACGCCCGCCGCCGGCGACGAGCCGTGCCTCGGTCTTGCCGATCTCCACGTAGCTCATGACCTTGTCGTAGTGCTCCGGATGCACCAGCGCGCCGACCTCGGTGGCCGGATCGTGCGGATAGCCGACCACCACGCGCTTGGCCTGCGCGGCGTATCGCTCGACGAACTCGTCGTAGATCGGGCGTTCCACCAGGATTCGCGAACCCGCGGTGCAGCGCTCGCCGTTCAGCGAGAACACCCCGAAGATCGTGGCGTCGACGGCGGCCTCGAGGTCGGCGTCCGCGAACACGACGGCGGGTGACTTGCCGCCGAGCTCCATCGACAGCCCCTTCAGGAACGGCGCGGCGTTGCCGAAGATCAACTGCCCCGTGCGGCTCTCGCCCGTGAAGGAGATGAGGGGAACGTCCGGATGCTTCACCAGGGCGTCCCCGGCTTCCTCGCCCAGCCCGTTGACCAGGTTGAAGACCCCCTGCGGGAGACCCGACTCCTCGAAGATGCCCGCCCACAGTGAGGCCGACAGCGGAGTGAACTCCGCGGGCTTCAGCACGACCGTGTTGCCGGTCGCGAGGGCGGGGCCGAGCTTCCACGACTCCAGCATGAACGGGGTGTTCCAGGGTGTGATCAGCCCCGCCACGCCGATCGGCTTGCGGTTGACGTAGTTCATCTGGCGACCCGGCACCTTGAAGGCGTCATCCGTCTGCGCGACGATCAGGTCGGCGAAGAAGCGGAAGTTCTCGGCCGCCCGGCGGGCCTGGCCGAGCGCCTGGGTGATCGGCAGTCCGGAGTCGAAGCTCTCCAGCTCGGCCAGCCGGGCATCCCGCGACTCGACGATGTCGGCGATCCTGTGCAGCACGCGCGAGCGCTCGCGCGGCAGCATCCGAGGCCACGGTCCCTCGGTGAACGCACGCCGGGCGGATGCCACCGCCCGGTCGATGTCGGCCTTCTTGCCGGCTGCAGCCTGCAAGTACGTCTCGTTCGAGACGGGGTCGAGCACGTCGAACGTCGAGCCGTCCGCGGAGTCGACGAACTCGCCGTCGATGTAGTGCTGGATGCGGGTGGGCAGATCGGCGGGCACGTGCCCGCGGACCACGGCGGTGTCGGTCATCGCTTCTCCAGTTCTGCAAGTCGGGGGAGGCCGAGCGCCTCGTCGGGGTGCTCGTGCACGAGGTAGGCGTCGAGGGTCGCCGAGCGGTGGCGGCGGGCGGCGTCCTCGATCTCGCTCAGCGGTGCGCTGATCTCGATCAGCCGCACGATGTTCTCGTGCTCGCGCACGGACTCCGCCGCGCGACCGGGCACGAAGCTGAAGGTCGAGTCGCGGAGGTTGCCGAGCCGGCCCCATTCGCCGCGCACGATCTCGAGCAGACGCGGGTTCGCGCAGCGATCGAACAGCGTCGCGTGGAACTCCTGATTGAGCGCGGTGAACGAGTGCGGGTCGAAGTGGTCGAGCGTCTCGATCATCAGCGCATTGATCTCGCGGGCGCGGCGGATGTCGTCGGCACTGAGCTGCCGGGCCGAAAGCGCGGTCGCCGCGCCCTCGAGGATGCTGAGCGCCTGCATGCTGTTGCGGTAGGCCGAATCATCCACCATCGACACGTGCGCGCCCACGTTCCGTTCGAACGTGACGAGCCCTTCGGCCTCGAGCTGGCGGATCGCCTCGCGGACGGGGACCACCGACATGTCGAGGTCCTTGGCCAGGTTGCCGAGGACGAGCCGGTAGCCGGGCGTGAAGTCCTGGCGGGCGATGCGCTCCTTGATGAAGTGATACGCCTGCTGCGACTTGCTGAGGTCGGATTTCACCGCGTCTTCCGCCACGTGCGGTACCTCGCCTTCCACGCGTCGTTCATCGGGAAGAGCCCATCCACCGGATGCCCGGCCCGCACCTGTTCGGCGACGAAGGCGTCTTCTTCCTCCTGCTCGAGGGCCGCATCGACGACCTCCTCGACGAGGGAGGGCGGGATGACGATCACGCCGTCACCGTCGCCCACGATGATGTCGCCCGGCTGCACCGTGGTGCCGCCGCAGCCGATCGTGACGTCGACGTCCCATGGCACGTGCCTGCGGCCGAGCACCGCCGGATGCGCGCCGTTGGAGAAGACGGGGAGGTCGATGTCGGCGACCGTGTCGTAGTCGCGGACCCCGCCGTCCGTGACGATGCCGGCGGCGCCGACGGTGTACGCGCGCAGCGCGAGCACGTCGCCGAGCGTGCCGGAGCCGCGCTCGCCGCGCGCCTCGATGACGATCACCTCACCGGGCCGGACCGCGTCGAAGGCCCGCTTCTGCGCGTTGTAGCCGCCGCCGTGACTGGCGAAGAGGTCTTCGCGGCCCGGGACGAAACGGAGGGTCTTCGCCGTGCCGACGAGCTTCGTGCCCGGTCGGTTCGCGTGCACGCCGTCGATGGTCATGTTGTCGAGGCCCCGCTTGCGCAGTTGCGCGCTGAGTCCCGCCACGGGCGCGGCGACCAGCTTCGCGCGGAGTTCGTCGGAAAGGCCCCTCGCCCCTTCGACAGGCTCAGGGACCGATTCGCCGGTCGCCGAGCTTGTCGAGGCGTCGTCCTCGTTCTTCGCCCCT
>NZ_JBNCMA010000001.1:152845-595278 GCF_049844955.1 Microbacterium sp. DT81.1
ACAGGCTCAGGGACCGATTCGCCGGTCGCCGAGCTTGTCGAGGCGTCGTCCTCGTTCTTCGCCCCTTCGACAGGCTCGGGGACCGAGGCTTCTGCGTCGTCCGCGGGGAGGCCGGCGGCCGCGCGGGAGCCCCACGCCTCGGCCCGCTGGTCGTCGTCGATCCGGGGCGGGGCGCTGTAGTCGGGAAGCGCCTCCGTCCCCTCCACGATCGGCGTGCGCAGCCGGCCCGAGGAGGCGCCTTCGGGCACGTCGACCTCCACCTCGACGACATCGCCGGGTTGCACGACGGACGCCCCCGCGGGCGTCCCGGTGAGGATCACGTCCCCCGGCTCGAGCGTCAGCAGCTGCGAGAGGTCGGCGACCAGAAGGGGGAGGGGGAAGAGGAGCGTCGCCGTCGAGTCCTCCTGAACGAGTTCGCCGTTCACCCACGTGCGCAGCCGCAGCGACGCCGGATCGACGGTGCGGGCGTCGATCAGCTCGGGGCCGACGGGGGTGAACCCGTCGCCGCCCTTCGACCGGAGGTTCGACCCCTTGTCGGCCCATCGGAGGTCATAGACCCCGAAGTCGTTGGATGCGGTGACGTGCGACACGTGCGCCCACGCGTGCTCCGGCTCGATGCGGCGCGCTGCGCTGCCGATCACGAGGGCGATCTCGCCCTCGAAGGCGAGCAGCTCGGTCCCGGCCGGCCTCTCGACGGGCGATCCGCTGACTGAGAGGGAGGTCGACGGCTTAAGGAAGTACGACGGCTGCTCTGGAGTGCGGCCTCGCTGCGCGGCTCGCGACGGGTAGTTGATGTGCACCGCGATCACCTTGCCGGGGCGCATCGGGAGCGCGCCGAATCCAGCGGCCGCGGCATCCGTCGTTCTCTTCATGAGCTCCCTCGCCCTTGCGTGATATTCGAAATCGTATATTATCTTGTTCACCTCGGCAACCCCTCGCCATCCCACCGGCCGAAGGCAATCCCCGACATTGGAGTCACACATGTCCGCAGAGTCGCCGACAGGGTTCACGCCCACGGGAACGATCGCCACCTCCACCGACCGACGCCGCGTCGTATTCGCGACCGTCGTCGGCACCACTGTGGAGTGGTACGACTTCTTCATCTACGCCTCGGCCGCCGGCCTCGTGTTCGGCCAGCTGTTCTTCGCGCCGCTCGGTGCGGACGCCGCGATCCTGCTCTCGTTCGCGACGGTGGGCGTCAGCTTCCTGTTCCGCCCGCTCGGCGCGTTCCTCGCCGGCCACTTCGGCGACAAGTACGGCCGCCGCGTCGTGCTCATGTGGACCCTCATCCTGATGGGTGCCGCCACCGCCGCCGTCGGCCTGCTGCCGACATACGAGGCCATCGGCATCGCCGCCCCGATCCTGCTGATCCTGCTCCGCATCCTGCAAGGCATCTCGGCCGGTGGCGAGTGGGGCGGCGCGGTGCTGATGGCCGTGGAACACGCGCCCAAGACCAAGCGAGGGCTGTTCGGCGCCTCTCCGCAGATCGGGGTCCCGCTCGGCCTGCTGCTCGCGAGCGGCATCATGGCGATCATGACCGTGCTGGCCCCCGGCGACGCGTTCCTCGCCTGGGGCTGGCGCGTGCCGTTCCTGCTCTCGGTCTTCCTGATCCTCATCGGGTACTACGTGCGTCGCCGCGTCGAGGAGAGCCCGGTGTTCGTCGAGCTCGCCGAGCGCAAGGAGCAGACGCGGATGCCGATCATCGAGCTGTTCAAGCGCCACGCGCTCCTCGTGCTGATCGCCGCGCTCGTCTTCGCCGGCAACAACGCCGTCGGCTACATGACGACCGGCGGCTACATCCAGAATTACTCGACGAACCCCGACGGGCCGCTCGGCCTCGAGCGCGGGCCCGTGCTCTGGGCGGTCGCCGGCTCTGCCGTCACCTGGCTGCTCTCGACGTTCTTCGCCGGATGGATCTCCGACCGCATCGGTCGCCGGACGACCTACATCATCGGCTGGATCTTGCAGCTGATCGGTGTCTTCCTGCTGTTCCCGCTGGTCAACACGGGCGAGATCGGGATGCTGTTCCTCGGCCTCGCCATCCTCACGATCGGTCTGGGTTTCACCTACGGTCCGCAGGCGGCGCTGTACTCGGAGCTGTTCCCGGCATCCATCCGCTTCTCGGGCGTCTCGATCTCGTACGCCATCGGAGCGATCCTGGGTGGAGCCTTCGCGCCGACGATCGCCACGGCCCTCGTGCAAGCGACGGGTTCGACGGAGTCGGTGACGTGGTACCTCGCCGGGATGACGCTGCTCGGCCTGTCCGCGACGCTGCTGCTGCGGGACCGCAGCGGCATCCCGCTCGGGCCCGACAGCGAGACGGAACAGACCAAGAGCCCGGTGTACGGGCTCGCGAGGGCCTAGCGGGTGTGCCGCGCCGATCGTCACGGCGTCGGCGGGGCTCCCAGTCCGTAGCAGCGCATCGCCGTGATCAAGCCGCCGTCGATGTCGTATGCGACGCAGTAGTGGATGCGTTCGTCCGCTCGTGAACGTCCGGCCGAACAATCGCCCTCCAGGTAGGAGTGGTCGTCGGCGACGACGAAGTTCAGGGTCTGCATGTCGGTCAATCGCGCGTGCAGCGTGACAACGTAGTTCCGGACGGTCTGCGGCCCGCGCACGATTTCTCCCGTGTCGGCGACGAGCCACGTGACATCCGCGGCGTAGCACTGCGCGAAGTCTCCTTCGGAGCCCATGAGCGTGAAGTAGCGATCCATCGTCTGTTTCGTCTGTTCGGTGCTCATGCGGCCCCTCCCACGCTGACGAGGTGCGGCGCAACGGATCGTCCCGCTGCGGCGTCCCCTCGCTCTGCAGTATCCCGCCCTGGACGTGTGTCCGCCAGGGACCGGGCGCGGCCCAACTGTTCTCTCAACGGCTGTTCACGTCTGCGCGATCCCAAGCCCAGACTTGAGGGCCACGGGGAGTCCTCAAGTCTGCGCGAACCTCAGCGCAGACTTGAGTAGGCGAATCGAGAACAGCTGCGCCCCCGCGACACGCCGAGCGCCCTCCCATACCCGAGCGAGCGACCGGTCCCCCTTCCGAGCCCAGAGGGGCCGGCGCGCTACGAGTTCACGCGGATGATCTCCTGCTGGTACGGCGCGATCACGGTGCCGGAGATCCGGAGGTCAAGGAGCAGGAACGGGCGATCGGATGCCGGCTGCCGGGCCCACTCCGCGAGTCGTTCGAGGTCATCGAGCGTCCGTACGACGACCCCCTCGGCGCCGAAGCCCCGGGCGAGCGCCGCGAAGTCCACCTCCGGAATGAGCATCGGCGCCTCGGCCAGGCCCTTCAGGCCGTACAGGTTCACCTCGGCCCCGTAGGCGGCGTCGTTCCACACCACCGCGAGGCCCCGTCCGCGGGCGACCCGCACCGCCGACTCGAGGTCGGCGAGCGCCATGAGCCCACCGCCGTCGCCGGTGGTCAGCACGATCGTCGCCTCGCGCCGCGCGAGGGCCGCCCCGGCGACGCTCGGGAATCCGAGTCCGATCGACTGGAACGCCGTGCCGACCATCATCATGCGGTCGGGGGAGGCGACCGGCCAGTACATGTTCGCCCAGCCGATGAAGTGACCGCCGTCCGAGACGACGACGCGGTCCTCCGGCAGCAGCTCGGCGATCCGCGCGGCCGCGGAGCGGGGGTCGAGGCGTCCGTCGGCGGCCAGGTGCTCGCCCGGCTCGTAGATCCGAAGGGATGCCGCATCCACCCTCTCGCGCCAGCCACTCGGAGTTGCGCCGAGCGCCCCGAGCTCCTCGGTGATCGCGCGAGCCACGACGGCGGCATCGCCGCGGATGAAGCCGCCCACGTGCGGGTGCGTGGCGGCCGGGGCGAGATCCACCTGGAAGACGCGCGTACCCGGGGCGAACAGCGCACCGAATCGCATTGTGAACTGATTGAGGGATGCGCCGAACACGACGGCGACGTCGGACTGCCCGATGAGCTGCATCGCCCCTTCGGCGCCGAATCCGCCGGTCACGCCGAGGTCGGACTCCGGACGCGGGAAGATGCCGCGGCCGAGCGCGGTCGACGCGGTCACCGCTCCCGTCGCATCGGCGAGGTGGCCGAGCGCCTCTCCGGCGCCGGCGATCCAGGCGCCGCGGCCGGCGAGAAGCAACGGCCGCTTCGCGCCGGCCAGCGCACGGGCGACATCCCGCACCGCCCGCTCGGCGAACGGGCCGCGCGGAGCGGCGGGCCCGGGGAGACGCGGCTCCGGCGCGTCGGGCACCGGACCCGCCTCGAGCGCGGCGACGTCGTAGGGGATCGCGAGCACGGTGGGCACGCGGTAGGTCAGCGCGTGCTCGATCGCGATGACCGTGGTGGCGGCGGCATCCGCGCGCCCCACGGTGTACGTGCGGGCGCCCACCGCGGACGCCATCGCGATCTGGTCGACGTCCCACGGGCGCGGGCCGGACGTCGGCTCGTCGCCCACGACGAGCACGAGGGGGACGTGCGCCTGGACGGCCTCCGCAAGGGCGGTCAGCGTGTTCGTGAAGCCGGCTCCGTAGGTCGCGGTCGCCGCCGCGAGCCCGCCACCTGCGCGGTGATAGGCGTCGGCCGCGACGACGCCGCCGGCCTCGTGGCGCACGGCGGTATAGCCGACGTCGGTGGAACGCTCGAGCGCATCGAGGAAGTAGGCGTTGCCGTTCCCCATGACGCCGAAGACGTGGTCGATATGGCGGGCGAGGGTGGCGGCGACGTGCGCGGAGACGGTGGGCATGGGACTCCTCGAGACGAGAACGGAAGGACGGGATCCGTATGTGTCTCGCGCGCCTCGTTGGCGGCTGCGTGCCCATTTTCCGAGCACCGGCGAACTGCGGCCGGACGTCGCGAGTTTACCCTCGCCCGATCGGACGCCGCCACTCGCGAAGAAGCAAGCTCTTGATCGGGGCGAGCTCAACCGCCGAGGGCGTCGCGGATGAGGTCCGCGGAACGCCGGAGGCGAGCGGCGATCTGACTCGGCTCATGGGCGCTCGCCACATACACCACGGCGATCGCCGACGGGCGACGCCCGTGCACGACGACCGGCACCGACACCGAGCGGAGGCTCGGGATCACCTCGTCGTGGCTGGTCGCGAAGCCGCGGAGCGCGGCATCCGTGACCTCTTCACGCAGCTGCGGGGACACCTCCGGCGGCCAGGACGAAGGCGGCAGCACGGAGAGGATCGCCTTGCCGGGAGCTCCGACGGTGACCGGATGCCGGGTCCCCGGTCGCTGCGCCACCGAGGCGACCGCGTGCCGGGGTTCTACGCTGACGAGCGTGACGCACTCGTCGTGGTCGAGCACGACGAGGAAGCACGTCAGGCCGAGCTCGTTCGCCACGGCCGTGAGCTCTGGCAGCGCCTCCGCCTGAAGGTCGTGTGCCACCCCGGCCGCGAGGGCGGCCATCCGGGCGCCGAGCTGGATGCGACCCGCGCCGTCGCGCACGGCGAGTCCGTGGTCTTCGAGCGTGCGCAGCAGTCGGTAGGCCACCGATCGATGCACGGCCAGGCGCCGGGCGATCTCGTCGATGGACAGAGGCTCCCGAGCGTCGGCGAGGATCTCCAGAATCCGGATGCCGCGGCTGAGGGTCTGCGACGGCGGAGCCGTGGCAGCGGCATCCGTCATCATGGTGTCTCCCCTTGCCGATGTCCCAGGCGAACGTATACGATCTGTTCAGAAGTGGAACGTCGCGTTCGAATATAGAACACGTGATCCCGCGCCACAAGCCCCGCACCGCAGGCCTCGACATCGCCGTCCGAGGAGGACATCCATGCAGTTCCACCACCACGGATACGTCTCGGGCGAGCCCCGCATCCAGGACGCGGCCGGCTCCGGGATCGATCGGCCCGTCGACCTCCCCGACGAGATGGACGTGCTCATCGTCGGGTCCGGCCCCGCCGGCATGCTGCTCGCGGCGCAGATGTCGCAGTTCCCGGACGTCACGACCCGCATCATCGAGCGCCGCGACGGCCGCCTCGTGCTCGGGCAGGCCGACGGCATCCAGCCACGCAGCGTCGAGACGTTCCAGGCCTTCGGCTTCGCCGAACGGATCGTCGCCGAGGCCTACAACATCGCGTACATGAACTTCTGGGGCCCGGACCCGGAGAACCCGCGGAACATCGTGCGCACGACGCGCACCGAGGACTACGCCTTCAAGATCAGCGAGTTCCCGCACCTGATCGTCAATCAGGCGCGCGTGCTGGACTACTTCGCGGAGGCGGCGGCCCACGGCCCGGGGCGCATCGTCCCCGACTACGGGGTCGAGTTCCTTGGCCTGACCGTCCTAGACGGCGGCGACTCGAACGGCGGCGATCATCCCGTCGAGGTGCGCGTGCGGCACACCACCGGGGACCGCGCGGGTGAGGAGCGGACCCTTCGCGCGAAGTACGTCGTGGGCAGCGACGGCGCCCGCAGCCGTGTGCGGGAGGCGATCGGGCGCACGCACGTCGGCGACTTCTCCGCTCACGCCTGGGGCGTCATGGACGTGCTCGTCAACACGGACTTCCCGGATTGGCGCACCAAGTGCGCGATCAATTCCGTCGCGGGCAACATCCTGCACATCCCGCGCGAGGGCGGCTACCTCAGCCGGATGTACATCGATCTGGGCGAGGTCGCACCGGACGATCATCACCAGGTGCGCGAGACGCCGATCGAAGAGATCATCCGCAGGGCGAACGAGATTCTGCACCCCTACTCGATCGATGTGAAGCAGGTGGCCTGGCACAGCGTCTACGAGGTCGGCCACCGCGTGACCGACAAGTTCGACGACGTCCCCGTCGACGAGGCGCGCGCTCCCCGGGTGTTCCTCACCGGCGACGCGTGCCACACGCACAGCGCGAAGGCCGGGCAGGGGATGAACGTGTCGATGCAGGACGGGTTCAACCTGGGTTGGAAGCTCGGCCACGTCCTGACCGGTCTCAGCCCCGAGTCGCTGCTGGCTTCCTACTCCGCGGAGCGGCAGCCGGTCGCCCAGCAGCTGATCGACTTCGACCGCGAGTGGTCCTCGCTCATGGCTCGCAAGCCCGAAGAGATCTCCGACCCGCAGGACCTCGCGAACTACTACCTGGCCACCGCGGAGTTCCCCTCCGGATTCATGACCCGGTACGGTTCGTCGGGCATCGTGGGCGATTCGTCTCACCAGGCGCTCGCGGCCGGCTTTCCTCTCGGCAAGCGGTTCAAGTCCGTCGAGGTGGTGCGGGTCTGCGACGGCAACGTCGTGCACCTCGGTCATCACGCCAAGGCGGATGGACGCTGGCGCGTCTATGCTTTCGCGGACACCGCGGCCGGGGCCTTCGCGGACACCGCGGCCGGGGCGTACGCCGATGCGCCGTCCGCCGGTGCGCCCTCGGCGCTGTCGTCCTGGGCGGAGTGGATGGCCTCGCCGGAGTCGCCGATCACCCGTTACACGCCGGCCGGCGCCGACATCGACGCCGTGTTCGACGTGAAGGCGATCTATCAGCAGCGATTCGAGGACATCGACATCGCGCGGGTTCCCCCGCTCTTCCTCCCGAAGACCGGACCGCTCGGCCTCACCGACTGGGAGAAGGTCTACGCGGCGGCACCGAGCGCGTGGAGCAGCGCCGACATCTTCGCGGAGCGCGAGCTCTCGCGCGACGGCGTCGTCGTCGTGGTGCGCCCCGATCAGTATGTCGCGGCGGTGCTGCCGCTGACCGCGACGGCCGCGCTCGCGTCGTTCTTCCAGCGCTTCCTGGTTCCGCAGGGGGCGCCCGTCCTGGCCGCAGGCGCCTGAGGGCCGAGCCGCCGGCGAGCTCGCGGTGCGTGAAAGGATGCTCGGGTGAAGACGATCCAGTTGCGCAGATACACGCTCGTCCCCGGTGAGTACGACGCCTTCGTGGCGTGGTGGCAGGAGTGGATGCCCCGGGTGCGACCAGCCGCCGGTTTCACGATCGATTTCGCCTACGGGCTGCGCGAGACCGACGAGTTCGTCTGGGCGGTCAGCGCCGACGGCGACCAGGACGCCTTCCTCGAACTCGAGCGCACGTACATGGCGTCCGACGAGCGCGCGAAGGCCTTCGACGGCGTGCCGCAGCGGATCGCGGAGTACAACATCCGCTTCGTGGACGACGTCTTCGCGTAGGGCAGGGGCCGTCCGCAGTGCGCAACGTGATCGTGAGCGGATGACCCCACAACCTCCGACGGGGTTGACCGGAAACTGATCCTGCATGAAGATCGGGGTAATCGCGCCTGGCCCATAGGAGGACCATGATCCCCGAGTTCCATGGCGACGCGGACGGTCCACCTCGGAGCGCACGGATCACCCGGCGGACGATGCTTCTCGGAACGGTTGCCGGGGCAGTCGGAGCCGTCGGCGGCACCTCGGCCGCCTCTGCCGCCGACTATTCCAGGGTGGGACGGCTGCCCGGCGAGGTGAGCCGTGCCGCCACAAAGTACACGGCGGCGGGCAATGCCTATGAGTCCATCGATGTCGCGTCTGGCGGCGACAAGGCGCGACTGTTCGTCCCGTGGACTGCGCCACCATCCAAGCCCGGCACGACCGTCGTCTGGTTCTACCACTCCAACGGCGGCGACCGTACGGCACTCACCCACGTGTACGGCTATCCGGCGGCATTGCTCGTGGACCGCGGCATCGTATCGATATGCCCTGACTACGGCGGCACCTTGTGGACCAGCCAACCGGCAATCGACCATCAAGCACGCTGGGCATCATGGATGTCCGCAACATTCTCGGTGGCGCGCGCGTACAGCCGTTCCAACTCTGGTGGAGGACCTCTGATGTGTTGGGCGTATGGACAGAACATGATCCCTAGACTCCGCGGTATCTACCTGGTCAACTCCGCATACGACATGAGCGACCTGTACTCCCGCGACCCGATACGCATCGCACCTGTGTACGGCTACAGCAGAACAACGATGGAGAGGACAAATCCGGCACGCCTTTCCTCCACGTCGTGGACGGCGAAGCGCATCAGAGTCGTCGTTTCAATGGCGGATGCGATCGTGCCGCCCGCGCGGCACGGCACCGCGCTGATCAATAAGGCAGCCCCGGTGGCCACATCGACCAGCGCGCGCTGGCACGAGCTGGGTCACAAGGAACCCAGCTGGGCCACGACCGACATGCTGACCACATTCCAATCCTGGGCTTAGGTCGGTCCGCCGGCACCTCGGGCATGATGAACCCGTGACACCCGCCCGTCTCCGAGCGCTTCGCCTGCGGCACCACCGGCTGTCCGCCCCCGCGCGCACGCTCACGGATGCGGCGTCGCACATGACGGCCACGCAGGGCCAGGAGTTCTGGGGCGGTCGCCTCGCGCTCGCCGCGCGCACGGCCGGCGCACCGACCATGGCCGACGTCGACGCGGCCTTCGACCGCGGCGAGCTGGTCCGCTCGTGGACGATGCGCGGCACGTTGCACATCGCCGCGGCCGGTGACCTCGCGTGGATCCTCAGCGTGACGGGTGAGCGGATGCTGCGCTCGGCGCGCAAGCGGCACGCCGACCTCGGCCTCGACGCCGACGTGATGGCCCGCGCCGAACGCACGCTGGTCGGCGCGCTCCGCGGTGGAGGTGCGCTTTCGCGAGCGGAAGCCTTCGAGGCGCTCGCCGCGGGTGGCGTGGATCCGTCCGGCCAGCGCGGCTACCACATCCTCTTCGCGCTGTCGGCGCGCACGATCCTCTGCTGGGGACCGGTGGTCGGAAGACCGGGGAAGACGACCCGCGAGCAGCGGGTGGTTCTCATCGACGAATGGATCGCCGAGCACGCGCGGCCGGCCGACCCGCTCGTGGAGTTCTTCGTCCGCTACGTGCAGAGCCACGGCCCCGCAGGCCCCGCCGACTTCGCGTGGTGGGCGGGCCTGCCGGTCGGCATGGCGCGGCGGGCGCTCGACGGCGCCGGCGATCGCGTCGCTCCCGTCGAGGTGGGCGGCGAGACGCTGTACGTCTCCGCCGCTCCGGCGCGCACGAATCCGAAGGCCCCGAGAGCCTTCATCCTTCCGCCGTTCGAGGAGTACTTCATCTCCTACGCCGACCGCACCCGGGTGTGCTCACCCGAACTGCTCTCGGCGATCGGCCCCGGCATCAACGGGATCGTGAGGCCGGTGATCGTCGCAGATGGCGAGATCGTCGGAACCTGGGCCACCCCCAAGGTCACCGACATCCCCGGATCACTTCCGCCGGCGACGCTGTTCGCGCGTGACGCCGTTTCAGAGGAGGACCTCACCGCGGCGCTTGCGCGTTACGCAGCCTTCGCGTCATCCTGATTCCCCGTCACCACCAGGATCTGCCGCGGAGCATCTCCCCGAAGTCGTCGGGTGAATCGTGCCCGCTGTGGCGGGAGCCCAGGTAGCTCTCCACGACCGCGCGTCCGAGGTCGTCGAGCTCCGGCGCGACCACCTGGCCACCGGCCCGACGCGCGAGCGCGTCCATGAACCGCGCGAGGCCGGGGTCATCCCCCAACCGGAAGAAGGTCGTCTGTGCGCCGAGGCGCTGCACCGTGTCGAGCTCGCTCACGGTGACGGCTATCGTTCGGGGATCGGGCGGGTAGGCGAAGTGCACCCGGCCGTTCGGGTCGAGGTGCGCCGTCGGCTCACCGTCGGTGACGATGAGCAGCACGGGCTGCGCGGTCGGGTTGCGCCGGAAGTGCCGCTGCGCGAGCAGAAGGGCGTGGTGGAGGTTCGTTCCCTTGTCCCAGACGGAATCCTTCGCCGTCAGCTGCTCGATGTCGATGACTTCCGCGTGGCGGGCGAATGCGATCAGCTGCAGGCTGTCACCGCGGAAACGGCTGGAGATCAGGTGATGCAGCGCCAGGGCGGTGCGCTTCATCGGCACCCATCGCCCGTCCAGCTCCATCGAGAAGGACGTGTCGACGAGGAGGGCCACCGCCGCCTGGGTGCGTTCCTCGGTCTCGACCACCTCGACGTCGCGGGTCTCGAGCCGCACACCGGCCGATGCATCCCTGCCGTCGGAGACCGTTCTGAGCACGGCATTCGACACGGTGCGGGGGATGTCCCACGCCTCGGTGTCGCCGAACGCCCACTCTCGCGTCGATCCGGTGCGGTCGCCGGCCGCACCGGCGTTGCGCGTCTCCCGGCGACCGGTTCGCCCGGACTGGCGCGTGGCGATGTCGCGCAGCAGCGCACGGCCGAGCTGGCGCATCGCGCGAGGGGTGAGCCGCAGCGCGCCGTCGGACGCCCGGTGCAGCATCCCGGTGTCCATCAGCTCCTGCTCGAGGTCCCGCAGGGTGCGTGCGCTGACGCCGGCATCCTCACCGACGAGACGTGCCAGCGCATCGACGTCGATGTCGTCCATGCGGGCGCCGGGATAGGACTGGCTCAATTGATCCGTCAGCGAGTCGAGGTCGGCGAGATCCTGCATGATCCCGGTCGCCTCGCCCAGCCCGGTCGGCTGGTCGCCCGAAAAGGATGCCGACCCGCTCCAGTCTTCGCCGGGTCTCAGCGAGCGAAGGTTCTCGTCCAACCGCGACAGCGACTGCATGAGATCGGGCGACCCGAACGCCTGGGCGGCGAGATCCATCAGCTCGTCCCGCTGCTCGGGAGTCATGGAGTTGAGCATCCGCTGGGCCGCGGCGGAACGCTCGGCGAGGGTGTCGAGCAGCTCATCGAGACTCTGAGGGTTCTCGGGGAACTGGTCGCCGTGCTTCCGCATGAACTCGTCGAAGTCCTCGGCCGTGTCCTCTCCGAGCCGACGCTTCTCGAGCAGGTCGTTCAGGTCGTTCAGCATGTCGCGTATCGCCTGGCGGTCGGCGTCCGTCGCGCCCTCGAGAGCGCTCTTCATGCCGGCGAACCGCTGGTCGAGCAGCTCGCGACCGAGCAGCTCTTTGATGCGCTCGTAGTCGGCGCGTGCCGCCGGGCTCTGCCACTCGTAGTCGGCCAGGTCGTTCACGGCGGCGGCGGTGCTCGCCGGGAGGTTCTCGAGCCGCATCTCGGCGAAGGACCGGGCGTCGTCATCCATGTCGACATCGCGGACGAGGTGCTTCCGCTCTTCGAGCACCGCGCGGTCGAGGAGCTGACGGACCTCCTCGAGCGTGCCGTCGAGCCGATGCCGGCGCGTCAGTTCGCTCCGCCGCTCGCGCACTCGTCGCGCCAGGTCATCGAGACCCAGCTGGTCGCGGGTACCGCGGCGAAGGTACTCGCGCATCGCGCGTTCGGCGGACGTGCCCGACATGACGTCCAGCCCGATCGCCTCCAGCGCCTCCTGCACGGGGACGGGCGGAGCGAGCGGATCCGGCCCGCCGGCGTACCTCCCGTACCGGTTGGTGTGCGCGGGCGCGCGGTGGAATCCGCGGACCATCAGCGGCCCTTCGACAGGCTCAGGCGCCGGGGGTGCGGCTCAGCCATACACGGTCTCCCCGTCTGCGCTGTCCTTGCTGATCCGGCGCTCGAGGTAGAGCGCCTCGAGCAGGAGTTCGAGCGCGCCCGCACGCTCTCCCGGCGTCTGCGCGCCGAGCCGCTCGGCCACCTGGTCGTACAGATCCGACTCCCCGAGCACCGGCATCGCGGTGAGAACGTCGGCCGCGGGCACCTGCTCCCCGGTCATCACGGTCGCGCCGTCGTGCAGCGCATCGACGAGTGCGCCGGCGTCGATGCCCCGCAGATGCCTCCGGGCGGTCTCAGCGACCGCCGTGCGCAGCAGATGTTCCAGGATGACGCGCTCGCGGCCCTCCTCGCCGGTCTCGAACTCGATCTTGCCCCCGAGCACGTCGACGGCGGTCTCGAGGTCGACGGGACGCGCCACCCCGACCTCCTCATGCTGACGCGTCGCGCGGTGCAGCGCCGCCGCCGCGATCGTCTCGGCCCCGGCGATGGCGAATCGCGCCGACACTCCGGCGCGCTGGTCGACGGCATCCGACTCGCGAAGGTTGCGGGTGAACCGCGCCAGCACCTCGAGCAGGTGCGCCGGGACCGCCGCGACGAGCTCCGCCTCCTGGCGGATGACCGCGACCTCCTCCTCGATCGTCTGCGGGTAGTGCGTGCGGATCTCGGCGCCGAAGCGGTCCTGCAGCGGCGTGATGATGCGACCCCGGTTGGTGTAGTCCTCGGGGTTGGCGGTGGCCACGACGAGCACATCGAGGTTGAGGCGCAGCACGTAGCCGCGGATCTGGATGTCGCGCTCCTCCATCACGTTCAGCAGCGACACCTGGATGCGCTCGGCGAGATCGGGCAATTCGTTGATGGCGACGATGCCGCGGTGACTGCGCGGGACGAGTCCGTAGTGGATCGTCTCCGGGTCGCCGAGCGAGCGGCCCTCCGCGACCCTGATCGGGTCGACGTCCCCGATCAGGTCGGCTACCGACGTGTCGGGGGTGGCGAGCTTCTCGACATAGCGCTCCGAGCGATGGCGCCAGACAACGGGAAGGTCGTCACCGAGCTCGGACGCATGCCGAAGGGATGCCGGCGTGATCGGATGGAACGGATGCTCGCCGAGCTCTGATCCGTCGATGACCGGGGACCATTCGTCGAGCAGACCCGCCAGGCTGCGCAGCAGCCGCGTCTTGCCCTGACCGCGCTCGCCGAGCAGCACGACGTCGTGTCCGGCGAGGAGGGCGCGTTCCAGCTGAGGGATGACCGTGGTGTCGAAGCCGTGGATGCCGGGCCACGGGTCACGCCCGTCGGCCAGCGCCGACAAGAGGTTCTCGCGCAGTTCGACGCGCAGCGGCCGATAGGTGTGCCCCGATGCGCGCAGCTGCCCCGTCGTGGCGATCGCGGATGGCGAAGATGTCATGACGAGAGGGTAGGTCGCCTTCGAGGGCATCGGGGCCGGATGCCGCAATTTCGTTCAGCGCGGGCGCCGCGGGGAGCAGGTCCGTGCGACCCGACATCACCCCTCGGCATGCCGGTCGAGGAACGCGTACACCTCGTTGTCGTCGACACCGGGGAACGCTCCCCTCGGCAGCGGCGAGAACATGTGCGTGTGCACACGGGCGCTCGGCCAGGCCTTGCCTCTCCAGCGGCCCGCCACATCCTGCGGGGGCCGCCGGCAGCACGACTCGTCGGGGCAGGTGGACGCGGCGCGCGTCGCCGTCTCGCGGCCTCGGAACCATCGCGCGTCGTCGAAGGGCACGCCGATCGTGATGGAGAACTCGCCGGCATCCGTCGCCCCCGTCTGCGTCGAGCACCAGAAGGTGCCGGCCGGGGTGTCGGTGTACTGGTAGTGCTCCGTCGTGCGGTTCTGCCGCGCGAAGGCGCTGCGCGCGGAGAAGCGCCGGCAGACGATCTGTCCTTCGATCGAGCCGGTCACATCCATCGGCAGGGGAAGGTCATCGTTCTCGTACACGCGCATCAGCGCCCCGGTGCCGTCGACGCGAAGGAAGTGCAGGCGGATGCCGAAGTGGTGCGTGAGCAGGTTGGTCAGGCGCATGGCCGCGGCCTCGTGCGTGACGCCGAAGGCATCGCGGAAGTCCTCGACGGCGAGGTCGCGGTCCTTCTTCGCCTGCGTGAGGAACGCCACCGAGGGCGTCTCGGGCATGAGGCAGCAGGCGGCGTAGTAGTTGATCTCCAGCCGCTGCTGCAGGAAGTCGGCGTAGTCGCTGGGGCGGGTGTGCCCGAGCAGCCGGTGCGCCATCGCCTGCAGCGCCATCGAGCGAAGACCATGACCGCCGGGGATGGAGGCGGGCGGAAGGTAGATGCGACCGTGCTCGAGGTCGGTGATGGAACGCGTGGAGTGGGGGAGGTCACTGGCGTAGATCAGCTCGAAGCCCAGCTGCTCCGCCATGATGCTGACAGTGCGGTGCGTCAGGGCGCCGGAGACGTGCCCGGCCGCTTTCAGCTGCTTCTCGGCGAGCTTCTCGATCTCGGGCAGGTAGTTGCCGCGTTCGCGCATCCGCAACCGCAGTTCGGTGTTCGCGCGCCTCGCCTCTTCCGGCGTAGCGATCGCCTCGCGTTCCCGGCGCTGCAGTTCTCGGTGCAGACCGAGCAGCGACTCGAGCGTCTCGTCGGTCATCCCCTTGCTGACCCGCACCGGCGGCACGCCCAGCTGTCGGAAGACATGGCTCGCCTGCGCGCGCTCCAATTCGATCTCCAGTGCGGCGCGGCGGTTGGGCGGCTCGCCGGAGATGAGGTCCGAGACCTCCGTGCCCGTCGCCTGTGCGATCGCCTGCAGCAGCGAGAGCTTCGGCTCGCGCTTGCCGTTCTCGATGAGGGAGAGCTGGCTGCCGGCGATGCCGACGACGGCGCCGAGTTCGTCGAGCGTGAGGCGGCTGGCCAGGCGGTGATGGCGGATGCGGTGGCCCAGTGTCGCGAGCTCGATCCCGGTGGACGTCATTCCTTGAGCATATCGAAAGAATACTGCTTCTTTCGACCAAATTTCCCGAAACATCGCCACATGGCTTTCAGAATGGATGCAGACCCCTTGTTCTACGACTTCAGTCTCACTACTCAGAGGAGCGACAATGGCACTCGCGGAAACCTTCACGGCCCGGCGTCCCAGTCCGGCCCCCGTTCCGGCGGCGCGCGTGTACGGCCGGCGGCCCGGCTTCGTCGGCAAGGGGATGGACGATCTCGTCGCCTGGGTCGATGAGATCGCCGCGCTGACCCAGCCCGCGAACATCCACTGGATCGATGGCAGCCGCGCCGAGAACGACGCGCTCCTTCGTCAGCTCGTCGACGAGGACAAGCTGATCAAGCTCAACCCCGAGTGGCGTCCCGGCTCCTACCTCGCCCGCTCCCACCCGAGCGACGTGGCTCGCACGGAGGGGCGCACCTACATCGCCTCCGAGCGCGAGGAGGACGCCGGTCCCACGAACAACTGGGCCGACCCCGCCGAGATGCGCGCCACGATGACCTCCATCTTCGACGGCAGCATGCGCGGGCGCACGATGTACGTCGTTCCGTTCTCGTTGGGCCCCGTCGGCGGCCCCCTCTCGCACATCGGCGTGCAGGTCACCGACAGCGCGTACGCGGTGACCTCCATCGGCATCATGACCCGCGTCGGCGATGAGGTCACGAAGCTCATCGCGGATGGCCGGCCGTGGGTCAAGACGGTCCACTCGGTCGGCGCGCCGCTGGCGGAGGGCGAGGCGGATGTCGCGTGGCCGTGCAACGACGAGAAGTACATCGTGCACTACCCCGACTCGCTCGAGGTGTGGTCGTTCGGCTCCGGGTACGGCGGCAACGCCATCCTCGCGAAGAAGTGCTTGGCCCTGCGCATCGCCTCGGTGATCGGCCGCGACGAGGGCTGGCTGGCCGAGCACATGCTGCTCATCCGGGTCATCGACCCCCAGGGCAGGGCCTACCACGTGGCGGCCGCGTTCCCCTCGGCGTGCGGCAAGACGAACCTCGCGATGCTGCGCCCGACGATCCCCGGCTGGCGAGTCGAGACGCTCGGCGACGACATCGCCTGGATCCGCCCGGGCGAGGACGGTCGCCTGTGGGCGATCAACCCGGAAGCCGGCTTCTTCGGCGTCGCTCCGGGCACGGGGGAGTCGACGAACGTCACTGCGGTCGAGACCCTCTGGGGCAACACGATCTTCACGAACGTCGCGCTTCGGCCCGACGGCGACGTCTGGTGGGAGGGACTCACCGACGAGGCCCCCTCACACCTGACCGACTGGGAGGGCAACCCGTGGACGCCCGACCAGGACCGCCCCGCCGCGCACCCGAACTCCCGCTTCACGGTGGGGGCGGGCCAGTGCCCACAGATCGCGGCGGACTGGGATGCGCCGCAGGGCGTTCCCCTCGACGTGATCCTCTTCGGCGGACGCCGGGCGACCAACGTGCCTCTCGTGGTCGAGGCGACCGACTGGACGCACGGCGTCTTCCTCGGCTCGACCATCTCGTCGGAGCGCACGGCAGCCGCCGAGGGTCTCGTCGGCGAACTGCGCCGCGACCCGTTCGCGATGCTGCCCTTCTGCGGCTACAACATGGCGGACTACTTCGGGCACTGGCTGAAGGTCGGCGGCGGTCTGCGGTTCGATCGTGCGCCTCGCATCTTCCAGGTCAATTGGTTCCGCAAGGGATCGGACGGCCGGTTCCTGTGGCCCGGGTTCGGCGACAACGCCCGCGTGGTCGACTGGATCATCCGCCGCATCGAGGGCGAGGTGGGCACGATCGACAGCCCCATCGGCCGGCTGCCGAAGCCCGAGGACCTCAACCTCAACGGCATCGAGGTGCCGCAGGAGGACCTCGACGAGCTGTTCGCCGTCGACCCCGAGTCGTGGCTGCACGAGGCCGACCTGACCCAGGAGTTCTACGACTCCTTCGGCGGTCGGGTCCCCGCGGCGCTGCAGTCTGAGCTCTCGGCGCTCCGCTACCGCCTCAAGGCCGCGCAGCACTGACTCCTCGCCCGGCCATGCCGAGGGGACGCGATCTGCTGCTGAGCCGGAGGCGAAGCAGCAGATCGCGTCCTTTCGCGCTCCGAAGGCTCCGGCTGCACCAGCACCCGGTGCCTCGCCCGGCCATGCCGACGGGACGCAACCTGCTGCAGCGCGGGAGGCGCAGCGGCAGATTGCGTCCTTTCGCGACCGTCGGGTTGGCGCGCGCGTCAGACCAGGAGCTGGTGCCTTGCGAGGTCGCGGTAGAGCGGCGTCGACTCCACCAGCTCCGAGTGCGTTCCCTGGCCGACCACCCGGCCGCGGTCGAGCACGACGATGCGGTCGCTGTCCACGACGGTCGAGAGGCGGTGGGCGATCACGATGAGCGTTCGCCCTGCGGCGACGGCGTCGATGGCGTCGCGCATCCGCTGCTCGTTGACGCCATCCAGCGACGAGGTCGACTCGTCGAGCAGCAGGATCGGGGGAGCGGCGAGCAGGGCCCGGGCGATGGCGAGGCGCTGGCGCTCTCCGCCCGAGAGCATCACGCCGGCCTCGCCGACCGGAGCGTCGAGCCCGAGGGGATTGCGCTCGAGCACCTCGGTGAGGTTCACCGCGTGCAGCACGCGCTCGCACTCGAAGTCGGTCGCATCCGGTGACCCCAGCCGCAGGTTGTCGCCGATCGTCCCCGCCAGTGTCGGGGCATCCTGTTCGACGTAGCCGAACTGCGCACGCAGCTCTTCGCGATCCAGAGAGCGGATGTCGCGGCCGCCGAGCAGCACCTGCCCGCCGGTCGGGTCGTAGAACCGCTCGATGAGGGACAGGATCGTGCTCTTGCCGGCACCGCTCGGCCCGACGAGCGCGACCCGGGTCCCCCGCGGGACTTCGAAGGACACCCCGCGCAGCACGTCCCGATCGGTGAAGTTCGATTCGCCGTCCACCTCCTCGGCGGCGCGGTCGAGATGAACCTGCTCGAGGACGGTGCGAGCCTCTGCGGCCGCCGCCTCGCGGGCGGCCACCACCGCCTCCGGGTAGCGGAAGCGCACGTCGCGGAACGCGATCGCCGGCGCCGCGGCATCCGACAACTCACTCGCAGAAGGCGCCTGATCCGCATCCGGTCCTTCACCCCGGCGAAGGCGCGAGACCGACACCGCATCCCCTTCGGTCTCGGTGGGCAGGTCGAGCATCTCCTGAATGCGGCCGAGCGCACCCAGCGCCTGGTTCACGGAGGTGATCGCACCGAAGGTCGACCCGAGCGGCGCGATCAGCATGAACAGGAACATGATGAAGGTCACGAGAGCGGCGATCGTGATGGCACCCGACGCGACGCGGAACCCGCCGACGCCCAGCACGACCAGCAGGGAGAGCTGCAGCGCCACGCCGGCGATGGGCACGACGAGGGCCGACACCTTGGCGATGCGCACCCCGACGTCGTAGGCCTGGGTCGCGAGCCCGCTGACCGACGCGACCTCGCGGTCCGTCGCACCGGCGGCGCGCACCGTGCGGATCGATCCGACGGCCCGTTCGACGCCCGACGCGAGCTCGCCCACCTTCTCCTGCTGCTCGGTCGAGGCCGTGCGGATGCGGCCGCTCAGCAGCGAGACCACGGCGACGGAAACGCCGATGACGACGATGATCAGCCCGAGCAGCACGGGGTCGATGATCGCCATCGCGATGAGGGCGCCGACCAGGATGAGCGCGTTCCCGACCGAGTCCGCGAGCCCCTGGGTCAGAACGGCGTAGAGGAGCGTCGTGTCGGTCCCGACGCGCGACACGAGATCCCCGGTGCGGCGCGCATCGAATTCGCTGATCGGAAGGTGCAGGATGCGGGCGATGAGCTTGCGCCGGGAGGAGTAGACGACGGCCGTGCCCGTGCGCTGCAGCAGGTAGTGCTGGTAGCCGGAGAGCAGCGACGACGCGATGACCAGGGCTATCAGGACGGCCACCAGCGAACCGAGGGCCTGCTCGCGCTGCACCCGATCGATCACCATGCCGACGACGAGCGGCTGCGCGAGGGTCGCGATCGCGCCCAGCACGCTCAGCACGCCGATGACCACGAGCACGCGCTTGTGCTCGAAGAGGAACGGCAGCAGCTGCCGGAAGGAGGCGCGTGGCCCCTCCGGCGCTTTGCGGCCGCGGCGGCGCGGCGTTGCTTCGGGCTTGGCGGGGGCGTCGACGGACACGGTTGCACCTCGGGGTTGTTCGGGGGTCATCTTCGACCGTACTTCTTGTGGACGGCCTGCCGGGTCACGCCCAGCGCCGCGGCGATGGCCTGCCAGGAGTAGCCCTGGAGGCGCGCGCGACGAACCTGAACCTCTTCGGCCTGGGCCAGCTCCCGCCGGACGGCGGCGAGGCGGTGCAGTTCCGCGATCGGCGCGTCATCGGGGGCCGCCCCGATCAGGGTGCGGATGTCGTCGCCGCTCACGCGGGGCTCCTTCCCGGGTGCCTCGCTCGAGGCATCCGGGTGTCAACGTTAGTTGACGCCTCGCGCCGATGTCAACTCTTGTTGACAGAACGTGGAGCTGCCCGGTCCTCGAGGGGGACCGGGCATCTCCGCACACGCGACCGGATCAGTGCGCCATGGCCGCCAGCGCCTCGGGGTCGATCGTCGCGATGGAGCGCGTGTCCTGGAACGCCCGGATGCCCTCGATGCCCTGCTCGCGCCCGATTCCCGACTGCTTCATGCCGCCGAACGGGGCGCGGAGGTCCAGCCGGGTCGCTCCGTGGTCGTTGACCCACACGTAGCCGCACACGAGCTGCGATCCCACGCGCGACGCGGAACCGGGGTCGGCGGTCCAGACGGACCCGCAGAGCCCGCCCCACGTGTCGTTCGCGAGACGCACCGCTTCCTCCTCGGAGTCGAACGGGAGGATCGGGATGACCGGCCCGAACTGCTCCTGCGTCACGACGCGGAGCGCAGGGTCCGGGTCCACGACGATCGCGGGCCGCAGGAAGTTGCCGCCGGCGAGGTCGCCGGCCGGCAGCTCGCCGAACTCGCGGACGTCGGCTCCCGCATCCTTCGCCTCCTGGATGATCTCCTCGACGAACGCCTTCTGCGCGGGCGAGTGCAAGGGGCCCATGGTGGTCTCCGCGTCGAGGCCGTGCCCGAGCTTCGCCCGCTCGAGCCGCGCGGTGAGCCCCGCCACGAGTTCGTCGAGCCGCGAGCGGTGCACGAACACGCGCTTGGCGTTCATGCAGATCTGGCCCGTCGTGTCGTAGACCGCCGCGAACAGCCGGTCCAGATGCGTGTCGTCGAGGATCGCGTCGTCGAGGAAGACCGCCGCGTCGTTGCCACCCAGCTCGAGCGTGACGCGGGTGAGCGTCTTCGACGCCATCTCCATGATGCGCTTGCCGCCGTTGACGCTGCCCGTGAAGCACACCTTCGCGATGTCGGTGTTCTGGATGAGCCCGGTCATGTTCTCGTCCTTGCCCGTCACGACGTTCAGCACGCCGGGCGGAAGCTTCTCGGCGACGCGCTGCACCACGCGGGTGGTGGCGAGGGGCGCCGACGGCGGCGGCTTGACGATCGCCGTGTTGCCGGCGAGAAGGGCGTGCGGCAGCGACGCGCCGAGGATCGCGATCGGCCAGTTGAACGGCACGATCACCGTAACCACGCCGAGGGGCTGGTAGGCGACCTCGGTGCGCACCGGGATGCCGGGGGCAGGCTCGAGCACCTTGCCGGTGTCGACCTCGTCGGCCAGCATGAGCGCGAGCTGCCAGCGGATGTCGAACACCAGGGCATCGATCCAGCCCTCGAGGCGGACCTTGCCGTTCTCCTGCGACAGGATGGCGGCGTCCTCGTCGCGATCATCGGCGATCCCGGCGATCGCCTCCGCCATCTTGGCGGCGCGCTCCTGCGCGCTCAGAGCCGACCATGCAGGGAAGGCCGCCTTGGCGGCGGCGACGGCATCCTCGACATCTCTCGGTGACGCGGATGCCGCGTGGCCGACGACGACGCCAGGTCTGGCGGGGTCGGGAATCTCCAGTGTGTCCTGCGTGTGGCGCTCCTCGCCCCCGATGTACAGCCCGGTTCGAACAGGCGCTTGCGTGACTGTGTCCGACATCGATCGATCCACCTCTCTGACGGCGTGCTCGGGTGCGACGCCCGCATCTAGCGTGCGCTCGCCGGTCGCGGAGCGCAAGATTGCCGACAAGATCTGCGCGCATTTCGTCTGCAATCCTGCGCGCGCGGCCACTACTCTCTTGAGACAGGGCGCACATGCGCTCCGGGATGTCATCACGAGAGGTCACAGAGCTGCCATGTCGGATGCCGCGGTGGTCGAATCGGGTGATGAGCCGGCCCGTGCGGACCTCACCCAGCAGATCCGGGACGCGATCCTCGGCGGCGAGTTCGCCCCTCATCAGCGGCTCATCGAAGCGGACATCAGCGAGCGCTACGACGCCTCCCGCGCCGCCGTGCGCACCGCCCTGCTGAATCTCGCCAGCGAGGGACTCGTGGAGCGCCTGCCGAACCGGGGAGCGCGGGTCCGCGCCATCAGCATCGACGAAGCGGTCGAGATCGTCGAGGTGCGCATCGGCCTCGAGACGCTTTGCGCCCGCAAGGCGGCCGAGAACCTCACCGACGCGGATGCCGAGGAGCTGCGGAGGCTGCGCGAGGAGATCGCCGGCGCGGTGGCGGCGGGCAACCTCGTGGAGTACTCGCGGCTCAATCAGGAGATGGATCGCCGCATCCGGGACCTCAGCCGGCACGCCACGGCCACCCGGCTGCTCGAGCGGCTGCGTGCGCAGTCCGCGAGGCACCAGTTCCGGCTCGCGTTCCACCCCGGTCGGGCGGCGCAGTCCGCCCCGGAGCACATCGCCATCATCGACGCTCTGCTCGCGCGCGATCCGGATGCCGCCGAGGCGGCGACCCGCTCGCACCTCGAGGGCATCGTGGGCGTGCTGCGCGGCTTGGACTGAGCCGGCTCCCAGAACAGAAGAGCGGCCCGGCCGATCGGCCGAGCCGCTCCCTCTGGCCGGACGCCGCTTATCCGAACTGCTCCGCCGTCGCGTACCCCTTGCCGTTGTACTTCTGCACCTGCACGTCGGACACGGCCGGCTTGCCGTCGACCGTCGTGTCGATGACCGACCCTTCGAGCATGAACGGCGCCTCGTAGCCCTGGATGCTCATGAGCGCCTCCATGAAGCTGTCCCGGGTCGGCTCCTCCATGGCCGCGAAGGCCTGCTCGAGCGTCGCCGCCGCGATCCAGCTCCAGACGCAGTGCGGGAAGGCGGGGACGCCGTCCTGGTCGGTGTACTCGTCGATCGCCGCGAGGAACGCCTTGCCCTCTTCGCTCTCCTGGAACGGCGGGCTCGCCGCGGACTGCGAGAACGCCACGGAGTAGATCCCCGGGAAGGCCGAGCCGCCACCTGGTTCGAGGATGGCTACTGGGCTCGACGTGTTCGACGGCAGGAACCAGCTGGGCAGCCAGCCGACCTGCTGCGCCTTCTGCAGCGAGGAGATCACCAGCGGTGTGATCGACATCGCGTTGAAGAAGACGTCGGCGCCGCTGGCCGCGAGCTCGGTCAGCTGCGCGTCGACGCTCGTGTCGGTGGCCTCGTAGGTCAGCTCGCTCACGACCTCGATGTTGTCGGCCCCGTCGATCGCATCCTTGAAGCCCTCGACGTAGCCGTCGCCGTAGTCGTCGTTCTGCGACAGGATCGCGACCTTGTGATCCTCCCCGGATGACGCGAGGAGTTCACCGAACGCCGCACCCTCCTGCTGGTAGATCGGGACGAGACCGAGCTGCATGGGGCTCTCGTTGCGGTCGCTGAACAGCGGGTCGCCCGTCATCACCAGCACCTGCGGGACGCCCTCGTCGATCGCCGCCTCGCGCCACGCGCGGTTGGTGGGGGTGCCGAGCCCGATGCCGGCGGCGAAGACGCCGTCGGACACCATCTGCTGGAAGTTGGCCAGCGCCTTCTGGGGGTCGTACGTGTCGTCGTACGCCTTGATCTCGACGGTACGGGTCTTGCCGTCGCCGAACTCGATCCCCCCATCGGCGTTCTTCTCGCCGAAGTACGCCTTGGCCCCGTCGACCGTGCAGTTTCCGGGGCCGGCTGTGGGACCGGAGAGGGGGCTCGTGATGCCGAGCGTGATGCTCGTGTCGGTGATGCCGGGGCTGGCTTCTGCGGCACCGTCGCCGCTGTCGCCACCGCCCCCGTCGGTGTCGCCGCCGCGGGCGCAGCCGCTCACGGCGAGGGCGAGGACGGATGCCAGGGCGACGCATTCGATGACACCCCGCCTCCGCTTGCTGATGTTCATGATCAACCTTGCCTCTCTGTGTCGTACGGTTCAGGGTTTTCGGGTGTCTTCCGCACGGGACCGGCCGGGGCCGCGGGCACGGGAGCGGTCTGCGGGATCGGTCCCGAGCGGCTGGCCGGCGGCGAGCCCGAGCCTCCTCCGCGTCGCCGGGTGAGCCGGCGCAGCGTTCGCGGGAGCGAGACGAGACCGCCTGGCAGGAGGAAGAGCACCGCGAGGAGGATGATCCCCTGCAGGACGAGGGTGAGGCTCGCGTCGATGCTGTTGGTGAGCTGCGGGGCGAGCACGTAGTACGCGCCGCCGATCAGGGATCCGGCGATGCTGGCGGCGCCGCCGATCACCATCGCGGCGACGAGGCTGATCGAGTGGGCGAAGCTCATGGTCTCGGGTGAGGTGTACTGCACGGCCACCATGTAGAGGAAGCCGCTGGCGCCGCCGAACAGCGACGCGATGGTGAACGCGAGCACCTTGTAGCGATATGGGGAGATGCCCATCGAGGTCGCGACCGCCTCGTTGTCGCGCACGATGGCCATCGCGCGTCCGAACTTGCCGCGCACGAGGTTGCGGGCCAGAAGGAACGCGACGACGGTGATCGCGAGCACGATGTAGTACTGCCACTGGTCGTCATCGAGGCCGCTCCAGTCGGGAGCGCCCGAGAAGCGGGCCGATGTGCCCTGTGATCCTCCGGTGAACTCGTCGAGCCGCTTGGCCAGGGGCAGGCCGACGATCGGCAGGGCGATCGTGACCATCGCGATGGCGAGACCGCCGAGGCGCGCAGCGGCGAGGGCCACGATGAGGCCGGCGACGCCGGGGATCAGGCACGCGAGCACGAAGACGATCGTGATGTTCCAGCCGGCGTTGACCCCGTATGCGGTGACGTACGCCCCGAGGCCGACGAAGAAGATCTGCCCGAGCGACACCTGGCCCGTGTAGCCCATCACGATGTTCAGCCCCAGCACCGCGACGGCGTAGACCCCGATGCGCACGAGCGTCTGGTTGGCGAAGACCGGGAGCATGAGCGGCGCCGCCACCAGCAGGGCGGCGACCAGGACGACGAGTGCCCCCACGATCCAGGGGTTGCGCAGCCGATCGGTCAGCGTGGACATCAGACGCGCACCACGACTTTCCGGCCGAAGAGTCCCTGGGGGCGCAGGAAGAGCACGACGAACACGAGGATGAAGGGCACGGCGATCTTCAGGTCGTAGCCGATGAAGGGCACGTAGACCGCGGCGAGATTCTCGAGGATGCCGATGGCCCACGCGGCGACGACGGCACCGGCCGGGCTGTTCAGACCGCCGATGATGACGGCCGCGAGGGCATACACGAGCGCGCTGTCGAGCATCCCGGGCGTGAGGGTCAGCTGGGGGGCGACGAGTGAGCCGGCGACCGCCCCGAGCGCGGCGGCCAGGCCCCAGCCGACCATCAGCAGCCGGCCGACCGGGAGCCCGGAGAGAGCCGCCGAGTTCGGGTTCACGGCAACGGCCCGCAGCGCCAGGCCGAGCTTGGTGCCCCGGAACAGCAGCTGCATCACGATCATGATCGCCACGATGGCCAGAAACGTGCCGAGCGAGCGGACGCTCACCACCGCTCCCAGGATGTTCACCGTGTCGAGGGGGAAGAGCGAGGGGAACTGCCGGTTGTTGAATCCCCAGATCCAGCCGCAGATTCCGGTGATGAGGGTCAGCAGCCCGATCGTCACCACAACGGCCGTGTCGGGGTCGCCGCCCTCGAACCTCCGGATGAGGAAGCGCTCGATCAGCCCTCCGTAGACGAAGGAGATGACCACGGCGATCACGATGGCGAGAAGCACGGGGGCGCCCAGCTGGGTGAAGGCGAAGGCGATGTACGCCGACAGCACGGCCATCCCGCCCTGAGCGAAGTTGATCAGCCCGGTGGACTGGTTCACGAGCACGATCGCCAGCGCGAGCGCCGCATAGATCGAGCCGGTGGAGAGACCGTCGACGACGAGCTGGATGAAGGTGTCCACGCTCAGCCTCCCAGGTAGGCGCGACGGATCTCGTCCATGCCCTTGAGCTCGGCCGAGGTTCCGGTGAGCGCGTTGCGCCCGGTCTCGAGCACGGTGGCGGTGTCGACGAGGGTGAACGCGAGGTTGGCGTTCTGCTCGACCACGAGCATCGCGATGCCCGAGTCCAGCCGCAGCCGCCGGATCGCCTCGTACACCGACTTGCCCGTGCTCGGGGCCAGGCCGAGCGATGCCTCGTCGAGCATGAGCAGCCGGGGCTTCGCCATGAAGGCACGGGCGATGGCGAGCATCTGCTGCTCGCCGCCGGAGAGGGTGGATGCCGTGGAGGTGATGCGCTCCTTCAGCTGCGGGAAGAGGTCGAGGCAGTAGTCGACGTCGGCAGCGACGCCCTTGTCCTTGCGGCGGTACGCGCCGACGCGAAGATTCTCCCGCACGGTGAGCTGACCCAGTGTGCCCCGCCCCTCCGGCACGTGCGCGATGCCCCGCGCCGCGACCTGCTCCGGCCGCAGGCCCCGGAGGCTCTTCCCGTCGAAGGTGATGCGCCCACCGGAGCGGACCGAACCGCTGATGGCGCGAAGCGTCGTGGTCTTGCCGGCTCCGTTTGCGCCCAGGATGCCGACGGCTCCGCCGTCCGGAACGCTGAGCGACACCGTGTCGAGCACCTGCACCGGTCCGTAGAAGGCCGTCACATCGGTGAGCTCAAGCAGCGTCATCCGCCGCGTCCTTCCCGATGTACGCCTCGATGACCCGGGCGTCCGCCTGCGCCTGCGATGCCGTCCCCTCCATGAGCTTGCGGCCGTGGTCGAGCACCACCACGCGGTCGGTGAGCGCCGAGATCAGCCCCATGTGGTGCTCGACGATGACGATGGTGATGTCGAAATCGGAGCGCATGCGGCGCACCTGGTCGATGAAGCCGTCGACCTCCGAGTGGGGGAGGCCCGCGGCCGGCTCGTCGAGCAGCAGCAGCCGCGGCTGAAGCAGCATCGCCCGGCACAGCTCGATGCCCTTGTGCAGCCCGTGCGACATCTCGTCCGGGGTGCGCATCGCGGCCCAGCCGAGCCCGAATCGATCGAGCAGCTCGAGCGCGTCGGCGCGCAGGCTGCGCTCGTCCTTCCCCGTCGGGGGCACGCGCAGCGACCACGAGACCGGCCCCCCGCGCAGCCGCGGGTGCGCGCCGAGCATCACGTTCTCGAGCACCGTGGCGTGCAACTGCAGCGCGGGGTGCTGGAAGGTGCGGGCGAGCCCGAGCCGGGAGAGGCGCCACGGGGCCGTGGCGAGCACCTCCTGCTCGTCGATGCGAATCGAACCGGATGACGGGCGGTAGTGGCCGCTGATGCAGTTGAAGAGCGAGGTCTTGCCGGCGCCGTTGGGTCCGACCAGCCCGAAGACCTCGCCCGGCTGCACCTCGAAGCCGACGTCTTCGAGCACCTTGACGCCGCCGAAGCGGAGGTTCACGTGCTCCAGGGTGAGTCGAGCGGCCATCGCCTCCCTTTCCCCGTCGTCGCCTCGCTGCTGTCGACCGTGAGAGCGCGCGTGCCCTCGGGTGGATGCGCGCGCCTCCCTGTGATGGGACGGTACGGACCCCCGGCCGGATTGTCAACGATTTTGGCGTGAGCGTCGCGATCTTTATCCAACCGTGTCTCACCCCGCCGTCGGGGTGACCCGTACCGGCATGTGCTCCCATCCGCGCAGGGTGTTGTTGAGGTGCCGCGCGGGCGTTCCGGAGAGTTCGATCGCCGAGACGCGGTCCAGCAGCGCCCCGAGCACGGCCGTCGCCTCGAGGCGCGCGATGTGCTGCCCGACGCACTGGTGCAGCCCCATCCCGAAGGCCACGTGCCCCGAGGGATCGCGCGAGAGGTCGAAGCGGTCGGGGTCCGCCCATCTCCGCGGGTCGCGGTTGGCCGCGCCCAGGAACATCAGCACCTTCTCGCCCGGCGGGATCGGCGTTCCGGAGACGACGGTCTCGACGGTGGTGGTGCGGAAGAAGGTCTGCACGGGCGATTCGAGGCGCACGGCCTCCTCGAACGCCCGCGGCAGAAGCGATCGATCGGCCCGCAGCCGCTCCCACTGGTCCGGATTCGCGGCGATCGCGTGCACGACCGCCGCGATCCCGGTGACCGTGGTGTCCACCCCCGCGGTGAGCATCGAGCGCACGATCAGCGGCGCCTGCTGCGGCGTGATCTCCCCGCGGTCGGCCGCGGCCCAGATCTGCGCGCCGAAGCCGTCGTCGGTCAGGTTCTCGCGCAGGCACTGCTTGTTGATCCATTCGACGGTCGGCCCGATGGTGGCCGCCGGAACCGTCACCAGTTCGTTCTGCGGACCGAAGGCGTTGAACGCGAAGTCGCCGTACGGCAGCAGGTGCTCACGACCGGTCGGGCCGATCCCGACGGCGTCCGGGAAGACGCGCAGGGGGAGCACCTCGGCGAGGTCCGTGACGGCGTCGAACTCCGTGCCGCGGCCGAGCAGCTCGTCGACGAGCTGCGCGGCATCCGCCTTCCACTCCTCCTCCAGCCGCCGGAGCCGCCGCTGGGACAGCAGCTGCGAGAGCACCGCGCGGGGAGCGTCGTGCCGGGGCGGATCGGCCTCCAGCAGCAGGCTGGGCGGTCGCCACGGCTTCTCCGTGGTGAAGTTGCTGAGCCCCACGCCGGCGCCGGACTGCAGCGCCTGCCAGTCGGTGAGGCAGCGGTGCACCTCCGCGTAGCGGGCGACCGCATATACGCCGTAGGCGTCGAGGGAGACGACGGGGCCGAGCTCCCGCAGCCGCTCGTGGAACGGCAGTGGGTCGGCGAGGAACTCGGTCGAGAACGGGTCGATCGAGCTGACCGGTGTGGGGGAGAGGGCGATGGCCATCAGGCGGACCTTTCGAGAAGCGGGTCAGACATCGAGCACGAGACGCGGGCCGAGGCTGCGCGAGACGCAGGGGAACATGCAGAGGGATGCCGCCCGCTCGGCGTCGTCGAGCAGCGAGTCCCGATGGTCGGGGCGGCCGTCCAGCACGTCGGTCTCGCAGGTGCCGCAGACCCCCTGGGCGCAGGACGTGATGACGTCCACGCCTGCACGGGCGAGCGCGGCGACGATCGTCTCGTCGGGAGCCACCGTGACCGTCGAGCGCGAGCGTGCGGCCACCACCTCGAACGCGCGGGCCACGTGCGAGCCGTCGTTCGAGGCCGCGGTGAACCGCTCCACCTTGGCCGGAAAGCCGCCGGGCGGCGCCGGCCATGCCTGCACCGCATCCAGCAGCCGGGTCGGCCCGCACGCGTACACGCGCACGCGGGGGTCGGTCGGTCGCCATGCTTCCAGGTCGGCCCGTCCGATCTCGTCGGCGCAGTGCACCGTCACCCGCTCGGCGTGGGAAGCGAGCTCATCGAGGTAGGCCAGCCGGGCGCGCGACCTGCCGAGGTACAGAAGTCGCCACGGGAGGTCGAGCAGCTCCGCCTGGCGGATCATCGGCAGCAGCGGCGTGATGCCGATCCCGCCGGCGATGAAGAGGTGGTCGGCGGCCGGTGCCAGCCGGAAGTTGTTGCGAGGACCGCCGAAGCCCAGCGCGAAGCCCTCGGCGGCGTGGTCGTGCAGAAACGCGGAGCCGCCGCGGCCGTCGAGCTCGCGCTGCACCGCGATGCGGTAGGTCGCGGCATCCCAGCGATCGCCGCACAGCGAGTACTGCCGGGTTCTGCCGTCCGGCAGCACGACGTCGATGTGCGCGCCGGGTGCCCAGTCCGGCAGCCGGGACCCGTCCGGCCGCGCGAGGGCGAGTTCCACGACCCCGTCCGCGACCGTCCGGCGTCCGACCACGACCAGCGTCCGGCGGGCCGCGGGCGCGGCCACGGGGGGCGCTGCGGGAATGGCGTGCGGTGTCACGAGGCTCCCTTGCCAGGTGGATCGGCGGTGATCGAGCCCCACGCTAGACCCGGCCGCGCGTGGCGGCTCCGGACATTCCATTGAACGGAATCACCGCGTAGGGTAGCGCGCGGAGGAAGCGATGGCGCGTGGGTCTGCCGGCGAATCGGTGCTGCACAAGCACCTGCGCGTGCTGGAGTCCTTCGAGCCGCTGCGTCCCTTCCTGACGCTGGCCGAGATCGCGGATGCCGCGGGGCTCGCCCCGTCGACCACGCACCGGCTCGTGGCCGAGCTGGAGCGCGAGGGCATGCTCGAGCGGATGCCGGATCGCTCGTACCGCCTCGGGGTGCGCCTCTGGGAGTTCGCCTCCCGCACGCCCGGCGCTCTGGGGCTCCGCGAACTCGCGCGGCCGTGGCTCGGCGCCGTGCACGCCCGCATCCGTCAGCACACCCAGCTGGGCGTGCTTGCGGGCACCGACGTGCTGTTTATCGAGCGGATGTCGACCCGCGACGCCGTGGTGAACGCGACGCTCATCGGGGGCCGCATCCCGCTGCCGATCAGCTCGAGCGGGCTCGTGCTGCTGGCCCATGCCGGCGAGCATGTCATCGACGAGGTCGTCGCCGCCGGGTGGCCGCTGCCGACATCGAACACCATCCGGGGTGAAGCCGAGCTGAGGCCCCGGCTGCGGCGCGTCCGGGCCGACGGCTTCGCGGTGACCGATGGACACATCCATCCGGAGTCGCGGGGGATCGCGGTGCCGGTGCTCGGGCCGCACGGGGTCGTGTACGCCGCGATGGGTGTCGTCGTCCCCAACGACGACACGTCTCCGCAGGCCGCGATCGAATTGCTGACGGTCGCCGCGGCCGGCATCACGCGGGCGCTCGAGGAGGTCTATCTGCCCGGCGGGGGGCGGCCGGGCCTGCCGCTGATGACCACCTCGGTCCGATCGCTCGAGTACTTCGCCGAGTCGGGGATGCCGTTGCTCCGTACACCCGGCGAGGGCGGCTAGGGTGAGGGACGCCATGACGACGATCGCGATCCTCGGCCTCGGCGAGGCCGGCCGGGTGTACGCGCGAGGTCTGCGCTCCGCGGGCGCCGACGTGCGCAGCCACGACCCGTTCCACCGGGTCGATGACCCGGGGCTCGGTCAGGTCGAGACCCTGAAGGGCGCCGTTCGCGGCGCGGATGTCGTGCTGAGCCTGGTCGGCGGCGCGGCCGCGCTCACCGCCGCGGTGGATGCGCTGCCGTTCGCGTCGGAGGGCGCCGTCTATGCGGACCTCAACACCGTGTCGCCGGAGGTGGAGGTCGAGATCGCCGAAGTGGCCGACCGGCACGGCGTACCCATGGCGGATGTCGCGGTGCTCGCACCCGTGCCGCGCGCGGGGATACGCACCGAGCTGCTGGCCAGCGGAACCGGCGCCCCAGCGTTCGCCAAGAGGGTCGGCCCCTTCGGAGTCCCGGTCACCGTGGTCGAGGGCGGGCCCGGCGAGGCCGCCCGGCTCCGGCTGCTGCGGAGCATCTTCATGAAGGGGCTCGCCGCGCTCGTCCTCGAGGGCGTGGGCGCGGCACGGGCTCTGGGAGCCGAGGACTGGCTGCGCGACCAGATCGCCGGCGAACTCGGTCCCGACGGCCACGCCGTTGTGGATCGCCTGGTCGACGGCACCTACCGTCACTCGGCGCGCCGTGAGCACGAGATGCGCGACGCCCTCGCGAGCCTGGAGCAGCTCGGCCGGCCCTCCGACATGACGAAGGCGACTCTCGCCTGGCTCGAGCGCATCAACTCCGAGCGCCGAACCCCCTGATCCGCGAAGGGACGCAATCTGCGGCTCAGGAGCCCGCGAACCGACGTGCTGCGTCCCTTCGCACGGGGTTGCGAGGGGCTCAGGCCTTGGTCGAGCGCCAGCCGCCGTGATACTCCGTCCGCACCGTTTCGGCGTAGGGGGCTGGGCTGACGACGGCTCGCACGGCGATCTGCTCGTGCGGCTCGACCGTGGTCTTCCTCGATCCGCCGTCGGGCTCGCCCCAGATGACGCGCACCTCCGTGCCGATCGGCACATCAGGATCCACGGTCGCCAGCGAAAGGCCGCGCCGCTCGTTCGCGGTGATGCCGGTGAACAGCGAGAGGCCCACGATGTCGCCGTCGGCGTCGATCACCGAGTCGTAGTTCGATGATCCGTAGTTCGCGTTCGGCAGGTCGAAGAACTGGTATCCCGGCCCGCTGCGATCGATCGGGGAGGCGAGGATCTTCGCGAGGTCCTCGTCGTTCCAGGCGAGCGTGACCTTCTTGCGCTGGGCATCGCGGTCGATCCCCTCCAGCGCCTGGCGGCCGATGAAGTCGTGGTCGAACTTCACGAATGAGCCGTAGCCGAGCTCCCACGGGTTCAGGTAGTAGTCCTCGATGTTCTCCGAGACGAACGATCCGGCCAGGGCGTTGATGGCCTCATAGCTGTCGGCGGGCAGCCATTCGCGGTAGGCGCGCTCCGGCTCGCTCGAGTAGATCGCCGGCAGCGGCGAGGGGATCCACCCGGACTCCAGGGTGTTGGACGAGTACGCCCGCGACCCGCAGGGCTCGATGCCGAACTCCGCACCGGCGTCGAGCACGGCGTCGCGGATGCGGCCGTGGTCCTCGTACGGTCCCCAGATCTCCAGCCCGGGCGCGCCCGCCATGCCGTGGCGCAGCGTGCGCACCTCCACGCCGCCGACCTGCAGGTGGCCCATATGGAAGAACTTCACCTGCTCTACCGCTCGGCCGGCGAAGCGCTCGATGATCTGCCACGCGTTCGGGCCCTGGATCTGGAAGCGGTAGTACTCGCGTGTCACTGCGGCGCCGTAGGGCCGCGACGGGGACCGGTCGTCGTAGCGCACCTCCACGTCGTAGCCGCCCGTCTCGGCGTGGAACTGCAGCCAATTCGCCGCCGGCGCCCGCCCGACGTAGACCAAGTCGTGCTCCGCCTCATGGAAGAGGATGCCGTCGCCGATCACACCGCCGTTCGACGCCGTCGGCACGAACTGCTTCGCCGTGTCGACCGGGAAGTTGGCGAAGCTGTTGATCCCAGTATCGGAGACGAGCTTCAGAGCGTCCGGGCCCGAGATGAAGAAGTTGACCATGTGATGCGACTGGTCATAGAGCACCGCCGTCTCGCGCCAGGCCTTCTGCTCACGCCGCCAGTTGGTGAACTCCGCCGGCACCACGGGGTAGATGTACGTTCCGAGCTGCGAGTCGCGCAGCATCCGGACGGTGTCGCCCCTCTCATCCAGCAGCTGCTGCAGGTTCTCCGGCATGTCTGACTTCCTTCTGTTGCGGTTGCGTGGTCGGGCGAGTGATGTTCAGGACGTTCGGTAGTGCTCGCGCGCCTCGCGCACGTAGGGCCACGGTGCGACGGTCGCCCGCACCTCCACCTGGCGGTGTGGCTCGACCTGCGGCTTGTGCGAGTTCGGCTCCTCGCCCCATGTCACCGTCACCTCGGCGCCGACATCGGCGTGCGCGGCGTCGAGCGTCGCGAGCGACACGTAGGCCTGCTCGTTCGCGATGTAGCCGCAGTCGAACGACTGGCCGACGATCGTATCGCCGACCCGCACCCGGTCCACCTGGTACAGCGCGTAGCGCGATTTCGGCAGATCCATGTACTTCGCCGCCAGCCCGTCCTCGAGCAGCGAGCCCCAGACCCCGCGCACGTCGTCGGCGTTCCATTCCAGAGTCACCTTGCGGCGGTGCGGTCCCTCCGCGACGCGCTGGAGCGCATCCCGGCCCACGAAGTCGTGGTCGAACGAGATCGTGCGGCCGTAGTCGAGGTCCCACGGCGTGAGGTAGTAGTCCTCGATGCGCTCCGATGCGAAGCTGCCCCCGAGCGAGCCGGCGCTCGTGGCGGGCAGCCACCGGCGGTAGTCCGCCGTGCTGTCCCCCGAGAAGATCGCGGGCAGGGGCGAGGGGACCCATCCGGACTCGAGGTTGGCCGTCGAGTACCCCTTCGCCCCCACCCGCACGAGGCCGTGCCCCGAGCCGGCCTCGAGGATGGCCTCGAGCACCCGGTCGGCGTCTCCCCAGGCGCCGAAGAGCTCGAAACCGGGCTGCCCGGCCATGCCGTGCCGGATGCCGCGCACCTGCAGTCCCGCGATCGTGAAGCGCGCCATGTGGAAGAAGCCGATGCGCGGCACTTCGCCGCCGATCAGGCGCTCCATGATCGGCAGCGCCGTCGGCCCCTGCAGCTCGTAGCGGAACAGCGCGGGCGCGCCCGCCCGCACGATGGAGTTGCCGTCGCGCGTCACCTCGACGTCCCAGTCGCCGGTCTCGGCGTGGAACTGCGTCCAGTCGATCACCATCTGGTGGCCGACGAGATCGTAGTAGTCGTCGTCGATGTGGGTGAGGATCGCGTCGCCGATCAGGTGACCGTCGTCGTTGACGGCGACGAACTGCTTGGCGCGGTCGACGGGGAAGGTCGCGAAGCTGTTCACCGCGAGGCGCTCGAGGAGCTGAGCGGCCTCCGGCCCTCGGAGGAACAGATCGGTCATGTGATGCGACTGGTCCAGCAGTGCGCACGACTCCCGCCACGCGTGCTGCTCCGAACGCCAGTTGCTGAACTCGGGTGCGACGGGGAAGACCGTCGGCCGGGCCTGCGCATCGCGCAGCAGGCTCACCGGAGAGCCGACCCGGTCGATGGCGGCCTGAAGCGACTCTCCTGCACCGGCGCTGTTTCCGGCCGGTTCCGGCGTCCTTGCGGCGGCGGCTGCGACGTTCGACATGAAGACTCCTCGTCTCTCGTCAGGCTGTGTCGTCGCGCGGAGAAGCCCCCGGCATCCGTTGCACTTCGTCGCCAAGATTGTAGACAGAATCTTGACCAGCGCACCAGGGTGTGGTTCGCTTTGCTCGCGGGGCGGACGTTCCGGCGTTCGGTGCATCTCCGCGCACGCTGATCGCCGCGCAGATCGGAGCCCCCATGGCAGAGACCACGCCGAGCCTGCTCGTCGTGAGTGCGCACGCCGGCGACTTCGTGTGGCGCGCGGGCGGCGCCATCGCGTCCGCGACGAAGCGCGGGGAGCGCGCCATGGTCGTGTGCCTCTCCTATGGAGAGCGCGGCGAATCGGCCAGCCAATGGCTGGAGGGCAGGTCGCTCGAGGAGATCAAGACGATCCGCCGGGATGAGGCCGCGGCCGCGGCCGCCGCACTCGGGGCGGAGATCGAGTTCCTGGATGCCGGGGACTACCCGCTGCGCGAGTCCCAGCAGACGCTCGAGCGCCTCATCGACGTGTATCGTCGCGCGCAGCCGACGGTCGTGCTGACCCACCCGCTGCTCGATCCCTACAACGGCGATCACCCGGCTGCGGCGAGGATGGCGCTCGAGGCTCGTGTGCTCGCGCAGGCCATCGGCGTGGCGAACTCGGACGGCACCTACCCGGCGAAGGACGAGATCATCGGCGCCCCACCCGTGTTCTTCTTCGAACCCCACCAGAGCGAGCAGAGCGAGTTCAAACCGAACCTCCTGCTCGATATCACTGCCGCGTTCCCGCAGAAGCGCGCGGCGATGGAGTGCATGCCGGCCCAGAAGCACATGTGGTCGTACTACACCGACCTCGCGATCCGGCGGGGGGTGCAGGTCAAGCGCAACGCCGGACCCAACCTGGGGCTGCCGCACGACACGATGGGCGAGGCCTACATGCGCTACTACCCCCAGGTCACGGACGTGCTGCAGTGAATCGTGCTGAAGTGAGCGGTGCTCACGTGAACGGGGCACTGGTTCGGGCGGGCCGCGCCGGAGGTTCGCGATGAGGAACGTGGTCGTCACCGACATCGAGAGGGCGGATGCCGCCACGATCGACGCGCTCGGTGCGCACGGTGTCGCCACGGTGCATGAGGCGCTCGGCCGAGTCGGACTGGCGGGCGCGACGCTGCACCCTCGCCAGGACGGCGCGCGCATCGCCGGCTCGGCTGTGACGGCGCTCTGCTGGCCCGGCGACAACCTCATGATCCACGCCGCGGTCGAGCAGTGCCGCACAGGCGACATCCTGGTCGTCACCACCACCTCGCCCTCCCTCGACGGCTCGTTCGGCGAGCTGTTCGCGACGGCGCTGCGCTATCGAGGCGTGCGGGGGTTCGTCACGACCGGCGGTGTGCGGGATGTCGCGGACCTGCGGGCGGTGGGGTTCCCGGTCTGGTCCGGGGCGGTGAATGCGCAGGGAACGGTGAAGGCGACGCCAGGAGCGGTGAACGTGCCCATCGTCGTCGGGGGTGCGACGGTGCGGCCAGGAGATGTGATCGTCGCCGACGATGACGGGGTGCTCTGCGTTGCTCGGGAATCGGCCGGTGAGGCGCTCGCCGCGGCCGACGCGCGTGTGCAGAAGGAGGCCGCATCGCGGGCCGCCTACGAGCGCGGGGAGCTGAGTCTCGACCGCAACGACCTCCGCTCGGTGCTCCGCGACCTCGGTGTGCAGTACATGACGCAGACGGAATACGAGGCGCAGAGTGGCCGAAGCTGACGGCATCCCGTGTCTTCTCATGCGCGGCGGCACCTCCAAGGGCGCCTACTTCCTCGCGGATGACCTGCCCCGCGACGAAGCCGAGCGCGATGACCTCCTGATGCGCATCATGGGGACGCCCGACCACCGTCAGATCGACGGACTGGGGGGCGCACACCCCCTCACCAGCAAGGTCGCGGTGGTCTCGCGGTCGGCGACGGGCGACACGGACGTCGACTACCTCTTTCTGCAGGTCGGCGTCGACGAGGCGTTCGTCACCGACAAGCAGAACTGCGGCAACATCCTCGCGGGAATCGGGCCCTTCGCCCTCGAGCGCGGCCTCGTCGAGGCGCAGGGCGACCGCACCAGCGTGCGCATCCGCATGCTCAACACGGGATCGGTCGCCACGGCCGCCTTCGCGACCCCCGGCGGGCGCGTGCACTACGACGGCGACCTGGCGATCGACGGCGTCCCGGGCACGGCGGCGGCGATCACCCTGGACTTCGAGGGGACGGCGGGGTCCTCGACGGGCGCGCTGTTCCCCACGGGACGCGTCGCCGACGAGGTCGACGGGGTGCGCGTGACGTGCGTCGACAACGGGATGCCGAGCGTGCTCGTGCGCGCCGACGACGTCGGTGCGACGGGCGTGGAGTCGCCCGAGGAGCTGGAAGCGGATGCCGAACTCAACGCGCGGCTCGCCTCGATCCGCCGGGCCGCCGCCCGGCTGATGGGCATGGGCGATGTCTCCGAGACGACCGTGCCGAAGGTGGTGCTGGTTTCGCAGCCCTCTCGGGGTGGGACGATTTCGACGCGCAGCTTCCTGCCCGTGCGGGTGCACACGTCCATCGGGGTGCTCGGCGCGCTGACGGTCGCGGCCGGCGGGCTCGTGGAGGGAAGCGTCGGCCACGACGTCGCCGATCTTCCCTCGGGGGGCTCGCCGTTCGTGCTCGAGCACCCGACCGGCCATTTCGACGTGGATGTCGCGGTGGCGACATCAGGCGACGGCTGGACCGTGACCCGCTCGGCCGCCCTCCGCACCGCTCGCAAGATCTTCGACGGGGTCGTGTTCGCGCGGCCCCGCCGGTAGCCGGCACCGGCAACACCGCATGTCAGAGAGGACGTCATGACGGACTTCACGTCGTTCGACACCGCGCACATCGGCAGCGTGGAGCTGCTCACCCCGGATTTCGAGAAGAGCCTGTGGTTCTTCCGGGACCTGCTCGCGATGCGGGTGGTCGCCGAAAGCGAGGGGTCGGTGTTCTTGCGCACCTGGGACGAGTATGAGCTCTACACGATCAAGCTGACGGCGGCGGATGCCGCGGGAGTCGGTCGTACGACCTTCCGGACGACCAGCTCTGAGGCGCTGCACCGGCGCATCGCCGCGATCGAACGATTCGGCCTGGGCGAGGGATGGGCGGACGGCGAGGTCGGCGTGGGCGCCACCTACATGTTCCGCGACCCGGACGGGCACTCGATGGGCATCTACTACGAGACGCAGCGCTATGTCGCGACCGACGACAAGCCGGCGCTCAAGAACCAGGCGTCCGCGTTTCCGGGCCGCGGCGTCAACGCGCGCAGGCTCGATCACATCAACTACCTCGCCAAGGACGTGGAGGCCAACGGCCGGTTCGTCCAGGAGGCTCTCGGGGGCCGCGAGAGCGAGCGCATCCGCAACGACGACGGCCGCTTCGCCGCGTGGTGGTTCCACTTCAGCCTCAAGTCCTACGACGTCGTGTACTCGGACGACTGGACCAAGCACGGCAACCGTCTCCACCACGTCGCGTTCGCCCCCGACACCCGCGAGGACATCCTGAAGGCCGCCGACATCTTCCTCGAGAACGGCATCCACATCGAGTCGGGCCCGCACAAGCACGCGATCAACCAGACGTTCTTCCTCTACGTCTACGAACCGGGCGGCAACCGCATCGAGTTCGCCAACGCCGGCGCGCGCCTGCTGCTCGACCCCGATCAGCCGGTGGTCGAGTGGAGCCAGGAGGAGCGCAAGAAGGGCCAGGCCTGGGGCATGAAGACGATCGAGACGTTCCACACCCACGGCACGCCGGTCGTGGACGTCCCCCCGCCGCACTGAGCCCGGCGGCCGGCGCCGGACGCACGTACGAGTGTGCGGCGCAACCCGCCGCTGCGGCATCCGCTCGCATGAGTTCGGAGAATCGCGCCTCAGTCGTCCAAATCGCCCGGAATCACCCGAATTACGCGACATTTTCCGAAGTTCGTGCTCCGGCGGCGGGGCGGGGCGCTGTCCGGTGGTTGAGCCAGCGCAGCCAGGCGGCACGCGCGAGCCTGCGGTATCCGCTCGCATCAGCTTCGGAGAATCGCGTCTCGATCGGCCGGATCGCCCGGAATCACCCGAATCACGCGACATTCTCCGAAGTTCATGCTCCCGCGGCGAGACTGGCGCTGTCCGGTGGATGAGCCAACGCAGTCAGACGGCACGCCCCGCCCGCGGCATTTGCTCGCATCAGCTTCGGAGAATCGCGCATCAATCGTCCAAATCGCCTGGAAGCACCCGAACTACGCGACATTCTCCGAAGCTCGTGCGCGCGTGAGCGCGTGAGCGCGTGAGCGCGTGAGCTCGTGCCCCGCGAGCCCGTAGCGGCCCGGCGGGTCAGCGCCAAACGTCGTCCGCGATGGCGACGACCTCGCGGATCTTCGCCCACTGCTCGTCCTCGGTGAGGACGTTGCCCTCCTCGGTTGAGGCGAAGCCGCACTGGGGGCTGAGCGCGAGCTGCTCGAGCGGGGCGAATGCGGATGCCTCGTCGATGCGCTTCTTCGTCGCCTCGATGTTCTCGAGCTCGCCGCTCTTGGTCGTGATGAGTCCGAGCACGACGGTCTTCTCGCCCTGGGGGAGGAAGCGCAGCGGCTCGAACCCGCCGGCGCGGTCGCTGTCGTACTCGAGGAAGTACCCGTCGTAGTCCACGACCCCGAGCAGCTGCTCGGCGACGGGCTCGTAACCGCCGGACGAGATCCAGGTCGAGCGGAAGTTGCCGCGACAGACGTGCGTCGTGACGACGAGATCGTCCGGCTTGCCGTCGAGGATGCGGTTCAGCAGCGACGCGTAACGCTCGGCGATGCCGTCGGTCTGGATGCCGCGGTCGCGGGCCTTCTCGAGCTCCACGTCGGAACAGAGATAGGCCCAGGCCGTGTCGTCGAACTGCAGGTACCGGGCACCCGCGTCGTAGAACGCCGCGATGGCATTCCGATATGCGGTGACGAGGTCATCGACGATCGCGTCGCGACCGGAGTAGGTCTGCGAGTCGATGTGCCCCGGCTCGAGGCGGAAGTCGAGCACGGTGGGGGACGGGATGGTGAACTTCGGCGTCGCGCCGGTCGTCCGCTCGAGCAGGTCCTTGAGGGTGCGGAAGTGCCCGAGGAACGGGTGGTTGCGGCTGAAGCCGATCGGCCCGTTGATCTCGACGCCGCGCGGCTTGGTCTGCACACCCTGGAACTGGATGCCGTGGTCGAGCTCGACGATGTCGACCCCGTCGAGACCGCCGAAGAAGTCGAAGTGCCACCACGAGCGGCGGAACTCGCCGTCCGTGGCGAGCCTGAGCCCCGCGTCGGACTCCTTCTGGACGAGCTCGGTGATCGCAGTGTCCTCGGCGACCTGAAGGGCCTCGTCGTCGATGACGCCGTGTGCGTGCTGCTCGCGCGCGGCTTTCAGGGCCGGAGGGCGGAGGAAACTGCCGACGATGTCGGCGCGGAACGGCGGATCGGTGCTCATCCTTCCAGGCTATGCCCGCCGGGCCTGCGGGCACAGATCACCGATACCGATCGTCACATTGCCTGCACGATCCACGTGTCGGGGCCCGGCGCTAGGCTTCTCGGGTGCCAGAAGCAGTCATCCGCGCGCACCAGCTCGTGAAGTCCTACAAGGTGAAGGCAAAGCCCGACTTCCTCGCCGTCGACGGGCTCTCGTTCGAGGTCGCGCCGGGGGAGTCGTTCGGCCTGCTCGGTCCCAACGGCGCAGGAAAGTCGACCACGATGAAGATGATCGGCGCGGTGTCCACCCGCACGCGCGGCGACCTGAGCATCCTCGGACTCGACCCCGACCAGTACGGGCCGGAGATCCGTTCGCGCCTCGGCGTCGTGCCGCAGCAGGACAACCTCGACGGCGAGCTCAACGCCCGCGAGAACCTGTTCATCTACGGCCGCTACTTCGGACTCCCCGCCAAGGTCTGCCACCAGAAGGCCGACGAGCTGCTCGCCTTCGCGGCGCTCGAAGACAAGGCCAAGAGCAAGGTCGACGCCCTCTCCGGCGGCATGAAGCGACGCCTTACGATCGCCCGCGGACTCATCAACGACCCGCGCATCCTGCTCCTCGACGAGCCGACCACCGGCCTGGACCCGCAGGCCCGGCACGTGCTGTGGGATCGCCTGTTCCGCCTCAAGGAACGCGGCACGACCCTTGTGCTGACCACCCACTACATGGACGAGGCCGAGCAGCTCTGCGATCGCCTCATCGTCGTGGACAAGGGCCGGATCATGGCGGAGGGCACCCCGCTCTCGCTCATCCGCGAGCACTCCTCCCGCGAGGTGCTCGAGGTGCGGTTCGGGTCGGAGCGCAACCAGCAGATCGCCCCACAGCTCGAGGGCTTGGGCGACCGCGTCGAGGTGCTGCCCGACCGTGTGCTGATCTACACCGAGAACGGCGAGCGGGCGCTCGAACGGGTCACCCAGCAGGGGCTCGAGCCGATCACCTCGCTCGTGCGCCGCTCGAGCCTGGAAGACGTCTTCCTCCGCCTGACGGGAAGGTCGCTGATCGAATGACCGAGCCGGCCGTCGTCGCCCAGCCCTCGCTCGAGCAGCTCCGCGCCGAGGCGATGGAGTGGGCTCAGAAGCCGCGACGGCGCGGGGCCTGGTACGTGACGGAGCACATGGTGCGCGCGATGCGCGCCTACGGCTGGACGATCGTCGTCAGCGGCCTGGGGCAGCCGATCGTGTACCTCCTGGGCGTCGCCGTGGGTCTCGCCGCGCTCATCCAGGCGCCGATCCAGGTCGCCGGCCAGGAGGTGTCCTACCTCGTGTTCGTGGCGCCGGCGCTGCTGATGACGTCGGCGATCGCCATCGCGAGCGAGGAGTTCACGTATCCCGTCATGTCGGGATTCAAGTGGCGGCGGTATTTCTTCGGCTTCAACGCGTCGCCCCTCTCGTCCCCGCAGATCGCGACCGGTGTGGTCTTCGGCGCCACCGCGCGGATGGCCGTCGTGGCGGTGGCCTACGCCGGGTTCCTCTACCTCTTCGGCGCGATTCCGGACCTGTCGCGCGGGTGGCTGACGATCTTCGTCGCCCTCCTCGCCGGGCTGGCGTTCGGCACTCCGCTGATGGCGTACGCGGGGTCGATCGAAGACGACAGGGGGCAGTTCGCGCTCGTGCAGCGGTTCCTCTTCATGCCGATGTTCCTCTTCTCGGGCACGTTCTATCCCCTCGCGACCCTTCCGCTGTGGCTGCAGTGGATCGGGTGGGTGTCGCCGCTGTGGCACGCGTCGGAGCTCGGCCGCTACCTGACCTACGGCCAGCCGATCGCCCCGGCGATGCTCTTCGTCCACGTCGCCTATCTCGTCGGTCTGAGCACGGTCGGCTACATCCTGGCCCGCGGCGTCTTCGAGCGGAGGCTCGCGAAATGACGCTGCTGCGACCGGTCGGCGAGCCGGCCGAACCCCGGGGTCCCGCCGACGACGTGCCCCGACGCGCGGGCGGCGTGCGGGCGCTCTGGGCCGGTAATCCCCAGGCCGTCGTCCAGCGGGGCCTGATCGCCGCGCGCTCCTCGAGCTGGGTCGTCGTCTTCTCGGGATTCTTCGAACCCGTCTTCTTCCTGCTGTCCATGGGTCTGGGCCTCGGGGTGCTGATCGGAGACGTGCAGACATCCACCGGTCTCGAGGTGCCGTACGCCGCGTTCATCGCGCCCGCGCTGCTCGCCGTATCCGCCATGAACGGCGCCATCTACGACTCGACCTGGAACGTCTTCTTCAAGCTCAACTACGGCAAGCTCTACGAGGGCATGCTCTCGACGTCGCTGGGGCCGCTCGACGTCGCACTGGGCGAGATCCTGTACGCGCTGCTGCGCGGCCTGCTCTACGCCACGGGCTTCATGATCATCATGCAGTTCGCCGGGCTGAACCTGGCGTGGACGGCCGTGCTCGCGCTGCCGGCTGTGCTGCTCATCGCCTTCGGATTCGCCAGCGTCGGCATGGCGGTGACGAGTTACATGAAGGCGTTCCAGCAGATGGATCTCATCAACCTCGTTCTGCTGCCGATGTTCCTGTTCTCGGCCACGCTCTACCCGATCACGGTCTACCCGGAGTGGGTCCAGGTGATCGTCAAGGTCTTCCCCCTGTACCACGGCGTCGAGCTCGTACGAGGGCTGACGACGGGCGCGCTCTACTGGGGCATGCTCTGGAGCATCCTTTACTACGTGGTCATGATCGCGGTCGGCGTCGTCTTCACGACGAAGCGCCTGCGCGCGCTCTTCCTGGACTGAATTCGCCAATCGCGGCTGCACCGCGAAAACGGCGGCTGCACCGCGAGAACGCGACGGATGCCGCGAGAATGGCGGATGCCGCGGGCCGGCGCGGCCCGCGGCATCCACTTGTCTCACTCAGCGTGGACCGCGACGGTCAGAGCGACCCGGTCACGCCGACGCCGAGATCGGCGTCGTAGTCGACGTCCTTGGTCTCGGGCGCGAGCAGCACGGCGATGAAGGTGAGCACGCCCATCGCCGACAGGTAGAGCCCCACGAGCCACGGGCTGCCGCCCGTGGCCGACCACAGGGCCACCGCGACGATCGGCGCGAGGGCCGCCCCGAGGATGGATGAGACGTTATAGGCGACGGCCGATCCCGTGTACCGGACGTTCGTGGGGAAGAGCTCCGGCAGCACCGCGCCCATCGGCCCGAACGTCGTTCCCATCAGCATGAATCCGAAGATCAGGAATGCCTGCACCAGCGCTCCCGTGAACTTCGGATCGGCCTGGGGCAGGAGGAACAGGTTGAAGGTCAGGCCGAACACGATGATCAGTACGGTGACCCACAGCAGCAGCTTGCGCCGCCCGATCGTGTCGGCGATGGGGCCGGAGAGCAGCGTGAAGATGCCGAAGAAGACCACGCCGATGATCTGCATGATCACGAAGTCGGTGTAGCCGAAGCCGAGACCAGGGTAGAACTGCGCGGCGAACGCCGTCGCATCGAACGGCTGGCCGGAAGCGTCCGCCGCCGCCTGCGCCGCGGCGGAGGCGGTCTCGAGGTTCGCCGCCTTCGTGCCGTAGGACAGCGTGAAGTTCGTCATCAGATAGAACAGCACGTACGTCGCCAGCATGATGAACGTGCCGAGGATGAGGTGCCACCAGTGCCGGCGTAGCACGGCGCCGAGCGGGAACCTGCGGATCGCGCCCTTCTGCTCTGCCTTCACGAAGGTCTCTGACTCGACCAACCGCAGGCGCACCCAGAGCCCGATGATCACCATGACGGCCGAGAAGAGGAACGGCACGCGCCAGCCCCACGCCAGGAAGTCGGCGGACCGCTGGCCGGCGCCCTCGGGGTGCGGGAGCAGGAAGTTGATCGCGAGGAACACCGAGTTGGCGATGATGAAGCCGAGCGGTGCGCCGAGCTGCGGGAAGGTGCCGTACCAGGCGCGCTTGCCGGCGGGGGCGTTCTCGGTCGCGACCAGCGCCGCGCCCGACCACTCGCCGCCGAGCGCGAAGCCCTGAGCGAGCCGGAGCAACAGCAGCAGGAAGGCCGCCCACCAGCCGATGTCGTTGTAGGTGGGAAGGCATCCGATCAGGAAGGTCGCGATGCCCATGGTCAGCAGCGACGCGACGAGTGTCGCCTTGCGGCCGAAGCGATCGCCGAAGTGGCCGAACACGACCGCGCCGAGGGGCCGGGCGATCATGGCGGCGCCGAACACCGCGAACGAGGCCAGCAGCGCGGTGGTGTCGTTGCCGGTGGGGAAGAAGAGGATGGGGAAGACGAGGACGGCGGCGGTCGCGTAGACGTAGAAGTCGTAGAACTCGATCGTCGTGCCGACCAGGCTCGCGGTGATGACGCGCGAGCGGGGATTGGCGGGTGCCGTCGAAGTTGGGGCAGTGGGGGATGACATGGATTACCTGTTCACGCGTGGCGGAGCATCCTCGTGGGACGGGTGGTGAGCGAGCGCGTGACGCAGGGTGACGCGTCAGGCGGCTCTGCGCTGGGTCACCGCGTGGCCGGGTGGTTGCCGGACACGAGGGACAAGTTTACCGTGCGCTCGCCGGGGGAGCCCGGAAACCGCAGCGGATGCCGCCGCGGCGCGGGCGCGGGCGCAGGCACCGTTCGGGCCGGGTTCAGCGCCAGAGCACGGCGATGGCGGCGTTGGCCAGCGTCAGGGCCCCGATCGACCAGAAGATCGCCGGCGGCACCGATCCGGACTTGCGCTGGCGCCCGGCGCCGACGCCCAGCAGCGCCCCGATGATGATCAGGATGCCGAGCTTCACGCCGAGCTTGACGGGATTCAGCTCGTAGTCCCGGCCGAACGGCGCCGCGAGGATGATGCCCGCGAGGCCTGCGATGCCGAGGCCCCAGTTCATCAGCCGGGTGATGCCGCGATGGCCGTTGACGGCCTCGACGACCCACGCGCCGAAGAGGACGGCGAAGCCGACGAGGTGGAAGAGCAGGACCAGGTGGCGCAGGAACTCCATGCTCGCCACGGTAGGCCGATCCGCGCACTGCCGCCACCCAGGCGCGCCTCACCCGCCCCGCCCGGCGCTCGGCGCCGGCACAGAGGCGCTCTCCATCCGCCCGCAGCCCGGCACGCCGGGCGCCGGCACAGGCGCGCCCCACCCACCCGGACCGGCACGAACTTCGGAAAATGTGGCGAAACTCGGACGATTCAGGCGAAAAGCTCCGAACCAGGCGACATTCTCCGAAGTTCGTGCGGGCGGGGGCGGCGTCCGCGCGCCCAGGTCCCGCGCGCCGGCCGCCGGCGCGCAGGCGACGCAGGCGCCCTCAGCCCCGGAGGTCGCGCAGCACCAGGGCCGTGCGCAGAGCGGCGTCCGCCGCCTCTGCGCCCTTGTCCTCGAGAGACCCCGGGAGGCCGGCGCGAGCGAGCCCCTGCTGCTCGTCGTCCAGGGTCAGGACCCCGAAGCCGACGGGCTTGCCCGCGTCGAGGGCGACGCGTGTGAGTCCATCGGTGGTCGCGGCGGAGACGTACTCGAAGTGCGGCGTCCCGCCGCGGATGATGACGCCGAGGGCGACGACGGCGTCGGCGCCGCCGGCGAAGGCCGCCTGCGCGGCGATCGCCAGCTCGAACGACCCGGGCACCCGCACGAGGCGATGGTTCGCGCCCGCGGTATCCAGCACCCGCTCCGCGCCGGCGATGAGTCCGTCGCTGATGACGTCGTGCCACGTGCCCGCGATCACGACGACCTTCAGTCCCGCGCCGTCGATCCCGCCGCCGGTGGGCGCCCCCTCGCGGCTCACCGGTCGCTCCCGAGGCGCTCGAGTGCTTCTGCGATCTCTTCCTGTCCGATCACGTGTCCCATCCTGTCGCGCTTGGTCTCGAGGTACTGGTGGTTGTTGGGGCCGATGCCGACGATGAGGGGCACCTGCTCGACGACGTCGAGTCCGAGCTCCCGCAGCTGCGTCACCTTGTCGGTGTTGTTGGTGAGCAGGCGGATGCGCTCGACGCCCAGGTCGGCGAGGATGCCGGCTGCCGCCGCGTAATCGCGGGCATCGGCCGGCAGCCCGAGCGCGAGGTTCGCGTCGACCGTGTCGAGACCGCGTTCCTGCAGGCTGTAGGCGCGCAGCTTGTTGATCAGGCCGATACCCCGGCCCTCGTGGCCGCGCATGTAGATGACCACGCCGCCCTCCTGCTCGATCGCGTCGAGCGCGGCATCCAGCTGCGGGCCGCACTCGCACTTGAGCGAGCCGAACGCCTCACCGGTCAGGCACTCGGAGTGCACGCGCACGAGCGGAGCGTCGCTGAGCTCGCCCGAGACGACCGCCATGTGGTCGGTGCCGGTCACCCGGTCCTTGTACGCGAGGAAGCGGAAGGAGCCGTGCGCGGTGGGCACCTTGGCGTCCGCACGCAGGCTGACCCGGCGGCGGTGCGCGTGCTCTCCCTCGGGGATCGGCTCGTGCTCGTCGAGGTAGGCGACGAGCTGCTCGATCGTGACGACGGGCACGCCGTCGCGCTCGCCGAGCTCCTTGAGCCCCGGCAGGCGCAGCATGCTGCCGTCCTCCGCGACGATCTCGGCGATCGCGGCGACGGGGCGAAGGCCGGCCAGGCGCATCAGCTCCACCGAGGCCTCGGTGTGGCCGCCGCGCTCCCGCACGCCGCCGTCGACGGCCCGCAGGGGGAGGATGTGACCGGGCCGCTTGACGCTCGTCGGCTGCGAGTCCGGGTCGGCGAGCACGTTGAGGGTGTGGGCGCGGTCGGTGGCGCTGATGCCGGTCGAGAGGCTGTCGGCGGCGTCGACGCTCACCGTATAGGCGGTGCCACGGGCGTCCTCGTTCACCGCGACCATCGGCGGCAGGTCGAGGCGGTCGGCGATCTCGGCCGTCATGGGGGCGCAGATGAACCCGGATGACCACCGCACGATCCACGCGATCCACTCGGGGCTCGCGAGCTCGGCCGAGATGACCGCATCGCCCTCGTTCTCTCTGTTCTCATCGTCCGCGACGATGATCGGGCGACCGGCCTTCAGGGCCTCGATCGCCTCCGGGATGGTTGCAAGGCTCATCGGGAGCCTCCTTCGTTCGATGTGTACTGCGGGGTGAAAGCGAGGAGGCGCTGCACGTGGCGCGCCAGGATGTCGGTCTCGAGGTTCACGCGATCGCCGGGGGAGCGGCCGCCGAGTGTCGTCGCCGCGAGCGTCTCGGGAATCAGCGAGACCTCGAACCAGTGACCGGCGTCCCCGGTCTCCGAGCCGGCCGGCGGGTCGCTCACGGCACTGACGGTGAGCGAGACGCCATCCACCGAGATGGATCCCTTGTCGACCACGAGCGGTGCCAGGTCGGCGGGCAGCGACACCCGGACGACGCTCCACTGCGCGCCGGGGCGCACCTCCAGCACGGAGCCGGTGCCATCGACGTGGCCCTGCACGATGTGGCCGCCGAGCCGTCCGCCGGTCGCGGTGGCGCGCTCGAGGTTCACCGGAGTGCCGACTCCGAATTCGCCGAGGGTCGACATGTCGAGCGTCTGCTTCATCACATCGGCGGTGAAGGATTCGGCATCCTGCGCGATCACCGTCAGACACACGCCGCTGACGGCGATGGAGTCGCCGTGCCCGGCATCCGAGACGGCCTTCGGCCCCCGCACGGTCAGACGAACGCCGTCGCCCGAGGGTTCGATGGCCGTGATCTCGCCGAGCTCCTCGATGATTCCGGTGAACATGTCAGGCTCCTCTTGTCTGTGTGCTGAATCTGTGGTCGCGCGCCGGGACGAAATCCTCGGCGCCGTCGGTGCGCTGTGGCGTCGCGATCACGAGCAGGTCGTCGCCTAGGCGCTCCACCGCGGTCACCGCGAGCCGCCGGGCCGCGGCGATCGTCGGCACGCCGACGTCCGTCAGTGCGAGGCGACCGCCCCCGAGCAGCACCGGGGCGATGTAGGCCAGCACCTCGTCGGCGAGGCCAGCGGCGACGAAGGCGCTCGCCAGGGTGGGCCCGCCCTCGACGAAGACCCGCTGGATCCCGCGTGCGTGAAGATCCTCCAGCACGGCGGCGACGTCATGGGTGGGGAAGAACAGCGGGTGCCGCGGATGCCGGCGGATCGCGGCGTCTTCGCGCACGTCCCGAGCACCGATCACCACGGGCACCGGCTGCGCGGCGAACGGACCGTGCGGCCCCCGGGCCGTGAGCGCGGGATCGTCGGCGAGCACCGTGCCGGTGCCGACCACGATCGCATCGGCCTCCGAGCGGCGGCGATGAACGTCCGCGCGTGCTTCCGGGCCCGTGATCCACTGACTGGTGCCGTCATCGGCCGCGGCCCGGCCGTCCAGGCTCTGCGCCCATTTCACGGTGACGTGCGGTCTCCCCAGCTGGGCGGCGGTCACCCATGGCCCGATCAGGGCGAGCGCGGCCTCGGCCTCGACACCTGTCTCCACGCCGACGCCCGCCGCGCGCAGGCGGTCGGCGCCGCCGTGCGAGACCGCCACCGGGTCATCGAGCGCATACACGACGCGCGAGACGCCCGCCTCGATGAGCGCGACGGCGCAGGGGCCGGTGCGCCCCGTGTGGTTGCAGGGCTCCAGCGTGACGATCGCGGTCGCGCCGCGCGCTGCACCCGGGGAGAGGTGTGACAGGGCGTCGACCTCGGCATGCGCGGTGCCGGCCCCGCGGTGCCAGCCCTCGGCCAGCGTGGTGCCGTCAGGGGCCAGCAGGACGGCGCCCACCTGCGGGTTCACGCCGACGGGTCCGCGGGCCGCCAGTTCGAGGGCGCGCCGCATCGCACTGCGTTCCGCTCCGCTCACTGCCATCCCGATCCTCCGCTGAGGTCTCCGGGGTATGCGCGGCGGCGCGCATGCGCGACGCCCGTGCTGCCTCCCATCCGGACTCGCGGGGAGATCCCCGCATCACCGTCGGTTCCGGAATTCCACCGGATCAACCTCGGCGGCATCCAGGTGGATGCTGGTGCCGAAGCTCGCGGACTGTCACCGCCGGTTCGGATTCTCACCGACCCCGGAGCACGTACTGCTCTGAGTGTAGTCAACGCCGCTCGGCGCACATCATTCCCTTCCTCATATGACGACGGCTCCGCCCCCGCCTCCGGCCGCCTCCCTCCGGGAGGACATAGCCTGGGGGGGAGGGGGCAGAATGACTTTCGGGAACAGGCAGACGCACGGGTTTGCGGGCCTCGCGGCCCGGCCGTACGCGGACGTGCTCGTGGTGGGCGGCGGCATCAACGGGGCCGCCACGTTCCGCGACCTGGCGATGCAGGGAGTCGATGTCGCCCTCGTCGAGCGCCGCGACTACGTCAGCGGCGCATCCGCAGCCTCGTCGCACATGATCCACGGCGGCATCCGCTATCTCGAGAACGGCGAGTTCCGCCTCGTCCACGAGGCCGTCACCGAGCGCAACGGGCTGCTGCGCATCGCCCCGCACTACGTGCGACCGCTGCAGACCACCATCCCGATCTACTCCGCTTTCTCCGGAATCCTGAGCGCTCCCTTCCGCTTCCTCTTCCACGGCGGCGGAAAGGCCCGCGAACGTGGGGCGGTGCTGATCAAGGTCGGGCTCGTGATCTACGACTCGTTCTCGCGCAGCGGCGGCCGCGTCCCCCGCCACACCTTCCACGGGCGCAGGCGATCGCTTGCCGCGCTGCCGGCGCTGAACCCCGCGGTCAAGTACACGGCGACCTACTGGGACGCCTCGGTGCACGACCCGGAACGCCTGGCGATCGACGTGCTGCGCGACGGCATAGCCGCCGGCGGCGACCGAGCGCGCGCGGCCAACTACGCGGCGGCCGTGGGGGCCGACGGCGGTCGCGTCGTGCTGCGCGACGAGCTGACGGGCGACGAGATTTCGTTCGCGGCATCCGTCGTCATCAACGCCTCCGGGCCGTGGACCGACCTCACGAACGAGGCGCTCGGCGACCGCACCCGCTACATGGGCGGCACCAAGGGGTCCCACATCGTGCTCGACCAGCCCGAACTGCTCGAGGCCACGCAGGGCCGTGAGCTCTTCTTCGAGAACAGCGACGGCCGCATCGTGCTGATCTACCCGATCAAGGGCCGGGTGCTCGTCGGCACGACCGACATCGAGCACGACATGGGCGATCCGATCGTCTGCACCGAAGACGAGGTGGACTACTTCATCGACCTCGTCCGCAGCGTCTTCCCCGACATCCCCGTTGAGCGCGACCGCATCGTCTTCCGCTTCTCGGGTGTGCGGCCGCTGCCCGGGCACGGCGACCTCGCGCCCGGATTCGTCTCCCGGGACTACCGCATCGAGGCCGCGCCGCTCCGCGGGGGAGACGCGACCGTCCTGAGCCTGGTCGGCGGCAAGTGGACCACATTCCGGGCCTCCGCCGAGACCCTCGCCGATCGCGCCCTCGCCGTCATGGCCCGCCCTCGTCGCCGCACCACCAAGGGCGTGGCGATCGGCGGCGGGCGGGGCTTCCCCTCGAACGATCGCGCGCGCGAGACGTGGCTCGCCGCGCACGACGCCGTGGTCGGCCGCGATCGCGCCGCGGTGCTGCTCGAGCGGTACGGCACCGTCGCCGGAGAGGTCATGCGGACGATCGAACAGGATGCCGCCGACACGGCGCTCGCCGGCGCTCCGTCGTACAGCACCGGCGAACTGCGCCACCTGGCGGAGACCGAGGGCGTCGTGCACCTCGACGACGTGCTGCTGCGCCGCACGAGCCTGGCCTTCACGGGCGCGGCGACGCCCGAGACGGCGCGAGAGGTGGCCGAGGCGATCGCCGGAGTCCTCGGGTGGGATGCCGCTCGCATCGATGCCGAGGTGCAGAGAGGGCTCGAGGCCGTGCACGCGGCGGATCCCGTCGGGCCTGCGCTCGGGTCGGATGCCGAAACCCGCCCCGCGGGCATCCCCGACACGCGCACCGCGCGATAGCCTGGCGCCCGACAGTGCCGCCCGCGGCACCCTGACACCGGCGCCGCGGCGCCCGACGCGCGAGGAGGCGCTGTGGCCGATCACGTGCTGGCGCTCGACCAGGGAACCACGTCGACAAGGGCGATCGTCTTCGATTCGGCAGGGGAGATCACCGCGGTCGCTCAACGGGAGCACGCTCAGATCATGCCGCGCGCCGGGTGGGTCGAGCACGACCCGGTCGAGATCTGGACCAACACCGAGTGGGTGATCGCGGCCGCGCTGCAGAACGCGCACCTGGGCGCCGGCGACATCGCCGGCGTCGGCATCACGAATCAGCGGGAGACGGCGATCGTGTGGGATCGCCGCAGCGGGCGCCCGATCTACAACGCCATCGTGTGGCAGGACACCCGCACCCAGCCGCTGGTCGATGCGCTCGCCGCCGAAGGCTCCGGCACCGACCGCTTCGCCGAGCAGACCGGCCTGCCGCTCGCGACCTACTTCTCGGCATCCAAGGTCGCCTGGATCCTCGAGAACGTACCGGGCGCGCGTGCCGCCGCCGAAGCAGGGTACGCGCTGTTCGGCACCCCGGACACCTGGCTCGCCTGGAACCTCACGGGCGGCAGCGGGGGCGGCATCCACGTGACGGATGTCACGAACGCGAGCCGCACGCAGCTCTTCGACCTCGCCACCCTGGACTGGTCCGACGAGCTCCTCGCCGTGTTCGGCATCCCGCGTTCGATGATGCCCGAGGTGCGCTCTTCGTCCGAGGTGATGGGCGATGTCCTGGTGCCCGGCGTGCTGCGAGGCGTCCCGATCGCGGGGATCCTCGGCGACCAGCAGGCGGCGACGTTCGGGCAGGCCGCGTTCGAGTCGGGCGAGTCCAAGAACACCTATGGCACCGGCAACTTCCTGCTCGTGAGCACGGGACCGGAGATCGTGCGCTCGGAGCACGGCCTCATCACGACGGTCGCCTACCGGTGCGGCAATGACCCGGCCTGCTACGCCCTCGAGGGGTCCATCGCGGTGACGGGCTCGCTCGTGCAGTGGCTTCGCGACAACCTCGGCATCATCTCCCGGTCGGAGGATGTGGAGCGCCTGGCCCGCACCGTCGATGACAACGGCGGGGCGCACTTCGTGCCGGCGTTCTCGGGGCTGTTCGCCCCGTACTGGCGTCCGGATGCGCGCGGAGCGCTCGTTGGCCTGACCCGGTTCGTGAACAAGGCGCACATCGCCCGCGCAGCGCTGGAGTCGACGGCCTTCCAGACCCGCGACGTCGTGGATGCGGTCGTCGCCGACACCGGTGTGGCGCTGACCGAGATCCGCGTCGACGGCGGGATGACGCGGGACGACCTGCTCATGCAGTTCCAGGCGGACATCCTCGGGATCCCGGTGGTGCGCCCGCACATCGTCGAGACGACGGCGCTCGGCGCCGCCTACGCAGCGGGGCTCGCGACGGGGGTATGGGCGACGCACGACGACCTGCGGGCGCACTGGCGCGAGGACAAGCGCTGGGAGCCGCGGATGTCGGAGGACGAGCGCGAGCGCCGCTACCGCATCTGGAAGAAGGCCGTCTCGAAGTCCCTCGACTGGGTCGACGACGACGTCTCGACCGGCGCCTGAGGCGCGCCGCCGCGCCGCTACCCCGGTCCCTGAGCGAGCGCAGCGAGGAGGGGCAGCCCTCTTCTCCCTGCGGTCCCTGAGCGAGCGCAGCGAGACGAAGGGCCCGCGCCCCCTCGTCCCGCGGACCCGCTACTTGAGCAGCCGCGACAACCGGCGGTCGGCGAGTGGCTTGCCGCCCGTCTGACAGGTGGCGCAGTACTCGAGCGAGTTGTCGGCGAAGAACACACTGCGCACAGTGTCGCCGCACACCGGACAGGTCTGCCCCGCGCGCCCGTGCACCCGCATGCCTCGGCGCTTCGCGTCCTTCAGGTCGGCCGGTGGCTTGCCGGATGCCTCGGCGACGGCATCCGTCAGTGTCTCCTTCATCGCGGCGTAGAGGTGCGCGACCTCATCCTCAGACAGGTTCGCGGCCAGCGCATAGGGCGACATGCGCGCCGCGTGCAGGATCTCGTCGGAATAGGCGTTGCCGATGCCCGCGATCGTGGCCTGGTCTCTGAGCACCCCCTTGATCTGCGTCCGACGACCGTGCAGAAGGCCAGCGAAGACGTCGAGCGTGAAGCCCGAGTCGAGGGGATCCGGCCCGAGCCGAGCCACGCCCGGCACCTCATCCGGGTCGCGGACCACGTAGACGGCGAGCGACTTCTTGGTTCCCGCCTCGGTGAGATCGAACCCGGAGCCGTCGCCGAGTCCGACCCGCAACGCGATCGGCGTCTTGCCCGGCCTGATCAGCGTGGCGGGGAGCGCGTCATACCAACGCAGCCAGCCGGCCTTGGCCAGGTGGAACACGAGGTGAAGTGGCGCCTCTTCCGTGCCGGCATCCACATCGAGGAATTTGCCGCGGCGCGATACCCGGCGTATCGCGGCGCCCTGCAGGGCGTGCACGGGCGGGTCGTAGGTCTTGAGCGCGGAGAACGACGCGACCGTGACGCGCGAGACCTCGAGCCCCGTCGTCCGGCCGTTCAGGAAGTCGACGAGCCCCTGAACCTCGGGCATCTCCGGCATGCGCCTATCCTGTCACGGGCCGCCGACGCGCGGTCAGCTCTCGAGCACCGGCCAGGGCTGCGGCGAGCGATCGTCTCCCGCGAGCAGCCCGGCGATCCAGCCGTCGTCCCGTCCACGCGGGCTGGCCAGGCCGGCTCGGAGCAGTCCCTCGTACCGGAACCCGAGGGTGCGCGCGCTGCGCGCCGACGGGACGTTCCCCACGACGGCGCGCCACTCGACACGCTCGAGCTTCAGCGGCTCCGCAAAGGCGAAGTCGATGACCGCCCGAGCCGCCTCGGTGAGGTATCCGCGGCCGCGCGCCCCGGGCGACATCCAGTAGCCGATCTCGGCCTCACCGCCCTTGACCCGGTGCAGCCCGACCATGCCGGCGAACGCCTCGGGGGAGTGGATCGACCAGACGTAGTCGCTGCCTGTGTCCCACCACCGTGCGGTGTTGGCGACGAATTCCTCGGCGTGGTGCCGCTCGTAGGGGAAGGGCACGGGCGTATACCGCCAGACCTCGGGATCCTGGCACCCGGCCGTGATCGGGTCGATGTCGTCCTCCGCAGGCGCCGAAAGCACGAGGCGCGCCGTGGTCAGGGTCACCGGTTCCATCGGGCCCACGATACCCAACTCGCAGCCGCGCGCTCCAGCGTCGTTCATCTGCCACCGCCGGTCGTGCACACGGGAGCAGGTCCGCTCGCCACCGCCGGTGCGGACTCGGAAGTGGGTTCGTCGCCACCGCCGGCGTGCACCTCGGAGCAGATCCGTCGCCGCAGGGCACCGTTGCGGCCCCGACAGGCCGTTCGGACGCGATTCTGCGCCCGAGTGCACGGCGTCTTCCGTCGCAGCCCAAGGCGCCCACACGGCGCCGACCCCCGGCCCACCGGACCCTGACAACCCCCGACCTCCGGCTCGCGAGTCCGACCGCGTCAATTCGGGCCCAGCGGCGGCCGGAGGCCGTGATTCCGCAACCCAACCGCCGCCGGCGTGCACTCGGGAGCAGATCTTCTAGCCCGATCCCCACTTATGCGGCGGATTGGCCCCCGCACACGCCGATCTGCGCCCGAGTGCGCGGTGATTCCTGCACAGGTCGCCGGCCGGCGGCGGATTCCCCAGGCTGCGAACCCCGCCCCCGACTCGAGCGGCCGGCTTCCACACTTTGGGGCATGACCCCACCCGCAACCCAGCCCGTCACCCCGACCTGGACGGTCGGCTGGTCCTACGCGGAGCTGCGCGCTGAAGGCCTGTCGAGGCGTTCGATCGACCGGGCTCTCCGTTCCGGCTCACTACTCAGGGCTCGGCGGGACCGGTATCTGCACGGTGATGCCCCGGCGCACGTTGCCGCCGCGGTCGCTTGCGGAGGTCGACTCGATTGCCTGAGCCTGCTCGGCGAGTTGGGCGTGTTCGTCCAGGAGAAGCCGATGCTCCACGTGCAGTTGACGCCCGGCACCGGTCACGGGCCAGGAGTCCGGCACGGAATCGTCCGACACTGGCGGCACACGGCCGCGGACGCCCGAAGCACGACGACAGACATCATCGAGGCACTCGCGCAGGCGTGCCGGTGTCAGAACCCTCGGTCGGCGATCGCCACCCTCGACAGCGCGTGGCACGCGGGATGGGTTGACGAGGAAGGCATAGCCGCGGTGTTCAGGCTGCTGCCGCGGCGCTTCCGTGTGCTTCGCAGCAACCTCGAGCGCCGCAGCGAATCCGGACCCGAGACACTCGTGCGGCTGATGGCCCGAGCGCTGGGGTGCGATGTCGAGGCGCAGGTAAGCATGCCGGGGGTCGGACGAGTGGACCTCGTGCTCGACGGCTTATTGGTGATCGAGTGCGACAGCCAGGAGTTCCATCAGGGCTGGACGTCTCAACAGCGCGACAGGTCCCGGGACCTCGCCCTGGCCGCTATGGGCTACGTGACCCTGCGACCCTGGGCCTCCGCAATCATGTGGCAGCCGGAGACCGTCGTCGATGCGATCCGTGGCTTGCACGGGACCAGAGCTTGACCCGCGCGCCAAGCCACCGGAGTACGTCGCCGAGCACTCAGGCGCAGATCAGGGCCGCACGGCCGCCTTTGGGGCACGCCGGAGCCGTCCTCGGCCCAAACTGCGCCCGAGTGCTCGCACCGCCCCGGTGCTCGGTGCGCCGGCGGCTCCGGCGACGGGCGCGGCACGGCGGCCCGCGGTCGGCGGGCGCCTGGGCGCCTGGCCGCCCGGGCACCGGCTACACCCGGCGGAGCAGCCCGATCCGGTCGTAGACGTCGTTCAGGGTCGCGCCCGCCACCTCGGACGCCTTCGCCGCGTTCGCCGCGAGCACCCGGTCGAGTTCGGCGCGGTCATCGAGCAGCGCCAGGGCGCGGTCGCGCACCGGACCGAACTCGCCCACCACGACCTCCGCGAGACCCTTCTTGAAGTCCCCATAGCCGCGACCCGCGTATTCGTCCTCGATCGCCGGGATCTGTCGCCCGGTCAGGGCGGCGTAGATGACGAGAAGGTTCGACACGCCCGGCTTCGCCTCGCGGTCGAAACGCACCGAGCCGTCGCTGTCCGTCACGGCGCGCATGATCTTCTTGGCGCTCACCGACGGGTCGTCGAGCATCCACAGCACACCGGCATCCGACTCCGCGGACTTGGACATCTTCGCCGTCGGATTCTGCAGGTCGAAGATTCGGGCCGTGTCCTTCTGGATGACGGGCCTGGGGACCGCGAAGGTCGCGCCATACCGGCTGTTGAACCGTTCGGCGAGGTCGCGCGTGAGCTCAACGTGCTGCTTCTGGTCGTCGCCGACGGGGACGACGTCGGTCTGGTAGAGCAGGATGTCGGCGGCCATGAGCACCGGGTAGGTGAAGAGGCCGACGTTCGTGGCGTCGGTGCCGTACCGGGCGGACTTGTCCTTGAACTGCGTCATTCGCCCTGCCTCGCCGAAGCCGGTGATCGTCGAGAGCACCCAGGCGAGCTCGGCGTGCTGCGGCACGTGGGACTGCACGTACAGCGTCGACTTCGACGGCTCGATGCCGGCGGCGATGTACTGGGCAGCGGTGCGCCGCGTCTTCTCGCGCAGTTCGGCCGGGTCGTTCGGCTGGGTCAGGGCGTGCAGATCGACGACGGAGAAGTACGCGTCGTACGACTGCTGCAGCTCCCGCCACTGCATGAGGGCCCCGATGTAGTTCCCGATCTGCAGGGAGTCGGCCGAGGGCTGCATGCCGGAATAGAGGCGAGGTCGTGTCACCTCCCTATCCTACGGGCGGCCTCCCGGGCACCCGGCCCGCCGAACCCGCCGCCCCTCAGCCACCCAGGGTGTAGTCGGCCACCACGGGGGCATGATCGCTCCACCGCGTGTCCCACGACGGTGCCCGCACGACGCGGTAGTCCGTGAGCCGCTGGGCAAGGGCCGCGGTCGCGAGGTGGTAGTCGATGCGCCATCCCGTGTCGGTGTCGAATGCCTTGCCGCGGCTCGACCACCAGGTGTACGGGCCGTCGACCTCGCCGTGGAAGGAGCGGCCGATGTCGACCCACCCCAGCCCCGTCCCCTTCGATCCGTCGGCTCCGACCACGGCTTCGCCCGCAGGCCCGACGAACCGGTCGAAGTAGGCCCGCTCGCGGGGCAGGAACCCCGCCTTCTTCACGTTGCCCTTCCAGTTGCGGATGTCGAACTCCCGGTGCCCGACGTTCAGGTCGCCCGTCAGGACGCCGAGGGGCGTCTGGGCGCTCAGCTGCGACATCCGCGCCGTCATCGCGTCGAGGAACAGCCACTTCGCGTCCTGCTTCGGCGTGTCCGCTTCGCCGGTCGGGACGTAGGCGCTGATCACCGCGAGGCGCTCGCCGTCGATGTCGAAGTCGGCCTCGATCCAGCGACCGGAGGTGTCGCCGGCGTCGACGCCCAGTGTCGTTCGGGACTCGAGGGATCCCGCGCGACTCGCGATGGCGACCCCGGCGCGGCCCTTGGCCACCGCTTCGTCGCCGACGATCGTCCACCCGGGCAGCGCGCTCGCGAGGTCCTCCGCGCTCGCACGGACCTCCTGAAGGGTCAGGATGTCGACATCCGCCGTTTCCAGCCAGGGGTGCATGCCCTTGCGCGCTGCGGCGCGGATGCCGTTGACGTTGACGGAGGCGATGCGTACGCGGCGGGGCATACATTCCAGCCTAATCAGCGCCGCGGACACCGGCCGTCATGATCGGAGCGACGCACCCAGGAGGCCACGCGGCTGCGGCTTCGGCTCGAGGCCCTTCACCCGCTCCAGCTCCGCCTCCGCCTTGCGCACCGCGCGGTCCGCCTGCCACGATCTGACCCACGGCGCCGCCTCCCGTTCGCGGCGTGCCTCGCGCAGGGCCACTTCGGCGGTGAGCAGCATCGCCTGATACTCCTTGACCCGGCGGTCGTACTCGGTCTCTGGGATGAGCGGGACATCGGCGTCCTCCGCGGCCACGGCGATCCACGCAGCCGCGACGAGCGTGATGATGCCGACGAGACGGAACCACAGCAGCATCCCGATGAAGACGGCGAACGTGGCGAGCAGAGGATTGGTGGGTCCGCGGGAGAACAGCCACCCGGCACCGATCTGCACGATGACGACCGCGGCGCCGCCGAGCAGGGACCCGGGCCAGATCAGCCGCCACCGCAACGACGTGCCCGAAAGGAACCGGAAGAGCGACGCGAGCGCCAACGCGTCGATGGCGAACGCGACCAGAAGCGCGGCCGCCCGGGCGGTCGATTCGTACCAGAGCGAATCCATGGTCCAGCCGAAAAGCGAGAACACGGTGTTCAACGCCCACGTGGCGAATCCTCCGATGGCTGCGCCGAGGAGCAGCGCCACCCCGAAGACGACCGCGGCCAGCAGATCGCGCGCCTTCATCAGCACGTACGGTCGCGGTTCCTTCGGCAGCCCGAAGATGTCCCGCACGGCGTAACGCGAGTAGGTGACCCAGCCGATCGCCGTCCAGATCAACGCGATGAGGGCGACGCTTCCCGTGAGTCCGAAGAGGCTCGTGCTCGCCGTGGCGATGGAGTCGATGGATTCCGGGGTGATCGGCCCGTTCGCGTCAATGAGGCCCGGGATGTAGGTGTTGATGACCCTGATGAGGGACTCGGTCAGGTTGTCGCTTCCGATGACCAGGAGCCCCGCGACGGCGAAGGCCACATAGATGGCTGCGAAGATCGCGAACAGGGCCTGGTAGCTCACGCCCGCCGCGAGGAGGAAGCCGTTGTGCGCCAGGAAATGCCGCCACACCCGCACGGGGAACCATGCGAGCGTGCGCCGCGTGAGCTCGGTCGCCCGTTCCACCGGCTCTTCGAACCGCTCGCGCCAGGCAGGGCCGGATGCCGCGCCGGATGCCGCGCCGGAATCCTGATCGACGGATGCCGCCTGGCCGCCTTTCACAGGGCGCACGGGCTGGTCGGACACAGCAACAGACTAGCGAGGCGCCGCGGCCACGACGTCGGAGTCTGCGCCCACAGGCACCGGCGCCCGGAACCGCCGGGCCACGAAGAGCACCCCGACGAGCGCGACTGCGGGCAGCAGGAAGGCGATCGCGAGCCCCGGACCGTCCGCAAGAAGGCCGATCAGCACCGCGCCGAGCACCGCCCCCGCGTAGTTGAAGAGGTTGACGCGCGCGATCACCTCGTCCCCCCGGGCCGGTTCCAGCGCCCCCGCCGAGGTGAACGCGAGGGGGACCAGCGCACCGACGGCGACGCCCGCCAGCGCGAACCCGGCGATCGCGGCTCCGACGAAGGGGAGGAACGCAACGACGATGCATCCGAGGATGGAGACGCACGTCGCGGTCACGACCACACGCTGGCGGCCCCAGCGCCGGGTGGCCCGGTCGGCCGCCAGGCGCGTGACCAGCACCGCGGCCTGATAGGCGGCGTAGCCGAGGGGCGCGATCGCGGCGGCGGCCAGGAGGTCGTCGTTCATGTAGACGGTGCTCCAGGTGCTCACTCCGGAATCGAGCGTGAAGGCCGCCAGGATGACGAAGCCGAAGAGCCACATGCCGGTACGCGGCAGCGGCGCCTTGGTGTGGCTGCCGACCGGCGTGGCCGCCCGCGAGCGGTCGAAGCGTCCCACACCCAGCAGCGCCACCGACCCGGCCACGACCGCGGCGAACAGGAGCACCGTTCCGGAGGGCAGTCCGAGTGCGGAGCCGCCGGCGACCGCGAGTGCGCCCACGATCCCGGCCCCGGTCGCCGCGGCGAAGTAGCCGCCCATGATGTCGCGTCCGTACCGCCGCTGGATGAGCACGCCCTGCATGGCGCCGGATGCGTCGACGGCGCCGAGCCCGACGCCGTAGATCCCGAATCCCGCGACGAAGAGGGGGAAGGGAGAATCGGCGGCCACGAGCACGAGACCGGTGACCTCGATGACGAGCCCGACGGCCAGGGCGACGCGGCTTCCGCGCCACTTCGCCAGCACGTCCGCCAGCACCGAGCCGCACGCCGCCGTGACGCACACGAGCAGCACCATCAGGGCCACCGCGGTGTCGTCGATGCCGTACCGCTGCTTGAGCAGCGGCAGCGACGTCACGACGACGGCGTAGCCCAGACCCTGGGCGGCGTAGGCCGCGGTGACGGCGACACGCGAAGATCGAGCGGGGACTTCCGGCGCTCCGACGCTCACAGGGTGGGGCTCGGGCACTGGGGGGCGGCGTTGCTCACGCTGGGAGCATACCGGCGACTACCGCCCTCGCAGGACCGCCTGCTTGACCTCCGCGATCGCCTTCGTGACCTCGATGCCGCGGGGGCACGCCTCGGTGCAGTTGAAGGTGGTGCGGCAGCGCCACACGCCTTCCTTGTCGTTGAGGATGTCGAGGCGCACATCGCCCGCGTCGTCCCGGGAATCGAAGATGAACCGGTGCGCGTTGACGATCGCGGCGGGTCCGAAGTACTGGCCGTCGGTCCAGAACACGGGGCACGACGAGGTGCACGCGGCGCACAGGATGCACTTGGTCGTGTCGTCGAAGATCTCGCGATCGACGATGGACTGCACGCGCTCCTTGCCCTTCTCGGGCACCGAGTTGGCGATCAGGAACGGCTGCACCTCGCGGTACGAGGCGAAGAACGGCTCCATGTCGACGATGAGGTCCTTCTCGAGCGGCAGACCCTTGATCGCCTCGACGTAGATCGGCTGCGAGATGTCGAGGTCCTTGATGAGCGTCTTGCACGCGAGGCGGTTGCGGCCGTTGATGCGCATGGCATCCGAGCCGCAGATGCCGTGGGCGCACGACCGACGGAAGGACAGCGAGCCGTCGACCTCCCACTTGATCTTGTGCAGGGCATCGAGCACGCGGTCGGTCGAGAACAGCTCCACGTCGTAGTCGACCCAGCGCGGCTCGGCGTCGACCTCCGGGTCGAATCGCCGGATGATGAAGGTGATCAGGAACGACTGGATGCCGGTGTCGCCGGCCTCCGCCTGCTTGGCGATGTTCCCGGCGTCGGCGTCGGTGCGCTCGATGATGTCCGTCGCGGTCGTCATGGCTAGTACTTCCTCTCCATGGGCTGGTAGCGCGTGATCACCACGGGCTTCCAGTCGAGCGAGATGTGGTCATCGGCCTGCGACGAGTGGGGGTCGCCGGTGAGGTAGGCCATCGTGTGCTTCATGTACTCGGCGTCCTCGCGATTCGGGAAGTCGTCGCGCATGTGACCGCCGCGGCTCTCCTTGCGGTTGCGGGCCGCGTAGACGACGACCTCGGCGAGGTCGAGCAGGAAGCCGAGCTCGACCGCCTCGAGCAGGTCGGTGTTGTACCGCTTGCCCTTGTCGTCGACGTGGATGTTCAGGAAGCGGCCTCGGAGATCCTCGATGACCCCGAGCATGTGCTTGAGCGAGTCCTCGGTGCGGAAGACCTGGGCGTTCTTGTCCATCTCGTCCTGCAGCGTCTTGCGCAGCACCGCGATGCGCTCCGTGCCGTTGTTGGCGCGCAGGCCCTCGATGAGTTCGCGCACCTCCTTGGCCGGGTCCTCGGGGAGGGGCACGAATTCGGCGGTCTGCGAGTACTTCACCGCGTTCTTGCCGGCGCGCTTGCCGAAGACGTTGATGTCGAGCAGCGAGTTGGTGCCGAGGCGATTCGAGCCGTGCACCGACACGCACGCGCACTCGCCGGCGGCGTAGAGCCCGGGCACGACCGTCGTGTTGTTCGAGAGCACCTCGGCGTCGTTGTTCGTCGGGATGCCGCCCATGGCGTAATGCGCGGTGGGCATGACGGGGACGGGCTCGACGACCGGGTCGACGCCGAGATAGGTGCGGGCGAACTCCGTGATGTCGGGCAGCTTCGTCTCGAGCACCTCCGCGCCCAGGTGCGTGCAGTCCAGCAGGACGTAGTCGCGATGCGGACCGGCGCCCCGGCCCTCCGCGACCTCCTGCTGCATGCAGCGGCTGACGATGTCGCGCGGCGCGAGGTCCTTGATCGTGGGGGCGTAGCGCTCCATGAACCGCTCGCCGGAGACGTTGCGCAGGATCGCGCCCTCGCCGCGTGCACCCTCGGTGAGCAGGATGCCGAGGCCGGCCAGGCCGGTGGGGTGGAACTGGAAGAACTCCATATCCTCCAGGGGCAGGCCCTTGCGCCAGACGATGCCGACGCCGTCACCGGTGAGGGTGTGCGCGTTGGATGTCGTCTTGTAGATCTTTCCGAACCCGCCGGTGGCGAAGATCACGGCCTTGGACTGGAAGACGTGCAGGTCGCCGGTCGAGAGCTCGTAGGCCACCACGCCGGCGATCTTGGTGCCGCCCGCGGCATCCTTCACCGTGATGAGGTCGAGCACGTAGAACTCGTTGAAGAAGTTGATGCCGAGCTTCACGCAGTTCTGGAACAGCGTCTGCAGGATCATGTGCCCCGTGCGGTCGGCGGCGTAGCACGCCCGCCGGACGGGGGTCTTGCCGTGGTCGGCGGTGTGGCCGCCGAAGCGGCGCTGGTCGATCTTGCCCTCGGGCGTGCGGTTGAAGGGAAGGCCCATGTTCTCGAGGTCGATGACGGCGTCGATCGCCTCCTTCGCCAGGATCTCGGCCGCGTCCTGATCGACGAGGTAGTCGCCGCCCTTGACCGTGTCGAAGGTGTGCCACTCCCACGAGTCCTCCTCGACGTTGGCGAGCGCCGCGGCCATCCCGCCCTGCGCCGCGCCCGTGTGCGAGCGGGTCGGGTAGAGCTTCGAGATGACCGCCGTCTTGGCGCCCGGTCCCGCCTCGATGGCCGCGCGCATGCCGGCACCGCCGGCTCCCACGATGACGACGTCGAACTGGTGGTAGTGCACGCCGTCGCGCACGACGGAGTCGGTGGTCTGGGTCACTTGGTGGGAGCCTTCTTCGTTTCGATCCGCTGATTCATGCTGCGGCCTGGCAGGTCGCCCAGAGCACGCTGTCTTCGGTGACACCGAGGCAGGGGTCGAACGTGAACACGACGAGCGTCCCGAGCAGGATGAGGAATGCGGCCGAGAGTCCCAGCGCCCAGACGAGCACCCGGCGCACCTTCGGGGTGGTGACGTAGTCGTTGACGATCGTGCGCATGCCGTTGGCGCCGTGGATGAGTGCGAGCCACAGCATCAGCACGTCCCACCACTGCCAGAAGGGACTGGCGAACTTTCCGGCGACGAAGGCGAAATCGAGGGCATGGATGCCTTCGCCGACCATCAGGTTGACGAAGAGGTGCCCGAAGATCAGGACGATCAGCAGCACGCCCGAGACGCGCATGTAGATCCAGCCCCACTTCTCGAGGTTGACGCCCCGGTTGCGCGGGGCGGTGGAGCGCGGCGAACGAGGCGGATCCAGTGGCACGGCGGTGGTCATCACTCTCCCCCTCCCGCGAACACGTTCATCAGATGTCTGGGTGCGAAACCGGCCATCGTTACGGCCCAGAGGCCCAGCACTCCCCAGAACAGCTGCCGGTGGTAGCGGGCGCCCTTCGACCAGAAGTCGACGACGATGATGCGCAGCCCGTTGTAGGCGTGGAAGACGATCGCCGCGACGAGCACGACCTCGCCGAGACCCATGATCGGGTTCTTGTACGTGCCGAGCACGGCGTCGTACGCCTCGGGGGACACCCGGATCAGCGCCGTGTCGAGCACGTGCACGAGGAGGAAGAAGAAGATCGCGACGCCCGTGATGCGGTGCAGCACCCACGACCACATGCCCTCGCGGCCCCGGTACAGCGTCCCCCGGGGAACCCTGGACGTGGTCTCCGATATGGACGGTGTCACGCGTATTCCTGCAGACACTGTCGTCCTCCCTGCTTCATCTCGGCGAGGCGTTCGCTGCCCCGCAACCCCGCGCGGGCGCTCGCATCCATCCTATTCGGACACGGCAGGGCGGGCGACTGAGCCCCGCCCAACTGTCTCGACGTCGAGATGTCCCGTTCCCCTCGTGTCGCAGGCCGGAAACATGCCCGCACTACCCTGAAGGCATGGCTGAATCGATCCCCGGCTTCTACGCCGTCATCCCCGCAGGCGGCATCGGCAGCAGGCTGTGGCCGCTCTCCCGAGCGGACGCGCCGAAGTTCCTGCACGACCTGACGGGGTCTGGACAGACCCTCCTCCGCGACACCTGGGACCGGCTGGCCCCCCTCTCCGGTGAGGACCGCATCGCGGTGGTCACCGGCCGCGCGCATCGCGCGGCCGTCGAGCGGGAGCTGCCCGACATCGCGGACCACAACGTCATCCTCGAATCCGAGCCGCGCGACTCCGCCGCGGCGATCGGGCTGGCCGCGGCCATCCTCTCCCGGCGCGAGCCCGACGTCATCATCGGCTCCTTCGCCGCCGATCACGTCATCCGCCAGGTGCGCCAGTTCGACTGGGCGGTGCAGCAGGCGGTGGCCGTCGCCCGCGAGGGCTACATCTGCACGATCGGCATCCAGCCGTCGGAGCCGGCGGTCGGTTTCGGCTACATCAAGAAGGCCGGCGAGCTGGTCATCGACGGCGCCCCCGAGGCGGCGTTCGTCGAGCGCTTCGTCGAGAAGCCCGACCTCGACACGGCGCGCGAGTACGTCACCGATCGCGCCTACCTGTGGAACGCCGGCATGTTCATCTCCCGTGCCGATGTGCTGCTCGCGGAGATCGCCGAGAACCAGCCCGAGCTGCACGCCGGGCTCATGGAGCTGGCGGAGGTCTGGGACGACCGGGAGGCGCGGGGTCCGGTGGTCGACCGCATCTGGCCGAACCTGACCAAGATCGCGATCGACTACGCGGTGGCGGAGCCCGCCGCCGACAAGGGCCGGCTCGCGGTGATCCCGGGGCACTTCGACTGGGACGACGTGGGCGACTTCGCCAGCGTCGCCAAGCTCAACTCGCACGGCCGCGGCAACGACCTGGCGATCCTGGGCGAGAACGCGCGCGTGCTCGCCGACGCGTCCAGCGGCATCGTGGTCAGCCAGACGCGGCGCGTGATCAGCCTCATCGGCGTCAAGGACATCGTCGTGGTCGACACCGAGGACGCTCTGCTGGTCACGACCAGCGAGCACGCTCAGCGGGTGAAGGGCGTGGTGGATGCCTTGAAGCTGAACGGCCGGGGCGACGTGCTCTGATCCTGGATGCCGCCGATCACGGCATCGGATGTCGGCACTGTTGCGTCTTTGTAACCATTGCCCCCCGGGGGACTCGTCGATATGCAAACGGGCCGTCACAGTAGGTAATTTCGTACAGTCACCCGCGAGGTCCGCGGGTGCATCCCTGTGGAGGCTGAGTTGACCATTTCAACCCGTAAAAGAGTGCTCGGCGGATTCCTTGCTGCAAGCGTCTTCGTAGCCCTGGCGGGTTGCGCGTCCCCCCCGCCCGAGACCGACGCGACCGAGGAACCCGGCGGCGGCGCCGCCGCGGTCGAGGGCTACAAGCCCTGCCTCGTGTCGGATGACGGCGGCTTCAACGACAAGTCGTTCAACCAGTCCGCGCTGGAGGGCATGGAGCGCGCCGCCGATGAGCTCGGCGTCGAGATGATCGAGGTGGAGTCCGCGTCTGCCAACGACTACGCGCCGAACCTCGAGAACCTCGTGGCCGAGGGCTGCACGCTCATCGTCTCGGTCGGCTTCAAGCTGTCGGCCGACACGGTCGCCTCCGCAAAGGCGAACCCTGAGATCAGCTACGCGATCATCGACGACTGGGCCGACAACGAGGGCGACACCGACGCGGATGGGAAGCCGACGTTCGACGGCGAGACCGACGCGCCCAACATCAAGCCGCTGATGTTCGACACCGTTCAGGCGGCCTACTTGGGCGGCTACGCCGCCGCGGCGTGGTCGGCTCAGTCGGGCGCCAACAAGGTGGGCACCGTCGGCGGCATCCCGATCCCGCCCGTCACGATCTTCATGGACGGCTTCGTCGACGGCGTCGCCAAGTACAACGAGGACAAGGGCGCCAACGTCGCGACCGTCGGCTGGGATGTCGCAGCCCAGCAGGGCTCCATGACCGGTGGCTTCGCCGCCAACGACACCGCGAAGCAGGCCATGCAGGGCGTCCTCGACCAGGGTGCCGACGTGCTCCTGCCGGTCGGTGGCCCGATCTACCAGAGCGCGCGCGACGCGATCGCCGACAGCGGCGCCGACACCGTGATCCTCGGTGTCGACTCCGACCTCGCCGTCGTCGACCCGACCGTCGCCGACATCGTGCTCGTGTCGATCATGAAGCGCATCGACCAGGCCGTCTACGAGGCCACCATGGCCGCCGCCACCGGCGACTTCGACGTCGCCCCGTACGTCGGCACGCTCGAGAACGAGGGCGTCGGACTCTCCGGCTTCGGCGCGTTCGAGTCGCAGCTGCCCGATGGTCTCGTCGAGGAGCTCGCCGCGCTGCAGGAGCAGATCATCTCGGGTGAGCTCGAGGTGACCTCGCCCAGCTCGCCGTAGTCGGCAGCACCACCATCACCGCGGCCGGTCCGGATGCTTCGCATCCGACCGGCCGCGGTTCCTTCCCGCCCCTGACCCGACTCGATAGGGTGCACAGTATGAAGCTCGAGCTCCGCGGAATCACCAAGCGGTTCGGCAGTCTCGTCGCCAACGACCACATCGATCTCGTGGTCCAGCCCGGCGAGATCCACGCCCTCCTCGGCGAGAACGGGGCCGGGAAGTCGACCCTGATGAACGTCCTGTACGGGCTCTATCAGGCGGACGAGGGTGAGATCCTCCTCGACGACGCCGTGCAGCGGTTCCGGGGACCTGGCGATGCGATGGCGGCGGGCATCGGCATGGTGCACCAGCACTTCATGCTGATCCCGGTCTTCAGCGTCGCCGAGAACGTCATGCTCGGGCACGAGGACACCAAGGCCCTCGGTTCGCTGGACCTCCCGAAGGCGCGCCAGCATGTGCGTGACGTGGCCAAGCGCTTCGGCTTCCATGTGGATCCGGACGCCCTGGTCGGCGATCTGCCGGTCGGCGTTCAGCAGCGGGTGGAGATCATCAAGGCGCTGTCCCGCGATGCGAAGGTGCTCGTCTTCGATGAGCCCACGGCCGTGCTCACCCCGCAGGAGACCGACGAGCTGATGGCGATCATGCGCCAGCTGCGTGATGAGGGGACCTCGATCGTCTTCATCACCCACAAGCTCCGCGAGGTGCGTGCCGTCGCAGACCGCATCACCGTCATCCGGCTCGGCAAGGTCGTGGGCGAGGCCGCTCCGACGGCGACGAACGCGGAGCTCGCGTCGCTCATGGTCGGCCGCGCCGTCGAACTGACCGTCCACAAGAACGCGCCTCAGATTCGTGATGAAGGCGGTCTCGTGGTGCGCAACCTGCGCGTCCTCACGCCCACTGGCGCGGTCGTCGTCGACGACATCAGCTTCGACGTGCGGCCGGGGGAGGTGCTGGCCGTGGCCGGGGTGCAGGGGAACGGGCAGACGGAGCTGGTCGAGGCGATCGTCGGCCTCGCCGACAAGGTGACCGGCTCGGTGGCACTCGCCGGGGTGGAACTGGTCGGCAGGAGCGTGCGCGGCATCCTCGACGAAGGCGTCGGATTCGTGCCCGAGGACCGGACAGAAGACGGCCTGGTCGGCACGTTCACGGTGGCCGAGAACCTGATCCTCGATCGCTCGGGCGACCGCGCGTTCGTCCGCGGGGGGACGATCCGCAGCGGCGTGCTGAGCGAGTTCGCCGACGAGCGGATCCGCGAATACGACATCCGCACACAGGGCGCCGGGACTCCCGCCGGTGCGCTGTCCGGAGGCAACCAGCAGAAGGTCGTGATCGCGCGCGAGATGAGCCGAGAACTGAAGCTTCTCCTCGCCGCCCAGCCGACGCGTGGCGTGGACGTGGGCTCGATCGAGTTCATTCACAAGCGGATCATCGAGACGCGGGATGCCGGCATCCCCGTGGTCGTCGTCTCGACCGAGCTCGACGAGGTCGTCGCGCTCGCCGACCGGATCGCGGTGATGTACCGCGGCCAGATCGTCGGAATCGTGCCGGGCGACACGCCGCGAGAGACGCTCGGCCTCATGATGGCCGGCGAGAAGCCGGAGGAGGTGGTGGCCGCGTGAACGACGGAACGAGCGGCAGAACGCCCGGAACCGGCGAGCCGATGAAGGGGCTGCCCTCCGACGAGCTGCCACCGGTCTCCGGGCCGCTGACGGGCACGCCCGAGGTCCGTGCCGATGTGGCGGGCGCCGAGGTCACGGGAGCCGATGTTCCCGGCCCCCCGCGCCAGAACGTGTTCATCAAGGACCTTCTCCGGGGCAGCGCCGTCACCACGATCCTCGCCATCGTCGCGGCGATGGTCGTCGGCGGCATCCTGATGGCCATCACCGACGAGGAGGTGCGCGCCGCATCGGTCTACTTCTTCTCGCGCCCCGGCGACACGTTCGCCGCCGTCTGGAGCGCGGTGTACGGAGGGTACGAGGCGCTCTTCCGGGGGGCCGTCTTCAATGCGCGAGTCGCCGACTTCGCGGCGCAGATCCGCCCCCTCACGAACACCCTCGGCTTCGCCGCACCGCTCATCGCCGCGGGCCTCGGAGTCGCATTGGCGTTCCGCGTCGGCCTCTTCAACATCGGCGGCCGCGGTCAGATCCTGATCGCCTGCGCGACCGCGGCGCTGGTGACGTTCAACCTCGACCTGCCGATGATCCTCCAACTGCCCCTCACCCTTGCGGCCGGTATCGCGGGCGGCGCGATCTGGGGTGGCATCGTCGGTGTGCTCAAGGCCCGCACGGGTGCGCACGAGGTCATCCTCACCATCATGCTGAACTACGTCGCGTTCTACCTCGTGACGTGGATGGTCCGCTCGCCGGCGCTGCTGCAGCGCCCCGCGGGTGACCAGCCGATCTCCTCTCCGACGCCGCCGAACGCCCAGTTCCCGGACCTGTTCGGTCCTCGCTTCCCGCTGCTGGACTGGGGGTTCATCCTGGCGATCGCGGCCACGGTGTTCGTGTGGTGGCTCATCGAGCGCTCCAGCCTCGGCTTCCGCCTGCGCGCGGTGGGCGAGAATCCGCACGCGGCCCGCGCATCGGGCATCTCGGTGCAGCGCATGTACATCTACGCGATGCTCTTCGCGGGTGGGCTTGCGGGCCTCGCCGGAATGAACCAGATCCAAGGGGCGGTCACCACCGGATTCGACGGCTACATCGACGCGGGAATCGGGTTCGACGCGATCACGGTCGCTCTCCTCGGCCGCAGCCGCGCGTGGGGCGTGTTCGTCGCCGGCCTGCTCTTCGGAGCACTGAAAGCCGGAAGCTTCACCATGCAGGCATCGCAGGGCATCCCCGTCGACATCGTGCTGGTCGTGCAGTCGCTGATCGTGCTCTTCATCGCGGCGCCCCCGCTGGTGCGGACCATCTTCTTCCTGCCGAAGACGGATGCCGAGAAGGCGGCCAAGGCCAGAGCCAAGGCCGCGAAGAAGGCGGTGTCGGCATGACGGCGCTCGCCCCCACCCCGGCCCCCGTTCCCGCTCCGGATGACGTCATCCAGCTCGCAACCGTGCAGGTGCGGCACTGGAAGCTCGCCATCTCACTGGCAATCGCCACCGTGCTTCTCGGGCTGCTGTTCCTGCTCGTTCCCAGAGACGGCGTCAGCACGTTCCGGCTCGGCGACCCGACGTCATCGATCGCGCTGCCCAACGTCAGCGTGCCGACCGCGGCGACGACGTGGATCGTGTTCGGCGTGCTCGTCCTGCTCACGGCCTGGGCCTTCTGGGATGCATGGGCCTACCGGCGCAGCGGCATCTGGCTGTCCATCGTCTACGGCGTGCTCGCCATGTTCGGCTTCCTGGTGTGGGCGGCCGCGGGCGGGCTCGTGCCGGTCACCGGCCTGCTCTTCGGGGCGCTCTCGCTGTCCATCCCGCTCATCTTCGGTGCGCTGGGAGGCGTCATCGGCGAGCGCGTCGGCGTGGTCAACGTGGCGATCGAGGGCCAGTTCCTCTTCGGCGCCTTCAGCGCCGCGCTTCTCGCGAGCATCACCGGGAACCCCTTCGTGGGGCTCGTGGGCGCGATGATCGGGGGCGTCCTCGTCGCCTTCGTGCTCGCGGCCTTCTCGATCAGGTACCTCGTCGACCAGGTGATCGTCGGTGTCGTCCTGAACGTGCTCGTGACGGGTCTCACCGGCTTCCTCTACGGTGCACTGCTCGTGCCGAATGAGGCCGCGCTCAATCGTCCGGTCCGCTTCACGCGGTGGGAGATCCCGGTCCTCGGCGACATCCCGATCATCGGCCCGGTGCTGTTCAACCAGACCTTCATCGTCTACCTGATGTACGTCACGGTCGCCCTGGTCGCATGGGGCCTGTACCGCACCCGGTGGGGACTGCGCCTGCGCGCCGTCGGCGAGCATCCGCAGGCCGCCGACACGGTCGGCATCAAGGTGAACACATCCCGGTTCTGGAATGTGTCGCTCGCCGGCGCCATCGCCGGCATCGGCGGCGCCTACTTCACCCTGGTCTCGGTCGGCCAATTCTCGAAGGAGATGACCGCCGGGCTCGGCTTCATCGCTCTTGCGGCGGTGATCTTCGGTCGCTGGGACCCGATCCGAGCCACTCTGGCGGCCCTCCTGTTCGGCTTCGCCACCAACCTGCAGAACCTGCTGACGGTGCTCGGGACCCCGATCCCCAGCGAGTTCATGCTGATGCTCCCCTACCTCGTCACGATCATCGCCGTGGCCGGCTTCGCCGGGCAGATACGCGGCCCCGCCGCGGCGGGCAAGCCCTACGTCAAGGGCTGACGTCGTGAATTCATCGCGTGGTGGCATCACCGACTCTTTTGACACCAACCCGAAAGAAGGCCGTCCGTGACCGACATCGACTGGGACGAGCTGCGTGCCGTCGCGACCGAGGCGATGGAGAAGGCCTACGCGCCGTACTCCCGCTTCAGGGTCGGGGCGGCCGCCCTCGTCAGCGACGGGCGGATCGTCTCGGGGTGCAACATCGAGAACGCGTCGTACGGAGTCACCCTCTGCGCGGAGTGTGCCCTCGTCGGCGACCTCTTCATGTCCGGTGGCGGTCAGCTCGTCGCATTCGTGTGCGTCGACGGCGGCGGGGCCACCCTGATGCCGTGCGGCCGGTGCCGGCAGCTGCTCTTCGAGCACGCGATCCCGGGCATGCTGCTCGAGACGGTGTCCGGCATCCGGACCATCGACGAAGTGCTCCCGGATGCCTTCGGACCCCGCGACCTCGAAGAGGCGTCGCGGTGAGCACGGGATCCCTCGACACGGCGTCGATCAGCATGGTGGAGCCGTTCGACGCGGTCGATGTGATCCGCGCGAAGCGCGACGCTTCGCCGGTGCCCGAAGACGCGCTGCGCTGGATGATCGACGCGTACACCCGTGGATACGTGTCCGACGCGCAGATGTCCTCCTTCGCGATGGCCGTGCTGCTCAACGGGATGACCCGCGACGAGATCCGCGTGCTCACCGACGCGATGATCGATTCCGGCGAGCGGATGAGCTTCGAAGGTCTCGGCAAGAAGACGGTCGACAAGCACTCCACCGGGGGCGTCGGCGACAAGATCACGCTCCCGCTCGCGCCGCTGGTCGCCGCGTTCGGTGTCGCCGTGCCGCAGCTGTCCGGCCGGGGCCTCGGCCACACGGGCGGAACGCTCGACAAACTCGAGTCCATCCCGGGCTGGCGGGCGGCGCTTTCGAACGAGGAGCTGTTCGACCAGCTTCGCGATGTCGGAGCCGTCATCTGCGCCGCGGGCTCGGGCCTCGCGCCTGCCGACAAGAAGCTCTACGCGCTGCGGGATGTCACCGGCACCGTGGAGGCGATCCCGCTCATCGCCTCGAGCATCATGTCGAAGAAGATCGCGGAGGGAACGGACGCCCTGGTGCTGGATGTGAAGTTCGGCTCCGGCGCGTTCATGCGCGACATCGACAAGGCGCGCGAACTCGCCCGCACGATGGTCGAGCTGGGCACGGACTCGGGTGTCGCGACGACGGCGCTGCTCACCGATATGAACACGCCCCTCGGGCTTGCGATCGGCAACGCCAACGAGGTGCGCGAGTCGGTCGAGGTGCTCTCCGGCGGCGGACCCGCGGATGTGGTCGAGCTGACCGTGGCCCTCGCGCGGGAGATGCTCGCCCTGGCCGGTCAGCCCGATGCCGACGTCGAAGCCGCGCTGGCCGATGGGCGGGCGATGGACTCTTGGCGGGCCCTCATCGGCGCCCAGGGCGGGGATCCGGATGCCGCGCTTCCCGCACCCCGCGAGACCCAGACGGTCGTGGCCGACCGCGACGGAGTGGTCGATCGCATGGAGGCGCTGCCCTTCGGAATCGCGGCCTGGCGCCTCGGCGCCGGGCGCGCCCGCGCGCAGGACCCCGTCATCCACGCCGCGGGCATAGACCTGCACGTGAAGCCAGGCGATGCGGTGAGCGCCGGTCAGCCGCTGTTCACGCTGCTCGCCGACGACCCGTCGCGGTTCGGCCGGGCACTCGGCGCCCTCGACGGCGCATGGGGCATCGGCGACGCGGAGACGACGACGCTCGCCCGCGGTCCGCTGGTGCGCGAGCGCATCTCGGTCTGATCGACCCGCGCACGTCGCCGAGCACTTCCCTTCCACGAAGCTTCCCCAACAAAGGAGACACCATGTCGATCGACCAGGCCGGGGACCCGCGCGTCCAGGGGACCTCTCTCCGCTCACTGCCCAAGATCTCGCTGCACGACCACCTCGACGGTGCGGTCCGGCCCGCGACGATCATCGAGCTGGCCGACGCCATCGGCCTCGACGTGCCGGAGACCGACCCCGCGGCCCTCGCCGACTGGTTCTCGCTGAAGAGCGATTCCGGGTCGCTGGTCGAGTACCTGAAGACGTTCGACCTGACGACCGCGGTCATGCAGACCCGCGAGGGACTGACCCGCGTCGCCCGGGAGTTCGTGCAGGACCTCGTCGAGGACGGCGTCATCTACGGCGAGGTGCGCTGGGCGCCCGAGCAGCACCTCGCGGGCGGCCTCTCGCTGGAGGAAGCGGTGGAAGCGGTTCAGGCGGGGATCGAGGAGGCGGAGGACGGCGCGGAGCGCGGCGGTCGCGGCATCCGCGTCGGCCAGCTCATCACCGCGATGCGGCACACCGATCGCTCCCTCGAGATCGCGAGGCTCGCCGTGGCGTACCGCGGCCGTGGTGCGGCCGGCTTCGATATCGCCGGGCCGGAGGACGGCTTCCCGCCGTCACGGCACCGCGAGGCATTCGACTATCTGGCGTCCGAGTTCTTCCCCGTCACCGTGCACGCGGGGGAGGCCGCGGGGCTCGACTCGATCCGTTCGGCCCTTCTCGACGGACGGGCGCTGCGCCTCGGGCACGGCGTGCGCATCGCCGAGGACCTCGAGGTGGTCTCGCGCTCGGGAGAAGAGGTCATGGTGCAGTTCGGCGACCTCGCCCGGTGGGTGCGCGACCGGGAGATCCCGCTCGAGCTGTCGCCGTCATCCAATCTGCAGACCGGGGCGATCGCGGCGTGGGGCACGGAGCTCAGCGATCACCCCTTCGACCTGCTCTACCAGCTCGGATTCGCCGTGACGGTCAACGTCGACAACCGGACGATGAGCCGCACGTCGCTGACCAGGGAGCTGGGGCTTCTCGTCGACACGTTCGAGTACGACCTCGATGACATCGAGACCTTCCAGCTCAACGCCGCGGCGGGTGCGTTCCTCCCCGTCGAGGAGCGCGAGGAGCTGATCGACCTGATCGTCGACGGCTTCGACGCCTGACAGCATTCGGATGCGCCCCGCGCATAGTGCGGCAGATGTCGCCGCCATGGCGGGTGTCAGCCAGGCCACCGCGCAGAGGGGGCTCAACGGCTGATCGCCTTCACTGCTGCAGCAGGAAGGGCGCCAGCGCGTCCGTGATCTGCGCGCGCATCTCCTCGGCCGGGATCGTCGCCTCGCCGTCGCCGGGCTGCGGCCCGTAGGCGCCGAACCCCGCGTGGTTGCCGCCCTCGATCACGACGAAGATCACGTCGGCGGGCAGCAGGCCGGCGGCGGCATCCACCTTCTCGGTCGTGGACAGGCCGTCCTCGGTCGCCGAGATGCTGAGCGCGGCCAGCCCCGAGTCGGAGAGGTCGTTCGCGCAGTAGCTGGCGAAGAGCACCAGTCCCGCGGTGCCCTCCGCGAGCTGGCACGCTCGGACGCCGCCGAGGGAGTGCCCGCCGACGAACCACTCGTCGACCTCTGGAGCGAGCTCGGTGAACGTGGACAGCGGGCGGAAGTCGAAGAAGGCGAGGTTGAGCGTCGGCTTCGTGATCACGACGGTGGCGCCCTCTTCGACCGCACCGACCAGCGTCGACGCATAGGCGACGGCGTCCACCTTGGCGCCGGGGATGAAGACCAGCCCGGTCTCCGATTCTCCGGATGCCGGCGCCAGCACCCACGCGGGGCCCGCATCCGTCAGCGTCACGTCCGGGTTCTCCTGCACCTCTCCGAGCGCGTCGGGTTCTGCGCCCATCACGCCGACATAGGCGTAGACCAGGAATCCGACCACGAGCAGCAGGATCAAGGCGCCGAGCGCACCGAGCACCCCCGCGAGAACCCTGCGGGCGCGGCGCTTGCGCGGCGCCGGCTGTGCGGCGGTCGCCGGCGGCGCGGATGCCGGATCCATGGGTGCGTCGTAGGGACGGGGCGAGGAGTCGGCGGTCACTGAGTCAGGCTACGCGAGCTCAGACTGCCGCTGCTCCACGAGAGCCTTTACGCGCGGGAACAGCGGGTGCGACGGCTCGAGGCCGGTCACCTCGGCCGTGAAGGCTGCGGCATCCGATTCGCGAAGCATGCGCTCCAGGTCGACCGCCTGCGGGTCCTCTGAGTCGTCGAACGCCAGCGCCGCCCCCATGGCGCCGAGCAGGGCGTCCACGCCGAGGCCGCGCTCCGACGCCTCCGCCGCCGGGCCGACGAAGCGCTCGTGCCGCGACAGCTTGCGCAGCGGCTGCCGACCGACCCGCCACACCGTGTCGGGCAGCGCGGGGTTGCGGAACCGCTGAAGGATCGTCGCCCGATACTCGGCGAGGTCGGCCGGATCCAGCCCGTGCTTTGCGGCGAGAAGGGCGGATGTCTCCTCCAGGGCTGCCGCGACGCGGACGGCGATCGACTCGTCGGCGAGGGCGTCGGAGATCTTCTCGACCCCCGCCTGCGCTCCGAAGTACGCCGTCGCGGCATGTCCGGTGTTGACGGTGAAGAGCTTGCGCTCGATGTAGGGAGCCAGCTCGCCGACGAAGTGCGCCCCCGGGATGCGGGGCGGGTCGTCGCCGAACGGCGGTCGCTCGATGGCCCACTCGTAGAACGGCTCGACCGTGACGTCGATGCCCTCGCCGGGGTCCTGAGCAGGAACGATCCGGTCGACCGCCGTGTTGGCGAACACCGCTCGCGAAGCGAGGCCGTCCCACGAGTCACCGGCCTGCGTCCGGATCTCGTCCTGCAGCAGGTCGGTCGCATCGATGGCGTTCTCGCACGCCATGATCTGCAGCGGGGAGGCCGACGGATCCCGCATGGCGAGGCCGGCCAGCACGAGCGGGGCGACGAACCTGAGGATCGTCGGACCGACGGCGGTCGTCACGACGTTCGCGGTCGCGATCTCTTCGATGACGTCCTGCGCATGCGTCGCGCTGTTGAGAGCGCGAAACCCCGTGACGACCTTGTCGACGCCCCCATCGCCCACCTCGTGCACGGTGTAGGACGAGTGCGCATTGATCGCGTCGACCAGGTTGGCGGCGACATCCGAGAAGACCAGCTCGTAGCCGCCCTCGTGCAGCAGCAGTCCGACGAACCCCCGGCCGATGTTTCCCGCGCCGAAGTGGACGGCCTTCATGACTCGTTGACCGCGCTCAGGATGCCGTACAGCTCCTCGGGGGTGCCCGCGTTCTTGAGACGCGCGACGTCGTCGTCGTCGGAGAAGAGGAGCGCGATCTGGGAGAGGATCTCGAGGTGCTCGTCGCCCTTGCCCGCGATGCCCACCACGAACGTGACCGGCTCGCCGCCCCAGTCCACGCCGCCGTCGTAGCGGACGACCGACAGGGCCGAGCCGAGGATGGTGTTCTTCGTCTCGTTCGTGCCGTGCGGGATGGCGAGCTCGTTGCCCATGTAGGTCGAGACGGTCTCCTCCCGCTGCTGCATCGCGTCGAAGTATCCGCTCGTGACCGCACCCGCCGCCTCGAGGATGTCGGCCGCCTCTCTCATCGCCTCTTCCCGCGTGGCGCTGCCGGAGTGGATGCGGACCTGTCCGACTGCGAGGACGTCGCGTGCCATGGTGTTGCCTTTCTCTCGATGGATGCGGCGCTCAGCGCCGCTTCGCCGCGCTCATTGCCGGCGGATGGAAAGGGCCACGGGGCCGGGGGCATCGCGCCGCCCGGCCCCGCAGCGGTCTTATCGCCTACGCACCATCCTTGTGCTGGGCGCGCACGAGGTCTACGACCTCCTCGTACTTCGGCGAGTTCATGAAGTTGTCGACCGAGACGTGCACGGAGTTCGGCGTCTGCTGGCGAGCGCGGTCGGTCAGCTGGTTCTGCGTGATCACGAGATCGGCGGACTTGTCGAGCGCCGCGATCGCCTTGTTCACGACCGTGACGTCTTCGATGCCCGCCTTCTTGATCTTGTTGCGCAGCACGCTCGCGCCCATCGCGGATGACCCCATGCCGGCGTCGCACGCGAAGACGATGTTCTTGATCTGGCGCTCGGTCATCACCGCGGGCTCGATGCCGCCGCCCGCCGCGCTCGCCGCTCCTCCGCGAAGACCGCCGAGAGCGTCGGACGACTTGCCCTTGGCGGCCTCGGTCTGGGTGATGGCCGCGCCGAACGCGTCATCGGTGGCAGCCATCGCCTCGAGGTCGCGCGTCCGCGAGGCTCGGAGGATGAGCGCCGTCAGGACGAAAGTGACTGCGGCAGCGAGGATCACCGACAGGATGACGGCGAAATACGCCCCCGTGGCCGTCTGGGCGAGCACCGCGAAGATGCTGCCTGGGGCCGCCGGAGCGCGAAGCGCGCCGCCGAGCAGCATGTTCGTGGTGACGCCGGTCGCGCCGCCCGCGATGAGAGCAAGGATGACCATCGGCTTCATGAGCGCGTACGGGAAGTACACCTCGTGGATGCCGCCGAAGAACTGGATCACGGCGGCGCCCGGAGCCGAGGCGCGCGCGGCCCCGATGCCGAAGAAGGTGAACGCCAGCAGCAGACCCACACCCGGACCGGGGTTCGCCTCGAGAAGGAAGAGGATCGAGGAGCCGTCGTCCGCCGCCTGCTGGATGCCCAGGGGCGTCAGCACGCCGTGGTTGATGGCGTTGTTGAGGAACAGCACCTTGGCCGGCTCGATGATGATGCTCGTCAGAGGCAGCAGATTCATCTCCACGAGCCAGTCCACCGCATTACTGAGAACCCGCATGAGGCCGTTGACGAGCCAGGCGACGGGGTAGAACCCGACGACGGCCATGACGAAGCCCCAGATGCCGGCGGAGAACATGTTGACGAGCATCTCGAAGCCCGCCTTGATCTTGCCCTCCCAGAGGCTGTCGAGCCACTTCATGGTGTACGCCGCGAGCGGCGCCATGATCATCGCGCCGATGAACATGTGCACCTGTCCGAGTTGGTTGTCCTCGGGCAGGGTCGCGTTGATCTGCGCGATGAGGAAGTCCGATCCTGCGATCGCACCCATGACGCCGATCGAGGCTACGACGCCGCCTCGCACGCCGTAGACGATGTTGCCACCGGTGTAGGCGATGATGATCGGCAGCAGGTAGTGGATGAACGGACCGACGATGGTCGCGAGGTCCGCGTTGGGGGTCCACCCCACCTGGATGAAGAACGCGGTGAAGATGCCCCACGCGATGAGCGCGGGGATGTTCGGCATGATCATGCCGGAGAGGTAGGTACCGAAGCGCTGGACTCCGACCCGTGCCCGGCTGGTGCCCTTTACGGGCGTCGACGCCGTTGTCATTTGCTGTGTCTCCCTTGGTGTGAGTTTTCTGCGGCCGCGTCGGCGGCCTATCGGGTCGCGGCCTCTTGCGCCGCGGTTCTTGCGGTCGCCGCGTCATCCGCGGCGAGGGCGGCCTCGGCGATGCGGCGAGCATCCTCGAGGGAGTGTTGGAGGAGGGTGGCCCGCACGTCGGCGAGCGCGGTGGGAGCCATCGACAGAGTCGTGGCACCGAGCCCGACGAGCACGACGGCGAGCAGCGGATCGGCCGCCGCCTCCCCGCAGATGCCGACGGGCTTGCCGAGGCTCTGTCCTGCGGCGCCCACCTCGCGAATGAGGCGGAGCACCGCGGGGTGCCACGGGTCCTGGAACGAGGCCACCGAGCCCAGCAGGCGGTCGGCGGCGAGCGTGTACTGCGTCAGGTCGTTGGTGCCGATGGAGGCGAAATCGGCGTACTTGAGCACGCGGTCCGCCAGCAGGGCGCTGGAGGGCACCTCGACCATCACGCCGGCGGTCTTCACGCCGTAGTCGCGGGCGAGGGTGACGAAGTACTCGGTCTCCTCGACCGTGGCCACCATCGGAGCCATCACCCACAGGTCGGCCCCGCCCCCGTTCGCCCTGGTGGCGGCATCCGCTTCTGCCAGCGCGGTCAGCTGCTCTCGGAGGATGTCCTCACTGGCGCGCAGCGCGCGGATTCCGCGGAGTCCGAGGGCCGGGTTCTCCTCGTGAGCGTCGTTCAGGAACGGGAGCGGCTTGTCGGCTCCGGCATCCAGCACCCGCACGACGACCTTCTGGCCCGGGAAGGCCGCGAGCAGCTTCTCGTATGAGACGCGCTGCTGCTCGATCGTCGGCGCCTGGCTGGAGCTGAGGAAGAGGAACTCGGTGCGGAACAGCCCGACGCCCTCGGCGCCGAGGGCCACGGCATCCACGGCCCCGTCGGGGTTTCCGAGGTTCGCGAGCAGCGGGACCTTCGTGCCGTCCGCGAGCGCTCCGTCGGTGATGGGGGCGGACGCCGCGGATGCCCTGGCCGCCGCGCGGTTCTGCGCCCGGTCGAGCTCCTCGGCGGTCGGCTCCGTCGTCACGACGCCGCTGGCGGCATCCACGATCACCGTCTGGCCCTCGAGCAGGCCCTTCGCCCCCACGGCGCCGACGACGGCGACGATGGACTTCTCGCGAGCGAGGATCGCGGTGTGCGAGGTGGGACCGCCCTCGGTCGTGATGAGCGCGAGCACCTTGTCGAGATCGAGCAGCGCCGTGTCGGCCGGCGCGAGGTCCTTCGCCACCAGCACGAACGGATGCCCCGGGTCGGGCACACCGGGGGCCGGTACTCCGCGAAGCCTCGCGATGACGCGCTGGGCGACATCGTCGAGGTCCGCAGCCCGCTCACCGAGATAGCCCCCCATCGCAGTGAGCGTGTCTCGGAACGACGCGAATGCGTCGTACACGGCCCACTCGGCCGTCCTGCCCTGCGCGAGGCGGGCGTCGATCTCGGTTTCGAGCGATGGATCCTCGGCCATCATCGCCTGCGCTTCGAGCACGTCCTGGGCCGCACCGCCGGCCAGCGCGCCCCGCTGCTCCAGCTCGCGGGCGACCACCCCGACGGCCTCCCGCACCCGCGTGGTCTCCTCCTCGAGCGTGCGCTCGCTGGGTGCGTCGCTGGGAGCGGGCAGCGGCTCCGCCATCCGTGCGACGGGACCCTGGGCGACGCCCAGGCCGATGCCGACACCTCTCAATTCAGCCATGCGCGGGTCGTCTCACTCGGCGTCGTGGTCGGTGGTGAGCAGCTCTGACAGGGTGTCGAGCGTCGCCTCGGCCCCGTCGCCCTCGGTGCTCAGCGTGACGTAGTCGCCCTGCTCGACGCCGAGCGAGATGACGCCGAGGATGCTGGCCGCGTTCACCGGCTTGCCGGAGTCCTTGGCCACCGTCACCGTCAGCCCGGAGTCCTTGGCAGCCTGGGCGAACATCTTGGCCGGGCGGGCGTGCAGGCCATGCGAAGAGCCGATGCGCACGGTGCGGGTGACGGCGGTCATGGTGTTCCTTCCTGATCAGCGGGATGCCGCGGCGGCGGCGTCGTCTGGGTCTTCTACGACGGCTTCGCCGTCTGGGTCTTCTACGACGGCTTCGCCGTCTGGGTCTTGTGCGACGGCCGCGCGCACCAGGGCGAGCGTGCGGGTGCCGTCGAGGTCTGTGAAGATATCGTCCGGCAGGAGCACGATCTTGGCGCCACGCCAGTCGGCGTCGTGTTGGATGCGGTCCATGGCATGCGCCATGTGCGGCCCCACCAGCACCATGTCGGCCGAGTCGAGGTCGATCGGCAGGGACTGCTCGGTGCCGGCGAAGGCGAGGTACGGCAGTCCCTCGGCCTGGGCGGCGTGACGCACGCGCTGCGCCACGAAAGTACTGGACGCACCGGCACCGCACACCACGAGGATCCTCATCGATCGCCTTCCCACTTCGGCCATTCTTGTGAAAAGGCTGAGAGGGGACAACCACGACGCTTTCCTCCCGGGCGGAAAGGCGGCCCCACGGTGGCGCCGCGATCGGGCTGGTGCCCTCCCGCCGCGTGGTTGACTAGCACCCAACCCGTACGCAGCGAAGCGAGAGGACGGACGGTGACGAGAGAGCGACAGGACCGCCTCCTGTCGCTGCTGGTCCGTGACAACGACTGGGCCACCGCCGCCACGCTCGCAGACGCCCTCGGAGTGACGCCCCGCAGCATCCGCTCGTATGTGACGGCGCTGAACTCCCGCACGCCGACCGGCGACGCGATCGAGTCGGGTCCGCAGGGGTATCGGGCGCATCGGCCGGCCGTCGCCGCTCTTCGCGCCGCCGGCGGTCAAGACTCGTCGACCCCGCGGGACCGGCTGCACTTCGTCGTCCGCGCCCTGCTCGACGCGGACGACGGCATCGACGTCTTCCAGACCGCCGACGGGCTCCACGTGAGCGCGGCGACCCTGGAGGCGGACCTCGCGCGGGTGCGGGCTCTGCTCGGCGGCACCGGTCTGACCCTCGAGCGCTCGGCGGCGCGTGGCCGGCTTCGGGGGACGGAGGTCGCGCAGCGGCGCCTGCTCAGCCGCTTGGCGCACGACGAGATGGACGAGGGCGCCTTCGACCTCGAGGCGCTCCGGCGCACGCTCGGATCCGGCGCGATCGACCCCGACGCGTTCGGGCCGTTCAAGACCGCGCTCGTCGCCGACCTCGGCGCGCTCGGCTACTTCGTCAACGAGTACGGCATCTCGGATGTCGTGATGCACATCGCGATCGCCGCCGACCGGGTCTCGCGCAACCGGGCGCTCGAGGCGGTGCACGTCGACCCACAGCCCGCGCAGGCGGCGATCGCCGACATCCTGGGCGCGCTCACCGAGCGCTACTTCGGCGTCACCCTGGGCGAGGGGGACCGCCAGCATCTCGCGACGCTCGTGCTGACGCGCGTGGTCGCACCGGGAGCATCCGCACCGGCAGGGATGGCCAAGGCGCGCCTCGAGCCCGCGGTGGAGCAGGCGGTGCGCGAGGTCGTCACGGGGGCGGCGGCGGAGTTCCTCGTCGACATCGAGCACGAGGACTTCATCCTGCGTCTCGCGCTGCACGTGCAGAACCTGACGCACCGCGCGAGGGAGCAGGCGTGGTCGCGCAACCCGCTGACCAAGTCGATCAAGTCGACGTATCCGATGATCTTCGAGGTCGCCGTCTACATCGCCAGCGGACTGCAGGAGCGGCTCGGCGTGCCGATCCTCGACGATGAGATCGCATACATCGCCATGCACGTCGGCGGGCGCCTGGAGCGCAGCCGCCGCGCCGACTCGCTGCTCTCGGCGACGATCGTCTGCCCCGGCTACTACGAGCTGCACGAGCTGCTGCGATCCAGCGTGGACCGCTCGCTCGGCCAGGCCGTGGAGGTCGTCGGCGTGGAGACCCGCGTCGACCCCGACTGGAACTCGATCGACACCGACCTGGTGCTCACCACGATCGATCCTCCGACGCCGTCGGAGAGGATCGTCCGCATCCAGCCGTTCCTCACCGACGCCGACGTCGAGCGGGTCACGGCCGCCGCGGGGCGTGTGCGCCGCGGGCGGCGCCTCGCGCGCCTGCGGGCGGAGCTCGAGCGCTATCTCGACGCTTCGGCGTTCGTGCGCGGCCTCGACGGCACAGCGGGCGAGGAGGCCGTCATCCGGCACCTCGGCGGTCTGCTGGTCGCGCAGGGCGTGATCGACGACGGCTACGTCGAGCGGACGATCGAGCGCGAGCGGATGTCGTCCACGGCGTTCACCGATGCGCTCGCCGTGCCGCACGCGCTGGGGATGACGGCGACGCGCACCTCGATCGCGATCGGCATCGGCGAGCAGTCGATCCCGTGGGGAGAGGCGCGCGTGCAGGTCGTGGCGCTGGTCGCCTTCAGCGAGAGCGATCGCGCCGCGTTCCAGACGGTGTTCGAGCAGCTGGTCGAGGTCTTCTCGGAGCGCGACAGCGTGCAGCGGATCGTCCGCCGCGGTGTCGATTTCGCCGGCTTCCTCGACGAACTCGTCGCCGTCATCGACGGCTGAGGGGCGGGACCCTTCGCCCGCGGCGGGCCGAATTCTCCCACAGGTGGCCCTGCGCTGCCCCCGTCCGGCCCTTCCTCTGGCGAGCCGGGTTTGGGGCGCGATCCCTCCGGTGGGGCGCGCGCGGTGCGCCCCGATGTCGCTGATGCGCCCCAAACAGAAGGATCAGAGCGCCGGTCGGCTCACGAGGGCGGTCGGATGCCGAAGGCGACGAGCCGATCGGCCAGAGTCTGTGCGGTGCGGATGTGCGGCCATCCCCAGCGCACGAAGCGGAGCTGGCTCTTGCCGCGGATCCAATCCTCGCGCTGCTTCTCGCGGTCGAAGACCTCTGCCGTCGTCCTGCCGTCGCGTAGCTGTCCGTCGGTGTACTTCAGGGCGCCGTCGAACTCGGCGAGGGCCCCGACATCGTCGAGTCCGAAATCCGCGTAGTAGTTCGTGCCGCCGGGTCCGGACACCCGAACCTGAAGGCGGACACGACGAAAGCCGAGCTCGTGGAGGCGAATCCGGCTGATGCTTTCGCCGGGCAATTGGGCTCTGCCGTCCGCGAAGGCGAGGACGCGTTCGGCTTGCGTTCGTCCGTGCGCGGACCTGCGGGCGATGTCGCGTGCGGTCTTCCGGAACTCATTCGCTCGGTCGAGGAGATACTCGCCCGGCCTTGGGACGCACAGCGCTCTGAGAGCGGCATCCGTGACAGCCACCGCCTGCTCGAACGTCCCCGTGCGCGCCATGTCGGCCACCGTGCGGTCGAGCGATGTGCACCGCAGACCGTCGATCTCCACGACATCCTCGTTCCGAAGCTCGCCCCTATGGCGCACGGCTCCGGCTGCCGCTCCCGGTCGCTCCGCGCTGACGATGACGTGCACAGCGTCCGTGCGCGGATGGAACAGAGGCAGGCGGTGTGCCGCCGCGGCGGTCTCGTGAGAGAAGACGGGCGGGACTTTCGACACAAGGGCAAGCGCCCGGGCGCGGGCGACGAGTCGCGTCTCCGGTGTTGCGGCCGCCCACGTCTCTCCATCGGCGTAGATCCCGGGTCGCACCCGCACGAGGCGCTGCGCGGCGACGGCGCTCGCGACTGCACGGGGTGAGTGCCCCATCGCGAGCTGTTCGTCGTAGCGGTGTAGGCGGACGGCGCTCATTGCTGAACTGTGCCGCCTCGGTCCCGGCGCGCGGGCACACCGGGGCATCCCCGTGCAGGGTGGGATCGCGGGGTCCGCTGTGCAGGAAGCGATGCCCGCTCCGTTGACGCGGGATCGCGGGGTCCGCTATCCGACGCGCCGCCGGGTTGGTTCGGGGCGCGATCGCTCCGCCGGGGCGCGATTGATGCGCCCCGATGAAGGGAATGCGCCCCAAACCCGATGGAAGGATGAGAAGAGGACGATGAGCGAGTCGGCGGACCTCGAGGGGCGATGAACGCCCTAGCTCCGCTCGGCGGCGAGACGCGCCCGCAGCCCGGTGCGGACGGCCGGCCACTCCGACTCGATGATCGAGAAAACCACCGTGTCGCGCAGCGACCCGTCGGGCATGATCCGGTGGTTGCGCAGCACGCCGTCCTGCTTCGCGCCGAGCCGCTCGATCGCCGCGCGCGACCGGTGGTTCAGCCAGTGGGTGCGAAACTCCACGGCGATCGCGTCGCACGATTCGAACGCGTGCGTGAGGAGGAGGAGCTTCGCCTCGCTGTTGACCGCGCTGCGCTGGGACGAGGGGGCGATCCAGGTGTAGCCGATCTCGACGTGCCGGTTGGGCTGGTCGATGCTGCAGAACGTCGTCATGCCGACGACCCGGTCATCCGAGAGTCGCCGGATGGCCCACGGATTCATCGTGCCCTCGGCGAGTCGGGCGAGCCGGCTCTCGATCTCGGCCGGGATGCCCTCCGGCCGCGGAATCCACGTGTACCAGAGGTCTTCCATGCCCGGCTCGGCGGCCGCGACGCGGAGTCCGTGGGCGTGGGCCTGCGACAGTGACTCGAGGCGGACGTGCGTCCCCTCGAGCGTGGCCGGTTCGATGAACTGCACGCACCGAGCCTAGCCGCGGCGGGTCCTCTCCTCATCGGCCTCGGCGGCCGAGGGCTGTTCCTCCGCCTCGGTGGAGTCACCCGCCGCGAACGCCGCCGCCGAAGCCTCCGCGCCGGTCGAGTCGCTCCGCGCCGAGGCGGCGTGTGCGGCGGCGACGGCCCGCCGGCCGGACGGCAGCCACACGGCGAGCGCCACGACGATGAACGTGAGGATGCCGGCGGCGATCAGCACCCACTCCACCGGCACGATGTCGGCGAGGGGACCGAAGACCAGCATCCCGACCGGCATCGCGACGGCCATCACGATGCCGACGAAGCCGAAGACCCGGCCCTGCCGATCGGGTTCCACGGTCTCCTGGAGGATCGTCATCGATGGGGTGGAGAAGAAGGGCACCGCGAGCCCGCAGATCAGCATGAACCCGTAGAAGACCCAGACGTTCGGTGAGAGTCCGAGCCCGATCGAGATGGCGCCGAACGCCAGCGACGACACGATGATCATCGTGATGCGGTTCTTCATCCCGCCCCAGACGGCGATCACGAGGCCGCCGACGACCATTCCGATGCTGAAGGAGATCTCGAGCAGCGTGAGCAGCCAGGCATCCGTGTCTGCGACGCCCGTGCTGAAGGATCGCTCGATCATCAGCGGCGTCAGGTAGCTCGGCGCGACCGTCAGCACGAAGACGATGGCGAAGAGCACGAGGAACCACCGAACGAACGCGTGTCCTGCCACGTAGCGCACCCCCTCGCGGAGGTCCGCCATGTACGACGGGCGCTCGCCCGAGAACGTCCGGACCAGGGGCGGCACCGAGATGGTCGCGAGGATGGCGATGCCGATCGCCGCCGTGATGACATCGACCCAGAAGATCGCGACGAGCGACGCGGCCACGTACAGGGCGCCCGCCGCGGCCGGCGCCAGCAGCATCATGCCCGACTGGATGGCCCCGTTGACGCCGTTGACGCGCATCAGCTTGTCGGTCGGGACGATCTGCGGGATGAACGCCGACACCGCGGGGGTCTGGATGCCGGCGCCGACCGAGCGGATGGCCAGGGTCAGGAAGATCAGCCACAGCTCGTAGTAGCCCGCCATGAGCACTACGGCGAGCACCAGGGTGGACACGGCGATGGCGCCGTCGGCTCCCATGATCAGGTACTTGCGATTGTGCCGGTCGGCCCAGACGCCGGCGAACACCGAGACGATCGCCTGCGGCAGGAAGCCGAAGACGGCGACAAGCGCCATCATGCCGCCGGAGCCGGTCTCCAGGACGATGTGCCACATCACGGCGTACTGCACCAGCATCGACCCGAACAGCGTCACCGTCTGCCCGCCGAGGAAGAGCACGATGTGCCGCCGCCAGTGCGGGCGGTCGGCCTCATCCGCCTGCGCGACACCCGGCCCCGCAGCGGCGCCGTCGTCGGTCATGGTCCGTCCCTTCGCGTGCGCGGTCGCGAGCGCGACTCCGGGAAGTCAAGCACGGACCGGCGACACCGGGGAAGCGCCCCTCGCCGGCCCGCCGGACTAAGAGAGCGAGTCCAGCAGCGCGCGCGCCGCGGCCTCCAGGGCGGCGATGCGGCCGTTCGCCTCCTCACGCGTCTCGCCCCGGGCGTCGAGGTAGACCTTGAGCTTGGGCTCGGTGCCGCTCGGGCGCACGATGACGCGCGACCCATCCGCCAGCCAGAGGCGCAGCACGTCCCCAGGAGGGAATCCGTCCACCCCGAGCAGCAGATCGTCGATGCCGGTCACCGCCGGCTCGCCGACGTGCGTGGGCGGATTCTGGCGCAAGGCGGCCATGATCCGGCCGATGATCGAGACGTCCTCGACCCGGATCGAGACCTGGCCGCTCGCGAAGTGCCCGAAGGCATCGCCGAATTCCTCCAGGAGTCCAGCGAGGGAGCTTCCCCGCCCGCGGGCGTCCGCCGCGAGCCCCAGGATGGCCACGGCGGCCGAGATGCCGTCCTTGTCGCGCACCGTCTCCGGGTTCACGAGGTATCCCAGCGCCTCCTCGAAACCGAAGACCATGCCGGGGGCGCGCGAGATCCACTTGAAGCCGGTCAGCGTCTCGTGGAATGCGAGACCGTAGCTCTCCGCGATGGTTCGGAGTCCCGGCGATGAGACGAGCGAGCAGGCGAGGGATGCCTCTGGGCCGGCGCTGGCATCGCGCGCCCGGCGCGCCGCTCGCCAGCCGAGCAGCAGCCCGACCTCGTTGCCGCTGAGGCTCCTCCAACCGCCGACGACGTCGGCCGGAACGGCGACCGCCAGGCGGTCGGCATCCGGGTCGTTGGCGATCACCAGCTCGGCACCCGCCCTGCGCGCGGCCTCCAGTGCCAGATCCATAGCCCCGGGCTCCTCGGGATTGGGGAAGGCCACGGTGGGGAAGGCGCCGTCCGGCTCCACCTGCTCGTCGACGAGCGTGGGCACCGGGTATCCGGCCCGGTCGACGATGCGCGACAGCGTCTCCCAGCCGACCCCGTGCATCGGGGTGTACACCCACCGGAGTTCCTCGGCCGCCTCCGGAGCCGGCGCCACCTCTGCCGTCGCCTCGACGTAGGCCTCGATCACCGACTCCAGCGCCGTCTCGAAACCGGACGAGCGCGGGAGCCGCGAGACGGGGCCCGCGGCTGCCACGCGCTCGATGTGCGCCGCGATCGCGGCATCCGCCGGCGAGACGATCTGCGCGCCGTCCTCGGCTCCGCCGAGATACACCTTGTAGCCGTTGTCGTTCGGCGGATTGTGACTGGCGGTCACCATCACACCCGCGTCGGCTCCGAGATGGCGCACCGCGAACGCGAGCACCGGGGTGGGCAGCAGGCGGGGGAGGAGGATCGCACGCAGCCCCGCACCGGCGAAGATCTCCGCCGAGTCGACCGCGAACACCCGGGAGTTCTTGCGGCCGTCGTATCCGATCACGACCGTCGGCGCTTCGCCGGCGTCCGTCACAGGCGTGTTCGCCCGCTCGAGCAGATACGCCGCGAAACCCCCGGCCGCCTGGGCGACGAGCACGCGATTCATGCGATTGCTGCCGGCGCCCAGCTCGCCTCGCAGTCCCGCGGTGCCGAATGCGAGCCGGCCGTCGAACCGATCGGCCAGTTCGGCTTCGGCATCCCCGTCGCCGTTCTCGGCTCGCGCGATCAGGGCCGAGAGCTCGGCACGCGTCTCCTCATCCGGGTCCTGTGCCAGCCACGCGGCGGCGAGGTCCGCGACAGCCGCGTTCACAGCGCCTCGAGAACGCGGGCGAGCAGCTGCGAGATGACCGGCTCGGCCGTCTTCCCCGCTTCGATCACCTCGGCATGGCTGAGGGGCGTGGTCTGGATGCCGGCCGCCATGTTCGTGATGAGCGAGAAGCCCAGGATCTCCATGCCCGCCTGACGGGCGGCGATCGCCTCGAGGGCGGTGGACATCCCGACGATGTGCCCGCCGATCGTCTTCGCCATGCGCACCTCGGCAGGCGTCTCGTACTGAGGCCCGCGGAACTGGCAGTACACGCCTTCGTCGAGCGACGGATCCACCCTCCGCGCGAGATCGCGCAGCCGCATCGAATACAGGTCGGTCAGGTCGATGAAGGTCGCGCCCTCGAGGGGCGAGTCGCCGGTGAGGTTGATGTGATCGCTGATCAGCACGGGCTGGCCGGGCCTCCAGTGCGCCTTGATGCCGCCGGCGCCGTTGGTCAGCACCATCGTCCGCGCTCCGGTGGCCGCCGCGGTCCGCACGCTGTGCACCACGCGCCGAACGCCGTGGCCTTCGTAGTAGTGCGTGCGCGCGCCGATCACGAGCACGTGCTTGCCGCGGGCGGTGCGCACGCTCCGCAGCGTGCCCACATGGCCCTCCAGCGCGGGCGCAGAGAAGCCGGTGACCTCGGATGCCGGGATCGTGGCGACCGTCTCCCCGATGATCTCCGCGGCCTTCCCCCAGCCGCTGCCGAGGGTGAGCGCGATGTGGTGCTGCCCGACACCCGTGAGGCGGGCGATGTCGTCGGCGGCCCGGCGCGCGATCTCGAACGGGTCGGCGGCGGGGTCATCGAGGGGATTGCCGGTGAGTGACATGCCCCCCACTCTAGGAACACCCGCGCCCGGGGGCCAGACGGCGCGGAGTCCGGCCGGCCGGCGACCTCCGATCGCGCCGGTCGCCCCTTGAGAGCCCGCTGGGCAAGAATGGAGGCATGTGGATCTCCTTTGAGCGCACCCAGAGCATCGCGATCCTCGGCGGCGGACCCGGGGGATACGAAGCAGCGCTCGCCGCCGCGCAGCTCGGCGCCGACGTGACCGTGGTCGAGAGAGCGGGAATCGGCGGGTCCGCGGTGATCACGGATGTGGTGCCCTCCAAGACCCTGATCGCCACCGCCGATGCAGCGGTGGCCATCAGCGAGGCATCCGATCTCGGTGTGCAGTTCTACGCGAAGGGCCAGGACGGCAAGCCGCTCAAGCCGCAGGTCGCCATCAACCTCACGGGGGTCAACAAGCGACTGCTCGCGCTGGCCCGGCAGCAGTCCGACGACATGCGGGCGGCCCTGATCGACGCGGGGGTCCGCATCATCTCCGGCCACGGCCGCATCGACGGCGAGAATGCCATCGTCGTCTCCACGGGCCCGGGGGGCACCGACTTCGACCGGGTGGAGGCCGACACCCTCGTCATCTCCGTCGGCGCCTCGCCCCGCCAGCTGCCTTCCGCGAAGCCCGACGGCGTCCGCATCCTCACCTGGACGCAGCTCTACGACATGCAGGCCCTCCCCGAGCACCTCATCGTCGTCGGCTCGGGCGTCACCGGCGCGGAGTTCGCCTCGGCTTACATGAACCTCGGCGCCGAGGTGACGCTCATCTCCAGCCGTGAGCAGGTGCTCCCGGGTGAGGACGTGGATGCCGCCAAGGTCATCGAGGAGGTCTTCAAGCGCGGCGGGATGCACGTCCTTTCGAAGTCCCGCGCAGAAAAGGTCGAGAACACGGGCGACGGCGTCCGCGTCACGCTCACGGACGGGCGCGTCGTCGAGGGGAGCCACTGCCTCATGGCGGTCGGCGCGATCCCGAACACGGCCGGCATCGGCCTCGAGCAGGCCGGCATCCAGATGACGGAGTCCGGCAACATCCAGGTCAATCGCGTCGCGCGCACCTCGGTGCCGAACATCTACGCGGCCGGTGACTGCACGACGTTCATTCCCCTCGCCTCCGTCGCCTCGATGCAGGGGCGCACGGCGGTGTTCCACGCGATGGGCGACGTCGTGATCCCGCTCGAGGAGCTCCGCGTCACGGCGAACATCTTCACCGCCCCCGAGATCGCGACGGTCGGCTACTCGCAGCAGGACATCGAGGAGGGGCAGATCAACGGCGTGGTGCACAAGCTACCGCTGGCCGCCAACCCGCGCGCCAAGATGATGGGCATCAAGGACGGGTTCGTGAAGATCATCGCCCACCAGGGCAGCGGCACGGTCATCGGCGGCACCATAGTGGCTCCCCGGGCGTCGGAGCTGATTTACGCGATCGCGATCGCGGCCGAGCGCCGCCTCACCGTGGACCAGCTCTCCCGCGTCTTCGCCGTCTACCCATCGCTCACGGGCAGCATCACGGATGCCGCGCGCGCCATGCACATCGTCAATAAGGGCGAGCCCGCGCCCGCGCCATAGGTTTTCGGGACGCCACCGGGGCGCCGTTTCGGCGTCGCCCCTTCCCGCGCTGCACAATCCTGCACACGTTGCGCCTGTTCGCGCGGCGCGCGGCGAGAACTGCGGCGCGAATCGGAGCGCGAGAATGAGTCCAGCGCGCGGCAACATGCTGCGGAAACCATGGCCGGGACGTTGCCTCAAGCCCGCGCTGTACATTCCTGCACGTGCGGCGCCGATTCCCGCAGCGCGCGGCGAGAACTGCAGCGTGAGCGGTGGTTCCAGAGCGCGCACCGTGGCCGCGCGACGCCGAATCCCGGAGGCTCGGAGGCCGCCCTGGCCTGGGAAGCCGACCGCGCCTAGGAGATCGTCAGCAGCTGATGGCCGGCCGAGACCGTCGTGCCGGCTTCGGCGCTGATCGTTCCGATCACGCCGTCCTTGTGCGCCTGCAGGGGCTGCTCCATCTTCATCGCCTCGAGCACGATGACGAGGTCGCCCTTGACGACCTGCTGACCCTCCTGCACCGCGACCTTGACGACCGTCGCCTGCATCGGGGACTTCACGGCGTCGCCGGAGGCTCCGGCGGTCACGGTGGTGGTGTGGCTGCGACGCGAAGGCGGAACGGCCGCCGGTCGTCCGATGGTCGTCGGCGCCGCCACGATGCGATCGGGAAGGCTCACCTCGAGCCGCTTGCCCGACACCTCGACGACCACCGTGTGCCGCGCCTCCGCGGGCTTCGGGTCGCTGAGCTCGCCGTCCCACGGCGGGATGTCGTTGTCGAACTCGGTCTCGATCCACCGCGTGTAGACGCCGAAGCGCCCGTCCGTGGCCGTGAACGCCGGGTCGCGCACCACCTTGCGGTGGAACGGCAGCACGGTCGGCAGTCCGGCGACCTCGAACTCGTCGAGGGCGCGCCGGCTGCGCTCCAGCGCCTCTGCGCGGTCGCGACCGGTGACGATGATCTTCGCGAGCAGCGAGTCGAACGCGCCGCTCACGGTGTCACCCGCGGTGACGCCCGAATCGAGACGGATGCCGGGGCCGCCGAACGTCTTGAACACGTGGATGGGGCCGGGCTGCGGCAGGAATCCGCGGCCGGGGTCCTCGCCGTTGATGCGGAACTCGATGGAGTGGCCGACCGGCTGCGGGTCGTCGTAGTCGAGGAGGCCGCCGGCGGCGAGCCGGAACTGCTCACGCACGAGGTCGATGCCCGTGATCTCCTCCGAGACCGGGTGCTCGACCTGCAGGCGCGTGTTGACCTCGAGGAAGGAGACCGTCCCATCGGCGCCGATCAGGAACTCGCAGGTGCCGGCTCCGATGTATCCGACCTCGCGGAGGATGGCCTTCGACGAGTCGTAGAGGAGCCGGTTCTGCTCCTCGGTCAGGAAGGGCGCCGGTGCCTCCTCGACGAGTTTCTGGTGCCGGCGCTGCAGCGAGCAGTCCCGGGTGGAGATGACCACGACGTTGCCCGCGGAATCCGCCAGGCACTGCGTCTCGACGTGGCGGGGCTTGTCGAGGTACTTCTCCACGAAGCATTCTCCGCGGCCGAAGGCGCTGATCGCCTCACGGGTCGCCGACTCGAACATCTCGGTGATCTCGTCGAATTCGCGCGCGACCTTGAGCCCGCGGCCGCCGCCGCCGTACGCCGCCTTGATCGCGATGGGCAGCCCGTACTCCTGGGCGAAGGCCACGACCTCGTCCGCACCGGCGACGGGTCCCGGTGTGCCGGGCGCCAGGGGCGCGCCGACCTTCTCTGCGACGTGGCGTGCGGTCACCTTGTCCCCGAGGGCCTCGATCGCCTCGGGCGACGGTCCGATCCAGGTCAGCCCGGCCTCGATGATGGCCCGGGCGAAGGCGGCGTTCTCGGCGAGGAAGCCGTAGCCGGGGTGCACCGCGTCGGCGCCGGAGCGGCGGGCGACGGAGAGGATCTTGTCGATCTGCAGGTAGGTCTCCGCGCTCGTGGAGCCCCCGAGGGCGTACGACTCGTCCGCGAGGCGGGTGTGCAGCGCGTCCCGATCCTGGTCGGCGTAGACGGCAACCGAGGCGATGCCCGAGTCCCGTGCGGCGCGAATGATGCGCACGGCGATCTCGCCGCGGTTCGCGATCAGGACCTTGGCGATGTCAGGCATGGACGTCAGCCTACCGACGGCCGGAGCACCGCTTTTGACCGGTCGGCACAAGATCATCGCCGAAACGTGTGCGGGTGTCTACGACCGGCTCGCCGGTCGACAACGATGGGCTCGCCGACCGTCGACGCCCCACACCCGCCTAGGAGCGGCGATTCCAGAGGCTCGGCCACGAGACGCCCAGCTCGCGAGCCAGCCGGCGCACCGTCGACAGCGACATGCCGACCACCGTGGACGGATCGCCGTGCACCGAGTCGATGAACGGCCCTCCGAGGCTGTCGATCGTGAACGCGCCGGCGACCTGCAGCGGTTCCTCCGACGCCACATACGCGTCGATCTCGTCGTCGGTGATGTCGGCGGCGAACGTGACGGATGCCTCGGCGACGTCGTGCGCCTCGACCGCGTCGACGCCCGGCTCCACCCGGAAGACACTGTGTCCGGAGTGCAGCACCCCGGTGCGACCGCGCATGGCCTGCCACCGGGCAGTGGCCGCCTCGGCGGTGTGCGGCTTGCCGTGGATGGCGCCGTCGAGCTCGAACATCGAGTCGCCGCCGATCACGATGCCGGCGAACCCCGGGTGCTCGGCGCCCACCCGATCCGCGACATCCGCGGCCTTGCGGCGGGCGAGCACGAGCACGTGCTCGGTGGGCGAGAGCGTCCGGCCGGTCTCGGCCTCGATCCCCTCGATGACCGCGTCCTCGTCGACATCCGGCGCGAGCGTCAGGGGCTCGATGCCCGCCTGCCGCAGCAGCATCAGGCGAGCGGGTGACGTCGAGGCGAGGCAGACCTGCATCCCCTCACGCTAGCCGCTGTGGAATGCTCGGAGCGTGACCGAAACCACTGGCCCGAACCCCGGCGACATCCTCGAACTCGACGTGACGAACGTCGCCCATGGAGGCGTCTTCGTCGCGCGGCACGAGGGCCGCGTCGTCTTCGTTCCGGACGCGATCCCGGGTGAGCGGGTGCGGGCACGGCTGACGGATGTCGGCAGGAAATCGTTCTGGCGAGGGGACACGCTCGAGGTCCTCAACGCATCCGCGCACCGGCGGCCGCACATCTGGCGCCAGGCCGATGTCGACGTCCCGCCGGAGTCCCGGCCGGGCGGCGCCGACTTCGGCCATATCGAACTGTCGCACCAGCGTGCCCTGAAGCTCGAGGTGCTGACCGATTCCCTCCGGCGGTTCGGTGGCGTCGAGATGCCCGTCGCGATGGAGCCGGCGGGGGTGCGAGAGCCGGACACCGATGACGGAACCGGCTGGCGCACCCGTGTCAGCCTGCACGTGGACGACTCCGGGCGGGTCGGTCCCTTCGCCGCCCGCAGCCACACGGTCGTGCCCGTCGAGGACTATCCCCTGGCGACGGCCGCCGTGCAGCGCAGCGCCTTGCGCCGCGCCGGCGGAAGGCCGGGCCGCATCGACCTCGTGCAGCCGGCCGACGGCCGCGTGCGGGTTCTGCACCGCCCCGATTCCGCCAAGTCGTCGCCGCCCGAGAGCCGCGAGGTCGTCATCGAGCGCGTGGGGGAGCGGGAATTCCGGGTGGATGCCGGCGGCTTCTGGCAGGTGCATCGCCTGGCCGCGGAGACGCTCGACGCGGCGGTGCGGACGGCCGTGCGCTCGATCGCGCCCGAGGGCCCCGATCCCGACGCGTGGCACCTCGACCTGTACGGCGGAGTCGGGCTCTTCGCCGCCGCCCTCGCCGAGCTGGGAGGCTCCAGGGTGACCTCTGTGGAATCCGACGGGCGTGCGACGGAGCACGCGGGGGAGAACCTCGCGGAATGGCTCGCGGCCCGCACGCTGACGGCTCGGGTGGACCGGTTCATCTCGGCATTGGCCGCCGACGCATCCGCTCTCGAACGGGAGCGCCTGAGCAGGGGCGTCGTGGTGCTCGACCCGCCACGCTCGGGTGCGGGCGGCGACGTCGTCCGCGGCCTCGTCGGTCTCGCTCCCGCAGCGGTCGTATACGTCGCGTGCGACCCGGTCGCGCTGGCCCGGGACGTCGCGACCTTCCGCGAGGGAGGCTACGAACTGCGCTCCGTGCAGGCCTACGACCTGTTCCCGAATTCGCACCACGTCGAGGCGATCGCCACGCTCACCCGGTGAACGGGCGGCCTCGTCGCTAGGCTGACCCCATGACGCGGGTGGCCTTGATCGATGACCACGAGTCCGTTCGACTCGGGCTCGAGGCGGCGTGCGCACGAGCGGGCGCCGAAGTGGTGTTCTCGGGGGCCGGCGTCCTCGCCTATCTGGACTGGCGCGCCAACAGCCACGGGGCCCCGGCCGACGTGGTCGTGCTCGATCTCACGCTGGGCGACGGCACCACCGTGACCGAGAACGTGCGGCGCCTTGTGGCCGACGGCTCGAGCGTCATCATCCACAGCGTCGCCGATCGGCCGGCCGCCGTACGCGAGGCGCTCGCCGCCGGGGCGGCCGGCGTGGTGAGCAAGGCGTCGCCGATCGGCGACGTGATCGGTGCCATCCGCACGGTCGCGCGCGGCGAGCCCCTCAACAACATCGAGTGGGCCAGCGCCGTGGAGGGCGACCGGGCCTTCGCCGACGCGCAGCTCTCCACCCGCGAGCGGGAGGTGCTGCGCCTGTACGCGGCCGGTCTGCCGCTCAAGATCGTCGCCGACAGGCTCGGCGTCGCCTACTCGACGGCGAAGGAGAACATCACGCGCGTGCGGGTGAAGTACGTCGAGGTGGGGCGCCCCGCACCGACCAAGGTGGACCTGCTGCGTCGTGCCATGGAGGACGGCATCCTCGAGCGATCAGAGGGGAACGCGGCCGGTGTCGACTGACACCGATCGGGAAGTCCTCGACGCCGCGTGGGGGCTGATCCCGCAGTCCCACGAGAGCGCCCCCGACCTCGGAAGCTTCACGCGGACGCGCATCGAGCGGATCATTGCGCTGGCGACCGGGGTGGGCTCGACCATAGTGTTCGTGCAGTCGCTGCTTATCGCGCTCGGGGACGGCGAGGGACCTGCCGAGTGGCACGTGGCCCTCATGATCATCACGTTCGTCCCCCTCGCCGGAATGATCGCGGCATGCCTCATCGGGCGCGGCGCCAAGATCATGTCGAGACTTTTCGCCGTGGTCTATCTGCTCGCGCTCGCTCTCTGGCCGATCGCGACCCAGGGGTCCGACCCGGAGCCGCTCCCGCAGCCGTGGATCTGGTACCTCGTCAACATCGCCACCCTCGCGGCCGTCGTCGCCTTCCGAGTTCCCCTCCAGCTGCTCTGGGCCCTCGTGACGCCCCTCCTCTTCGGCGTCGTGCGGCTCATGCAGGGCGGCTTCGCCGCCGATTTCTGGGCGCCCGTCGGCCTCGATGTGTCGTTCGCTCTGATCCTCGGCGGCGTGCTGCTCACGCTCGGCTGGGTTTTCCGCTCCGTGGCCGCGAACGTCGACGAGACGCGCGCTCGTGCCGTCGCCTCGTATGCGCGGGCGGCGGCGGCCGATGCGTCGGAGGAGGAGCGCATCGCCGTCGCGGGGCTCATGCACGACAGCGTGCTTGCGGCGCTCATCGCGGCCGAGCGCGCTTCGACGCCGAGGGAACGCGACCTCGCCGTCGGCATGGCACGCGAGGCCCTCACCCGGCTCGCCAACGCCGAGGGCGGCGGCGAGGAGGGCAGCGACGAGCCCGTGTCGCGCGAGAGCATCGCCGACGGGATCCGTCGGGCTGCGCACGACCTCGGCGTCGACCTGGCGGTCGTTCGGACCGACCTCGATACCCGGCCGGTCGTGCCGGGCCGGGTGGCCCGCGCCGTGGTGCTGGCGGCGACCCAGGCCGTCGCGAACGCCGTGCAGCACGCGGGCGGGGTCGGGCTCGCGGCATCGGTCGTCGGCGTCGGCGAGACGGGTGTGCGCGTGGAGGTGCGGGACCACGGCCCCGGCGTCGACATGGACACCATCCCGGAGGACCGCCTCGGCATCCGGGCGTCGATCTTCGCCCGGGTGGCGGCCGTCGGCGGAGTGGCCGATGTCAAGTCAACCGGAGAAGGAACGATCGTGACCATCTCCTGGGTGGGAGAGGCGTGATGGTGAGCGTCCGCAGCGTGCTCGTAGGTCTCGCCCTCGCTTTCACCGCGTACCTGGCGGTGCGCGGACTGCTGTGGTCACCCAACCCGCTCTACCCGATCGTGATGATCATCACCCTGGGCCTCTACCTCGTCACGACGTGGCTCTGCCTGTTGGTGGACCCTCCTCGTGCAGAGCAGAGCGAGAAGTTCGACGCCCCGCACGTGCGGGGGCCTGCCCTGCTGCCCGCGTGGGCCGCGGGGCTCGCGCTGGCGAACGCGGCCCTCGTGCCCAGCAGCGTCGCGGTGGCCGTCGGTCAGGAAGCCATCGCCAAGTCGTACGCCACGTGGTACATCGGGGGCATCGGTGCACTCATGACGATCGTGATGGTACGCCGGCGCCCGTGGGTCGCCTGGGGTGGCACGGTGCTCCTCGGCATCGGGAGCGCCCTATGGCTCGGCCCAGGGGACGCGCTCACTCTGGGGCTCGTCGGATCCGTCGTGTGGGTCGCCGTGGCCCAGCTGCTGGTGATGTCGATGGACAGGGCGGCCCGCGACACCGCGAAGCTCGCCGAGCTCCAGCAGGCGGCATCCGGATGGCAGGCGTCCCAGGCGGGTCGCCAGCGCGAGCGCCGCGTGCGGGTGCAGCTCGCCCTCGCGGTCGCCGGTCCGGTGCTCACCCAGGTCGTCGCGGAGGGCGGAGCCCTCGACGAGGACGAGCGGCGGGAGGCACGCATTGCCGAGGGGCGCCTCAGGGACGAGCTGCGGGGGGCGCGGCTGCTCGATGACGATGTGCGGACCGAGATCGACGCCGCACGTCGGCGAGGCGCAACCGTCACGGTGTTCGACGAAGGCGGTCTGGACGACGTCGAGGATGAGTCGCTCGCAGTCATCAGGGCCGAACTCGCCGACGCGCTGCGGCAGGCGAAATCGGAGCGCCTGATCATCCGCACCTCTTCGCACACGGATGTCGCGGTGACGGTCGTCGGCCGGTCCGTCGGCGGGCAGGGCCTTACGGATGAGGATGCCGTGGACCTCTGGCGCGAGATCCGGCGCCCCGCCGCCTGAACCGCGGGTCATCCACCGCGAGCGACCCGAGGCGGACGACGAGAGGCGGATGACGAGAGGCCGACGACCCGGATGCGGATCATCGCGGAGCGGATCGACCCGACGCGCTGGGAGCGCAGACCCCCGTTCACCGAGCCGGTTGGGGGAGGAGTCCGGTTCGGCGAGCGGGAGAAGGCGAGGGGCGGCGAAGCCGCCCGCCCCTCGCCTATGGCGGACGGTTACCCGAAAACCGTCCGCAAACGGCCGATTCCGATCGTGATGACGATGGGTCGGCCGAACGCAAAAGCGTTTCAGCTCCTTCAGTATGTGCGGGGCCGCCAGATCGTGTCTGTAGGTATTTTGGGGGACAGGATCCCGAGGCGGCTCAGCGCGTCATCCGACGAAGCGTCCCCAGGTGACACCACGGGGAAACGGCCCTCGCAGACGGCGCTGCGTGCGGGTCCACGTGGAAACGGCGGGGGTCTCATCCACCACCGCGGCGGCCGCTTCGCGCTCGTACGCCTCGCTGACCACGGCCATGAGGGCGGCGAGCTCCTCGTCGGTGGGAAAGCCTCGGCGCACGTCGATCCGCAGCGGCTCGGCGCCGTCGGCGGTGAGTCCGGGATCGCTCACAGCGGGATGTTCCCGTGCTTCTTCGGCGGCAGCTCCGCACGCTTGCCGCGCAGGGAGCGCAAGGCCTTCGCGACGGCGACCCGGGTGGCCGCCGGTTCGATGATCCCGTCGAGCTCTCCGCGTTCCGCCGCGAGGAACGGGGATGCGACGTTGTACGTGTACTCGTTGGCGAGGCGGGTGCGCACCGCGGCGACGTCCTCGCCCGCTTCCTCGGCGCGCTTGATCTCGGGCCGGTAGAGGATGTTGACGGCGCCCTGGCCGCCCATCACGGCGATCTCGGCCGTCGGCCACGCCAGGTTCACGTCGGCGCCAAGCTGCTTGGAGCCCATCACGATGTAGGCGCCGCCGTAGGCCTTCCGAAGGATCACCGTCACGAGGGGCACCGTCGCCTCGGCGTACGCGTAGAGCAGCTTCGCCCCGCGGCGGATGACGCCCGTCCACTCCTGATCCGTGCCAGGCAGGTAGCCGGGCACGTCGACGAGCGTGACGATCGGGATGCTGAACGCGTCGCAGAACCGCACGAACCGGCTGGCCTTCTCGCCGGCCTCGATGTTGAGCGTGCCGGCCATCTGCGATGGCTGATTTGCGATGATGCCGATCGTGCGCCCCTCGACGCGACCGAACCCGATGACGATGTTCGGTGCCATCAGCGGCTGCACCTCGAGGAAGTCCTCGTGGTCGACGATCCGCGCGATCACCTGGTGGATGTCGTAAGGCTGGTTCGGGGAGTCGGGGATCAGCGTGTTGAGCGTGCGGTCGGCATCCGTGGTCTCGAACTCGAAGTCGGACTCGTACACCGGGATGTCGGCCATGTTGTTGTCGGGCAGGTAGCTGAGCAGGGTGCGCGCGTAGTCGATCGCGTCGTCCTCGTCCTCCGCCAGGTAGTGCGCGACGCCGGAGCGCGTGTTGTGGGTGTATGCGCCGCCGAGCTCCTCCATGCCGACGTCTTCGCCGGTCACCGTCTTGATCACGTCGGGCCCGGTGACGAACATCTGGCTGGTCTTGTCCACCATGATCACGAAGTCGGTGAGGGCGGGGGAGTAGACCGCACCGCCGGCAGCGGGGCCCATGACGAGCGAGATCTGCGGGATGACCCCGGACGCCTGCGTGTTCAGCCGGAAGATCTCGCCGTATTTGCCGAGGGCGACGACGCCCTCCTGGATCCTGGCGCCGCCCGAGTCGAGGATGCCGACGCAGGGCATGCCGCCGCGGAGCGCGAATTCCATGACCTTGATGATCTTCTCGCCCGCGACCTCGCCGAGAGAGCCGCCGAAGGTGGAGAAGTCCTGCGCATACACAGCCACCGTGCGACCGTGGATCGTGCCGACGCCCGTGACGACCGAGTCGCCGTAGGGGCGGGACTTGTCCATGCCGAAGGCGGTCGTGCGGTGCCGCACGTATTCGTCGAACTCGACGAAGCTGCCTTTGTCGACGAGCAGCTCAATGCGCTGGCGGGCGGTGAGCTTGCCCTTGGCGTGCTGCTTCTGCTGCGCCGTCTTCTCGGCTTCGACCACAGCCTCCGAGTAGCGGGTGCGCAGGTCGGCGATCTTGCCGGCGGTGGTGCGGAGGTCGGGCTCATCAGTCACGCTTTCCACCCTATCGGCGGGCCTCGCGAGGACGTTGGAGGGTCGGCACAAGTCGATCAGGCATCCGCTGTGCGCTCGGTGCAGTGGCCGGCGCCCTCGCCGACCGCACCGGCCGCGATGCATGCCGCGGCCATGAGGCCTCGCGTAGATTGTGGCCATGCCCATCCCCGACGACGGCTACCCGCGCGCCGCGGCAGTGAGTCCGCGCCTCCAGGTCGCATCCCGCACAGCGTCGACGAACGCCGACCTGGTCTCCACCGTGTCCGAAGGTGCGGCCCAAGAGTGGCCGCACCTCTCGGTGCTGCTCACGACCGACCAGACGGCCGGCAGAGGGCGCCTCGATCGCTCCTGGACGACCCCGCCGGGGACGGCGCTGGCGGTGTCGGTGCTCGTCCGCGTGCCCGGCATCCCGCTCGCCGCCCGCGGCTGGATTCCCCTCCTCGCCGGCGCCGCCATGACGAGGGCGATCGACGCGCGCATGCGCGGCACGGGTCACACCGCCCGGCTGAAGTGGCCGAACGACGTCCTGGTCGATGGACTCAAGATCTGCGGCATCCTCGCGGAGGTCACGACGGATCCGGATGCGATCGTCGTCGGCGCCGGCGTCAACACGACGATGACCCGCTCCGATCTCCCGGTCACCACGGCGACCTCCTTCGCCACGCTCGGCGTCGAGCCCGACGACGACGCGATGCTGGCGGACTACCTCCGCGCGCTCGACGAACAGCTGGCGGCACTGGCCGCCGCGCACGGGGATGCCGCGGCGGCGGGTGTGCACGGGGAGGTCGAGGCGCTGTGTTCGACCGTCGGACGCGAGGTGATCGTCGCCCTCCCCGACGGCTCGGAGCTCGCCGGCGTGGCAGAGATGATCGACAACGACGGCCGCCTCGTGGTGGCCGGCCGCGCGGTCTCGGCCGGCGACGTGGTGCACGTGCGCTGAACCGGGTCCGCGTGGGAGGCGCGCGACGTCGGCGCCCCGCGCGAGAATGGTGGCGTGACTCAGCCGACGACAGTGGGTGGCCGCCCGCAGATGCCGCCACCCGGCGCGCCGGTTCCCGAGCTGCTCGTCGCCAGATTCCGCGGGCATGCGCGGCGCCTCTCCTGGTCGGCGCTGGTGCTCGTCGCCGTGGCGGGTGCCTGCGGGTACTTCTACGGCAACCTTCCGGCTCCCCTCGAGAACTGGATGCTGCTGACCGCGGCCGCCGGAGTCGTCCTGTTCGCCGTCCTGCTTCCGTATCTCGCCTGGTGGTCCCGCACGTACACGATCACCACGCGGCGTGTGATCGCGCGCAGCGGCGTCTTCGCCCGCCGCAGGCGCGAGCTCGCGCACGCCCGCGGGTACTCGATCGACCTGCGCAGCGGCATCCTGCAGAGGATATGGGGAGCCGGCAACCTCACGCTCTCCAACGGCGTCGAAGATCCGCTCCGCCTCGTCAACGTGCCGAGCGTCAACCTCGTGCATGAGGCGCTGGTCGACCAGGTCGAGGTCAGTCAGATCCTCGCCCACCGCGACGCCCAGTCCCACACGAACCCGATCGGCGAATCTCCCGGATGACCCACCCGGCCCCGTGCGTCAAGATGGAGCCATGGGACGTGTCGTTGGAGTCGTCGGCGGGGGGCAGCTGGCCCGGATGATGATCGCGCCGGCCGTGGAGCTCGGGGTCGAGCTGCGCGTGCTGGCGGAGGAACCGGGAATGGCGGCCGCGCTCGCGGCATCGGATGTCGGCGACTACCGCGACGCCGAGACGGTGCTCGCCTTCGCACGCGGGGTGGATGTGGTCACCTTCGACCACGAGCACGTTCCCCACGACGTGCTGAGGGCCGTGCTCGCCGAGGGCATCCCGGTGCACCCCGGTCCGGACGCCCTGCAGTACGCGCAGGACAAGCTGCTGATGCGCGCGAAGCTCGCCGAGCTGGGTATGCCGCAGCCCGAGTGGTCGGCCGTGCGGGATGCCGCGGAACTGCAGGCGTTCATCGACGAGCATGGCGGCCGCGCGGTGGTGAAGACGGCCAGGGGCGGCTACGACGGGAAGGGCGTGCGCGTCGTCTCCGCCGGGACGGAGGCCGACGACTGGTTCGCCACCATCGCCGAGTTCGGCGAAGGTGCCGACGGCCACGGAGGGGCGCTCCTCGCCGAGGAGCTGGTGCCGTTCACCCGTGAACTGGCGCAGCAGGTGGCTCGCCGCCCCGGTGGCGAGGTCGTCTCGTGGCCGATCGTCGAGACGGTCCAGCGAGACGGGGTCTGCGCGGAGGTGATCGCACCGGCGCCGCACGCGAGCGAACGGCTCCTCGAGGTCGCCGCGCGCCTGGGCGTCGATATTGCGACAGGGCTGGGAGTCACCGGGATGCTGGCCGTCGAGCTGTTCGAGACGTCCGACGAGCGCATCCTGGTCAACGAACTCGCGATGCGCCCGCACAACAGCGGCCACTGGACGCAGGACGGCGCCGTCACGAGCCAGTTCGAGCAGCACCTCCGCGCCGTGCTCGACCTGCCCCTCGGCGATCCGAGTCCTCGAGAGGAGTGGTCCGTCATGGTCAATATCCTCGGCGGTCCCGCCGAGGGAACCCTCGAGGATCGCTTCGCGGCGGCCATGGCGGCGCATCCCTCCGTCAAGATCCACACCTACGGAAAAGCGCCCCGTCCCGGCCGCAAGGTGGGGCACATCAACGCGTCCGGAGACGACCTCGACGACGTGGCCTACCAGGCGCGCGCCGCAACGGCATTCTTTCAGTGACTGCCCCTAGCCTGGACGGGTGACTCGGCCACTGCATTCTTCTGACGTGCCCGTCGTCGGTCTCGTCATGGGGTCGGACTCGGACTGGCGCGTGATGTGCGACGCCTCGCAGGCACTCACCGACTTCGGGATCGCACACGAGGTCGAGGTCGTCTCGGCGCACCGCACGCCCGACAAGCTGGTGCGCTACGGGCGTGAAGCCCGCGCCCGCGGCCTGAAGGTCCTCATCGCCGGCGCAGGCGGAGCGGCCCACCTTCCGGGCATGCTCGCCTCGGTCACGCCGCTGCCCGTCATCGGCGTCCCGGTGCCCCTCGCCACGCTCGACGGCATGGATTCCCTGCTCTCCATCGTGCAGATGCCCGCCGGCATCCCCGTCGCCACCGTCTCGATCGGAGGAGCGAAGAACGCGGGGCTGCTCGCCGCCCGCATCCTGGCGACATCCGACGAGAAGATGGCCGACGCCGTCGAGGCCTACGCCCGCGAACTCGAGGCGATGGTCGAAGAGAAGAACGTCCGGTTGAAGGAATCGCTGTGAGCGTCGCCAGCCCGCCGCGCCCGCGGCCCATGCCAGGAGTGCCCTCCGCGTTCGAGCCGCGGCCGCTGCTGAACCCCGACGCCTCGTCGCCGGCCGTCATGACGCGTCGCGGCTGGTGGCTCGTCCTCCTTGGCTTCCTGATCCCCGGATCGGCGCAGATCCTCGCCGGCAATCGCCGGCTCGGCCGCATCGGCCTCGCGTCGACCCTCCTGCTCTGGGGGCTCGCGATCGTGGGGCTGCTGTTCGCGCTGCTCTGGCCCACCGCGGGCCTCAGCATCCTGACCGGCGCCTGGCTCCCCGATTGGCTGAGCCTGCTGCGGCCCGTCCCCCTTTTCGTCGCTCAGGGGCTGCTCCTCGGCTACGCCGTGCTGTGGATCGTCCTGGCGATCGACACGCTGCGCCTGGTGCGGCTGGTCAAGACCGGCCGAGGCGCGCGCTTCGGGATCGCCCTGGCCGCCGTGGTCCTCACCGTGGTCGCCAGCGGGACCGCCGCGTATGCGGCGTCGGCGGTCGGAACGGCACGCGACACCCTGGGCTCGATCTTCCAGGCCAACGGACCCGTGGTGGAGCCCAGCGAGGGCTACTACAACATCCTGCTGCTGGGAGCCGACAGCGGCGAGGGCCGTGATTCGATGCGCTATGACAGCATCTCCGTCGTCTCCGTGAACGCCACGACCGGTGCCGTGACGCTGACGGGGATCCCCCGAGACATCGTCGGTGTGCCCTTCGCACCGGGACCGATGCAGGAGCTCTATCCCGACGGCCACCGCGGTCAGGCGGACGACACCTGCGGGTGGGGATCGGGGATCAACCAGCTGCGCACCGAGGTGGAGGTCTGCCGCGACGGGGACGCGCTCTATCCCGACGCCGTGGCGCAGGGGTCCGAGCCGGGCATCGAGGCGACGAAGGACGCTGCCGAGGGGGCTCTCGGCATCGAGATCCCGTACTACGTCTTCCTGGACATGCACGGGTTCGCCGCCCTCATCGACGCTCTCGGTGGAGTGGACATCACCGTCACGGAACGCCTGCCGAAGGGTGGCGGACCCGCCTATGCCGGTCAGCCGGCCGATGACTGGGCGATCGGCTGGATCGAGGTCGGCCCGCAGCGCATGGACGGCGACACCGCGCAGTGGTACGCCCGCTCGCGCTACACGACGAGCGACTGGGACCGGATGAAGCGCCAGCGCGAGCTGCAGACGGCGATCCTGGCGCAGTTCACGCCCGGCAACGTGCTGGGACGGTTCCAGGAGGTGGCGGCCGCGGGAAGCGACCTGCTGCAGACCGACCTGCCCCAGTCGATGCTCCCGTACTTCGCCGACCTCGCCCTGAAGTCCAAAGAGCTGCCCGTCACGACGATCGAGCTGACGCCCGAGCGCGGTGTCGACCCGGAAGACCCGGACTGGGCCTACGTGCAGGATCTCGTTCGACAGGCGCTGCATCCGCCCACTCCGACTCCGGAGCCGTGACGCAGGAGGAGGCCGATCCATGACGGTTCGCCTGAACGTGGTGCTCGACCAGCTCGTGGCGCCCACCGAACCCGACCTGGCCATGGCGACGAGGCAGCTCGCCGCGGGGCTCGTGGCCGTGGCGCCGGCGGGCTGCGAGGTCGTGGGTCTGATGCCGGCCGGTGCGGCCGACTCCCTGCCGTCCGGAGTCGAGCCTCGCGCCCTTCGGCTGCCGCGACGAGAGCTCGCCGCCGCCTGGCAGGTCGGGATGCCCACCGGAGCGGCGGGGGGAATGATCCATTCGCCGACGCTGATGGCGCCGCTCGTCAAGCACGACCGGGTGCACGACCACGATCAGACCGTCGTGAGCCTCTGGGATCTGCGGTCGTGGGATGCGCCCGACGAGCTTCCGCGGGCCCGGGTGCTGTTCGAGCGGGCGATGCTGAAGAGGGCGGTCAAGCACGCGGATGCCGTCGTCGTTCCGACGCACGCGCTCGCGGGGCGCCTCGGTGAGATCGCACGGCTCGGCGATCGCGTGCGTGTCATCGCCGGGGCCGCGCCATCGGCGTTCCGGGCACCGAACGACGCGGTGGCGCGCCTGCGCGACCTGAACCTGCCGCACACCTTCGTGGCGCTCTCCGGCGGCGTCGGAACCTCTCACGGTCTGGCCGGCGGCCTGCGAGCGGTGGCGGCGGCGGGGCGGGATGCCGTGGTGCTCGATGTGCCGGAGGGCGAGGAGCCGGCCGTCGCGGAGATCGCGTCGGCGGCCGGTCTTCCCGAGCGGCGGATGCACGCGCGCGCAGCCCTGGACGACCACGACCGTGCGGCGGTCCTGGCGTCGGCCACCGCGTTCGTGGCGCCTGCGGAGAGTTCCTCCTGGCCGTGGCGCGCCGTCGAGGCGCTCGCGCTCGGGGTCCCTGTCGTCGCAGCGGAGTCACAGGTGCATCAGGAGGTGATCGCGGACGGCGGCCTCGTCGTCCACGGGGCGGACCTCGGTGAGGCGCTGGCGCAGCTCACGGCCTCCGACGCCGCGCTCCAGCGGGCGCGCGTGCTCGCGCTCGATCGGGCCCGCGCCTTCGCGTGGGATGCCGCAGCGGAGCGGGTCTGGCACCTTCACGCGGAGCTGTGACCGCGGTGAGAAGCGGCGTGTCCTGAGGCCGATTCGAATTCACACTGGTATCAACAGCACTCTTGGGCCACACTGTTCACATGTCTCGCCGTGTGTTGGAACGGCGCCGGAGCGCCTGGGCCGTTCGTTCGGCGAGCGCGGTTGTCGCGATCGTCACGCTCGTCGTGGGGCTGTTTCCGGCCGGTGCCGCCGCCGCGCGACCGCCGCTCGCCCCGCAGTCCCCCCTCGCTCAGGTCGCGGCCGCGGACATCCGGCCGGCTACCCTGGCGGGGTTCACACCAGGCAACATCATCAGCGACGCCGTCTTCTTCAACTCGGGCTCGATGAACGAGTCCCAGATCCAGTCGTTCCTGAACGGCAAGGTCCCGTCGTGCCAGTCCGGCTACGTCTGCCTCAAGGACTTCCGTCAGTCGACGTATACCCGGCCGGCCAGCCTCATGTGCCCCGGCACCTACACGGGGGAGGCGAACGAACCGGCGTCGCGCATCGTCGCGAAGGTCGCGCAGGCCTGCGGCATCAACCCCCAGGTGCTGCTCACCACGCTGCAGAAGGAGCAGGGCCTGGTCACCCACACGTGGCCGAGCGACTGGCGCTACACGATCGCCATGGGGCAGGGCTGCCCGGACACCGCAGCGTGCGACACGAAGTACTACGGCTTCTTCAACCAGGTCTACGGGGCCGCGTCGCAGTTCAAGCGGTACGCCAACCCACCGGGCACCAGCCAGTACTTCACGTGGTACGCCCCCGGCAAGACCTGGAACGTCCGCTACCACCCCAACGTGAGCTGCGGGTCATCCCCAGTCTTCATCCAGAACCAGGCGACGGCGAACCTCTACTACTACACGCCCTACCAGCCGAACGGAGCGGCTCTCGCGGCGGGCTTCCGTGAGGCCAACGACCCGTGCTCGAGCTACGGCAACCGCAACTTCTACAACTACTTCACGGACTGGTTCGGATCGACGCAGACGTCGAGCAGCCCATGCCAGCTGCCCCCTGAGAATCAGATCACCGCAGCAAGTGGAGAGTACATCGTGAACGTCGCTTCGCTGAATGCTCGGCAGGCTCCGAGCACGGCTTGTGGAGACGGCGTGGTGAGCCTCGCCCAGGGAACGACGGTGGTCAAGCTCGGCGAGTACGGGTCGTGGTGGCGGGTGAGCGTGAATGGAGGGGTTTACTGGGTCGCATCACAGTATCTGGTCGTCGTCGTTCCGAGATCGGTCGACGCATTCGTGCGGGCGGTCTATGTCGATCTGCTCGGTCGCGATGGGGCCGCAGAGGAGCGGGTGGGTTGGGGCCAGGCGATCGCCCTGGGTGCGCCCCCGACGCAGGTTGCTCAGGGCTTCGTCAACAGCGACGAGTTCCGCATCCTGAAGATCACCGAGGCGTACCGTGAGGTCCTGGGGCGGGAACCGGACGAGGGCGGCATGACGGCGTGGCTGAACGGGATGCGAGCCGGCATACTCTCGCCCGACGATGCGTACCGGGGCCTCCTGCGATCGGATGAGTACTACACCCGGACGGGGGGAACAGATCCCGCGTTCGTCGCGGCGCTCTACGAGAAGATCCTGCATCGCACGGCGGGTCAGGAGGAGATCGACGGATGGTCCCGTGTAGCAGCTGTTGCGGGTCGCGCAGCGGTCGTGGACAGCATCTGGATGTCGATGGAGGCGGCTGGCGCGAGAGTGGCCATGATGTACAGGTCCTACCTGGGGCGGGAGGCTGACCAGGCCGCCATGGAGGGGTGGGGTGACCAAGGCCTGCGATATGGGGACAACGCCGTCCGAATGGGGATCCTCGGCAGCCCCGAGTATCAATCTCGAGCGATCACTCGGTTCCCCTGATGCCGTCGGCGCACGATCGCCGGTGCGGATCTGAGTGTTTCGAGGGTCGGAGCGAGGAGACGAGCGCAGGTCACTCGAATCCGCGGAGCCGCTTCTCGGCGAGAAGGCTCGACTCGATCCGATCGTTGAGCAGTTGTTCACCCTGTGTTCCGGCGTAGTCGTAGATCATGAAACCGTCGCACTCCTGGACGGACTTCGGCGGTCCGAGCGGCGCGATCGAGTCTTCAGTGACGAAACCCCACGGGTCTTGCACGACGAAGGTGAAGCGCTGGTCGTCGTAACTCGCCAGGTTGATCATCCAGGGAAACACCGTCAGGTCGGAATTGACCTGAAGAATCGCTTCATCGTGTGTGCCGTAGAGATCCCAATTGCGTGTCAGCCAGAATGTTCCTACGCCGGCCTCGGCGTCCGCGGGGAGCTCCGCCGTGCAGCCGGCCCCGCCGCGATCCTCCGAGAACGCGAGCACCGAGGCGCGCTGGACGGACAGCACTCCTCCGACGACGAGCAGAAGAGCCATGCCCGACGCGACGATCATCCCGAACGCGACGAGACTGCGCCGCACCCGCGCCTCGGGTATCGACGCGAGAGTCACTCGCAGGAATCTCACCGTCTCGTACGAGGCGGACAGGAGGGGAACGACGAAGAACGGTTCGAGGTAGCGCGTCGTCATCGTCCCCGTGAGAACCATCCCGACGAGCAGTGAGCTCACGGTGACCCAGGAGAAGATGGCGAGGATCAATTCCGCGGATGTGACCTGCGAGCGGGGATCCGTGTGGCGCGGACGGAACAGAGCTCGTGCAATGGGTACCGCGGTCACGAGGAGCACCGCCGAGGCAAGAAGAAGCTTGAGGAATCCATGCGGGGTAGCGAGCAGGTCATCCGCAACCCTGTTCAGCAACGCGAGCGATTCGCCCATCATCGACGGGTTGAAGTAGCTGCCGACGCCTCGCGAGCCGTACCGCTCCAGGAGCTGACGGAGTAGGAACCCGGCAAGGACGGTGGCGACCATCACGACGGCCAGTGTCCACAGCCACTGGCGGCTGATCCGCCGAAGCAGCGCAGCGATGACCAACGTGACCGCGAAAGGGGCGAGAATCTGCATCCAGAACAGAGGGTTCGATGCGCCGGTCAAAGCGCCGACCATCACGAACAACACCGCGAACACTGCGGTTCGAGCCGCGCGGACAGGTGGATCGGTGAAGCTGTGGGTCACCCAGAGGGTGAGGGCGATCGCCGTCAAGCCGGAGAGGACCACACCTGGGTAGTACGAGACGAGGAGGAAGAGGCTCGCTATCGCCGTTCCATTGATGTCAGAAACCGGCTCGAGCAGCACATAGACGATGTACGTGGCGGTCGCACCGAGAGCGACGCAGACCTCCATTATCCGGTGTCGGGAGTGCCGGAAAAGAAGCCGCGAGCACCAACGAAGCAGTACGTAGAGCAGGACGAGATTGAGCACTGCCACGCCCGCCAGGGCGGCGCGCGGGTTGTCGGTGAAGCTGCTGGCGATCCAGTAGAGCACGCTCTCGGGAAACAGGAACAACTGCGACGAGAACACCCACTCGAAAGGCTCGCCCGCGAGCACGGACTCTCGCACCAACGGAAGAACGAGCGAGTCGCCGTTGTAGAGGAGGTTGGTCTCCCAATCGGTCCCCATCCATCGTCCAAGGATGATCAAGCTCGCCGCTATGACGACGACGACCGCGACGAGTTCGACACCCGCGCGCGCCCACCAGGGGAAGCGGGCGGGCGCGGATGAGCGGGTCGGCCTGGCGTCGCTAGACATCTCCACGTGCCGCCCGAACGCGCGGGACGAGGAAGAAGTTCCGCATGAGGGTGTTGCGCGGAATCTTCGATTCCCCGTTGGTTCGGTCGAGGAAGACGATGGGGAGTTCGACGACACGCTGCGCGGCGAGCAGCGCACGGTACTTCAGCACGAGGATGAACCCGTAGCCGGTCGCCGAGATGGTCTCGGGCTTGATGCGGTGCAGGATGTCACTCGAGAACATGTTGAACCCGCCGGTGTAATCGGAGATCTCCCGGCTCAGCACGAGCCGGGCGTAAGTGTTGCCTCCGCGGCTGAGGAACTTGCGACGAAATGACCAGTCGGGGGTGCCACCCCCGGGGATGTATCGGGAGGCGACGACGAACGGCGCGCCGGCCTGGGCCTGATGAATGAACCCCGAGATGTACCTGGGGTCGTGGGAGAGGTCCCCGTCCATCTGTAGAATATGGTCGAACTCCTCATTCAGGATGAGCCGGAAACCGTGGATATAGGCTGCTCCGAGCCCTTCCTTCGTTGGCTTCACGACGACTCGCACCGCGAAGTTATCCCGTTCGAAGCGCGGGGCTGCATGTTCGACGAAGGAGGCAGTGCCATCGGGGGAGGAGTCATCCAGCACGAAGAGCGTGATCGCGGTGTCGGGATGTTGGGCACCCACACGGGAAATCGACTCCATGAGCGCCTCTACATTGGTGACCTCGTTGTATGTGGGCACGGCGATCGCGAGCTTGAGCATGGTTGTGAAGGATACCTCAGTACGTGAAGAAGCTGCTCTCGAACGAGAAGGTCCGATTCTTGATAGCGGGGTGTCTCAACACTGCGCTCGATTTCATGATACTGAACGTGCTGGTGTTCGCGTTCGCGACGCCGACGCTGGCCGCAAACGTGATCTCGGTCACGACAGGTATCTGCGTCTCCTATCTGCTGAATCACTTCTTCGTCTTCCGCTACCAGAAGCCGATCTCTGTCAAGCGATTCGGGATCTTCTTCCTGGTGACCGGATTCAGTTCGCTCATCCTGCAGAACGCGGTGATCCTCGGGTTCGAGTTGCTGTTCGACACCGAGTTCGGTCGTTCGCTTCTGTTCCTGCCGAGTGAGTCCGGCAGGCAATTCGTCACGATCAACATCGCGAAGGCGACCGCTGTGCTGCTCGGCCTGGTCTGGAACTTCCTCTTCTACAAGTTCGTCGTCTTCGGCACCCGACGGGCTGTCTCTTCGAAGGGGCGCGCCGTCGACGCATCGCCCGCGGCTGGCGGGGCGGTTGTCGACCCTCCCGTAGCGTGATCGTCGCGGTCGTCTTCGGCACACCCCGTTCCCGAGGCCGACTCGATGCGACTCTTGTCGGACCCAGAGCATCGAGGGCGGAGTGCTGCCCCGAGGCTCGGCGTCACCCCAGCGCGCGCACGTACGTCTCGAGTCGCTCGTCACCGTCGCCGGGCGTGAATCCGGTCGATTCGATGCGCGACAGGTCGAGTTCGCTGTAACGAGGCCGTGGGGCGACGGTGTTCATCGACCCGGCGAAGTAGGCGTCGGTCGGCGTCGGGATCACGCGTCCACCATCAGCGCCGATCACATCGAAGATCGTGGCCGCGATGTCCGCCCACGAACGACATGCTCCAGAGGAGGTGAGGTTGTAAGTGCCGTAGGGGGCAGCCGAATCGCGCAGATGACGGATCCCGCGGGCGATGTCGTGGGTGAACGTGAGCCGGCCGACCTGATCGTCGACGACGCGGGGGTCCACCCCCCGACGGGCGAGATCCGCCATTGTGCGTACGAAGTTCTTACCCTCACCGACGACCCAGGACGTGCGGACGATGTAGTGGCGCGGAACCGTGGCCACGATGGTATCGCCCGCCGCCTTTGTCTGCCCGTACACGCCGAGAGGGCTCAACGGATCGTTCTCGCGGTACGGTCGGGTCGACGTGCCGTCGAAGACGTAGTCGCTGGAGACATGGATGAGGAGGATGTCGTTCTCGGTGGCGACGCGGGCGAGCGAGCCCACACCAAGCACGTTCGCGGACCATGCGTGCACCCGGCCTTCGGGCGTCTCCGCGACGTCGACGGATGTGTAGGCGGCCGCATTGACGATCGTGTCGTAGTCGCGCCAGCGGCGAGCGTTCATGAGATCGGGAGACGACAGGTCCAGCTCGGCGCGAGTGGCGTACTCGATGTGCGGCGCATCCCCCCACTCTGCGCGCAGCGCGCGACCGAGCTGCCCGTTCGCACCGAGCACGAGCGTCTTGCGCGGTCCCATGGGCGTCACGTCCGCCAGGCGCGGGTGTGCGAGATCCTTCGGTGAGACCTCGACCTGGTCGAGGGGGATCGGCCATGCGATAGCGGATGCCTCGTCCGCGAGGTTGAGGAATGTGTAGGAGGCGTCGGGCGACCAGTGGTCGTTCACGAGGTACACGTACGCCGTGTCGGGCTCGAGCGTCTGGTAGGAGTTGCCGACGCCGCGAGGAACGTAGATCGCGCGCGACGGGTCGAGCTCCGTCGTGAAGACGGCGCCGAAGGTCGGTCCCTCGCGAAGATCGACCCACGCGCCGAAAATGCGCCCGGTCGCCACGGACACCCACTTGTCCCATGGCTCGGCATGGATGCCTCGTGTCGTGCCCACCGCGTCGTTGAACGAGATGTTGTTCTGCACCGGCCCGAAATCGCGCAGGCCGGCAGCCGTCATCTTCTCGCGCTGCCAGTTCTCCTTGAACCAGCCGCGGGAGTCGCCGTGCACGGGGAGATCCCAGACGACCAGGCCGGGGATGGACGTCTCGGTCGGCGTGAGCGCCTTGCCGAACTCGGTCATCACTGACCCTTCGAGGCGTAGAAGGCCTCGACGCCGTCCTTCGCGGGCGCCCACCACGACTCGTTGTCGCGGTACCAGTCGATCGTCGCCCCGAGGCCCGCCTCGAAGTCCTGGTAGCGCGGTCGCCATCCCAGTTCGGTACGAAGCTTCGTGGAGTCGATCGCGTATCGCAGGTCGTGGCCGGCTCGATCCGTGACGTGGTCGTACGCGTCGGTCGGCTCGCCCAGACGTTTAAGGATGAGCTCGACGACCTCCTTGTTGTTCTTCTCGCCGTCTGCGCCGATGAGATACGTCTCTCCGATCGCGCCGCCGTCGAGGATCGTCAGCACGGCCGACGAGTGGTCGTCTGCGTGGATCCAGTCGCGCACGTTCTCGCCCTTGCCGTAGAGCTTGGGACGGATGCCGCGCAGCACGTTCGTGATCTGGCGCGGGATGAACTTCTCGACGTGCTGGTAAGGCCCGTAGTTGTTCGAGCAGTTCGAGATCGTGGCCTGCACGCCGAACGAGCGCACCCACGCCCGCACCAGGAGGTCGCTCCCGGCCTTCGTCGACGAATAGGGGCTGGAGGGGTTGTACGGGGTTGTCTCCGAGAATCGGGTCGGGTCGTCGAGCTCGAGGTCGCCGTACACCTCGTCGGTGGAGATGTGGTGCAGACGCGTCCCATGGCGGCGGGCCGCCTCGAGCAGCGTGTACGTTCCGATGATGTTCGTGTCGAGGAACGGACGCGGGTCGTGCAGAGAATTGTCGTTGTGCGACTCGGCGGCAAAGTGCACGACGGCTTCCGTGTTCGCGAACAGCTCATCGACGAGGGCCGCGTCCGCGATGTCGCCCTGCACGAAGGTCAGCCGGTCGTCGGGGAGTCCGTGCAACGAGGCTCGGTTCCCCGCGTAGGTGAGCTTGTCGAGCACCGTGACGTGGTCGTCGGTGTGCTCCATCACGTGGTGCACGAAGTTGGAGCCGATGAACCCGGCGCCGCCGGTGACGAGGAGTCTGCGCATGGTTCCACGATACCGGGCGCTCCGGTCGTGCCCGGAGACAGGGGAACGATCAGCGTTCCGCGCGCGCCTCCGCCAAGTCGGCCTCGACCATCGCTGCGACGATCTCATTGAAGGTCTTGGTGGGCTCCCAGCCGAGTGCCGTGCGGGCTCTTCTCGAGTCGCCGGCCTGCTCCGCGGCGTCCGCGGGGCGCACCAGCGAAGGATCGACATGCACCCGCTCGGGCCAGTCCTCGACGCCGGCCGCGGCGAAGGCCGCCGCAACGAATTCCTTCACCGAGTGCGGCTCGCCCGTTGCGATCACGTAATCGTCGGGGACTGTGGCCGCTGATGCCAGTGCGCGGGCGTAGTCCGGCGCCCATCCCCAGTCACGCCGTGCCTCGAGGTTTCCCAGTTCGAGCGAATTCTGCAGTCCCAGCGCGATCCTCGCGGCGGCGCGCGTGATCTTACGCGTGACGAACGAGGGCGGACGCCGCGGGGACTCGTGGTTGAAGAGGATGCAGCTGGCGGCCGGCAGCCCTCGCAGGCGGTACAGGCCGACCAGATTATGGCCATACGCCTTCGCGGCGCCGTACGGATTGGTGGGGCGGATCGGCGTCGCCTCATCCTGAGGGGAGTGCTCGGGGGAACCGAAGATCTCCGCACTCGAAGCCTGCACGAATGCGACCGGTCGCCCGCGGGATTCCTGGAGCCGCCACGCTGCTTCGAGGAGCGCCACCACGGGAACGGCGGTGATCTGGGCGGTCTCGACCGGACGCTGCCACGAAGCGGCGACCGATGACAGGCCGCCGAGGTTCCAGATCGTGTCGGGCTCGACGTCATCGACGAGCGCGGTCAATCGGGCGAGGTCACCGAGGTCGCCCTCATGAAGCGTCGCCGAGGGGACGAGCCGTCGGGTCGCGGCTGCACTGCTGTCAGCGGGCCGGACCAGTCCGTGCACCTCCCAATCCGCCCCGGCGAGCTGCTCCGCGAGATAGCTCCCCGTCTGGCCGGTGATGCCCGTGAGGAAGGCGCGCGGCACTCAGAGCTCCCCGTTGGCGACGCGCTCCACGTCGGCATCGACCATCATGTCGACGAGGCGGGGGAAGTCCACGGTGCGCTCCCAGCCGAGGCGCTCACGGGCCTTGGCCGCGTCGCCGATGAGCAGCTCCACCTCGGCGGGCCGGAAGAATCGGGGATCCTGCTCGACGTACTTCTGCCAATCCTCGATGCCCACCCGCGCGAACGCGCGAACGACGAACTCCTCGACGGAGTGCGTCTCATTCGTGGAGATCACGTAGTCATCGGCCTCCGGCTGCTGGAGCATGCGCCACATCGCCTCCACGTAGTCGCCCGCGAAACCCCAGTCGCGCTGAGCGTCGAGGTTGCCCATCACCAGCTTGTCCTGCTTGCCGGCGGCGATGCGCGCCGCGGCGAGGCTGATCTTGCGGGTGACGAACTCCGGGCCGCGCAGCGGGGATTCATGATTGAAGAGGATGCCGGACGAAGCGTGCAGTCCATACGACTCTCGGTAGTTGATCGTCATGTAGTGCCCGAAGACCTTGGCCACGCCATAGGGCGAGCGAGGCCACAGGAGGGTTGACTCGCGCTGCGGCACGTCCTGCACCTTGCCGAACATCTCCGAGCTCGACGCCTGGTAGAAGCGCACCTTCTCGGGCTCGCTTCCCGCATACAGGCGGACGGCCTCGAGGATGGTGAGGACGCCTTTACCGGTGACATCGGCGGTCACTGATGCGTTCTCCCACGAATAGGCGACGAAGGAGATCGCTCCGAGGTTGTAGACCTCGTCTGGCTGAGCGACCGCGAGGGCGCGGACGAGTGACGAGAAATCCGTGAGGTCGCCGGTCAGCAGCTGGACACCCGGCACGGTTCGCTCGACGAGCTCTCGCTTCGGGTTGTTCTGCCCGCGAATCAGGCCGTAGACCTCGTACCCCTTGCCGAGCAGCAGTTGAGCGAGGTAAAGGCCGTCCTGACCTGTGATTCCGGTAATGAGCGCGCGTGCCATGGTTCCTCTTGGTAGGGCGGTGTTCGGTCGTTGCGAGCCTACCGGTCCTGCCCCGGTCGATACGCATGGACCGTTTCTGCGGTCCGGCTAAGATCGCTTCCATGTCTGACGGCCCCTTCGTTTCGTTTGCCCAGAATGCCGAGGACGTCGTCTTGTGGCGTGCGCTTCAGCACGTGTCCGAAGGACACTACGTGGAGGTGGGCGCCAACCATCCCCGCACCGACTCGGTGACGCGTGCGTTCTACGATCGCGGTTGGAACGGCATCACGATCGAGCCTGTCGAGGAGTTTGCGGCGCTGCATCGCGAGCAGCGCCCTCGTGATGTGCAGCTTCGGGTGGCGATCTCCGACGGCGAGTCTGCGAACGTCACGCTGCACGCCGTCGCCGGGACGGGATTGTCATCCACAGTGGACGCGGTGGGGGAGCGCCACCGAATCACCGGCCGGAAGGTCGAAGACATCGTCGTGCCGGCGCGCACGCTCGAACAGGTCTACTCGGACGCCGGGTGGGCCGACAGACCCGTTCACTTCATGGTGATCGATGTCGAAGGCGCCGAGGCGGCCGTCATACGAGGCCTCGATCTGCGGCGGCATCGCCCATGGGTACTGGTCGTCGAGGCGACCCAGCCCAACTCGACGGTGGCCACTCACGGGGAGTGGGAACCCGCAATCCTGGCCGCCGGATACGAGTTCTGCCTCTTCGATGGCCTCTCGCGCTTCTACGTGGCTCAGGAGCACGGCGAGGAGCTGGCGGCGCGGCTGGCGTACCCCGCATGCGTGCTCGACGACTTCGTCCCCGCGCGATTCGATGACGAGCTGAAGCGTCTGTCCCAACAGTTGGACTCGACCACGTCTGAGCTGGAAGCGCAGGTCATCCACTGGAAGCGCATAGCCCTCACCGAGTGGGCGGATGCGGTCTCGCCGATGAGGCGCTCCGAGGTGGCTGATCCGGACGCTGACCGCTTGCGCGAGGAGCTCGCGGCGATGCATGGATCGCTGTCGTGGCGAGTGACGGAACCCATTCGTGGACTGCGCAGAGCGATCGGCCGAATCCGTTGAACGCAACGCGTCTGTCGAGTGCCGCAGCCCTCCGTGTGCTCGACCAGCGAGTCTTCGAGGCGGCGCGCTTCATCCTTCCCGACCCTCCGACCAGCCCCTCGACGGAAGTCGGCCTCGACACGGCGACACTCTTGGGACGAATGCTGAAGATCGCGAGCGCGGGGTCCTCACGCTCGATCCCGTGGCTCATCCTGACGGCCGTGACGGGCCGGTTCCCGAGTGTCGACGATGTGCGCGCCGTGCAGCGGACCATCCAGCTGGAGCCACTGGACGCCGTCGAGACGGCGTTGTTGGGACGGGCCGTGCGCTTCGCGTCGGAAAGCCGCATCGACCTCCCCATGCGTGTGGTCACGACGCCGCTCGTCGATGTCGACACGTCGGGACGCCTCGACTATCAGTCCGGCATCCACCGCGTCGTCCGCGAGACGGTGTCGCGGTGGGCGGGCGCGCATGAAATCGAGTTGGGGATATGGGACGACACCTACCGCATCTTTCGCTCGGCGGCGCCGCGCGAGGTCGCCCGGGTGGTGCGATTCGGCGCGACGGTCACGTCAGACGAGGTGGACCCCGGTTACGAACCCGAACTCCTCGTCCCCTGGAACACGGTCGTGGTGCTACCCGACGTGCCGATCGGCATGCCGACCGAGGCGCTCGCCGGAATCGCCCATTGCTCGGGCAACCGGCTCTCTGCCGTGGGATACGACCTGATCCCGATCACCAGCGTCGAGACGCGACCGATCCATGACGCGATGGCCGCGGGGGAGTGGTTGGTGCCACTCAAGGCGGCCGACCGCATCGCGGGGATCTCTACATCTGCGACCGCGGAGTTCTCGGGGTTCGCTCAGATGCTGGAGGCGCAGGGATTGACTGGACCCCTCGTCCGCGAAGTGAGACTCCCGGCGAGCACTGCGCCGACATGGTTGGGCGTCCGCAACCGTGCGCGGCGCGATAAGCCTCGCATCGTCTTCTCCGGCACGCGTGAGCCGCACAAGAACCACCGTGCGCTCCTCTTCGCGGCCGAGCGGTTGTGGACCGAAGGTCTCTCCTTCGAAGTGCGCATGGTGGGCGGCAACGGCTGGACGGACGAGCACGTGCGCGAGACGATCGAGCGGCTCACGGCCGACGGGAGGTCGCTCGTCGACCTCGGCCGCGTGTCGGAGGAAGTGCTGTGGAGCGAACTGGCGGACGCCGACGCCGTCGCCTTCGTCTCGCTCCACGAAGGGTACGGACTGCCGCTCGTGGAGGCGCTCGCCGTCGGAACGCCGGTGCTGACGACGTCGTACGGCAGCCAGGCGGAGATCGCGGCAGACGGCGGATGCATCACGGTGGACCCGAGGGATGACCTGTCGATCGTTCAGGGACTTCGGCAGCTGGTCACCGACGCCGACTTCCGTGACGCCCTCGTTCGAGAAGCGCGCGACCGCCCCGACACGACATGGGACTACTACGCAGCGGAGCTTTGGGACTTCCTCGTCGCGCCGTTGCTCGAGGAGGCTTCTCATGAGACTTCGTGACTCCCGACCGCTCGTGAGCGGGTGGATTCGACGTCTCGCCACACTTGCGGAGGCTCTCGGCCACAACCCTGTCACGGTAGAAGACGAAGCGGGCCTGATGTCCGCATTGAGCCGGCTCGTGGATGCGCGCGATCGCAGCCAGATATGGCTCGCGCTCGCCGTGCTGACGGGCCGGCTTCCGGAGTCCTCGCTCGTGCAGGAGACGGCAAGGCGAGCCGAGTTCGATCCCGCGGCGCTGTTCGAGGCCATCCGAAGCGAGACGACCGCGGAGAGCATCCGGTGGACAGTGGTCGTGGAACAGGCAGCCGTGCTCGTCGACGTCTCCGACACGGTCAGCACGACGATGACGACCGGCATCCAAAGGGTCGTCCGAGAAGTCGCCAAGCGATGGCTGACGCGCCCCGGTGTCCGTTTCGTGGCCTGGACCGACGGCTGGCAGGCGATGCGCGAGCTCGAGCCGGACGAATTGGCCCGCGTTCGCGACGGCCGTGCGCGGGTCGGCGAGGACCCGCCCCGGGTCGGCACCACGGTCGTTGTCCCGTGGGAGACGATCTTCGTTCTTCCGGAGGTGTCGGCCGAGCTGTCGCGCGCGGCGCGCCTGCGGTCGCTGGGTCGATTCGGTAGAACTCAGTGCACGGCGATCTGCTACGACCTCATTCCCGTGACGTCCAGTGAAACGCTCATAGCGACCGGGTTGACGGGTGCCTTCGCCCACTATCTGTCGGCGCTCAAGTTCTTCACCAGGGTCTGCACCATCTCGCAGGCAACTGCGATCGAGTACAACGGCTGGCGCGTGATGCTGCGGGGTGCAGGGCTTGTCGGCCCCGATGTCGTTCCCGTGTTGCTGCCCACGTCGGCCGGGGGATCCTCCCCGTCCGACCTCGATGCAGCCCGCGAGAGGCTGGTCGTGGGGACCATGCCGCTTGTCCTCGTTGTGGGGAGCCACGAACCGCGCAAGAACCATCTCGCCGTTCTTCACGCGGCGGAACTCCTCTGGCGGGAAGGCCGACGCTTTTCGCTGTGCTTCATAGGTGGGAACGCGTGGCGCAGCGAGGAGTTCCATGAGCGCCTCGGGGCCCTTCAGGCGGCAGGGCGACCGGTCGAGTCGATCAGCCGCGCCGGAGACTCCTTGCTCTGGGCCGCGTACAGAGTCGCGCGCTTCACGGTTTTCCCATCCATCAACGAGGGGTTCGGCCTTCCCGTCGCGGAATCGCTCGCCGTCGGGACGCCGGTCATCACGTCGGAGTTCGGAAGCACGAGGGAAATCGCCGAGTCAGGTGGTGCGATGCTCGTGGATCCGCGCGACGACGATCAGATCACCCGGGCGATGCGGGCGTTGCTTTCGGACGACGACATCCTCGAACGACTTCGCGACGAGGCGCACGCGCGCCCCACGCGCACGTGGGATGACTACGCCGACCTCGCGTGGGCTGCCCTCGTCCCCGATGGGGGACCGCTCCCGCGGTCGTCCGACTCGCTGCGGGTGTGAAGCGCTGATGCAGCTCCGATGAGTGTTCCGACTTGCCCTTCCGCCATCGAGTCGCCGGCATCGCGAACGAGCGGGGTCAGGAGCGCGGGACCCATTCCACAAGGCCTTCGGGATGAACGAGATCGGACTGATGCGACCAGAGCGCCGTGGCGGAGTCGGCTGAGTCGGCGCGGATGAGCTCCACGATGTTCTCCGGCGTTCCGTCGCACGCGAACGCGCTCGACATCGTCAGTCGTTGCGCGTCGCTGCCCTCCGCGTAGTATCCGCAGACGTCACCCACGCCCTCGTTGCGAAGTGCGGCCAGGAATACGGTGGCGAAGTCTGGCCACAAAGACCCATCCCGCAGATAGATGCCGACTTCTCCATTCGCCCTCGCGTACTCTGCGAGCTCGTCGCCGATCTGGGCCATCCTCGCGATCTGGGGCTGCAGGGCGTACCCGATGGTCGGGTTCGCGATCGTGATCGACCCGAAGAGCGCGATCGCTGCAACCGTGGACAGGATGGGCACGGCCACCCTGACAGCGCGCCAGCCTCCCGCACGCTTCACGCGTTCCGTCACCGTCCCCACCAGATGGACGAGAACGATGGACAGGAAGATCGGCGGCAGCACGAGCGTGTAAACGACGATGTAGCCGTACACCTCGACCGGGCTGACGTAGTCGACCGCCAGCTTCACGTAGAGGATCGAGAGCAGCGCGATGACGCCGATCACCGAGTAGGCCGTCACGGCGAGGCGCCGCCGCGCCGCATCACGCTCGACCACGAGAAGCAGCGCTGCCACGGCGGCCGCGGCGCCGTAGACCCACACGGGGATCCCGATGAGCATCAGGTCGCTGAGGAAATACTGGGCGATCTCGCCCCAACCCGGATGCACGGTCACGCTTCGGGTGAATCCGAACCACCCCTGCCATGGATTGGGCCAATCCAGGATCGTGCGGAGCACGAGCGGCCCTATCACGAGCACGAGTGCGATCGCCGCGAGCGCCGCGGCCACGCGATGCTGTTTCAGTTCCGCTCCGACGCCGCGGCGATGCACCACGAACCAGGCGATGGAGACGCCGACGAAGAGGCCGCCGAACACGAAGAAGAACGCGACGTGGGTATGTACGAGCAGGCCCCCGGCGAGAACCAGCCCGGGAAGGAACGCCGTGCGCCCGTAGGCTACCGCGATGGAGAATGCCACCACCGGTGCCAGGAAGGTGAACGAGGCGAACGGTGGCCAGGTGTTTCCGAGCGCATAGCCGAGGAACGGCGTGTCGCCGAACCATCCCACGAATCCCCAGAACGTCGCAGCGCCGATGAAGATGCCGGCGAACGCTCGGCGGGTCAGCGCTGTCGCCACGCCGCCGACGGCCGCGATGCAGAGGCACTGTATGACAATCTGGGCAAGGACGACCGCGTTGAACGGTGCCGGGACGATGTGCAGCCAGTCGTAGAACAGGGCCTCCCCTCCCGCCAGCAGGTAGAGCCAGCCGGGACCGGGGTGGTTCGTTCCCGTACGGGAGTAGTGCCCCTCGAGCAGGCTGAAGCGTTTCGCCTCGAGAATGAGCAGACCGTTGGAAGCGTCGTCCCCCCACGCCACCATCGGCTCGGCGAAGATGATGCTGCGCAGCGAGAGAGCGGCGATCACGGACGCGACGAAGAGGACGCCGAACACCAACCACGCGTTTCGTGTGGTTGTGGAGGATGGCGTCGCTGCCTCAGGGTGACCCGACGCCTGTGCTCGACCCTTGACGACTGCCGTGGGGGCGGTCATCGCCGACGGCCGTCCGCTCGGAACAGGGCTCGCCGGATGCGAGCGCGCACTCTTCGCAGAAGCGGGGGTCGCGCCGACCTCGCCTCACGGGCGAGTATCTCGTCGCGCCGGTCCCATCCTGCACGGAGCGATTCACGCACCCGCTGTGCCACGACCTCGGGGGAGTGCAGTCGGCGCATGTCCTCTTCGGCTCGCCGGCCGACGGCCGCCGCGGAGTCCGGATCGTCGACGATCCCGCGAAGAATCGCCGCAGCCTGATCGAGGTCGGGATCCGCCCACAGGGTTCCGGCGGGGTACGGATCGGCGTCGGGCGGAATCGCCGTCATCTCGCAGGGCACGAGAAAGGCGTTCCGGTCATTCGTGAACTGCATGTTGCCGGAGTACGCGGTCACGACCACCGGTCGCCCCCACGCCATCGCTTCCGCGATCGTGAGCCCGAGCCCCTCGGCGCGGTGGAGCGAGACGTACGCCGTGCACCTCGCCATCAGAGCCGTGAGCTCCTCGGGTTCGAGGTATTCGTCGATCACGATGACGTCTCGGCGGCCCGCGACGGCGAGGCGAACCCGCTCGGCCTCTCCCAGGCGCAGTCCGGCGTTGAGCGTCTTGATGACCAGAACGGGGCCGTGGGCGTCTGTGTGCGGGAAAGCGCGTGTGAATGCGTCGACGAGTCCAAGCGGATTCTTGCGTTCAACTGTGCTCAGGTAGTCGAACGCGAAGAAGAACCATGCCCTCTCCAGGGGGATGCTCAGGTGCGCCGGGACTCCAGGAGGGTCACCGGCAGACCTCTGCGGAAGTGGCGGCGTGACGGTGCGAACAGGAATGGGGGCGCGCTCGGCGATCGCATCGCGTACGAAGTCCGTGGCCGCCCAGACCTCATCGACAAGCGCGAAGGCGGCGTCGCGCGATTCGGGGAAGGACTCGACCTCCCAGTACCACATGCCGATCCGGTAGCTGCCGTCGACGACGTCCTCCATCGCCTCGCTCACCGCCTGCGTCTGATCAGCATTGACGGCCAGCAGCGTCGTGTCGTAACGCGTTCCCGACGTGTGCCGGTAGGTCGCCGAGAAACGCGACTCGAGGCTCGTCGTGACGGGGAAAGTACTCGTCGCAACGCCCGCGGCGGTGAGTGCGGCATCCATCAGCCTCGCCGACGTGCCGACGCCCAACTCCCCCGAGAGGTAGCCGACCAGGTTGACACCGTGGGGCCGGCCCGTGTCGGGGGGATCGGGTGCCGGCTGAGCGGCGAGCGTGCGCTCAGCGGCGCGCTGAAGGAGGGTGACGTCGTATCCGGGCTCGCCGACGCCGTGATCGAGGGCCCACCGAGCCAATCGGGCAGAGTCGCTGCCCGGCACGTGAGGGAACGCATCGCGAAGATCGGAGCGCAGCAAGCGGATGCCTGCCAGATAGCGAGCTGCCGGTGCACGGTGAGCCGCAGGCAAGAGTTCCAGCAGCCATGTTTCGAGGTCGTGCTCAGCGGCGTCGAGAGATGTGCCCGCATCGACGCCCGCCCGAGCACACGCCCGTACGACCGCAGCGTCCGCGGGAGGCTCGGCGGTGCCGCTCAGCTGGGACAGCTGGCGTTCTGCGAATTCGCTCGCGAGCTGTGCCAGCAGCGGATTCCTGCTGAGCAGCGGACCTGACGATGCTCCGCGGCGGCTGTCGAAGAGGGTCGGATGGACGGGATCGAGGCCATCCAGGGCCAGGGCGAGCACCGGTACGCCGTTCCGACTGAGCGACCCCCGCACATCCCCGAGAACGGTGGCGGCATCCGAATTCCATCGTGACACCAAGAGCGCGTCATCCGCGAGCACACGATGCGGAACGCGCGCCAGGAACAAGTCGAGCCAGCGCCCCACGGTCCGCCAGTCGCGGGCGAGCGCCTCCAGCCCTGGACCGTGCGGGCGAGCGGCGGTGCCGAGCAGGAAGAGCTCGTTCGCGAGGACCGATATCTGCACGGCCTGAGCGGGCTGGACGGCCACCGTCCGCGTGACGGCGACCGTCGCGTCGCCATCGAGCCATGCACCTGTGGGAGGGCTGACGAGCAGGATTCCGGGCGTCAGGCCGAGTACGGATTGTTCCTCGTCCAGCAGACGAGTCGCCCAGAGGGCCGTGGCGGCGATGAGGAAGTCGGCGTCGTCGTGCGTCAGGCGGGTGGCTGCGAGCGGCAGTCCGACGTCGCGCGGCGACGAGACGGTCTCATGCCCGATCGGGGAATAGCGGCCATCCACGTCGAGCACATGACAGGCCAGCTCGGGAGCGACGGCCTGGATGGAGCGCACCGTCTCCCGTGCCGCGGCGGCTGCCGCGCCCGTGGCCGCAACGGCGACGATCATCGGCGCTTCCACCGCAGCGCAGACGCGAGGCGGCGGAGCCTCCTGCCGAGCGGGTGGGACTCGTCGATGCTCCAGCCCAGCAATCGTCCGACTCTCGGATGCAGGTGGAAATACATGCGGACGAAGTCGCGCGGGCGGCCCTGCCCGACGTAGCCCGCCTGCTTGAGGAACATGATCTTATCGACGCTGTCCCCGGGGATGGTCGATGACATCTGATCGAGCTTGAATTCCATCGACGTGTGGCTGATCGACATGTATTCGGCCGTCGAGACGGTACGCGTGTGATAGCCGAGTTCAGCGGCGGCGTACGACGGCATGCGCTCGAGGATATGTGCGAGTCCCCCATCGCGGTAGGCCTCGGCGCCGCCGAAGTCGTCGTAGGACCAGTCGTGCTCGACCAGAAGGAGCAGCGACTCCGGGCGGGCGACGAACATGGAGCCGTAAGGCGCAAGGGGCGAGATCTCATCGAGCGGCACCCGAATGCCGAGCCGCGCGCTGAGCCGCTCGAACCCGGGTTTGTTCGACCACCAGCCTCGGCCCATGGTCGGGTAGCCGATGTGGATCGTCGGGGGATAGACGAGGCCCAGCCCCGGTTCCTTCTGGAAGAGCGCGAGCAGGTTCGCCGCATACCCCGGGCTGTTCAGGAGGTTCGAGAACTGCTGGTTCTTGAAGTGTCGCCCCACGTTGAAGCCGTCTTGCGGGGTCTTCTTGGAGTGGAGCTTCAGGACGAGGTCGTATTCCTCGCTGATCAGCACATCCTTGCAGGCCACCAGGAACGCGCTCTGGTCGCGGCCGTCGTTGGACTCGAGCACGCGCACGTCGACCCGACGGCCCTCGCGGGGGCGTCGCGCGATGATGTCTCGAATCTCGTCGGCCTTGGACGCGTCTGGCGTCGTGACGACCAGATCGTACGCGCCCGGCAGGGTGTCGACCAGATCGAGCATCTCGTCGGTCATCTCCACATAGAAGATGTGCAGCACGGCGACGATGCGGAAAGGATTCGCGGGATCGTAGGAGACGTCGACCTCCGGCAGCACCTCGTGCATCGCGGCATCCGTGTTGAGCACCTTCGGCTCGACGTTGCGCGCGAGGTTGCGCCAGATGAGCTCCACCGGGTAGCCGTAGCGATCGACATCCGCCATGGTCCAGCGACCGATGACGCCGTGGCGGTCGAGGAAGGGCGGCCAGTGGAAGAGCGGTCGTCGCTTGAGGGTGGGGCAGCCGTCGGCAAGCAGCAGATCGGCGTTGAAGAGGGCCGGGTGATCCGTGGGGTAATCCCCGCAGGGAAAGGCGACGTCGTGCGTGTATCCGCGGGAGGCGAAGTGCTCGGTGAACGTGACCTCGTGTCGAAGGACCGCGTCGAGATACTCGGGCATGTCGGGAAGGTCGCGCCAATACGCCGCCCACGCTTCCGAGCGGAGAAGGGTGGCGCGGACCGCGATCCAGTACGACTGCAGGTGGTAGTGCAGCACACCCCTTCCCGTGAAGGGGTTGGGCTCTTCCCGGGCGTGGTCGGTCATGCCCCAGAAATGCACGGGGCGCTCCTCCATTCGCGCGAGCACGGGTCCGTATGGACGGACCGGCCCGAACCATGTGTCGTTCGTGAGGATCACTTCGTCGAACTCGACCACCTCGGCACCCAGGTGATCGAGCGCGTGCTTGTGCGCCCAGATGTCGTAGCCGTGGTTGTCCCGGACGAGGATCTCATCCGACACGGGCTCCAGTTTCGTCCGTGCCTCGGGGGAGAGTGCTCCGTTGACGACAACGAGGATCCGGTCCGCGTGCTCCCGCAGGCCCGCGAGCGCGTATGGGATGTGGTCTTCCACTTCGCCGCGCCTGTCCCACACCACGTAGATCACGAGCCGCCGGCCGGCTGCCGGGAATGCGGTCGCCGCGGCCACGGGAACCGGCGAAGCCGTCATGTCACCCTCCGTGATCCGAGGCGAAGCGACTTCAGTCGGTGAACGGCGCCGCGGGCGGCAGCCGTGAACGGTGCGATCGACTTCGCGGCTTCTGGATGGTTCAGGCGGAGGTACATGCGCGTGAGGTCGAGAGCGCTCCCGCGTCCGGTCGGCCCGGAGCGGTGGAGGAACTGGATCTGCTCGATCGGATACCCGGGGGTCGTCGAGGCGAGCTGATCGAGCTTGAACTCGAGAGCGGTGTGGCTGATGTCGGCGTGCTCGGCATTCATGACGGTACGGGAATGAAAACCGCGCTCCCCGGCGGCATACGTGAGGAGTCGCTCCTGCGTCGGCCCGAGTGGCGCCTTCGGGAACTCCTGCGAGGCTGCATAGTCCGAGGAATGCCATTCATGCTCGCTGAGCAGGCGCAGCGCCTCGGGGCGGCACACGAACATGCCGCCGAGCGGCGCGAGCGGCGACACCTCGTCCATGGGAACCCGGATGCCGAGGCTCCTTGCGAGCGCCTCCGCCCGCGGCCGGTGCAGCGACCAGCCGGCTCCAGAGGTGGGAATGCCGATGTGGGGTGCGGGGGGGAAGACGAGGCCGAGCCCGGGCTCGCGCTGGAACAGTGCCAGGATGTTGGCCGCATAACCCGGTGAGCTCAGCAGGTTCTCGAGCTGGTGCCGGGTGAAGTAGCGGCTCACGTTGAATGACTTTCGCGACGACCGCTTCGAGTGGAGCTTCACGACCAGGTCGTGCCGGCCATCGAGCAGCACGTCGCGGCATCCGATGAAGAAGGCGCTCATATGACGGCCGAGTTCTGATGGCAGGACGCGCACATCGACACTGCGCACCCCGGAGTCCGCTCGCCGATCCAGCGTCTCGCGCAGCTGTCGCGCCCGCGATGGCGACGTGGTCGTGATGATGAGATCGAAGGGATCCGGCAGGCAGGACGCGCGGTCGAGCAGCTCATCGGCCATCTCGACGTGCTCGATGTCCATGACGACGGCCACTCGGAAGGGCCTTGTGGCGTCGTAGGAGACGTCGACCTCGGGCAGGACCTCGAGCGCACCGGCGTCCGCGTTGAGTGTCTTGGGGGCGACATTGCGAGCCAGGTCCTCCCAGATCAACGGCATCGGGTATCCATGACCCGCGACATCGCGCAGGATCTCCCTGCCGATGACGGCGTGCCGGTCCAGGAAAGGCGGATAGTGGAAGAACGGTCTCCTCTTGAGCAAAGGGCACCCGTCCGCCAAGAGAAGATCGGGGTTGAACAGCGCCGGATGATCGGTGGGGTAATCCTCTGAGGCGAAGGCGACGTCGTGCGTGAACCCGGCCGACGCGAAATGCTCTGTGAAGACCGTCTCGTGCTGAAGCACGGCGTCGAAATAGCCGGGCATGTCGGGCAGATCGTGCCAATACTGCTTCCAACGCTCGGAGAGGAACATCTCGCGCCGTACCGCGATCCAGAACGACTGGAGGTGATAGTGCAGGACTCCGTCGCCGGTGAAGGGGTTCGGCTCTTCCCGGGCGTGGTCGGTCATTCCCCAGAAGTGCACGGGTCGGGCGTCCATACGAGAGAGGACACCCGCGTAGGGGCGCACCGGCCCGAACCACGTGTCGTTCGTCAGCACGAGCTCATCGAAGTCGCCGAGCCGATCGCCCATGTGGTCGAGGGCATCCTTGTGGGCCCAGATGTCGAAGCCGACGTTTTCGCGCACCAGGATCTCGTCGCTCACCGGTTCCAGCGCTGCTCGCCCCTCGGCGGAGAGCGCGCCGTTGATCACCACGAGGATGTGGGCGGCATGGCTGCGCATGCCCGCGAGCGCATAGGGAATGTAGTCCTCGACCTCGCCACGGCGGTCCCATACGACGTAGATGAACAGTCGGCGTGCGTTCGCATCGAGACTGGCCGGGGCAATTCCGACCGGAGAGACGTCCGTCATCGTGGAAGTCTCCTGTCGCTCAGTGTCGGCCCTGCTCGAGGGCCTTCAACAAGTAGGCGCCGTATCCGCTCTTCACGAGCGGTTCGGCGCGCTGGCGGAGCTCATCGTCGCTGAGGAAGCCCATCCGCCAGGCGACCTCCTCGGGGCATCCGATCGACAGGCCCTGCCGCTTTTCCACGGTGCGGATGAAGTCGGTCGCTTCGCTGAGAGAGTCGAACGTACCGGTATCGAGCCATGCGGTGCCGCGCGGAAGCAGTTCGACCTTGAGGCTGCCTCCCTGCAGATAGTGGACATTCACATCCGTGATCTCGAGTTCGCCGCGCGGCGACGGCTTCAGATTCTTGGCGATGTCGATGACGTCGTTGTCGTAGAAATAGAGGCCGGGCACGGCGTAGTTGCTCTTCGGTTGGGCGGGCTTCTCCTCGAGTGAGACCACGTTGCCGTCCACGTCGAACTCGACTACGCCGTAGGCCGCCGGATCATCGACCCAATAGCCGAAGATGACGCCACCGGTCAGATCGGTGTACTGGCGAAGGCGCGTGCCCATGCCCTGCCCGTAGAAGATGTTGTCGCCCAGGACGAGGGCCACCGAGTCGGACCCGATGTGCTGCTCCCCGAGGATGAACGCCTGCGCGAGACCGTCCGGCGCGGGCTGGGTCTTGTAGGTGATCGCGACGCCGAACCGGGAGCCGTCCCCGAGCAGTCGCTGGAACTGGTCGGAGTCCTGGGGCGTCGTGATGATGAGGATGTCGCGGATGCCCGCGAGGATCAGTGTGGAGAGCGGATAGTAGATCATCGGCTTGTCGTAGACGGGTACGAGCTGCTTCGAGATCCCGAGGGTGATGGGGTGCAGACGGGAGCCCGTGCCGCCGGCCAAGATGATTCCACGCATGCCACCAGTCTCCGGCATAACGTCGGCACGGCCAAAAGGCCGCCATCGACCGGGTCTGTATGGGCGGAGAGCTGACTCGAGGGCCACTCACTCACTCGGGGGACTCGCATCCGGCGACCGGTATAGTTGGTCGCTGGTCGCCGGCGAAGAAAGTCAAGGTACGAATTGAGTGACAGCGCTCTCACCCGATTCGAGCGTCTGAGCAGACAGCCCCTCGTCGCCCCCGGGGGAAAAGCCGGGTTCCGCGACACCTGGGGCTCATTGCGGGCGGTGTTCGCCCATCGGGAGCTGCTCGGCCTCCTCGTCCGTCGGGACATCAAGGCGCGCTACAAGGACAGCGTTCTCGGCGTGCTCTGGACGCTGATCAATCCGCTCATCCAGTTGTTCGTCTACTACGTCGTGATGGGCCAGATCCTGGGCGCCGCGCGCGGCATCGAGGACTTCGCCCTCTACGTGTTCTCCGGTCTGACGATCTATGGGCTCTTCTCCGAGACGCTCTCCGGAACCACGGCATCGATCGTCGCGAACGCGGGCCTGGTGAAGAAGGTCTACGTGCCGCGCGAGATCTTCCCGCTCGCCTCCACGGGTTCCGCCCTTTTCACGTCCAGCGTCCAGGTGGTGGTGCTCACCGTCGCCTGCCTGATACTCGGATCATCGCCGTTCACACCGGACCTGCTCTACTTCATCCCTTCGGTGCTGCTCATCGTGCTGTACTCGACCGCCCTCGGCATCCTCATGTCGGCTCTCAACGTCTATCTGCGCGACGTCCAGTACCTCGTCCAGATCGTCCTGACGCTGGCGCTGTGGGCCTCGCCCATCGTCTACGGATGGACGATGGTGTACGACGTCTTCGCCCAGTTCAACCTTCCGAGCTGGCTGCTCGAGGTCTACACCAACAACCCGCTCACTCTCGCAGTGCTCGGCTTCCACAAGACCTTCTGGGTGACCGGCACGGAAGCGGATTACCCTCCCGACCTCGCATTGCGGATGCTCATCGCGCTCCTGGTCGCACTGCCGCTCATCTGGATCTGTCAGCGCGTGTTCGCGCGCCTGCAGGGCAACTTCGCGCAGGAGCTGTGAACCATGTCGACTCTTGATCGCGCCACGGGCGAGGAGGGCCCGGAGGTCGTGGTCGTCGACCGCGTCTCGAAGTCATTCGTTCTCCGCAAGGACAACTCCCTGAAAGAGCGGGTCGTGACGCTCGGGCGTCGAGGACGCGCGCACCAGGAGTCGTTCGATGCCCTCAAGGACGTCTCGTTCACGATCCGCGCCGGTTCGTCGATCGGGCTCCTCGGCACGAACGGCTCGGGCAAGAGCACGCTGCTGAAGGTCATCGGCGGCATCATCGACCCGTCGTCGGGCACCGTGCTGCGCCGCGGGCGGCTCGCCGCACTCCTCGAGCTGGGCGCCGGCTTCCATCCGGATCTGAGCGGTCGTGAGAACGTGTACCTGAATGCGGCGATCCTCGGTCTCTCCAAAGAGGAGACGGATGCCGAGTTCGAGAACATCCTCGCGTTCTCCGAGATCGGCGACTTCATCAACAGTCAGGTGAAGTTCTACTCCTCCGGGATGTACGTGCGGTTGGCGTTTGCGGTCGCGGTGCACACCAACCCCGACGTGCTCCTCGTCGACGAGGTGCTCGCCGTCGGCGACGAGGCCTTCCAGCGCAAGTGCATGGACAAGATCCGCCAGTTCCAGCGCGAGGGGCGCACGATCGTCCTGGTCTCGCACTCGGCCGAGCAGGTGATGGAAGTGTGCGATCGGGGCGTCGTGCTCAGTCAGGGAGAGGTCGCCTTCATCGGGTCCTCCGTCGACGCGACACGGGTGCACCGCGAGATCCTCGAGGGCAAGCGGAAAGCCGCCGCCGGTGTTGCGATCGAGAGCGCCGAGGCCCGCCTCATTCCCCAGATCGTCTCCGTCCTCGTGCGCAATGCCTCCGGTGACCCGGTCGAGAACATCTCGACCGGTGAGGAGATGATGGTCGAGGTCCAGGTCGATGTGCCGCACGACATCGACGAGTGGCATTCGAGCCTCAGCATCGACACCCCGAACGGCCAGCAGGTGTTCGGAACCGGCACGCGCCGCAATGCCACGCGGCACGGCCCCAGCTCCGCGGGTCGTCGGATCATCACGTACAGCTTCCCGAGCCTTCCCCTGGCCGGCGGCCAGTACTTCGTGAATGCGGAGGTCCTGGCCGCAGACGGACGGCCTTACGACATCCAGTGGCAGGGGGCGATGTTCTCCGTCCCCGCATTGTCCACGCAGACGGGCGTCGCGCACGCGGAGCCGGCGATCTCCGTCAGATAGGTCACCGAGGCGGCGAGGCGCCGGCGATGTCATCGACAGGCGATGCGGGTATTCTTGCCACGCGCCCTCGCGATGTCGCCTCGAGACTCCTCGAATTCATGCCGACCCTCGCCGGCGGCGAGCCCCCCACGATAGACACCCGTCGAGCACGGGAAGAGACGAGAGACGACATTGGTCGATTCCCTGCCTACGTTCGCGCCGGAAACCGCTCGGTCCGATGGCGGCCGAGTGCGTCGTATCGTGCGTTCGCGCCGAATCGTGGATACGACGATCTGCCTCCTGCTCGTGGTCGCCGCGATGGTGCTCGCCGTGTGGCAGGTGCCCAAGCACACTGCCGTGTCGCCGATCGACGAATACGTCTACATCGACTATCTCGCCAAGGTCCCCACGCAATTCGTCGTGCAACGAGGGGAGGATACGGGCCAGTACGCGCGCCTGTATCTCTCATGCCACGGGGTACGGGCCATCGGGCTGTACCCGCAGTCGATGTGCACCGACTGGCAGCCCTCAGACGTCGACCGCATGCCGCAGGCCGGCAAGACGACGGCGGACATCTACACCCCCCTCTACTTCGCCGCGACCTGGCTCATGGCCCAGCCTCTCCGTCTGGTGGGAGTAGAGGACCTGACGACAGCGGGAAGACTCGCGGGGTGGACGTGGCTGGCAGCCGCGGCGGTTCTCCTCTACCTCTCGCTTCGTCGTCTGCGGGTGCATCCCGTCGTGGCGGGAGGGCTCGGTCTCCTGCTCGTCGGCTCACTTCCCGCCTACTGGTCCAACACATATGTGAGCACGGATGCGACGGCGCTCCTTGCCGGATCGCTCATGCTCTTCGGCGTCACCATGCTCCTGCGACCAGGTGCGGGGCGCGGGGCGCGATGGCTCTTCGTCCTCTTCGCGCTCCTCGTGACGCTCGCGAAGATGCAGAACCTGATGGCGGTCGTCGCCGCCGCCATGGTGCTCGTGATCCTCGCGGCGGGTGCGGCATTCCGCAGGGAGCGGGGCCGGCGTCTGCACACGTTCGTACGCGACCATCACGTTCACACTGCCGTGCTCGCGTTCCTCGTGGCGCTGGCAGGGCAAGCGGCCTGGCTCGTGATCCGCAACGCCATCGCACTCGAGTCCGGCGCGTATGAAGGTGCGCCTTCACCACTGACCGCGACGGCCCTGCTGCGGGAGATGTTCAAGTTCTTCCCCGGGGTCTCGGTAGGCGCCCTCGACCCGGAGGACGTAGGGGTCGCCGCCATCGTCGCATCGACCGTCATGACGTGGGTGATCGTCGCCGGCGTGCTCGGACTGCTCGCGGTGGCGCGCCGGGGCTCGACGGATGAAGCGCTGGCGCTGTCGTCGTTCGTGGTCGCGCTGCTGGCTGCTCCGTTCCTGGCGCTCGCCTCTACCGTCCTGAGCGGCTACTACGTGGACCTCGTGGCCCGCTACGGCATGTCTTTGCTGCCGTTCTTCCTCGCCTGCGCCGGAGTGCTCTTCACGCGCTCCATCTGGACACGCTCCCTCGCCCCCGCGGTGGGGGTTCTGAGCTACGGCGCGATGCTCAGCCTGACCGGGTGAACGCCGTGCGGAAGATCTCATGACCCGGCGGCCGGGTGCACGTGTCGCCGCCGTTGTTCTCGCGTATCACCCCGAGCCCGACATCGTCACGAACATCCAGGCGCTTCTGGCTCAGGTGGACGAGGTCTTCGTCGTGGAGAACTCACCGGATGCCGAATCACGCGACGTGCTCGCGCCACTCCTCGGGGCCGGAGCGGCGGTGACCGCGCTGCCGCAGCCCGGGAACGTCGGCGTCGCCGCCGGCTTCAACGCAGGAATGCGCTCCGCGCTCGACGCCGGAGCAGATTTCGTGTGGATCTTCGACCAGGACTCGACGGTCACCGATGGCATGCTCGACCGGCTGCTCGATGCCCACGCTGAAGCCGGCCCCACGACAGGCATCGTCGCCCCCGCCTTGCGATCTCATGCGACGGGCGTCGTGTACCGACGCGAGACGGGTACCGGCGCCCGCGAGGTCGACGTGCTCATCAGTTCCGGATCGCTCTTCTCGCGCGAGCTCATAGAGAAGATCGGCCTGCATGACGAGCCCCTCTTCATCGACTACGTCGACCACGAGATCTCGCTGAGGGCCCGGAAGCGGGGGTTCCACAACCTCAAGGTGTTCGACGCGCTCCTGGATCACCGATTCGGGGACTCCGATCCGGTGCACCTGTTCGGTCGACGGATCTACCTCGCGAACTACTCGTCCATGCGGCACTTCTACGCCGCGCGGAACCGGATCATCGTGATCCGCAGATACGGGCTCGGCCGGTGGTTCTGGGAGGATCTTTGGTTCACCGGCAAGGCATGGACCAAGGTGCTCCTGCTCGAGCCCGCGCGGTGGTCGAAGATCCGGGCAGCCTCTCGCGGTGTGTGGGCGGGTCTCCGCTACGACGTGAGCGGCTGATCGATCTCACGTAGACTCGGAGCATCATGCCCGAGCATCCTGAGCGCACGCTCGTGATCGTGCCCGCATGGAATGAAGCGGCGAACGTCGGCAACACCGTCCGCGAGATCATGCAGAAGGTCGTCGGCGCCGACGTCGTGGTGGTCGACGACGGATCGACCGACGCCACCGCTCGCGTGGCGGCGCAAGCCGGAGCCCGCGTCCTCAGCCTCGCCTTCAACATGGGTGTGGGTGGTGCGATGCGGACGGGGTTCACCTACGCGCAGCGACACGGCTACGACAGGGCGATCCAGGTGGACGCGGACGGGCAGCACGACCCGCAGGACATCGTCCGGGTGCTCGGCGGGCTCGAGATCGCCGACATCTCGATCGGCGCCAGGTTCGCCGACACGGGCGACTACGAAGTGCGCGGCCCCCGGAAATGGGCGATGAAGTTCCTCGCGGGCGTCCTCTCGCGCGTCGCGAGGACTCGACTGACCGATGTCACGAGCGGGTTTCGCGCCGCGAACCGCCGCGCCATCGACCAGTACGTGCGCTATTACCCGGCCGAGTACCTCGGCGACACGGTCGACTCGCTCGTGAGCGCCGTCCACTCGGGGCTGACCGTCACGCAGGTGCCCGTTGCGATGCGGCCCCGCGTCCACGGCAGGCCGAGTCAGAACCCCGCGGGCGCGACGGCGTACCTCGTGCGCAGCGTGTTCGCGCTGTCGCTCGCACTTCTTCGCGGCCGCCGCCGTCCCGACGAGGTGAGCGCATGATCATCGCCGCCGGCATCGCATTCGCGATCCTGGTCCTCGTCATCATCATCAGCCTGCTGCTCCGGCGGAAGCTGCGCGAGAAGTACGCGATCCTCTGGCTGATCATCGGCGTCGCCCTGCTCGTCCTGGCCATCTTCCCGCAGCTGCTGCTGGGGCTTTCCGATCTGCTCGGAGTGATCGTCCCCTCGAACCTCATCTTCGCGCTGGCGATCGTGCTTCTCGTCGGGGTCGCCCTGCACCTCTCCTGGGAGCTCTCCCTGGCGGAGGACGAGGTGCGACGCGTCGCCGAAGAGGTCGCCATCCTTCGAGCCGACCTCGACGATCTGCGCACGCTGTCCGGCGCGCGCAGGGAGCGGCAGAGCGATGCCGTCGTCCCCTCGGAGACCTCGTTGCCGCGGACCGCCCCCGACGACGCGGACGCGAATGGCGGCGAGTGACTCCACCGCGAGCGGGCTTCGGGCCGTCCTGATCGCCACGGCGATCGTGGGAGCTCTCGGCTATGCCATCCAGCTCCTGGCGCCGGCCCTCCTCGCCGATGAGTCGGTGTACGTCGCCTTCTCGGTCTTCTGGTCGACCCTGTATCTCGGGGTCTCGGCGATGTCCGGCGTCCAGCAGGAGGTCACGCGCGCCGCCCATCCCGCGGCCCATGAACCGCCGAACGCCGTCCTGCGCACCTTCACCCTCGCCGCGGCGGGCGTCGTCGTCGTCGCGAGCGCGGTCGTCGCGCTCGTGTTCGGCGGTCGCATCCTCCCCGGCTCTGCCGTCGTGACCGGCGTCGTGCTCGCGGTGGGGCTGGTCGGCTATCTCGTCGTCGCCGTGCTGAGCGGTGTCCTCTACGGACTCCGCCTCTGGCGGGCGATCGCCTGGTTGATGATCCTCGACGCCGCCATCCGTGCGGTGCTGCTGACTGTCGGCTTCGCCCTTCAGCTGCCGATCGGCTGGCTGGCGCTCCTGATCGCGGTCCCATTCGTGCTGGCATTCGGCATCGTCTGGCTCGTCATCCGGCGTCGCGTGGTCGGCGCCTTCCGCCTCGATGTGCCGCTCGGCCGGTTTGCCGCACATGCGTGGGGAACGGTCGGGGCGGCCGCGGCCTCCGGTGTGCTCATCACGGGCCTGCCGATGCTCATCGGCATCACCGCGGCGGGCAGTCCGCCCGAGACGCTGGGTGCGCTCCTCCTCACGATCACCCTCACCCGTGCTCCCATCGTGGTGCCCATCATCGCCCTTCAGAGCTTCCTGATCTCGGCGGTGTTCCGAGGCGGGCGAGTCCGAACTGCCCGGCTCATCCAGATCCTCGCGGCGCTCCTCGCCGTGGTGGCGGTCCTGGCGGTCGCTGCGGCATTCATCGGCCCCCCGATCGTCTCGTGGGTGTCTGCTGGACGATTCGAGATCGCGGGATGGATGGTGTCCGTCGTCGTGTTGAGCGCCGGACTGGTCGCGGCGATGTCGGTCACGAGTCCGGCGCTGATCTCCGCCCGTCGGCACACCGCCAACCTCGTGGGATGGCTCGTGGCGGCCCTTCTGACCATCGGCGCGCTGCTCCTGCCCGTCGACGCATCGACCGGCATCGCGGTCGCGCTGACTGTGCCGGCTTTCGTCGGTCTCGTCATCCAGGCGATCGCCCTCACGAGGCACCCCGCGAAGGCGGGGGATCCGTCCGCGACCGTCACGGCGTGACGGCCGGGGCCTCTCGGCCCTCAGCGGAAGGCGAGTGCCAAGGCAGCACGCCGTGCCGCGGGGGTACCGCGTCTCAGCACAGCCGGCAGCACGGCGAGACCGTGCAGTCGCGACATGATCCGCAGTCGCGCGGCCCGGCGAGCGCGGTGCCACCCGCGGGACGCCGCCAGCGCCGCCGTCGCGCGGTAGTACGCCCGCTCGTCGTCGAAGCGCGTGCCGTCGAGGATCGTCTTCTGGGAAAGGCTCTCGTTGTGGCGTCGGTAGGAGAACACGACGCCGGGCTCGTAGTGCAGCGCGCCGCCCGCGAACGCGATGTCGATCAGCAGCGCCAGGTCGAGGATGATCGGCAGGTCGTCGCGGAAATCGATCTCGCGCAGCCGCGCGGTGCGGAACAGCAGCGAAGGCCAGTAGAGCCAGTCGCCGACGAGCAGACTGCGGGCCATGTCCTCCCCGCGAAGGGTCTTCGCGCTCCGCGGGGTGAGGAGTCGCAGCTTGACCTCGTCGGCGAGGCTCCTCCGCGCACCGCCCTCCCCGTCGATGACCTCGACGCCCAGCTGGAAGACATCCACGTCGGGATGCGCGGCGGCGGTGCTCCGCATCCGCGAGACGTAGGTCGGGTGGAGGATGTCGTCGCTGCCCAGGATGACGACGTGAGTGCTCCGGGCGGCGGCGACCGCCCGGCGGAAGTTCTCGGTGATCCCTACGTTGCGCTCGTTGCGGGTGTAGGTCACACGCGCATCGCGGAGTCCGGCGAAGTAGGCGGGGACCGAGTCGTCGGGATAGCAGTCGTCGATCACGACGAGTCGCCAGTCGGGATCGTCCTGTGAGAGGACGGACTCGACGGCGACCCGCAGTTCGCCCGGGTCGCCCCAGTAGGGCATGCAGATGTCGATGGTCATAGGAGTTCGGGGGAGGGCCGACGGAGCGGCGGACGGACTCTCATCCTATCGACCGGCCCCGCAACCCCCAGACGCGCGCCGCCAGCCCCTTCGTCGACCCCGGGTAGACTTTTCCGGGCTCGCCACAGCGGCGAACAAGCGCCCCGACCGAAGGCTTCATCAGGATGGATCTCCTCATCGTCGGCTCCGGCTTCTTCGGACTCACCATCGCGGAGCGGGCTGCGGCATCCGGTCGCAAGGTCACCGTCATCGACCGGCGACCGCACATCGGCGGCAATGCGTACAGCGAGGACGAGCCTGAGACGGGCATCGAGGTGCACCGCTACGGCGCCCACCTGTTCCACACGTCCAACCCGGGCGTCTGGGAGTACGTCAACCGCTTCACGTCTTTCACGAGCTACGAGCACCGCGTGTACACGAACCACAAGGGCGTCGTCTTCCCTCTTCCGATAAATCTCGGGACGATCAACCAGTTCTTCCAGGCGGCGTACACCCCTGACGAAGCGCGCGCCCTCGTTCAGGAGTCGGCGGGCGAATTCGACGCGAAGAATGCAGTGAACCTCGAGGAGAAGGGCATCGCGCTCATCGGCCGCCCCCTGTACGAGGCGTTCATCCGCGATTACACCGCAAAGCAGTGGCAGACCGATCCTCAGCACCTGCCGCCGGAGGTGATCAGCCGTCTTCCCGTCCGGTATACCTACGACAACCGGTACTTCAACGACACGTGGGAGGGTCTGCCGACCGACGGATACACCGCCTGGATCGAACGGATGGCCGACCACCCGAACATCGAGGTGAAGCTCGACACCGACTTCTTCGATGAGGCGCAGCCGTTGAACAAGAACGCGACGGTCGGTCAGCTGCCGATCGTCTACACCGGCCCCGTCGACCGCTACTTCGACTACACAGAAGGCGCGCTGAGCTGGCGGACGATCGACCTCGAGCGGGAGGTGCTCCCGGTCGGCGACTTCCAGGGCACTTCCGTCATGAACTACGCCGACTCCGACGTCCCCTACACGCGCATCCACGAGTTCCGGCACTTCCACCCCGAACGGGCCGACCGGTACCCGACCGACAAGACGGTCATCATGCGTGAGTTCTCGCGCTTCGCGGAGCGCGACGACGAGCCGTACTACCCGGTCAACACTCCTCAGGACCGCGAAGGACTGCTGGCCTATCGCGAGCTGGCCAAGGGCGAACCGGGTGTCCTCTTCGGCGGCCGGCTCGGGACATATCAATACCTCGACATGCACATGGCCATCGGCTCGGCGCTGTCGATGTGGACGAACCAGCTCGCCTGATCTCCCAGACACGGCCGGGAGGAGATCGGCCCGAGCGCGGACCGGCCGGTCCTCAACGGGGTGACGACCGCTTGCCGCCACGGGACGGAGCGCTCGAGAGCGCCCGCTCGAACGAGGCGAGCGTCTCGCGGGCGGATCGCTCCCAGGTGAACTGCTTCTCGCGTTCCAGACCGGCGCGTGTCAGCCGGGCCTGAAGGTCGGTGTCCTGGACGATGCGGTCGATCACGTCCGCGAAGGCCTGTGCGTCTTCGGCCGGAAAGTACAGCGCGGCGTCGCCCCCCACATATCGGTGCACAGACATGTCGCTGAGCAGGACGGGAACACCGGCGCCCATTGCCTCGAGCGTCGGAAGCGAGAAGCCCTCCATGAGGGAAGGGATCGCGAGGGCCGTCGCAGTCGAGTACAGCTCGGCGACCTCGTTCTCGTCGACCCAGCCGCGGAGCTCCACCCATTCACTCATCCCGAGTTCGTCGACGAGAGGCTTCAGTGGGTCATCGCCCCGTCCGCCGGTGATGATGGCGCGGGGCCGCCGTGCGGGCGGCATCAGTGCGAGCGCTCTGGGAATGGCAGCCCAGTTCTTATGCGGTCGTCGATTGCCCATCGCGATGATGAGGGGACCCGCGGAGCCCGCCTTCGACCGGTCGACTCCGCCGGGATGCCCGCCGGCGAGCGGCACGACGTCGATCGTGTCGGGTGGTGGGGAGAGGTATTTGGCGATCTCGTCGGCTGAGCCGGGACTGTCTGTGATGATCCGAGTCGCGTTGGCGGCTGCGACCTTCTCCATCCATTTGACGGGCGCCGTGTAGAGCGGGGTCGTCATGAACTCCGGATGGCTCCAATACAGCATGTCGTGCAGCGTCATCACTGTGGGAACCGAGGTCCTCCGGGGCCCGAGCGTCGCCGGACAGTGCACCAGGTCGACCTTCTCCCGCTTCGCAGCGCGGGAAACCGCGAACAGTTCGGCGTAGGCCCAGACGAATCGGTTCTCGCCGCTGAGGCCTGAGTCGATGGTGCGTCCGGGGAACCAGGTGCGGTCGAGGGCGTGGCCTTCCGAGCTCATATAGCCGACGAACTCCCAGTCAGGAGCGATCGAACCGAGACGGCGATACAGTTCCCGGGCGTAGACCTCCATGCCGCCCTTCGTGCCGGTATAGCTGAGCAGGTCTACGAGGACTTTGGGCACGATCAGCCAGCCTATCAAGACTCCACATCGCAGCCGACGGCGGGGTCCGCGCCGGCGGACCGTGTAGATTTCACGGAGTCGAGCTTGCCCATGACCCGTGATGCGCTCGAAAGCAGACCCGAGAGGCGATCGCGAGCAATGACCGGTACGCACGTCGACGCATCCGGTGCCGACCGGCAGGTGGCATCGGATCGCAGGGGGCGTCTGGCCGCGCTGACCTTCGGCCCCTTGCGGCCGCCGACCCTCACCGGCCCGTGGCGGGCGGTTCTCATCGTCGGCCTCATCGTCGTCGGGACGCTGCTGTCACTCGCGCGGACACCGCTTGGCCTGTGGGATGTGCTGTGGGCGGAGGACGGCGCGATCTTCCTGTCCCAGGCGCTCAGCCGCGGCCCGGACGTCCTGTTCCAGGGCTACGCGGGATACATGCACCTCGTGCCCCGTCTCGCCGCCGAGCTGACGGTGCTGCTTCCGATCTCCGTCGTGCCCGTCGCGGTGACCATCATCGCAGCGCTGCTCACGTCGCTGACGGCCTGCGCCTGCTTCGTCTTCATGGAGACGCGCCTCGCCTCCGTGCCGCTGCGTTTCGCCGCCTGGCTCGCCTGCCTCGTGCTCCCGATCATGGGCGGCGAGGTCGTGAACAACCTGGCGAACCTGCACTGGTTCCTCCTGGTCGCCGCCTTCTGCGCCACCCTCGTCCGGTCGCGCTCGTACCCGTTCGCCGTCCTGCAGGGAGTCGCCGTCTTCGCGGCCGTCGCCAGTGACGCGCTCGCACTCCTCCTGCTGCCCTTCCTCGTGTACCGATGGTTCGTGTACGGTGCGCGGCGAGACAGGATCCCGACTCTCGCGTTCGTGCTCGCGGCGGCGCTGCAGATCGCCGTGGTCGTGTCGCAGATGCTGACCGGGGGACGCCCCATCGGCAGCGGCCGCCCGACGGCCGTCGAGTTCTTCGAGCTCTACGCCGTCCGGGTGGCGCTCGGCTCGCTGACCGGTGTGCGGGGGACGGTTCGCCTCGTCGAGGGCGTGGGGCCGTCGCTCCCCTGGATAACGCTCGCTCTCATCACGGCGGCGCTCGTGGCCGCCTGCTGGCTGGACCGGGACCGTCGGGTGGGCATCGCCGCCTTCGCGATCTCCTCCCTCGTCTTCGCCGGCATCGTGCATTCGCTGCAGTGGGAAGCGCTGGCGCCGGTGCCTCTGCTCGACCTCTTCACGGGAGGACGCTACGCCGTCGTGCCGGTCTCGCTGCTTCTGCTCGCGATGCTGCAGGCGGCGGATGCGTTCCTCGTCCACGTGCAGCGCGATCGGCTGCGAAAGGGGATCGCCCTCGCGCTCGCCGTCGCGGTGCTGATCCCCGTGGCGGTCGACTTGCGCTCGAGGAGCGTCCGCGAGGGCACGGCGGATTGGACCGACGCCATCGAGCAGGCGGAGATCGACTGCGACCTGCCGGACAATCCGGCGAACGGAGTGGTCACGGTGATGGTCGCACCGGCGGGGTTCTCGGGCATGCTGATGCCGTGCGCCGTGCTGGAGGGCCCGGCCGAGGACTAGTCGCGATGGTGCGTCGGCTCGTGGTGCTCTTCGATGTACGTGATGGGATCGGCACCCGGCGAGTGCGGGAACACCCAGAGGGTGTACAGCACGTACCTCAGCCCCGTCGCGAGCGCCTGGCCGATGAGCGTCCCTGAGATGTTGTCCGCGAGCAGGGTGTCCAAACCGAGCACGTAGCGGGAGAAGGCCAGGCAGCCGAGCTGCACGCCGATCGCCAGCACGTTGACGACGCCGTATCGGACCACCTGAGCCCAGCTGACGGCGGCTTTGCGGTCACGGTAGGTGAGGGCCCTGTTCCCGACGTACGTGAAGATGAGTCCGGCGATGACGGCGATCGTCTTGGCCAGGAGCGGGTACGAGTACAGGGGACCCGCTCCGCCGGCGAAGACGAGGAGGTTGTACACGACTGCGTCCACGACGAACCCAAGACCGCCGATCGCGAGGAAGATGCCGCCACGGCGTATGTTCCGGATCAGGAAGTTCCGCGTGTGCGAGGTGTCAGGCATCCGCATGGTGATGAGCGCTCCCGTCGATATGACGAACGAGAAGGCGCCGGGTGCAGTGCCCGGCGCCTCCGTCCGACGCTAGATCGTTCCCTCGGAGATCGCGTTCTCGATCCACGGGATGACCTCGTCCAGCATGTCCTCCAGCGTGGTGGTCGCCTCGAAGCCGAGGACAGTCTTGGCCTTCGTGACATCCGGCACGCGCTTCTGCACGTCGTACACGAAAGCCTCGTCGCTGACGATCCGCAGCGGCACGTCGGCGCCCTTGATCTTGCGCCAGATGATGTCGGCCAGCTCGACGACGGTGTGCCCCGCCGCGGTGGAGAGGTTGAAGTCGTTGTTCAGCGCCTCGGGGTGGTTGAGGGTCAGGACGATGCCGCGGGCGAGATCTCCGCCGTACGTGTAATGGCGCACCTGGTTGCCCTCGCCGAGGATGTGGAGCGGGTCCTGGCCCTTGAGCACCTTCTGAACGAGGTCCGGGACGACGTGGCTCATCGCGAGCTGCACGTTGCCGGAGTGGATCTCGACATCCCCGAGCGCGCGGGATTCGCCGATTCCGACGCAGTTGAACGGGCGCAGGATGGTGTAGTCGACGTCGTATTGCCCCTTCGCCGCGCGCGCGAAGTACTCCACGGCGAGCTTCTGGAAGCCGTATGACGACATCGGCGGCGGAACGAGCAGTTCGTCGCCCTCCTTCGAGGGCCACCGGTCGGTGGACTCGAAGACCATCGACGACGACATGTACGTGACCTTCTTGAGCGGCGCCCCGGCCTTCTTGGCGGCGATCGCGGCGTCGCACGATGACGCGATGATGCGCTCGTTCGCGGCGATGAGATCGTACTGGTAGGTGTGGAAGTACGAGATGCCGCCGATCAGCGCCGCGCCGGCGATGAAGTGATCGCAGTCCATCAGCAGCTCGGTCATCTTGGCGGTGTCGAGGACATCGGCGACCACCAGCTGATAGTTCGGGTCGTCGTCGTACGACTTCTTGACCGGACCGTACTTCGAGTAGTTGTCTACGCCGACGACCTTGAAACCCTGTCGCAGCAGTTCTTCGACGACGTACCCGCCGATGAAGCCGGCCGAGCCGGTGATGAGGACCTTCTCCATTAGTGTTTTCCCTTCGAGCCGGCTTGCGCGGCTGATTCGATGTCGCTGGTGGGGAGTGGGCGGCCGAACGCGAAGAGGTACCACCGCAGGTATTTCGGGATCCATTTGCGCAGCTGGAAGTTCGACTGCCCTTCCGTGCGGTCGAGCCAGATCGTGGGGAGCTCGGCGACGGGCCGACGTGCACGCCGCGCCTTCGCCGTAAGCTCCAGCCCGATCTCGAAGCCGTCCCTCGACTGGATCGTGACGGACCGCACGAAGTCCGCGTTGTACGCCTTGAACGAGTTGGTCGCATCGCGCGTGCCGACGTTCGCGAACAGGTGGAGCGACTTCCCGGCGAGGCGCGAGAGCAGCCGCTTGAAGCGCGGACCGCCGATCTGCTGCCCGCCCGCCATGTAGCGGCTGCCGGCGGCGACCACGACGCCGCGTTCCACCAGCTCGGTCAGCGCATCGATCTGACGGGGATCATCGCTTCCGTCCGCCATGGTCACCACCACGGTGGGAGCCGCCGCGACATCGAATCCGTACCTGATCGCCTGAGCCGGCCCGCGTCCATGCGTGTTCACCACGACCTTGATTCGAGGGTCGCGCTCCGACGCCTCGGCCACCACCGGAATCGTGGTGTCATCGGGGCTGTCCACCACGACCAGAAGCTCGAACGGCACGGTGACGGTGTGCGTGACGCGGTGCAGGAACTGCCGGATGTCGTCGCCCTCGTTGTACGCGGGCACGACGATCGACACCCGCGGTTCGACGGTGGTCAAATGAGGACTCCGTTGCCCAGAAGGTTCCAGACATCCGCGACGGGCTTCTCCGTCACGATGTCGCGGTACTCCCGGTGCGGCGTCGCGACGATGAGGATGTCGGCGCGTTCGAGCACCTCCTCCAGCGGCAGGAGAGAGGGGTCCGCGCTCGCCGGTACGTGCGGGTCGGTGGCCAGCACCCTCTTGGCCTTGAAGCGGAGGACGCGCTGCAGCTTGTACGACAGGCTCGAGCGGATGTCATCCGATCCCGCCTTGAACGCCATCCCGAGGATGCCGACGGTCTTGTCCGAGAGGTCGTGGCTGAGCTCGAGCTGACTCGCGATGTAGAGCGGCAGCCCCTCGTTGACCAGCATGGCGGAGTGGCCCAGCTGGAACGTGTTGTCGCTGAAGGCGGCGAGCTGCATCGTGTCCTTGAAGAGGCACGGTCCGGCGGCGAAGCCGGGCCCGGGCATGTCGTTCGCACGCGGATAGTCGTGGGTGAGGCCGGCACGGACGCGCTCGAAGTCGACGCCCTTCGAATTGGCCATCATGTAGAACTGGTTCACGGCGGCGAACTTGATGTAGCGCCACGTGTTGGTGAAGAGCTTGGCCAGCTCGGCCTCTTCCGGCGTCAATTCGACGATCGACTCCGTGAGCGCGCCGAAAAGTGCGCCCGCTCGCGCGATGGCGCGGGGCGTGTAGCCGGAGACGATCTGCGGAAGCTCGAAGAGCTCGGTCATCGCGCGGTGCTCGGCGATGCGCTCCGGGCAGAACGCGACATCCATGTCGATGCCCATCTCGGCCACCATGTCGCGCACCAGCGCGGTGACGCCCGGATAGATCGTGCTGCGCAGGGCGAGGAGCTGCCCGTCACGGAAGAACGGCGCGCAGGTCGTGAGGGCGCGGGGGATGGCATTCGGGTCGGGATTGAGATGCTCGTCGACCGGCGTGCCGATCACCACGACCAGGTTCTCCGCCGTGACCACGACGGCGGGATCGGTGGACGCGGAGAGGCTCCCGTCGGCCACCACCCGGGCGAGGACCTCGTCCGCTCCCGGTTCGATGAACGGCATCTTCGCGGCCATGATCTGATCGACCGCCGCCTGGGAGACGTCGTAGACGACCGTTCTCTTACCGCGGCTGGCGAGTGCGATGGCCAGCGGAAGACCCACGTGCCCACCGCCGCCCACCACAACGACGTCGTTCTCGAAATCCATCACTCAGCTCTCATCCTCGCGATCCGCAACCTGTCAAGGATACCCACGCTCGCGTGCCCATCCTGGACGGGGTACCGCCGCTGACCGGCAAGCACGCGGACGACTCATAGACTCGAAGCCGTGACATCCGCCACCGCCGGGGCCCCGGCATCCGCCCGGCGCTACCTGCACTCACTGTGGCTGCTGTCGGCGCGGGATCTTCGCGTGCGGTACGCCACCAGCGCCCTCGGATATCTGTGGTCGGTGCTCGATCCCCTGGTGATGAGCCTCATCTACTGGTTCGTCTTCACCCAGGTGTTCCAGCGCACCGTCGGCCACGAGCCCTATATCGTGTTCCTGATCACCGCGCTGCTCCCATGGGTCTGGTTCAACTCCGCGGTGTCCGATTTCACTCGTGCGTTCAACAAGGACGCCAGGCTGGTGCGCTCGACGGCGATTCCGCGCTCGATATGGATCAACCGCATCGTCCTCAGCAAGGGCATCGAGTTCCTGTGCTCACTGCCTGTGCTGGCGTTCTTCGCAATCGTTGCGGGCGCACCCGTCGGCTGGGGCCTGCTCTGGTTTCCTGTGGCCGTGCTGCTGCAGACGATGCTCCTCGTGGGACTCGGGCTGCTCGTGGCACCCCTGTGCGTGCTGTACACCGACCTCGAGCGGACCACCAAGCTGATCCTCCGGGTGCTCTTCTACGCGTCGCCGATCATCTACAGCGTCTCCGACCTGCCAGGCATCTTCCCGCAGCTTGCGGCATTCAACCCACTCTCGGGCATCTTCACGCTGTACCGGATGGGCTTCTTCCCAGAGGTCTGGGACACCCTCAGTGTGGCGGTCGGCGCCCTCATGAGCGTGGCATTCCTCGTCGCAGGAGCCCTCGTCTTCCGGCGCCTGGAACGCCCCGTGCTGAAGGAGCTGTGATGGGTGAACCGGCCATCGTGGTGGACTCTCTCGGCGTGCGCTTCCGTCGCAATCGCCGCGGTCGGCGCAGCTTCAAGGACCTGTTCGCCGGTCCGTCGCGGCGCAGTCGTCCCAACGAGTTCTGGGCGCTGCGGAACGTGTCGTTCGATGTGGCGCCGGGGGAGTCGATCGGCGTTGTCGGTCGCAACGGCCAGGGCAAGTCCACGCTCCTCAAGCTGGTCGCGGGGGTGCTGCTCTCCGACGAAGGACGGGTGACCGTGCACGGCGGAGTCGCCCCGCTCATCGAGATCACCGGGGGCTTCGTCGGCGACCTCACGGTGCGCGAGAACGTGCGGCTGACGGCGGGACTGCACGGGATGACGCGGGCCGAGGTCTCGCGCCGCTTCGACGGCATCATCGAATTCGCCGAGCTGGCGGACTCGGTGGACACGCCGTACAAGCACCTCAGCAACGGGATGAAGGTGCGCCTCGCGTTCGCCGTCGTGTCGCAGCTCGACGAGCCGACCCTGCTGGTCGACGAGGTGCTCGCGGTCGGCGACAAGGCGTTCCGGGAGAAGTGCTACAAGCGGATCGACGAACTGCTCGCCGAGGGGCGGACGCTCTTCTTCGTCAGCCACAACGAGCGCGACCTCCGCCGGTTCTGCACGCGCGGGCTCTACCTGGACAAGGGCCGGCTGGCCATGGATGCGCCGATCGCCGACGTGCTCGACCGCTACAACGCCGACTACAACGGCGGCTGAGTCGGCGCTCCTACTGGCCCGGAATTCCGGCGGCGGGCACCCGGAAGTCGTCCTTCTCGTACGTCCAGGTCAGCGGCCACCGGCGGATCACTTCGTCGCGTTCTGTGCTGCTGGCGGTGTAGAAATGGTGAAGCGCGGTCGGGCTCCAGAATCTGGCCACGGGCACGGTGTCGGCGACCGTCGAGTCCGTGGGGTAGACGTAGTAGGCGATCCCCTCGCTCGTCCAGACATCCGGCCACGTGGCGATCACATGATCGCGTTCGGCTGCGCTCGAGGTGTAGAAGTGGCCGTGGTACTGCTCGCTCCAGAACCGGTACAGCGGGACGGTGCCCGGAACCTGTGTCGTGAAGGCGTTGTAGCGCGGTCCTTCGTAGGTCCAGATCGTGGGCCACCGCGCGATGATCATGTCCCGCTCTGAGGCGCTCGTCGTGAAGAAGTGTCCTTTGTAGACGTCGCTGTAGAACCGGTACACGGGCACGGCGCCTTCCGTGGGCTCCACGGGTTCCGTGGGCGCGTCGCCGAGACGGATGGTGCCGTCGACGCCCGTTCGATGCTGCTTCGACGCGAGTTCGACCGTGTCGGCGTCGGCGAGGGTCGGCTTCTTGTTCCACCACTCCTCGTGGATGCCGGAGGAGTCCGGCAGCGTCGTCACGTACGCCTCGAAGCCGACGGTGTACTTTCCGGGCGCCAGCGCGAACGCATACGGGTTGGCGCCGAGCGCCGTCGCGTCCATGCGGACGTCCGGCAGCCGCACCCACGCTCCATCGAGCCGCTCGTAGACGAAAGCGTTCCCGTAGATATTCTCTGCACCAGCGGGGGAGAAGCCCTCCGCACTGATGCTGCCCGCCAGTGAAGCGTCCGCCGCGCGTGCCTGCAGTGCGACGCCCGTGAGGGCATCGCCGGCGTTCAGCTGGATGCTCGACTTTCCCCCGGAGCGCAGGTACTGCACGGACTCCGTGGTCGATCGCTGAGTCGCCTCGTCCCACGAGGTGATCTCGACGGCGACCCGATAGGTGCCTGGTGCGAGGTTGCTGAAGCTCAGCTCGTACGAGCCGTCCGCCGGGAATGCATCACCGTATTGCGACAGGATCTTGCCGCCGGCGTCGGTGAGGGTGACACCGACGCCTCGCCCGTCGGCAGCGCCGAGAGCGGACAGGTCGATCTTGCCGCTGATGCTCGCTCCGTGTTCGAGCGTTGCATCGATTCCCCCGACATCATCGCTGCCCACCGAGAGGACGGCCGCATCCTCGAAGGTCGGCGCATCGTCGTAGTACTCCGATGCCAGGTCCGTCGGCTGGAACGCAGTGCCATCGAAATAGCTGCCGGCTGAGAAGCGAACCCGGTAGTCCCCGGGCATCAGCCGGTCGATCGAGTACTTTCCCGTCGCCGGGTCTACGGCGCTGCCGCCTCCGACGTAGTTGCCGTCCTGGTCGACCGCAGCGACATAGACGCCGCCGAGCCAGGCCGCCGGCGCGTCCGCCGGCAGCGTCACTGTGCCCGCGATGCTCCGACCCGATGAAAGGGAGGCGTCTATGCCGGTTCGGTCACCAGCCGTGACGTCCACCGGTTGGGCGGTCAACGAGGTGAGCGCGTCGTCCCAGTACTCCTCCACGAGATTGGGAGCGGGCGTCCCGGGGGTGTTCGAGGATGACCTGAAGGCCACCGTGTACGCCGCGGGGCTGAGACCCGTGATCGTGTATTCGCCGGTGGTGGGATCCGGCTTGGCGGACTTGAAGCTCCCGACATCCACACCCGAAGCGGTGACGTAGATCGAGTCCATCCACACGTCGGGCGCGCCATCCGGCAGGGTGACGGTTCCCGAGATGCTGCGACCGGCGTCCATGGCGGCGTCGACGTCGGACATATCGCCGGAGGTCACATCGACCAGGACGGCACTCGACCAGTCCGGGGCGTCGTCGTAGAACTCGGAAGCCAGGTTGGGTGTGACGGTGGTGCTGCTGGGGAAGTCCCAGTAGCTGTTCACCGAGAACTGCACGCGATACGTACCCGGGACGAGCCCGGTCAGGGAGTAGCTGCCCGAGGCGGGATCCACTGTGACGGAGCCGGACGGCACATCGCCCGAAGCGCTCACCGAGATCGCGCGAAGCGCATCGGGATCGGTACCCGGGGGGAGGGTGACGGTGCCCGAGATCTTGCGGCCGATCGCGAGTTCGGCATCTACGTCCGCCGCGTCAGCGGTCGAGACGTTCACGGGGGTCGCCGACGTGAAAGAAGTCGTGTCCCGGAAATACTCGCTGACCAGATTCGGCCGCGGGGCCCATGCGGAGCCATCCCGATAGCCGGTGGTCGAGAACTGCACGCGGTATGAGCCGGGCGTGAGATCCCTGATCGTGTACGCGCCCGTTTGCGGGTCCGGCTTGGCGGATCCGAACGAGCCGCCCGACAGCGACGAGGCAGAGACCTCGACCCCGGCCATCCAGCTCGCGCTCGCTCCTGGGGCCAGTGTGACCACACCGGAGATGGACCGATCTCCGGCGGCCTGCGCCGGCGGGGCCGTCGCAAGCTGCGGCAGGAGCGCCACCGCGATGGCAAGGATGAGACCGCCGGCGAGGGCAGCGAAACGACTCGGGCGGCTGAGCCGCCACGGGCGCGCAGGAATCAACGTCTCCTCCAAGAGAACAGACACACACGTGGATGATGAGCCCACGTGGACTCCTGAGCAGACCGTATCAGGAAAATACGGAGGGCTTCGTCAGCTCTCCACAGCGGTGAGCGGTGGCATCGGCCGCCACGACGAATCCTTGGCGAGGGCGCGTCCGTCCCGGACGCCCCGGACGAGATGAGAGATGCCGCGGAACGTGCGCTCGACGAAGGCGAGCCGCACCAGTTCCTTGCCGAACGTCAGCGCCGAGCCGACGAAGAAGCGCACCGGCCGGTACGCGCCGTGGGTCTTGAAGTAGTGCTTCATGTGGCCACGGTTGCGCATGATGTAGTACCGGTACGCGTTGCTGGACGCGTTCAGGTGCCTGATGCCCATATCCCACTGCTTGATCTCGCGGGTGCGCTTCAGGACGAATTCGTCGACGATGACGGACGTCGTCTTCCGGGATGCGAGCCACCCGTACACCGAGTCGTCCCAGTAGATGAAGAATCGCGGGTCGGGCAGGCCGATCTCCGACACGACGTCGCGGTGGATGAACATGCCCTCGAAGCACCCGGAGTTCATCTCCCGGTAGCCGGACTCGTCGAAGCCGGCGGGTGCGAACGGGATCGGGATTCCGAGCGGGATCGACAGCCGATACTGCCAGTAGAACGGGCTTCCGTCGAAGTCGTAGCGCCGCCCCTGGATGCTCTTGAACCGCGGCGCCCACGCGCCCATCCGGGCGAGGCCGTCCGGCAGCACCTCGACGTCGTCATCCATCAGCCAGATCCAGGTGGATCCGAGCTCGTGAGCGACGCGCATGCCCTCGCTGAACCCGCCGGAGCCGCCGGTGTTCGTCTCGAGCCGGCGGTACACGATCTCGGTGCCGATCGAGGCGCGGAACGACTCGACCACCTCGGTGGTGTCATCCGATGACGCGTTGTCGATGATGACGACGTGTCCCGGCTTCGGGTCCATCCCTCCGATGCTCCGCAGGAGACCTCGCAGCAGGTGCGAACGGTTGAACGTGACGATGGCGATGGTCGCGCTCGCCGGGTCGAACGGCGGCGGTGTAGTCATCGGGGAGTGGGTCTCTGAGGCAAGCGACATGGCCTGCACAGCTTACCGTGCGCTCCTGGGTCACCCCTGGAGAGGAGGCAGAGCCTCGCCGCTCCACGCCGGGGGGAGCGTATCGTCCGCGGCGTCCATCGTCTCGCGCCACGAACGCGACTGCCCCGCCATCACGACGCACAGGGCGAGCATCATCCACCCGAATCCGCTCAGGGTGAAGCTCTCGAACATGGAGTCCACCAGCAGCGCGATGAGGATGAGCGGCGTCCAGGCGTACAGCACCGATCGCCGCTCGCTGGCGACCAGCCACGACCGGACGAGCGCGATCCCGGCCATTGCCGCGAAGAGCAGCAGGCCGACCCACCCCACCTGCAGGATCAGGTCGAAGAGCGCGTTCAGCGCCGATTGATGGGTGTCGCGCAGGTCGTAGTTGATCGCGAAGAAGGGGTAATCCATGCTCGTCCACGGTCCGAACCAGCCCCAGCCCTGCATGGGCTGGGACGCGACGTAGTCGAGAATCCTGTTCCACAGCGTCGCGCGTGTGGAGAAGTCCGATCCGGCGCCGAGCCACGCGATGATCGGATGCCGCGCCACGTAGCCGATCGCCAAGCCGGTGACGACCACGGCCCCCAGGGCCCACTGCACGAACGATCGACCCTCCGGTGCCGTGTGCCGCACGAGCATGAGCGCTCCGGAGGCGGCGGCGACCGCTACGGCGAGCACCAGCACCGTGGGCGATGACGAGAGGATGGCGAGAGTGCCCGCGAGGATGACCGAGAAGAACGCGAGTCCGGGGCCGACGGACTGCGTGCGCCACTCGATCACGAACGTGATGAGCGCCAGCACCGTCACGAGCCCCAGAAGATTGCGCGTGCCGAAGATCCCCTGCACGGGGCCCCCGAGGGCGATGTTGCCCTGGATGCCGAGGAATGTGATCGGCATGTCCAGCAGCAGCCCCGAGAGGATCTCCAGGGCGAGCGATGCGCCGAGCAGCGCGCGCAGCACATCCCCCAATGCCCGCACCGTCTGCAGCGTGTCGCGGACGTGCGCGATCGTGACGGCGAGGAAGCCGAAACCGACCAGTGCCACCCAGCCGCCGAGGGTGCGGACGGCATCCGTGCTCCAGATGGTGCTCGCCAGCGCCCACAGGACGAAAGCGGCGAGGGATGTCGGGAGGAACCTCAGCGCGGACAGTTCGCGGCGCCGAGCGACCAGTGTGGCGGCGGCCAGGATGCAGAGGCCGACGACGATGGTGATCGTCGCGACCCTTCCGGCGGTCCTCATCAGGGCGAACGCGGAGAATGCCGCCCCGAACGCAGTGAGGGTGAAGGCGCGGGCAAATTGCGGGGACCGCAGCAGGTCCATGATGCGGCGCACCGCGGGGTGGCGCCCGGAGGGGTTTCGGTAGGCGTCGCCGGTCACGGCGCACGCTTCGGGAGCTCACCGCGCTCCAGCGCGAGCGTCTGCTCGGCGGGACCGATGCCCACGAACGGCACGGACTTGATCTTGAACGCGAACATCACCAGGAAGCCCCAGCCCCAGAGCATCAGCGGTCCCGATTCCGAGAAGCCCTGCACGAGCAGCACGGCGCCGAGAAGGCTCGGCAGCAGTGTCACCGCGGTGTACGGCCGGTCGGCCTGCAGGTCCCAGCGAGGGCGATCGACCGCGAAGAACCACGAACGCCAGATGAAGGCCAGGTACGCGAGCACGAGCACGACGAACCCGACGGCGCCCAGCTGGAAGAATACGTCGACCCACATGTTGTGGGCCTGCAGCACCGTGATGTCGTGGTCGATGATCCAGCCGTCGAACGCCGGCTCCCACGGCACCCATGGCGTCGCGAAGCCCCAGCCGTGCACCGGATGCTGCCATGCCTTCTCCAGGACGATCGACCAGATGCGCTCGCGACCCGTCAGGTCCGAGTCGCGCCCCACCAGTCCGAAGAACCTCTCGCGGAACACCCACAGCGACAGCAGGCCGCCGAATCCGACCACGGCGTAGGCGATGTAGTACCGGGTGCGCTCGCCCGGCCGGGTCGTCCTCCGCATCAGCAGGATGGTGGCGAGGACGACGAGCACGGCGACGGCGCACACATACGCCGTCGCGGACTCGGCGCGGAACATCAGGAAACCCGCCAGCACGATCCAGGCGATCAGCCAGCTTCGACGAGCCGCCCGCGAGGCGATCCGGATGGCGAACACGATGATCCCGAGCAGTGCGGTGATGGCGAGCAGGTTCGCGTTCCCCGCTATGCCCTGGAGGCGTCCACCGTCGACGAAGAGGTTGTTCCGCGACCAGTACCACTGCGGGTCCAGCTCGCCCTCCGGCACCGCGAGGAAGTTCGGAAGCAGCTTCGCCCTCACGACCAGGGACACCCACAGCTCGAAGACGAGGGAGAGCCCGAGCACCCACTTGAGCGCGGATGCCAGGGCACGGACGATCTCGCGCCAAGTGAGCACCGAGGCCATGAACAGCCCCTGGAGCGTCGTGATCGCGAGCGAGAGCCACGTGGTCAGCGTGGCCGCCGGCCATGCCGACCATGTCACGGAGATCAGCGCCCAGGCGACGTAGACGAGCAGAAACCACGGGAGGCGGCGCCACGGCAACGGGTTGGTGGTGCGCTGGCGCACGATGCGCGGAACCCAGATCGCGATGGTCACCGCGCCGAGGGTCAGCGCGAGGATCGTCGTCCCGATCGGTCCGAGGAGGTTGTACCAGGCTGTGGCGGCGAGGAGGGTGAAGAGCACGAGGATGCAGTAGCCGCGCAGCAGCAGATGCCCCGTCGTCTCGCGCGCCGGCGCGGTGGGAGGGGCCGCCACGGGGTGCTTCGTGTGCTCGGCCATCGTGGAATCAGGCTACCGCTGGTCGACCAATAGGCTGAGGTGGTGCTGCTTCCGCTCTCGAACCCGCCCAAGGACTACGCGTGGGGGTCACGCACGCTGATCGCCGGCCTGGAGGGCCGCGAGGCCAGCGAGGCACCAGAGGCGGAGGTCTGGTTCGGGGACCACTCCGGCGGCCCCGCCCGGCTGGACGACGGCAGCGGAAAGACCCTCGACACCTGGCTGGCGCAGAACGCCGATGGTGCGCCGGATCGCCTGCCCTACCTCCTCAAGCTGCTGGCCGCGGCATCCCCGCTCTCGATCCAGGTGCACCCCTCCAAGGAGCAGGCGGTCGAGGGCTTCGCGCGCGAGGCCGGGAAGCCGATGGATGCCGCGGACCGCAACTACCGGGACGACAATCACAAGCCCGAGCTGCTCGTCGCGCTGAGCGAGACGTTCGAGGCGCTCTGCGGCCTGCGCCCCCTGGATGCCACGCGCCGCCTCGCCGCAGCCCTCGGGGACGGGCTGGGCCCCGCCGCGCTGCGCGCCAGGCTCGACCGCACGGAGGATGACGCCGACATCCTGCGCGAGGTGATCGGATGGCTGCTCTCGGGCGCAGCGGATGTCGAGGTCGCATCCCTCATCGAGGCGATCGGCTCCGCCGAGTCGATCGAGTTCGCGGCGGAGCTGTCCTCGGCGCGGCGCATCGCGAGCGTGTATCCGGGAGACCCCGGTGTGATCGTCGCCCTGCTCATGAACCACGTCGTGCTGCACCGCGGCGAGGGCGTCTTCCTGCGCGCAGGACTTCTGCACGCCTACCTCTCGGGCCTGGGAGTGGAGATCATGGCGGCCAGCGACAACGTGCTGCGCGGGGGGCTCACCCCCAAGCATGTCGACGTCGACGAACTGCTGGCGGTGCTCGACGCGCGCCCGGCGGTCGTGCCCGTCGTGCTGCCGACCTCCGCCGACGGCGCATCGCGTGGGGTGGAGGCCTTCGCCACGGATGTCCCGGACTTCGAGCTGCTGCGGGCGCGCGTCTCCTCCGGCGCAGAGGCGACGGTCGCCCTCCGTGGTGCGGCGATCGCACTGGTCACGGCCGGAAGGATCACCGTGACCGGTATGAGCGGCGAGCGCACGGTGCGACCGGGCCGCGCCGTGTTCCTCACGGAGGACGAGTCGCCGGTGCGATTCGCGGGCGACGGCGAGGTCTTCGTGGCCCAGCCCGGCACCGCTCACTGAGTCCGTCGCAACACCCTGCCGCGGCTGCAGCGCCACCGCTGCGGATTCGACGACGAGGCGCGACACGCCGTCGGCGCGTCGTGAAGGTTCAAGAGTCCGTTGAGGCTTTAGTATCTGCGACTTGACCGAAGCGAATGACACCGGTGTAATTAGGTGCAAGCACGCGAGCCAGCGTGGGGGGATTACAGGTGGGAGAACGAAATGGCGGGCTCACAGTACCGTTCCGGCGTTCCCGACAATTGGTTCGTCGATCCGGTCAACCTCGGCGTGCCGGGGGTGCGGCATCCGGTTCAGGATGACGAGAACCCTCTGTCGTGGCAGACGGATGCGCTCTGCGCGCAGACCGACCCTGAGGCGTTCTTCCCCGAGAAGGGCGGATCGACCCGAGACGCGAAGCGCATCTGCACGACGTGCGACGTACGGGGCGAATGCCTCGAGTACGCACTGCAGAACGACGAGCGCTTCGGCATCTGGGGCGGCCTCAGCGAGCGGGAGCGCCGCAAGCTGAAGCGTCGAGCGGTCTAGCCGCTCGCGGCGCGTGCACCCGCAGGGCGGGTGCATCGCGCCTAGGCTGACGACGTCATGCCGTCCCTCGTCCACGCCCTGATCGTCGCGCGGCCCGACGCGCGAATCCCGGGCGCGCTGCATCTGGGGCGCACCCTCGCGGCTCTGGCAGCCCAGACCCGGCCCGTCGACAGGCTGACGGTCGTTATCTGCGGCACGGATGCGGGGCTCCACGACACCGCGGCCGCCTCCGGCGCCGAGGCGGTCATCTCGGCGCCGGCATCCATCACCTACGCCAAGGCTGTGAAGCTCGCCGCGCTCCGCGTCGATCCGGAGAGCGCGCTCTGGCTGTTGGCGCAGGACACCGCCCCGGAGCCGGAGGCCCTCGCCCGGCTCGCGGGGGTGCTCGAACTCTCGTCTTCGCTGGCGCTGGTCGCGCCGAAGCTGGTGCGCTGGCACGATCGCGACCACATCGTCTCGCTCGGTGTCAGCATGACCCGTTTCGGGCGATCTGTCGGCCTCGCCGACGGCGAGTTCGACCAGGGTCAGCACGACGGGGACGTCGAGGCATTGGGCGCGGACGTGCGCGGAGTGCTGATCGGTGCCGAGGCCCGCAGCATCCTCCTTCCCGACCAGGCGCTGGCCGGGGCGGACGAAGGTCTCGACATGGGCGTCCGCGCCCGCCTCGGCGGCTGGCGCATCTCGCTCGTCCCCGGCGCTCGGATCGCCGTGGCCGGTGACGGCGTGGCGGGCCTTCCTTCGGGGCAGGGGAGTCGCGGCATCCGGCGAAGCACCTACGCGGAGCGGACCGCGCAGCTGCACCGGCGCCTCACCTACGCTCATTGGGCGCTGGTGCCTCTGCACTGGCTGACGATCCTGCCCCTGGCGCTCTGGCGCACACTCGCGCACATCGTCGCGAAGGCGCCGAGCCTCGCGATCTTCGAGTGGGGAGCGGCGCTGACAGCTGCGGTGCGCTGGCCCTCGATCGCGCGATCCCGCGGCGACCTGCGTAGACACCGCACGTCGCCGTGGAGCCGGATCGCCCCGCTCCGGCTCTCGCGCACACAGCTGCGCGATCGACTCGGCAGCGACGACGGGCCGGACGCCGGTGGCCTGAACCGCCGAGGCGAGCTGCGGTTCTTCACCGGGGGAGGGGCATGGGCCGTCCTCGCCGCCGCGCTCGTCTCGCTGGTCGCCTTCACCTCCCTGCTGGCGTGGCCCGTGCTCGGCGGGGGTGCGCTGCTGCCTCTGCGCGAAACGGTCGGTGCACTGTGGGCCGATGCGGCGTACGGGCTGCGAGCTTCCGCGCTGGATGTCGTGGGCCCAGCCGACCCGTTCTCGGGAGTGGTCGCCGTGCTGGGAAGTCTGTGGCCGACCGCACCATCGTTCGCGGTGGTGCTCCTGTGGCTCTTGGCGCTTCCCCTCGCCGTGCTCGGGGGCTGGTTCGCCGCTACACGGCTGACGGAGCGCTCCGCCCTGCGCATCGTCGGCGGAGCCGCCTGGGGGCTTGCCCCGACCTTCCTCGCCGCGCTGGTGCTCGGACGGCCGGCGGCGGTGATCGTGCACCTCGTGCTGCCGTGGCTCTTCTACGTGGGGACGGTGGCGCATCGTTCGTGGGGCTCCGCCGGTGCCGCGTCGCTGCTGCTGCTGGTCGTGGTCGCGTGCGCTCCCGTGCTCGCACCCGGTCTCCTGGTCGTGTGGCTGCTTGCGGTTCTCGTCGTCCTCGCGGTCAGGAGAGGCCGTGGGCTCGCCCGCGTGCTGTGGCTCGTCGTTCCGACCGCGGCCTTCTTCGCGCCGCTGGTCTGGTGGCAGCTGGGCCGGGACCCCGTGGCGCTGCTCGCTGATCCCGGCCTCCCGTGGGCGGGGCCCCAAGTGGCCGCCGACCCCGCCGGTCGTGCACTGCTGGCCGCGGGCTTCCCCACGACGGACCCCGGTGGGTGGCTCGCGATGCTGGCCGGGCGGGGGATCGAGGCGCCCGTGTGGTGGGTGCCGCTCCTCGCGGCGCCGCTCGCCGTTCTCGCGCTGCTCGCGCCGCTCACGCCGCGCTGGACGTCGGGCATGGTGCTGCTGGGCGTCGGTCTGGCCGGCATCGGTACCGCGTTCGCCTCGGTGTCGCTGGTGCTCGCGCACTGGCAGTCCCAGAGCGTCGCCGTCTGGCCCGGGACCGGCCTGAGCCTCGCGTGGATCGGGGTGGTGGGCGCCGCCCTCGTGACCCTCGACGCGGGACTCGCCCCACGCCCCGCCTTCGCGCGACCGCTGCTGGCGCTGGTGGCCGTGCTCGGGTTGGCGGTGGTCGCGGTCGCTCCTCTCACCGCTGCCGCCCGCGGCGCCTCCTTCCTGACCAACGGGCCGGCGACCACGCTTCCCGCGTACATCGCCGCCGCCGCGCGCGACACTGCGTCGATGGGGACGCTGATCCTCACCCCGCAGAACCCCGGTGGCGTCGCCGCGCAGGTGGTGTGGGGCGGGAGCGAGACGCTCGGCGGGCAGGCCACGATCCTCACCACGCGCACGGCGGGCACCGAAGCCGACGCCGCACTCGCCAACCTCGTCGCCGACCTGGTGACCCCGAGCGCGGCGGACGTCGCGACGGAGCTCGCCCAGCAGGGGCTGAGCTTCGTGCTGCTCTCCCCGGCCGCGGAGCCGGAATCGGAAGACGCGCGAGCCCTTCGCCTGCAGGCCATCAGCTCGATCGACCAGCGCGCCGGGCTGGTCCCGGTGGGCGAGACGCCGAAGGGCGTGCTCTGGCGCGTGGCGGGGGATGTCGCACCCCGCACGGCGCTGACGGCCGAGCAGCGGCAGGTGTCGCAGACGATCACCGTATCGCAGCTGGCGGTGCTGGGGCTGGCGCTGCTGCTGGCCGTGCCGACAGCCGCTTCGCGCCGAGCGGCGCGCAACTCTCCGCGCATCGTCGGTCCCACATCGAGGGAGGCGCTATGAGCACCAGCCGATGGTTCCGCTGGGCGGCCACAGGTACGAGGACCCTGATCGGCACGGCGGTGGCAGTGGGCTTCACGGCGCTCGTCGTGACGGGAATCTCCGCCCCGTGGCCGGTGGTCGACCTTCCGGTGCCCGTCGTGCAGACGCGCCCGGATGCCGCCGACACCATTGCTGTCTGCTCCGGTCCGGTGCTCGCGCTGGGCCGCACGGCGGAGGACGCCGGCCTGATCAGCGTGGCGCAGGATGCCGACCTCACGGTCGGCGTGCCGGAGGGCAACCCGCAGCCATCCGACGGAGAACTCGCCTCGCCGCAGGTCGACGGCGATCCGGAGGTTCCCTTCTTCGTCGCCACACCAGTGGGGAACGAGGTCGCCGTTCTGTCCGCCGCATCCTCGGCAGAGGTGGAGGAGCCGGATCTCGTCGGCTTCGCGGCGGCCGCGTGCCGCCCTCCGCTGCTGGAATCGTGGATCGTCGGCGGCACCACGACGACCGGTGCCTCCGACATCCTGCTGCTGTCCAACCCCGGCGCGGTGACCGCCAGCGTGCAGCTGACCGTCTACGGCGCCGAGGGGCCGCAGATGCCGCCCGGCGCGGCCGGAATCACGGTCCCCGCCGAATCGCAGCTCGCCCTTCCGATAGCCGCGGTGGCGGGCGGGGAGGAGCGGCCCGTGGTGCGCGTGACGGCCACGGGTGCTCCGATCAGCGCGAGCCTGCAGTCGAGCATCGTGCGCACTCTGATTCCGGGCGGTCTCGACGTCCAGGGCGCGGTCGCGAGCGCCGAAACGGTTCAGGTCCTGGCGGGCGTCACGGTTGCGGGCGAGCCGACGGCCGGGACGGCGGCCACGATCGTGCGGGTGCTCGCACCGACGAGCGACACCGAGGTCACGGTCACCGCCTCACCCCTCGGCGACGAACCGGGCGCGACCAGCACCACAGTGCCGCTCACGGCGGGCATCCCGGCGGAGGTCGAGCTGGCGGACCTCGACGAGGGCGCGTATGTCGTGTCGATCGAGGCCGAGGAGCCGGTCGTCGCGGCGACCTGGCAGACGGCCGGGACGGACGCCGGCTCGGACTTCGCGTGGTTCACACCTTCACCCGTCCTGAGGGACGAGACGCTCTTGGCGGTGCCGGCGGGCCCGTCGCCGCGGCTGACCCTGGCCAACCGCGGCTCGGAGAACGCCTCCGTGGTCGTGAGGGAGTCGGGCGGCCAGGAGCAGGAGGTTGCGGTGGATGCGGGCGGTGCCGCGGAGGTCGTGCTGCGGCCCGACGCGCTCTACACGATCGACTCCGGCGGGGCCGATGGCCTGTCGGCAGGCGTGACATTCGTCGGTCCCGGCGCACTGGCGGGGGTCCCGGTGTGGCCCGCGGATGCCGCTGCGCAGCCGGTGACCGTCTATCCCTGATCTCCGGCTCAGCCGCCGAACGATCGAGGGCGATCAGAAGTAGCGGAACCGCTCCGGCCCCAGATCCCAGGGGTCCCGGTCCAGATACTCGGCGGCGGCGCGGAAGACGCAGCCCTCGACCAGCATGCGCCGGTGCAGGTCGTCGTCGCGGTGCACATGGCTGAGGCGCTCGATCGGCACCCGATAGAGGATGATGCGCTTCTGGTCGCGCAGGGCATGCCACCGCGGGATGCCGTCCTCGTCGGTGCTGAGCGGCATGGCCCCTACCTCGAAGCTGACATCGCGCAGCTCCGGCCACGCCGAACGCAGGAACTCCGCGGCGGTGCCGACGGCCATGTCGAACCGGTCGATGCGCGAATCCAGCGGCGGCAAGGGCGGCCGCACGACCGGGCTGCGGTCTTCGCGGCCGTGTCGACCATGCCGTGCCGGCCGGGCCTTCGGCACCGTTCTCGCCCGTCGCCTGACCATGCGACCATCCTAGGTGGGGCAGGCCGAACGGGGCCTGCCGCCGTCGCGCGGCGGGGCGCCGCGGGTTCGGCATCCGCTCTCGTTAGCATTGCCCCGATGCGCGAGAGACTCTGCTCCAAGGTGGCCTGTGCCCGCGAGGCCGTTGCGACCCTCACCTACGACTACGAAGACCAGATGGCGGTCGTCGGGCCGCTGGGCGGCGGCGATGATCCGCACGCCCACGACCTCTGCGCCATCCACACGGATCGGCTCTCGGTGCCCCGTGGCTGGATCGTCGTGCGGCACGAGACCATCTCCCACCGCTGACCGGAATCCCGGGCAGACGCGCAGGGCGTCGAGTCTGGGAGAATGGTCGGATGAGCATCGACCTCAGCGCCCCCGCCACCTCCCGCCTCGACTTCGAGGTCGCCGACCTCGCGCTCGCGGAGGCCGGCCGTCACCAGATCCGCCTCGCCGAGAACGAGATGCCCGGCCTCATGGCCCTTCGCGAGGAATTCGGCCCCACCCAGCCCCTCGCGGGCGCCCGAATCGCCGGTTCCCTGCACATGACGGTGCAGACGGCGGTGCTCATCGAGACGCTCGTGGCGCTCGGCGCGCGAGTTCGGTGGGCGAGCTGCAACATCTTCTCGACCCAGGACGAGGCGGCCGCCGCGGTCGTGGTCGGTCCGACCGGCACCGTGGAGGAACCGAGCGGTGTGCCCGTGTTCGCGTGGAAGGGCGAGACGCTCGAGGAGTACTGGCGCTGCACCGAGCGCATCTTCGACTGGAGCGCCGAGGGCGCCGACGGTCCGAACCTGATCCTCGACGACGGCGGGGATGCCACCCTGCTGGTGCACAAAGGTCGGGAGTTCGAGGCGGCGGGCGCCGTGCCGGATCCTTCGGCGGGCTCAGGGACCGGTGAAGCGGCGACGCACGAGTTCCGCGTCGTCCTCGAGCTGCTCCGCGCCAGCCTGGGCAGGGACCCGCAGCACTGGACGCGCGTGGCCGATGGGCTGATCGGCGTCACCGAGGAGACGACCACCGGTGTGCACCGCCTCTACGAGCTCGCGGCATCCGGAACCCTGCTCTTTCCCGCCATCAACGTCAACGACTCGGTCACGAAGTCGAAGTTCGACAACAAGTACGGCATCCGCCACTCGCTGCCGGACGGGCTGAACAGGGCGACCGACGTGCTGATCGGCGGGAAGGTGGCCTTCGTGTGCGGCTACGGCGACGTCGGCAAGGGCGCCGCCGAGGCGCTGCGCGGCCAGGGCGCCCGCGTTCTCGTGAGCGAGGTCGACCCGATCTGCGCGCTGCAGGCGGCGATGGACGGGTTCCAGGTCACCACGCTGGAGTCCGTGCTGGGTGACGTCGACATCGTCGTCACGGGAACCGGCAACAAGAATGTCGTGACGGTCGAGCACCTTCAGGGCATGAAGCACCTGGCGATCGTCGCGAACGTCGGACACTTCGACAACGAGATCGACATGGCGGGCCTCGAGTCCCTGCCGGGCGCCGAGCCGGTCGAGATCAAGCCGCAGGTGCACGAGTGGCGCCTTCCGAACGGGCGCAGCGTGCTCGTGCTCAGCGAGGGCCGCCTGATGAACCTCGGCAACGCGACGGGACACCCGTCCTTCGTGATGAGCGCCTCGTTCACGAATCAGGTGCTCGCACAGCTCGAGCTCTACACGCGCACGTCCGAGTACCCGATCGGCGTCTACGTGCTCCCGAAGGCCCTCGACGAGAAGGTGGCCCGCCTGCACCTGGGAGCCCTCGGCGTGCAGCTCACCGAGCTGAGCACCGACCAGGCGTCCTACATCGGCGTGCCGGTCGAGGGACCGTACAAGCTCGACCACTACCGGTACTGACGGCGGGGCCCGGCGGAGCCCTGCGGTCAGCGCTGAGGGAAGCCCCGCGGCGCCCCGGTCGTCCCGACCGTGAGGGCGGCCACGCGTTGCGCCTCCAGTTCGAGGGCGCGCACCTCGCGATCCCGCCGCACGGCGATGGCCGCGCGCAGCATCGTCTCCGGATCGACGGGCGGTAGCGGCGAGACGTGTGGATGCGCCTCGGCCGCGAGCTCCGAGGCGAGGCGAGCCCGTTGCGCGGGTGCGAGCCGATCGGCCTGCCGGAGGAACTGCGCGATGCGGCGGGCCAGGCGATCCGGGATGCGGCCGACGTCTGCGATCGCCGCCCACGGCTCGAGCCCCGGTGGCAGCTCAGGCGGCGCGGCAGGGAGTGCCGGGGTGCGCGTTCGCTCGCTGTAGGTGCCGGCGAGCAGATCGCCGAGACGCTGGGACCGGGGCGTGAACGCGCCGACGAGGAGCGCGATCGCTCCGAACGTGAAGTAGATCTCGAGCACGCCGACGAGCGCGCGGATGAAGGCCTGGCGAAAGCCGGATGCGCCACCGTCGGCCCGGACGATCCGGCCTCCGACGGCGAGCTTGCCGAGGCTGCGCCCGCGGGTGGCGGTCTCCACGACGGTCGGGACGGCGACCAGCACGACCACCAGCATCGCCACCGAGGCGATGGGAACGGCGGACTCCGGGAGTCCGCCCTGCGCCGACAGCACCGAGAACAGCAGGACGATCGCGAGGATCAGCAGAAGGCTGACCGCGACATCCAGAAGCGCGCCGAGAGTGCGGAGGAAGAAGCCGATCGGCTGCACGTCGAGTGCCACGGCCTCGCCGGTGAGCACCTCGTCCTGGTGGACGGCGACGATCCTCGGCTGGCCGGCGGCGGGCATGGGTACAGTAAACCAGGTGGACCTCGACGCACTCACGGCCGCCCGGCGGGAGGAGTGGGCCCGCTTCGACGAGCTGACCCGCGTGCGGCGCCCCACCGGCGCGGAGGTCGACGAGCTGGTCACGCGGTATCGCGCGGCATCCGCCGATCTGGCCGAGATGAAGACCTCCGCGGGCCGCACCCCGCAGGGCGACCACGTCTCGACGCTGCTCGCCCGAGCGCGGCTGCGGCTGACGGGCGCGCCCGAGAACGTGCTGCGCCAGCTCCCGCGGTTCTTCTCGCTGCAGCTGCCGGCGGCGCTGTACCGGCTGAGGTGGACGACACTCGCGGTCGCCGTAGCCTTCGTGGCCGTCGCATCGCTGGTCGCCGCATGGATCGCGCGGGACCCGGTCGCGCTGGCGAGCCTCGGCAGCGAGGCCCAGCTCGAGTACTACGCCGACGAGGAGTTCGCCGGCTACTACACCGAGAACCCCGCCGCCGTCTTCGCGGGGACGGTGTGGACGAACAACGCGTGGATCGCCGCCCAGTGCGTGCTCTTCGGCATCAGCGGCGTGTGGCCGATCATGGTGCTGGTGCAGAACGCCGTCGGGGTGGGAACCGCTGCGGCGGTGCTCTTCGCGTTCGATGCCGGCGACGTGTTCGTGCTGTACATCCTTCCGCACGGCCTTCTCGAGCTGACCTCGATCTTCGTGGCGGGGGCCGCGGGACTGCACATCTTCTGGGCGTGGATCGCTCCGGGTCCCCGATCGCGGGGCGAGGCGCTGGCCGCAGCGGGTCGCTCTCTCGCCGCCGTCGCCGTGGGGCTGGTGCTGGTGCTGCTCGTCGCCGGCCTGATCGAGGGCTTCGTCACGGGTCAGCCGTGGCCGTGGCCGGTCAAGATCGGCATCGGCGCGCTCGCGCTCGGGGGATTCCTCTTCTACATGCTGTACGTCGGCGGCCGCGCAGCGCACGCCGGCGAGACCGGTGACCTCACCGAGTACGAGACGGGCACTGCCAGGCTCGTCGCAGGCTGAGGCGACCGGCCGGCGCGCCGGCAGACGATGTCGGCCCGGTCCGACCCGCGCCGCCCCGTATGGAGCTGATGCGTCGAGACCGGCCGAGGATCCGATCGGGCCGCTACTTCTTGTTGCTCTCGAACGTGGGGGTTGCGCCGGCCTTCTGGGTGCCGTCGAACAGCGCCTTGTACGCGAAGCCGGCGATCAGGGCGCCGACGATGGGGAATACCAGGAAGACCCAGAGCTGGCCGAGGGCCACGGGTCCGCCGTAGATGGCGGTGGCGATCGAGCGGGCAGGGTTCACGGATGCATTGTCGATCGGGATGATGGCGAGGTGGATGAGCGTGAGCGTCAGACCGATCGCGAGCCCGGCGAACGTCGTGCCCCGAGTCGAGTGGGTGACGCCGAGGATGACGATCACGAACAGCGCGGTGAACAGGATCTCGACGATGATGGCCGCGCCGATCCCGAAGCCGGCCGGTGACAGCGAGTCCCATCCGTTGCTGGCGAAGCCGCCGTCCTGAGCGTTGCTCAGCCAGGAGTCGGGTCCGAACAGGCCGATCGCCACGATGAGGGTCGTCGCGATCGCACCGCCGACGATCTGCGCGACGATGTAGGGCAGCACGCCCTTCCACTGGAATCGTCCGGCGGCGGCCAATCCGACCGTGACGGCCGGATTGAAGTGTCCGCCCGAGATCGGGCCGAACGCGTATGCACCCGCGATGACCGTGATGCCGACGGCGAGTGAGACACCGAGGAAGCCGACGCCCTTATTGGCTGCCTCCGTGCCCTCGCCGAAGCCCGCAGCGAAGAGTGCGGTGCTGATGACGCCGAGCACCAGGAGGAAAGTTCCGAAACCCTCCGCGACGAGCGTGGCTCCCGTCGAAGGTGCGTAGGGCGCGTGATCGAGGGGCGTCGGCTCGACGGGCTTGTCGGGGCGCGGGTCGCTCATGGGAAGACTCCTTCGCAGGTGTTCAGGGGCGCCCTCGGGGGAAAGGTGCTCGTCAGGAGCATAGCGGCGCATCCAGCCCACGCTCAGGATCACCGCCGGTGAACCGCCCGATTGCGTCACTCGGCGCAATCCGACGTCACAGACGTCCGGCCGCCTTCAGCGCGAGATAGCGGTCGACGATGCGCACCGGCAGATCCTCCGGTCCCGCGGCGATGGCATCCGCCCCGGCGCGCTCGACGGCGCTCGCCACGAGCTCGGCGTCGCGCAGTGTGTGCTCCGCCGCCGCGGCCCGATACACGTCGTCTCCGTGCTCACGCGCGGTGGCGATGGCCGGCAGCGAGGTGTCGGTCACCGTGCCGACGAGCACCCGTGCCCTGCGCGTGATCGAGTGCAGCGAGCCCAGGAACCCACGGCCCGCCTCCGGGGCGTCCTGGGCGGTGAGCAGCACGATCAGCGACGGCCGCGAGGTGAGCGCCCTCACCTGAGCCAGGGCGCCGTCCCAGTCGGTGTCGATCAGCTGCGGTTCCACCGGCGCCATGGCGTCCACCAGCGCCGGCAGCAGCGCCGCACCGTCGACGCCCGTGACCCGCGCGCGGACGACGCGGTCGAACATCACGAGGTGCACGTGATCGCCCGCCCGGGTGGCGAGGGCCGAAAGCAGCAGCGCCGCCTCCATCGAGGCATCCAGTCGCGTGCCATCGCCCACACGCGCGGCCGAGGTGCGTCCGGTGTCGATCACGATCACGACGTGCCGGTCCCGTTCCGGGCGCCAGGTGCGCAGCATCGTCGTGCCGGCGCGCGCGGTCGCCCGCCAGTCGATGGAGCGCACGTCGTCTCCTCGCACGTATGCGCGGAGCGAATCGAACTCTGTGCCGCGGCCGCGCACCTGCACGCTCGTGTTGCCGTCGAGCTCCCGCAGCCGGGCGATGCGCGAGGGCAGATGCCGGCGCGACGCGAAGGGAGGCAGCACGCGCACAGCGCCGCGCGCATCGGTGCGCGCCTGCCGCCCCGCCAGGCCCAGCGGGCCGAGCGCCCGCACCACGACGAATGCGCTCGCGAGCTCTCCGCGGCGACGAGGGCGCAGCGGCACCTCGAGCCGCCGGCGCTCACCGGGAGGCACGTCCAGCGGTATACGGGCGAGAGGTGCGCCGGCCGTCGGCTGCCACGCGTCGCGCACCAGACCCCGCAGGCGGCGGGTGCCGTCGTTCGCGATCCACAGCTCGGTGTCCACCCGTTCACCGAGCCGGGCGCGCGGTGGTACGCGCCGGTCGACGCGGATCGTGCGGGGGTCGCCGGCGACGGCGGCATCCGCTCCCGCCAGCACCGCGCACAGCAGGGCCCAGCCCGCGCTCGCCGGCCACGCGCCGACCCCCGCGGCCGAGAGGAGCACGACGGGGATCACCCCGAGGGCGACGAGGAGGGGAAGGCGTCCGGTGACGTACATGCGACGGATCAGATGGGAACGCGGGTCTGCTGCAGCACCGAGGCGAGGATCGCGTCGACGGAGACCCCCTCGATCTCCGCCTCCGGTCGCAGGCGGATGCGATGGCGCCACACCGGCACCAGCATCGTCTGCACGTGGTCGGGGATGATCGCGGGGAAGCCGCCGAGCCACGCCCATGCCTTGGCGGCGGCGAGCAGGGCCGTCGAGGCACGCGGGCTCACGCCCAGCTGAACGGAGGGGCTCTGCCGGGTGGCGCGCGCGAGGTCGACCACGTACGCGAGCACGTCGTCCGCGACGGCGACGGATGCGGCGGCCCGCTGTGCGGCGTGGATCTCGGCGACCGTCACCACCGGCTGCAGACCGGCGCCGCCGAGGTCGTTGGGCGAGAAGCCGCCGGCGTGCCGGCGAAGCACCGCCACCTCCGCGTCACGCGCCGGCACATCGATGAGGAGCTTCATCAGGAACCGGTCGAGCTGTGCCTCCGGAAGGGTGTACGTGCCCTCGTGCTCGATCGGATTCTGGGTCGCCGCCACGAGGAACGGGTCGGGCAGCGGACGCGTGACGCCGTCCGCCGAGACCTGGCGCTCCTCCATGGCCTCCAGCAGCGCGGCCTGGGTCTTCGGCGGCGTGCGGTTGATCTCATCGGCCAGCAGCACGTGCGTGAACACGGGACCGTCGCGGAATTCGAACTCACCGGTGCGCGCGTCGTAGACGAGCGAGCCGGACACGTCACCCGGCATCAGGTCGGGCGTGAACTGGATGCGCTTGGTGTCGAGACCGAGAGCGCGGCTGAACGAGCGGACGAGCAGCGTCTTGGCGACGCCTGGTACGCCCTCGAGGAGCACGTGACCGCGCGCCAGCAGTCCGATGAGCAGCCCGGTGACCGCGCCGTCCTGGCCGATCACGGCCTTGCCGACCTCGACGCGGACACGGTTCATGGCGTCCCGAAGCGCGGCGTCGGTGTCTTCTCTGCTCTCTGGACGGGGGAGGGAGGCGTCGCTCATGGGGCGTTCCTTTCGGTGCGGAAGGAGGCTCTGACGGCCGCCTCGAGGTCGCGGAGGCGGTCGCTCACGGCGACGAGTTCGGCATCCGTGCGGGGCACGGAGTCGATCAGAATGCCGCGGACACTCGTCCGCGGGGCGCCGATCCGATCGGCGGCGGCGTCCGCCACCTCAGCGGCGCTCGCCGCGGGGCCGAGGCCGAGCTCACGGGCAAGGCGCCCGATGGCGCCGATGCGCAGCGCATCGGCGGCGTGCACGGCGTCGCGGGAGCGCGCGTAGAGGCGGGCACGGCCCTCCATCGTCTCGGAGGCGCGCACGGTGACGGGCAGATTCTCCGCGACCAGTGGCCCGAAGCGCCGCCCCCGCCAGAGCGCAGCCGCGATCGCGGCGAGGAGCAGCAGGAGGATGGCGGGGGTGACCCACGGCGGCGTCAGCTCGCCCAGGCTCGGGGTTGCGGGGTCGAGGTCGCTGTCCACGAGCGATGGCACGTACCAGACGACGACCGGATGCCGGCCCATCAGGCCGATGGCCAGTGCAGCGTTGCCGTTCTGGGCGAGGTATTCGTTGGTGAAGAGTTCGGTGCCGTCGATGAGGGCCACGCGCGATGCGGCCGACCGCTCGGCGACGAGCAGCCCGAAGCCGTCATCCGAGGGGTAGCACGCCGCATCCGCAGTGCCCTCGGTGAAGGTCGTGCCGGGAACGACGGCGCCGGCGCGCTGAGCATCGGGCAGCGCGCACGACGGGTCGACGGTCTCCTCCGGCGCCACGGCTGCGAGCTCGGCGTCTCCGAAGAACAGGCGGGCCGTGCGGGAGCGGGGCTCGAGCAGCACGGCATCGCCCGCCGCCTCGACCAGCTCTGTCACCGCCTCATCGGAGAGCGCCGCCGCGTCCGGGCTGACGAGGGTCGTGCCCGGCCCCAGTGCGCTGCGAGCGGTGTCGCGGTCGCGCGCGATGACGACGTCCACTCCCTGTTCCCGAAGGATCGAGACGAGCGCCATCGTGCCCTGGGGTCCCGCGCTCTCCGGGTCGAGGCGGTCCCTCTCCGCCCAGCGGCCCACATCCGACAGGCCGGCTCCGACCAGACCGACCGCAACGAGCACCACGACGAGCGCCGTCCAGGCGAGCACGCTCCGGCGCCGCGACGGCACCTCGGTCCCGACCGCCGTCATGCCGGCACGGTCGTGGAGATCGAGCGGGCCGCGACCAGAGCATCGTCGGCGTCGGCGACGCGCGCGTAGAGCGCTGCGGTGCCCGGTCGGCGCAGGTACCGGACGTCGTCGAAGGCGGATGCCGCGGCATCCAGTCGCTCCACCTCGACGGGGAAGGCCAGCGCGGCCTGGCGCGCGAAGGCGTGGACTGTGGCGCCGGGTGCCGGCTCGAGGACGCCTCGCTCGACCACACCACGGGCGAGCGCCCGGAACCGCAGCACGATGGCGTCCTCCCACCGTCCAGCGGCGGCCTCCGCGGCGGCGGCGCGCCGCAGCTGGGCGGCGCTCCGGCGCTCCTCCTCGCCGAACAGCTCCAGCGGGGACGGTGCCGAGCGGGCGGAGAGACGCGGGCGACCCCAGATGAGGAAGGCCGCCACGAGAAGCCCGGTGAGAACGAGGGCGACCACGAGTGCGAGCGGTCCGCTCCAACCGCCGGGCAGCTCGCTGCTCAAGAGATCCTCGAAGAACTCGGCGACCGCCCGGGCGATCCGGTCCAGCGGCGTGGGCTGTGCCTCGGCGTACACGGGACGGGAGAGCTCGCGCTCCGCCCATTCGCGGGCCTCGTCTCCGTCGGGAATCAGCGGCGGGCCGTGCGCGATCATGCCGGGTCGTCGCCGGAGCGGGCACCGGGCGCGGTCCAGGCGGTCGCCGGCGGCGCCGCATACGGCGGAATCGGCGGCGGGGGTCCCGCAGGAGGAGCGGCGGCCGCCGGCTCGGGGGGTTGCGGCAGCGGGGGGATGGGGTACGGATATCGGGACGGGTACTGGTGCGCACCCGCCGGCGCCCGCGGAACCTCGCGGCCGGCGTTCAGTGCATAGGGATCCGGCAGTGAGGTGGCGCCGGCATCCCGTCGTTCGATGTACGACAGCAGATCGAGGTCGAGGCCCTCGGTGCGCATGCGGCAGTCGATATAGATGAGTGTCGCCGCCGTCGCCTGCACGACGATGGCGATCGATTGGACGAGCAGGACGACGATCTGGGTGAGCGCTGTGGCGAAGATGATGCCGGCGATCGCCGCCGGTCCCGGTTCGCCCGTGGGCGCGATGATGGCCGCGACCGCGCTGGAGAGAAGGGAGAACGGAACGCCGACGATCTGGGCGAGGACGTTCATGATCACCGCGATGACGACGAGGACGCCCAGCGCCGGCCAGAATCTGCCCCGAAGCAGCACCCAGGAACGCGTCACCGCTCCGCCGATGGTCGTGTGCTCCAGCACCAGCACCGACGGAACCAGCGCGAGCTTCGTCGACAGCCACAGCGTGAGCGGGATGGCGGCGAGCACCACCACGATCGTCAATCCGATCGCGATCGCCGGTACGGAGAAGGCGAGGGCGAAGATGGCCGCCCCGACAAGCGCGAAGAGCACCAGCAGGCCGAGTGTCAGCAGCAGTGTGTATCCGATCAGGCGCCACGCGACGGGCTTGACCCGCTGCCAGAGGGCTCTCAGCGTCAGTCGTTCCGCGAGCACGGCGTGCGCGACCTCTGCGACCACGACCGCCTGGACGATCACGCTCAGTGCGGTGGCGGTGAGCCCGAGCACGAATCCGGAGAGCCCGGTGATGAGGACCGAGCCGGCCATCACGGTCTCGTAGTCCTCCGATCCCGGTCGCAGGGTGTCCAGGCGGATGAACGACGCGAAGGCGATCCCCGCGACCGCGAGGATGAGCACGATGTACACCACCGTCTGCACGACGAGAGCGAAGCCGAGCAGAACCCTCGGGTTCTGGCGAAGCGCGGAGAACGAGCGGCCGAGGATGGTGCCGAAGGACAGCGGATGGAGCGGGATGATCCCGGGACGGGATGCCGGCGTCCATGCCGGGTACGCGGTCACGGCCCATCCCTCCTCGCTGCGGCACCGGCCGGGCGCCGCCGTTCTATCGTGTCACACGGCACCCCGTGCCAGAGCGGGCGCTGACCCGTCGTGAGGCCGTCCGACACGGCTGGGCGGGGCGGCGGTGCGCTCGGCGCGCGCTCAGGGTGTGTCCACTACTCTGAGAAGAGTGCGCGGGGTCGAAGGCGCACGCCTCAGGGGGACCCCGAGATCTCAGCAAAGGACGATCGCGCTTCTATGACCTCACGCATCCTGGTTGTCGATGACGACACGGCGCTTGCCGAAATGATCGGCATCGTCTTGCGGACGGAAGGCTTCGACACCGTCTTCTGCGCGGACGGCGCCGAGGCCGTGGATGTGTGGCGCGCGGAGCGACCCGACCTCGTGCTGCTGGATCTGATGCTCCCTGGCATGGACGGCATCGAGATCTGCACGCGAATCCGCGCCGAATCCGGCGTGCCGGTGATCATGCTGACCGCTCGTACCGACACGGCGGACGTCGTGCGCGGCCTCGAGGTCGGAGCCGACGACTACATCGTCAAGCCCTTCAACCCGAAAGAGCTCGTCGCCCGCATCCGCACACGCCTTCGTCCGACCCCGCAGGCGGCCAACGAGACGCTGCGGATCGGCGATCTGACGGTGGATGTCGCCGCGCACGAGGTGCGCCGCGACGGCAGCGTCATCGCGCTGACGCCTCTCGAGTTCGAGCTGCTGGTCGCCCTGGCATCCAAGCCCCAGCAGGTGTTCTCGCGCGAGATGCTGCTCGAGCAGGTGTGGGGATACCACTACAAGGCCGACACGCGCCTCGTGAACGTGCACGTGCAGCGGCTGCGCGCGAAGGTCGAGCTCGACCCCGACAATCCGAAGATCGTCACGACGGTGCGTGGCGTCGGCTACCGCGCCGGCGCCGTCGTCTGAGACGCACATGCCCCCCGCCGGAGCTGCGGCATCCCGCGCATCGATGACGGACTGGCGCGACTGGCGTGCGTGGCCCGAGAGTCTCGCGACCTTGTGGCGCCGGTCGCTGCGCTTCCGCACGCTCCTGATCACGGTCACTCTCACGATGCTGGCCATCCTGATCGCCGGCGCCACGATGGCGCTCGCCATCCAGAACGACCTCTTCGATTCCCGCAGGGACGAGGTGCTCATCGATGCCCGGCGCGCCGTCACGGCGGCCCAGCAGACGCTCGATGCGACGGAGGTGCAGGGGGACCGCACGCGTCTGCAGCAGACGATGGGTACGGTGCGCGACCAGATCGCCCGACAGTCATCCAGCGACCGGATCGCCATCTTCCGGATGGACTCCACTCCCAATGCCCTGGCGCCGCAGGACATCTTCGCCGGCGGGCTCACCGAGGACTTCATCCCCGACGCGCTGAGCGCGCAGGTTCAGCGCGATCCCGAGCTGCAGTGGTGGCAGTCCGTCGCCCTTCCGGTCGGTAACGACCGCACCGTGCCGGGCATCCTCGTCGGCCAGCAGCTGCAGGTGCCGGGTCCCGGCGTGGGCGCCTACGAGGTCTATCTCGCGTACGACCTCGCCGATGCCGACGAGACGCTGTTCTTCGTGCAGCGGACCCTGTGGCTGGTCGGGTCGGTGCTGGTGCTGCTGATCGCGGCGATCGCGTGGTTCATCCTCCGATCCGTCGCCACGCCGATCACCGAGGCGGCCGACACGAGCGCCCGGCTCGCGGCGGGGGAGCTGAAGGTGCGGCTCCCCGTGCGGGGCGAGGACGAGCTCGCCACCCTGGGTCGCTCGTTCAACGCCATGGCCGACAGCATCGAGACGCAGATCAAGGAGCTCGCCGAGCTCTCGCTCGTGCAGCAGCGGTTCGTGTCGGATGTCTCGCACGAGCTGCGCACCCCGCTGACCACCATCCGGCTGGCGGCCGACATGCTGAATGACCGGCGGGACGAGTTCGATCCTGCGACCGCTCGCGCGGCGGAGCTGCTGCAGACGCAGGTGCAGCGCTTCGAAGTGCTGCTCACCGATCTGCTCGAGATCAGCCGCTACGACGCCGGATCGGTGCAGCTCGAGCTCGAGCCGACGAGCCTCGCCTCGCTCGCCGAAGACGTCGTCGAGTCGATGCACCAACTGGCGGAGCAGCACGGGACCGACGTGCGGATCGTGGCACCGGGCGGATATTCCCCGGTCGACATGGACGCGCGCCGGGTGCGACGCGTGGTGCGCAACCTGCTCGGCAACGCCATCGAGCACGGCGAGGGCCGGCCGATCGTGGTGACGGTCGACAGCAACCAGCACGCCGTCGCGATCGGTGTGCGCGACTTCGGTCTCGGGATGACGGCGGAGGACGCCGAGCGGGTCTTCGACCGGTTCTGGCGCGCCGATCCCTCCCGCCGGCGCTCCATCGGCGGCACGGGGCTCGGTCTCTCCATCTCCTTGGGCGATGCCCGCCTGCACGGCGGAACCCTGGCGGTGTGGTCGGAGCTCGGGCGCGGCACGAACTTCGTGCTGACCCTCCCTCGTCAGTCGCAGGTGCTCGAGGGCGCATCGCCCATTCCGCTCGAGCCGCCGGATGCCTCCCTCGAGGATCTCGGGATGACTCAGCCGATCGACATCCCGACCGGGCAGGTGGTTTCGGGGCGGTCTGCCCCCGGACCCGTCGGCTCGGGAACCGTCGCTTCGGGCCCCATCGGGTCGGGCCGCGGCGGGGAGTCGCGATGAGGCGGCGCTTCTCCGTGCTCGCGGCAGCGCTCCTGGCGGCACTCGCGCTCACGGCGTGCTCCGGTCTCCCCACCTCGGGATCGGTGTACCCGGGGCTTCCGGCGGAGGAGGTGCCCGCCGCCCCCGACTTCCTGTTCCGCCCGAGCAGCCCGCAGCCGGGCATGACCCCGCAGCAGATCGTGCAGGGGTTCATCGATGCGGGGACCAGCCCCTTGGGGGGCTGGGCCATCGCCCGGGAGTTCCTCGCACCGGAGCTCAGCTCGACGTGGAATCCGGAGGCGCGGGTCACCGTCGCCGAGGATCGCAACTACACGGCGCTCTCGGAGGACGAGGTCGTGCTCACGGTCACGCCGTCGGCCGACGTCGATGAGGCCGGCGCCTACTCCGCGACGGATGGCGGCGCGGCGACCACGCTGCCGTTCCGGCTCGCGCAGCAGGAGGACGGGGAGTGGCGCATCACCGAGGCGCGCGACGGGATCGTGCTCGACCGTGACTTCTTCGTCGCCGTGTTCGATTCCTACCAGGTGATGTTCTTCGACCCCACATGGCAGTTCCTCGTTCCCGACGTGCGATGGTTCCCCGCGCGCACGAACTCCGCGACCCGGGTCGCTCGGGCGCTGATCGATGGCGCACCGAGCCCGTGGCTCACGGCATCCGTCGTCTCCGCCGTCCCGGAGGACGTCGCCCTGGCGACGCAGTCGGTGACGGTGGATTCCGACCTGGTGGCGACGGTGGAGCTCGGCGAGTCGGCGCGCGGACTGGATTCCACGATCCTCGACCGCATGCAGGCACAGCTGGAGGAGAGCCTTGCCAGTGCCGGTGTGCAGTCGGTGCAGATGGCCGTGGACGGCACGCCGCTGGAGGCGACGGCAGTGCCCACCCGGTCCACAGCCGTGGACAGCCGGCCGCTGGTGGTCACCGAGGCCGACTTCGGGTTCCTCTCCGGCGACGAGATCGCGCCGATCCCCGGCCTGTCTACGACGATCATGGAGAATCTCGGCGCCGCCCCCGTGGCGGTCCAGGTGTCGCCGGAGCGCGATGCGGCCGCCGTGCGTATCGCGGGGGGTGCCGTCGCACGCGCCCGCGCCGACGGCACCGTGCTCGAGATCGACACCCGGCCGGGCCTCGTCGACCCGACCATCGATCCCCTGGGCTACATCTGGAGCGTGCCGCAGGACACCCCGACCGCCGTCCTGGTGGCCGGCACCGACGGCGCTCCGGCGACCGCCGTCGGAGGGGCCTGGGTCGAGGCGTCGCAAATCCGCTCGATGCAGGTGTCCCGCGACGGCACCCGCGTCGCCGCCCTGACCACCGTCGGCGGCCAGCACTGGGCGGTTGTCGCCGGGGTGGTGCGGGACGAAGAGGGCAAGCCCATCTCGCTCGGCGAGGTGAATCGGCTGGCGCGGCTGCCGGGGCCGGGGATCGCGGCCGGCTGGCTGGACGACGAGACGATCGGCGTCGTGGCCGATGAGGCCGGCACGATGATCGTGCTCGATCAGCTCGTCGGCGGCGAGGGGTCGCGGACGGAGGGTCCGGACAGCATCACGACGCTGGTGGGCGCCAACCAGGTCACCGCGGTGCGCCTGCGCGCAGCGGACGGCGTGCTCTTCGTGAAACGCGGGTCCAATTGGTCGCAGGCGGCGGCGGGGATCGCGGTGCTGGCATCGCAGCAGGGCGCCCCGCGATAGCGGCTCCTCCCCAAGCGGCGACCCGGGTCCTCGCCTCCACCTTTCCGCCGCCAGTGCCTCCGGGCCCCGGCGCGGCCGCCAGGCTCATCCGATGACACGTTCGCCGGCAGACTCGGTACGGCGGGCTCTCGCCGAAGCCCTCGCACTCGCCTTCCCGGTGCAGTGCGCCGGATGCCGCGAGCCGGGCGCGGCGCTGTGCGACCCGTGCCGGGCGCACCTGGTGCCGATCCCGACGCGCAGGGAACTGCCCTCCGGCCTCCTCGCCTGGAGCGGCCTCGCCTTCGAGGGTGCGGCGGCAGGCGCCCTGCGGGCACTCAAGGAGGAGGGCCGCACCGGGCTGGCCCGCGCGCTGGCGCCGGCGCTCGCCGCCGCGCTGGCGGCGGCCGCCGACGGGCGCCGCGAGCTGCTCGTCGTGCCCGTACCGAGTTCCCGCGCCGCGCTCCGCCGGCGCGGCTACCACGTGGTCGAGCTCCTTGCGGTCCGGGCCGGTGTGCGTCCCGCGAAGCTGCTCGTGGCGACCCGGCGCACCGCGGATCAGCGTGCGCTCGGCGTCCACGAGCGCCGCGGCAACGTGGCCGGCAGCCTGCGCGCGCGGGCGGCCGCCGGGGCGGATGTCGTGCTCGTCGACGACGTCGTCACCACCGGTGCCACCCTCGAAGAGGCGGCCCGCGCCCTCACCGCGGGGGGCGCGCGGGTGATCGCGGCGGCCACTGTGGCCGCCACGTCGAGACGCACGGACCGTGCGCAAACTCACAGGTGACACCGTCAGAGGCGGAGGCTACGGTGGGGAAGACAAGGCGACACGTGGTCCGCCCTTGGCCGGGTGGACCGGAACAAGGAGGTCAAGGATGGAAACCAGCATCGTCGGCGTGGGCGTGGGAGTGACTGATCGCTTCCGCTCGGTTGTCGAAGAGAAGGCGGTTCGCATCGAGCACCTGGCGCCACGCGCCCAGCGGCTCGACATCAAAGTCACCCACCGCGCCTATCACAATGGCCGCGTCGAAGACGAGACGGTCGAGCTCACGCTGGTGGGCAAGGGACCGGTGGTTCGCGCAGAAGCAGTCGACGGCGACAAGTTCGCCGCGCTGGACCTCGCGGTCGACAAGATGGCCGAACAGCTTCGCCGCGCGAAGGACAAGCGCGTCGACGGCCGCAACCACCCCCGCGGTGCCAAGTTCGAAAAGGAGAGCGGTGTTCTGCAGGGTCTCGACGTGCAGCCGGCATCCCTCGATGTGATGCGCGCCGTCGCGACCGGCGAGATCCCGATCATCACGGGCAACGAGGACGAGCAGGATTACACTCCCGTCGTCATCCGCACCAAGAGTTTCGACGCCGAATGGATGACGGTGGAAGACGCCGTCGACCGCATGGAGCTGGTCGGCCACGACTTCTTCCTCTTCATCGACGCTCGCTCCGACCACCCGAGCGTGGTCTATCGCCGCAAGGGCTGGGATTACGGCGTGATCTCGCTCACGGCCGCCGCGCCGCCCGAGGAGGAGGCGATCGCCTCCTAGCGCCACCGACTCCGGCCCGGGTTCCTCGTCTCGGCTGCGGTGACTCACCGGCCAGCGCGAAGGATCCGGGCCGGACTTCGTCCGGCGTGAGGACCTCGGCGACGGGCTTCGTCCGGCGCTCAGCCCGGAGGGCGCTAGCCGAAGAAGTCGCCGAGCAGGCTGCCGATCACGACGCCGCCGAGGATGCCGCCCATGGCGTCGCTCATCCCTCCGCGGCCGCCCTGCACGGGGCCGCCCCAGTTGCCGCCCTGGGGGCGGGACGAGTCGATGTCGCGCTGCGCCAGCTGGAGCGCCTCGCTGGCGAGAAGGCCGGATCGGCGCGCCAGGGCCATGGCCTCCTCGCGGGTGTCCTCGTCGGAGGTGAGCGGCTCGGCATCGATGCGCGTGCGCTCCGCCTCCGCCAGGCGCGTACGCGCGTCGGCGCCGATCCAGCCGCGATGCCCGGCGATGACGTTGCGCGCCACCGCGATCTGTCGGTCGGCGTCATCCAGCGCGTGACGCACGTGCGTCACCGACGGGACCGGCCGTGCCAGGCGCTCGCGCGCCTTGGCGATCGCGGCATCCAGGCCGGTGTTCGCCTCGCGCAGCTGCGTCAGCTCGGCGAAGGGGTCGCCCTTCGCTCCGGGAGCCGGGAGAGCCTTCAGCGCCGACTGGAGAGCGGTGATCGCGGCCGTCACGGCCGGCACCTGCGGCGCCTGTCGAGCGGCCACCAGGTCACCCCGCGAATCCGCGATGACGTCGGCCAGGGTCGACTCCGCACGGAGCGCCTCGATCTCGAAGTCCTCGATGCCGTCGATGATCGCCGCGGCCCGGCGCACGGCCTCGGTGGCCGTCTCGAGCGCGAGGTTCGCCTCTTCCCTGCGGCCGGCATCGCGGCGCCGAGCCGAGACGTCGGCGCTGTGCGCCGCGAACGTCAGCAGCTGCTCGGCCTCGTCTGCGCCGGCGGAGACCTGGCGCAGCGCCTCCTCCGAGTACCGGGTCGCCAGACGGTCTATCGTGGCGCGGGCATGGGGCAGGCGCTGCCCGAGCTGCTCCGTGTCGGCCTTCACCTGCGCGAGGATCTCGGGCGCGCGGCGTACGCGCTCGATGTCGTCGGACAGGGCCTGCGTGCGGTCATCCAGCAGGTCGTCGGCCCACTCGCACAGCTGGACGATGCGCGCGTTTCGCGTGCGGAGCTCGTCGGGGGTGTCGGGGATGTGGTCGTGGTTCAGCTGATTGAGGTGGAACGCCTCGCCGAGGTGGTGCGTGACCGCGGTGAGCGCCTCTCGCAGCTCTCGCGTGGCACCCTCCCCGAGCTCGGCCTCGGCGAACGCGAGCTCGTCCGTCGTCGTGCGGATGCGCTCATCCACGGCCACCAGCGCGCTCTTCGCGCGCCGCGCCAGGTCGGCATCCGCCGCATCCTGCGCCTCTTGCTCTTCGCGCCTGCGTTTTCCCCACAATCCAGCCATGTATCGATCCTAGGTTCGCGCGGCGATCCACTCGCGCGGGTTCCCTCTCGGCGTATCGGGGTTTGGGGCGCGTGGGCTCCCTTGGGGCGCGCGCCGTGCGCCCCAAGGGAGCTGCCACGCCCCAACCCGGGCCCAGGGTCGGTGCCGCTCGATCCCGTGGGGGGTTTGGGGCGCGTGGGCTCCCTTGGGGCGCGCGCCGTGCGCCCCAAGGGAGCTGTGACGCCCCAAACCCGATGAAGGTTCGCCGCACGACCCGCACCACGGACCGCGCGGGCCAATAGAGGCCCCTGGCACACGTGCCCGAAGAGTGCCGGTGTCGCGGTCAGCCGTCGTGCGAGGCTGACTTGTGCCGGGGCTTGCGAGGGGGGCGGTCGTCGTCGCCGCTCCGGCGCCCCGGGCCGCCGGTGTCGGGGCGGATCTCGATCAGGCGCCCAGAGATGCGCGTGTCGGCGAGGCGATCGAGCGTGTCCGGCGGAAGCGATGCAGGCAGCTCGACGAGGGAGAAGTCCGGGCGGATCTGGATCGCTCCGAAGTCGCCGCGGCTGAGGCCGCCCTCGTTGGCGAGCGCCCCGACGATCTGACGGGGCTCGACGCGGTGCCGCTTGCCCACGGCGATCCGGTAGGTGGTCATCGGGCCGCTGTTCGGCCGTGGCCGCCGCTCGCCACGCGGTTCCCGATCGTCGCGATCGAATCGCCCCGGGCGGTCCCCGCGGTCGGTGCGGTCGTCTCGGTCGCTCCGTTCCCGCTTGGGCCGCTCGGGGTCGGGTTCAAGGAGGAGCGGCGACTGGCCCTGGGCGACGACCGCGAGGGCGGCCGCGACATCCACTTCCGGCACGTCGTGGTTGCGGACGTAGTGGGCGATCACGTCGCGGAATCCGTCGATGCGCTCGCTCTGCCCGAGCGCCTCGGTGATGCGGTCGTCGAAGCGGGCCAGGCGCGTGACGTTCACGTCGTCGACACTCGGCAGCTGCATCTGGGTGAGCGGCTGGCGGGTGGCTCGCTCGATCGCGGAGACGAGGCCCCGCTCCCTCGGCGTGACGAAGCTGATCGCCGCGCCGGAGCGACCGGCTCGCCCGGTGCGCCCGATGCGGTGCACATAGGACTCGGTGTCGGTCGGGATGTCGAAGTTCACGACGTGCGAGATGCGCTCGACATCCAGACCGCGGGCGGCGACATCGGTCGCCACGAGGATGTCGAGCTTGCCCGACTTCAGCTGGTTGACGGTGCGCTCGCGCTGCACCTGTGCGACGTCGCCGTTGATCGCCGCCGCCGAGTAGCCACGGGCTCTGAGCTTCTCGGCGATCTCTTCGGTGACGCTCTTGGTGCGGACGAAGACGATCATGCCCTCGAAGTTCTCGACCTCGAGGATGCGCGTGAGCGCGTCGATCTTCTGCTGGTACGACACGATCAGATACCGCTGCGAGATGGTGGCCGAGGTCGTCGTCTTGGTCTTGACCGTGATCTCTTCCGGGTCGTGCAGGTACTGCTTCGACATCCGTCTGATCGTGGCCGGCATGGTGGCCGAGAACAGCGCCACCTGCTTGGTGTCCGGGGTGTCGGCGAGGATCGTCTCGACATCCTCGGCGAAGCCCATCTTGAGCATCTCGTCGGCCTCGTCGAGCACGAGGTACTTGAGCTCCGAGAGATCGAGCGTGCCCTTGTCGAGGTGGTCCATGATGCGACCAGGGGTGCCGACGACGATGTGCACGCCTCGGCGGAGGGCGGACAGCTGCACGCCGTACCCCTGACCGCCGTAGACGGGGAGGATGTGCACGCCGCGCACGTGCGACGCGTACTTCTCGAACGCCTCGCACACCTGCAGCGCCAGCTCCCGCGTGGGCGCCAGCACGAGCGCCTGCGGGGTCTTCTGCGACACGTCCAGGCGATCGAGGATCGGGAGCGCGAACGCCGCCGTCTTGCCGGTTCCGGTCTGTGCGAGCCCCACCACGTCGCGGCCGGCGAGCAGGCTCGGGATCGTGGCCGCCTGGATCGCCGAGGGCGTCTCATAGCCGACATCCCGCAGCGCCTTCAGCACCGCCTCGCCCAATCCGAGATCGGAGAACGTCATCGGGGTGGGCTCCTCGGGAGCCTCTGCCTCGGCGGGGACATCGACTGTGGACACGCTTCAGGTTAGTCCGCGGCGCTCGGATGTCGAAGTGCCGGCCGCCCGCGTCTGGGCCGTGCCGTCGCCAGCTCGAGAGCCATCGCGTGCTCGGGATGCCGCGCCAGGCGTCGCTCGGTGTGGTCGAGCCAACTCAGCTCGGCCCGGACGGCGAAGATCATCGAGTCCATCACGAGCGACCACGCGAGCTCCTCCGCCCCGGATGCGCCGGCGTAGCGGGTGTTCTCCAGCCGCTCGAGCTGTCCGAGCGAGGCGGCCCGCTGCGCCGCGATCACGGCGGTGACGTCGACACCCGGCAGCGTCGCCGCAACGGCGAGTTTGAGCGGGAGCTCGTCGCGCGTGCCCCGCGCTCGCTGCACGGGAGCCCCGAGCCAATCGGCGACCTCGGCGGACCCGGCATCCGTGATGTGGTAGTAGACGTGCCCCTGCGCGTCGCTGTCGCCCTTCGCCACCAGCCCGTCGCGCTCGAGGCGGTCGAGCGTGTTGTAGATCTGCCCGACGTTGAGCGGCCAGGTGGATCCCGTCCGGCGGTCGAACTCGGCGCGCAGCTGATACCCGTAGCAGGGTCCCTGGTCGAGGATCGCCAGCAGGCTCTGTCGCACCGACACCGTCGCCTCCCCGTCCCGGCATCCGAGGAGGATGCCGCCGATCGCCTGCCGAGTATATAGATACCCGGTAGATACCTGTGGATGACCGAGCATCACAGGTCATTTGCAGGTCACGGACGGATAACATAGGCAGGTATGCCTGGCGTCAGCGCCGGCGGCGACGGCGCCTACCGCGCCGCACCCGATAGATGGAGATCGACACGTGGCCAACCCCCTGGAGAGACTGCTCCGCGCCGGAGAGGGACGCATCCTCAAGCGGCTGCAGCAGGTCGTGAAGGCCGTCAACGCCCTCGAAGAGGACTACGCGCAACTGACCGACGAGGAGCTCCGCGGCGAGACGGCGGAGCTGCGCGCTCGCCACGAGGCGGGCGAATCGCTCGACAAGCTCATGCCCGAGGCCTTCGCGGCCGTGCGGGAGGCCGCCAAGCGCACGCTGGGCCAGCGCCCCTACGACGTGCAGATCATGGGTGGCGCGGCCCTTCACCTCGGCAACATCGCCGAGATGAAGACCGGTGAGGGCAAGACGCTCGTCGCGACCCTGCCCGCCTACCTGAACGCCATCGCCGGCAAGGGCGTGCACATCGTCACGGTGAACGACTTCCTCGCCACCTACCAGTCCGAGCTGATGGGCCGCGTGTTCCGCACGCTCGGCATGACGACCGGTGTCATCGTGGCGGGCCAGACGCCGGAGGTCCGCCGCCAGCAGTACCTCTGCGACATCACCTACGGCACGAACAACGAGTTCGGCTTCGACTACCTGCGCGACAACATGGCCTGGCGCAAGGAAGACCTCGTGCAGCGAGGGCACTTCTACGCCATCGTCGATGAGGTCGACTCCATCCTGATCGACGAGGCCCGTACGCCGCTCATCATCTCGGGCCCGTCGTCGGGCGAGGCGAACCGCTGGTTCGTCGAGTTCGCGCGCATCGCCAAGACGCTCGAACCCGGCATCGACTACGAGGTCGACGAGAAGAAGCGCACCATCGGCGTGCTCGAGCCCGGCATCGAGAAGGTCGAGGACTACCTCGGCATCGACAACCTCTACGAGTCCGCGAACACGCCGCTGATCTCCTTCCTGAACAACTCGATCAAGGCCCTCGCGCTGTTCAAGCGCGACACCGACTATGTCGTGATGAACGACGAGGTCATGATCGTCGACGAGCACACGGGTCGCATCCTGGTCGGTCGCCGCTACAACGAGGGCATCCACCAGGCGATCGAGGCGAAGGAGTCCGTCCCCGTCAAGGCCGAGAACCAGACGCTGGCCACCGTGACGCTGCAGAACTACTTCCGCCTCTACGACAAGCTCGCGGGCATGACCGGCACGGCCGAGACCGAGGCGGCCGAGTTCATGTCGACCTACGAGCTCGGGGTCGTCGCGATCCCCACGAACAAGCCGATGATCCGCAAGGACCAGGCCGACCTCGTCTACAAGAACGAAGCGGCGAAGTTCGCTCAGGTGGTCGAGGACATCGCCGTTCGTCACGAGAGCGGGCAGCCCGTGCTCGTCGGCACCGTGAGCGTCGAGAAGAGCGAGCACCTCTCGCGCCTGCTGTCGAAGAAGGGCATCAAGCACGAAGTGCTGAACGCGAAGAACCACGCGCGTGAGGCCGAGATCGTCGCCCGCGCCGGGCGCCTGGGCGCCGTGACCGTCGCCACGAACATGGCGGGTCGCGGCACCGACATCATGCTCGGCGGCAACGCGGAGTTCCTCGCCGTGCAGGAGATGAAGGCCAAGGGGCTCGACCCGGCCGAGACGCCGGACGAGTACGACGCCGAGTGGGAGGGCGTCTACGAGCAGATGCGGGATCGCGTCGCCACGGAGGCCACCAAGGTCGTCGAGGCCGGGGGCCTGTACGTGCTCGGCACCGAGCGCCACGAGTCCCGCCGCATCGACAACCAGCTGCGCGGGCGCTCCGGTCGTCAGGGGGACCCCGGCGAGAGCCGCTTCTACCTGTCCCTCACCGACGACCTGATGCGCCTCTTCCAGTCGGGCGCCGCCGAGGCGATCCTTGCGCGCACGAGCTTCCCCGACGACGTGGCGATCGAGTCGACCATGGTCTCGCGGGCGATCAAGAGCGCCCAGTCCCAGGTCGAGGCCCGCAACGCCGAGATCCGCAAGAACGTGCTCAAGTACGACGACGTGCTGAACCGCCAGCGCGAGGCGATCTACTCCGACCGCCGCCACATCCTCGAGGGCGATGACATCGCCGACCGTGTGCAGCACTTCATCGAGGACGCCATCACCGGCGTGATCAAGGACCACACCGGGACGGGTCACAACGAGAGCTGGGACTTCGACGCCCTCTGGACGGAGCTCAAGACCCTCTATCCGGTGGGCGTGACGATCGACGAGGTCGTCGCAGAGGGGGCCGGCCGAAAGGGCGGCATCTCGGCCGATGGGCTCGTTCGCGAGATCCTCTCCGACGCCCGCATCGCCTACGAGCGCCGCGAGGAGACGCTCGGGACCGCGGCGACACGCGAGCTCGAGCGCCGCGTGGTCATGCAGGTGCTCGACCGTCGCTGGCGCGACCACCTCTACGAGATGGATTACCTGAAGGACGGCATCGGCCTGCGAGCCATGGCTCAGCGCGATCCTCTCATCGAGTACCAGCGCGAGGGCTACCAGATGTTCCAGTCGATGATGGGACAGATCAAGGAGGAGTCCGTCGGCTACCTCTATAACCTCGAGGTCGAGGTGCGCCGTCCGGCGGAGGGCGAGCAGCCGGCGCAGGTCGAGGCGAAGGGATTGGCGGCCGCACCGGTCGATGGCCACGGGCTTCAGTACTCGGCGCCCAACGATGCCGGCGAGGTCGAGGTGCGCAACGACAGGGGCCAGGTGCAGCAGGCCGCCACGGCGCGTCTCCGCCAGGCGACAGCCAAGGGTGCCGGCGCGCCGACGGCGGTCGTCGAGGCGGAGGCCCCGGTCACTCGCGGCGCGTTCGGGCAGCGCACCGAGGCGCCGGCGGGTGCCGCCGCGCAGCCCGCGCCGCAGAACCGCGCGCAGCGCCGCGCCACCGACAAGCGCAAGTAGCCCGCCCCGGGCCGCCGATCGGCCCGCGCCGGGCATTGCCGGTGGGGATGACGACATCCCCCACCCGTCCATGTCATATGCCACCGCGGCCATACCTGAAAGATCCATCAAATGATTTGAAGAGATCGGGATCGCTAGGTAGCCTCGTTGGGCGACGACGTGGATGGCGTCGCCGAAGCCGCGGCTCGCGGCTCCGTTGCGGACAATGAGGGGTAAGCATCGTGGCCACCAAGTTCGACACAGGCGCTGACACGCTCAGCATCCTCAACAAGCAGACCTCGGCGCAGTCCGACAACCTCGGGGCGCTCATCATGCAGCTCGCCCAGGCTTCGGAGCCGGTCGAGAAGTCGTTCCAAGGACCGGCTCGGCAGGTGTTCGACGTGTTCCAGCGCAACGCGCAGGCGATCGCGTCCGAGGTCAACCGCGCGCTGGGTGCGATCCTGCAGGGCTCCGTCGGCATGGACACGTCCGTGCAGCAGGGAGTCCAGGAGCAGGCGGAGCAGACGCGCGGCGTCGACGGCGCACAGGACTACACGGGCTTCTCCGGCCGAGCCGTCTAGCCATCGACATCCGGCACGAGACCACAAGGAGCACGTGACATGCCTGCATCAGACCGCCTTGCCTTCGACATCAACGACTCGCAGTCCTCTCAGGCGAACTTCCTCGCCATCGCCAGCCACCTCGAGCGGCTCATCGCCGAGCGCGACAAGGAAGTGAAGACGGCCATGGCGGATGCCCGCATCGACGGCGCCGACGCGACCTACCTCGCCAAGGAGCAGCGCTGGACGAACATCTCGGAGAACACGAAGAGCATCATCCAGGCGCTCAAGCAGGCGATGACCGAGAACGACGCGACCGCCCAGACCGCGCTTGCGAAGGCGAAGGCGGCCGTCGACGCGATCGCGTAGCCGACGACGGCGCCGCCTCGGGGCAAATCGCCTCGAGGAAGCGCAGTCGTCCGGTATGGCGAGGAGGTGCAGACCATGGGATTCGAGATAGCGCCAGCGGCGGTGCAGGGGATCGTTCACGCCGTCAAGGGCGAGGCGACCGAGCTTTCGGACGGCATCGACGTCGAGAGCCTGGAGGGTGACGTGGCGGCCATGGCTTCAGCCCCGGCGCCCGGCGCCGCCCAGGCGGTCGCCGAGTTCCTGGGACACGAGTCGCCCGTCATCCAGAGCATCGGCAATCGCATCACCGCGTGCCTGCTCGGCGTGACGACCGTGACCAACTCCTACACGACCGCCAGTGACGAGATGCTGCAGACCGTGCAGTCCAAGGCGATCGCGTCCGCCGAATCCGGCGACTTCTCGTACTTCGGGGTCGAGTGAGGTGATCGCCGTATGACCGACCCGAGGCTTCCCGACATCGGCGCCCACCCGCTGAACACCATGGACACCGAGTCCATCGAGACGGCGGCGGCGTCGATCGCGGCGCTCGGCAGGGTCGTCGGCCAGAACGGAGCCCAGGCCGTGACGGCGTGGGCCCCGATCACCTCCGCGTATCAAGGTCCCGGAGACGCCGAGCTCATCGCGGCCATGGCGCCGGTGAGCACGCTCTCGACCGAGGTGTCGACCCGCACCGCCTCGGCGGCCAGGAGTCTGCGGACGCTCAAGCAGACGGCCGATGAGATCAAGGCGACGATGACGACGCTGAAGGCCGACCTGGTCGACCTGCGCGCGGATGTCGCGGCGTTCGAGCCGACGCAGCCCACGGGTGGGCGTGTGCCGCACGGTGCGGTGCGGACCGACTGGTGGGACGACCCCGCTCTCGAGGCCGAGAACCAGCGCATCATCAAAGGCCTGAACGACTGCGTCGAGCGGATGCACGAGGCCGAGAGGGTGTGCATCAACGAGATCCGCGCGCTGCACAACCTGTCGCCGCTGACCGCGGGAGAAGGCAGCTACGCCGACGGACACTACGGCGTCGACGACATCCCGCACGAGGCCGAGACCCCGTGGGGCACGGCCGAGCCCGATGACGAGAACTGCGCTGAAGCCGCGGGAAGCTGGGTCGTCAACGCGGGCAAGGACCTCGCGGGGCTGGTCGGCATGCAGTGGGACAGCGACGGCGACTTCTCCTGGACCCTCGACAATTTCACCGAGACGTGGACCGGCATGGCGGTGCTCATCACCCGCAATCCCGAGACGGGCGAGTGGTTCGACTGGGGCGCCGCCGGGGATGCGTGGCTCGGTGCCGGCAAGGACTTCCTCGCCTGGGACCGCTGGTCGGAGAACCCGCAGGGAGCGTTCACGGACGTCGTGCTCAACGTGGGCACCTCCTTCATCGCCGGTGCCGGCGCCGCCACGAAGATCGCCAAGGTGGGCAAGCTCGGCCGTCGCGGAGACGTGGACGTGGATGTGGACGTCGACATCGACGCGGGCGACTTCGCGGTCCCGCGCATCGACGTGGACTCCGACCTCGACCTCGACATCGACTTCGGAGATCTCGATCTCGACATCGACGTGCCGGCCGACCGCCCGGATGTGCCGGCCGACCGGCCGGACGTGCCGGCGGACCGCCCGGATGTGCCGGGCGACCGGCCGGACGTGCCGGTCGACCGTCCGAATGTCACCGGCGACCGCGTCGACGTTCCTCAGGATGGCGCCGACACGCCGGGCGACCGCGCGGACGGCGCCGGGTCGGACGACACTCCCGCCGCCGATGTCGACCGCGATGCCGTGGACCCGCGGACGGCGGGCCGCACGCCGAACGAGGACGTCGTGTTCCAGCCGTCCCAGGACTACGTCGACGCCGTCGACGCGCGCACAGACGCGGTGGAGGTGCGCCGGGATGCGGTGGCGGAGCGCAGAGACGCCATCGCGCGCCTCGACGAACTGGGGATGCCCGTCTCGGATAAGGATCTCCTGAAGGGCAACATCACCGCCTCGATGAACCGGCTGGAAGCATCCGTGCTCGATGACCCCGACCTCACGCCCGACGAAGCCGCGGAGCGGTTGAACGCCATCGACGATATGCGGACCGCGGCATGGGACGAGCGCGCCTCTTACACGGCGCAGGCGAACGCGTCGGAGCGCCTGGGCGACGCGGCCGCTCGTGATGCGATCCGCTCGCAGGGCGCCGACGTGGTCGTCGACGGAGCGGGCGCCAGCGCCGGACAGTTCGACCAGGTGGGTCTCACTCACGACGGCAGGACGCTGATCGTGGCGGAGGCGAAAGGCGGTTCGGCAGAGCTCGGCGCGAGGGGACGCGTGCTGCCGGACGGCACCCGAGCCGCTCAGGGATCCACGTTGTACTTCAATGACGTCTTCCGCGTCGACCCGACCCTGCAGAGGTACCTCGCGGAGAATCCGGATGTCGCTCACGGCCTTGCCGATGGCACGATCGACGTGAGGTACCAGCTGGTGAAGGCGGACGGGTCAGGGTCGGTCCAGATCGAGGACCTGGCGCTCGACCCGGAGGCGCTCGATCTCACTCTCCCGGTTCCGGTCGGCTGAGCGAACCGAGGGAGCACTGCGCGGCCCGGCACCCGCCGCGGGGGCTCGCATAGACTGAGAACATGACCGTGAGTTCCGCGACCATCGATGATCTGCGCCCCATTGTGGACGCCTTCGCGGAGTTCACCTGGCCCGCGCCGAGGGACTCGATGCACCCCGTCGCTGAAAAGCTCGGCTGGACGCTGCAGCTGGACAGGCCGAAGGGCATCAACTATCAGACCGCCTATGGCTTCGGGCGCGGTCGCGCCAGCGTGCTCATCAGCGACGATGACATCGCCGAGGTGACGGTGCATGTCAGCGCCCGGATCGATGAAGACGATCAGGAGCAGCGTGCGCAGCTCGCGCAGGCCTTCTCCGCCGTTCGAGGCGCCCTCGAGCAGATTCTCGGGACTCCCGCTCACGTGCGCCGCGGCGAGTACCCCAGGATCTCGTGGGACCTGGCCAGCGGCGGTCGCATCGCCCTCGACAGGCTGGGCGCCGTGGTGGCTCTCACCGTGCTGCAGCAGAAGTACGCGGACATCGAGCGCTTCGAAGAATCGCGCGGCATCCCCGACGACCGCGATCCCGAGGCCGACCTGGTCTGACCCCCGGCGTCGCCGGCCCTTCGCTGCACGCCGGCGACGCAGGACCCTGTCGAACGCTGAATATGCTGTCGAGGTGACTGACGTGGAATATGCAAGCGCGCCCAGGCTCAGGTCGATCATCGATGAGTTCACGGCACTCGCATGGCCGGCGGACAGGGCCGTCCTGGGGCCGATAGCCGATCGGCTCGCGTGGGTCGTGCGGCTGGATCTTCCCGGGAGCATCGACTATCTGTCCGAGGTGGGCGCCTCTCGAGCGTTGGTGAACGTCTTGCTCGACGAGGGCCTTGTCGCCGAGGTCAAGGCGGGTGTCAGCTCACAGATCGACGAGACGGATCCCGCGCAGCAGGAGGCGCTCGCGGATGCGTTCACGGCCGTCGTCGCTGACGTGCAGGCGATTCTGGGCGCGCCCGCGCATCGCCGCCGCGGGGAGTATCCCCGCGTGTCGTGGGACCTGCCGAACGGAGGACGTGTCGCCGTTCAGTGGCTCGGCTTCGTCGTTCAGCTGGTCGTGCTGCAGAAGGGGTACGCTGACGTCGAGCGCTTCGAGGAGTCGCGCGGGGTGAGCGCGGATCGCGACGCCCGAGCGGACCTCGGTTGAAGGCTCCTCGGCTCGCATCATGGGTGTGAAGCACGCGACGATCGATGATCTGCGCGAGATCGTCGACGCGTTCAGCGGGCTGGGGTGGCCGGCGCCGAGAGCTCGCAAAGGCGTTCACCGCGCTCCGAGGTGACCTCGAGCAGGTGCTCGGTCGGTGGGCGCACGAGCGACGCGGCGCGAACCCCCGCGTCTCGTGGGACCTTGAGAACGGCGGCCGTATCGCTCTCGAAAGGCTGAGCGCGGTCGTGTCGCTCTACGTGCTGCAGAAGAAGTACGCCGATGCCGAGCGGTCCGAGGAGAAGCGAGGCGTTCCCGAGGAGCGCGATCCTGAGGCCGACCTGATCTGACGCGGCCTCACCGACTGCCGCGCCCTGAGCCGATTCCGGCCGGTCGATTAGGCTGGGCTGGTGACAGACGTGGATGCCTGGTGCGGACGGGCCGCATGACGCTCGTCGACGCCGTCGTCGTCTGCGGCCGGTGCGGGGGACCGGCATCCGCCTCCGCCGTGAGCTGCCCCGCGTGCCGCGGTGGCATCCCCGGCGAACTGCTCCCCATCGTGCGAGTAAGCCCGCTCTCGACCGGGGCGACCAACGCATCCCCGACTCGCCGCGCGGCATCCTGTGCCGTCTCCGTGGCGGTCCCCGTTCTGGCCGGAACCGCCGCCGCGCTCGCCGCCTCGCTGACGACACCTTGGCGTGTCACCCTCGGCGTCACCGTGTTCCTCGCGCTGGCCGCGCTGCAGTTCGCGACGTGGTTGTGGTGGGGCCGAGCGCTCGGCAACGTCCTCACGTCCACGCGCACGGTCCGTGCGGACGACGGCACGGCACTGTCATCGGGAGGGATCCGCCGGCTGTTCCGTGGTGGGGAGGCGGTGCTCGCGGCTCCCGGCGTGCAGCAGGGACCGCTGCTTCGCCGCATCGGGGCCGCCACCGTCTCCGTACGGGGCGACCGCGATCCGCTCCGGCTGGGCGCGGTCGAACGGGTCGAGCTGCCGTCTCGGCCGACCGGTGGAGCTCGACGACACGGGCGCCTACGTCCCCTCATGCTCGTCTTCGACGACCGGCTCCGCGTGCCCCTCGAGCGCAGCATCGTGCTCGGTCGCAACCCCGAGCGTCCGGAGTCCGAGCCGGACACCATCGTCCTCGCCCTTCCCGACATGTCGCGGTCGATCTCCAAGGCGCACGTGCGCATCGACCGGGAGGCCGAACGCGTTTTCGTACAGGACCTGGGGTCGACCAACGGGACCGAGCTGGTCGCCCACGATCGGTTCGTCGAGCTCTCGGCCGGCTCGCGCGTAGAGCTGCCCCCGGGGGCCCATCTGCTGCTGGCCGGGCATCCGCTTCGCATCGAGGGCTGGGAAGAGGGGTCGGCGGCATGAGCGCACCACGGCCCGTCTACCCGCACCCGCTGCTCGACGCGCGCGCGTCCGGGGTCGTCATCACCCGCTCGGTCGCAAGCCGTCTCACCCTCAGCGCTGGGCGCTCCGACTTCCTGCTCGAGGCGCAGCGCAAGGAGCGGCGTGCCGTCCTCACGACGAGCGCGGACGCGGTGCTCAGCGATCACCTCGTCGCGCTCATCAACGCCGTGGGAGCCGCCTGGGGTGTGACGGATGCCGCCGGCGAGGCCTGGGACGGGCTGACGGGACGGCGTCTGGCCCGAGCCGAGGCGGCGGATCATCGGCCGGCGAAGGGACCGGAAGACCTCCACCCCGGATTCCTCACGCCCGAATCGACGTCCATCCGCGTGCGCGTCTCGGTGGCGCGTCGACACCGCAACGCCTTCGAGACGATCCTCGGGGGAGACGTGGAGCAGCTCGCGCCGCTGCTGTCCGGGGCGCTTCCCGCGGGGTGGGGCACCAGTGAGCCCAGCGGCATGCCATGGGATCGCGAGGCACTGACGACCTATGCGCGAGAGGCCGATCGCCCGACGCGGGTCGTCGTCGCGGGGTCCAACGGGGGCCGTGCGCTGACCGGCTACGTCTCCGCTCACCGCACGACCGCCGGCATCGAAGAGGTCTCCGAGCTGCTGGTGAACCTCGGAGGGGAGAACGACGCCGAGACGGCCGGCCGGATCGCCGGGGTCGCAGCCGCCCTCGAGTCCATCGCCCCGGGGGTGCCGCTGTTCGCCGCCGCCTTCGCGGATCCCGGCCGCGCCGACCTCTTCCGTGCCGCGCGCTTCCCCCGCCCGTTCTGGCCCCTCGCCCTTCTCGTCGGCGCGCCGGCCGTGCGCACCCTCGGCATCGACCCCCACGCCGTCGCCGGCCGCCACGGTGGCGCCGTCCTCGGCGGGCGCCGCACGCCTGCGCTGATGCTCGACCTCAGCGGGCTCACCGCCCCCGCGAGCTGGATCCGCCTGCGTGCCTTCGTCGACGATCTGGGAGCGGAGCGCATCGCCGAGGCGTCCCCCGCGATGGCGGGCATGCTGTTCGGGGGGAGTGCGGAGTGAGCGACCGCGATGCGCTCCTGCTGGAAGCCGTCACCGTGCACCGGGATCGACTGTCGTCGGCTCTCGTGTTCGGACCGCCGCGTGCCCGCAGATCCGTCGGGACGAACGTGCGGCGCTTCGTAGGGAGCGTCGTCCTCGCGGCGGTCGTCTGCGCCGTCTGCGTCGCGATCTCCTTCATCGGCAGTGTGCTCGCGCAGCAGGAGCGGGACGCGCGGGAGAGATCGCTGAGCTCGGCTCCCCTCAGCTCCGTGGTGGCGCCGGCGTCGGCGGGATGGGAGGCGGGATGACCGGGTACACGAGGATCACCCTTGTCGGCGAGCGCCTGCGTGGCGACGTCGTCGTTCCGGACGACGAGCCGTTCGTCGGCCTTCTGCCGGAGCTGCTCGATCTCATCGGCGAGGGCGAGCGCTTCGCCGGCGCGCCCGTGCAGCTGGTGCGCCGCACGGGGCAGCAGCTCGACCTGTCGGCGACGGCGGGGGAGCTGGCCATTCCCGATGGCGACGTCCTGCGGGTCGTGCACGCCGAGGAGGCGCCCCCACCGCCGGAAGTCGCCGACGTGACCGACGTCGTCGCGGAGTCGCTCGTCCGGCGATCCGATCGCTGGGGAGCATCCGCACGCCAGTGGGTGGGCGGCCTGGCGGTCGGCGCCGGCACGCTCGCCGTCGCTTTCCAGGTGACAGCCGGGCTGGATCGAGCGGCATCGGTGGCAGCGCTCGTCGTCGGGTACGTCGCATCGCTCGCCGCGGCGATCGTCTTCGGACGCCTCGGATGGTCGTGGTCCCGGCGATGGACGACTGCCGTCGCGCTCGGCATCGCCCCGCCGCTCGCGGTCGCGGTCGGCGCTTCGGCGGGGGCCGACGACGTGTTCGACGCGATTCTCGCCGTCGGGCTGGCGTGGATCGCCATCGGCGTCGGATTCGGTCTGGCGGCGCGCTCGGCTCCCGCCGCGTGGGGGGCGCTCGCGGGGTCAGGCGCAACGGCGGCCGCGGTGGGACTCGCCCTCAGCTCCGTGCCTCTCGTCGTCACCGCCGCGATCGTGGGTCTCGCCGCGCTCGTCGTGATCGGAATCCTTCCCCCCATCGCGCTCGCAGCCTCCGGGCTGTCGCGGCTCGATGATGCCGCCCTGGCGGGATCGCTGCCCTCTCGGCGGAATGTGCAGCGCTCGCTCGACGACGCGTACGCCAGCCTGGCGTGGCTCTGCGTCGCGCTGTCGGTCACGGCAGGCGCGGCCGCCGTCGTGCTCGTGCTCTCTGCCGACATCTTCGCCGTGCTCCTCGGCGTCGCGATCGCGCTCGTCCTCGCCCTGCGAACGCGGCAGTTCCCCCTCGTATCGCACGTCGTTCCGCTGTGGGCCGGCGCCGTGGCCACGATCCTGGCCGTGGCCTACTCGCCGCTGCTCCCGGCGGGCGCCGACGCTCTCGTACTCGTCGGGCTGGCGATCGCCGCGATCGTCCTGGTCGGTGTTCGACCATCCGCGCACGGACGGGTGCGGCTGCGACGCTGGGGAAACGCGCTCGAGCTGCTCGCCGTCATCTCCACCGTGCCTCTTCTGCTCGGCGTGCTCGATGTCTACCCCGATCTGCTGCGGACGTTCGGCTGACATGACGGATGCCGGGCAGCGCGTTCCCCTCATCGCCGGCGGGGCGGGATGGGCGGATCGCCAGCGCGTGTACGTCGACCTCGATCGCCGCGTCCGCACCCCCTTGCCGACCAGCCGGCGCGTGTCGGTCCTCTCTCTCGCGGGCGGAACGGGTGCCAGCAGCGTCGCCGCCGCGGTGGCGGCGCTGGCGGCCGCGCGACGGGCGCGCCCCGTGCTCGCCGTCGACGCGCACGGATCGACGCACGGCCTCGCGGAGAAGCTCGGCTGGGGGAGCGCCGAGCGGATGACGGCGCCGGATGCCGTGCGCGAGCGCGCTCGCACCTTCTCGGAGGCGACGAACGGCCTCCCGCACCGCGGGAGCCTCCACTTCCTCGGGCTCGGCCGTGAGAGCGCGGCGGTGTGGCCGGCGGACGTTGCGGAGTGGCGGGAAGCCGTTGCTCCCATCGGCCGCTTCTTCCCGCTCGTCGTGACGGACTGGGGCCGGAGGCGAGAGCTCACAGCCGTTGCCGAGATCGCCCGTGCCTCGCACTCCGTCTGCGTCGTCGCGGCGGCAGACCGACGAGGCCTCGAAGAGGCCGCGTCGCTCGTGCCCGCGATGCGCGTGGAACCCGGCGCGCCCGACGTCACGCTCGTGCTCGTCGACGTGTCCGACGCGGGCGGGTCGGCCACACGCGTGCGGCTCGGGCCCCTCGATGCCCCCGTGCTGCGTGTGCCGTTCGATGCCAGGCTGGCGTCCGGCATCGGCGCCGGCGGGCGCACCCGCCGTGCGTGGCTCGCCATCGCCGCGGCCGTCATCGCCGGGCGGGCGTCCGATGCGTCGCAGGAGGTCGCATCGTGACGGTGCGGGTCATCCATCGACCGGCGAGGGTCGTGCGGCCCCCGGAGCCTCCCGTTCCCCGCGAGGTCGCCGCGCCGCCGCGCGCCACCGACGAAGGCCGCGGCTTCCCGCTGCAGATGCTGCTTCCCGTCATCGGCGCGATGTCCTCGGTGGTGATGATCACGGTCCTCCGCACGAACCCGCTGATGGTCATCGTTGCGGCGATGATCTTCGTCGTGGCAGTCGTCGGCGGCATCGGGATGGCGCTCACGCAGCGCGGGCAGACGGTTCGGCGTCGGCGAACCCAGCGCCAGCGGTTCCTCGAGCACCTCGAGAACGAGCGCGAGCAGCTCCGCGCGGTCGGCGACGACGTGCGGAGGACCGCGGTGCTCACGGACCCTCCGCCCGCCGCGCTTCCGGACATCCTCCGCGACCCCGCGCGCCGCTGGGAGAGACGGCGGTCAGACGGCGACTTCCTGCGCCTGCGCATCGGCACCGGGCCCGTCGACTGGCATGCCCTCACGCTCCCCGCCGACACCAACCCGGTCGAACCGCACGATGAGCTGCTGCGCGGGGAGCTCACCCAGCTGCTGCACCACTACTCCGTCGTGCGGGACATGCCCGCCACGGTCGAACTCGACCGTGTCGGCGACGTGTCCATCGTCGGTCCCCGGGACGCCACCCTCGGTGTCGCGCGTGCGCTCTACGCCCAGACCATCGCCTTCCACGCACCCGACGACGTCTCGATCGCGCTGGTCCACCCCCCGGAGCTCGAGGGGGATTGGGACGGGCTCGACGTCGTGGGGCACGTGCAGGCGACCGACGTCTTCGACGGCCCGGTCGCGGCCCGGCGTGTCGCCCCGACGCTCGAACGGCTCTCGAGCCTTCTCGCACCGTGGCTGCAGGCGCGAGCCGAGGCGGTGGCCGCGGAGCGTCGAACGGGACGAACGGGGGCGAGCGCGCGGATGTCGCGGCTGCTGCTCTTCGTCGACCACGGAGCCGCGACCGCATCTTCGCTCGCCGCGGCGGAGCGCGAGGCGACGCTGCGAGAGCTCGGCATCACGATCGTGCACCTCGTCGATGATCGGCTCAAAGAACCGTCGGAAGTCTCGGTGCGCATCACGGCGACCGGCGACCGGCTCGTCGTCGACGATGTGCGCAAGCAACCCCCTGCCACCGGTATCCGTGCCGACCAGCCGGGACTGCGCGAAGTGCGGGCGCTGGCGGCGACGGTCGCACCGCTCCGCCTGGGCCGCAGCGACGCACGGCGGGATGCCGAAACGGGTGACGTCATCGGGGTGCTGGAGTCGCTCGGCTACGACGGCCTGTCCGCCGAGCAGCTGGCTCATGCCTGGCGCCCGCGCGCCGAAAGCGCCTTCCTGCGCGTGCCGATCGGGGTCGATGAGAACGACGAGGTCCTCGAGCTCGATCTGAAGGAGTCCGCGCAGCTCGGCATGGGCCCGCATGGCATCGCCATCGGGGCGACCGGCTCCGGCAAGTCCGAGTTGCTCCGCACCCTCGTGCTGGGACTCGTCCTGACCCATCCGCCCGAGGATCTGGCCATGGTGCTGGTGGATTACAAAGGCGGGGCGGCCTTCGCACCGTTCGCCGCCCTGCCGCACGTCGCGGGCGTCATCGACAATCTCGCCGACGACGCCCAGCTCACGCGCCGGGCCCAGACGAGCATCGCGGGAGAGGTGCGCCGGCGCCAAGAGCTGTTGCGCGACGCCGGCTCGGTCGCATCCATCTCGGCATACCGCCGCCTGCGGCGGCAGCATCCCGAGATGCCTCCCATGCCGCATCTCCTGCTGGTGATCGACGAGTTCGGCGAGCTGCTCACCGCCGAGCCGGACTTCGTCGATCTGCTGCTGACGATCGGCCGGATCGGGCGTTCGATCGGTGTGCACCTGCTGCTGTCGAGCCAGCGCATCGAACAGGGCAAGCTGCGCGGCCTCGACACGTATCTGTCGTATCGGATCGGGCTGCGCACGTTCTCCGAGTCCGAAAGCCAGGTGATCCTCGACACGCGGGACGCGTTCCATCTGCCGGCGATCCCGGGCTTCGGCTACCTCAAGGTCGACACCACGAAGTACACGCGCTTCCGGGCCGGCTATGTGTCGGGACCGCTGCCCACTCCGTCCGAGCCGCAGGCGGAGGAGAGGGCGCGCCCCATCCTGCTGCCGCGCTACAACACGATCGAGGCGGATGCCGCTGGTCGCGATGGTGCCGATGCAGAGGTGCGGCTCGCAACCCCGGTGCACGTCGGGCCCAGCCTGCTCGATGCCGCCGTCGAGCTGCTCCGCGACGCACGCCCGCCCGTGCCACCCGTGTGGCTGCCGCCGCTGCCCACGAAGTTCGCGTTCGAGCGCGTACGGGGCGCACGGGCCGACGGTCCTCTGCAGGTGCCGGTCGGCCTTCTCGATGACCCCGCACGCCAGCGCCAGGGCCCCTGGCTGCTGGACCTCACGAGGGGCGGCGGGCACCTCGCGGTGTACGGAGCGCCCCAGACCGGCCGCTCCACCTTCCTCCGCACCCTCGGCATGGGTTTCGCCCTCACCCACACGCCGGTCGAGGTGTCGATCTACGGCCTGGACCTCTCCGGCGGCGGGCTCGCGCGGCTCGAACCGTTCCCGCACGTCGGCGGCGTCGCCACCCGCTTCGATCCCGAGCGAATCGGGCGCCTTCTCGATGAGCTGCTCGCCATGATGCGGGCCCGGGAGTCCATCTTCCGCGAGCGCGGCATCGACTCGCTCGCGGTGCTGCGTGCGCGGCACGCCCGCGGCGAGATCCCCGAGCTGATCGCCCCCGACATCGTGCTCCTCGTCGACGGGTTCTCGCAGCTGCGCGGCGAGTTCGAGGAGTTCGAGGAGCGGCTGATGGCCCTGCTCGGACGTGGCGGATCCTTCGGCATCCACCTCGTTCTCGCGATGAACCGATGGAACGATGTGCCGATGCGGCACCAGTCGCACGTCGGGCAGCGGATCGAGTTCCGCCTCAACGACGCCATGGACTCGCAGGTCGGCCGCAAGGTCGCCGAGACGCTCAAGGAGGCGGGCCCCGGCCGCGCGGTGACCGCGGAGGGGCTGTTCGGTCAGATCGCACTCCCCGTGCAGACCGTCGTCGACGACGGGGAGATCGGCCCTGCGCTCGAAGATCTCGCCCGCCGGTTCGCCGACGGCTGGAGCGGCGTCGCCGCGACACCCATCCGCCTGCTGCCCGAGCTGCTCGACCCGGCGGACCTGCCGGACGCGCTGGACGAGCCGGACCGCGTGCCGATCGGCGTGCGGCAGGACGATCTCGCCTGGGAGTTCTTCGACCCGCGCATCGAGCAGCACCTGCTCGTGTACGGTGACGCCGGCAGCGGAAAATCCTCGATCCTCCGGGGCATCGCGGAGGGATTCATGGAGCGCTACACCGCCGACGAGGTCGTGTTCGCCGTCATGGACGCCCGCGGCCACGTCGCGCCGGTCGTGCCGGAGGAGTACCTGGGCGGGCACGCCCCGAACGCACGCCGGGCCGAAGTGCTCGCCACGTCGGTGGCGCAGGAGCTGGCCCGCCGCAGCGACCCCGCCGAGGCGGCGCGCAAGCCGGGTCCGCGGGTGGTGGTGCTCGTGGATGACCACGACATCCTGAGCTCCGGCGGCGATGACCCGCTCGCGCCGCTCATCCCCTACCTGCCGTCGGCCCGCGACCTGCGGCTGCACGTGTTCCTGACCCGGCCGGTCGCCGGATCGACCCGCGCATCGTTCGAGGTCGGCATCCAGTCGCTCCGCGACACCGGGGGAACCGGCCTCGTTCTCTCGGGAGAACGATCGGAAGGGCAGGTGTTCCCGCGGGTGTACGCCGAGCAGATGGTCCCTGGCCGCGCGCGCATCGTGCGCCGCGGGCGCCCGCCGGGCGTCATCCACCTCGCGCACTTCCCGCTGCGCCGCCCGTCGCCGGCCATGGCCGCCACACCCGCAGGAGATAATTCGGATGCCTCGTGAGTTCATCCTCGTGTCGGAGCGATCCCCCGATACGGACGATCTACGCGCCGCCGCCGGGGCGCTCGGCCACACCGTGACGATCGCGCGCGCGAAGGCCGGCGCGCTCGATCTGGTGCTCGACGGCGAGGGCCGCGTGCTGCTGTCGGTCGAATACACCCAGCGCATCGCCGTGCCCGACGAGATCGAGCGACTGGCACCGGCCGCGTCCTCGCTGCTTCCCGGGCCGGTGTTCTGGACCGAGTGCTGGGCACCGTTCGGGGCCGACGGAGAGGTGGGCGAGCGCATCGCCGAGGGGGTCGCCCGGGCGTGCGGCGGCGTGTGCGTCAAAGAGGATGGCGGGCTGTGACGCAGCCCATCCCTCCGGCGCCGCCTGCTGCGCCCTCGCTCCGGCAGACCCGCCGGGCGACCCGATCAGGCGGGCAGCGCATCGTCGTCGTGTCCGGGAGCGGCGGCGAGGGCGCGACGACGGTCGCCGCACTCGTCTGGTCGATGCTCGCCGACGCCGGCCTCTCGGCGGACGCGCTGTCGCGCGCCGATGACCCGCTGACTGCGCGCCTGCCGTACGCCGACGGGAGCGACGGCGTACTCTCGGTCGTCGACCCCGGACCCCATGCCCTCGACCAGACGCTGTCGGACTCGGACGTCCTCGTGGTGGTCTGCGCCGCGACGACCGTCTCGATCGAGCGCGGCCGGGACGTGCTCGCCGAGGCCGACGACCGGGACGTGCGAGCACCGGCGCTCGTGGTCTGCGCCCGCACCGAGAGCGAGGGTCGGCGCGCACGCGTGCGGGTCGCTCAGGCTCTGCGGGCGGATCCGCGCGTCGTGACCCTGCCGTACGACCCGGCGCTCGCCGGCTCCGCGCGCCTGGATCCGGACCGGATGAGCGCGACGACGCTCGCTGCCGGTCACCGCGTGCTCGAGCTCCTCGGCGCCGCGAGCGGCGGCATCGCGAACCCAGCCGGGTCGGATCGTCGCGGCTGAATCCGGCGCGATCCTGCGTGCGTGCGCCCCGACCCGGCCACCGTCGGTCGATTGGCCGCGTGGGGGCGAGGATATCCTGATCCGATGAGCACCCTCCGTCCGCTCGACCAGTCGTCGAAGCTGAAGAACGTCCTGTACGAGATCCGCGGCAACGCCCTCGTAGAGGCCGCCCGGCTGGAGTCCGAGGGGCACTCGGTGCTCAAGCTCAACACCGGCAATCCCGCGACCTTCGGGTTCGAGGCGCCGTACCAGATCGTCCGCGACATGATCGCCTCCATCCCTCACGCGCACGGGTACTCGGACAGCCGCGGCATCCTGCCCGCCCGTCAGGCCATCGTGTACCGCTACGAGGACGTTCCGGGGTTCCCACGTCTGGATCCGGACGACGTCTTCCTCGGCAACGGCGTCTCCGAGCTGATCACGATGACGATGCAGGCGCTTCTCGATGAGGGCGATGAGGTGCTGATCCCGGCTCCGGACTACCCGCTCTGGACCGCGATGACGAGCCTGGCCGGCGGCACCCCGGTGCACTACCTCTGCGACGAGGACGCCGGATGGCAGCCGGACCTGGAGGACATCCGCTCCAAGGTCAGCCCGCGCACGAAGGCCATCGTCGTCATCAACCCGAACAATCCGACCGGGGCGGTGTACTCCCGCGAGGTGCTCGAGGGTCTCGTCGAGATCGCCCGGGAGAATTCGCTGCTGCTCCTCGCCGACGAGATCTATGACCGCATCCTCTTCGACGACGCCGTGCACATTCCGCTCGCAACCCTGGCGCCCGACCTGCTGTGCCTCACCTTCAACGGTCTTTCCAAGACCTACCGGGTGGCCGGCTACCGCTCGGGCTGGCTCGCGATCACCGGCCCGAAGCAGCACGCGAAGGGGTTCCTGGAGGGTATCAACCTCCTCGCGTCGACACGACTCTGCCCCAACGTTCCCGCCCAGCACGCCGTGCAGGCGGCCCTCAGCGGCGTGCAGTCGATCGACGCCCTGATCGCGCCGTCGGGCCGACTGCACGAGCAGCGGGATGCCGCGTGGCAGGGTCTCGAGGCGATTCCCGGAGTGACCTGCCACCGTGCGGAGGGCGCCCTGTATGCGTTCCCTCGTCTGGATCCGAACGTCCACGAGATCCGCGACGACGGCAAGCTGGTCTACGACCTGCTCGTCAGCGAACACGTGCTGCTGGTGCAGGGCACGGGATTCAACTGGCCCACACCGGACCACCTGCGCATCGTCACGCTTCCGGAGGCGCGCGTGCTCACGGACGCGATCGAGCGCCTCGGCAACTTCCTCGCCGGCTACCGGCAGTGACGGCTAGCCCGTCCGCCGCGGGCGAGCAACCCCCTGTGGCGCAGCGGGGGTCGGCGTAGCGTTCGGGCATGGCAATCGAACTCAATCAACCGGCGCTGCGCAATGCGCGCGCTCTGGTGCGAGACGGCAAGGTCGTGAAGGACGAGCGCGACGACTGGTCGGAAGCCGCCCCGACCGCAGACGAGGAGAACGCGTTCATCGAGCGCGAGGGCTGGACGGAGTACTCGCACTGGCACCTCGGCATCGACAAGAGCGAGAACCGCGAGACGAAGCAGGCGTACAGCTTTCCCTTCGGCGACTTCCGCAAGGTGCACCGCTCGGGGGTGATCTCCGGAGAGAGCCGGGCGGGGCAGCACGACCACACCGAGATCCGGGACGCGCTGAAAGACTTGCTCGACCTCATCGACGCGGAGGAGTGATCTCGCGCCCCGGCCGAGGCCGGGACCGGTTCAGGCATGCGTTGCGGAGACGTGAGCGGGCCGGCCGCTCCGTTGAGGCCGACCCGGGTTCGGGAGGCTATAGCAGCGCGAGGGAGGTCGCGCGCCAGCGGCGATCCATGCCCTCGAGCCGGATCGCCACGGCGCGCGTTCGCGCCGGACCCGCGACGATGACCACCGCTTCGACCACGCCGTCCGCGGGCGACGTGTGCCGGACCGAGAGGATGGCGTGCTTCGGGCGGGAAGCCGGAACTCCGCGAGCGCTGCGGGCGCGAGTGGCGAGGTTGGCGCGACCGACGAGCTTGCGGTATGCGTCTTCTGTGAGCCAGCGTGCCAGTTGGTCCACTTCGCGCACGCCGGCCAGCACCTCGAGCACACCGCGCGTGAGGTTGGTGAGAAGGGGTTCCGGATCGGGTAGCGCCTCGGACGAGGTGCGCTGATGAGTGAAGTACTCGTGCAGTGCGGCGGGGTCGCCGAACTGCGCGTAAGGGCGGGCTGCAGAGCCCGAGGGCGGCATTGCCATCGGTGCCTATCGGGTAAGGGGGGAGACGGTCCGAGAAGTACAACACATCGCAAAGCACACTCAGGAACCGGAACGGCTCCTGTGGATAACTTGTGATGGGGTCGTGACCTTTGCCCTACTCTTCGAAAGGTGCGCTGGGATCTCTTCTTCGAGGACCTCGAGGATCAGCTGGCCTCCGAATGGGAGGCCGAACGCGCCGCGCTCGACACGGAGGCGGAGCGCCTGCGGCTCTCGCGGATGGAGCTGCGGTCGCGGCTGGCAGCGCTCGTGGGAGCGAGGTCGACGGACGATGTGGCTCCTCCGTCGCTGGAATTGGCGGACGGCACGACGCTCTCGGCCCGCATCCAGGCGCTCGGTGCCGACTGGCTGGCGGCCGTTCCCGCGGACGGGGGCCGGTGGGGCATCACGATCGTGCCGCTGGCCGGCATCCGGGGGGTCGGACTGGCGTACGGCGAACTGCTGCGCACCGCTCGCCCGCTCGACGCGCGCGCCGGCCTGTCCGAGCGGATGACGTTCGGATTCGTGATGAGGGATGTCGCGCGGCGGCGCGCGCCCGTCTCAGTGGGTCTCCTGTCCGGCCGTGTGCTGACCGGAACCATCGACCGCGCGGGCGCCGATCATCTGGATGTCGCCCTGCACGAACCAGGCGCTCCCCGCCGTGCGGGTGACGTGCTGGGCTACCGGCTCGTGCCGTTCTCAGCCATCGCGTGGGCACGGCTGGACGGTGCGAACTCGCTTTCCGTGTCGTGACGGAGGTGGTGTCGGTGCGCGCCGCTCAGTCGCCGCGCGCGGTGCGGGAGCCCCACACCTCGGGAAAGCTCGCGGCGTTGGACTCGTTCCAGAGCGCCATGCGACGCGCCTCCTCGACCTGATCATCGAGGTAGTCGGCGACGCTCGCCTCTTCGACGCGCCAGCGGGCCGGCGAACCCAGGCGGGCGCCCCGCAGACGGCCTTCCTGCACGAGCGCGACGACCTCATCGACCGAGATGCTGAGAAGCTCGGCGACTTGCGCGGGTGCGAGGTAGCGCACGCCGGAGGTCGGGTCTACGGGCATGTCACCCATTATGGCGCCGGGAGAGGGGGTCGGCTCCGGGGCCCGAGGGGCTGTGGATAACATCCAGGGCACATCGGCGGCCCCTGCGACCATTGCCTGCATGAGCCATCCGCATCCCGTTCGGCGCCGCGCCTTCTGGGGCGATGCCCGCTTCTTCATCGGCATCCTTCTGATCATCGCCTCCATCGCGGGGGTGTGGTTCGTCGTCGCCTCTGCTCGCCAGACCGCCCCCGTGTTCGCCGCCGACCGCACGATCGTCGTCGGCGAGACGGTCACCGCTGACGAACTGCGCGTGGTGGATGTCGCGCTCGGCCAGGTCGGCGATGCGTACCTCACCCCGGACCGCTTAGGCGACGGACTCATCGCGACGCGCACGATCGAGGACGGCGAGCTCGTCCCGGCCAGCGCGGTCGGCGATGCGACCGCATCCCGCTCCACGACGATCGTCGTCCGCAGCGCCGTGGACGTGCCGAGCTCCATCGAGCCCGGATCGAGCGTCGAGCTCTGGAGCGCGCCGCTGGTGGAGCGGGGAACCTACGACACTCCCCGCATCCTGATCGCCGACGCCACGGTGGCCGCGGTGACGCGGGACGACACCATGATCGGAGGCGGTTCCGCGATGCTCGAACTCGTCATCCCGCGGGCCGAGGTCGCCGAAGCGCTCGCGGAGGTGGCCGCCGCCTCGGCACTGTCCGTCGTGCCGACCGGCGGAGCGGACGCCCCGTGATCGGCGCCCCCTCGGCGCCGCTCGCGCGGGTGGTCATCGCGCACGATCACGCCACCCGGCTCGCCGCGGAGTTGCGGGCCGAGGGCGTCGAGGTGCTCGCGACGCTGGCGCCACAAGCGCTCGCCGACGCCGCGGCCGATGTGGCACTCGAGGGCGAGGCGGCGGCCGTGTGGTCGGTGCTCGCCGAGGCCGACGCGCTCGTGCTGCACGCGAGCCGCGAGACGCTGACCGCGGCGGCCGTCGCCGCGTGCGACCGGCATGGTGTGCGCATCCTGCCCCTCGCCGATGATGCCGCCTCACGCAGGCTGGTCGGCTCCTTCGGGCTCGGAGAGCCGCTCGGGACGGATGTCGAGGCGTGGCGCATCGCGCGGGCGCTGAGCGCGCCGACCATGGCGGCGCCGGAGCCGCTCTCCGATTCCACGCCGACGCGGATCATCGCCGTCTGGGGTCCCGGCGGTGCACCCGGTCGGTCGACGCTCGCGATCGAGCTCGCCGTCGAACTGGCGCGTGGCGGTCGCCATGTGGGCCTCATCGATGCCGACACGCACGGGCCGTCCCTCGCGCTGGCGCTCGGGCTGGCGGATGAGGGCCCCGGGTTCGCGGCCGCGTGCCGGCAGGCCGAGCTCGGCGGGCTCGACGCCAGGGAACTGACCCGCGTGAGCGCGCCCCTGACCCACCCCGACGGCTCCGTCGACGTGCTGACGGGCCTCAACCGGCCGGGCCGGTGGCCGGAGCTGAGCGATGCGCGGGTGACGGCGGCCCTCGCCGCATGCCGTGAGTGGGCCGACTATGTGGTGGTGGATGTCGCGGCCTCGCTCGAGCGCGACGAGGAGATCGTGAGCGACCTCGACGGACCACGGCGCAACGCCGCGACGCTCGCCGCGCTGCGTTGCGCCGACCTCGTGGTCGCGGTCGCCTCGGCCGACCCCCTCGGGGTGTCGCGCTTCCTGCGCGGCTACGACGAGCTGCGGGCGACCATCGGCGTGACGCCGGTGTCGGTGGTCGTGAACCGCCTCAGACCAGGCGCCCTCGGCATAGACGCCCGCGGTCAGGTTCGGCGGACGCTGGAGCGGTTCGCGGGCATCACCCAGGTCACCTTCGTGCCCCTGGACGCCCGGGCAGCGGATGCCGCGATGCTCTCCGCCCGGCCGATCGCGGAGGTGGCGCCCCGATCCGCCGTGACGCAGGCCGTGCGGCGGCTCGTCGGCGACCTCGTCGGGCCGGGCGCGGCATCCGGTTCCCCGGGCACCAAGGCCCGCCGGCGCCGCGGTGTCGCGCAATCCGAAGAGGGTCTTCGCACCGCCTAAGCTGGAACGGTGTCGACCCTCAGCGATCTGGTCTATGCGCAGGGGCGCTCCAGCGAATCCGATGTCGAGTGGCTGCACCGCCTCGCCAGCGATGGGCAGCTTCTCGCCGATCTGGCGTTCGCCGACATCGTGATCTGGGTGCCGACGTCCGACGATTCGTTCGTGGCCGTCGCGCACACCCGCCCGAGCGGGGCGGCGACCCTGTTCTACCGCGACATCGTCGGTGACCGCGTGCGGCCGCAGTGGCGCACGCAGGTGCGCGAGGCCTTCCACGCGGCGCGCATCGTCGACTCGGCGTCACCCGATTGGTTCGAGGAGACCCCGACCCGCGTGCGCGCCGCCCCGATCGTGCGCACCATGGGGCGCGAGGGCGAGGTGCCCACCGTGATCGGCGTGCTCACCCGGCACACCAACCTGGGAGAGACGCGCACGCCGTCGCGTCAGCAGATCACCTTCAACGACTGCGCCGACGACCTGTTCGGCATGGTGGCCTCCGGTGACTTCCCCGATCTCTCCGCTCCCACCGCTCCGCGCCGGGGCGCTCCCCGCGCGTCGGACGGCCTGATCCGCCTCGATGTCGCCGGGGTCACGACGTTCGCCAGCCCGAACGCCCTCTCCGCCTTCAACCGGATGGGCTTCGACGACGAGCTCGAGGGCGAGTCGCTCATCGAGGTGACGAGCGGCATCCTGCCCGCCACGCGCCAGATCGACGAGTCGCTTCCGGTCGTCGTGACGGGCCGAGCGCCGTGGCGCACCGACATCGAGGCGCGCGGCGTCACGGTGTCGCTCCGGGCGATCCCCCTCCGCGATCACGGCCAGCGCATCGGCGCCATCGTGCTGTGCCGGGACGTCACAGAGCTGCGTCATCAGGAGCAGGAGCTCATCACCAAGGACGCGACGATCCGCGAGATCCACCATCGGGTCAAGAACAACCTGCAGACCGTGGCCTCGCTACTGCGCATCCAGGCGCGTCGCACGCACTCGGAGGAGGCCCGCGAGGCGCTCACGCAGGCGATGCGGCGAGTGGCGGCCATCGCGGTCGTGCACGACACGCTGTCGGAGGGGCTGGCCCAGACCGTCGACTTCGACGAGGTGTTCGATCGCGTGCTGCGCCTCGTCGCCGAGGTCGCCGCCGCGCCGAACACGCGGGCGAAGACCTCGTCATCCGGAACCTTCGGCACGCTGCCCAGCGAATACGCGACGCCGCTCGCGCTGGCTCTCACCGAGCTCGTCACCAACGCCGTCGAGCACGGGCTCGCCGGCCGGGAGGGTCAGGTCGAGATCGTCGCCGAGCGCTCGGACGAGAGCCTCGAGGTGCGCGTGCGCGACACCGGGTCCGGGCTGCCGGAGGGTCAGGTCGGCCGCGGCCTCGGCACGCAGATCGTTCGCACCCTTATCCAGGGCGAGCTCGGCGGCACCATCGATTGGCACACGATCGTCGGCAGCGGCACGGAGGTCACGATCGACATCCCGCTGCGGTGGATCGACCGCACGGCGAAGTAGCGCTCAGGAGGCGCGACGTGCGCGAGCGGCGCGACGTTTGAGGGCCCGGCGCTCGTCCTCGCTGAGGCCGCCCCAGACCCCGGAGTCCTGCCCGGACTCGAGCGCGTACTGAAGGCAGATCTCGGTGACCGTGCAACGAGCACAGACGGCTTTCGCCTTCTCGATCTGGTCGACCGCGGGGCCCGTGTTGCCGACCGGGAAGAACAGCTCGGGGTCGACTGTCAGGCAGGCCGCTTTGTCGCGCCAGTCCATGGTGGTGCTCCTCGTTTGCGAAGGGGGATGAGCGAGTGCTCAGATCCCGTGAACGGGTCGGATACCCGGGTGTGTTGCGAGCGATTGCTCGCCCCACGCCGCTGTGGGAGCACATGGCTTCAACCATCGTCCCACAGCGCGTAACGTGAATCAAGGGATAAACGAGCCGTTTCTGTGCGATTTGCTGAGCATTCGCACGGAGGGCTGGAGCTTTCTGACAAACAACACTTCACGGAAGGACCCATAGTTAGGGATGCGCACACACCGGGCCGCGACGGCGGCCGCACTTCTCGTCGGGCTCGAAGCGCTCGGACTCGTCGGTCTTGCCGCGTGGCAGGTGACGGCCCTCCTCTCGGGTGACCTCACATCGCCCGCGACGGCGGTCGCCCTGCTCGTGCTGACGCTCATCGGCGCCGCCTCAGTGCTCGCCTTCGCAGTCGGCACCGCACGCGGGCGGTCGTGGGGACGCTCCGGCGGCGTCGTGACCCAGGTGCTGATCCTCGCCGTCGCGCTGGGCGCGGTGACCGGAGCCTACGCGGATCCGCCGATCGCCCTGGCGCTCGCCGCTCCCGCGGTGATCGCACTCGTGCTGCTCGTGCTCGCGGCACGCAGCGCAGCGGCGGAAGCGTCGGCGGGGGAGCGTCCCGATGCGGACAGCCCGGGCGCCCCCGCGGATCGGAGTTAGGCGTCCAGGCCCACCAGCCGGCGGATGCGAGCGACGTGGCCCGTCGCCTTCACGTTGTAGAGCGCCTGCTCGATGATGCCGTTCTCGTCGACGACGAAGGTGGAGCGGATCACGCCCATGACCGTGCGGCCGTAGTTCTGCTTCTCGCCCCACACGCCGTACGCCTCGTGCACGGCGCGGTCGGGATCGCTCAGCAGATCGAAGGTGAGGGCATCGTTCTCGCGGAACTCGCGCAGCTTCTCCGGCAGGTCGCGGGAGACGCCGAGGACCGTGTAGCCGGCGCCCTGCAGCGACGAGAGGCTGTCGCGGAAGTCGCACGCCTCCGTGGTGCAGCCGGGGGTCATCGCCTCGGGGTAGAAGTAGAGGATCACCTTCTGCCCTCGCAGGGCCGAGAGGGAGACCTCCCGCTCGTCCTGGTCGAGCAGGGTGAAGTCGGGAGCGGGGGAGCCGGGTTCGAGCTGCGTGGTCGTCACGCTTCCACTCTACGTCCGCGTGTCCCGCGTCTCGAAGGTCAGGAGCAGCCGTTGCAGGGAGTCCAGCCTCGCCGCTCCCCGCTCGCCGAGCTCGCCGGCCTCGACGGCCTCCATGATCGCGCAGTCGGGGGCATCCGGCAGGTGCGTGCAGCCGCGGGGGCACTTCTCGGCGACGGTCGCGAGATCGGTGAACGCGGCGAGGATGTTGTCCGGGTTGATGTGGCCGAGGCCGAACGAGCGCACTCCCGGCGTGTCGATGACCCACCCGGCGCCGGCCGGTCCCTCGTAGCGGTACGAGACGGTGGAGGAGGACGTGTGCCGCCCCCGCCCGGTGACGACGTTGACGTGTCCGGTGGCGCGCAGCGCACTGGGCACGAGGGCGTTCACGAGCGTGGACTTGCCCACGCCGGAGTGCCCGACGAAGACCGTCGAGTGCCCGACGAGCGCGGCCCCGATCCGTTCGAGCGGCATCTCCAGCCGCGCGCTCGTGAACACCTCCAGGTCGAGGCCCTCGAAGTGATCGAGGAACTCGGTCGGGTCGGCGAGGTCGGTCTTGGTCACCACGAGCATCGGGCGGATGCCGGCATCCAGCGCGGCGATCAGGTAGCGGTCGACCAGCCGCGCGCGCGGCTCCGGATCGGCCGCGGCCACCACCACCAGCATCTGGTCGGCGTTGGCGACGATGACGCGTTCGACGTTGTCCGTGTCATCTGCGCTGCGCCGAAGCAGCGACGTGCGCTCCTCGATCCCCACGATGCGGGACAGCGTGCCCTCGTCGCCGGTGGTGTCGCCCACGACGCGCACACGGTCTCCCGTGACGATCGCCGTCTTGCGCAGCTCCCGGGCGCGGGTCGCCAGGCCCCGATGCTCCTCCGGCGCGTCTTCGGCGACGAGCACGGTGTAACGGCCCCGGTCGACTCCCAGCACGCGGGCGATCCTGGCATCGTCGTGCGCCGGCCGGCGCTTGGTGCGCGGCCGGTTCGCCTTCGGATTCGGCCGCACCCGGAACTCGTAGTCGGGTTCCTCGTCGTCGTCGTCGGGCCCGTCCAGCCAGCTCATGATGCGACGTTGCGCGGATTCTGCGGGTCGGACGCCGGCTGATCGGCGGTCTCGGTGAGCATCCGCTCCCACAGCTGCGTGAACTGGGGGAGCGTCTTGGCGGTCGTGCCGATGTCATCGACCTCGACACCAGGGACGACCAGCCCGAGAAGCGCGCCCGTCGTGGCGATGCGGTGGTCGTGGTGCGCGCGCCAGAGGCCCCCGCGGAGGGGGCGGGGGACGACGCGGATACCGTCCTCGCACTCCTCCGCTTCCCCGCCCAGGCCCTCCAGGCCCGTGCGGAGCGCCTGCAGGCGGTCGGTCTCGTGACCGCGGATGTGCCCGATCCCGTGGAAGGCGGACGGCGAGTCGGCGAACGCCGCGAGGGCCACGAGTGTGGGGGTGAGCTCGCCAACGGCTGAGAGGTCGAGGTCGACGCCGTGGATGCCGCCGTTGCCGGTCACCGTCAGCGCACCGGCGCGGCGGGTGACCCTCGCGCCCATGAGCGACAGGATCTCGGTCAGGGTCGCGCCCGGCTGGGTGGAGTGCGCGGGCCAGCCGGTGATGGTGACCGATCCGCCCACCAGCATGGCGGCCGCGAGGAACGGCGCGGCGTTGGAGAGATCGGGCTCGATCGGCACATCCTTCGGCCGCACGGGCCCGGCGCCGACGACCCATTCGCCGGGAGCGGGACGCTCGACGTGCACGCCGCGGTGGGACAGCGACTCGATCGTCATGTCGATGTGCGGGATGCTGGGCAGCCGGGTGCCGGTGTGCACCAGGTGCAGTCCGACATCCAGCCGCGGGGCGGTCAGCAGCAGGCCGGAGACGAACTGGCTCGAGATCGACGCATCGATCGCGACCTCGCCGCCTCGCACGTGCCCGCGTCCGCGCACCGTGAACGGAAGGGCCCAGTGCCCTCCGTCGTCGATGTCGACGCCCAGGTCGCGGAGCGCGTGGATCATGACGCCCATCGGACGGTGCAGCGCGCTCTCGTGCGCCGTCACGTGCACGTCTCCGCGCGCGAGGCCGGCGAGCGGCGCGACGAATCGCATCACCGTCCCCGCCTGCCCGCAATCGATCGTGCCGCCGCCGACGAAGGGCGCGATGGGCGTGATCAGCAGGTCGTCGCCGTACTCGCTGTCGCCCGGTTCGGTCTCGATGCCGACGCCGAGCGCGCGCAGCGCGTCGATCATGCGCGCGGAGTCGTCGGAGTGCAGCGGCGCGATGATCCGGCCCGGTCCCTCGGCGAGGGATGCGAGCACGAGTTCCCTGTTGGTGAGCGACTTGGAGCCCGGAATCGTCAGTGTCGCCTGCAGCGGACCGGCCGCCTCCGGGGCACGCCAGAGAGCCCCCAGCGGAGGGCCTGAGGATTCCGCATTCGGGGCGGGGGAATACCGATCAGCACTCATCGGGTTCTACCCTACTGAACCCGCGAAAGGAGTCCGGTGATCGCCACCCTGGAACGGCCCCCGGTGTCCACGGATACCGCGGTCGTAGACTGGCCCGTGATGAACGACGAGGCAGCAGGCGCCGAGAGCGCCGTGGCAGACGCGCGCACCCAATTCGAGGAGCAGGCTCTGCCGTTCATGGACCAGTTGTACGGTGCGGCGATGCGCATGACGCGCAACCCCGCGGATGCCGCCGATCTCGTGCAGGAGACGTTCGTCAAGGCCTTCGGGTCGTGGAAGACGTTCCAGCAGGGCACGAACCTCAAGGCGTGGCTCTACCGGATCCTGACGAACACCTACATCAACACGTACCGCAAGAAGCAGCGGGAGCCCTACCAGGGCACCATCGACGACCTCGAGGACTGGCAGCTCGGGGGAGCGGAATCGACGACGGCGACCAGCAGCCGTTCGGCGGAGGCAGAAGCGATCGACCGGATGCCCGCATCCGTCGTGAAGGAAGCCCTGCAGGCGATTCCCGAGGATTTCCGGCTGGCGGTGTACCTCGCAGACGTCGAGGGCTTCGCCTACCAGGAGATCGCCGACATCATGAAAACCCCTATCGGCACGGTCATGAGCCGTCTGCACCGTGGCAGGCGAATGCTCCGTGAACTGCTGTCCGACTATGCGATCGAGCGGGGCATCGGCCCGGCTGCGACGAGGAGCACGAAATGACCGATTGCGGCTGCGACAAGGCAAGGCGCGACCTCGAAGAGTACTTGCGCGACGAGGTCTGCAAGACCCAGCATTCCGACATCCAGGAGCACCTCGAGCACTGCCCGTCGTGCCGTGACGAGGCCCTCGTCGCTCGCACGCTGACGGACGTGATCGCCCGGGCGTGCAGGGAGACGGCACCCGAGGTGCTGCGCGACCAGGTGCTTGCACAGCTGCGCTCGGCGCAGGCGGCCGCGCACTGACGACGAGACTTCGTCGCCGGTGCGCCGTCAATCGTCGCCGGTGCGCCGTCACGGGACCAGCACCTTCAGCACGGCCGGCAGCACGTCCACGGTGAGCGGAAGCGACCCGATGGGGTCGCCGTCCGCGTACGCGGTGATGTCGCGGGCGTCGAGACGAACACTGCGCCCCCGGAAGGTCTCCACCTCGCGCCGCGTCGTGTGGTTGCCCTTGTAGACCGTGGGCAGCAGCCGCAGCAGGCGAAGCCGCCCGGCCGGGCGGACGATCGTCACATCGAGCAGGCCGTCGGTCTCGTCCGCATCGGGGCAGATCGGGATGCCTCCGCCGTAGGTGCGCGTGTTGCCGACGCTCGCCATCACGAAGGGGCCTTCGATGCGCCGCTCGTCCACCTCGATCGCGTAGGGGCTCGACCGCAGGAAGAGGAACTCCACCAGGATCGCGATGTTGTAGCGCATCTCGCCCCTGGGCCACCGCATCCGATTCGCCCTGTCGTTGACGTAGGAGTCGAAGCCGCTCGCCAGCACGGTCGCGTACAGCCGCACGCCGCCGTCGACATCCGTGACGCGCGCCAGGTCGATCGTGCGCGTGCGACCGGCGGAGATGACCTCGGCCGCCGCCGCCGGCTCCAGCTCCGGGATGCCCAGATGCGCGGCGAAGTCGTTGCCGGTGCCGGTGGGGACGATGCCGAGCGGAACGCCGGTGCCCGCCAGGTGCTGTAGGGCCAGGTTGATCGTCCCGTCGCCGCCTGCCACCACAAGCGCCTTCGTGCCGAGCTCGACCGCCGTGCGGATGAGCGAGGACGACTCCTCGGCGCTTCCTCCGCTGAGGAGGGTGACCGTGTGGCCCAGTTCGCGCAGGCGCTGAGTGGCCCGCGTCGCGGCATGCGTCTGCACTCCGGAGCGCGCGGCGGGGTTGACGACCACGGCGATGTTCACGGGTCTCTCCCGACGAGCGCCCCGGGGTTCATGATGCCCCGGGGATCGAGCGTGCGCTTGACGGCTCGAAGGAGCTCCACCCCCAGGGCGCCGATCTCGCCCTCCAGATACGGTTCGTGGTCGCGGCCGACGGCATGGTGGTGGGTGATGGTGGCGCCGGTCGCGAGGATCGCGCGGGATGCGGCATCCTTCGCCCTCCGCCACTGAGCGACAGGGTCGGCATTCAGTGCGGCGATGACCGTGAAGTACAGCGAGGCGCCGGCCGGGTAGACGTGCGAGATGTGGCACATCACGATGGGCTTGGTGCCGTCGCTCACGAGCGAGTCCGTGAGCGCTTCGGTGACCGCCGACTTGACCGCGAGCAGGCCGGACCACGTGGCAGCGGTCTCGAGGGTCTCCGCCAGCACGCCGATGTCCAGCAGGGTGTCGCGAAGCGCGGGCGCGGCGAAGCGGCCGCGCTCCCACGATCGAGCGGGATCCTGGCCCCGGGGCTTGGCGCCGTGCGCTCGGAAGGCGGCGTCAATCCGCCCGCCGATGGCCTCCGCCTCCGCCGCGCTCATCGCCTCCAAGGTGGCGACCGCGAGGCATCCGCTCATCCGCGTCACGTGCCCGCCCATGGCGGCGTTCACGCGCGTCTCGGCGGCGTCGCTCAGCCGCAGCACGGCGGGGCGGATCCCGCGCTGTGTGACCTCGCGGAGCGCTTCGGCGCCCGCCTCGAAGTCGGGGAAGGACCAGGAGCCGTAGGCGGTCGCTGCGGGGACCGGGCGGATCCGCACGGTGACCTCGGTCAGCACCCCGAAGGCGCCTTCCGACCCGAGGAAGAGCTCGCGAAGGTCCGGGCCCGCCGCGCTGGCGGGGGCCCGGCCGAGCTCGACCTCGCCGGCCGGAGTGGCGATGCGCAGCGCATGGACGAGGTCGTCGAACCGGCCGTATCCACGGGAGGCCTGTCCGCTCGAGCGGGTGGCGGCGAAGCCGCCGATCGTGGCGAACTCGTAGCTCTGCGGGAAGTGTCCGAGCGTGCATCCCTTTTCGCGGAGCAGCTGCTCGGCCTGCGGGCCGGTGGTGCCGGCCCCGAAGGTGGCGAGCAGCGACCGCTCGTCGAAGGCGATCAGCCCGGCCGTGCGTGAGAGGTCGAGGGCGAGAACGTGCGCGTGACTCCCGGCATCCGGATCGACGCCGCCGACGACGCTCGTGCCGCCCCCGAACGGCACGACCGCGATGCCTCGCTCGGCGCAGACGGCGAGCACCGCGAGCGTCTCCGTGTGCGAGGCGGGGGACACGACCCCATCCGGAGCACGCTGCGGCTGTCGCGAACGGCGGGCCAGGAGATCCGGGGTGCTCTTGCCCCCGAGGTGAAGGGCGCGGACCGCGTCCTCGCGGCTCGCCGAGGGCGCACCGACGATCGCCGCCAGCGCCTCGAGGTCGGCATCCGGAATCGTGGACGGCGTGAGCACGAGGTCGGCGCGGGGGATGCGGGGCACGGGGTGCGCCCGGCCCGGCAGCAGGGTGGAGATGAGCGCGTTGGCGCCGACCGGGAGCCTCGCCGGCGCAGAGCCGTCGCCCCAGGCGTCCCACTGCATCGGCGCACGCGGTGCGGGCAAGACCGTGCCGGCGCCACGCTCATCGTTGTCGGGGGGCGTCGTCGCATCCATGGCGACAGTATGACACCGTATGTATGGTTGTCACATGCCGGACGAGCGCCCTTCCGACACCGAGACGGTGCTGCTGGATGCTGCGCTCGCCGAGGTGCTCGCTCACGGCATCCGCCGGACGACCGTCTCGGATATCGCGCGCAGAGGCGGGGTGTCACGCCAGACGCTCTACCGGTACTGGCCCGACGCCCAGGCGCTCTTCGCCGCACTCGTCACCAGGGAGCTTCTCGCGGCGCTTCCCCCCGGCTCGGCGGCGATCTCGCTTCCCGCCCTCGTCGGCGAGCTGGTGGACACAGCGGACCGCATCCGGTCCCTGCCCCTGGTGCACCGCCTGCGCGACACGGATCCCGAGCTCTTCTCGCGCTACATCCTGGAGCGCCTCGGCACCAGCCAGCGGGTTATCCATGCCGCCCTGGCGACGCGTATCTCCGTCGGTCAGGACGCCGGCTTCGTGCGGAAGGGCGACGCCCGGCGGCTCGCCGCGATGGTGCTGCTCATCGCACAGTCCGCGGTCCAGTCGGCGCCCCTGGTGACGGAGTGGATGCCGCCGAAGGCTTGGCGCGTCGAGCTGACCCGAGCGCTTGCCGGATACCTGACGGTCGAGGAGCCGTGATGAGGGTCGAGGGCCGCACGCCGCATTCGACGGCGCTTCACGCCGCGCGGCGCACCCGCGAGCTGTCGGCGCTCGGCGACGACCCGCGTGTCGACGTGCTCGTGGTCGGCGGGGGCATCACGGGGGTCGGCATCGCGCTGGATGCGGCAAGCCGGGGCCTTCGCACCGTGCTCGTCGAGCGGCACGACCTCGCCTTCGGCACGAGCCGCTGGAGCTCGAAGCTCGTCCACGGCGGTCTGCGCTACCTCGCGTCGGGCCAGTTGGGCATCGCGCACGAGAGCGCCGCCGAGCGGCACATCCTCCTGACGCGTACCGCACCCCATCTCACCCGTCCCCTCGCGCAGGTGCTGCCGCTGTACGCACCCGGACATATGGTGCGTGGGGCATATGCCGGTGCCGGCTTCGGTCTCGGGGACGGTCTGCGGCGGCTGGTGGGGACACCGGACGCCGTGCTGCGGGCGCCGGGTCCGATCGGCCGGCTCGAGACGGAGCGCCTCGCGCCCGCCGTCCGGCGGGACTCGCTTCGAGGCGGCATGCGCGGCTGGGACGGGCAGTTGATCGATGACGCTCGGCTGGTGGTCGCCGTCGCACGGACAGCGGCGGGCTTCGGTGCGTCGGTGCTCACGAGGGTCGAGGCGCTCGATGTCTCCGGCGAAGGAGCAACGCTGCGCGACACCCTCACCGGCGAGACCCTCATCCTGCGCGCCCGGGCGGTTCTCGGGGCGGCGGGTGTGTGGGCGGGACAGCTCGACGCCGACGTGCATGTGCGCCCGAGCCGCGGCACGCACCTCGTGGTGCCGACCGCGCGCCTCGGCGGGTCGGACGTCTCGCTCACTGCTCCGGTGCCCGGATCCACGAGCCGCTTCGTCTTCACGGTGCCCTCGATGCACGGTCGCACCTACATCGGGCTCACGGACGTGCCCGCCGACGGGCCGCTTCCCGATGTTCCGGTGGCGACGGATGCCGAGATCGACATGCTTCTCGCAACGATCAACACGGTGCTCGCCGAGCCCCTCACGCGTGCCGATGTCGTGGCGACCTTCGCGGGCCTCCGGCCCCTGCTCGCGGGGCCAGCCGGCGCCCAGGACGACACGAGCGACCTCTCCCGCCGGCACTCGATCATCGAGTCGAGCAGCGGCGTGCTGAGCGTCGTGGGCGGGAAGCTCACGACCTACCGCCGGATGGCGGAGGACGGGGTGGATGCCGCGATCTCGCGCCGGATCCCCGGCGCCAGCGGGATGCGCTCCCGCACGCGGGACATCCCACTCGTCGGGGCATGGCCGCGGGATCGCCTGGGCGAGGTAGCCGCCCCGCCGCGCCTGGTGCGCCGATACGGCGCCGAGGCGCCGTTCGTCGCGCGGCACCGAGGGGGCGTGGACGCCGTCGCCGGCGTCACGGCCCAGGAGCTGGCATGGGGTGTCGATGTGGAGGGCGCCCTCGAGGTCGACGACCTGCTGGACCGCCGGACGCGCCTGGGGCTCGTCGCGGCGGACCGGGCGGCGTCGGCCCCGGCGGCGGAGGCGGCGTTCGCGGGGTGAGCGCCGCTCGTCAGGCGGCGTCCCCGGCGCTCGATAGTGTGTCGGAATGGCAGAGAACAGCACCTGGAAGACCCTGCCCGCCGACCGGGGCTCGCTCGAGACCCTCTCCGCGAGCGGACTGGACTATCGCGTGATCGACACGGCCGATGCCGCCGCGTTCGACCCCTACCTGCAGGCCGAGATGCGGGGATTCCTCTCCGGCGAACAGAGCGACGAGCAGCTCGCCGGGATGCGGGAAGGACTCGCGTTCCGCCGCTTCATCGGCGTGTACGACGCCGGCTCGCTGGAGCGCGCGCAGCCCGTCGGCACGGTGAACTCGTGGGTGACGGACGTCACCCTCCCGGGCGGCCGTGGCATCCCGATGTGGGCGATCAGCGGCGTGACGGTCGCGCCCACGCACCGCCGCAAGGGCATCGCCCGCGCGATGCTCGAGGGCGAATTGCGCACGGCGGCCGCGGGAGGGATCGCGATCGCGGGCCTCACGGTGTCCGAGGCGACGATCTACGGTCGCTTCGGGTTCGCTCCTTCCACGTTCGCGACGGACTGGAGCATCGACACCCGGCGTGCGCTATGGATCGGACCGCGACCCGATGGCCGTCTGGACTTCATGTCCCGCGAGGCCGCCAGGGATGAGCTCGCGGCGCTGCACGACCGGGTGCGCCAAGCGCGCCCCGGCGAGATCCAGGCGTGGCCGGGCCTCTGGCGACGCATGACGGGGCTCGCGCCCGGGCAGGAGGGCGGCAAGAAGCTCCGCGCCGTGCGATATGCCGACGCCGACGGGGTGACCCGCGGCGCCGTCGTCTACTCGATCGGCGAGGAGCGGGACGACTTCTCCAAGCACGAGCTCACCATCAGCATCCTGCTGAGCGAGACGCCGGATGCGTACGCCGCACTTTGGCGGTTCGTGCTCGAGCACGACCTGGTCTCGGTCGTGAAGGCCTCGCTGCTGTCGGTGGACGAGCCCCTGCGCTGGATGATCGCCGATCAGCGCGCCGCCACGCTGCGCACCTCCGAGCACGGATGGCTGCGCATCATCGACGTGCCAGCGGTGCTCGCGGCACGCGCCTACGCCACCGACGGCGACTTCGTTCTGCGGGTCACGGACCCGCTCGGCCTCGCCGAGGGAACGTGGCGGCTCACGATCGACGACGCGGGCACCGGTCGCGCCACGGCGGCCGACGGTGAGCCCGACGCGACGTTCAGCGCCGGCGCGCTGGCCGCGATCGTGCTCGGCGGGGTCCGCGCCGAGACGCTGCGCACCGCCGGCCTCGTAACGGGCGATCCCCATAGCGTCGCCACGCTCGACAGGTCGTTCGCCGCCGCGCAGACCCCGCACCTCGGGCTCTGGTACTGACCGCGAAGCGGAAGAAGACGAGGGGCGGATGCCGCGGCATCCACCCCTCGTCTTCACCTCGGTCTAGAGCGTGAGCGCCTTCTGCATCAGCTGAGCGTGCTCCTGCGCGTGCACCTTCGGTGAGCCGGTCGCCGGCGAGGCGGCCGCCGAGCGCGAGACGCGGCGGATCGTCCGGCCGTGCAGGTGCTTGACCACCTCGAGGGCGATGAACGGCCACGCACCCTGATTCTCCGGTTCATCCTGCACCCACACCAGCTGGGCGTCGGGGTAGCGATCGATCACGGCGTTGAGCTCGGCGATGGGAGCGGGATAGAGCTGCTCCAGCCGCACCAGCGCGATCTCGGGATTCGGGTTCTTCTCCAGCTCGGCCTTCAGATCCCAGTGGATCTTGCCCGAGTGCAGCAGCACCCGCTTCACGGCGCCCGCGTCGAGGCCCCTGTCGTCATCGAGCACAGGCTCGAAACGCCCGCTCGTGAAGTCCTCGACCGAACTCGTCGCCCCGCGCAGGCGCAGCATGGCCTTCGGCGTGAACACGACGAGCGGCTTGCGGGGACGCGCATAGGCCTGACGACGGAGCAGGTGGAAGTGCGACGCCGGCGTCGACGGACGCGCGACGGTCATGTTGTCCTGGGCGCACATCTGCAGGAAGCGCTCGATGCGCGCGGAGGAGTGGTCGGGACCCTGTCCCTCGTAGCCGTGCGGCAGCAGGAGGACGACGCTGGACTGCTGACCCCACTTCTGGTCGGCCGCCGAGATGTACTCGTCGATGACGGACTGAGCGCCGTTCGCGAAGTCGCCGAACTGGGCCTCCCACAGCACGAGCGCCTCCGGCGCCTCCACCGAGTAGCCGTACTCGAAGCCCATCGCCGCGTACTCCGACAGCAGCGAGTCGTAGACCCAGAACCGGCCCTGGTTCTCGCTGAGGTTGTGCAGTGGCAGCCACTCCTGCCCGTTCGCTCGGTCGTGCAGCACGGAGTGCCGCTGCACGAACGTGCCGCGGCGGGAGTCCTGACCGGCGAGCCGGACGGCGGTTCCCTCCAGCAGCAGCGATCCGAAGGCGAGCAGCTCGCCGAAGGCCCAGTCGATCGAGCCGTTCCGGCTCATGTCCAGGCGCTTGTCGAGCAGCTGCTGGATCTTCGGATGCACAGAGAACCCGTCGGGCTTGTTCACGAACGCGTCGCCGATCAGGCCGACCACGTCGGTCGACACTGCCGTGCTCTCGACCTCGCCCCACGTGACCTCCTGCTCGGCGGCCGCCTCCTCGACGATGTCGTGCGTGCCGGTCTCGGCGGCGTGCGTCTCGGCGAAGGCGATCTCGAGGCGGTTCTGGAAGTCCCGCTTGGCCTGCTCGTACTCCTCCTCGCTGATGTCGCCGCGTCCGACGAGAGCCTCGGTGTAGAGGCGCCGCACAGAGCGCTTGGCTTCGATCAGGTTGGTCATGAGCGGCTGCGTCATCGAGGGGTCATCGCCCTCGTTGTGACCGCGACGCCGGTAGCAGACCAGGTCGATCACGACATCCCGGTTGAACGCCTCGCGGTACTCGAACGCGAGCTCGGCCACCCGCACGACGGCCTCGGGGTCATCGCCGTTGACGTGGAAGATCGGCGCCTGGATCGTCTTGGCGACATCCGTGGCGTAGACCGATGAGCGCGCGTCGTGCGGCGTCGTCGTGAAGCCGACCTGGTTGTTCACGACGACGTGGATCGTGCCGCCCGTGCGGTAGCCGCGCAGCTGCGACATCTGCAGGGTCTCGACGACGACGCCCTGGCCGGCGAAGGCCGCGTCGCCGTGCACGAGCACGGGGAGCCAGGAGAACGTGCCGATCGGCTTGCGGTCCTGCTTGGCGCGCACGATGCCCTCGAGAACGCCGTCGACGGTCTCGAGGTGAGACGGGTTGGCGGCGAGATAGACGGGAAGCTCTTCCTGGCTGTCCGCCACGAAGGTGCCCTGCGTGCCCAGGTGGTATTTGACGTCACCCGACCCGCGCTTGTTGCCCAGCGCGACGCTGCCCTCGAACTCGCGGAAGACCTGACCGTAGGTCTTGCCGGCGATGTTCGTGAGCACGTTCAGACGGCCGCGATGCGCCATGCCGATCGCTGCGCCGTCGAGGCCGGCATCGGCCGCGCCCTGCAGGATCTGGTCGAGCAGCGGGATGAGGGACTCGCCGCCCTCGAGGCTGAAGCGCTTCTGACCGACGTACTTGGTCTGCAGGAAGGTCTCGAACGCCTCGGCCTCGTTGAGCTTGCGGAGGATGCGGAGCTGCTCGTCGTGTCCGGGCTTCTGGTACTTCTGCTCGACCTTGTCCTGGAACCACTTGCGCTGGCCGGGGTCCTGGATGTGCATGTACTCGATGCCCGTCGTGCGGCAGTACGAGTCGCGGAGGACGCCGAGGATGTCGCGGAGCTTCATCTGGCGCTTGCCGCCGAAGCCACCCGTGACGAACTCGCGGTCGAGGTCCCAGAAGGTCAGCCCGTGCTGCTCGATCTCGAGGTCGGGGTGCGTTCGCTGGTTGTACTCGAGCGGATCGATGTCGGCCATCAGGTGACCACGCACCCGGAACGAGTTGATCAGCTCCTGCACCCGAGCGGTCTTGTCGACGCGCTCGGCGAGGTCGACGTTGATGTCGGCGGCCCAGTGGATGGGGGCGTACGGGATGCGGAGAGCCGCGAAGATCGAGTCGTAGAAGTCGCGCTGCCCGATCAGCAGCTCGTGCACCTTCTTGAGGAACTCACCCGAACCTGCGCCCTGGATGACGCGGTGGTCGTACGTGCTCGTGAGAGTGATCGTCTTGCCGATCGCCAGCTCGTTGAGCGTCTTCTCGCTCGCGCCCTGGAACTCCGCGGGGTACTCCAGGGCGCCGGCGCCGACGATGCATCCCTGCCCCTTCATCAGACGGGGGACGGAGTGCACCGTGCCGATTCCACCGGGGTTGGTGAGTGACAGCGTGGTGCCCTGGAAGTCGGCGGCCGTCAGCTTGTTGCCGCGAGCGCGAACGATGAGGTCCTCGTACGAGGCGAGGTACTCGCTGAAGGTGAGGGTGTCGGCGCGCTTGATGCTCGGCACCATGAGCGCTCGCGTGCCGTCCGGCTTGGGCAGGTCGATCGCGATGCCCAGGTTGATGTGGGCGGGAGCGACCACCGACGGCTTGCCGTCGATCTCGGCGTAGAAGACGTTCTGACTCGGGAACTCCTTGAGCGCCTGGATGAGCGCCCAGCCGATCAGGTGGGTGAAGCTGATCTTGCCGCCGCGCGTGCGCGACATGTGGTTGTTGATGACGATGCGGTTGTCGATCATGAGCTTCGCCGGGATGGTCCGAACGCTTGTGGCGGTCGGAATCGTCAGCGACTCGTCCATGTTGGCCGCGAGCGTCTTGGTCATGCCCCGCAGGACGGTGACCTTGTCCTCTTCGGTCGACTCCTGCGAAGAGGATGCCTTCGCATCCGGCGCCTGAGCAGGGATCGGCTGCGGCGCCGCGGGCTTCGCGGTCGTGCGGGCAACGGGTTGCGCTCCGACCACCGCGATGGGCGCCGTGACCGGGCGGGGCTCCGCCGGCTCCGGCGCCTGTGTGCGGGATGCAGCGGGGGGAGCAGGGGCGGATGCGGCGGGTGCCGCTGGAGCCGCGGGAGCCGCGGCGGGAGCCTGAGCGGCGACCGGGGCCGGCGTCTCTGCCGTCGATCCCTTGCCATCGCCCTCGACATCGACTGGGTGATAGGCCTCGAGAATCGGCCACCACGCCTTGTCCACAGAGTTCTTGTCGGCCTTGTACTGCTCGAACAGTTCGTCCACGAGCCACTCGTTGGCTCCGAATTCCCCTTCGCTCGAAGCACCGACGCCTGTCACCTGGCTCGACACAGTCGATCGCCCACTTTCTTCGCTGAATTCACCTTGCTCACGCGGCAGAAATGGTGCTCACGCGCACGACTGTTAAGCGTAACCCAGTTGTGCACCCCGATGCGGGAAGCGGAGCATCCGCACCGGCAGTTCTGTGGTGAGGGCGAAATGGGGTGGATAGCGTAGAGAGCATGGAGTTCTACGGGGATCAGCCCAGCGTCGACCTGACCTATTCGGACGTGTTCCTCGTGCCCCGGCGCTCGAGCGTCACCAGCAGATTGGATGTCGATCTCTCCCCGGCGGACGGCACCACGGCGACGATCCCGATCGTCTCGGCGAACATGAACTCCGTGACAGGAGCACGTCTCGCGGCCACGCTCGCGCGCCGCGGGGGGCTCGGCGTGCTCCCTCAGGACATGCCGCTGCAGGAGCTCGACGCCGCGATCCGCTGGGTCAAGGCGCAGCCGGTGCCGTGGGACACGCCGCTCGTGCTGCCTCCCGAGGCGACCGTCGCCGACGCCTCCCGGCTGCTGCCCGCGAGCGATGGCCACGGCATCGTCGTCGCGTCCACGGTCGCAGGCGCCGGCCCGCTGATGATCGACGACGTGCTCGGCATCGTCGCCGCGGGCCGCCTCGGCACCGCCCTCCCGGATGCGCGTCTCGGAGATCTGGCGCGAGGACGCACGCCCTCCATCGACGCCGACGATGTGACATCCGCCCGACATGCGTTCGATCTCCTCGTGGGGGCGGGCGCCGATGTCGTCTGCGTTCTGCACCACGGCGCCGTCGTCGGAACGCTGAGCCGGCGCAGCGCGCTGCGGTCGACGCTCTATTCGCCTGCGGTCGACGCGTCGGGCCGGCTCGTCGTCGCCGCCGCCGTGGGCATCAACGGCGATGTCGCAGCCAAGGCGAGTGCGCTCGCCGCGGCCGGGGTCGACGTGCTCGTCGTCGATACCGCGCACGGACACCAGGAGGGCATGCTGCGGGCGCTGCGCTCCGTCGCCGAGCTGGGACTCGACATCCCGATCGCGGCCGGCAACACGGTCACGGCGGAGGGCGTGCATGATCTCGTGACCGCTGGCGCCGACATCGTGAAGGTCGGCGTGGGGCCGGGCGCCATGTGCACGACGCGCATGATGACCGCCGTCGGGCGTCCCCAGTTCTCCGCCGTGCTCGAGACTGCCGACGCCGCGCGCATCATGGGCGCGCACGTCTGGGCCGACGGGGGAGTCCGGTACCCTCGCGACGTCGCGCTGGCGCTGGCCGCCGGCGCGGCATCCGTCATGATCGGCTCATGGTTCGCCGGGACGATCGAGTCGCCGGGCGAACTCCAGGTGGATGCCGCCGGCCGCACCTTCAAGGAGTCGTGGGGGATGGCATCCACCAAGGCCGTCCATGATCGCTTCGGGCGCCTCGACCCGTACGATCTCGCGCGCAAGGAGCTCTTCGCCGAGGGCATCTCGTCGTCGAAGATCTACCTCGACCCACTGCGGCCGGGGCTCGAGGACCTGCTGGACATGATCACCTCCGGCGTCCGTTCCTCGTTCACGTATGCCGGTGCCGCATCCGTCGCGGAGTTCCACGACAAGGCGCTCGTGGGCCTGCAGTCCGCCGCCGGCTACGAGGAGGGCAAGGCGCTCCCCGTCAGCTGGTGATCGCCGCCGGCGGACTCCCGGACCGTTCCGTTCGCCTCTGACGGGACACGCGCTGCACAATCCACCGCGCGCGGCGCGAATCGACGCGGCGCGGTCCGAGAAGTGCAGCGCGAGGCTGAGCGCGGTTCCCTCCCCAGGTTCATCGGCGCGCTGCAGTTCACGCAACGACTGCATGATCGCGCCGACGCGGTGCCCTCGACCCTCACTCTGGCGGCATGGAACCGCGCATCGAGCACCCCTTGGCTGTCTTCCGACGCCGCGAGCAGGACGTCGGCCTGATCAACGAGCGCAGGCTCCGGCGTTCTCTGGCGCAAGGAACGCATGTCCGCGTGGTCGCCGGCTCGTACGCCGATCGTCGGCACTGGGACCGCCTGTCACCGATGAATCGGCACTTCGTCCGGACACTGGAAACCGCGGATCGACTACGCGGCGCTGCAGTCTTCTGCCACTACGCGGCCGCGGCGATCTGGGGCATCGACATCCTCGGCCGCTGGCCCGCGGTGATCGACGTCCGGATACCGCGCGGGTCCGGCGGTCGCAGTTCCGGAGCGGTGCGTCGGCGCGCTCTCGGGTTCGACGGGGTGGATGTGGTGCCCTGGGGTGCCCACCTGGTCACGACGCCGGCGCAGACGGTGATCGACCTCGCGCGGGAGCTGACCTTCACCGCGGGCGTCGCGGCGATGGATCGGGCGTCGTGGGGCAGACGCGAGGGTGGTCCGCTGACGACGAGCGCCGAAATCCTCGAGTCGCTCGAGAGACAGAGCGGCGCGCGCGGGATGATCCGCGCCCGCCGAGCGGCGGCGTTCGCCACACACCTTTCGGACTCGGTGCGCGAGTCCCAGAGCCGCGTTGCGATCGACCGGCTCGGCTTTCCGACGCCTGAGCTGCAGCGGCGCATCCGGCTTCCCAGCGGACGTTCGGTCTACCCGGACTTCTTCTTCGAGGAGTTCGATCACGCCGGTGAGTTCGACGGCAAGGGGAAGTACTTCGACCCGGACATCCTCCAGGGGCGGAGCCCGCAGCAGGCGCTTCTCGAGGAGAAGGACCGCGAAGACGAGTTGCGCCGGGCGGTACGGGCTTTGTCGAGATGGCGCACTCCGGCTCTCCAGGACCCGAGGATGCTGTACGACATCCTCACCGCGGACGGCCTGCCATCACGCCGCCCACGGCCTCGCGTCGGTCTGCGCTGGGATTGACCCGCAACGGCGTCCGCTCCCGCCAGGCGACTCGGACCTGTCTCGCGCGAGCCGGTTGGCGCCGCTCTTTCCTGTTCCCGCTGCACCGATTGACGCCGCGCGCGGCGAGAAGTGCAGCGCGAAGCGCAGACACCCGAACAGATCGCGACCGCCGGGGGGAGGGCGCCGGACGGATGCCGCCCGACGCGGCGGGTCCGCCGCCGGCGGACTCCCGGACCGGCGGGCCACGCCGTCTGCTCCGGTAACATGGAGGCACGATGGATGACCCTCCTTCTTGTAGACCCTCGCCCCACCGCCTGGCACCTCGTGAGGGGAGTGACGTGTGATGGATTACGTCATGTTGGGCGTGGGGCTCCTGCTCACCATCGGAACCGGGGTGTTCGTCGCGAGCGAGTTCGCGCTGGTGAACCTCGACCGTGCGGACCTCGAGGCCCGTCAGGAACGCGGTGAGACGCGCCTGGCCATCACGATCCAGGCGCTGAAGATCACATCGACGCATCTCTCGAGTGCTCAGCTCGGCATCACGCTGACGACGCTCCTCACGGGCTACGCCATGGAACCCGCGATCTCCAACCTGCTGCGGCCCGTGCTCACGTCCTGGGGCCTGCCCGCCGGGCTGGTCTCACCGATCGCGGTGTTCGTGGGGATCAGCGTCGCGACGGTGCTGTCGATGATCCTCGGCGAGCTGGTGCCCAAGAACTTCGCGCTCGCGCTGCCCCGTCAGACGGCGAAGCTCGTGCTCCCCGCGCAGGTCGCCTTCACCACCGTCTTCCGGCCGGCGATCGCCGTGCTCAACGGCAGCGCCAACGGCGTGCTGCGCGTGATGGGCGTCGAACCCAAGGAAGAGCTGTCCGGCGCGCGGACGGCCGAGGAGCTCTCCTCCCTCGTCCGGCGGTCCGCGAGCGCCGGCGTCCTCGAAGAGGACACGGCATCCCTCCTCAATCGCAGCCTGAACTTCTCGCGGCTGACCGCCGACGACGTGATGACACCTCGCCCGAGCGTCCACGCCGTCGCCGCCGGCGACTCGGCGGACGACATCATCCAGCTGGCCCGACGCACCGGCCACAGCCGCTTCCCCGTCTACGACGACTCCATGGACGACATCGTCGGCGTCGTGCACCTCAAGGCCGCGGTCAGCGTCCCGCGCGACCGGCGCCCCGATGTGCCGGCGGCCGCCCTCTCGACCGAACCCCTGCGTGTGCCCGAGACCGTGCACCTGGATGCCCTCATCGCCGAGCTCAGAGCCCGCGGCTACCAGATGGCGATCGTGGTCGACGAATACGGCGGCACATCTGGTGTCGTCACCCTCGAGGACCTCGTCGAGGAGATCGTCGGCGAGGTGTCGGACGAGCACGACCGCAATCGCGCCGGCGTCGTCCGCGGCGCTGATTCCCTGACCTTCCCGGGAGAGCTGCGCCCGGACGAACTGCTCGACCGCACCGGCGTGCGCGTGCCGGAGGGCGATGTCTACGACACCGTCGGCGGTTTCCTCATGAGCGTGCTGGAGCGCATCCCCGTGCTCGGCGACGAGGTTCAGATCGAGGACGGAACGCTGACCGTGCAGCGCATGGACGGTCGCCGTGTCGACCGCGTGCGCTTCACGCCCGTGCCGATGCCCGAGGGCGCCGAGGCGGGTGAGAGCGATGAGTGACTGGGCCGGAATCGCATGGCTCGCCGTGCTGCTCGCCTTCAACGCGTTCTTCGTCGGCGCCGAGTTCGCCGTCATCTCCGCACGCCGCTCGCAGATCGAGCCGCTCGCCGAGCGCGGGTCGCGGTCGGCCAAGACGGCGCTCTACGCGATGGAGCATGCGACGCTGATGCTGGCGACATCCCAGCTCGGAATCACCATCTGCTCGCTGCTCATCCTCAACGTGTCGGAGCCGGCGATCCACCACCTGCTGGCCGAGCCGCTCGGTCTTACGAGTCTCTCCGAGGGTGCGGTCGATGTGATCTCGTTCATCGTCGCCCTGCTGCTGGTGTCCTACCTGCACGTGGTGTTCGGCGAGATGGTGCCCAAGAACCTCGCGTTCTCGGTTCCCGACCGGGCGGTGCTGATGCTGGCGACCCCGCTCGTGTGGGTGTCGAAGGTCTTCCATCCCGTGATCTGGATGCTGAACTGGCTGGCCAACGCCGTGCTGCGGCTGTTTCGGGTCGAGCCGAAGGACGAGGCCGCATCGACTTTCACGCTCGAAGAGGTCGCGACGATTGTGAATCAGTCGCGGATCGAGGGCGTGCTGGATGACCTCTCGGGCACCGTCGCGGCGGCCGTCGAGTTCACGGACAAGAAGGCCATGGACATCGCGGTGCCGCTGTCGCAGATCGTCACGCTGCCCGAGACGACGACGCCGGATGAGATCGAGCGCGCGGTGGCGAAGCACGGGTTCTCCCGCTACGTGATCGTGGATGCCGCGGGTGTGCCGGCCGGCTACGTGCACCTGAAGGACATCCTGCGCTCCGCCGAGGGACCGGGATCCGGGGCGACCGTCGCGAAGCCCCTGCCCGCGAAGCGCATCCACCACATGGTCCCCGTCCTCGAGACGACCGACCTCGAGGACGCGCTTGCGTTGATGCGGCGCGCCGGCCGTCACCTCGCACGGGTCGTGGACGCCACGGGCGAGACCACGGCGGTGCTCTTCCTCGAGGACATCATCGAGGAGCTGGTGGGCGAGGTGCAGGACGCCACGCGACGCGGGCGATAGCACGCCGGGCGACGCGCGGGGCGCAGGGCGGGGCGTCCGGACGGCCCGTGTCGGTCGTCGCCAATAACATGACGCCATGACAGCGTTCCGGATCGATGTGCCGCAGGCGGTGCTCGATGACCTCGCCGAGCGGCTGGCCCGCACCCGATGGCCGGATTCGATCACCGGCGGCGAGGACGACTGGTCGTGGGGCACCCCGCTTCCCGCCCTCCGCTCGCTCGTGGATCGCTGGGCGGATGGCTACGACTGGCGGAGAACGGAGGCGCGCCTGAACGCGCTCCGGCATGAACTGCACGAGATCGACGGTGTCGGCATCCACCTCGTCCGTGCCGGCACGCCGGGCGCTACCCCCCTGCTGCTGCTTCATGGCTGGCCGGACTCGTTCCTGCGGTTCGAGAAGGCGATGCCGCTGCTCTCCGAGCGCTTCGACCTCGTGGTCCCCAGCATCCCGGGCTACGGGTTCTCCGAACGGCCCGCGTCGCCCGGCTTCGGTCCGGACCGCGTCGCCGATCTCCTCGCGGCCACCATGTCGAAGCTCGGCTTCGGCTCGTTCGGGGTGCACGGCGGCGACATCGGCAGCACGATCGCCGAGGCGGTCGCCCTGCGGCATCCGGACCGGGTGATCGGGCTGCACCTCGGTGACGTGCCCTTCTGGCACCGATACACCGTGGATGCCGCGACGCTCGACGCCGACGAGAACGCGTTCGTGCAGCGCATGGCCGAGTGGTTCCAGACCGAAGGGGCCTACGCGCTGCTGCAGCGGACGAAGCCCCAGACCCTCGCCTACGGCCTCACCGATTCGCCCGTGGCGCTCGCCGGGTGGTTCCTCGAGAAGTTCCGCGCCTGGAGCGACTGCGATGGCGATGTCTACTCGCGGTTCTCCCGGGACGAGCTTCTCGATGACCTGATGGTCTACTGGGTGACCGGCACCGCCGCATCCGCCGCCCGCTACTACCGCGACGCGTCCCTCCGGCAGATCGACCCCGCCTCGCGCGTCAGCGCGCCGACCGGCTTCGCGATCTTCCCGCGCGACATCAACCCCGCGCCGAGGCACTTCGCGGAGCGCTTCTTCGACGTGCGGCGGTGGACCCGGATGCCACGAGGCGGCCACTTCGGACCGTGGGAGGAGCCCGCGCTGTTCGCCGGCGAGGTGACCACCTTCTTCGACGAGCTCGCCTAGGAGGGCACCGTCGGCTAGGAGGGCACCGTCCGGCTAGGAGGGCACCGTCGGCTAGGAGGGCACCGTCCGGCTAGTTCGCCCAGCGCGCGCGCTGGTACTGCTTGGGCCAGTAGTCGACCTCGACGCCGAGCTCGTGCGCCGCGCGCAGAGCGAAGTGCGGGTCTCGCAGCCACTCCCGGCCGACGAACACGGCATCGGCGTCGCCGGCGGCGAGCACGGACTCCGCGTGCGCACCGTCGGTGATCATGCCGACGGCGGTCACAGGCACTCCGGCGGTCTTGCGGATCTTCGCCGCGAGCGGCACCTGGTAGCCGGGGGACACCTCGATGGCCTGATGAGCGACGAGCCCGCCGCTGGAGACGTCGATGAGGTCGGCTCCCGCCTCCACCGCCCATTCCGCCACGATCGCCGCCTCGTCGACGTCGAAACCGCCGTCGGCCGCGTCGGTGGCCGAGATCCGCACGATGAGCGGAACGCCTTCTTGTGGGGATCCGCGCCACACCCCCGGCTTGCCGGCGCGGGCCCCGCCCGCCGCATCCCTGACGGCGCGCACGACCCGCAGCAGCAGGCGTGCGCGGTTCTCGAGAGAGCCGCCGTATTCGTCGTCGCGCCGGTTCGACAGCGGGGACAGGAACTGGTGCAGCAGGTACCCGTGCGCCCCGTGCACCTCGAGCACCTCGAATCCGGCCTCGAGCGAGCGCCGCGTGGCCGCGGCGAAGTCCGAGACGACGGCGTCGATCCCCGCGGCGTCGAGGGCGACGGGTTCGGCGAAGCCCTCATAGGCGACCGCGGACGGGGCAAGGGTCGGCCAGCCGCCGTCTTCGGCGGCGACGCTTCCCCGACGGCCGGAGAACGGCCACCACGTCGAGGCCTTGCGGCCCGCGTGGGCGAGCTGGATGCCCGCCTTCGAGCCGCGCGCATGGATGGCGGCGACGATCGGCGCCCAGGCGTTCCGCTGCTCATCGGTCCAGATCCCGGTGTCACGGGGCGAGATGCGCCCTTCGGGGGAGACCGCGGTCGCCTCGGCGACGATCAGCCCCGCGCCGCCCGAGGCGAACTGGGCGAGGTGCGTGTGATGCCACTCCTGGGGGACGCCGTCGGCCGCGCTGTACATGCACATGGGCGACACCCAGAGCCGATTGCGAAGAGTGGTTCCCCGGAGGGTGAGGGGCGAGAAGAGGATGCTCACAGGGACTCCGAGGTCGAGGCTAACGTGGGGGGATGACCGAGCTCCACGTATGGACGCGCGCGGACGCCGCTTCCCATATCAAGGTGCCAACGGACGCCGACGACAAGTATTCCCGAGGCGTGGTCGGCCTGCGCACCGGGACACCGGCCTATCCCGGCGCTGCGGTCCTCGGGGTGGAAGGCGCGTGGCGTGCGGGCGCGGGCATGGTGCGCTGGGTCGGGGACGCGGATGTCGGCCGGCTCGTGCTCGCCCGTCGACCCGAGACCGTGCTGGCCGACGGCCGAGTGACGGCGTGGGTGATCGGCTCGGGGACGGATGCAAGGAGCCGCACCGACGAGGAGGACTCGGCGCTGCGCGATCTCGTCGGCGGCGACGTTCCTGTCGTCGTGGACGCAGGCGCTCTCGATCTTGCGCGCGGCGCCGCCGCGCCCCTGATCCTCACCCCGCACGCCGGTGAGTTCGCCCGCCTTCGCGCGAACCTCGGTCTCGACGAGCACGCGACCGACGCCCGCGCCGTCGCCGAGACGGCGGTCGAGCTCGGCCACGTCGTCCTGCGCAAGGGATCCGAGACGCTGATCGCATCGCCCGACGGCCGGCTGATCGCGGTGCGCGCCGCAACACCCTGGCTCGCCACCGCCGGTTCCGGGGACGTTCTGGCGGGTGTGCTCGGAGCCCTCGTCGCGCAAGCGGGAGCCCGCGGCGAACTCGCGGTTCTCGCCGCGACGGCGGCCTGGCTGCACGGGCGCGCCGCTCGCATCGCGGCCCGGGCGGACGCGGGGCCCGGCCGGCCGATCGTCGCCCTCGATGTGGCCGATGCGCTGCCGGCCGCCATCGCCGAGGCGATCGCGGGCGTGTAACGGGCCGACTCCACCGGCCGGCGGCCGCGCTCTGGATGAAACGACGCCCGCCTAGGATGGTGCGCGTGTCGAGGCGAGTGGTGCTGTGGGCGGCGTTCCTGCTCGTGCACCTCGGCGTCGCGGTGCTCGGGTGGGTGCAGGCAAACCAGCCCATGGGCGATGTCTACTTCTTGTACGAGCCGTGGTCCACCCGGGCCCTGAACGATGGCGGGATCGTCGGGATCACCGAGCCGTGGGTGTATCCGCCGCTCGCCCTGCTGCCGATGGCGCTCGCGCACGGTCTTTCCTGGATCCATGGCTACACCGTCGGCTGGGCGGTCTTCGTCACGGCATGCAGCGCGGCGGCGTTCGGACTGCTCGTCGGACGGGGGCGCTCGAGCGGCCGCACCGTCGCCGCGTGGTTCTGGCTCGCGTTCCTCGCCCTGCTCGGGCCGATCGGCATGTACCGCATCGACGCCGTCACGGTCCCGCTCGCCGTCGCCGGCCTGCTGTGGCTGGCGAAGGCCCCCTGGGCCGGATCGGTGCTCCTCGCGATCGGTGCCTGGATGAAGATCTGGCCCGCGGCGCTGATCCTCGCCGGCCTGTTGGCCCTGCGTCGCCGCGCCGTGGTGCTCGGTGGGGCCGCGATCGTGAGCGGCGCCGTGCTCGCGGGCGTCGTGCTCGCGGGCGGTGCTTCGCACGCCCTGGGTTTCGTCACTGCGCAGACCGGCCGAGGACTCCAGCTCGAGGCGCCGGTGAGCATGTTCTATCTTTGGCGGGCGGTCGCCGACATCCCCGGTTCGTTCATCTTCTACAACCGTGACCTCCTGACGTTCCAGGTGGCGGGGCCGCAGGTCGACGTGGTCATCGCGGCCATGACCCCGCTGCTCGTCGTCGCCGTGATGGCCGTCGCCGTTGTCGGCGGCGTCAAGGCCCGCCGGGGCGCCCCCTTCGTCACGCTGTTCCCGCCGCTGTCGCTCGCGCTCGTGCTGACGCTCATCGTCGTCAACAAGGTGGGCTCGCCGCAGTTCGAGTCGTGGCTGATCGCCCCCCTCGTGCTGTGGCTCGTCGTCGATCGGCGCCGCGGGTGGCCGCTCGCGGCCACGGGCCTCGCCATCGCGGCGCTGACGCAGGCGGTGTACCCGCTGGCCTACCACCGCGTGCTCGCCGCCGAGCCGTTCGCCGTCGCTCTGCTGACCGCTCGCAACCTGCTTCTCGTCGTGCTGCTCGTGTGGAGCATCACGCGCCTCGTGCGGGTCTCGGCCCCGCGGCGCCTAAGGCGCGGCGCGTTCCCCGGGCGCGTTCCCACGCCGGATGCCGCCGCCGACGTGACATGACTTCTCTGCTCGCCCGCGCATCGACTCGCCTGCTCACGGCCCGTCGCCACCCCCGAATCCATCCCCTTCCCCGCTGGAGGAACTCATGCTGATCGCCTTCTCCGTCGCTCCCAGCGGAACCGGCTCCGCCGACGGTTCCGTGCACGAGGCCGTCGCGGCCGCGGTGCGCGTCGTCCGTGATTCGGGACTGCCGAATCGCACCACCTCGATGTTCACCGAGCTGGAGGGGGAGTGGGATGAGGTCTTCGATGTCGTGAAGCGTGCCACCGAGGCCGTCCTTCCGTTCGGCTCGCGCGTCTCGCTCGTGCTGAAAGCCGATATCCGCCCGGGGCACGCGGGAGAGATCGACGGGAAGATCGAACGGCTCGAATCCGCGGTCGAATCGATTCGACGCCAGGACTGATCGCCGGTACAGTGGTGGCGTGACCACCTCGACTTCGTCGAGGGGTGCGGCGAAGAGGGCGCTCCTCTCTCTCGCGATCGGCAGCTTCGGAATCGGCATGACCGAGTTCGTCGTGATGGGCCTGCTGCCCGACATCGCCCAGGATCTGCTGCCGACCGCGTGGGCGGCCAGCCCGGATGACGCGATCGCACAGACCGGCTGGCTGATCACCCTCTACGCACTCGGCGTGGTGGTCGGGGCTCCGACGATCGCCGGATCGGTCGCGCGGTTCCCCCGGCACCGAGTGATGATCTGCCTGGCGCTCGCCCTGACGCTGTTCAACGCCCTGACGTTCGTCCTACCGACTTTCGAGCTCGTCGCCGCCTCGCGCTTCCTCGCGGGACTGCCTCACGGCGCGTACTTCGGGATCGGGGCCCTCGTCGCGGCCGACGTGCTCGGCCCCGGCAACCGCGCCAAGGGTGTCGCCTTCGTGCTCACCGGTCTGACGGTCGCGAACGTGGTGGGAGTGCCCCTCGGCACCTATCTCGGACAGCAGGTGGGGTGGCGCGCCGCTTTCGTGGTCGTGGCTGGGATCTTCGCCCTCGCCACCGTGTTCATCATGTTCTTCGTGCCGGAGCACCCGGGTGAACCGGGCAGGACACTGCGCGCCGAGCTCGGGGTGTTCCGGGTCGGGCAAGTGTGGGCGACGCTCGCATTCGGAGCGATCGGATTCGGAGGGTTCTTCGCCGTCTACAGCTACGTGGCTCCCGTTGTCACCGAGGTGGCCGGTTCGCCGGAGTGGGCCGTGCCGATCATCCTCGTGGTCATGGGCATCGGAATGACCATCGGCAATCTCGTCGGCGGACACCTCGCCGACATCGATCAGCGCCGCACCCTGCTTCTCGGGCTGTCCGCGCTCGCCGTCGTGCTGGCACTCCTGGCGCTGACGGCGCAGTGGATCTATGCGGTCGCCTTCTTCGTGTTCCTGACCGGGCTGGTCTCCTCGGCCCTCAGCCCCGCCATCCAGACCCGCCTGATGGATGTCGCCGGCGATAACCAGTCCATCGCAGCGGCCCTCAATCACTCGGCTCTCAACCTCGGAAACAGCATGGGGGCGTTCCTCGGCGGCCTGGTCATCACGGCGGGCTTCGGCTTCGCCGCACCGGCGTGGGCGGGCGTGGCGCTCGCTCTCGCCGGACTGGCCATCGCGACGGTCAGTCTCACGCGCGATCGCCGCAGGGTGGCGGTCCCAGCCCCCGCCTAGAGTGGTCGGGTGACCGACGACGCTCCTCCGCCGCCCCGGGCTGCGGAACGCGTTCTGCGGGCGCTCGCGGACGCCGTCGGGGAATCGCGGCCTCGCGTCGCGGGCGATCTCGCCGACCCCGATATCCCGGTCGCAGCCACCGTGATCCTCGCACGCGACGCGGCAGAGGGGCTCGAGGTGCTGCTGATCGAACGTCCGGACCGCGGATCGTTCGCGGGGGCGTGGGTGTTCCCCGGTGGCAAGCTCGATCCCGCGGATGCCGGCGCTGACGCCACCCCTTCGGAAGAGGCGGACGCGCGACGCGCGGCGGTGCGCGAGACTCTCGAGGAGACGGGACTCGTGGTGGATCCAGGCGATCTTGTTCCGCTGTCGTGCTGGGACCCACCGCCGGGGCTCCCGCTGCGCATCCGCACCTGGTTCTTCGCGGCGCGGGCACCGGGCGGCGAGCTCCGACTCGAGCCCCGCGAGGCCGTCACCGCACGGTGGATGCGGCCGGCCGATGCCCTCCGGGGGCACGCGCGCGGCGAGCTGACCCTGTACCCGCCGACGTGGGTGACCCTCACCGGCCTCACGGAGGCGGTCGATGTGGAAGGGCTGCTGGGCGCCACGCGCGTCGCCGGCGTCCGGATCTTCGAGACCCAGGTCCGGCGCGGCGCCGAGGGTCCGGTGTTCTTCTGGCGGGAGGACGAGGAGTACGACCGCGAAGGCGGCCCGTCGGCATCCGGAGCACGCCACAGGCTCGAAGTCGGCGCGCTGCCGTGGATCTACACGCGCGATTTCTGATCTCCTCCCATGCACGCCCCGTTCGGGCGAGTCCCCGAGCCGCCGCCCGTGCTCATCACGATCTCGGGCACCGTCCAGCCGGGGATAGCGGGCCAGCCGTCGGTCACAAACACCGCCACGGTCGCGTCCGCGATCTCCGCAGAGGCATCGGACGAGGTCAGCCAGGACGTCGTCGCCGTGGCCGACCTCGCGCTCACCAAGATCCCGGACGCCGCCGAGTTCGCGGCGGAATCCGTCGCCGGCTTCAGCCTCGTCGCCACCAACGCGGGGCCGTCGGATGCGGTCCTCACGGAGGTGGGCGATCTGTTCCCCCCGGAGCTCGTCTTCGACCCTGCTTCCTCTGTCCCGGCCTGCACCGTCGTGACCCAGCCCGAGGGATGGTTCGTCTCGTGCGCCATCGGCACGCTCGTCGCAGGGGAGAGCCGCACGGTGCGGCTGGGTGCGCGCATCGCGCCCGACCAGGCGCCGGCCTCGGTCGTGAACACGGCGGCTGTAGCGTCGCCGGTGACGGGAGAGTACGACTTCGAGAACAACCTGAGTCAGGTACCCGTGACGATCGCGAGATCGGCCGATCTCGTCGCCGGCAAGATCGCGGATGCCGCGAGCCACCCCGTCGGCGGCCAGGTTTCGACACGGCCACAGTCACCGACGCGGGGCCGTCGGACGCGGAGAGCGTCGTGCTCGCCCGCCCTGCTGCTCGGTGGGGCGCTGCTGCTGCTCAGGCGGCGGCGGGCGGGGTAGCGGCGAGCAAGAAGGACGAGTTCGACAACCGCGACGGGCGCACCGAGCACGTCTACATTCACGGCCTCGAGGCGGTCGGTATGTCGACATGGGTGGATGCCGATTTTCGGAGGAGATCCGGCTTCGGGAGGATCGTTTCTCGCCCGCTGCGCCTCCCGATCCTCGATCTCCTCCCGAAGCTGCGGGCGGGCGTGGAAGGAGTGCGATGAAGGTCCCGGGCATCTCCGCGCTAGGGAGGAGATCCGGCATCGGGAGGACGGTCTTTCCGGGACCCATCCTCCCGATCCTCGATCTCCTCCCGAAGTCGCGACCGCGGGCGCCGAAGGAGACAGGCCCCGGATCCGCGGGAAATCCCGCGGCGGCTCGGCCGAACTCCTCACCGTCCCCGTTCAGGTCGCGAGGGCCCGGTCTAGGTCCTGCGGCCCCTCCACGCCGGTCGCGCGGCGCCTCGGCTCCGGTCGTGCGGCGCCTCCGCGAGCACCCCGCTCATGACGCGAGCAGCCGCCGAAGGTGTGCTCCGACGACGGCGGTCTCGATGAGGAAGCCGTCGTGACCGAAGTCGCTCGAGATCACGACGGCCCGGTCGCCATCGAGCGAACCGGATATGCCGCGCGCGATGCGGTGCTGGCCGTCGATGGGGAACAGGCGGTCACTGTCGATTCCGAGCACGAGCGCGCTCGCGGTCACCCGGGCCAGGGCGTCCTCGACCCCACCCCGATCGCGGCCGATGTCGTGGGAATTCATCGCCTCGACCAGCCGGATGTAGGAGTTCGCGTCGAAGCGCCGCGTGAATCGGTTGCCGTGGAAGTCGATGTACGACTCGACGGCGAAACGCCCTCCGTGCCCGAGGGGGCTGACGCTCGACTGCCACGATCGCTGGAACCGCTGGTTCAGCTCGGTGGGGCTTCGATAGTTCAGCAGCGCCATCCGGCGCGCGAGGGCGAGCCCGCGGTGCGGGCCGTCGCCGTCCGCCGCGTCGTAGTACTCGCCTCGCTGGAAGCGTGGATCGATGTGAATGGCCTCGAGCTGGACGGAGTTCAGCGCGATCTGATCGGCGGTGTTGACGGGGGGCGCCGACAGGATGCCGACCCGCGCGACGCGGTCCGGCCGGCCGACCGCCCATTCGAGGGCGTGCATGCCGCCCATCGAGCCGCCGACGACAGCGGCCCACGTGTCGATGCCCAGCGCGTCGGCGAGGCGGGCCTGTGCGGACACCTGGTCGCGGATGGTCAGGTACGGAAAACGCGAGGCCCACTCGTACCCGTCGGGGGCGATGCTCGCGGGGCCCGTGGACCCCTGGCACCCGCCGAGCATGTTCGGGGCGACCACGAACCAGCGGTCGGTGTCGATCGGGCCGCCCGAGCCCACGACGTCGTCCCACCAGCCGCTCGTGGCATGACCGGCCGTCGCCGGCCCTCGGACGTGGCTGTCGCCCGTCAGCGCGTGCAGCACGAGCACCGCGTTGTCGCGCGCGGCGTTCAGCTCGCCCCACGTTTCGAACGCGAGGCGGAACCCGGGCAGCTCCTGCCCGCCCTCCGTGCGGAAGGCACCGAAGGCGGCGAAGCGCCGGTCGCCGGCGGGATCGCCGTCGCGCCAGGCGCCCGTCGCGGGTGGGCGTCCGAGCAGCATGCGGGCGTCGGCCTCCGTCACGGGCGCCGACGGCACCGTGTCTTCGGAGGTCTGCCAGTCCATCAGCCAGCGCCTTTCGGGGTTGGGGCGGTGTCGCCGGATGGCACCCTGCGGGTGACCGCGGAGGTCTGCCAGTCCATCGCCGATTCCGCCTTTCGCGTGAGGTCCCAGGCTACGGCCCACCGTGCGCCGACACCCCCGTGTTACAGCCCACAATGGTGCCATGGCGCGATTTCTGGTGGTGGCCGCGGGAAGCGGCATCGGGCAGGCGAGCGTGCACCTGCTTCGCGAGGCGGGGCACGAGGTGCTCACAACAGCGCGCAGCGATGCGTCGGGGGCGGACCTGGTGCTGGATGCGACGGACTTCGACGCGGTCGACGCGGCCTTCGCGGCGGCCGGCGTGCTCGACGGCGCGGTGTGCTTCGCGGGTTCCATGCTGCTCAAGCCCGCGCACCTGACCACCCGCGATCAGTACGACGAGGTCATCGCCGCGTCGCTGACCACCGCCTTCGCGACCGTGCGTGCCGCGGGGCGGCACATGCGCGGCGGAGGCTCGCTGGTCCTGGTGTCATCGGCCGCGGCCCTCGCGGGTCTCGCGAACCACGAGGCGATCGCCGCCGCGAAGGCCGGCGTGGTGGGGCTCGCACTCTCGGCGGCCGCCTCATACGCTTCGCAGAACCTGCGCGTGAACGCCGTGGCGCCGGGTCTGACCCGCACGCGCCTCACGGCGTCGCTGACGTCGACGGAGGGGTCGCGGAAGGTGTCCGAGGCGATGCACGCACTCGGGCGGCTCGGGGAGCCCGACGATGTCGCCCGGGCCGTGGTGTTCCTCCTCGACCCCGCGAACGACTGGGTCACCGGTCAGGTGCTCGCCGTCGACGGCGGCCTCTCCCACGTGCGCCCGAAGACCAGGGCCTGAGCTCCCAGACGCCTCAGGCGCGGAACGGCGCGGTCTCGTAGACCGCCCCGTGCTGGCCGGCGAGAGCGATCGCCGTGGCGTCGCGCGTCTGCACGAATCGGTGCGACGTGTCAAGACCCGCCGGCACCTGGGCGTCGATCTCGTCGAGCGTTCCCTTCGTCTCGTTCGACAGCCACATCACCCGCCGCCCGACGGCCGCGCCGAGTCCGCTCATCAGTTCCGCGAACCGGCGCCGCTGCCGGGAATCGAGATACAGCAGGACGGCGCTGTGGAACACCACCAGCGTCGCGTCGGCCGGCGACTCCGCCGCGACGTCGGACAGCAGTTCGAGCAGGTCGCCGCGCGCGATCCGCGGCGGATCGGCGCTCGCGATCCGGGCGGCGGCCCGCAGACGGGCCACCCGCTCATCGTGCACCGGACCGGGCCAGATCAGCGTGGCGAGCCAGTCGATCTGCGCGGGATCGGAGGCGTCGATCGGTGCGAGGTCGATGCCGCGCCGCCACACCACCTCGGGATAGCGAGCGGGAACGGCGTCCGCGTCATCGATGCGGCAGGGCAGCGTCACCGAGGTGGGTTCCGCCGGCTCGAGGCGCCGGATGCCGGGGGGCGTCGTGTACTCGTAGCCGTACCGATCCGGGAACAGGCACAGCCCGGCGGCGGCTCCTACCTCGAGCAGCGCCACCGGTCCGTCGATGCGGGAGAGCGGCGGCATCCACGTCGCGCAGCGCCCCGCTTCGTTGGTCTGCGTCGTGCGCGCCCGGGCCACGTCGGCGACGGCATCCCAGTTCTGCACCAGCCAATCCCGCCACTCGGGATACCCCGCGAGCGGGCCGCCCGCCCACCGGGCGGAGGCGAAGATCAGGTTGGGCTGCTGCTTCTCCGCGGGCAGGGATCTGAGCAGCGTGAGCACCTCCCTGTCTCCGGCGATGCCGAGGGACCACTGTTCGTAGAGCGGAGAGGTGTCGTGCGCCCACCGGCGGCCGAACTCCTCATACTGCGACGCGAGCGGGTCGTTCATGTCGACACTCTAGGCACGTCGGTGCCACTCCCGCGTCGCCGACGGTGCCCATGTCGCCGCCGCGACCTACACTTCCGGGCATGGATGTCCTCGGCTGGCTGCTCGATTCCGACCCCGCGATCCGCTGGCAGGTGATGCAGGACCTGATGGACGCACCGGCGGACGAAGTCCAGGCCGAGCGCGCGCGGGTCTCGACCGATGGATGGGGCGGGCGGCTGCTGTCGATGCAGGGCGCCGACGGCCAGTGGGATGGCGGCACCTACCGGCCGGCGTGGGCCGACGACTCCAAGCCGTTCTTCGATGCGTGGACGGCGACGCACTTCGTCCTGCAGTCGCTCCGGGAGTTCGGGCTCGATCCGCGCAGCGAGCAGGCCCGGCGTGCCGTCGGGCTCGTGCGGGAGAACGCCCGCTGGGACTACAACGGCGAACCCTACTTCGACGGGGAGGCCGAACCGTGCATCAATGGCATCGCCCTGGCCTCCGGTGCCTACTTCGGCGAGGACGCCGCGCGCATCGTCGAACGCCTGCTCGCGGTCCACCTCCGCGACGGCGGCTGGAACTGCTGGGCCGAGCACGGCGATGCCGTCTCATCGTTCCACTCGACCATCTGCTCGATCGAAGGGCTGCTCGAGTGGGAGCGGGCGCGTGGCGTCGACGCCGCCGTCGCCGACGCCCGTCGAGCGGGCGAGGAGTACCTCCTCGAGCGCGCCCTGTTCCGGCGCCGCTCCACGGGCGAGGTGGCCGACCCCCGTTTCCTGATGCTGTCCGATCCGACGCGCTGGTTCTACGACATCCTTCGTGGACTCGACCACTTCCGGATCGCGCGCCCCGAGAGGGATGACCGGTGCGCCGAGGCGATCGAAGTGCTGCGAGCGAAGCAGAGGCCGCGGGGGTACTGGATGCTCGAGAACACGCACGCGGGAGCGACCCACTTCGACTTCGACCAGGCCGAAGGGTTCCCGAGCCGATGGATCACCCTCCGAGCCCTCCGGGTGCTCCGGTGGTGGGACGGGTCGGGGCCGATCCGCGCTGCCGGCGAATGAACGGCGGATGCCCAGGTCGCCGAGGACCGGGGCATCCGCGAAGCGCGAGGATCTACGCGCGTGCGGCCTCCACGACGCGGCGGGCGGCTCCGAGCGCCTGCTCGAGGTCCGCCTTCAGGTCCTCGATGTTCTCGAGGCCCAGCGAGAGGCGCACGAGGCCGGGCGTCACGCCCGTCGTGAGCTGCTGCTCCGGTGTGAGCTGCGAGTGCGTGGTCGAAGCGGGGTGGATGACGAGCGAGCGCACGTCGCCGATGTTGGCGAGGTGACTGAACAGCGTGAGCGAGTTGACGAATTCGCGACCCGCCTGCACGCCGCCCTTGAGCTCGAACGACAGCACGGCGCCGACGCCCTTCGGCGCGTATTGGTTGGCCTTCGCGTACCAGGGGGAGGTGGGCAGGCCAGAGTAGTTGACCGACGCCACGTCCTCCTGGTTCTCGAGCCACTCGGCGATCTCCTGCGCGTTCTGCACGTGGCGCTCGATGCGCAGCGACAAGGTCTCGATGCCCTGGATCAGCAGCCATGCGCTCTGCGGCGAGATGGCGGCACCGAGGTCGCGCAGCAGCTGCACGCGCGCCTTGATGATGTATGCGAGGCCATCGCCGACGGCCGCCGTGTACGAGGCACCGTGGTAGCTGGGGTCGGGGACCGTGAGGCCGGGGAATTTGTCGACGTTCTTCGACCACTCGAACTTCCCACCATCGACGATGATGCCGCCGATGACGGTGCCGTGGCCGCCGAGGAACTTCGTGGCCGAGTGCACGATGATGTCGGCACCGAACTCGAAGGGCTTGATCAGGTACGGCGTCGCGATCGTGTTGTCGACGATCAGCGGGATGCCGTTCTCGTGGGCGACATCGGCGACGAGACGGATGTCGAGGATGTTGATCTTCGGATTGCCGATCGTCTCGGCGAAGAACAGCTTCGTGTTCGGCCGGACGGCGGCGCGCCACTCCTCGGCGTCGTCCTGGTTCTCGACGAACGTCGTTTCGATGCCGAGCTTCGCAAGCGTGTACTTGAAGAGGTTGTAGGTGCCACCGTAGATCGAGCTCGACGAGACGATGTGATCGCCGGCCTCGGCGATGTTCAGCACTGCAGCGGTCTCGGCCGCCTGGCCGCTCGCGAGCAGCAGAGCGCCGGTGCCCCCCTCGAGCGCGGCGAGACGCTGCTCGACGACATCCTGGGTGGGGTTCTGGATGCGCGTGTAGATGTTGCCGAACTCGGCCAGAGCGAACAGGTTGGCCGCGTGGTCGGCGTTGTCGAACACGTACGACGTCGTCTGGTAGATCGGCGTGGCCCGCGCCTTGGTGGTGGGGTCAGGCTGCGCCCCCGAGTGGATCTGCTTGGTCTCGAAACGCCAGTTCTCGGGTGCGGACATGGTGTGCTCCTGCGGTAAGTCGGGTGGGTCCGGGCGTGGTGCCCGGCTCTGCCAAGGTACGGGCGGGCCGAGTTGTCAACAACGAGGGGGAAATGTGACGTAACAAGGACGAGCGAGCATCCGGCGGCGCCCGGGTAGCGTGGAGGGATGACACGACGTGCTGTGGTGACGGGTGCCAGCTCCGGGATCGGGGAGGCGACCGTGCGGGCCCTGCGGGCCGCCGGATGGGATGTCGTCGGGGTGGCGCGCCGCGCCGACCGTCTCGCCGCCCTCGAGGCGCAGACGGGCGCGGCCGTGTTCGCGGCCGACCTGACGAGCCAGGCCGATGTGGATGCGCTGGCGACGTGGCTGGCCGAGTCGGGCCCCGTGCACGCGCTCGTGCAGGTCGCCGGCGGCGCGCGAGGCACGGATCGCGTCGAGAACGCCCGGCCCGACGACTGGTCGTGGATGTTCGATGTCAACGTGCTGGCGGCCCAGCGCGTCGTCGCGGCGCTGCTGCCTCACCTCCGACGGGCGGCGGATGCCGACGGTCACGCCGACACCGTGTTCGTGACATCGACCGCCGCGCAGACGGCCTATCCGGGCGGTGCCGGCTACAACGCCGCGAAGGCCGGAGAGGCCATGCTCGTGCATGCGCTGAGGCTCGAGCTGAACGGTGAGCCGATCCGCGTCGTGGAGGTCGCCCCGGGAATGGTCTACACCGAGGAGTTCACCCGCAATCGGCTCGGCGGCGATCAGAATGCCGCCGAGAAGGTCTACGAGGGCGTCGTGGCTCCGCTGGTGGCGGATGACGTGGCCGACGTGATCGCCTACGCGCTCAATGCGCCGGGCCACGTCAACCTCGACATGATCACGATGCGGCCGGTCGCGCAGTCGGCGCAGCACCTTCTCGCCCGCGGCCCCCTGACGGTGCGCGCCAACTGACGCCCGACGTCCACCCCGACCCCGCTCCACAGACGAAGAGGACGACATGACGGATACTCGAGAGCGGCTCACGTGGGACGCGTTCGGCGAGGCTGCACGCGACCTCGCGCGCAGCATCCTCGGTGACGGCTTCTCGCCGGAGGTCGTCGTGGCCATCGCGCGCGGCGGTCTCATCCCCGGCGGCGCTGTCGCCTACGCGCTCGGCGCCAAGAACTGCGGGGCGCTGAACGTGGAGTTCTACACCGGCATCGGCACGGTGCTCGAGAACCCGGAGCTGCTGCCCCCGCATCTGGACCTCGAGTACCTGGAGGGACGGCGCGTCCTGCTGGTCGACGACGTCGCCGACAGCGGACGCACCCTGAAGCTCGCTGTGGAGCTGCTGCGCGGCAAGGGCGCCGATGTGCGCTCGGCCACGATCTACACGAAGCCGGGCTCGATCGAGCTGCCGGACTATTCCTGGCGCGAAACCGACCTGTGGATCGATTTCCCGTGGTCGGCACACGGCCCCGTGTCGGACGAATCGCGCGTCGGGGCCTGAAGCCGTGGCGAGAACCCTGCCGCAGCTGGCGGAGGCTGGCATGATGGATGCCGGCTGGGCCGATGCGCTTGGCCCGGTCGCCCCCGACATCGCCGCCATCGGCGAGCGGCTGCGCGCCGAGGTCGCCGCCGGACGCCGCTACCTTCCGGCGGGACATCACGTGCTCCGGGCGTTCCAGCGGCCGCTCGCTGACGTGCGCGTGCTGATCGTCGGGCAGGATCCGTATCCGACGCCGGGACACCCCATCGGTCTCTCGTTCGCCGTCGAGTCGCACGTTCGGCCGTTGCCCAGGAGCCTCACGAACATCTACCGGGAGCTGCACGACGACCTGGGCATCGAGCCCGCACCGCACGGCGACCTCTCCGCCTGGTCGGATCAGGGCATCATGCTGCTCAACCGGGTGCTGACCGTCGCCCCCGGCGCCCCGGCCTCCCATCGGGGCTGGGGGTGGGAGAAGGTCACGGAGCACGCGATCCGCACACTGGTGGCCCGGCCGGGCCCGCTCGTCGCCATCCTCTGGGGGCGGGATGCCGCGAACCTCCGCCCTCTGCTGGGCGCCACCCCCATCGTCGAGTCCGCGCACCCGTCGCCCCTGTCGGCCAGTCGTGGCTTCTTCGGGTCCCGGCCCTTCTCACACACGAATGACCTCCTGGTGGCCCAGGGCGCCCGCCCGGTCGACTGGCGCCTCCCCGCGTAGGCTGTTCGCCATGCTGGAGGAGGAGTACGAGAAGCCGCGGCGGCTGCCGCGACATCTCCGCGCGCAGGCCCAGACCGAGCGGCCGTTCGGGTTCGAGATCCGCCCGGCCGAGCTCCGCGACATCCCCGACATCCGCGAGATCTACAACTACTACGTCACCAACTCCTCGGTCACGTTCGACGAGAAGCGCTGGACGCTCAAGCAGTGGCGCGAGAAGTTTGAGCACCTGCAGAAGCTCGGGATGCCGTTCCTGGTCGCGGAATCCCCCAGCGGGCAGGTGCTCGGCTACGCCCTGGTCCAACCTTGGTCCGGCAAGTCCGCGTACCGTTTCACGGTCGAGAACTCGATCTACCTCGGTCCGGGTGCGGCCGGCAAGGGCCTCGGCCGTGCGCTGCTCGAGGCCCTGATCGCCGCCTGCGAGGCGGTGGGCATCCGCGAGATCGTGGCGGTGATCAGCGACAAGGGCGCCGAGGCATCCATCGCCCTGCACGAGAAGCTGGGCTTCGAAGAGGTCGGACGGATGGGTCGCGTCGGGTTCAAGTTCGGCCGGTGGCTCGGCACGATCTCGCTGCAGAAGCACCTCAAGCCGCAGAAGAAGCGCAAGCTCTTCGCGCGCTGAGCGTCAGACCGCCCGGGGACCGCCGCGGCCCGCGGGGCTCACCGGCGCCTCGGGCTTGGCCGGCTGGCTGAACGCACGCACCTCGTCCACCAGTTCCCGCCACGGGCCCTGCACCGCCCGATCGGGAAGCTCGGCCTGCTTCTGCCGTGGTCCGCAGTGCGCCTCGATGTTCCAGACGAAGCGATCGGCGCCGCCGGCGTCGCCGGGGTCGGCATCCCATGGGCACTCCTCGATGAGTGCGATCCAGTGCGGCTCCTCCTTCGGGGGAGGCTCCGCCCGCCATTCGCGCCGCATGCCGGCGATGCCGCCCGTGCGTGCGACGATCACGGTGATTGTGGGTTCTTCGGTAAGCAGGTTGTCAGGCTTCGCTGAGCTCATCCTCGATCACGCCGACGCCGATCCAGCCGGCCCGGACCGCGCGCGTCTCCTCCGAGTCTCCACCGTACTCCGCCGCGGCCGCCGCCACAGTGGCGTCGGCGAAGACGCTGAACGTCGCATCGGAGGGGAGGCTGCTCGTGAGCGCGCGATACCAGATGAGACCCGCGCGCTCCCACGCGTTGCCGCCGAGGGCTTCGGCGGTGAGATAGAAGGCGCGATTCGGGATGCCGGAGTTGATGTGCACGCCCCCGTTGTCATCGGTCGTGCGCACATAGCCGTCCATGTGCGCCGGCTGCGGGTCGCGGCCGAGCACGTCGTCGTCGTAGGCGGTGCCGGGTGCCCGCATCGAACGCAGGGCCTTGCCCTCCACGGCATCGGTGAAGATTCCCTCGCCGATCAGCCAGGACGCCTGCTCGACGTCCTGCCCCAGGAGGTACTGCTCCGTCAGTGCACCGAAGACGTCGGCGATCGACTCGTTGAGAGCGCCGGACTGCCCCTCGTAGGTCAGGCCGCCCTCCCGCTCGATGACGCCGTGCGAGAGTTCGTGCGCGATCACCGAGAGGGAGCCGGTGAATCCGCGGAACACCTCGCCGTCGCCGTCGCCGAAGACCATGCGCTCGCCGTCCCAGAACGCGTTGTCGTAGTCCTGGCCGTAGTGCACCGTGGCATTCATCGGGGCGCCCTCCCCGTCGATGGAGTCACGGACGTACCCGTCCCAGAAGAGGTCGTACGTCGCGCCGAGGCCGTCGAACGCCTCGTTGACCGCGGCATCGCCCACGGGGCCGTCATCCTCTTCCCGCACCACGACGCCGGGCAGATCCTCGAGCTGTTCGGCGTCGCTGATGGTGCGATCAGGCGCCGGAGCGTTCTCGGCCACCAGCGTGTCGCCGTCGATCGAGAGACGAAGCCGCGAACGCCCCGCATTCAGGACGGGATCCACGGCCAGGGTCGCCCTCGCGGCCTGTGCCGCCTTGGGGAAGCGCGGCTCGGCGGCCGCGGCGATGTGTGCGAGCAGATACGGCGGGACGATCGCGTAGGGGATTTTGCTCATCCTCCGAGGCTAAGGGCGTGCCGCGACATCGGGCGTCAGACAGGCCCGGTCTCGATCACCGGGATCGAGGCCAGCAGTCGCCGCGTGTACTCCTCGCCGGGAGCGAGCAGCACGGCATCCGTCGGCCCTCGTTCGATGACGCGGCCGTCCTTCATGACGACGACCTGATCGCAGAGGTTCTGAACGACCCCGATGTCGTGCGACACCATCACCAGGGTGAGGCCGTCCCGCTCCCGCAGCTCGCCGAGCAGCTCGAGGATCTGGGCGCGCACGGTCACATCGAGCGCCGACAGTGGTTCGTCGCCGACGAGCACCCGCGGTCGGTGGGCCAGCGCGCGAGCCAAGGCGATGCGCTGACGCTGGCCGCCCGAGAACTCGTGCGGGAAGCGGTCGGCCATCGACGCCTCGAGCCCGACGTCCTCCAGCACCTCACGCACACGGCCCCGGCGGTCGCCGGGGATGTCGAGCGCCCACAGCGGCTCGCCGATGATGCGTCCGACGCTCATCCGGGGATCGAGGGACGCGTACGGGTCCTGGAACACGATGCCGGTCTGGCGGCGCAGCCAATGCAGCGCGCGGGCGCTCGCCGCGGCATCCACCGGTCGCCCGTCGAATTCGACCGTCCCCTCGGTGGGCGTGTCCAGGGCGAGGAGCAGCCGCACGAGCGTCGACTTTCCCGAGCCGGATTCGCCGATGATGCCGACCGCCTGACCTTCGGCGACCTCGATGTCGGCGTTCTCGAGCGCGGTCGTGAACCGTTTCCTCTCGAACAACGAGTCCTTGGGCATGGGGTAGCGCCGCGTCAGGCTCCGACCGGTCATAAGCGCGCTCATGCTGCACCGCCCGGGCGCCAGAGGGTTGCCGTCGCGTCGCGGAGCAGTCCCCGGGTGATGGCCGACTGCGGGGAAGTCAGCAGCTGCTGCACCGGTCCTTCCTCGACCACTCGGCCGTGCTCGAGCACCACTCCGCGCGTCGCGATCTGGGACAGCACCGCGAGGTCGTGCGTGATGAAGACCAGGGACATGCCGGCACCCTGGACGAGCGAGAGCAGCAGCTCGAGGATCTCGGCCTGGATGGTCACATCCAGCGCCGTGGTCGGTTCGTCGGCGATCAGCAGCCGCGGAGAGCACGCCAGGGCGATCGCAATGGCGACGCGCTGCCGCTGGCCGCCGGAGAGCTGATGCGGGTAGCGCCGGACGAGAGCGGCCGGGTCGGGGAGCGAGACACGCTCGGCGGCCGCGACGGCGCGCTCCCGGGCCTCCGCCTTCGACACGTCGTTGTGGATGCGGATCGACTCGGCGATCTGCCGTCCGACGGTGCGGATCGGGTTGAGGGCCGTCCGCGGCTCCTGGAAGACGATCCCGATCTCGTCGCCTCGGAGCGCGGCCAGCTCGGCATCCGGCATCCCGATCAGCTCCGTGCCGTTCCACCGGACGCTTCCGCCCGCTGTCGCGCCGTCCGGAAGCAGTCCGAGGAGCGCGAGGGCCGTCAGCGACTTGCCAGACCCCGACTCGCCGATCAGCCCCACGCGCGCCCCGTCCGGCACCTCGAACGAGATCCCGTCGACGACGCGCCGCCCGTCGATGTCGATGGTGAGGTCCCGCACCTCGAGGCTCATGCGACCACCTCGGGCACGTGGCGGATCGAGCCCCGAGGGGGGTGCAGGGGGTCCTTCCCCCGCGAGAGGGTCGGGTCGGTGGCCTCGCGCAGGGCGTCGCCGAGCAGATTGAGCCCCAGCACCGTGAACGTGATCGCGAGCCCGGGCCAGATCACCGAGAGGGGGTAGAGGGCGATGTAGCGCTGCAGATCGGCGAGCAGCAGACCCCACGACGCCTCGGTGACGGACGCGCCGAAGCCGAGATATGACAGCCCCGCCTCGGCCAGCACGGCGACGGCCATGGACCACGACAGCTGCACGATGAACACCGGTGCCACGTTGGGCATGAGGTGCCGCCAGAGATTCTGGGCGGGGGAGAGCCCCGATGCGCGACCGGCGAGCACGAATTCGCTCCCCAGCACCCGGCGCAGCTCCGGCCGCGTCACGCGGGCGATGTTCACGCCGAAGCCGATGCCCACGGCCCAGATCACGACCCAGAGTGATCCGCCCCACACCGAGGCGATCATCATCGCGATGATCAGCACGGGGAACGCGATCAGGATGTCGATGAACACCGCCACCGTCTCCCGCACCCACCGCGCGGTCAGGGCGCCCAGGGCGGCGAACAGCACGCCGAAGAACGTCGCGATCAGCCCGGCGCCCACGGCGACGAACACCGTCGTGCGCGACCCGGCGATGATCAGGCTCAGGATGTCGCGGCCGGACCCGTCGGTGCCCATCAGATGCGGCCATCCGGGCAGCGCCCATCGGTTGGCCAGTTCGACGGAGCGGGGGTCGAACGGCGTCCAGAACGTGGCGACGACGGCGGTGACGAGCACCACCGCCACGACGATCAGCCCGAACCGGCCCGTGGAGAGCCCCCACAGGCGCCGCAGCCACAGCCAGCGGTTCACGATGACTCCCTCTGCCGCGGATCGATCACCCGGTGCAGCAGATCGACCACGAAGCCGACCACGAGCACGAACCCCGTCAGGACGAGCAGCTCGCCCTGCACCTTCACCAGGTCGCGGGCACCGACATCCTGCACCAGCATCCGCCCGATTCCGGGAAGGGTGAAGAGCTGCTCGATGACGACCGCGCCGACGATGATGCCCGCGACCTGCAGCCCGAGCACCGTGATGACCGAGAGTCCGACGTTCGGCAGCCCGTGCCGGATCAGCGCCTGGTTGCGCGTCAGCCCCTTCGCGGCGGCGGTGCGCACGTAGTCCTGACCGACGGCCTGCAGGGTTGCGCTGCGCACGAAGCGCATCAGCATCGCCCCCTCGACGATGCCGATCGTGAGTGCGGGCAGCAGGAGAGACGTGAAGGCGAGCCACGGCGTCGACCACGCCGTGCGGGGGAAGCCCTGGGCGGGAAGCCACCCGAGCCACACCGAGAACACCACGACGAGCATCATCCCGGCCCACACCACCGGCACGGCGGCCAGGCCCTGAGCGCCCACAGACAGCGCGGTGCCGTCACCGCGCCCTCGTCGCATCGCCGAGAGCACCCCGAGCGGCACGCTGAACACGATGGCGATTCCGAGGGCCATCATGCCGAGCGGCACGGTGACCTGGGCCTTCTGGGCGAGCTCTGTCGCCACCGACGAGCCGGTCAGCATGGACGATCCGAGGTCACCCCGGAGCACGCCGCCGATCCAGTCGAAGTACTGCGCCGGGAGCGGCTGGTTCAGGCCCAGACGCTCGCGGATGGCGGCGACCTGTTCCGGGGTGCCCTGGGTGCCGGCGATGAGCTGCGCGACGTCGCCCGGCAGCACCCTCAGCGCCAGGAAGATCAGCACGCCGGCCACGAACAGCCCCACCACCAGCAGGGCCAGCCTCGTCAGCGCGTAGCGGATCACTCCGGCGACACCGTTACCTCGAGACCGTCACTTCGGCCAGGTTGATGCGCGAGTTGATCGAGTCGACGGGGAATCCGTCGACCCCGGGGCCCACGGCCGTGATCGTCGCGCCGTTGTACAGCCAGTCCGCGGCGTGGTCCTCCGAGACGAGGCGCGCGGCCTCGGCCAGCAGCTCAGCCGACTCGTCCGGGTCGACCGTCGCCATCGCCTCGGCGTACAGCGCCTGCACCTCGGGGTTGTCGTAGTTGAAGTAGTACTCGGGGTTCGCGAAGTTGGCGAAGTCGCGCGGCTCGACGTGCAGCACGAAGCTCAGGTCGTAGTCCTTGTTGGTGTAGACGTCCTGCAGCCAGGTGGCGAACTCGACGGATTCGACGGTGAGGGTGACGCCGATGTCGTCGAAGTTGGAGACGAGCACCTGCGGCACGGTCGTGCCGTAGAACGAGGGGATCGTCAAGGTCAGCTCGAGATCCTCGGCCCCCGCCTCGGCGAGCAGCTCCTTGGCGCGCTCGGGGTCGTAGCTGACGACGTCGGAGAGGTCTTCGTAGCCGGGGTCGAGCTCGGGGATCGGACCGTACATCGTCGAGCCGGCACCGAGCGCCTCCACCAGGGCTTCGTGGTCGATAGCCAGGCGCAGCGCCTCGCGCACCTTGACGTCATCGAGCGGCGCCTTGGCGTTGTTGAAGGCGAGCGTCCCCTTGTCCGTCGTCTTACCCTGGGTCAGCGCGAAGTCGGTGCCCTCGAGCTGCGGCGCCAGGTTCGGGTCTACGGCCGTCAGCACGTCGAGGCTTCCGTCGAGGGCCGCGTTGACGCCGGCGGTGAAGTCGGGGATGTACTGGAAGACGACCTCGGCGACCTGGGGCGCCTCGCCCCAGTACGCGTCGTTGCGGAGGAAGGTGAGGCTGTCGCCCTGGCTCCACCGCTCGAGGGAGAACGGCCCTGTTCCGTTGGCATCGGTCTGCAGGTCGGTGGTGTCTCCGGCCTTGAAGACGAGTCCCGCGGGGCTGGTCAGCGTGAAGAGGAAGTTCTGGTTCGGCTCCGTGAGCGTGATCACCACGGTGGCCGGGTCGGGAGAGGTGATCGAGGCGACGCCGGCGAATTCGTCGTGGCCGACGATCGTCGCGTCGTCCTTCACCTGGGTGAGCGACGTCACGACGTCCTCCACGACGAGCGGTTCGCCGTTCTGGAAGGTCACCCCCTCGTTGAGCGTGAAGGTGTAGGTCAGGCCGTCGTCCGACACCTCGAAGTCGCTCGCGAGAGCGGGGACGATCTCGTTGTCCTCCGTGCGGGTGACGAGACCCTGGTACACGTTGTCCACGAGTACCTGCTCGAGCGCCGCACCACTGGTGTGGCGGATGTCGAGATTGTCCGGTTCGAGAACCAGCCCGACGGTGAGCGACGCATCCGGATCGGGCGCGCCCGTCTGGGTCGGCGCGGCCTCCGGCGTGCCGGAGCACGCGCTGAGGATGAGCGCTGCCGCGGCGGCGGTGGCGAGGAAGGCGGTGCGGCGGAGCATGTGGGTTTTCCTTTCGGGAGCCGCGTTCTCCGGATTCTGTCCGGAGTCACGGCGGGCGCTCGGTGCGGGATTCAGCCTAGGGGTGGGGGTCTGGGAGGGTCTGGGCGTTACAGAGAACGTCGGAAGGGCATCAGGCGTTCCCCGAATCGTCGGATGCCGCGCGGATGAGCGCCGCGAGTTCGCCGGGAGCGTACTCCTGCACGTTGTGCCCGGCTGCCAGCGTGGTCACGGCCGCCCGCGGCAGGCGACGCGCGAATTCTTCGGCGTCGGCTCGGGAGACGTATCCCTGATCGCCGCGGACAAGCGTGATCGGCACCGCGACCTGCGACAGGTCTTCCCAGCCGGTGGGGCCGAGGGTCGGCGGTGCGGCCGGTGCCTCGACCGCGGTCTCGCCGTCGGCGGAGGGATCGGCCGGGGCAAGGGCTGCGGCCGCGAGATGGGCGAAGTGGTGCTTCCATTCGACCCGGCCGTCCTCTCGCACGCGGGAGTTGAAGTACACGCCGCGTTCGGCCGCGCGGCGCGATCCCCCGAGGCCGAATGCGAGGGCCCGTTCCACGAGTTCTTCGCGCGTCGCCCAATCCGTCGGCCCCGCGAAGAACTCCCGCAGCTGCGACGGACCCGCCGACGTGTCGATCCCGGGCGTGATGTCGATGACCAGCACCTCGCGCACCAGCTCGGGGCGGGATGCCGCGATGGAGGCGGCCGTCAGGCCGCCCAGGGACTGCCCGACCAGCAGCTGCGGCACGTCGGTCCACGCCGCGATGCCGGCGGCGACATCCGGTGCGAGCGTGCGAGGCGAATAGTCGATGTCCGAGCGCCACGACGAGTCGCCGTGTCCCGGCAGGTCGATCGCGAGGGCGGGGAGCCCCAGAGCGAGGATCGTCGTGTCCCAGGTGTGCGCGTTGAGGCCGGCTCCGTGCAGGAAGGTGACCACCGGTGATCCGGTGCCGTAGCGCAGCGCGCTGAGGGCGCGTCCGTCCTCGAGAGTGAGCGTGACGCGCTCGCCAGAGGGGACGGGGTGCCCGCCCCCGAGTTCGCGCGCCTGCTCGGGCAGGAACGAGAACTCATCGAAGGTGTCCGTGGCGGACGTGCCTGTGCTCACGCGCGTACTCCTGGTGTGGCGGTCGGGGACGCTTCATTGTCCGCCCATTTCGGAGCGCATGCGTAATCGAGGTTCAGGGTGCACAGCGAAGGCGCAGTTTGGGTTGGCGATCTGCCAGTTAGTCAGGTTCTTCATTCAGCAGTCTGCATTTCTCGAAGCTATGTTCGCGGGCGAGCGGGTCATTGGGACAGCCGTCGCCGCTCGTTCCCGCCTGCCGCACCGGACCCTAGGCTGGAGTCATGACCGAGACGCGCGTTCATCTCTCCCGGTCCGAGCCGGAGGCCTACAAGACCCTCGAAGCCTTCACCAAGGCCGTCCACGGGATCGCGAAGGCAAACGGGATCGATGTCCGGCTGAAGGAGTACGTGATGCTGCACGTCTCGCAGCTCAACGGATGCGCGTTCTGCGTGCGGATCCACGTCGATCGGGCGCTCGCCGCAGGAGTGACCGTCGACGAGATCGGCCAGCTGCCGACCTGGCGCGACTCCGGCGTCTTCAGCGACCGCGAGCGAGCGGGTCTCGAACTGGCGGAGGCCTTCACCTTCATTCACCGAGCGGGCATCCCCGACGACGTGTACGACCGCGTGGGCGGCGTGCTCAGCGAGAAGGAGTACGTCGCGCTGAGCTGGATCTGCGTCTCGATCAATGCCTTCAACCGCGTCGCGATCGCCGGTCGATATCCGGTGCCGCCGCGGTCCGGGTCATGACGGGCGACGCGCTCGGCTCCCTCATTCCCGGTGCGGTCAACTTCCGCGACACCGGGGGCCTTTCCGCGGGGAATGGCACCACGCGCCCCGGCGTGCTGTACCGCTCGGGCAATCTCGCGCACCTCGAAGAGGAGGGTGTCGAGGCGCTCCGGGCCCTCGCCATCCGCCGCATCATCGATCTGCGTGCGGACGAGGAGGTGCTCCACGCTCCGAGCCGCGTCGAGGCTCTCGAGGTCGAGACGGTGCGCGTGCCGCTGTTCCTTGGTTCCGTCGCGTCGTTCTTCGAGCGCGACACGTCGCTGAGGCAGATGTACCGCGCGCTGGTGGATGAGTCCGGCGCTCGGGTTCTCGAGGTCATCCGTGGACTCCTCGCCGACCAGCCGGTGCTGGTGCACTGCACGGTCGGCAAGGACCGCACCGGCGTGACGGTGGCACTCGCCCTCGTGGCGGCCGGCGTCGACGAGGAGGCCGTGATCGCGGACTACGCACGCACAGAGGGCATGCTGCCGGAGTGGCGCAACCGCGACATCGTGCGCATGCTCTCCTCGCTGCATCCGGAAGCCGTGAATCTCGAGGAGCTCGCGACGCGCTCGCCGGCCGCAGTGATGCGGGAACTGCTGGCATACCTGACGGATCGATACGGGTCGCCGACCGCCTATCTGCGTGCCCTGGGCCTGACCGACACCGAGCTCCACGCGCTCCGACGGATCCTCGTCGATGACGCGTGAAGTCAGGCAAGGTTAGGCAACCCTATTCTCGCGGTATAGTTGGACCGTCATGACGAACCTTCCCGAGCACAACGCCGCGGCCTGCCGGTCCGCGCGTCACACGCGTGTGCAGCACCTCATCACGGCCGACGAGCACTCGCTCGCAGAGCTCGAGGTCCTGCTCGCCACGCTTCCGATCTGCTCGACCGGGCGCCTCTTCGTCGAGGTGCCGGAGGGCGCCGACATCGTCGAGCTGCACGCCCCTGCCCGCATGACAGTCACCTGGCTTGATCGCTCCCGTCGATCCGGGGCACCGGGCACCGGTCGCGGCTGCGCGCCGGGCGTCGCCCTGTCCCGTGCTGTCACGGCGTGGGCCGACGAGATGCTGTGCAACGAGGAGGACCACACCCGCATCTTCCTGCTGGGCGGCTATCTCGGCACTGCCGACATCGTCGACCACCTCACGACCGCGTGCGGGGTCGCCGCGGACGCCATCCACACCCCGGAGCGCTTCGGGCTCCTGACCGCGCGCTGACAGTTCGGCGGCGCTTCGGCTGGTGACCGCGAGCTCACGATCGAGCGGCGCGAGTGCCGAAGCTCGGTCGGACCCGTGGATTCGATGTGTCCCCACCGGGCCCTCTCTTGTGCGCGACCCGAAAGAGGAGTTGCATGTCCGCCGACGAGCGATGATGCTCGCCATCCATCTGGGAAGGGGAGGAATATGCGTAGGAAGATTCTGTGGGGGGTTGCGGTGGGGGCCGCGCTTGTCTTCGGTTCGGCCGGCGGTGCTTTCGCGGGCGAGATCGGCGGCAACGGTGGTGAGACCCCGGCGGGGGAGAATGCCCGCTCGCTCTGCGCGTTCTCGGGTCTCGAGGACTTCGACGGCACTCAGCCGCCGGAGCCCGGTGTGACACAGAACTGGGGCCAGATCCCCAAGGAGGCGCGCGATATGTTCAGCGTGCATGGGGCGGCGCAGGTGGTCCTGCCGTTCGGCGAGGAAGGGTGCAACGCACACCTCTACCCGAACAAGTGACGCCGCGAAACAACGCGTCGTGACGACGGGCGCGGCCGGGGAGGCTCCGGTCGCGCCCGCTACGTTCCGCGCGGGACGTAGTTGCCGTCCGCGAGTCCGGCCTCGATCTCGAACCGGTTGCGCAGCGGGTCTCGGCCGGAGAGCGTGTAGAGCAGGGGCATGAGGATGCCGTACCGCTGCCACTGGCGCTTGTGCACGGCCTCGTGCGCCAGCACCCGATCGGTCGCGGCCGGAGCGCCGTCGCCGGTCAGGAAGCATCCGCCGACGCACACTCCACCCCGCGGGAACGCCCAGCGCGGCATGCCGCGGAAGACCCACAGCCCGTGGCGGCGCTCGATGCGTCCGGTGCTCCAGATCGAGCCCCACACCCACCCCACCGCGGAGCCGTACCAGTAGCCGAGGCGACTGATCGGTGAGTCGAGCAGCGCGGGCGGGATGATGCGCTCGATCCTCTGACTCCTCGCCACGGCGGTCGCGGCCGCCGCCCGCCAGCCGGCCGGAGGAGGCGCGGGGCTCACGCGAGCGCTCCGACGACGCGGAGGATGGTGCCGAGGTCCTCGATCGCGGCGGTGGGCGATGAGGGAGAGAACCCGGTGATCGCCGCGCCGACGAGGGGCACCTGCGCGCGGAGTGAGGCGATCGAGGCCAGGAGGTCGACCAGCGAGACGCCGAAGGGCTGGGCGGATGTCACTCCCGAGATCTCGGAGGGATCCAGCACATCCAGGTCCACGTGCACGAAGACGCTGCGGGCGCCGCTTGTTCGCACCGCCTCCGCGAGGGCACCGGGTTCGGCGAGTGCCGCGGGCGCGAGCTCCCTGAGCTGCCGCCCTTGGGCATACTCCTGCTCGGCGTCATCGAAAGAGCGCGCTCCCGCGAGCACCACGCGGGACGGCAGCACGGTTCCCGGTTCGAGCGACAGGCCGTCGACTCCATCTCCCAGCACCGCACGCAGCACCATGCCGCCGAAGGCGCCGGAGGTGGATGTCTCGGGGCCGTGCAGGTCGGGGTGGGCGTCGAACCAGACGACCGCAAGATCGTCGTGCGCGCGGGCGGTGTGTGCGATGCCTCCGAGCGAGATGCCGCAGTCGCCGCCGATCAGCAGCACGGGCTCGAACTGCGGTGCGAGCGCCTCGTCGACGAGGGCCTTGGTGCGCAGCAGTGCGCTCAGCCGATGGACGCCGGTGCCGAGGGACTCGCCGGCCTCCATCGGCACATCCAGCACGGTCGTCGCCGATCGTGGCAGGTCGCCGGCGATGGCGTTGGCGCCGTCGATGAGCTGCATGGCGCGGGCCGACGGGCTGCCCTGCCACTGGGGGACGACGAGGAAACGGGTCATTCGCCCATCCTGCCTCAGGACCGCCGTGTCGTTCCACGCGGCAACGGGTGCGCCATGCCCGGGGAAGGGGCCGGGCGCCTCCCCGGCCGCTCGTCGAGCGGCGGGCCGGCGCCCGGCATCCAGCGGATCGCCCTACGGCGTGTAGGGGGCGCTCGGCGCGTCGATCGCCGCCTGCGCCGGTGCGGTTCCCGACTTGAGAGCCGCGAGACGCGCCTCCACCTCGGTCAGCTCGCCCATGTCCTCGAGACTGTTGAACTGAGCATCGAGGCTGGACGCGGCGAGCTCCTGCTTGCCGGCCGCGAGGGACTCCTGCCGGCGGATCTTGTCTTCGAAGCGGCCGAGTTCGCTGGTCGGGTCGAGCACGTCGATCGACTTGACCGCGTCGTGCACCTTGATCTGCGCCTCGGCGGTCTTGGCGCGCGCGAGCAGTTCGCTGCGCTTGCTCTTCAGCTGGTCGAGCTTCTGCTTCATGCCGTTGAGGCCGTCCTTGAGCTTGTCGACGACCTCGGTCTGCGAGGCGATCGTAGGCTCGGCGGTTCGCGCCTCGCTCTCGCTGCTGATCTGACGCTGCAGCGCGATCTTGGCGAGGTTGTCGAACTTGTCGGCATCGGCGGTGTTGCCGCTGCCGCGCAGCTGGTCGGCCTTGCGACTGGCGGCGAGGGCCTTGTTGCCCCACTCGGCCGCTGCCTGCACGTCCTCCTGGTGGTCGCGCTCGAGCAGACGAAGATTGCCGATCGTCTCGGCGATCGCCGACTCGGCGTCGGCGATGTTGTTCGTGTAGTCGCGAACGAGCTGATCGAGCATCTTCTGGGGATCCTCGGCCTGGTCGATCATCGCGTTGACGTTCGCCCGGAGGAGGGTGGAGATGCGGCCGAAGATGGACTGCTTTGCCATCATTACTGGTTCCTTTCTATCGAGATGTCAGATCTGTTCCGATTGGTCAATGGGGGGAAGGCGGATGTCGGACCGCCCAGCCGGCTCAGAAGCGACCTCCGCCGCGGCGACCCCGCGTGCCACCCCCGCCGAAGCTGCCGGGGCTCATGCGACCGCCCCCGCCCCCGCCTCCGCCGAACATGCCGCCGAAGCCGCCGCCACCGCGTCCGCCGCCGCCGAGGCCACCCCCGAGCAGCGAGTTGATCACGAGTCCGCCGAGCACCGCGCCCATCATGTCACCGCCGCCGCGTCCGCCTCCCCCGCCGCCTCCGCCGAACATGCCGCCACCCTGGTTCTCGAAGGCGCTGACATCCTGCTGGGCGTACTGGATCGCGTGCCCGGCGAGCTGGGCCGCGCGCTGAGCGAGCCCCAGAGCCTGCTGCGGATCGGAGACCTGCAGCTGCTGCGCCTGCACGAGAGAGGCTCCTGCTTCGGCCAGCCGGGTGCGCGCCTCGGCGCCGATGGCGCCGCGTCTGGCGACGATGTAGTCCTCGGCCGCCGACACCTGGGCCTGCGCCTGGAGCATCGTCTGCCCGAGCATCTGCTGGGCGCGCTGCGCCTGCGCCGCGGCATCCCGGACGCCCTGGATCCACGAGTCGATCTGCGCGTTCGCGGCCTCCAGGCTCTGCAGCGCGACGAGCGGCCGGCGAGCGGGCCCCGCGAGGTGTGTGCGCGCCTGATCGACCTGCTGGCGCGTCGCCGCGATCACACCGGCGAGCCGGCCGTCGGGGTCGGGCAGAGCGGATGCCGTCGCCACGTCCTGCTCGAGCTCGGCGATCAGCGCCGTGGCCCGCGTCTCGCCTTCTGCCAGGTCGGCCCCGAGTTTGTCGATCGCGGCCTCGAGCATCCGGGCCTGAGCGACCGCCTCTTCCGCCGCACGGATGCCGACGGCGGCCTCGCCGCCCCTGCCCGCCCCGATGTCGCGCTGTGCCTCGGTCAGCTGTTGATCGGCGAATGCCAGACGCGACCGCGCCTGTTGAGAGTTGTCGGCCACGGTGGCCAGTGCGTCGGGGGAGTAGCGCTGGGCGAGGCCGGCCAGGGCGGTCTCGGCAGGGCCGAGCGCTGCGCCGACCGCCGCTCGATCCTCCTGCACTCGTGCCAGCGCCTCCGGCGCGTTCTGCTCCAGCTTGCGCAGCTCGTCGAAGGCCGCGGCCTTCTCGTCTAGCCCGGCGTTCGCGTCGGCGCAGAGCTGGATGATCTGTGCGTTCCACGCGCGCACCTGCTCCTCCGACTCCGGTGTCGCATCATCCAGCTGCTGCTGCAGCGAGAACGCCTGGGTGAGATTCTGCTTCGCCGTCGCGAGGGCGGCTTCGAACTCCCGCGTGGCCTCATCGCCGAACTGCGCCTTGGCGAAACCCAGTTCCTCCTCGCTCGTCCGCACCGCGTCATCCGTCTGCACGAGGGCCGAACCCGCCTGCCGCGCCAGGTCTTCCACGCTGATCTGCTCGACCGCCGGCGCTGCCTGACCGGCGACCGCCGGCTGGGTCTTCTTGCGACGGCTGCGTATCACCAGCCACACGACGAGGAGAACCCCGAGCCCGATCACGACGAGCCAGAGGATGCCGGTGAAGAGACCGCTCCCCGCGCCCCCGCCTCCGGCGCCGGGTATCCCGCCGCCGCCTCCGGCCGCATCCTCGAAACCCGCCGCTGCGGCATCCACCGCACCGCTCCAGTCCTCGTTCGCCAGCGCCGGCTGCACCTGCTGCTGCTCGACGCGGCCGAGCTGCTCGGAGGACACCGGTCCCTCGCTGTCGCCGGAGATGTAGAACTGGCGGCCGTCGGTCGCGACCGCCATCAGGTACTGCGTCGGACCGAGCCCGTTCGCCAGCGCCGTCTCGGTCGCCCAGTCCTCGGCGCTGGCGGGATTGGTGAACTCGTCGACGAACACGACCCAGAGGTCGATGCCGGTGCCGGTGCGCAGCTGCTGCAGGCGCGCGTCCGCCTCGGCTTCCTCCGCGGGCGTCAGGACGTCGACGTCGTCGAAGACATAGCCCGTGCTCAGCTGCACCGGGTCGGTGGCCGAAGCAGGAAGGGCCGTCACCGACAGCAGAACCGTGAGACCGGCCGCGAGCGTCATCGACCCACGCGCTCGCATGGCGCCACCCCCTCCATCCGGGCGACGGGTCGCCCTCGCTTCGAGTCTATGCATCCGGGCGCATGAGGCGGTAGGCCGCGTGCCCGGCCGGGGAAGGTCATCTCGATCCCGCGCGCCTCGCCGTCGCCGCGAGCCCCGGAGCCTAGGCTGGGCGGCCGCAGGAGGTTCGATGGATGACAGGTATGGCTCCGATGTGCTGGCGCCGGGGTGGCGCGAGGCGGCGCACAAGAAGCCGCCAACGGTGCTGGCAACGCGAGCCCTCGTCGTCGAGGTCGCCGAGGACGGATTCTGCGGGGCGGTGACCCGGACGGACGGGCGCCTCGTCGAACTCGAGGATCGCCGCGGCAAGAAGCGTCTCTTCCCCGTCGGTCCCGGGTTCCTGATCGATGGCCGGCCCGTCGTGCTTGCGGTGCCGGCGAAGGCCGCGGCATCCACTCCGGCGCGCACCGCGTCGGGGTCGTTCGCCGTTGCGGACGGCCGTGCCCGCACGGCGCGTCCGAGCCGCATCCTGGTGGAGGGCCGCCACGATGCCGAGCTCGTGGAAAAGGTCTGGGGCCACGACCTGCGCGTGGAGGGAGTCGTCGTCGAATACCTGCAGGGCATCGACCTGCTCGATGATCTGCTGCGCGACGAGCCGCCGTCGGCGGAGCGCCGGTACGGGGTGCTCGTGGACCACCTGGTGCCCGGTTCCAAGGAGTCGCGGATGGCCGCGGCGGTCGAGAGCGGCCCGCACGGTCGTCACCTCAAGATCGTGGGTCACCCGTTCGTCGACGTCTGGCAGTGCGTGACGCCGCGCGCGCTCGGCATCGAGCGGTGGCCGGAGGTTCCCAGGGGGACCGACTGGAAGACGGGGGTCTGCCGGGCGCTCGGCTGGCCGCACTCCACTCCGGCCGACAAGGCGCGCGCCTGGCAGCGAGTGCTCGCCTCCGTGTCGACGTACCGGGATATCGAGCCCGCGCTGCTGGGCCGCGTCGAGGAGCTCATCGACTACGTCACGGCCTGAGCGCGTGCCGCGCGCAGGCTCGGCGGGGCAGGAGTGGCCGCCCAGAGCCGCCGCAGGGCCGCACACCGCTGCTGAGCCTGTCTGCCGCACGCCGTAGCCTGGGGAGGTGTCCGCCGAAGTCCCACCGTCCTCCTTCCGTGAGCAACCCGTGTCGTTCGTACGGCGGAGCGGACGGATGTCGGAGGCCCAGGAGCGCGCCTTCGCCGTTCACTCCGAGTTCTACATGCTCGTCCCCCCGCGCTCCCTGGCTGCCACCTCCGTGCACCCGGACGCCCGCCTCGATCATCGGGCGACGTACGGGCGCGACGCGCCGCTCATCGTCGAGATCGGCTCCGGACAGGGTCACGCGATCATCCATGCCGCGACATCCCGCCCTGGCGACGACTTCCTGGCGGTCGACGTGTTCCGGGCCGGCCTGGCGCGCACGATGCTGGATGCGGAGCGCGCAGGCGTCCGCAACCTGCGGCTGATCGAGGCGAACGCGCCCGAGGTGCTCGAGACGCTGCTCCCCGACGGTGCGGCCGACGAGGTCTGGGTCTTCTTCCCAGACCCGTGGCACAAGAACAAGCACACCAAGCGACGGCTGGTGAAGCCGCCGTTCGGCGACATCGTCGCGGGCGCCCTCCGGGACGGGGGAGTCGTCCGGCTGGCCACCGACTGGGAGGACTACGCCCTGCAGATGCGGGACGTACTGGATGCCGCGCCCGATCTCGAGCGGGGCTTCGAGGGCGACTGGGCTCCGCGCTTCGACGGGCGGGTCCGCACCGCGTTCGAGCGCAAGGGCGCCGCCAAGGGGCGTGACATCCGCGATCTGACGTACCGGCGGAAGCCCCGCCCGTGACCGGCAGCCCCCTCGACCGCACCCACGGCACTCCGGACGCCGACCCGCAACCCACGTCCGCGTCCCCCGATCGGCTGCGCGTTCTGCGCCCGCTCGGGCACCGCGACTTCCGGATGCTCTTCAGCGCGGTCGTGCTCTCGGTCTTCGCGGCCGGCATGTGGGCGGTCGTCATGGTCTATGCCGTGATCGACGCGGGCGGCGGGCCGCTCGACCTCTCGCTCGTCGCGGCGTCGAACGCCACCGGCCTGCTGCTGTGCGCCATCCCCGGCGGCATCGTCGCCGACCGCGTGTCGAGGCGGCTGATCGTGAGGGTGGTGGAGCTCGTCAATTTCCTGGCGATCACGTCCATCGTGGTGGTCGGCATGTTCGCACCCGTCGGCATCCCGCAGCTCGTCGTGGTGGCGTTCGTCCTCGGCGCCGGTGCCGGCTTCTTCTTCCCGGCCTACAGCGCCTTCCTGCCCCGCATCCTCCCGCCCGGTCAGCTGCTCGCCGCCAACGGACTCGAGGGCGCCATCCGGCCCGCGCTCCAGCAGGCCGCCGGGCCGGCCGCCGCCGGCATGCTGCTCGCCGCGCTCCTCCCGTCCCAGGCGGCGACGGTCATCGCCATCGCGCATGGTGCGGCGTTCGTGCTGCTGCTGTTCCTGCGGCCGGAGCCCCCGCCCACCGGCGATGCGGCGGCCGAGCAGTCGGGGAACGGGGTGTTCTCCGACCTCCGCGAGGCGGTGCTGTTCACCGTTCGCACTCCGTGGCTGCTCTGGACGCTTCTCTACGCGACGATGTGGGTGCTCGTCGCCGTCGGCCCGGAGGAGGTGCTGCTGCCGTTCCTCACGCGCGAGCGGATCGGCGAGGACCCCCGATGGTTCGGATTCCTCCTCGCCGTCTACGGCGCCGGTGGCGTCGTCGGCTCGATCGTCGTGTCCTCCCGCAAGCTGCCCCGGCGCTACCTCACGACCATGAACCTGGTGTGGGGCGTCAGCACGCTGCCCTTCATCGTGATCGGCATCACCGACCAGTACTGGCTGCTGCTCGCCTCGTGCTTCCTGATCGGCTTCGGGTTCAGCTACGGCAACGTCATCTGGGGCACGCTGCTGCAGCGGCGCGTGCCGCGGCACATGCTGGGCCGCGTGTCGAGCCTCGACTTCTTCGTCTCGCTGGCGCTCATGCCGCTCTCCATGGCACTCGCCGGGCCGCTCTCGGAGGTGCTCTCGATTCAGACGATCTTCATCGCCGCCGGCATCCTGCCGCTGCTCTTCGGGATCATCGCGATCTTCGCCGCGCGGATGCCGCGGGATGAGATCGCGCATCCCCTGACAGACTGAACACGTGCCCGCCGCCCCCGATACCGCCGTGCGGCCCGCCTGGTCGACCGCGCTCATCCCCGCCTTCCTCGTGTGTGCGGCCGCGGTCGCCTTCTTCGGCATCCAGGTCGCGTGGGCGGGCTACCTGCTGCTGGGTGTCGGGATGCTGGTCGCTCTGGGTCTCGGCACGGGATCCCTCGCCGAACGCGTGACGGGCCCCGGCCCGAACCTCGTCCGCGACCTCGGGCTGATCGCGCTCGGCATGCTGATCGTCAGCTCCATCCCGCTGAAGGCCGAGCTCGACAACTTCGCGATGCTGCGCTTCACCCTCGCCCTCGGCGGCGCTGTCGTCGTTCCCTACGTGCTCTCGCGGTTCGCGTTCCGCGACTACGCGACGCGATTCCCCTGGCGTGGCGGCGGCCGGTGGACCCGGTTCCAGTGGGCGTGGCTGGTGGCGGTGCTGGGGCTCGGGTGGCTGATCCTGCCCTTCTACTTCATCACCTCCGGGGTCTACATGAACTGGCCGGTGGTCGACTCGCCGGAGCTGATCGCCCGCCTCTTCGTCGGCGTCGGCGCCGTGGGGATCTGGGACGAGCTGTTCTTCATCTGCACCGTGCTCGCACTCCTCCGCCGGCACTTCCCGATGTGGCAGGCGAACATCCTCCAGGCGATCGTCTTCGTCTCCTTCCTGTGGGAGCTCGGCTACCAGGCATGGGGTCCGCTGCTCACGATCCCGTTCGCACTCCTGCAGGGCTACATCTTCGTTCGGACGCGATCGCTCGCGTACGTCGTGACGGTGCATCTGCTCTTCGACGCCGTCGTCTTCCTTGTGCTCGTGCACGCCCACAACCCGGGGGCGCTGGACGGGCTCTTCCTGGTCTGAGCACACCCGTCGGCGCACTTGCGAGGGCGTCGGATCTCACTCTCAGGTTCAGGGTGACATCAGTTCTCGGGAGGGTCTTGACGAACGAGCCCAGCGGAGTATCTTGTTGCGTGCGAAGAGAAAACGGGAACAGAAGAACCCGCAAGGGAACGGGAAACAGAAACCTAACATCGCACTGATGAACGCCCCCGGCTCCGGCCGAGGGCGTTCCTCATGTCCGCGACGATCAGGATTTTCGCCCCGAGCACCTCGGTGGTCGGCTGCTGGCCGTCGCGCTTCGCGCTGGCGGGTGTCGCGGGCTTTCCGGGGGAGTTCGTCGAGGCGTCCGCGGCCGGGCTCGGCGCCCTGGGTGTCGCGCACTGGTCGGGTCCCCGTTCGCTGCCCCTGTGGCTCCCTGCGGAGATGGCGGGCTTCGCCCGCCGCTCCCATGCCGCCTACGACCGTGCCGGCGGACGGATCCGATCCCTGCGCGAGACCCTGCTCGCCACGCTCGAGGATGAGCGGGCGCGCGGTCTGGATCGCCATCGACGGTCGGGGCTCAGCCGGACGGAAGAGCTGGAGATTCTCGCGGCGCTCGGAAGGGACGGCAACACCCGGCCCGGTGCGGAGCAGACCGCGCGGCGATGATAACCTCGATCGGTGCGCCTCCGTAGCTCAGGGGATAGAGCGTTGGTTTCCGGTATCAAAGGTCGCAGGTTCGATTCCTGTCGGGGGCACCACTGAAATCCCAGGCCACGGCCTGGGATTTCTTGTTCGGCGACGTCGCTGGCCAAGCGCGGAGCGGGCGCCCGCTGCCCGGCCCGCTCCGACCGCCGCGCGGGTCAGCCTCCGGCAGGCACCTCGGCCGCGGCATCCGCCGTCACCGAAAGGGCCAAGAGGTGCTCCGCCAGCCGGCTCGCCAGATACTCGTGTCCTGCCGTCGACGGATGGTTCCGGCCGATCGGCGACGAGTCGATCACGGCGGCGTAGTTGGCCTCGGTGATCCAGTCCTCCGCCAGGGGTGAGATGTACCACCAGCCGCGCGCGGCGGCGAGTTCCCCGAGATCGCGGTCGATGCGCTGGGTCGCGGCCTGCACGGGCAGCGCCTGCGGTGCGGGACCGAGGATCACGATCGGCGTGTCCGGGTACAGCGCCGCCACAGCGTCCCACGCGGCGGTCACGGCCGCCCGATAGCCTTCGGCCCCCTGCGCCCGATCGTTGATCGATCCCTGCAGGATCACGAGGTCGGGATCGAGCGCCGGGTCCAGGGCCGCGATGCGCTCGCCGAAGGTGCCGCCGTCGAGTCCCGGCTTGAGGTAGCCGCTGCCGCGCACGCCGTTCACGACGCTCTCCCAGCCGAGGCTGCGGCCCAGCGCGTAGGCGTAGCCCAGGTCCGGGGCGCTCGCGGCGGAGCCGAAGGTCCAGGAGTCACCGAAGATCAGTACGCGAGGCTCGTCGGGGAGGCTCAGCGCGGCCGGGGCGAGAACGGCGGTCACCTTTTCGCCCGCCGCGATGTCGACCGGCGCGACATCGACCGCAGGCGTCCATGGCCTCCACGCCGCGAATGCGCAGACCAGCGCGATCGCCACGGCGACGGCCGCGAGCGGCCATGGGCGCCGCGCGGAGCGGCCCCGTTCGGGCGAGGTCATGCACCGAGGGTAAACGACGATCCCGCCCCCGTCGAATGCGTGCGCCGCCGGCCGCCCTCACCTGCGGAAACCCACAGGTGAAACTGGGGAACGCGGGCTCCGGGATCACGCTCTGCACAACCGTTCTCGGCCGTGGATCCGGCGTGCGAGGATATCCCGGTGCAACGCGTCGTGACCGCCGAGATGGACCTCCAGCTGGGGGGGTCGATCGACCTCATCTTCTCGCTCACCGCCGCCCAGTCGATGCCGGTGGTGACGGAGCAGCTCACGTTCGTCTCGGGGGATCGCGTGTACACCCCGACCGAGATCGTCGACCAGTCCGGCAGCCGCCTGCACCGCCTCACGGGCGAGGCCGGGCCGCTGCAGGTGCGCTACCAGGCCACCGTCGAAGGACAGGCGGGAACGACCCACACCAGCGACCTCGAGGCGATCACCTATCTGCGTCCGAGCCGGTACTGCCAGTCCGACGAGGTGTTCTCCCAGGCGCGTCGGCAGTTCCGCGGCATTCGGGGCCAGGAGCTGATCACCGCCGTCTCGGCGTTCGCCTCGTCGAGCATCACCTACACCCCGGGACTGAGCCTCGGCACCGACAGCGCCGTGACGACCCTCATGACGGGCCAGGGTGTCTGCCGCGACTACGCCCACGTCGTCATCGCCCTGCTGCGCGCGATGGATGTGCCCGCCCGCTACGCCGCCTGCTACGCGCCGGGCTTGCAGCCGATGGACTTCCACGCCGTCGCCGAGGCCTACCTCGACGGCTCCTGGTACGTGATCGATGCGACCCGCCTGGCGAACCGCCGTTCCCTGGTGCGCATCGCGACCGGCCGGGATGCCGCCGACTGCGCGTTCCTCAGCTACCACGGCGGCAACGTGGGGCTGCAGCACCTCCGCGTCGACGCGTGGGTCGGGGGCGAAGAGGGGTTCGAGATCTCGGATGCCGCGGCCGACGACCTCGAGATGCTCGTCCAGCTCGCCTGACACCGCGACCCTCGGGACCGTCTCGGGCGCGAGCGGCCCGCCCGTAGACTGGTTCGGTTATGAATCCGGACAACCTCACCGCCTCCCTGCTCGCCGTCGTCACCCCGATCGCCGAGCAGCGACGCCCCGGTGAGCCGCTCGGGATCGTCGCCTCCGACATCACGCTGGAACGCCCCAGGAATCGCGATCACGGCGACTGGGCGACCAACATCGCGATGAAGCTGGCGAAGAGCCTCGGGACCAACCCGCGGGAGCTGGCCGCGGAGATCGCCGGGGGCCTCGGACAGACGCCGGGCATCGCCTCCGTCGAGGTGGCGGGCCCTGGTTTCATCAACATCCGGCTCGAGGCGGCGGCCGCCGGCCTCCTGGCCAAGCAGATCGTCGACGCCGGTGCCGCGTTCGGCGCGAACGAGACGCAGCGCGGCGCCTCCATCAACCTGGAGTTCGTCAGCGCGAACCCCACCGGACCGCTCCACATCGGGCACACCCGGTGGGCGGCCCTCGGAGACTCGATCGGCCGCGTGCTCGCCGCGTCGGGCGCGACGATCGTCCGTGAGTTCTACATCAACGACGCCGGCGCGCAGATGGAGCGCTTCGGCGGCTCCGTGCTCGCCGCGCTCCGCGGCGAGCCCACCCCCGAGGACGGCTACCCCGGCGAGTACATCCAGGTGCTGGCCGAGCGGGTGCGCGCGGCCGAGCCCGACATCCTGACGCTCGACGGCGACGAGCTTCTCGCGCGTGTGACGGCGCGCGCCTACGAACTGCAGCTGGGCGAGATCCGCGAATCGCTCGAGAAGTTCAACGTGCACTTCGACGTGTGGTTCTCGGAGCTCGCACTGCAGACTCCGGATGCCTCGGGCCGCAGCCTCGTCGATGAGGCGGTCGATCGCCTGCGCGAGCAGGGGCACGTCTACGACGACGAGGGCGCCGTGTGGGTGCGCACCACCGACTTCGGCGATGACCGCGATCGCGTCATCCGCCGGGCCAACGGCGTCTACACCTACTTCGCCGCCGACGCGGCGTACTACCTGAACAAGGGCGATCGCGGCTTCCGGCACAAGATCTACCTGCTCGGCGCCGACCACCATGGCTACGTGCATCGGCTGAAGGCCCTCGCCGGTGCGGCGGGCGATGACCCCGACGCCGACATCGAGGTGCTCATCGGCCAGCTGGTGTCGATCAACGGCGCGCGCCTCAGCAAGCGGGCGGGCAACATCATCGAGCTCGACGACCTGCGCGAATGGCTCGGGACGGATGCCCTCCGCTACTCGCTCGCGCGGTACCCGGCTGACTCTCCGCTGACGCTCGACCCCGAGCTGCTGCAGAAGCGCACGAACGACAACCCCGTGTTCTATGTGCAGTACGCGCACGCGCGGACGCACAACGTCGCGCGCAACGCGGGCGCCTCCGGGGTCGACCGCAGCGAGTTCGCCCCGGAGCTGCTCGTCCATGAGACGGAGTCTGCGCTGCTCGGGGCACTGCAGGAGTTCCCCCGCACGGTGGCCTTCGCGGCCGAAGTGCGCGAACCGCACCGCATCGCCCGGTATCTCGAAGAGCTGGCGGGGCTCTATCACCGCTGGTACGACCTGTGCCGCATCATCCCGCTCAGCGACGACCCGGTCGAGGCCGTGCACCGCACCCGCCTCTGGCTGAATGACGCGACAGGCCAGGTGCTGCGCAACGGACTGGATCTGCTCGGCGTCGCGGCACCGGAACGGATGTGAGCGTGTCGGGCGACACCCAGCCGACGCAGCCGCTGCCAGATCCGCAGGCGCAGTGGGTGCTCTCGGCGCCGGGCGCGGCCGCGGAGCCGAAGCGCCGGCGCAAGCGCCGGTGGGGCTGGATCCTCGCCCTGGTGATCGTCGTGGTGCTCGCGATCGTCCTCTGGTTCGCCGCCGAGTTCATCGCGCGCTCGCTCGTCACCAGCACCATCCAGAGCGAGGTCGCCAACCGGCTCTCGCTGGCCCCCGAAGACGTGGAGGTGGCGGTCGCGGGGTCGGTGGTGCCGCAGCTCATCGCCGGAAGCCTCGACGATGTGACGGTGTCCTCCGACGACGTCACGCTGAGCCCCTCGATCACCGGCGACGTGGTCGTCCATGCCACCGGCATCCCACTGCGGGGCGGTCCGGCCGACGGTGCGACGGCCACCGCGACGTTCGACGAGGAGCAGCTGCGCGCCCTGCTCGCCACGGTGGAGGGTTTTCCCGCCGAGACGGTCTCGCTCGCCGAGCCGAATGTCGCGATGTCGGTGGAGCTGAACGTGTTCGGCCTCGCCGTCCCCGTCGGCGTGGCGCTGGAGCCGTCGGCCGTCGACGGCGACATCGTGCTCACCCCGGCGAGACTGGACCTCGCGGGAGCACAGCTCTCGGCCGATGACCTGCGCTCCCGCTTCGGTGGGATCGCCGATGCGGTGCTGCGCGACTGGACGGTCTGCATCGCGGAGTACCTCCCCGCGGGAGCCACGCTCGTGGACATCACGGTGGAGGGGGAGACGGTGGTCGCAGACCTCGACATCGACGGCGGCATCGTGGATGACCCCGCGCTGCAGGCGCTCGGAACATGCGAGTGAGGCCCGCGGCGCGTGCCCTAGACTTCTGGAAAACGCCCGGCGCGTGAGTCCCCCGCTGCCGCGGCACACCCGCTGAGCTCGGGCCGGCAGCCCGGCCCGTCCTGTGTCAGACATCTCGCGCCGAAGCACCCACCCACGATTGGTTCCCGTTGTCCGCTCCCGCACCGCTCGCCCCGGATTGGCTCGTCCGGCCGGCCGACGCGAACGCGCTGGCGCCCGGGGTCTGGCCGCAATCCGCCGAGCGGGATGAGGAGGGCGTGCTCCACATCGGCGGGGTGAGCGCCCTCCGCCTGCGCGACACATTCGGCACGCCACTCTACGTCGTGGACGAGGCCGAAGTGCGCGCCAGGGCGCGCCGAGTCCTGGACGCATTCGGCGCGGCGGCGGAGAAGCACGGCACCCGCGCAAGGATCTACTACGCCGGCAAGGCGTTCCTCTCCACGGAGGCCGCGCGCTGGGTGAGCGAGGAGGGCCTCTGGGTCGATGTCTGCACCGAGGGAGAGCTCGCCGTCGCGCTCGCCGCGGGCGTGGACGCAGCGCGCCTCGGCTTCCACGGCAACAACAAGACGGTACGGGAGCTCGAGCGGGCCGTGGACGCCGGCATCGGCTCGATCGTGCTCGACAGCGCGATCGAGATCGAGCGGCTCTCGGCGATCGCCGAGCGCCGCGGCATCCGTCAGAGCGTGCTCGTGCGCGTCAACAGCGGCGTCCACGCCGAGACCCACGACTTCCTCGCCACCGCGCACGAGGACCAGAAGTTCGGGTTCACGCTCGAGAGCGCCGTGGGTGCCGTCGCGCGGGTGCGGCAGCTGCCTGGTCTGGAGTTCGTAGGCCTGCACTGCCACATCGGATCGCAGATCTTCGGCACGGCCGGGTTCCGTGAGTCCGCCTCGCGTCTGCTCGAGCTGCACGCGCTGCTGCTCGACGGCGGCGACATCCCCGTCCTGAACCTCGGGGGCGGCTTCGGCATCGCCTACACATCCGCCGATGACCCCACGCCGATCGAGGAGCTCGCCGAGGGGATCGTGGATGTCGTGGCCGCCGAGTGCGCGGTGCGCGGCATCCCGCTGCCCGCCCTCGCGTTCGAGCCGGGGCGCATCATCGTCGGGCCTCCGGGGATCACGCTCTACGAGGTGGGCACCGTCAAGCCCGTCGAGGTGGGCGCCGGCGCTCAGCGCATCTACGTCAGCGTCGACGGCGGCATGAGCGACAACGCGCGCCACGCGCTGTACGGGGCGGATTTCTCCGCTCGCCTCGCCTCTCGCACCTCGGATGCCGAGGCCGCCCTCGCGCGGGTCGTCGGCCGGCATTGCGAATCGGGCGACATCGTCGTCGACGCGGAGTATCTGCCGGGCGATGTCACCCCGGGCGACCTGCTCGCCGTGCCCGCCACCGGCGCCTACTGCTACTCGCTCGCGAGCAACTACAACTACGTGCCCCGCCCGCCCGTCATCGCCATCCGCGACGGTGAGGCGCGGGTCATCGTGCGCGGCGAGAGCGTGCACGACCTTCTCGCGCGCGATGTCGGCGCCGCTTCGACTGACGCATTCACGACCGATACCGGAGGAGCCTGATGCCTGTACTGAGCGAGCGGAGCGAGTCGAAGTGATCGACTATCGCCGCTTGAGGGTGGCCCTGCTCGGGGCCGGAGCCGTGGGGTCGCAGGTCGCCGCGCTGCTGCTGAAGCACGGGGACGAGCTCGCCGACCGCGCGGGCGCGGCGCTCGAGCTCGTCGGCATCGCCGTGCGCGACATCGACGCCCCCCGCGACACCGAGCTGCCGCCGGAGCTTTTCACGACCGACGCCGAAACGCTCATCATGGGCGCCGACATCGTCATCGAGCTGATGGGCGGCATCGAGCCCGCGAAGCAGTACGTGCTGCAGGCGATCAACTCCGGGGCCGACGTGGTGACGGCCAACAAGGCCCTCCTCGCGACGCACGGTCCGGAGCTGTTCGACGCCGCCGACCAGGTCGGCGCGCAGGTGTACTACGAGGCCGCCGCCGCGGGCGCGATACCGATCATCCGGCCCCTTCGTGACAGCCTGGCGGGCGACCGCGTGCGGCGCATCATGGGCATCGTCAACGGCACGACCAACTACATCCTCGACCGCATGGACACCGAGGGCGCCGACTTCTCCGACGTGCTCGCGCAGGCGCAGCAGCTCGGCTATGCGGAGTCCGACCCGACGGCCGACGTGGAGGGCTACGACGCGGCGCAGAAGGCGGCGATCCTCGCCAGCCTCGCGTTCCACACGACGGTCCCGCTCGACGCAGTGCACCGCGAGGGGATCACGGGCATAGACAAGGCGATGATCGACTCCGCCCGCCATGCCGGCTACGTCATCAAGCTGCTCGCGGTGTGCGAACGGCTCGCCGCCACGAACGGCGGTGCGGATGCCGCGGGTGCGGCATCCGAGTCGATCTCCGTGCGTGTCTACCCGGCCCTGATCCACCGCGACCACCCCCTCGCCAGCGTGCACGGGGCGAACAACGCCGTGTTCGTCGAGGCGGAGGCCGCCGGCAACCTCATGTTCTACGGCGCCGGTGCCGGCGGCGTGCAGACCGCTTCGGCGGTGCTCGGCGACGTCGTCTCGGCCGCCCGACGGCACATCGCCGGCGGGGTCGGCGTGGGGGAGTCCACGCTCGCGAACCTTCCCCTCGTGCCGATCGGGCACGTCTCGACCCGGTACCAGATCACGCTCGAGGTCGACGACGAGACCGGCGTGCTCGCCACCGTCGCCGGCATCCTCAGCGACGGCGGCGTCTCCGTCGCGACGGTCGAGCAGACCGTTATCACAGACTCGGTCGCTGAGCGCCCTTCGTCTCATCGCTCCGCTCCTGGCTCAGGAACCGCGAAGCGAGACGAAGCGCTGGCCGGTCATCACCTGGGCGAGGAGGGCGGCGTCGCCCGTCTCGTCATCGGAACCCACACCGCACGGGAGCAGGACCTGAGCGACACCGTCGATCGACTCGCGGCAAGCGGCGTCGTCGAACGGGTCGTCTCGGTGCTGCGAGTAGAAGGAGAGTGACATGGCACACGTCTGGCGCGGAGTTCTGCGCGAATACGCCGACCGACTCGGAGTGACCGACGCCTCGACCGTCGTGACCCTCGGAGAGGGCGGCACGCCGCTCCTCCCGGCGCCGGCGCTCTCGCGCCGCACGGGGACCGATGTCTGGGTCAAGTTCGAGGGGATGAACCCGACCGGCTCGTTCAAGGACCGCGGCATGACCGTCGCCCTCTCGCGCGCGGTCGAGCACGGCGCGAAGGCCGTCATCTGCGCGTCGACGGGCAACACCTCGGCATCGGCCGCAGCCTATGCGGCCCACGCCGGGATCACGGCCGCGGTGCTCGTGCCCGAGGGCAAGATCGCCATGGGGAAGCTCAGCCAGGCCGTCGCGCACAACGGCCAGCTCATCCAGATCCGCGGCAACTTCGACGACTGCCTCGAAATCGCCCGCGAGCTCGCCGACTCCTATCCGGTGCACCTGGTGAACTCCGTCAACCCCGACCGGATCGAGGGCCAGAAGACGGCAGCGTACGAGGTCGTGGAGGTGCTGGGCGACGCGCCCGACTTCCACTTCATCCCCGTCGGCAACGCCGGCAACTACACCGCCTACTCGCGCGGCTATCGCGAAGAGGCCGAACGAGGGGTCGCGACGCGCGTCCCTCGCATGTTCGGATTCCAGGCCGAAGGCAGCGCGCCGCTGGTGCGGGGCGAGATCGTGAAGAACCCCGAGACCATCGCCAGCGCGATCCGCATCGGCAACCCGGCATCCTGGGACCTCGCCCTCGAGGCGCGGGAGGCGACCGACGGCTGGTTCGGCGCGATCGATGACACGCGCATCCTCGCGGCGCAGAAGCTGCTCGCGGGCGAGGTCGGCATCTTCGTCGAGCCCGCGTCGGCGATCAGCGTCGCGGGCCTGCTCGACCGCGTCGAGGCGGGCGTCGTGCCGCAGGGCGCGCGGGTCGTGCTGACCGTGACGGGCCACGGACTCAAGGACCCGCAGTGGGCCCTCCGCGCCGCCGACGGCAGCGACATCCGCCCCACCGTCGTGGAGGCCACCACGTCGGACGTCGCGTCCGTGCTGGGATTGGTGCCGGTAGGGGCGCCCGCGTGACACCAGCCCCGGTTCCTGAGCCTGTCGAAGGGCGCACGGTCGCCGTGCGCGTGCCGGCGACGAGCGCCAACCTCGGACCCGGCTTCGACACCCTCGGGCTCGCCCTGTCCGTGTACGACGAGCTCGAGGTGACATCGCTTCCGGAGCCGGGCCTGGAGATCGAGGTCTCCGGGCAGGGCGCCGCCGACGTCCCGCGCGACGCGTCGCACCTCGTGGTGCGCGCGATGGCCTACGCCTACGAGGCGTTCGGCAGGCGGATGCCGGGGCTTCGCATCGTCGCACGCAACGTCATCCCGCACGGGCGGGGGATGGGCTCATCGGGCGCCGCCGTGGTCGCGGGCCTGCTCGCCGCGAAGGGCCTGCTGGAGGGCGACGTCGAGATGAGCAGCGATGACCTGCTGCGACTGGCCACCGAGCTCGAAGGTCACCCGGACAACGTCGCGCCGGCGCTCTTCGGCGGGCTGACGATCGCCTGGATGTCGAACGACGGCCCCCAGCACAAGAAGCTCCTCGTGCACCGGGGCGTTTCCCCCCTCGTCTTCGTCCCCGAGTTCACCATGTCCACCAGCCTCGCCCGGAGCATGCAGCCGTTGCAGGTTCCCCGCGAGGACGCCGTGTTCAACGTGTCGAGGTCCGCGCTGCTGATCGCGGCGCTCATCCAGAGCCCCGAACTGCTGCTCGCGGCGACCGAGGACAAGCTGCACCAGGACTACCGGGCCGACGCCATGCCGGCCACCATCGGCCTCGTCCGCGACCTTCGGGCGCACGGATATGCGGCGGTGGTATCGGGTGCCGGCCCCAGCGTCCTCGTGCTCGCCGATGGGCCTGGGCGGCGGCTGGAGGCCGCCGAGATCGTGGCCCGATCGGACACTCCGTGGGACGCGCTCATGCTGGCCGTCGACTTCAAGGGTGGTACAGTGAGGGACATAACGGAGGGTTCCACGTAACTGCGTGACTCTGGCCTCCGATCGCAATCTGCGAAACCCTGCACGACCCCGCCTCCCGGTATTGAGCATGTCCACCGGACCCTGAGCTTGTCGAAGGGCGGCGCGGGCCGACGTCGTTGTGGCGTACGTCGCGTGCAGTCTGATCATCCACACGTTTACAAGGGAGAACTCGTGGAGTCCATCTCCGAGATCCACACCGACAACGCGCCCGCCGAGGGCGAAGAGTCGATCGACCAGACCGAGGCGCAGGGCACCGAAGCCCCTGCCGAGGATGCGACAGCAGCCGACGCGCAGGCCCCAGCCGAGGACGCCGTCGCACAGGCGGAGGTCGCCGAGGCGATCACCTCCATCGAGGCATCCGAGCTCTCGACCTCGACGGTCGCACCCGTCGAGCCCGAGCAGGCGCCGGCCGAGGCCCCCGCCGAGAAGCCCGCACGCAAGCGCGCGCCCCGTCGGGCGAGCTCGGCCGACACCGCAGCAGGCGCACCGCCGCGCGCACGCGCTCCGCGTCGAGCGAAGACCGCCGACGTCGCACCGGCCGAGGCGCCCGTCGAGCCGGCCGAGCAGGCGGAGGCGCCGGCGGAGCTGATCGAAGCGCCGGTCGAGCCGACCGAGGCGCCGGTCGAAGAGTCCGAGCAGGCCGAAGCGCCCGTCGCGGGCGCCGAGGAGGCCGCAGAGCCGACCGAGGCCCCGGCGGAGGTGCCTGCCGCCGAAGAGGCCCAGACGCCCGCCGACGAGGCGCCCGCCGACGAGTCGCCCGCCGACGAGTCGCCCGCCGACGAGTCGCCCGCTGACGAGACGCCCGCCGACGAGACGCCCGCCGACGAGACGCCCGCCGACGAGACGCCCGCCGACGAGGCTTCCTCCGCCGAAGAGGGCGGCGAGTCCGCGGCATCCGCCGACGCCGGCGATGACGCACCCAGCCGCGGTCGCAACCGCAACCGCAACCGCAACCGCAACCGCGGTCAGGGCGGCCAGGGCGGCGACAACGGCCAGGCGACCCAGCCGGCCGCGCACGGCCAGCAGGGGGGCCAGCAGCAGCCGCAGCGCGGGCAGAACAACAACGCCCAGCAAGCGGCTTCGAAGGATGCCGACGCCGACGACGAGAGCTCGCAGAGCGCCCGCAATCGACAGCGCAACAAGCGCCGCGGTCAGGTCGGCGACGAGTTCGAGACCGAGATCGGCGAGGATGACGTCCTCATCCCCGTGGCCGGCATCCTCGACGTGCTCGACAACTACGCGTTCGTGCGCACCACCGGCTACCTCCCGGGCACGAGCGATGTCTACGTCTCGCTCGGCCAGGTCAAGAAGTACAACCTCCGCAAGGGCGACGCCGTCGTCGGTGCGATCAAGCAGCCCCGCGAGGGCGAGCAGTCGGGGCGTCAGAAGTACAACGCGCTCGTCAAGGTCGACTCGGTCAACGGGCTGTCCGTCGAGGACGCCGCGACCCGCGTCGAGTTCGGCAAGCTGACGCCGCTGTACCCGCAGGAGCGCCTGCGCCTGGAGACGGCGCCCGAGAAGCTGACCCAGCGGATCATCGACCTCGTCGCCCCCATCGGCAAGGGCCAGCGCGGCCTCATCGTCGCGCCCCCCAAGGCGGGCAAGACGATCGTGCTGCAGCAGATCGCGAACGCCATCGCGACGAACAACCCCGAGGTCCACCTCATGGTCGTGCTCGTCGATGAGCGTCCGGAAGAGGTCACCGACATGCAGCGCACCGTGCGCGGCGAAGTGATCGCCTCGACATTCGACCGTCCGGCGGAGGATCACACCACCGTCGCCGAGCTGGCCATCGAGCGGGCGAAGCGCCTCGTCGAGCTCGGCCGCGATGTCGTCGTGCTGCTGGATTCGATCACCCGCCTCGGCCGTGCGTACAACATCTCTGCACCGACGTCCGGTCGAGTGCTCACGGGCGGTGTGGACGCCTCGGCGCTCTACCCGCCGAAGCGCTTCTTCGGCGCGGCCCGCAACATCGAGAACGGCGGATCGCTCACGATCCTCGCGACCGCGCTGGTGGAGACCGGATCCAAGATGGACGAGGTCATCTTCGAGGAGTTCAAGGGCACCGGCAACAGCGAGCTGCGCCTGTCCCGCCAGCTCGCCGACAAGCGCATCTTCCCGGCCGTCGACGTCAACGCGTCGAGCACCCGCCGAGAAGAGATGCTGCTCTCGGCCGACGAGGTCAAGATCACGTGGAAGCTGCGTCGTGCCCTCGCAGGCCTCGACACGCAGCAGGCGCTCGAGGTCGTGCTCGGCAAGCTCAAGGAGACGCAGTCCAACGTCGAGTTCCTGGTGCAGATGCAGAAGTCGATCCCGACGCCCACCGGCGGCGGGCACAGCCACGGGCACGAGAACAACATTCGCTGACCCGCGTCGTTCGGAGCATTCATGTTCGATTCGGTGAAGACCCTCATCGAGGAGCACAAAGCCGTCCAGGAGGAGCTCTCCGACCCGGCCGTGCATGCCGACGCGGCGCGCGCCAAGCGCGTCAATCGGCGTTACGCAGAGCTCTCGAGGATCGTCGCCGCCTACGACGCGTGGAACGCGGCATCCGATGATCTGGATGCCGCGCGCGAGCTGGCGCGCGACGACGAGGCCTTCGCCGCCGAGGTCCCGGCCCTCGAAGAGGCCCTCGCGACGACTCAGGAGCGCCTCCGGCGCCTCCTGATCCCTCGCGACCCCGACGACGCGCGCGACGTCATCATGGAGATCAAGGGCGGTGAGGGCGGCGCCGAGAGCGCCCTCTTCGCCTCCGACCTGCTCCGGATGTACATGCAGTACGCGGCCTCGAAGGGCTGGAAGACCGAGTTGCTGGAGCGCACCGAGTCCGATCTCGGCGGCTTCAAGGACGTGCAGGTCGCCATCAAGGGCTCCTCGACGGACCCGGCGCAGGGCGTCTGGGCGCACCTCAAGTACGAGGGCGGCGTGCACCGCGTGCAGCGTGTGCCCGCCACCGAGTCGCAGGGCCGCATCCACACTTCGACCACCGGCGTGCTGGTGTTCCCCGAGGTGGACGAGCCCGACGAGGTCGAGATCAACCCCAACGACCTGAAGATCGATGTCTTCCGATCCTCCGGCCCCGGCGGGCAGTCCGTGAACACCACCGACTCGGCCGTGCGCATCACGCACCTCCCGACGGGGATCGTCGTCTCGATGCAGAACGAGAAGTCGCAGCTGCAGAACCGCGAGGCCGGCATGCGCGTGCTGCGCGCGCGCATCCTCGCCAAGCAGCAGGAGGAGCTGGATGCCGCGGCATCCGATGCCCGCAAGTCGCAGATCCGCGGTATGGACCGATCCGAGCGCATCCGCACGTACAACTTCCCGGAGAACCGCATCGCGGACCATCGGACGGGGTACAAGGCGTACAACCTCGACCAGGTGATGGACGGCGCCCTCGGTCCCATCGTCGAGTCGTGCATCGCGGCCGACGAGGAGCTGCGGCTCGCCGCCCTCGGCTCCGACGACTGACCGGGCCCCGGCCCCGACCGCCTCTCCACAGCGGTGCGTGGTTCTCGAGCGATGTGTCGCCGCCGTCCTGCCAGGACAAACGCCCGCAGCAGCGCGCGCGGTTCAGCACCGCGGGAGCGGGGCACATTGCGCCATCGGGCGTGAATGCGGCTGGTCATGCCCTCCCGTGCCGTCGCGCTACGCTCGGCACGTGATCATGCTTCTGTTGCGCGGGTTCATCTTCCTGCTATCGGCCGCCCTCGGTCTGATCGTGGCCGACTGGGTGCTGCCCGGCTTCTCGATCGACTGGTCCGACTGGTGGGGCTTCGCCCTCGCCGTGGTCATCTTCGCCGTTCTGCAGAGCGTGCTCGCGCCGTTCATCATGAAGATGACGCACCGCCACGCTCCCGCGTTCCTCGGCGGCATCGGCATCATCTCGACATTCGTCTCGCTTCTCGTCGTCGAGGCGTTCGTCGACGGGCTGAACATCGGCACGCCGGTCGTGCTGACCTGGATCCTCGCACCGCTCATCGTGTGGCTGGTCACCGCCCTCGCAACGTGGCTGCTGCCGATGGTGTTCATCAAGCGCACGGTGCAGGAGCGCCGGGCGCCGGCCGTGCAGGGCTGATCCGCGGCACCCGCACGCCGCCGCCGCAGCCGCAGCCGCAGCCGGCACCGCGGCCGCGGCCGCTAGATGTGGTACTCGGGCGCCGTCAGCAGCGCCCGGGTGTCCTCACCGGGTCGACGAACGCGCGACGTCGCGGGCACCCCGACGAGCACCGAATCCGGGGCCGCATCCCGCGTTACCACCGCGTTCGCGCCGATGACCGTGCCCGCGCCGATGGTGATGGGCCCGAGCACCTTCGCGCCCGCACCGACGGCGACGCCGTCGCCGAGCGTCGGGTGCCGCTTGCCGCCCTCGCGCTGACGGCCGCCGAGCGTGACGCCGTGGTAGAGCATCACGTCGTCGCCGATCTCGGTCGTCTCGCCGATGACGACGCCCATGCCGTGGTCGATGAAGAATCGCCGGCCGATGACGGCACCAGGGTGGATCTCGATGCCCGTCAGCCAGCGCGTGAACTGCGACAGGGCGCGGGCCGGAAAGCGGGCGCCCCGTCGCCACAGCACATGCGTGACCCGGTACGCCCAGACGGCGTGCAGGCCGGGGTAGAGCAGGGCGATCTCCAGACCGCCCCGCGCGGCGGGGTCGCGAAGCTTGGCCGCGGTGACGTCTTCGCGGACGCGGCCCCAGACCGTCACCCTCAGTCCTCGCGGATGTGCTCGTAGAGGGCGGTGCTGAGGTACCGCTCGCCCGCGGAGGGCACGATCACGACGATCTTCTTGCCGGCGTTCTCCGGACGCTTGGCGACCTCGAGGGCGGCCCAGATGGCGGCGCCGCTCGACATGCCCACGAGGATGCCCTCTTCCGTCGCCGTGTCGCGGGCCACGCGGATCGCGTCGTCGAATTCGACGTCGATGACCTCGTCGAGCACGCTGCGGTCGAGGATCGCCGGCACGAAGTTGGGGCCGATGCCCTGGATCTTGTGGGGGCCGGGGTGTCCCTCGGTCAGCACGGGGGAGTCCTTCGGCTCGACCGCGATGATCTGCACGTCCGGCTTGCGCTCCTTGAGCACCTGGCCGACGCCGGTGATCGTTCCACCCGTGCCCACGCCGGCGATGAAGATGTCGACCTCGCCGTCGGTGTCGTTCCAGATCTCCTCGGCTGTCGTCTTGCGGTGGATGGCCGGATTCGCCTCGTTCTCGAACTGGCGGGCCCAGATCGCACCGGGGGTGTCCGCGACGATCTGCTTCGCGATGTTGACGGCCTCCGACATGCCCTTGGTGGGGTCGGTGAGCACGAGCTCGGCGCCGAATGCCTTGAGCAGCGTGCGGCGCTCCTTCGACATCGACGACGGCATCGTCAGGATGACCTTGTAGCCGCGGGCCGCGCCCACCATCGCGAGGGCGATGCCGGTGTTGCCGCTCGTGGACTCCACGATCGTGCCACCGGGGGGAAGCTCACCGGATGCCTCCGCGGCATCGACGATGGCGATGCCGAGGCGATCCTTCACGCTGGAGACGGGGTTGTAGAACTCGAGCTTGACGAGGACCTCGGCGCCGAGGCCCTCTGTAAGCCGGTTCAGACGTACCAGCGGTGTGTTGCCGAATGCGGTTGTGATGTCGGGGTGGATGCCGGCCATGGCCTGCCTTTCGCGGACGGGTAAGCGAGTGGGTTCCAACGCCGACCAAGCCTAGAGGAGGTCCCCGCGCCGGAGCCGCGTGTGACGCAATAACGCAGGAGGCCCCCGGTAGGCTGGGGCCGCCCATGCCTGAATCCTCCGACCAGCCCGAGCGCGCGGCGACCGCGACGGCGCGTGCCACCCTCGAGCGCACCGCGGAGCGTCTTGAGAGGGCGGGCATCGCCGACCCGATGGTGGATGCCGAGCTGCTGCTCGGGCACGTGCTGCAGGTCAGTCGTGGCGCCGTCCAGGCCGCGGTGGTGCGAGGCGACGCTCTGCCGGCCGAGGCGGTGGCCGCTCTCGATGAGCTGACCGAACGGCGGGCCGGTCGCGAGCCGCTGCAGCACATCACCGGGGTCGCGCCGTTCCGGCATCTCGAGCTGAAGGTGGGACCCGGGGTCTTCGTGCCACGCCCGGAGACCGAGATCGTCGCCCAGATAGCCATCGACGCGCTGAGCGCGGTCGCGTCGGCGTCACCGATCGCCGTCGATCTCGGCACGGGCAGCGGGGCCATCGCCCTCGCGCTCGCGACCGAAGTGCCGCATGCCCGGGTCTACGCGGCGGAGAACTCCGTCGATGCCTTCATCTGGACCAGGGAGAACTTCGAGCGGGTCGGTGCGGACAACGCCCGCCTCGCCTTCGTCGACCTGGCGAAGGCCTTCCCGGAGCTCGACGGTACGGTGTCGGTCATCGTCTCCAACCCACCGTACGTGCCGGAGAACGCGATTCCCCGCGACCCCGAGGTGCGTCTCTTCGACCCGCAGGCGGCCCTCTATGGCGGCCCGGACGGCCTGGATGTCGTGCGAGAGGTGAGCCGCGCTGCGCTCCGTCTCGCACACCCCGGCGCCACGGTCGTGATCGAGCATGGCGAGTGGCAGGGAGCCGACATCCGCGCGCTGCTCACGGCGGACGGCTGGCGCGCGGCCGCCACCCACCCGGACCTGACCCTCCGCGACCGCGCGACGACGGCCGTCCGGCCCTGAGTTCCCAGCCTGCTCCCCGTAGACTTGAAGCGACATGTCTCCCGTATACGACTGCAGCGACGAGGCGCAGCTGCTCTCCGGCATGCGCCACGCGCGCCAGGCGATCGGCCGCGGCGAGCTCGTGGTGCTGCCGACCGACACCGTCTACGGCGTCGCGGCCGACGCGTTCAGCGCCCGAGCGGTGCAGCGCCTCCTCGATGCCAAGGGCCGAGGGCGACAGCAGCCCCCGCCCGTGCTGGTGGCGGGTGTATCGACGCTGAACGCGCTCGTGCAGGAGGTCCCAGAACCCATCGAGCGACTGGTCGCCGAGTTCTGGCCCGGCGGCCTGACGATCGTGCTCCCTTCGCAGCCGTCCCTCGCGTGGGATCTCGGGGAGACCCGCGGCACGGTCGCCGTGCGGATGCCCGCTCACCACATCGCGCTCGAACTGCTGGAGGAGACCGGTCCGCTCGCCGTCTCCAGCGCCAACCTCACCGGGCGGCCGGCCGCCGTGGCGGTCGACGCCGCGCTGCAGATGCTCGGGGACAGCGTGTCGATCTACCTGAACGGCGGCCCGTCCACGACGGGCGTGGCGTCAACCATCATCGATGCCACCAGCCTCGTCGGCCCCTCCTCGGACGACGCCGACCGGCGAGTGCGCGTGCTGCGCGACGGTGCGGTCTCGCGCGAGCAGTTGCGAGGGGTGCTTGCCGACCTCCTCGAAGAGGACCCGGACGAGCAACCGGACGGCGCCGAGTGAAGCAGTACGTCTTCACCATCCTCTTCACCGCCGCGATGACGCTGTCGCTCGCCTGGGCGGTGTGGCAGCTGAGCCTCCGGTACAAGCTCTACCCCGGCATCCGCGAGCGGGACGTGCACAAGAACCCGACACCGCGGCTCGGGGGAGTGGCGATCTATCTGGCGATCGTCGCGGCCATCGCCGTCTCGGCGGCGAACCCGTTCTTCGAGATCTTCTGGGTGAATCCGAGACCGGTGGTCGCCATCCTGATCGCGAGCACCATCATCGTCCTCATCGGCGTCGCCGATGACCTGTGGGACCTCGACTGGATGATCAAGCTCGGTGCGCAGTTCCTGGCCGCCGGCGTGATCGCGTGGTTCGGCGAGCTCCAGATCTACTCGCTGCCGATCGGTGGCCTGGCCGTCGGCTCGAGCGTCGTGAGCGTCACCCTGACCGTCTTCGCGATCGTCATCGTGATGAACGCGGTGAACTTCATCGACGGACTCGACGGGCTCGTCGCCGGCGTATGCCTCATCTCGAACGGCATCTTCTTCGCCTATTCCTACATGCTGGTCCGCGATATCGGCTCGAGCACCTACTTCAACCTCGCTTCCTTCCTCGCAGCCGTGCTGGTCGGCGCCTGCGCCGGCTTCCTGCCGCTCAACTGGAACCCGGCGAAGATCTTCATGGGGGACTCAGGGGCCTTGGTCCTCGGTCTGCTGATGGCCACGTCTGCCATCGCGATCACGGGACAGCTCGATCCGGCGGTACTCGACCCCGACGAGATCGGCCGCTCCCAGCTGCTCGGTGCCTTCATCCCGATCCTGCTGCCGGTCGTCGTGGTGATGCTGCCGCTGCTGGATTTCGGCCTTGCCGTCATCCGTCGCATGCAAGCAGGCAAGTCGCCCTTCTCGCCCGACCGCAAGCACCTGCATCACCGGATGCTCGACATGGGCCACACAGACCGCGACGCTGTGCTGATCTTCTACGCATGGACGGCCGTCATCGGCATCGCCGTGCTGCTCATGTACATCGCTGTCCGCGAGGACTGGCCCGGCACGTACTGGATCGGCGTCGCCTTCGGCGTCGTCGGCGCCGCCGCGTGCCTCGTGGTGACCCTCATGCCCTCCCGTCGCGCATCAGCCGCGGCACGCCCGCTCGCCACCGCGCCGAAGCCCCCGCGCGCTGATGCGCCGAACCCCCCGAGCGCGAACGCGCAGAACCTGGAGGAGGCCCGATGAGCGGCGCCACCGTCTCGAGCACACCCGTCCTTCGCGCCACCCTCACGTGGAGCGCCGTCGTGACGGCCGCCCTCGCCGTCGTCGGCTCGGTGATCGGCTACCTCGTCGCCGGCCAGGACGGCCTGTGGAGCGCCCTCGCCGGCGTGCTGCTGGCGGCCGTCTTCCTCGCGATCACCGGGGCCAGCATCCTTGTGGCGAACCGGTGGTTCGGAAGCGACCTCTACGTGCCGGTCTTCTTCGCCATCGTCCTCGGCGGCTGGATCCTCAAATTCGTGGTCTTCATCGTCGTCCTGCTCCTCGTGCGGGGGCAGCCCTGGGTGAATCCGACCGTGTTCTTCGTCGCCATCGTCGTCAGCATCCTTGCGTCGCTGATCATCGACATCATCGTGATGATGCGCATGCGGATGCCGCACGCGTCCGATGTCACCCTTCCCGGCGACGAGTCGTCGTCCTCGGACCGACCCGGTTCGGGGCCGTCCGGTTTCTGACCGCGCGGAATCCTTGGTAGGCTGAATCCGTTCCCGCGGGCCTGCACATCGCCGTCATTGGCGTCATGCCGCCTCGTGGATGACGCTCATCACTCATCGTCGCATCGGTCCCCAATCGGTGCCCCGAAGCTGGAGCCAGCCCTGTTGACTCAAGCCGCGACTTTCATCGCCAAGGCATCCTCATCCGACGGTGAGTTCCATCCGCCGTCCATCGAGGAGTTCTTCCCCGAACCGATCTTCTTCGAGGGCACTCTCTTCGCCATCACGCGGATCAATCTGATCCAGATCCTCGCGACGATGGTCCTGATCATCGTCTTCCTCATCGGCACGCGCCGCATGAGGATGGTGCCGAGCCGGTTCCAGAGCGTCATCGAGATGGGGCTGGACTTCGTCCGCGTCAACATCGCGCACGATCTCCTCGGCCGCAAGGACGGCAATCGGTTCCTGCCGATCCTGACGACGTTCTTCTTCATGATCCTGTTCATGAACATGACGGGCGTCATCCCGTTCCTGAACATCGCCGGCACGAGCGTCATCGCGGTCCCGCTGCTGCTGGCGATGGTCTCGTACGTCACCTTCATCTACGCCGGCATCAAGAAGAGCCCGTCCAACTTCTTCAAGAACTCGCTGATGCCCTCGGGCCTGCCGTGGGTGCTCTACATCCTGATCATTCCGCTCGAGTTCCTCTCGACGTTCATCATCCGGCCGATCACCCTGACGCTCCGACTGCTGATGAACATGATCGTCGGCCACCTGATGCTCGTCCTGTTCTTCTCCGCGACGCAGTTCTTCGTCGTCACCCTCGGCGGCTGGTGGACGCTGCTGGGAGCGGGAACGCTTGCGTTCGGCTTCGTCTTCACACTCTTCGAAATCCTGGTGGCTTTCCTCCAGGCGTACGTCTTCACGATCCTCACCGCGGTCTACATCCAGCTCGCGGTCGCGGAAGAGCACTAGCGGGCAGGCTTCGCCGCCCACAACGAAAGGAAAAACACCCGTGGATGCAACTACGGTTCTCGCCGAGGTCTCCGGCTCCATCGCCACCGTCGGCTACGGCCTTGCTGCGATCGGCCCGGCCATCGGCGTGGGCATCGTCGTCGGAAAGACGATCGAGGGCGTCGCGCGTCAGCCCGAGCTCGCGGGGCGCCTCCAGGTGCTCATGTTCATCGGTATCGCGTTCACCGAGGCGCTCGCGTTCATCGGTATCGCGACCGGCTTCATCTTCGGCTACTAGCCATCCGCTCACGACGTAAGGAGACAGGATGCTGAGCGCTCTTGTCACGCTCGCCGCCGAAGAGGGCGAGGCGGCGTCGAACCCGCTGATCCCGGCGTGGTACGACATCATCTGGTCCGGCGTGTGCTTCATCGTCATCCTGCTGGTGTTCTGGAGGGCCGTCCTGCCTCGCATGCAGGCGCTGCTCGACCAGCGCGCCGCCGCGATCGAGGGCAACATCGAGAAGGCCGACGAGGCCCAGAAGAAGGCCGAAGCGGCCCTGGCGCAGTACACGGCTCAGCTCGCCGACGCCCGGCGCGAAGCCGGCGAGATCCGCGAGCACGCCCGGGATGAAGGCAAGCAGATCGTCGCAGAGGCGAAGGATGCCGCATCGGCGGACGCCGCTCGCATCACGGCCACCGCGCACGCGCAGATCGAGGCGGAGCGCCAGAGCGCTCTCGTGTCGCTGCGCTCCGAGGTCGGCACCCTGGCTCTCGATCTCGCCGGGGGCGTGATCGGCGAGTCGCTCTCCGACGACCAGAAGGCGCAGAACGTCGTCGACCGGTTCCTCGCGGAGCTCGAGGCGTCCGAGAAGACGGCGTCGGAAAAGGCAGCCCGCTGATGGGCAGCGCGTCCACTCAGGCACTCGGGACGATCGTCGCCGCGCTCGACGCCGAGAAGGCTGTCGACCTCGAGACCGCCCAGGAGCTCTTCGCCGCGGCGCGTGTCATCGGCGAGTCCTCGCACCTGAGCGGCGCGCTGGCCGACCCGACGGCAGCCCTCGAGTCGCGCTCGCGGCTCGTGTCGGACATCTTCGGATCGAGCTTCCAGCCGGGCACCATCGCCCTCCTGACCTCGGTCGTCGGGCAGCGGTGGTCCAACTCGGCCGACCTGGTCGACGGCATCGAGGAGCTCGCGGTGCGGGCGGCCACCGTCGCCGACAAGCGCGCCGACGTCGAGGGCGAGCTGTTCCGCGTGTCACGGATCGTCGCCGAGAACCCGCAGCTGGAGCTCGCGCTGGGCAGTCGCCTCGGCGACACGAGCGCCAAGGGCGCACTGGTGCACAAGCTGCTCGACGGCCGCGCCAACACGGCGACGGCCCTCATCGTGTCATCGCTGGTACAGCAGCCTCGCGAGCGACGCGTTCGCCAGCTGCTGACGCGCGCGATGCAGATCGTCGCCGACCAGCGGGGGCGTACTGTCGCCACCGTCGTCACCGCGGCACCGCTGAGCCTCGCCCAGCAGAACCGCCTCATCGAGACGCTCTCCCGCCGTTACGGCTCGGGCGTCTCGCTCAACGAGGTCATCGATCCGGCCGTCGTGGGCGGATTGCGCGTGCAGATCGCCGATGATGTCATTGATGGCAGCATCGCGTCCCGCCTCGCGGATCTCCGACAGAAGCTCGCGGGCTAGTACCTGGATTTCCCGCCTCGCGCGGAGGGGCGAAAGCCCCACAACACGAAGGAAGACAATGGCAGAACTATCGATCAGCCCCGACGTCATCCGTGACGCGCTGAAGGACTTCGTCGCCGCATACGAGCCCACCGGCGCCGCGGCGACCGAGGTCGGAACCGTCATCGACGCCGCCGACGGCATCGCCCACGTCGAGGGACTCCCCGGCGTCATGGCGAACGAGCTCGTGACGTTCCAGGACGGCACCAAGGGGCTCGCGCTCAACCTCGACGAACACGAGATCGGTGTCGTCGTGCTCGGCGAGTTCTCCGGCATCGAGGCCGGCCAGGAAGTCACCCGCACGGGTGAGGTCCTCTCGGTCCCCGTCGGCGACGCCTACCTCGGCCGCGTGGTCGACCCCCTCGGCCAGCCCATCGACGGGCTCGGCGAGGTCGTCTCCACCGACCGCCGCGCGCTCGAACTGCAGGCACCGGGCGTCATGCAGCGCAAGTCGGTGCACGAGCCGATGCAGACGGGCATCAAGGCGATCGACGCGATGATCCCGGTGGGCCGTGGCCAGCGCCAGCTCATCATCGGCGACCGCCAGACCGGCAAGACCGCGATCGCGCTCGACACGATCATCAACCAGAAGGCCAACTGGGACTCGGGCGATGTGACGAAGCAGGTGCGCTGCATCTACGTCGCCATCGGGCAGAAGGGCTCCACGATCGCGGCCGTCAAGGGCGCGCTCGAGGACGCGGGCGCACTGGAGTACACGACGATCGTCGCCGCCCCGGCATCCGACCCCGCCGGCTTCAAGTACCTCGCCCCGTACACCGGCTCTGCCATCGGCCAGCACTGGATGTACGACGGAAAGCACGTCCTGATCATCTTCGACGACCTGACCAAGCAGGCCGAGGCGTACCGCGCCGTGTCGCTTCTGCTGCGCCGCCCGCCGGGCCGCGAGGCGTACCCCGGCGACGTCTTCTACCTGCACTCCCGCCTGCTCGAGCGCTGCGCGAAGCTCTCGGACGAGCTCGGCGCGGGCTCGATGACCGGCCTGCCGATCATCGAGACGAAGGCCAACGACGTGTCGGCTTACATCCCGACCAACGTGATCTCGATCACCGACGGCCAGATCTTCCTGCAGTCCGACCTCTTCAACGCCAACCAGCGCCCCGCGGTCGACGTCGGCATCTCGGTGTCGCGAGTCGGCGGCGACGCGCAGGTCAAGTCCATCAAGAAGGTCTCGGGAACGCTGAAGCTCGAGCTGGCCCAGTACCGCTCGCTCGAGGCCTTCGCGATGTTCGCGAGCGACCTCGACGCGACGTCGCGGCGCCAGCTTTCCCGTGGCGCGCGCCTCACCGAGCTGCTCAAGCAGCCGCAGTACTCGCCCTACCCCGTCGAGGAGCAGGTCGTCTCGATCTGGGCCGGCACGAACGGCAAGCTCGACACGATCGAGGTCGAGGACGTGCTGCGCTTCGAGCGCGAGCTGCTGGATTACCTTCGTCGCAACACGACGGTGCTCGACACCCTGCGCGACACCAACGTGCTCGATGACGACACCGCCGCCGAGCTCGGCAAGCGCACCGACGAGTTCATCCTGGAGTTCCAGGGCGGCCGCGGTCAGGCGATCGATCGCCCCGGTCACGAGGAGTTCGCGCCGGCGGATGCCGAAGACGTCAACCAGGAGCAGATCGTCAAGGGACGCCGGGGTTAGGAAGCCGACAGGCACACTATGGGCGCACAACTGAGGGTCTACAAGCAGAAGATCAACACTGCTCAGACGACCAAGAAGATCACCAAGGCGATGGAGCTCATCGCTGCCTCGCGCATCCAGAAGGCGATGACGCGCGTCCGCGCATCCTCGCCGTTCGCGCGGGCTGTGACGCGGGCCGTCTCGGCGGTTGCGACGCACTCCAACGTCGATCACCCGCTGACGCGCGAGCCCGACGTGGTCCGCCGCTCGGCGGTCGTGATCTTCGCGTCCGATCGCGGCCTCGCCGGCGCCTTCAACTCGCAGATCCTCCGCGAGGGACTGGAGATGTCCGAGCTGCTGAAGTCGCAGGGCCGCGAGGTCACCTATTACCTCGTGGGGCGCAAGGCGGTCGGCTACTTCCAGTTCCGTCGCCTCGAGAGCGCCGCCGAGTGGACGGGCGACACCGACACGCCGCACTTCCACACCGCGGAGGAGATCGCCGCGACGCTGCTGGATGCGTTCGCGCGCGACTACGAGGCCGGCGGCGTCGACGAGATCCACCTCGTGTACAACCGCTTCGTGAGCATGATGACTCAGTCGCCCGAGACCGTGCGCCTGCTTCCCCTGCAGATCGTCGAGGCCGATGCGTCGGCCGCGGCGGACAACCAGGTGTACCCGCTCTACGAGTTCGAGCCGGATGCCGAGACGGTGCTCGACGCGCTGCTTCCCGTGTACATCCAGAGCCGGGTCTTCAACGCCATGCTCCAGTCCTCCGCCGCGAAGCACGCGGCAACGCAGAAGGCGATGAAGTCGGCGAGCGACAACGCCGACAAGCTCATCACCGATTACACCCGGTTGCGCAACAACGCGCGTCAGGCCGAGATCACCCAGCAGATCGCCGAGATCGTCGGCGGCGCCGACGCGCTGTCGTCGAAGTAGTTCACCACTCCCGGTTCCTGTTCACCGCTGAGTCCATTCACCGCTGAAAGAGAAGAAGACAATGACTCTCATTGCACCCGCCGAGAAGAAGGCGGAGACCGCGGTCGTCGGGCGCGTCGCGCGCGTCACCGGACCCGTCGTCGACGTCGAGTTCCCGCACGACTCGCTCCCCGACATCTACAACGCGCTCAAGACCACCATCGTGATCGGCGATGAGTCGACCGAGATCACCCTCGAGGTCGCGCAGCACCTCGGCGACGACCTCGTGCGCGCCATCGCTCTGAAGCCGACGGACGGCATCGTCCGCGGCCAGGAGGTGCGCAACACGGGCGGGCCGATCACGGTTCCGGTCGGCGACGTCACCAAGGGCAAGGTCTTCAACGTCATCGGCGAGGTGCTCAACGCCGAGCCCGGTGAGAAGATCGAGATCACCGAGCGCTGGGGCATCCACCGCAAGGCTCCGAACTTCGACCAGCTCGAGTCGAAGACCCAGATGTTCGAGACCGGCATCAAGGTCATCGACCTGCTGACGCCGTACGTGCTCGGCGGCAAGATCGGCCTCTTCGGCGGTGCGGGCGTCGGCAAGACCGTCCTCATCCAGGAGATGATCCAGCGCGTCGCCCAGGACCACGGTGGTGTGTCCGTGTTCGCCGGTGTCGGCGAGCGCACCCGTGAGGGCAACGACCTCATCCACGAGATGGAGGAGGCCGGCGTCTTCGACAAGACCGCGCTGGTCTTCGGCCAGATGGACGAGCCGCCGGGCACGCGCCTGCGCGTCGCGCTGTCGGCCCTGACCATGGCCGAGTACTTCCGCGATGTGCAGAAGCAGGACGTGCTGCTCTTCATCGACAACATCTTCCGCTTCACGCAGGCCGGCTCCGAGGTGTCCACGCTGCTCGGTCGCATGCCCTCCGCGGTCGGCTACCAGCCGAACCTGGCCGACGAGATGGGTGTCCTCCAGGAGCGCATCACCTCGACCCGCGGTCACTCGATCACGTCTCTGCAGGCGATCTACGTGCCCGCCGACGACTACACCGACCCCGCGCCGGCGACGACGTTCGCGCACCTCGACGCGACCACGGAGCTCTCGCGTGAGATCGCGTCGAAGGGCCTCTACCCGGCCGTCGACCCCCTCACCTCGACCAGCCGCATCCTGGACCCCCGCTACATCGGCGAGGACCACTACCGGGTGGCGACGTCGGTCAAGCAGATCCTGCAGAAGAACAAGGAACTGCAGGAGATCATCGCGATCCTCGGCGTGGACGAGCTCTCCGAGGAGGACAAGGTGGTCGTCTCACGCGCCCGCCGCATCCAGCAGTTCCTCTCGCAGAACACCTACATGGCCAAGAAGTTCACCGGTGTCGAGGGCTCCACGGTGCCCATCAAGGAGACCATCGAGTCCTTCGACGCGATCGTGAAGGGCGACTTCGACCACGTCGCCGAGCAGGCGTTCTTCAACGTCGGCGGCATCAACGACGTCGAAGAGGCCTGGGCGCGCATCCAGAAGGAGAATGGCTGATCATGGCCATCAACGTGAGCCTGGTCGCGGCCGATGCGGAGGTGTGGTCCGGTGAGGCGACTCTCGTGATCGCGCGCACCGTCGAGGGCGAGATCGGCATCATGACCGGCCACGAGCCTCTTCTGGCGATTCTCGCCGAGGGTCAGGTTCGCATCACGAAGGCCGACGGGACCAAGATCCTCGCGAACGCGCAGGACGGGTTCCTATCGATGGAGGGAAACGACCTTACCATCGTCGCGGGCAACGCGGCGCTGATCGCCTGACCCGGCAACCATCTCGCGGAACGCGCCGCCCCTGCCCTCCATGGCAGGAACCGGCGCGTTTCGCCGTCTGCGAGCGAGCACGTGCTGATCCTTCTTCCACCTTCGGAGACGAAGCGGCCGGGCGGCGGTCGTCGTCCCCTCGACATCGCCGGCCTCGCGCTGCCTTCGCTCACCGCCGAGCGGGAGGCGACCGTCGATGCGCTGATCGCACTGTCCCGTGACCCGGAGTCGGCGCGTCGAGTGCTGAAGCTCGGTTCGACGCAGGCCTTCGAGGCCTCCGTCAACGCCCTGCTGCGCACGGCGCCGACGCTCCCGGCGGTCGATCGCTACACAGGTGTGCTGTACGACGCGCTCGACGCCGCATCGCTGGATGCCGGGGCCAGGCGGTGGCTGTCCGCGCACGTGCTGATCCACTCCGCCCCGTTCGGGCCGGTGGGGGCGCTCGACCGAATCCCCTCCTACAGGCTCGGTGCCGGGATCTCGCTGCCGGGGCTCCCGCCGCTGCGGCGGGTGTGGGCGGATGCCGTCACCCGTGCGATCGCGGACAGCTCCGCCTTCGTGCTCGACATGCGCTCCGAGGCATACGTGGCACTCGGGCCCGTGCCTTCCGCGTCACCCGCGGCGTATGTGCGCGTCGTGGCGGACGACGACGGAGGGCGGACGAGGGCTCTCAATCACTTCAACAAGCATGCCAAGGGCGCCTTCGTGCGCGCCCTCGCCATGGAGCGGGCCCGGGTCGCCTCGCGCGCCGGACTGCTCCGTTGGGCCGATGAGGCCGGCTGGGCCCTCCGGGAATCGGGGGAGCCCGGCATCCTGCACCTCGTCGTGTCGGAACGACATACGGGGGCCAGCCTCCTGCATCCCGGCTCCCGCCCTCGCTAGCATGTAGCACGCGGGCCGGAAGGCTCCCGGTGACGCGCGCACACGCGGCCCGAACTCATCCGTAAAGGAGCACATCCGTGTATGACGACTATGAAGGGATGGGGGCGTGGCTCGCCTTCGTCCTGATCTTCCTTCCACTCTTCCTGCTCTTCGCCCTCGCCGGGTACATCATCGGGTCCTTCTTCCTGATGAAGATCTTCGAGAAGGCGGGTGTGCAGGGCAGGTGGCGCGCCTGGGTGCCGGTGTACAACGCCATGATCCTGGCCAAGCTGGGTGACTTCTCTCCATGGGTGATGCTGGGCGCCATCGTCGCCTCCAGCCTGCTGAGCCAGGTGGCGGTCATCGGCTGGCTGCTCTCGCTGGCCGCGCTCGCCGTCGGTGTGGCCGTCGCATGGCGCGTCGGCGAGAAGCTCGGCAAGGAGTGGTACTGGCTTCTGCTCTGGCTGATCCCCGGTGTCGGTCCGCTGATCTGGCTCGGCATCCTCGCCCTCGGCCCCTCGCGCTGGAACCCGGCCCTGCGGCCCGCCCCGTGGGCGCGCACCTCGTTCCTGACGGACACGACCGTCTGGCAGGGCATCCCCGTTCAACCGGGCGCCGGCCTCGCTCCGGCCACAGCCGCAGCGGGGTACCCCGATTCCGGACCGGCCGCGCCCGGGGCGTACCCGCCTCCAGGGTCGTACCCGCCTCCCGGCTCGTACGCTCCTCCCACCGGCGCCCCGCAGCCGCCCGCTGCCTCGTACCCGCCGCCCGGGGCGCCGCAGCCGCCCGCCGGCCCGCCGGCACCCCCGACGGCGCCGCCGGCCGCGCCGCCGGCTCCCGCGCCGCTGTCGCCCGAGCCCCCGGTCTCGCCGGAGCCTCCGGTGTCGCCCGAGCCGCCGAGTTCGCCGGAGCCGCCAGCAACGCCCGGCACCCCGGACGCGCCCCCGCCGCCCCGGTTCTGAACCCTCCACAGCCCCGATCCGAGCCCGAACCGGCTCCGATTCGGGGCTGCGGCCTTTCCGGAGCCGCTCAATGGGGCTCCGCCCCAAACCCCCGGCTTGCTGGCGCGCGCCAGTAGCGTGGAGGCATGGCTCTCACTCCGCGCCGAGTCGGCGCATCCGGACTGCTCGTCTCTCCCGTCGGCCTCGGCTGCAACAACTTCGGGCGCCCAGGCACGAAGACGGAATCCCTCGAGGGCACTCAAGCGGTGCTGGATGCCGCGATCGATGAGGGCGTCACCTTTCTGGATACGGCCGACATGTATGGTGCCCAGCCGGGCCTGAGCGAAGCGCTCATGGGGCAGGCGCTGAAGGGCAAGCGCGACAAGGTCGTGCTCGCCACGAAGTTCGGCCATTCGGGGAGGGACATGGGTGAAGGAGCATTCGGCGCGAAGGGGGGACGGGCGTACATCCGGCACGCCGTGGAGTCCTCCCTCCGGCGTCTGCAGACGGACTGGATCGACCTCTACCAATTGCACGTTCCCGATCCGGAGACGCCGATCGAGGAGACGCTGGATGCTCTCACCGAGCTCGTGCGCGAAGGGAAGGTCCGTTACATCGGCAACTCGAACTTCACGGGCTGGCAGCTCGCCGAGGCTCATTTCACGGCGCGCTCCCGCTCGGTGCCGTTCGTGTCGGCCCAGAATAACTACAGCCTGCTGGCGAGGGGCGCGGAGCGCGAGGTGCTGCCGGCGGCGAACCGCTTCGGGGTCGGGTTCCTCCCGTACTTCCCTCTCTACAACGGCCTGCTGACCGGTAAGTTCACCCGAGCCGGCGGGCCGGAGGGCAGCCGCATCATGGCTCAGCGGCCGCATCTCTGGGCGGAGGCTCCCTGGGATGCCCTCGAGGGCTACCAGGCATTCTGCGACGAACGCGGCATCTCGATGCTGGAGGCCACCTTCGGCTGGCTGCTTGCTCAGCCGGGCCTGGCCAGCGTCATCGCCGGAGCGACCTCCCCCGAGCAGGTCGCGGCGAACGCCCGCGCCGGAGAGGGCTGGAGGCCCTCCGACGAGGACCTCGCGGCGATCGACGCGCTGTTCCCGCTGCCCGCCGACCCGGCGGCCTGAGAAGCCGGCCCTCTGGTCCCGATGACCTCCCTCCGCGGCCGGATGGGCACCTCGACTAGTATGTGAGGACCGCGCGCGGGCATCCAGGGTGCGGCGTGCGACCCATCGACTCGGAGGCAGACGCGTGCCCGATCTTGCATCGCCGACACACACGCACACTGTGCAGCTTCCCGGTGGGGACCGTGTGACCCTCTCCTGGGCCGGCGTCACGCACACGGGTCGCCGTCGCGAGGTGAACCAGGACGCCGTTCTCGCCGCGTACCCCCTCTTCGTCGTCGCCGACGGGATGGGTGGCCACATCGGCGGGGAGATCGCGAGCGCCAGCACCATCGGCCGTCTCGAAGCCCTCGTGGAGCGCGGCTCCGTCACACCAAGGGGTATCGAGAAGGCGCTCGTGAAGGCCGTCAAGGACATCGTCTCGCACCCCGAGACCACCGACGAGGGCACCGGGACGACGCTGACCGGCGTGTTCCTGGACACGACCGAGGGCGAGGCCTGGGTCACGCTGAACATCGGGGACTCGCGCGTCTATCTGCAGCGCGACGGTGTGCTCGACCAGATCACCACCGACCACTCCGTGGTGCAGGAACTCGTGGCGGCGGGCCGTCTGAGCCCGGAAGAGGCCGAGAGCCACCCGTACGGCAATGTCATCACCCGCGCGGTGGGACCCAGCGAGGCGGTGACACCGGACTACGTGCGGCTCGACATCGTCGACCGTGATCGCTTCGTCATCTGCTCGGACGGCCTGACGAAGGAGCTCACCGACTACGGCATCGGCCACTTCCTCAACGAGCACGCCGACCCGGGCGAGGCCGTGGATGCCATGCTGGCCGCCGCCCTCGAGAATGGCGGCCGCGACAACATCACGATCATCGTGCTCGACGTCTCGCGCAGCAGTGCTGGTTCATCCGAACACTCCGCCGGCTCCTCCACAGGCGGTTCCCGCTCGCACTGACGCGCTGATCCTCGGTCGCGGACCGCGGGCGGCAACCAGGACCCGTTCACTGGGTGGGTGACCTCCCTCTCCGAGCCCCTGATCCTGCCCGCTCCGCCCGAGCCGCGACGGCGCGGCCCGCTTCCGCTGCTCGCCTCGATCGTGCCGCTCGTGGGCGGTGTCGCGATGTGGCTCGTGACCGGATCCCCGCTCGGCCTCTGCTTCGCGGCGCTCGGACCCCTGATGGCGGTGGCATCGGTGATCGACGGCGCAGGCTCCGCGCGGCGCGACCGGCGCCGGGCGGCTCGTGAGGGCGCCGCCGCCCGCGCGAGGATCCTCGAGGAGATGTCGACGAGGCACGGCCTGGAGCGCGAGGCACTCGACGCGCGCCGGCCGGATGTCGCGGGCCTGGTGCAGACGCCGGAGCGCGTCTGGAGGCCGATCGGCGGGGGCTCCCCGGAACTGGTCATCGGCCGCGGCACCTCGGCCAGCGCCGTGCGAGTCGTCGGAGGCGACCCGGCGCTTCGCGCGAGAGCCGCGACGCTGGAGGATGCGCCGCTGAGCGTCCCATTGGCTGCCGGTGTCTGCGTCGAGGGACCACCGGCGATCGCCGAGGCTGCGCTGCGCTCCCTGGTCGTGCAGCTCTGCCTCGCCCATGCGCCCGACGCTCTGACGATCGTCTCCACGCCCTCGTCGGACGAGGAGTGGACCCGCCTGCTTCCGCACCGCGCATCGGCCGGGCCGTCTCGGGCGGGCCTGCGCCTGGCGGTGCTGGGGCCGGGCGACACCGCACCGCCGGGAGCCGACGTCGTGCTCGCGCACGTCCAGGCGGGAAACCCGCCCCCGACCCGCTGCGGAGCGCTGGTCAGGGTGACCCGCCCCGGGGCCGCCGAGCTGTCGTGGAACGGCGAGAACTCGGCGATCGCCCTCGAGTACGTGAGCCGCGCCCAGGCGGGCGCCATCGCGGCCGCCCTGAGCAGGCGGGCGGCGGATGCGGCACCGCTCGAGGCCCCGGCCGTGTCGCTGGCCGACACCCTGCATGCAGCTCCGCCCTGCTCGGCGGGACTCGCCGCGGCCATCGGCATGGACGGCACGGCTCCCGTCGTGCTCGATCTCGTGCGGGATGGACCGCACGCCGTTGTGGCCGGTGTCACCGGCAGCGGAAAGAGCGAGCTGCTGATCACGTGGATCACATCGATCTGCGCCGGCCACTCGACCCGAGAGGTCTCCTTCCTCTTGGCTGATTTCAAGGGCGGGACCGCATTCGATGCCCTCGCCCGGCTGCCGCACGTGACCGGCGTGCTCACCGACCTCGATGCGGCCGGTTCGCGCCGGGCGGTCGAGAGCCTCCGCGCCGAGCTGCGATGGCGTGAGGCGGAGCTCGCCCGGCTCGGTGCGAGAGACATCCTCGACGAGCGCGCCGAGATGCCGAGGCTCGTCATCGTCGTGGATGAGTTCGCCGCGATGCTCGCCGAGCATCCGGACCTGCACGCGGTCTTCACGGACGTCGCCGCCCGCGGGCGCGCGCTCGGCATGCACCTCGTGCTCGGCACCCAGCGTGTGTCGGGGGTGGTCCGCGATGCGCTGCTCGCCAACTGCCCGCTTCGCCTCAGCCTGAGGGTGACGGATGCGGCGGACAGCCGCGCGGTCATCGGAACCGACGACGCGGCGCAGCTGGCCGGCGAAGCGGCGTCGCGGGGAGTCGCCTTCGTTCGCAGGGCCGAGGACGCCCATCCGCGGCGGATGCGTGTGGCCCTCTCCGCGCAGAACGACATCGAGGCGATTCTCGAGCGCCGAGGCTCCGAGCCCCGCCCCCGGCGACCATGGCTTCCCGCCCTTCCGACGCGGGTCCCGCTCGCCGCTCTGCAGGGCGCGGGAGGAACCGGTGGAGTGGTCATCGGACTCGCGGATGATCCGGACCGGCAGCGACAGGAGGTGATCGCGATCGACCTTGGACGAGACCGCGGGATGATGGTGGTGGGCGGCCCCGGCTCCGGCAAGACCGGCATCCTCCGCGTGGTCGCCGCTCAGCATCCCGGGGCACTCGTCGTGCCGCGCGATCCGGAAGGCGCGTGGGACATGCTCACCGCCGAGTGTCCGCCGGGCTCGGTCGTGCTGCTCGATGACGCCGACGCACTCCTGGCGCGGCTCTCTCAGGAGCACGCGCGTGCACTGGCGGACCGGCTCGAGCACTTCGCGCGCGATGCCGGTCTCACCGGCTCCTTCCTGGTGCTCAGCGCTCAGCGCCCGACCGGCGCACTCTCCCGGGTCGCCGACCTGCTCCCGGTCCGGGCCGTGCTCGGACTGCCCTCGCGTGCCGACCATCTCGCGGCGGGCGGTGAATCGGAGTCGTACCTCCCGTGGCGCCCCCCTGGCCGCGGCCGTCTCGGGGGACGGGAGGTGCAGTTCGCCGAGGCGCCCGCCGGGAATGGGGAGGCATCGCTGGCCGTATCGCCGGACGAGCGGTTCTGGATGCCTCGCACGACGCTCACCGGTGTGGTGACCCGCGGGGTGGCGCGTGTCACCGCGCAGCTGTCCGAGGCGTGGGATGCGCGAGTGGTCGGCATCGGCTCGCTCGTCCCGGGCGCCCGGGTGGCCGACCTGCTCCGCGAAGCCGGCGACGAACGCATCGTGCTGGTCGGCGACGGGGAGTCCTGGCAGGCGCACTGGGGCCTCCTGCAGACCCTCCGTGTCGATCACCCGCTGCTGGTGGATGCGGCGTGCCCGACGGAGCTGCGCACCATCGCAGGCGAGCGGGAGCTGCCGCCCTTCGCTCGCGCAGGCGCGGGGCGGGCGTGGCTCTGCAGCCCCGATCATCCGCCCCGGCGGGTGGCACTGCCCCTGACCGGTGCCTGAGCGGGCGCCGCTCCGAGGGTGTGCGGCTCGTCGGTACGCCGGAGAGGCCGCGCTCCTCTACAGTTGAGCCTTGTGACGACGCCGACACGCATCGACCTTTCCCGCCCCGAAGGCAAAGGACTCGCCGCCGGAACCTTGGGCCTCTGGGGCTCGACGGTCATCGGACTGGCCTCCACTGCGCCCGTCTACTCGCTCGTCGCGACCCTCGGGTTCGTCGTGCTCGCGGTCGGGGCACAGGCACCCATCGTGTTCATCGTGGCCTTCGTGCCGATGCTCTTCATCGCCTTCGCGTACCGCGAGCTGAACAACGCGGTGCCCGACTGCGGTACCACCTTCACATGGGGGACGAAAGCGTTCGGCCCGTGGGTGGGGTGGATGGGCGGCTGGGGTGTGGCCGTGGCCGGGATGGTCGTGCTCGCCAACCTCGCCCAGATCGCGGCCATCTACTTCTGGTCGCTGTTCGGCGATGGGTCCCTCTCCGAGAACGTTCCCCTAGTCACCGCGACCGGCGTCGCGTTCATCGCCGCGATGACGTGGGTCAGCTGGCGCGGTGTGGAGATCGGCGAGCGCATCCAGAACGTGCTGCTCGGCATCCAGTACCTCGCGCTCGCCATCTTCGTCATCGCCGCGCTCTGGCACTACTTCAACGGCTCCGCCCCCGACGCCACGGCACCGACGTGGGAGTGGTTCAACCCGCTCGGCTTCACCGACTGGAGCGGCTTCACCGAAGCAGTGCTGCTCGCCCTCTTCATCTACTGGGGATGGGACACCTGCCTCGCCCTCAACGAGGAGACCAAGGATCCGAAGCGCATCCCGGGCCGCGCCGCGCTGCTGACGACCGTCATCCTGCTCGTCACGTACGTCGGAGTCACCGTCGCCGCGATGATGTACGCGGGGCTCGGCGAGACCGGCACCGGCCTCGGCAACGAGGCGAACGCCGACGACTTCTTCCTCGCGATCAAGGACGGGCTGCTCGGGCCGTACGGCTGGATCCTGGTCGTCGCGGTGATGATCTCCGCGGTGTCATCGACGCAGACCACCATCCTGCCGACCGCGCGAGGCACCCTCGCGATGGCCGCCTACAAGGCTCTCCCCAAGCGATTCGCCACCGTGCACCCGACCTACAAGACGCCGTCGTTCTCGACCATCGTCATGGGGATCGTCGCGAGCGTCTACTACATCGGCATGACGCTCATCAGCGACGACTTCCTGCAGGACTCGATCCTCTCGCTCGGCCTCGCCATCGCCTTCTACTACGCGATCACCGGCTACGCCTGCGTCTGGTACTTCCGGCGCGACCTGTTCCGATCCGCCCGCGACTTCTTCTACAAGGGGCTGCTCCCGCTGCTCGGCGCGCTGATGCTGACCTACGCGTTCGTCCAGTCGGCGGTCGACATGTACGACGTCGACTACGGCTACACGGTGCTGTTCGGCATCGGCGGGACGTTCGTGCTCGGCATCGGCGCACTCGCCTTCGGGGTGATCCTGATGTTCCTCTGGTTCATCTTCCCGCGGTCGAAGCCCTTCTTCCGCGGCGAGAGCCTCAACCGCGACACCGAGGTGCTGGTGCCCGACGACACCGCGTCGGCCGGTCGCTCGATCGACGGCGGACTCGCCTGACGGAAGTCCGACGGCGGACTCGCCTGAGGTATGCCCCAGGCGAAGCCGTCCGGCTCAGGCCAGCGCCTCCTCCAGCGAGCGCGCAGGCAGGCCGTGCGCTGCGGCAACGCCCGGGTTCGCGATCGCGCCGGCGGTCGTGTTGAGGCCGTGCGCGAGCGCGGCATCCGCCTTCAACGCCTCCCGCCACCCGTGGCGCGCGATCTGCCGGATGTACGGCATCGTCGCGTTCGTCAGGGCCGAGGTGGACGTGTTGGGTACGGCGCCGGGCATATTCGCGACGCAGTAGAACACCGAGCCGTGCACCTGGAAAGTGGGATCGGCGTGCGTCGTCGGGCGCGTGTCCTCGAAGCATCCGCCCTGATCGACCGCGATGTCCACGAGCACGCTTCCCTCGCGCATGCGCGACACCATCGCGTTGGTGACGAGCTTCGGCGCCTTAGCCCCGGGGATCAGCACCGATCCGATGACGAGGTCCGAATCCGTGACGGCACGGTCGAGATCCAGCGGATTCGACGCCGCGGTCTTGATGCGGCCGGCGAAGTGGTCATCGAGGTAGCGCAAGCGCTGGATGTTCGTGTCGAAGACCGTGACGTCGGCTCCGAGCCCCGCGGCGATCACCGTGGCGTTCGCACCGGCGACGCCGCCGCCGATGACCGTCACACGCGCCGGCCTCGTGCCCGGCACGCCCGACATCAGGAGCCCGAGTCCGCCCTGCGACCGCAGCAGGGTGTTGGCCCCGACGATCGGCGCCAGCCGGCCGGCGACCTCGCTCATCGGCGCCAACAGGGGCAGGCCACCGCCCGAGAGCTGGACCGTCTCGTAGGCGATGGCGGTGACGTCGTCCTGCACGAGCCGATCGGTGAGCGGCCGGTCGGCCGCGAGGTGGAGATACGTGAAGAGCACGAGGTCGTCGCGGAAGTACCCGTACTCGCTCTCGATCGGCTCCTTCACCTTGAGCAGCAGATCGGCACGCGCCCACACCTCCGCCGCATCCTCGAGCAGCGTCGCACCCGCCGCCTCGTATTCGGCGTCGCTCATCGACGATCCGAGCCCGGCACCGCGCTGCACCACGACGTCGTTGCCCGCCAGCACGAGGTCGTGCACGCCGGAGGGCGTCAGCGCCACGCGGTATTCATTGTTCTTCACCTCGGTGGGGACGGAGATCCTCATCGAACTGTCCTCTCTTCGGCTCCCTTCTGGGGAGCGTTTCAGGTTCCGACGGTGGGGCGGATGACCCCCACGTCGTGTCCGCCACCGTGGACGGCAAGAGGGAGGTGGGCCGCGGCATCCGCGACCTGTGCGGGCGTCAGCGCGCCGGCCCGACCGAGCAGGTGCACGGCGATGATGCTCGCCGCGCGGGAGCCGCCGTCGAGAACCTTGAGCGCCACCGTGGTGCCGTTGGGGGCCACCATGACCATGATCGACTCGGCTCCGCCCTTCGCGAAGACGCCGAGGTGCTCGATGACGATCGAGTCGGGACGACCGGGCCCCTCGATCGTCCAAGGGTTCTCACGCACGGCGCGCACGAGGGTGCCGGCGACACGATGCAGGGCGAAAGGGGAGCGCTCGGACGCGGTGCCGATGCGATGGATGCCGCGGGCGAGGCCCGTCAGGGTCATGGCGTGCACCGGGGCGCCGCATCCGTCGATCGCCGTCGCGGCAACCCGCTCGCCGGTCAGTCTTTCGACGACCTCGCGGACGTGCACCTGCAGCGGATGGGCCGGATCGAGGTAGCCGTCCGTGTCCCAGCCCGTCGATGCGCAGGCCAGCAGCATGGCGGCGTGCTTGCCGGAGCAGTTCATGCGGATGCGGGAAGGCTCCGACCGGTCGCGTACGAGCTCGTCGCGCGTCGCCTGGTCGCCCGGCCACGCGGGTGGGCAGGCGAGGGCCTCCTCGCCGAGGCCCGCCTGATCGAGGATGTCGCGCACCACGGCGACGTGGCGATCGGTGCCCGAGTGGCTCGCCGTGGCCAGCGCCAGGCGCTCGCCTTCGAGGGCGGCGCCGGCGGTGACGCAGGCGATCGCCTGGAGGGGCTTGAGGCTGGATCGCGGCAGTACGAGCGCACCCGGATCGCCGTACGAGGCCACCACCTCGCCGTCGGGCCCGAGGACCACGGCGGATCCGGCGTGACGGGACTCCACGAAGCCGCTGCGTTCGACGACGGCGAGCTCGACCGCATCGGCTACGGCGAAGGTCTGGGGCACTCAGCCAGCCTACCGCCGGCCGCTCCCACGGCCGGGGCTCAGCCACCCCGCTGTGGAAGACTGGGAGGCATGTTGGGCGAGCACCGCTACCGGGTCACCGCGACGTGGACGGGCAACCGGGGATCCGGCACCTCGGGCTACCGCGATTACGCGCGCGATGTGGATCTCGAGATCGAGGGCAAGCCCTCCGTGCTCGCGTCGTCGGACAAGCCGTTCCGGGGCGACCCGGGCCGCTGGAACCCGGAGGACCTGCTGGTGTCGGCGCTCGCCGAGTGCCACCTGCTGTCGTACCTGCACGCGTGCGTCACGGCGGGCGTCGTCGTGGTGGCGTATCGAGACGACGCGAGCGGCCTGATGGTGGAGGACGGCAAGGGTGGGGGAGCGTTCGCCGAGGTGACGCTGCGCCCGCACGTGACCGTGGCCGACGCGTCGATGGTGGATGCCGCGACCGCGGCGCATGCGCAGGCGAACGCCTGGTGCTTCATCGCGAACTCGGTCAACTTCCCGGTGCGCCATGAGCCGACGATCGAGGTCGCCCCACCTTCGTGATGCGGAACCCCGGTCGCTGAGCGTGTCGAAGCGCTAGAGGCGCTCGTGCGGCAGCACGCGGCGGATCTTCTCTACCGTGCCCTGTGCGGGGGTCTCGTTGAACTCGTTCGCCAGCTTCTGGCCCGACAGCGCATGGATCGCGGTCATGATGTCATCGGTGGCCAGGCGACGCGCCCTGCCGGAGGTCGCGGCCCCGTGATGGCGGAGTTCGAGGGGCTCGCCGAAGCGGACCGTGATGCGCTTGTTGATCGACGGCATCTTGGCGCCCACGGGCATGACGTCGTCGGTGCCGATGAGCCCGACAGGAACGACGGGCGCGCCGGTCTGGAGGGCGAGGAAGGCCACTCCGGTGCGGCCCTTGTAGAGCCGGCCGTCGAGGGAGCGGGTGCCCTCAGGGTACAGAGCGACGGCGCTGCCGGATTCGAGCAGCGTGCGCTGCTGGCCGAGGGCGTCGAGCGCGGCCTTGCCCGCGCCGCGGTGAACGGCGATCGCGCCGATCGATGTGAAGAAGGTCCGCGAGAACCAGCCGGAGACTCCGGCGCCTTCGAAGTAGTCCGCCTTCGCGAGGAAGTGCACCGGTCGTGGGGCGGCGACCGGGATGGCGATGGAGTCGATGAACGACAGGTGGTTGCTGGCGAAGATGACGGGGCCGGTCAGGGGCACATGCGCGCGGCCCTCGATGTGCGGCCGGTAGATGAGGCGCGCGAGCGGACGGATGATGCCACGGCCGATCGCGTAGGTGGAGCCCATACGCGCCTCGGGCGGATCGACGGGGGCCGATTCGGGGTCGGCGGTCTCGTCGGAAGTCATCCGATGAGGGTACTCCCGATCGCATGCCGGGATGGGCATGGGGGTTCACAGCGGAGTCTTAGGCAAAGTGCGGGAGGATGAGGAGCTCCCCTTCTCTCTACACCGAGGATTTCCGTGCGCATCCGACCCCTTGCCGCCCTGTCCACCGTCGCGCTCGCGACCGTCCTGCTCGCAGGGTGCAGCGGCGGGACGCCAGAGGCGGCACCGTCGCCCTCGAGCTCTGCCGGTGCCGACCTGTGCTCCGTCGCCGCTCCGGGAGGAGACGTCGTGGATGCCGTCACCGTGAGCGGCGAAGTGGGGCAGTCCGCCGCCGCGGAATTCGCGGCGCCCCTCGAGGTGAGCAGCGCAGAGCGCGCCGTCGCCATCGAGGGCGATGGTGCGGCGATCAGTGACGGCGACTACGTCCAGTACGCCGTTGCGGTCTTCGACGCCGCGACCGGCGAGACGCTGCAGGAGGCCGGATTCGGCGATGCGCCGCTTCCCGCCGAGCCGATCACCCTCGGATCCGGCGCCGATCAGTTCTTCGGCTGCGCGACCGAGGGTTCGCGCATCGTGATGACCGTTCCGCCCGCCCAGGAAGGCGGAGCGCAGGTCTACGTGATCGACGTCCTCGGGATCACCCCAGCGGCCGAGTGGTGCGCCCCCGAGGAGCCGGGGGAGAGCTTCCCCTCGGTGGAGTGGTCTGCGGATGCCGCACCCACGGTCACGATTCCTCCGACCGAGCCGCCGGCCGAGGTGCAGCTCGAGGTTCTCAACGAGGGTGACGGCGACGTCGTCCAGCCCGGTGACAGCGTCACCGTGAACTACACAGGCGTCAAGTGGAGCGATGGCACCACGTTCGATTCCAGCTGGGAGCGCGGCGAGCCCGCCACCTTCACCACGACCGGAGTGGTCGCGGGGTTCAAGAGCGCCCTCGAGGGACAGAAGGTGGGATCCACCGTCGTCGTCAGCATGCCTCCCGTCTGCGGTTACGGCGAGACCGGGACGAGCCAGCATGAGCTCGCCGGTGAGACCCTCGTCTTCGTCGTCGACATCGTCGAGGCCGCGCGTCCGGAGTAGTCCGACAGCTCTTCCGGAAGCGACCCGCGCCCCTCGGGGGCCGGGTCGCTTCTGCGTGCTCGCTAGGCTGACGGGATGCGCCGCGTTCTCGTTCTGGGGTCAACCGGGTCAATCGGCACGCAGGCGCTGGAGGTGATCCGCGCGAATCCCCGGCGATTCGAGGTGGTGGGCCTCGCGGCCGGCTCGGACCGCGTCGGCATGGAGGCCCAGGCCGCGTCATTCGCCGTCGAGCACACCGCGCTGGGTGCCGACGAGGCGGAGCAGCTCGTACGGGATGTCGAGGCCGATGTCGTGCTGAACGGCATCACCGGCTCGGTCGGCCTCGGACCGACGCTCGCCGCCCTGGAGTGCGGGCGCACCCTGGCCCTCGCGAACAAGGAGTCGCTCATCGTGGGCGGCGAGCTCGTCACCGCGATCGCCGCACCGGGCCAGATCGTCCCGGTCGACTCCGAGCACTCGGCGATCGCGCAGGCTCTGCGATCGGGGTCCGACTCGGAGGTGCGGCGCATCGTGCTGACCGCCTCGGGCGGGCCCTTCCGCGGCCGCTCGCGCGCCGAGCTCGAGGGCGTCACACCGGCCGAGGCGCTCGCTCACCCCACATGGGACATGGGGCGCGTCGTCACGACGAATTCGGCGACCCTGGTGAACAAGGGACTCGAGGTGATCGAGGCCCACCTGCTCTTCGACATGGACTACGACGACATCGACGTCGTCGTTCACCCCCAGTCGATCGTGCACTCGATGGTGGAGTTCGTCGACGGCTCGACGATCGCCCAGGCATCGCCCCCCGATATGAGGCTTCCCATCTCGCTCGGGCTGGACTGGCCGAACCGCGTCGGCGGAGTGGGGCGGCCGCTGGACTGGACGACCGCGACATCCTGGACCTTCGAACCGCTGGACGACGCCGCGTTCCCGGCCGTGCGGCTCGCCAAGCGCGTCGGCCGCGCCGGCGGCACGTTCCCCGCGGTCTTCAACGCCGCCAACGAACAGGCCGTCGATGCGTTCCACGAGGGTCGGCTCAGTTTCCCGGGCATCGTGGAACTCGTGGAGCGGGTGGTGGAGTGGCACGAGCCGGAGAGTCCCCTCACGCGCGAGTCACTCGCAGCGGCCGAGACGTGGGCGCGGGATGCCGCCGACCGGGCGATCGCCGCGGCATCCTGAGCCACCCGGCTTCCTCTCCCTCCGTTCCGCGTGCGACCGCGCCGAACGCACGGCTTGCCGCCCGGCGCACGGCCAAGCTGCGTCACTAAGCCGTGCGCCGGACGCGAAGCCGTGCGCTCGGGAAGCTGCGTCGCGAAGCCGTGCGCTCGGGCGGCGACTCAGTCGGGGTACGGGACCGGCCAGTGCGGCTCCGGTACCGGCCAGCCGGCGTCGCGCAGCGCGCGGCGCGCGAGCTCGCGCGCGGAGTACGGGGTGCGCACCCCGCGGATGTCCCGGTAGTCCTGGTGACCCGGACCGGCCCAGAGGATCGCATCGCCCTCGCCGACGAGCTTCACGGCCTCGACGATCGCGGTCTCGGGCGGTGAGTACTCGTAGATCTCGGCATCCGGCCGCGCCCGGCGTGCGCCTTCCAGCAGGGTCGCCCTGATGGATGCCGGATCCTCGAAGCGGGGATGGTGGTCGGTGATGATCAGGATGTCGCTGCCCTCGACGGCCGTCCGGCCCATGTCGTGGCGCTTCGTCGCATCCCGGTCGCCGTCCGCGCCGAAGAGCATCACGACCTTGCCCGGGGTCACGCGACGAACGGCGGCCAGCGTCTTCTCGAACGCGTCGGGGGAATGGCCGAAGTCGACGAAGACGGCGGGTCCGCTGTCGCCGGAGACACGCTCGGTGCGCCCCGGCAGATAGGCGCGGATGCCGCGATCGCGCGCGAGCGCCGCCACGATGTCGTCCCACTCGTAGCCACCCTCGAGCATCATCACGATCGACATACCGGCGTTGGCCGCCATGTGCGGACCGATCACGGGCACGATGGACGTCAGTGCGCGACCGTTCCGCCCCGTCAGAGTGAACTCCGTGCCGGTCTGGCGCTCCTCTCCGATCGTCACGACCCAGTCCGCAGCCTCGGCCTCGGCCGGGTCGGCGGCGATCGCGGGCGTGCCGACGGTCGTGACCGGCACCTCGGCCCGCGCGACGACCTCGCCCCCGGCGGCGGAATCGAGCGAGATGACGGCCCTGCGCGCCCGGTCGGGGCGGAACAGGGGCAGCTTCGCCTCGAAGTACTCCCGCATGTCGGCGTAGTCGTCGAGGTGGTCGTGGCTCAGGTTGGTGAAGGCCGCGACATCGAACACGATGCCGTCGACCCGTCGCCGCGAGAGCGCCTGTGCGCTCACCTCGACGGCCACCGCTTCCACCCCCCGCTCGCGCATGAGCGCGAGCAGGGCGTGCATCTCGGATGCCTCCGGAGTGGTCAGCCGGGACACGATGACGTGCCCGGCGATGTGCCGCTCAGCGGTCGAGGACAGGCCGGTCGTGACGCCGAGCTGCGAGAGCAGCCCCTCGAGCACGTGCGACACGCTGGTCTTGCCGTTCGTGCCCGTCGTGCCGAAGAGGATCGGCAGGTCATCGTCCTGACCCGTGCCGTACACCCACGCGGAGAGGGTGCCGAGCACCCCTCGGGGATCGTCGACGACGGCGATGGGGAGACCGCTGGATGCCGCGATCTCGGCCCCCTCGGCATCCGTGACGATGGCGACGGCGCCCTTCTCGGCTGCCGCCTCGGCCAACTCCGCGCCGTGTCGGTGAACCCCGCGGATCGCGACGAAGGCCTCGCCAGCCCGCAGGTCGGCCGTCGCGAGGGTGATGCCCGTCAGGGTCACGCCCGCGGCGTCGCCGCGGAGTTCAGCGCCGAAGCGCTCCGCCAGTTCGGTGAGCGATCTGCGAGGAGGCCGCTCCGGACGGAGAACGGGAGGAATGCGCGCGGCGGCGGCGTCGTCGGTCGGCATGGCGCATCCATGTTCTCATACGCCGCCCCCGCTCCCGCAGGCGGCCGATCTCGTCGAAGAACCTGGGCGTTCTCAAAGCAACGGCGAGTACCGTTGCGGTGTGAACGTCGTCCCGTACCTCATCGGCATCGCCGTCATCGTCGTGGGACTGGCCGTCTCGATCGCCCTGCACGAGATCGGCCATCTCGTGCCGGCGAAGAGGTTCGGCGTCCGCGTCGGCCAGTACATGATCGGGTTCGGGCCCACGCTGTGGTCGCGCACGTACGGGGAGACGCAGTACGGGGTGAAGGCGATTCCGCTCGGCGGCTACATCTCCATGGCAGGCATGTATCCGCCGTCGCCCAAGGAGGCGGCGAGAGCGGCGGCCCGGCACCGCGACGGCCGCGCAGGCGGCGGCTTCTTCGCCACGATGGTGCAGGATGCCCGGTCAGCCAACGACGAGACGCTGCACGGCGAAGACGACGATCGCGTCTTCTACAAGCTGCCGGTCTACAAGCGCATCATCATCATGCTCGGCGGACCGGTGATGAACCTGCTCTTTGCGATCTTCCTCTTCACCGTGCTCTTCAGCGCCATCGGCATCCAGCAGGGCACGACCACCGTCGCGACGGTCTCCGAATGCGTGGTGCCCGCCGGTTCGACGCAGACCGATTGCACCGCGTCCGACCCCGTGGCTCCCGCGGCTGCCGCCGGCATGCTGCCCGGCGATGTCATCCTCTCGATCGACGGCACGGAGGTGTCGACCTTCGATGAGGCCTCCACGATCATTCGGGAGTCCCCCGGACAGCAGCTGGCGATCGTCGTCGAGCGCGACGGCGAGCAGCTCACCCTGCAGGCCACGCCCCTCCTCGCGGAGCGTCCGACCTACGACGCGGCCGGGCGGGAGGTCGTCGACGAGAACGGCGACCTGGTCACCGTCGAGGTCGGATTCCTCGGCGTCCGACCGGTGTATGGTCTCGTTCGTCAGCCGATTACGGCGGGACCGCAGGCGGCGTTCGAGAACGTCGGCGCCGTCGCGGGCATCGTGGTGCAGCTGCCCGTCAAGCTCTACGCGATCGCCGAGTCGCTCCTCACGGGCGGCGAGCGGGACCCGGAAGGCCCTCTCAGCGTCGTCGGCGTCGGTCTCATCGCCGGCGAAGTCGCCGCGCAGGACGCGCCGATCCTGAGCCGGTTGGCCGCCATGCTGGGCCTGGTGGCGTCGCTGAACATCGCGCTGTTCGTCTTCAACCTGATCCCGCTGCTGCCGCTGGACGGCGGCCACATCGCCGTCGCCCTGTGGGAGGGCGTCAAGCGGGTGTGGGCGAAGGTCTTCCGGCGTCCGCCGCCGAAGCCGGTCGATGCGACCAAGCTCGTTCCCGTCACGTTCGTGGTCGTGGTGCTCCTGATCGCCATGGGCGCGCTCCTGCTGCTCGCGGACATCTTCAACCCGGTGCAGCTCTTCAACTAGCGGCCCGCGCCACTACGTCCCGCGAAAGGACGCAAACGGCGCTTCCCGGGCCCCAGGAAGCGCCATTCGCGTCCTTTCGCGAGGGGTTTTCTCGGCGGATGTCGATTCCGGTCTTGCCCGTTCGCTGTAGGGGTGCAAGGTTCACATCGACCGAAGGAGACGAACCATGAAGTACGTCATCATGTTCACAAGCCGGCCCGACCTCGACGCCGCCGTCCCGCCTGAACGGGCGCAGGAGGTCTACGGCCGCATCTACGAGTGGTTCGGGGAGCACGCCACCGTCATCACGGACTCCGGTGCCGAACTGCAGCCGGCCACCACCGCGACGACGGTCAAGCACGGCGAGTCCGGCCCCGTCGTCGTCGATGGCCCGTTCGCCGAGAGCAAGGAGGTGATCGGGGGCTTCAGCGTCATCGATGTGCCCGACCTCGACGCCGCGATCGCCCTCGCGAAGACGTGGCCGTCCCTCGACCTTCCTGGTGTCGCCATCGAGATCCGTCCGATGGTCGAGGACTACAGCCAGTTCGAGGCGTGAGCGATGGATGCCGCGGCGGGGAGTGACGGCTTCGCGCAGCGAGGCCCGGCCGCGGCATCCGATCTCGCCCTCGCCCGTGTCGTGCGCGCCGAGAACGCCCGGCTCGTCGGGTCACTGGCGGCGCGGATCGGCGATCTCGACGTCGCCGAGGAGGCGGTGGCGGATGCCGTCGCCGAAGCGCTGCGTGAGTGGCGGCAGCGCGGCATCCCGCCGAACCCGGCCGCCTGGCTGTCGACGGCGGCGCGGCACAACGCGCTCGACCGCCTGCGACGCGAGCGCGTGTACCGCGACAAGCTGTCGCTGCTCGCGCGAGAGCCGGCGCCGGTCGACGTGGACGAACGGCTGCCGCTGCTGTTCGGCTGCTGTCACCCGGCGATCGCGTCGGCCGCGCAGCTGGCACTCACGCTCCGGGCCGTATGCGGCGTGACCACCGCGCAGATCGCGCGGGTCACGATCACGCCGGAGGCCACGATCGCACAGCGGATCGTGCGGGCAAAGCGCAAGATCGCCGCGGCGGGCGTGCCCCTGCGGGTGCCCGAGGGAAGCGAACTGGCGGAGCGCCTCGGTATCGTGCTGACCGTCGTCTCGGCCATGTACACGCAGGCGCATCTGATGCCGGGCAGCGGCGCCGCCACGGATCGCGATGTGGCCGACGACGCCATCTGGCTGGCACGCGTGGTGAGCGACGCGCTGCCGCGAGAGCCCGAGGCGCGGGGACTGCTCGCGCTGCTGCTCTTCCACCGAGCCCGCGACGACGCCCGCGACAACGACGGGGAGCTCGTGCTGCTCGACGCTCAGGACCGCGCCGCCTGGGACCCCGCGCTTCTGCAGGAAGGGCGCGCCCAGCTCGAGCGCTGCGCCGAGGCCAAGCGACCGGGACGCTTCCAGCTGCAGGCAGCGATCGCCGCGTGCCATGCGGACGCCGCGACGCCCGCGGACACCGACTGGCTGCAGATCCTGACGCTTTACGACGTGCTGCTGCGGTGGGACGACTCGCCGGTCGTTCGCCTGAATCGGGCGGTCGCGCTCGGTAGGGTCGATGGTCCCTCCGCCGCACTCGCCGAAGTCGACGCCCTGCGTGACGCGCTCGCGGGATTCCACCTCTGGCACGCGGTGCGGGCGGAGATGCTGCGGGGGGTCGGCCGCGATCGGGAGGCGACGGACGCGGACCTGCAAGCGCTGGAGCTGACCGCGAACGAGGCCGAGCGTCGCCTGCTCTCGACCCGGGCGGGGCTGTAGCCCGCCCGCGAGATCAGGCCGGCACGGGCGCGAGGGCCTGGGTGATGAGCCTTTCGAGGGTCTCCATGCCGTCGTGCGACAGGATCGACTCGAGGTGACCCTGCACCGATGAGAACGACGGGCCGCGGAGGGCGTAGACGTCTCCGGTGACCGGGTCCGCGGCGATCTCCGCCGGGCCCCTGCGGGTGGTACCCGGCGCGACGCGGGCGGTGAAGGTGTTGTAGAAGCCGATCGACGCCTCTGCCCCGAACACCTCCACGCTCTTCTGGAGTCCCTGGTGCGGTCGGTCGAGGGGGGCCAGCTCGATCCCGAGGCGGTCGGCCAGGATCTGGTGGCTCAGGCACACGGCCAGCAGTGGCCGCCCGGCATCCAATCGGCGAGCCACGACGTCGCGCATCCGTTTCATGCGCGGATTGCCCGGTTCGCGGGGGTCTCCGGGGCCGGGGCCCGAGACGACGAGCTCGGCGTCGTCGACCTGCTCATCGGTCACCTCGTTCCACGGCACGATGCGGGCGTCGAGCCCGAGGTGCCGCAGCTGGTGAGCGAGCATCGTGGTGAAGCGATCTTCGGCATCGACCACCAGGGCGCTGTGCCCGGCGAACGGGCCGCCGTCGGCGGCATCCTGCGGATTCAGCCAGAACGGCGCCAGCCGGGAGTTCCGCGAGGCCAGCAGCCCCGCGATCTGCGGGTCGTCGCCGAGCGCGCGCGGCGCGGCCGGCGCATCCGGATCCTCTGCGCCGGGGCCGCCCTGCGGCACGGCCGGGATGTCCCGCGGGACCGCCCCGATGGCACCGAGCACGCCGGCCGCCTTGCCGTGGGTCTCGCTCACCTCGCCGTAGGGGTCCGAGTGCCGCACGAGTGTCGCCCCGACCGGCACCCGCAGCATCCCGTCGACCAGGTAGGCCGTGCGGATGAGGATCGGCGCGTCGAGGTCGTGAGATGCGGCGCCGTCGTGGAATGCGGCACCCTGGCCGGCCGCGCCGGCGGCCGGCGTGAACAGCGCCGCGACCCCGGAGTAGTAGCCGCGGGGTGACCGCTCGTGGCGCTGGATGACCGTGCAGGCGTTCTGCATCGGCGAACCGGTCACCGTCGGGGCGAACATCGTCTCGCGCAGGATGTCGCGCGGATCCAGACGGCTCCGGCCGCGGAGCATGTACTCCGTGTGGGTCAGGCGCGACATCTCCTTGAGATGCGGGCCGGTGATACGGCCGCCGTCGGTGCAGACGGCGCTCATCATCTTGAGCTCCTCATCGACCACCATGAACAGCTCCTCCGTCTCCTTCGTGCTGGAGAGGAACTCCGTCAGGGTCTCGGCCGTCGCGCCGCCGGCCGGGTGGCGGAACGTGCCGGAGATCGGGTTCATGGTGACCAAGCCGCCGCGCGCGCTGACGTGCGCCTCGGGGCTCGCCCCCACCGCGACGTGCCCCGGCGTGACGATCGCGAAGGTCCAGTATGCGCCGCGCTCGTGCGCGAGCAGGGCGCGGAACCAGGTCAGCGCTGCGACGCGCGGATCGGCATCCACCCCCGCCGTGAAATCGCGCCGGATGACGAAATTCGCTCCCTCGCCCCGCCCGATCTCATCGGCGATCACCGTCTCGACGATGCCGGCGTAGACGTCGTCGGCGATGTCGAAGCCCGGTCGCTCGAGGGGGATGGGTTCACTGGGGAGCAGGGTGAGGGCGCGCTCCACGGGCACTCGCGTGCGATCGCGAACGATCAGGCACCGCAGCGGAGCCCCGTCGTCGTGGGCGGCGAAGCCGCGCTCCCGCACCTGCCGGTAGGGGACGAGCGCGAGCACCTCCTGGGCGGTGCCCGCGGGATCCAGCAGAGGGATGTCGGCGAGCAGTTCGACGTCGACGACGTCACCGGTCAGGATCTCGACGTCGGGGGAGCCCTCACGGGCGATGAGCGCGAACGGGGCGTCGCCTTCGCGCAGGAGGGAGAGGATGTCGGGGACAGTCCCGGTCATCGTCGGCCTTTCGTGGTCCGGGCGGTCGCTCACGCAGAAAGACCGCCGTGCGGCGGTCTGTGATCTGGGAACGCGAACACACCGCCTAGGAGGCGGGCCACCAGGGGGTGTGCGCGAACATGGGGCGAACCTACCACAGGGCACCCCCGCTCGCTCAGCCGCCCTCCAGCCCCGGAGGGTGGGCACCGCGTAGGCTGAGGAGCGTGCCAGCTGTGAATATCGGGATGCCGAAAGTGCCCGAGGTCCTCGCCTCCCGTCGCAGGTCCCGCCAGATCAAGGTCGGCAAGGTGCTCGTGGGCGGCAACGCACCGGTGAGCGTGCAGTCGATGACGACGACGCCGACCACGAACATCAACGCCACCCTGCAGCAGATCGCCGAGCTGACGGCATCCGGGTGCGAGATCGTGCGCGTCGCCGTGCCGTCGCAGGACGACGCCGACGTGCTGCACATCATCGCCAAGAAGAGCCAGATCCCGGTCATCGCCGACATCCATTTCCAGCCCAAGTACGTCTTTCAGGCGATCGACGCGGGATGCGCCGCGGTGCGCGTGAACCCGGGCAACATCCGCAAGTTCGACGACCAGGTCGGTGCCATCGCGAAGGCCGCGAAGGACGCCGACGTCAGCCTGCGCATCGGCGTCAACGCGGGCTCGCTCGATCCGCGCCTGCTCGAGAAGTACGGCAAGGCGACACCCGAGGCGCTCGCCGAGAGCGCACGCTGGGAGGCGTCGCTGTTCGAGGAGCACGACTTCCACGACTTCAAGATCTCGGTCAAGCACAACGACCCGGTCATCATGGTCAAGGCCTACCGCCTGCTCGCCGCGATGGGCGATTGGCCGCTGCACCTCGGCGTGACCGAGGCGGGCCCCGCGTTCCAGGGCACGATCAAGAGCGCCACGGCGTTCGGCATCCTGCTGGGCGAGGGCATCGGCGACACGATCCGCGTCTCGCTCTCGGCGCCTCCAGCCGAAGAGGTCAAGGTCGGGCACCAGATCCTGCAGTCGCTCAACCTGCGGGAACGCAAGCTCGAGATCGTCTCCTGCCCCTCGTGCGGGCGTGCCCAGGTCGATGTCTACACCCTGGCCGATGATGTCACCGAGGGGCTCAAGGACATGACCGTTCCGCTGCGTGTGGCCGTCATGGGCTGCGTGGTGAACGGACCGGGCGAAGCACGGGAGGCGGACCTCGGGGTCGCCTCCGGCAACGGCAAGGGCCAGATCTTCGTCAAGGGCCAGGTCATCAAGACGGTGCCCGAGGCCGACATCGTCGCGACCCTCATCGAGGAGGCGAACCGGCTCGCCGACGAGATGGGGCCGGATGCCGCGATCGGCACGGCGCAGGTCGTCACGAGCTAGCGCTCAGTAGAGCGAGCCGCCGCTGTCCCGGACGTCGTTTCCGGTGTCGAGGGTCCTGCGGACCGCGATCGTGAGGGCGCGCGCGATGTCGGTGAGCGGAAGCGTCGGGATGTCGCCCGAGAGGCGTTCGTCCGCGGGCTGGCAGGAGTTCCGAGGGCGGAGTAGAGTCCGGGACTGAGCTGCCCTCCCCGCCGACGGCGACCACTCCGGTGCCCGCGGGGTTCGCGCGAACATGGAGGTTCGCGATGCGCGCCAACCGAAACCGCCGGACCGTCTCGCTCGCGCTGGTCGGTTCCACCGCTCTCGTGCTGGCCGCCTTGACCGGCGCGCCGCCCGCGATCGCCGGCCACGGCACCTTCACGGTCTCGGCGGGCATCTACCGGATCCCCTACGCGAACGGCACGACTCTGATCGTGACGAACGACCACCACAACCACGGCAACCCGACCCCGAACCAGGGAAATGACCGCATCGACATGCGCGCCGACGCGACGCCGACGACCGTTGTGGCCGCCGCCTCGGGAGTGGTCATGGCGATCGTCGACATCCACGGCGACTCGGACCCCGACGGAGACGGCGTGGGCAACGGGGACGGTCTTGACGTCAACGGCCTCTCCGGTCAGCTCCTGGCCGATGGGGTGACGGTCCACGCGGACGCGCTCGAGCACAGCTGCCAGGACGCGTCCGAGGACCTCGACTCGGACGGCGTCCTCGATCCCGGCGAGGATCTGGATGCCGATGGGGTGCTGGACACGACGGTACCCAACAGCGCAGTCATCACCGTCTGCCAGAACTACAACAACTACATCTGGATCGAGCATCCGAACGGGGAATGGAGCAAGTACACGCACCTGCAGACGGGTTCGATCACGGGCGGACCCGGCAACCTCTCGGTCGGCGACACGGTGCAGGTCGGAGACCCCCTCGGAATCGAGGCGGACATCGGGAGGGCGACCGGCCGCCACCTGCACCACGAGGTGGCGGTCCGCACCGATCCCACCGATGACACTCCGTTCTCGAGCGGCTCCTTCATCCCCGGCGCCATCCCGGGCGGGGGGAACGAGTCGCCGACCGGTCCCGCCCTCACCGGGTACTACGCCGGTGGATTCATCCAGGGCTCGAACCTCGTCCCGTTCGTCTGCGACATCCCGGGCAACCTCTACGCCGACAGCACCAGCAGTCCCGGCAACGACGCATTCACCGCGAATCCGTGCACGAACACCGCCCCCACCGCGTCCGCCGGTGGGCCGTACGCCGTCGATGAGGGCTCCGCGATCCAGCTCGATGGCACCGGAAGCAGCGACCCCGAGAACGCCATCCTCACCTACTCGTGGTCGCCCGCCGACCGGCTCGACGACCCGAGCCTGGCGACGCCGACCTACACGGCGCTCGATGACACCGTCGATGACATCGACCTGACGGTCAGCGACATCGGCGGAGACGTGACGGCGGGCACCGCACTGACGGACACCGCCACGGCCACGGTCACGGTGCTGAACGTGCCGCCGACGGTGACCGCGACCGGCGATGCGATCGACGAGGCCGGAACGGCGACGGTGAGCGCCACGTTCACCGATCCGGGCACGCTCGACACTCACACCGCGAGGATCGACTGGGGTGACGGAACCGCTCCGGCGCCCGTTTCCATCGCCGCGCTCGCCGCGGGCGTCGATCACGTCTACGGGGACAACGGGGACTACGAGGTCACCGTCACGGTGACCGACGACGACGCGGGGGCGGGGAGCGACGTGGCCGTCGTGAGCGTCGCGAACCTCGATCCCGTAGTCGACCTGGACCTGTCGGGTCAGATCTCGTTCCCCGGCGGGGATTACTTCGTCGTGGGCGCAGGGGAGGTGCTGCCACTCGCCGCCGAGGGCACCGACGCCGGCTCGGACGACCTGACGTTCGCCTGGAGCACGGGCGATGTGAACACCTACCACAACGATCCCGCCGAGACGCCCGATCCACCGCTGAGCCCTCTCGGGACGTTCCCGTTCGAGGCCGATGACGCGATCGACGCCGTAGCGGACTCGCCCGGCGCGCAGGTGCTGACGCTGACGCTGTCGGATGACGACGGTGGAACCGACGCGACGGATGCCGGGGCTCTCGTCACCGGGATCGCCGATGATGCCCGCAGCAGCGGATGGTGGAAGCACCAGTACTCCGGGTCGGGTAGCCCGCACATCGACGAGGCGACGGCGGTCGCGTACCTCGACATCGTGGGGGCGGTCTCCAGCGTCTTCTCCGAGCACGTCGCCGCATCGACCCCACCCGAGGCCCACGACGTGCTCTCCTCAGGCGGCGACCCGCGCGCGCGAGCAACCGCGGAGCTGCTGATCGCGTGGCTTCAGTTCGCCAGCGGCGCGGTGGAGTACGACGCGACGGTGTCTCTGCAGGGAGGCGCGGCGGTGGAGTACCTCGAGCTGATGTTCACCGCGGAGGAGACGATTCTGGACCCGTCCGCAACGAAGACCGAGTTGCGCGATCTCGAGAAGGACCTGCAGAGGGTGGTCCACGCCGACTGAGTGCGTCGTGCATCCGGGCGTCGGGGATCCGGCATGCGGATCTCGCCGCCCAGCATCCGCCCCTGCGTCACTCTCTCCGCATTACGGCCAGAGGGAGTGATACGCGTTGATCGCCGGCTGCCCTCCGAGGTGGGCATACAGCACGTTCGACGTCGACGGGATGTCGCCCGACCGCACGAGATCGATGAGCCCCGCGAGCGACTTCCCTTCGTAGACGGGATCGGTGATCATCGCCTCGAGCTGTGCGCCGAGCGCCATCGCCTCCATCGTCGACTCGACGGGGAGGCCGTAGAGTTCCCCTGCCCATCCGTCGAGCACCTGGATCTCGTCATCCCTCAGTTCGCGACCCAGTTCGATCAGCTCGGCCGTGTTGCGGGCGATGCGGGTCACCTGGTCGGTCGTCTTGGCGAGCGTGGCCGACGCGTCGATCCCGAGCACCCTCCGCCTCACCCCGGTGAGCTCTTCGAGGGCGGCGAAGCCGGCGATCATGCCGGCATGCGTGGAGCCGGTCACGGTGCAGACGATGATCGTGTCGAAGGTGATGCCGACGGCCTTCTCCTGTTCGGCGAGCTCGAACGCCCAGTTCGCGAACCCCAGCCCGCCGAGCGGGTGCTCCGAGGCGCCTGCAGGGATGGCGTAGGGCTTGCCACCGGATGCCTCGACCTCCTGCAACGCGGCCTTCCATGAGTCCCGGACGCCGATGTCGAATCCGGCGTCGTCGAGGCGGGAGTCCGCGCCCATCATGCGGGAGAGGAGTAGGTTCCCGACGCGGTCGTTGGTCGGGTCGTCCCAGGGGACCCACTTCTCCTGGACGAGCCGTGCCTTGAGGCCGAGGTGCGCCGCAACGGCGGCGACCTGCCGGGTGTGGTTCGACTGGTAGCCCCCGATGGAGACCAGCGTGTCGGCGCCGGAGGCCAGCACGTCCGGCACGATGTACTCCAGCTTGCGCGTCTTGTTGCCGCCGTACGCGAGTCCGCTCGAGACGTCTTCCCGCTTGGCCCACACCTGTGCCCCGCCCAGGTGCTGCGTGAGTCGCTTCAGGTGCTGGAGCGGGCTCGGTCCGAAGGTGAGCGGATAGCGGGGGAATTCGGCGAGCTTCATGTCGGGTCGTCCTCGGGTTTGGATGATCAGGGAAGAGGTGCGGGTATACGGGCTGAGAGCGAGGCGTCTAGGCGGTCGTGCACTGCGCGTCTGGCGCTGCGGTTCTGTGGATGGCGGCATCGCGAGCCTCCGTTCCGCCTCGCCGCGCGTTCGAGGGGAAGCGGCGAATGCGCCTGCAATATATTGCATACGGCAAGGCGACCGTTGTCAATTCGGAGGCGCCGGATCCGGCGCACGGACGCCGCAATGTCGGGGGCGCGCTCCCGCTTCCGAGCCGAGCCTGAGCAACGGTCTAGTGTCGGAAGTATGTTCTAACCTGGAGCCATGCAGAACGACCCCCCCGATGGCCTCCATCCCCATCCAGATCCCGATTGCGAAGGCGAGTGGGATGTCCGCGCCGAGTGGGCGCCGCCGATCCCGGATGCCGTGGATCTCGTCGTCGAGACCCAGACGATGCTCTCCGTGTTCGCCGCACAGCAGTTCGTCCGGGTGGACGCGATGCGCCTCGGCGCTCCGGAGGATGCGCTCCTCCACGGCTTCGAGCTGACGACGGTCATCGAGCGCTCGATCCGGCTGGGCTGGCGTCGGCGCTCGCGATCACCGAAGCTGCCGCAAGCGACCTGATCGAGCACGCTGAGGCGCTCGTCCACCGCTACCCCGCCGCTCTCGAGTCGCTCGCGGCAGCGCGTATGACCGCGCGTCACGCGGCCATCCTGGTCGAGGCGCTCGACGCGGTGGAGCCCGAGCTGCGAGCCCGGCTTCTGCCCCGCGCAGTCGAGTTGGCGGAGTCACTGCCCGTGGGAGCGTTCCGGCGAAACCTGCGCGCCGTCATCGATTCGGTTCGATCCATCACACTCGCAGAACGCCACGAGCGAGCGGTGACGACGCGAAGGGTGGTCATCGAGCCCGCCGATGACGGGATGGCGTGGTTGGGTGCCTACATTCCGGCGGTCGAGGCGCATGCTGTGCACGGCCGGCTGACCGCGACCGCGAAGGTGCTCGCTCAGAGCGAAGGCGAGCTGCGGTCGCTCGACCAGCTCCGCGCTGATGTCCTCGGCGACATCCTTCTCGACGGTGTCACCGACCTCCTGCCGCCCGAGGTGCGGGGGATTCGACCGACGGTGGTCGTCACCGTCCCCGCGCTCGCTGTCCTCGACCGAAATAGCGGTGGGAGCAGCGAGCCCGCGACCGTCGAGGGCGTGGGGCCGATCACGATGGAGCGGGCACGCGAGCTCTGCGGCGGCGCCACGGGGTGGATGCGGGTGCTGACCCACCCCGAGACGGGAATCGTGTTATCCGTCGGTCGGACGCACTACCGGCCGCCGCCCGAACTCCGTCGGCTCGTGCGATGGCGGGCGGAGCGGTGTATGGCGCCGGGATGCGGGATGCCGGCCTCTCGATGCCAGATCGACCACAACATCGCCTGGGAGCACGGCGGGATGACGGCACTCGAGAATCTGGCGCCGTTCTGCCAGGGCCACCACACCGTGAAACACCACGGACGATGGCGGGTGGAGCAGATCGAGGGCAGCGGCGGCGCGATTCTGTGGACGTCGCCGACCGGCCGGTCCTACCGCGTGGAACCGGAACGGAGCGTGCCGGTATTCATTCCTTCCGACGAGGCAGCCGCACCGTTCTGAGGAAGACCCCGTGCGGGGGCTCCGCCCCACGCCCCTGGCTCGCTGACGCGCGCCTCTGTGTGGGGCTCCGCCCCACGCCCCTGGCTCGCTGACGCGCGCCTCTGTGTGGGGCTCCGCCCCACGCCCCTGACTCGCTGACGCGCGCCTCTGTGTGGGGCTCCGCCCCACGCCCCTGGCTCGCTGACGCGCGCCCCTAGACTTGACCCTCGTGGTCACCCGTCTCTCGCACTACTTCCTCCGCACGCTCCGCGAAGACCCCGCCGATGCGGAGGTCACCTCCCACCGGCTGCTCGTGCGCGCCGGCTACATCCGCCGCCAGGCGCCGGGGATCTTCGCGTGGCTGCCGCTCGGACTCAAGGTCAAGGCCAAGATCGAGGCGATCATCCGCGACGAGATGGCGAACGCCGGTGCGTACGAGGTGCACTTCCCCGCGCTCGTGCCGCGGGACCCGTATGAGCAGTCCGGCCGATGGGAGACGTACGGCAACGGCATCTTCCGTCTGAAGGACCGCAAGGACGCCGACTACCTGCTCGCGCCCACGCACGAAGAGCTGTTCACGCTGCTCGTGAAAGACCTCTACTCCTCGTACAAGGATCTTCCGCTGGCGATCTACCAGATCCAGGACAAGTACCGGGACGAGGCCCGCCCGCGTGCCGGCCTCCTGCGCGGTCGCGAGTTCACGATGAAGGATGCGTACTCGTTCGACTACACCGACGAGGGGCTGGATGCCTCCTACCAGCGACAGCGGGACGCGTACGAGCGCATCTTCCAACGGCTCGGACTCGAGTACGTCATCGTCGCGGCCGACAACGGGCTGATGGGTGGTGCCCGCAGCGAGGAGTTCCTGCACCCCACGGCGATCGGCGAGGACACCTTCGTCCGCTCGGCAGGCGGCTACGCGGCGAACGTGGAGGCCTTCACGACCGTCGCGCCCGAGGCGATCCCCTTCGACGATCTCGCCGAACCCGTCATCTTCGATTCCCCGAACACCCCCACGATCGCGACACTCGTCGCCCATGCAAATGCGCACCTCGACGCCCCGGCGCCCGGTATCGCGGGTCCGGCGACGGAAGGCGCAGCGGAGTGGACGGCCGCGCACACGCTCAAGAACGTGGTGCTCGCCCTCACCCACCTCGACGGCACGCGCGAGGTCGTCATCGTCGGCATCCCGGGGGATCGGGATATCGACGAGAAGCGGGTGGAGGTCGCGTTCGCTCCGGCGGCCGTAGAGCAGGCGACGGAGGCGGACTTCGAGAAGAACCCGCTCCTCGTCAAGGGGTACATCGGGCCCTGGTCGCCGACCGGCGCCGTGTTCGGCGAAGAGTCGGCCACCGGCATCCGGTATCTGCTGGACCCGCGCGTCGTCGACGGCACCGCCTGGATCACCGGCGCCAACGCCGATGAGAAGCACGTGCATACTCTGGTCGCCGGTCGCGACTTCTTCGGCGACGGATTCATCGAGGTCGCCGATGTGCGAGAAGGCGATCCGGCTCCGGACGGCTCGGGCCCCGTCGAGCTCGCCCGCGGCATGGAGATCGGGCACGTGTTCCAGCTCGGCCGGTTCTTCGCCGACGTGCTGGGACTCAAGGTGCTCGATGAGAACGGCAAGCTGGTCACGGTGACGATGGGGTCGTACGGCATCGGCGTCACGCGCATCCTCGCCAACATCGCCGAGCTCAACAACGACGAGAAGGGGCTCATCTGGCCCGCTTCCGTCGCGCCGTTCGACGTTCACGTGGTGGCCGCGGGCAAGGATCCTGTCGTCTTCGAGGTCGCGGAGCAGCTCTCCGCCGATCTGGAAGCCGCCGGTCTGGACGTCCTCTTCGACGACCGTCCGAAGGTCTCGCCGGGCGTGAAGTTCGGCGACGCCGAGCTCGTCGGTGTTCCCCAGCTCATCGTCGTCGGGCGCGCCGCGGCGGAAGGGCACGTGGAGCTGTGGGATCGGCGATCCGGAGCGCGCGACACTGTTCCCGTCGCCGACGCCGTGCAGCGACTTCGCTCGCGGTAGCGACGCGGGGCCGGCAGCGACGCGGGGCCGGCAGCGACAACGCATCGGCGCGGGGCATCCCGATCCCGATTCGTCACCCGACGTTCACCCTGCGGTTCTCCTCCGCGTCAAAGTGTGCGGGAATGCTGGAAGTCGCACACCCGACATGGAGGACGCACACCGTGACGATCATCGAGAACTTCCGCCGCTCGCTGCCTATGGTCGAGCACGCGAGAGGCAAGCGTCTGGCGGTCACCTGCGAACTGAAGTGCGCCAACGCGTGCATGAAGCCGGACTGCAACACCTCGTCGAATCCGACGTTCCGGGAGATCGCCGGCGCGGCCCTCTCGCGACGCGCGGTGCTCGGTCTCGGAGCGGCGGGCGCAGTGGCGCTCACCTTCTCGCAGGCGGGTTCCGCCGGTCGCGCCGTCGCGGCCGACTACGAGGGTCTCGGCGGGTTGGGTCTGCCGAAGCCGGGCTGGTCGAAGCTCCCCTTCGAGCCCATCAAGCCCGTGCCGGCCAACATCGACCAGTTCGTCGTTCCTGGTGGCTACAACTGGATGCCGCTGATCCGCTGGGGCGACCCGCTCTTCGCCGACGCCCCCGCGTTCGACATCGCCGCGCAGACCCCCGAGGCGCAGGCGCGCCAGTTCGGGTACAACAGCGACTACCTCGAGATCATCCTGGACAAGAGCCTGAAGACGGGCGTGCTCGTGAACAATCACGAGTACGTCAACGCGAACATCATGTTCCCGAGCGTTCCGGCGGGCCAGGTGCTCCCGCCGGAGGAGGTGCGCCGGCGGGGTGACATCGCCAAGATGGCCCAGGGCCTCTCGGTCGTCGAGATCTCGCGTTCGGGCTCCGGCACGCCGTGGTCCTACGTCCAGGGCGGCCGTCGCAACCGCCGCATCACCGTGGAGACCGTCTTCGAGCTCACGGGCCCGGCTGCCGGGAGCGCCCTGGTGAAGACCGCGGACGATCCGGAGGGCCGCTGGGTGCGCGGCACACTGGGCAACTGCGCCGGCGGCACGACACCGTGGGGCACGATCCTCTCCGGGGAGGAGAACTTCGACGGCTATTTCGCGTGGAACGCGGAGGCTCCGGGTCACGCGCGGTACAGCTCCACGTCGACCACGTCGACCTCGACCGGCTGGGAGACCTACGACCCCCGCTTCAACGCCCATGACGCCGGCTACGTCAACGAGCCGAACCGCTTCGGGTACATCGTGGAGATCGACCCGTACGACCCCGACTCCGTGCCGAAGAAGCACACCGCGATGGGCCGGATGAAGCACGAGGGCGCCAACGTATACGTCTCGAAGGACCGCAGGGTGGTCGCCTACATGGGCGATGATCAGCGCAACGACTACCTGTACAAGTTCGTGTCGAAGAACAAGATCTCCGCCTCGCGGGCGAAGAACATGACGCTGCTCTCGGAGGGCGACCTGTATGTCGCGAAGTTCTCCGGCGACTCGCCCGCGAACGAGATCCTCGGCACCGGACAGCTGCCGAGCGACGGACAGTTCGACGGCACCGGCCAGTGGGTCCCGCTCACGAAGAACGGCAAGAGCGTCGTCCCCGGGTTCACGACCGAAGAGGTCCTCGTCTTCACCCGCCTCGCCGCAGACGCCGTCGGAGCCACAAAGATGGACCGCCCCGAGGACGTCCAGCCGAACCCGTGGACGGGCAAGGTCTATGTCGCGCTCACGAACAACTCGGAGAGAGGCACGAAGAGCCCGCTCGATGAGGCGAACCCCGTGACGGGCAACCGCTACGGCCACGTCATCGAGCTGACCGAGACCGCTGGCCACGCGGGCACGAGCTTCGCCTGGAACATCCTGCTGCTCTGCGGAGACCCGGCGCAGGTGGCGAACACCTACTTCGCGGGCTTCCCGGCCGACATGGTGTCGCCCATCTCCTGCCCGGACAACCTCGCCTTCGACGCCGCCGGAAACCTGTGGATCGCGACCGACGGCGCGCCGAGCACGATCGGCTACAACGACGGCCTCTTCAAGGTGCCGCTCACCGGCGACGACCGCGGGCACGTGCAGCAGTTCCTCGCCGTGCCGCGTCAGGCCGAGACGTGCGGCCCGGTCATCCACGACTGGGAGGGCATGGTCTTCGTCGCCGTGCAGCATCCGGGAGAGGGCGGCACCTACGAGCTGCAGACCTCGGTGTTCCCCGACGGCTACAAGTCGGCGCCCGTTCCCGGCGACGTCCCGACCGCCCCGCGACCGTCGGTGGTGCAGGTGTATCGCGCCTGAGCGCTCAGCAGCTGATCTTCTCGTGGCGCATCGTGTCGTCCGGGGTGTCCTTGGTCACAAGCGCCTTCAGCATGCCGGCGGCCATCACGATCTTGCCGTGCTTGGGCTCCCAGAACTCGCACTCGACGGGGGTGACCTTCAGCAGCGCGACGCCGGGGGTGTCCAGCCCGTCCTCGAACCAGATGTCCAGTGAGGGGGTGTACAGCTCCTTCATCTTCGCCTCGTCGTGCACCACGACGGCCTTGCCCGCCACCGAGACGAAGCGCATGCCCTTGGCGTCGAGGTAGGAGAGCCCCACGTCGTGGTCCTTCTCCACCTCGTCGACCTTCTTCGTGTCATCGCCGGTGAAGAACCAGATGGCGCCGTTCTCGTCCATCTGGCGGGTGCTCATCGGGCGCGAGACGAGGTTGCCCGCGACATCCACCGTCGTCAGCATCGTGAAGTCGATGTCCTCGACGAGCTCCTTCACGCGCTTGATCGCGTCGACCTGGGTCATTTCCTGATCTGCCATGGTTTCAGACTCACACCGCACGCTCGCGCGGGCCAGGGGATTGACAGCGCCGGATGCCGCGCGTGCTTCTCAGAGGCGCGCGAAGACAGCCCGGAACAGGCAGAAGATCCCATACGCGATGAGACCGATGCCCACGGCGGCCACGAGCCAGGGGCCGTACGCCAGCGCGAGCAGGGCCCGCAACGCCCCGTCCAGGGCCCCCGCCACGTCGGCGTCGGTGGTCACCGCGGCGACGACGAGCAGCACGCCCACGATCATCAGCGCGAGCCCCTTGGCTACGAATCCGACGAGGCCGAGCCCCGCAACGGCGCGGCCGATGCCGTGCTCCGGGATGTCGACCTTGCTCCTGAAGCTGCGCCTGACGCCCATCACCACGAAGACGACGCCCCCGATCCCGACTCCGATGCCGACGAGCCCGAGCACGATCGAGCCGCCCGGTACCTGGAGCACGCCGCGACTGGCGCTCTCGGTGGCATCCTCGGCGTCGACATGAGCGCCGAGGGCGACGGATGCCGAGAGAAGGCCCAGGGCGATGAAGACGAGCGCCTGACCCCATTCGCCGACCCGCGCCCCCCACTTCTTGGCGTCGCCGGGGGCGTCGTCCGTCGGCTTGCGCACGAGGATGCCCTCCAGCAGGTGCCAGACACCGAGGGCGCACAGGGTGATCGCGATCAGCCACAGGACGATGTATCCGAGCGGCGCCGCGGCGATCGCCATCAGGGCCCCGGACTGATCCGTTTCGCCGTCTCCGCCGAAGGCGACCCACAGGGTGATCACTCCGATGAGGATGTGCACCACACCGCTCGCCGCGTAACCGGCCCGAGCGGTCCACCGGAACGCACGGTGCGACTGCGCCTCTTGGGCCGCCCGCCGGGGTGCGATCGAATCCACCCGGTCAGCCTAGATCCCTAGGATTGCTCGGATGACCACGTCGCCCCCTCGCCGCCGGCAGCCGCCGCGGTGGGGGCGGCTGCTGAGGATCATCGAGTCCGCGCCGCCCCGGCTGGCGGTGCTGATCGGGCTCGGGCTGGCGCTTCTCGGCCTCTTCATCCTCACGCGCCCCCTCACATCGCTATGGCTGCTCGGGGTGTATGTCGGCGTGAGCGCGATCGTGTCGGGGATCGCCGATCTCGGCGACGTGCGGCGCACCCCGGTCTGGTGGAATCGCCTCGTCTCCTCCGTCTGGATCCTCGGCGGCCTGGCGATCCTGGTCTGGCTGGGTCGGAGTCTCGAGCTCCTGCCCGCCGCGCTCGCGGTGCTGCTGGTGGTGGGCGGCCTGGGGTCGCTCGCCGGGGTCGCTCGCGGTCGGGTCAGCGAGCGGGTGCTCGCCGTCGCGGTGGGCCTCAGTCAGGTGGCATTCGGCGTGCTCGCGCTGCTGTGGCCGGACGTCACTCTGCTCGTCGTCGCCGTGATCTTCGGTGCACGCACCCTCCTGTTCGGGGTGTCGCTCGCCTGGCGCGCCGGTCGGCGCGTCTGGGGCCGGCCGCGGCACGAGGAACCGGTCGCGGCCGGCCGGGCGCGGCGGGTCTGGCTGGATGTCGGCCGTTACTCCGCCGCGGCGGTCCTCGTCGTCGTGACCGGCAGCGCCTGGCTGCTCAACGGCTGGCTGGCGGAGGGCGCGCCCGTGGTCGACGCGTTCTACGACGCGCCGCAGGACCTGCCTCTGCGACCGGGAGAGCTGATCCGGGTCGACGACTACGCAGGCCGCGCACCCGCCGGGGGAGAGGTGTCCCGCATCCTCTACACGACGACCGACGCCTTCGGACGCAGCGCCGTCGCGAGCGCGCTCGTCGTCGTGCCGATCGATCCGCCACCCGGGTCGAGGCCGGTCATCTCGTGGAACCACGGGACCACCGGTGTCGCACGGGGGTGCGCGCCGAGCCTGATGGACGGGTCGGCCACCAAGTGGGCGATCCCGGCCGTCGAGCAGGCCCTTGACCGGGGCTGGGTGATCGTCGGCTCCGACTACAGCGGTCAGGGCGCCGACGGGCTCTTCCCCTATCTGGTCGGTCCGGGCGAGGCGCGATCGAGCCTCGACGCGGTGCGGGCGGCCGACCAGATCAGCGGTCTGTCGCTGTCATCGGATGTCGTGGTCTGGGGCCACTCGCAGGGCGGGCACGCCGCGCTCTGGACGGAACAGGTGGCGGCGAGCTACGCACCCGAGTTCGGCATCCGCGGGACCGCCGCCCTGGCGCCCGTCGCCGACCCGCTCGCCGTCGCCAAGGAGCTGACGAGATCGGATGCCTCGGCGGAGCTGTCGATCCTCATATCCTGGGTGCTCGTTCCGTACGCCGACCTGTATCCCGACGTCGCGATCCAGGATTACGTCGCGACCTCCGGCCGGGCGATCGTTCGGGAGATGACGCAGCGCTGCCTCTCCGAGCCGGGACTCTTCCTCTCGGCGATCACGTCGCTCGGCGTATCGGGCGACCGGCCGCTGTACCCGGCCGACCTCACAGCGGGCGCCCTCGGCAGGCGCCTCGCGCAGAACGTTCCGGACGGACCCTGGGCCGCGCCCCTCATATTGGCCTGGGGATCCGCCGACGAGGTGATCCCGCCCGAGCTCACCAGTGACTTCGTCGCGAGTCTGTGCGAGGGGGGCGCATCGGTACGGTCGATCGAGTACCACGCAACCGATCACCGCGGCGTCCTGATGCCGACATCGCGGTTCCTGCCCACCCTGGTGCGGTGGACCGCCGAACGCTTCGCGGGCGACGACTCCAACGTCTCGCACTGCCCCGGGTGACGCGACGGGCCGGGGCCCCATCGGGTATCGTGGGTCGATACGCCTCCGACAACCTCGGGGGCGACAGAGCTGAATAGAGGAGGCCGCGATGGACATCGACCTGGGGCTGCTGCGCACGATCGAGCGCGAGAAGGAGATCCCCTTCGACGAACTCGTCCGCATCATCGAGCAGGCCATCCTCACGGCTTACGGCAAGCACACGACCGGCACCGGTGAGGCGCCGGAAGGCGCGCGCGCCGTCCTCGACCGCAAGACCGGTCACGTCGCGGTGTTCCTCCCGCTCACCGACGACGAGGGCGCCATCATCGGCGAGGAGGAGACGACTCCCGACGACTTCGGGCGCATCGCCGCCTTCGCCGCGAAGCAGGTCATCAGCCAGCGGCTGCGCGACATCGCCGATGACGCGGTGCTCGGCGAGTTCCGCGGCAAGGAGGGCGACATCGTGGCGGGCGTCGTGCAGCAGGGACCGAACCCGCGCATGATCCACGTCGACCTCGGCTCCATCGAGGCGATCCTTCCCCCGGAGGAGCAGGTTCCGAGCGAGGACTACGCCCACGGGTCGCGCCTGCGCGTCTACGTCACGAGCGTCTCGAAGGGCACGAAGGGCCCCCAGATCACCGTCTCGCGCACGCACCCCGGACTGGTCCGCAAGCTCTTCGCGCTCGAGGTGCCGGAGATCGCGTCCGGGCTCGTCGAGATCGTCTCGCTCGCCCGCGAAGCCGGTCACCGCACCAAGATCGCGGTCAAGGCCAACGACCCCTCGATCAACGCCAAGGGCGCATGCATCGGCGAGCTCGGCCGCCGGGTGCGCGCGGTGACGGAGGAGCTCAGCGGCGAGAAGATCGACATCGTGGACTACGACCCGGAGCTTCCGCGGTTCGTGGCCAACGCGCTGTCGCCGGCCAAGGTGACCAGCGCATTCGTGCTCGACGCATCCATCAAGGCCGTCCGGGCCCTCGTGCCCGACTACCAGCTGTCCCTCGCCATCGGCAAGGAGGGGCAGAACGCCCGCCTCGCCGCCAAGCTCACCGGTGCCAAGATCGACATCCAGCCCGACAGCATCCTCGAGGACAACTGACTCGGCGCCCGCTCCCCGGCTCATCCAGCGCACAGGCGGGAGGTGTACCATGGAACCCGTACGAACGTGCGTCGGCTGTCGCGCCCGTGCCTCCCGGTCCGACCTCCTGAGGGTGGTCGCAGTGGATTCCTCCCTCGTCCTCGATGAGCGGAAGTCTCTGCCCGGACGGGGCGCGTGGGTTCATCCGTCGAACGAGTGCGTGGATGCCGCGGTGCGGCGCCGGGCCTTCGTACGAGCATTGCGTGTGTCGGGCCAGCTCGACACGCAGACCTTCACCCAGACCTTCACGAAAAGGCTGAACGGCTATGGAAACAAAGTGAACGGCTCGAAATGAGACCCGTCCTCGATTGAGGTCTGCCCTGCCTGGGTAGACCAACCCAGACAGGAGAATTGTGGCTGCCAAACCACGCGTACACGAGATCGCATCCGAACTCGGTGTAGACAGCAAGCTCGCACTTGCAAAGCTCAAGGAGCTCGGCGAATTCGTCAAGAGCCCCTCATCCACCATCGAGCCCCCCGTGGCTCGCAAGCTTCGCGCCGCGCTCGAGGCTGACGGCGCCGGCAAGGCCGCCGCCGCCGCGTCGACCCCGGCGTCCGGATCCGTCACCGCCTCCGCGTCCGCGCCGGCGAAGAGCGCTCCGGCTCGGCCCAACGGTGCCCGACCTGGCGCCCCCCGTCCGGCCGCACCCGCTCCGGCTCCGGCCGCGGCGGCGCCGGCCGCACCTGCGGCCGCCGCACCCTCGGCTCCGGCTCCGGCGCCCGCTGCGCCCGCGGCTCCCGCTCCGGCGGCTCCCGCTCCGGCGGCATCCGCTCCGGCGGCATCCGCTCCGGCGGAGTCCGCGACCGACAGCGCCCCGCGCCCCGGCGGCGCTGCGCCGCGCCCCGGCAACAACCCGTTCTCGAGCGCGCAGGGCATGGGCCAGCGCCCGGCCGGACCGCGCCCGGGCAACAACCCCTTCGCGAGCCAGCAGGGCATGGGCCAGCGGCCCACGCCCACCCCCGGCAACATCCCGCGCCCGCAGGCGCCCCGCCCCGGCGCCCCGCGTCCCGGTGCACCAGGTGCGCGCCCCGGCGGCCCCGGTCGCCCGGGTGGCGCAGGTCGCCCCGGCGCCCCGTTCCAGCAGCGCCCCGGCGGCCCCGGCCGTCCGGCGGGCGGCGGCTTCCAGCGCCCCGGCGGTGGCGGCGCGCCCGGTGGCGCCCCGGCCGGCGGTTTCGCCGGTCGCCCCGGTGGCGGCGGCGGCCGTGGCCGTGGACCCGGCGGCGGCACGGCAGGTGCCTTCGGCAAGGGCGGCGGCAAGTCCAAGCAGCGCAAGTCGCGCAGGGCGAAGCGCCAGGAATTCGAGATGAGGGATGCCCCGGTCGTCGGCGGCGTCAACGTCACGAAGGGCAACGGCGAGATCATCCGCATGCGCCGTGGCGCGTCGATCTCGGACTTCGCGGACAAGATCGAGACGCTGACCGGCTACACGGTGCAGCCCGGAACGCTCGTCACCATCCTGTTCAACCTGGGTGAGATGGCGACCGCGACCGAATCGCTCGACGAGGCCACCTTCGAGGTGCTCGGCGCCGAGCTCGGCTACAAGATCCAGATGGTCTCGCCCGAGGACGAGGACAAGGAGCTCCTCGAGGGCTTCGGCCTCGACCTCGACGCGGAACTGGAGAACGAGGACGAGAGCGACCTCGAGATCCGTCCGCCGGTCGTGACCGTCATGGGTCACGTCGACCACGGTAAGACGCGACTGCTCGACGCCATCCGCCAGACCAACGTGGTCGCGGGCGAAGCGGGCGGCATCACGCAGCACATCGGTGCGTACCAGGTCTGGACCGAGCACGACGGCATCGAGAGGGCCATCACCTTCATCGACACCCCCGGTCACGAGGCGTTCACCGCCATGCGTGCCCGTGGTGCGCAGGTCACCGACCTCGCGATCCTCGTGGTCGCGGCCGACGACGGCATCATGCCGCAGACGGTCGAGGCGCTCAACCACGCCCAGGCTGCCGGTGTGCCGATCGTGGTCGCGGTGAACAAGATCGACAAGCCCGACGCCAACCCGGCCAAGGTGCGTCAGCAGCTCACCGAGTACGGCCTGGTCGCAGAGGAGTACGGCGGCGACGTCATCTTCGTGGATGTCTCGGCCCGCGCGGGCACGAACATCCAGGAGCTGCTCGACGCAGTGCTGCTGACCGCCGACGCGGGTCTTGACCTCACGGCCAACCCCAACAAGGCGGCGCGCGGTGTCGCGATCGAGGCCAAGCTCGACAAGGGCCGCGGCTCGGTCGCCACGGTGCTCATCCAGTCCGGAACGCTCCGGGTCGGCGACGCGATCGTCGCAGGCACGGCGTACGGACGCGTGCGCGCCATGGCCGACGAGAACGGCGACCCCGTGCTCGAGGCCGCGCCTTCGCGGCCCGTGCAGGTGCAGGGCCTCAACTCCGTGCCCCGCGCCGGTGACACGTTCATCGTCACGGACGAGGACCGCCTGGCCCGCCAGATCGCCGAGAAGCGTGAAGCGGCCGAGCGCAACGCCCAGCTGGCCAAGGCCCGCAAGCGCATCTCGCTCGAAGACTTCACCCGCGCTCTCCAGGAGGGCAAGGTCGAGTCGCTCAACCTCATCATCAAGGGTGACGTGTCGGGTGCCGTCGAGGCGCTCGAGGAGTCGCTCCTCAAGATCGAGGTCGACGAGTCCGTGCAGCTGCGGATCATCCACCGCGGTGTGGGTGCGATCACCGAGTCGGATGTGAACCTGGCGACGATCGACAACGCGATCATCATCGGCTTCAACGTCCGGCCGGACACCAAGGCGCGCGAGCGGGCGTCCCGCGAGGGCGTCGACACCCGCTTCTACTCGGTCATCTACAACGCGATCGACGACGTCGAGCAGTCCCTCAAGGGCATGCTCAAGCCGGAGTTCGAAGAGGTGCAGTCGGGTGTGGCCGAGATCCGCGAGGTGTTCCGCTCCTCCAAGTTCGGCAACATCGCCGGTGTCATCGTGCGCAGCGGAACGATCACCCGCAACGCGAAGGCCCGTGTCATCCGCGACGGCGTCGTCATCGCCGATGGCCTGGCCATCGAGTCGCTGCGTCGCTTCAAGGACGACGTCACCGAGGTTCGGACGGACTTCGAGGCCGGTATCGGTCTGGGCAGGTTCAACGACATCCAGATCGGCGACGAGATCGAGACGACCGAAATGGTGGAGAAGCCGCGCGGCTGATCCTCCTTCGCGGGCCGGCGCATGACGTCGCCGCTTCGGCAAGAGCGGGGCCCTGCCCCGATTGCCTCAGCGGCGACATCATGCGCCTCCTGGCACACGAGAATGCTCAGCCCCGTTGGCTGGGGACGAGGAAAGGAAGAGGCTATGGCCGACAACAGCCGGGCCGCTCGACTGAGCGACCGCATCCGAGTCATCCTGGCGGAGCGCCTGGAGCGCGGGCTCCGCGATCCTCGTCTGGGGTTCGTCACCATCACCGACGTGAAGGTGACGGGCGACCTGCAGCACGCGTCGGTGTTCTACACGGTGCTCGGCACTGCGGAGGAGCGCCAGTCATCCGCGGAGGCGCTCAAGGCCGCGACGGGGATGCTCCGCTCCGAAGTGGGCAAGCACCTCAACGTGCGCCTGACCCCGTCGCTGGAGTTCATCGCCGACGCGATCCCCGAGAACGCCGACCACATCGCCGACCTCCTGCGCGAGGCGCGTGAGCGGGACCAGGCGGTGGCCGGACTCGCGGCATCCGCCCAGTACGCCGGCGATGCCGACCCGTACGTCAAGCCGCGCGGGTTCGACGAGGCGCCGGTCGACGGCGAGGCCGCGGCGGAGCAGTCCGAGTCCGAGGCGGACGACCTGCAGCGCGAGCGCGCGGAGTAGCACCGACTTCGGAGAATGACGCGAAACTCGGACGATCCCGGCCGGATCGTCCGAGTTTCGTGCGTTCCTCCGAAGTTCGTGCGCCTCAGGCGTCCGGCAGTCGCGCGGCCGCGCCGACCAGCTCCACGAGGCCGTCGTCCGCAAGTGATGTGATGGCGCGATCCCGCTGGTGCCGATCCGGCCAATCGGGGAGCAGGTCTTCGATCTTGATGCCGACGGCCGAGGCATCCCGCAGCACCTTCAGCACCGCGCCGCGGGCTTGCCGGTCGCTGCCCTCGTAACGCGCCTGCCGACGGCGGTCATCCCCGGTGTCCGGGTACCCGGCCGCACGCCAGGCGCACCCATTCGCCAGCGGGCATGCGTCGCACCGCGGCGCCCGCGCGGTGCAGACGACGGCGCCCAGCTCCATGGCGGCGGCGTTCACGATCGCCGCATCCAGGTCGCTCTCGGGAAGCTCGGCCTCCATCGCGGCCAGGTCTCGCCTCGACGGCGGGCCGGGCTGCGACCGGCCGTCCACCGCACGGGCCAGCACCCGACGCGTGTTCGTATCCACCACCGGATGCCGGTCGCCGTAGGCGAACACCGCCACGGCGCGCGCCGTGTAGTCGCCGATCCCGCTGAGCGAGAGCAGCGCATCCACATCTCGCGGTACGACGCCGCCGTGCCGCTCCGCGATCTCGACCGCCGCCCGGTGCAGCCATAGTGCACGCCGAGGGTAGCCCAGGTTCGCCCACTGCCGCACCGCCTCGGCGGGCGGCGCGGCGGCCAGCGCGACCGGCGTCGGCCAACGGTCGAGCCACGCCTCGAGGTGCGGGATCACCCGGTTGACGGGCGTCTGCTGCAGCATGAACTCGCTCACGAGGATGCCCCACGCCCCGAACTCGGGATGCCGCCACGGCAGCACCCGGGCGTTCTGGCGGTACCACGCCACAAGAGGAGCGGCGAGATCGGGCATGCCGATCAGCCTAAACTCCCGCTCGCGGCTGAGAGGCTGCCGTGCCATCCCACGGCCTCGTGCCCGAGGTGCCTAAGGTGGAGACGGTCCTTAACCCCCCGGAGGTCTCCCGTGCTCAACTCTTCGCGCCTCTTCGCAGGCATCGCGGCATCCGCTCTCGCGCTCGCCCTCACCGCGTGCGCGACCGCTGGCGGGGGTACGGTCGCGGAGCCCACACCCATCGGCGCGTCGACACAGGAGCCCACCGCCGCCCCGTCGCCGACGACGAGTGAGACCCCCGTCGATGCTGAGGATCCCTCGACGTGGGTCGTCACCGCTGCCGGAATCGGCCCGGTCGAGCTCGGGATGACGCTCCCGGATGCGATCGGCGTGATGCCCGAGGGCACCACCAACGACACCGACAGGTGCGCGTGGGCGGCGTGGTGGTCGGCACCCGACGGCGGCTACCAGGTCGTCACCGCCCGCCCCGGTGATGCCTCGGAGGACGGACCGGTCGACCTGGTGGCCTCGATGACGCTGCCGGAGTCGACCGGGGTCACCGGACCCCTCACGCCCGAGGGCATCGGGGTCGGGTCGACGCTCGAAGAGGTGCAGGCCGCGTACCCCGGCGCAGACTTCATGGACACGTCCGACGGCTCCGCCGTCGGAGGCCGGCGGTTCATCCAGCTCGAGGGAACGATCTTCCTGACCTTCTACGAGGGCGCGGAGACGGTGTCCGAGATCACGGTGACGACGCACGCCACGCCGCCGTACGAGCTCTGCGCCTGACCGTAGGCTGGGGGAGTGCGACTCCCCATCACGCCGGCCACGACCCTGTTGCGCGAACTGCGCGACGAGGTGCGCCTGCACTACCGGGGCGGCCGCGTGCTCGTCGCCGTCGACGGCGTGGACGGAGCGGGGAAGACGACGTTCGCGGACGCCCTCGCGGAGGTGTTCGCCGAGGACGGGTCCGCGGTGTTCCGCGCGTCGATCGACGGATTCCACCGTCCGCGTGCCGAGCGCTACGTGCGGGGGCGGGACTCTCCGGAGGGCTTCTACCGCGATTCGTTCGACTACTCCCTGTTCCGGCGCGTGCTGGTCGAGCCGTTCCGGGACGGACTGCAGACGCGAGGCGCCACCGGGTTCCAGCTCAGCGCGTTCGACGTCGCCCGTGACGCCCAGGTGGGATCGCGGTGGGTCACCGCCCCCGAGGACGCCGTGCTCGTCGTCGACGGCATCTTCCTGCACCGCCCGGAGCTGCGCGGGCTCTGGGACTGGTCCGTGTGGCTCGAGGTGCCGCTCGAGGTGACGTACGCGCGCATGGCCGAACGGGACGGCTCCGACCCGGACCCGCAGGCCCCCTCCAATGCCCGTTACGTCGACGGGCAGCGGCTGTATGTCCTCGAGGCGGATCCGAGGCTCGCGGCATCCGCGGTCATCGACAACACCGACCCGTCGCATCCGGCCCGCGTCTATCGGGACTTCCGCTGATGGCGTCATCGGGCATCGCGCTCGTGGACAAGCCCGGCGGGATGACCAGCCACGACGTCGTCGCACGGGCCAGGAAGGGGCTCGGGACCCGCAAGATCGGGCACGCCGGCACGCTCGACCCGATGGCGACGGGGCTGCTCGTGCTCGGGGTGGAGGGTGCCACCCGCCTGCTCACCTTCCTCGTGGGGCTCGACAAGACCTACGAGGCCACCATCCGGCTGGGCGTGTCGACCGACAGCGACGACGCCGACGGCGTCGAGACAGCGAGAGCGGATGCCGCGACGCTGGCCGCCGTCACCCCTGAGGCCATCGCCTCCGGCGTCGCCGCGCTGACCGGGCCGATCTCCCAGATCCCGAGCACGGTCTCGGCCATCAAGGTCGGCGGCCGGCGCGCGTACGACCTCGCACGGGAGGGCGTAGACGTCGAGCTCAAGGCCAGGAGCGTGACCGTCTCGCGGTTCGAGGTGCTCGGCTCGAGGAGAGGGGAGGAGGGCATCGAGCTCGACGTGGTCATCGACTGCTCGAGCGGGACGTACATCAGGGCTCTCGCCCGCGATCTGGGGGCGGCCCTCGGCATCGGCGGCCACCTCATCGCCCTGCGGCGAACGCACGTCGGCCCTTTCGACGTCGCCCGTGCGGCCTCCATCGACGACCTCGCCGACCGGCCTCTGCTGGCGCCGGCCCATGTCGCGTCGGCCGTGCTCGGTCGCGTGGACGTCACCGCTGAGGAGGCGCGCGACCTTCGCCACGGGAAGCGCCTGAGCGGTGCGGGCGCCCGCATGACGGGCGACGCGGCGGCCGCGGTCGACCCGGCCGGCGAGCTGGTGGGGATCCTCGAACGCCGGGGTGCCGACCTGAAGAGCGGCATGAACATGCCGACGACGCAGGGGGAGGCCCGGTGATCCTGTGGTTCACCTACATCCAGGTAGCGGTGGCCACGCTCGCCGGTGTGCTGTGCATCGTGCTCGGGGTGGCGGGGCGCCGGCCGAGCGACCTCACCGTCGGCGCACTCGCCCTGCTGGAGCTGCTGCTGCTCGTCCAGGTCGTGGTCGCGATCGTGGCGCCGCTCACCGGCAACGTCCCGACGGGCAGCCTGCTCGAGTTCTGGGTCTACCTCGTCTCGGCGGCGCTGCTGCCTCCGGCCGGTGTCGCGTGGGCGCTCGTGGAGCGCAGCCGGTGGAGCACGGTGATCATGGGAGTCGTCGCGCTCGCCGTCGCCGTCATGGTCTGGCGCATGCAGGTCATCTGGACGATCCAGGTCGCCTAGGCCCAGGCGCCGCCCGCAGAGGATCGGCGGCGCCGCCCGCAGGGGATCGGCGTCGCCGCCCGCCGAGGATCGGCCCTACCGCCCGCGCCTAGGATTGAGTGCGTTATGAGCACAGCCTCCTCGCCCACCGAAGCCGCCGCACCGGCCCGCCGGCGCATGAGCGGGATCGGACGCGTCCTCGTCGTGGTCTACGCCGTCATGGCGCTCGGAGCGACCGGCCGCTCCTTCGTGCAGATCGCCGAGCGCTTCGACGAGGCACCGCTCGCCTATACGCTGTCGGCGGTCTCGGCCGCGGTCTACATCGTCGCCACCCTCGCCCTCATCTTCGCGGGAAGCCGCGCCTGGTACCGCGTCGCCTGGATCGCGATCGTCTTCGAGCTGGCCGGTGTGCTCGTCGTCGGCACCCTCTCGGTCGTGCTGCCCGAACTCTTCGCGCACCCCACCGTCTGGTCGGGATTCGGGTCCGGGTACCTGTTCGTGCCGCTCGTGCTCCCCTTCCTCGGCATCTGGTGGCTCGCCACCCACAAGCCGGTGGCACCGTGATCGTCTTCCGGGAGCCGGCGGAGGTCCCCGAGGGATTCGGCCCATCCGTCGTGGCGATCGGCAAGTTCGACGGCGTGCACGCCGGTCACCGTGCGCTGATCGAGAAGGCGAAGGTGGATGCCGCGGCGACGGGCGCGCGAGTGGTCGCGGTGACCTTCGACCGCAACCCGCTGAGCGTGCTGCGCCCCGAGATCTGCCCGCCCCAGCTGATCGGCGTGCACCAGAAGCTGCAGCTGCTCGCAGAGGCCGGCGTGGACGCCACCCTGATGCTGCACTTCGACGAGGAACTCGCCGCCCTGCCGGCGCGGGAGTTCGTCGAGCACGTGCTGGTCGGGGCCCTCGGGGTCAAGACGGTGCTCGTCGGTCAGGACTTCCGGTTCGGCCGAGGGGGAGCGGGCAACGTCGACCTGCTCGGCGAACTCGGCGGCGAGTGGGGCTTCACGGTGGATGTCGTGCAGGACGTGCGGGCCATCGATGAGGGGCGGCGGGTCTCTTCGACCTGGATCCGCGAGCTGCTGGATGAGGGCGATGTCGCCACAGCCCAGCGGCTGCTCGGGCGACCGGCCTCCGTGTGGGGCGAGGTCGTGCACGGACTGAAGCGGGGCCGCGAGCTCGGCTACCCGACGGCGAACCTGAGCGCCGAGCTGGAGGGCTTCGTGCCGGCCGACGGCGTCTACGCCGGGTGGCTCATCGACCAGGGCTCCGCCGACGGGCTCCGCTCCGGCATCCGCTACCCCGCCGCCATCTCGGTCGGACTCAATCCCACCTTCGACGACGTCCACGCTCGGCAGGTCGAGGCGTACGTGCTCGATGAGACCGACCTGGACCTGTACGGTCGGCGTGTGGAGATCCAGTTCGTGCAGCGCGTGCGCGGAATGGTCGCGTTTCGGGGCATCGATGCGCTCATCGACCAGATCGGCGACGATGTGAGGCGCGTGCGCGAGGCGCTGAGATGACATCGGATGCCGAGGGCACAGGTCCCGTCGGGCAGCGAGTTTCGCTCGTGCGCAGGGTCATCGTCGGCGTCATCGTCGTCTCGTTCGCGCTCGCCGCGGTCGGCGGCATCGCCGTGCTGCTCGGCGGCGACTTCGGGCCGACGGCGGGGCGTGTGCTGGGAACGACGGCGGTCGTCGGCGCCTACAGCGTCGCCGTGCTGTGCTGCGCGGCGCTCGCGGGGCGTCGGCTGCAGGTCTTCGGCACGATCGGAGCGGCCGTGTCGGTCGCCACGGCTGCGCTGACGATCGTCTTGATCTGGTGGGACTTCGGCCAGCCGCCTCCCGATGGGCTGTGGCGGGTGCTGTGGTCTGGTGTCACGATCACCGCCGCGCTCGCCCTCGGCTCGCTCCTGCTGCTGCTGTCGAACCGCCGCCGGCCGGCGGTGCGGGCCGGGCTCTGGATCACGCTCGGGCTGTTCGGTGTCGTCGTGGCGATGGTCCTCTACCTGATCTGGTTCCCCGCCGACATAGACGACGACGTCTTTCCGCGGGCGCTCGGAATCCTCGGGATCCTGGCCGCACTGGGGGCAGTGGTGGTGCCGGTGCTGTCGCTGCTCTTCCGCGAACCAGGGTCGGCGGAGCGACCAGCTGCGCCCGCCGCCGAGTCGAACGGGATCTCGTCGGACGCCGCAGCCCGACTCCGCGCCGAGGCGTCCCGTCGCGGCGTCACGGTCGACGCCCTCGTCACGGCCCTGCTCGGCGACGGGCGCGACGGATCCGCCGACCGCGCGCCGTAGACCGGCGTCCGCGGGCGGGTTAGGCTGGACGGTCGACTGAGCCCGCCAGGATTCGCGACATCCGAGCCGCAGACACGGAGGGACGTATGAGCCGCACAGATCTGATGACCCTGCCCGAGCGCGCCGTCGAGCTGCTCGGAGGCGAGCCGGACGACGTCACGCTGCGGCGCTACCTGCAGGGGCTCCCCGGGGTCGACGCCGTGGGTCTCGAGCAGCGGGCGGCCGGCCTCGGCACGCGATCCATCAAGACGACCTCCAAGGCCTGGGCCCTTGACCGCATCATCCAGCTCATCGACCTGACGACCCTCGAGGGTGCCGACACCCCCGGGAAGGTGCGATCCCTGGTCGCGAAGGCACTCAACCCGGATGCCTCGGACCAGTCGTGCCCCCGTGTCGCGGCGGTGTGCGTCTACGGCGACATGGTGCCCCACGCCGTCGAGGCCCTCGGCGCCGCCCATGGTGACCCCGACAAGGGGCTGGTCAGCGTGGCGGCGGTCGCGACCGCCTTCCCCAGCGGCCGCGCGTCGCTCGAGGTGAAGCTCGCCGACACGGCGGAGGCCGTGGCGAACGGGGCCGACGAGATCGACATGGTGATCGACCGCGGTGCCTTCCTCGCCGGACGGTACGGCGTCGTCTTCGACCAGATCGCGCGCGTCAAACAGGCCTGCCGCCGCGCTGACGGTTCGTACGCATCCCTCAAGGTCATCCTCGAGACCGGCGAACTGAACACCTACGACAACGTCAAGCGCGCGTCGTGGCTGTCGATCCTGGCGGGTGGCGACTTCATCAAGACCTCCACCGGAAAGGTGCAGCCGGCCGCGACCCTGCCGGTCACGCTCCTGATGCTCGAGGTCGTGCGCGACTGGCACCGTGCGACGGGGGAGAAGGTCGGTGTGAAGCCCGCCGGCGGCATCCGCGCGTCGAAGGACGCCATCAAGTACCTCGTCACCGTCGCGGAGACGGTCGGCGAGGAGTGGCTGCAGCCGCACCTCTTCCGCTTCGGTGCGTCGAGCCTGCTGAACGACGTGCTGCTGCAGCGCCAGAAGCTGACCACCGGTGCCTACTCCGGTCCCGACTACGTGACGATCGACTGAGGCGAAGATTCAATGAGCTTTCTCGAGTACGCCCCCGCGCCCGAGTCGCGCGCAATCCTGAACCTCCGGGAGGAGTACGGGCTGTTCATCGGCGGTGAGTTCGTCGAGGGCCGGGGAGCGTCGTTCGCGACGATCTCTCCGGCGGACGAGACCCACATCGCCACCATCTCAGCGGCGTCGGAAGCGGATGTCGATGCCGCCGTCGCGGCCGCACGCCGCGCGCACGACAAGGTCTGGTCGAAGATGTCGGGCCGGGACCGCGGCAAGTACTTGTTCCGGATCGCCCGCCTCGTGCAGGAGCGCGCCCGCGAGCTCGCGGTGGCAGAGAGCCTCGACAACGGCAAGCCCATCAAGGAGAGCCGCGACGTCGACGTTCCCCTCGTGGCCTCGTGGTTCTTCTACTACGCCGGCTGGGCCGACAAGCTCGACTACGCGGGGCTGGGCGCCAACCCCCGCGCCCTCGGCGTGGCGGGCCAGGTCATCCCCTGGAACTTCCCGCTGCTCATGCTCGCGTGGAAGCTGGCCCCCGCTCTCGCGGCCGGCAACACGGTGGTCCTGAAGCCCGCAGAGACGACGCCACTCTCGGCGCTGATCTTCGCTGAGATCCTGCAGCAGGCCGACCTCCCCGCCGGTGTCGTCAACATCGTCACGGGCGCCGGCGCGACCGGCGCGGCCGTCGTGCGGCATCCGGATGTCGACAAGGTGGCGTTCACCGGATCGACCGGCGTCGGACGGGAGATCGCCAAGGCCGTCGCGGGGACGAACAAGAAGGTCACCCTCGAGCTCGGCGGCAAGGCCGCCAACATCGTGTTCGACGACGCGCCGATCGACCAGGCCATCGAGGGCATCGTCAACGGCATCTTCTTCAACCAGGGTCACGTGTGCTGCGCCGGCAGCCGCCTGCTGGTGCAGGAGTCGGTGCACGACGAGGTCGTCGATCGACTCAAGGAGCGGCTGTCGACCCTGCGCCTCGGCGACCCGCTCGACAAGAACACCGACATCGGGGCGATCAACTCGCGTGCCCAGCTCGACCGCATCCGCGAACTGAGCCAGGTCGGCGAGGACGAGGGTGCCGAGCGCTGGAGCGCCGACTGCGTGATCCCCGCCAACGGCTTCTGGTTCGCGCCGACGATCTTCACCAACGTGCAGGCCAGCCACCGGATCGCGCGCGAGGAGGTGTTCGGGCCGGTCCTCTCGGTTCTCACCTTCCGCACGCCGGGGGAGGCCATCGAGAAGGCGAACAACACTCCCTACGGACTCTCGGCGGGCATCTGGTCCGACAAGGGCAGCCGCATCCTCGCCGTGGCCGATCGCCTGCGGGCCGGTGTGGTCTGGGCGAACACGTTCAACCGCTTCGACCCCGCCTCCCCGTTCGGCGGCTATAAGGAATCCGGCTACGGCCGCGAAGGCGGCCGGCACGGCCTTCTCGCCTACCTGAAAGGGGCGCGAGCATGAGCGCGCGACTGACCGTTCCCAAGACGTACAAGCTCTACATCGGCGGCAAGTTCCCCCGCAGCGAATCGGGCCGCACCTACGAGGTGGTCTCGGCCAAGGGCGAGTTCCTGGCCAACGCCGCGATGGGCTCGCGGAAGGACGCTCGGGATGCCGTCGTCGCGGCGCGTGGTGCACTCAAGGGCTGGGCGAGCGCGACGGCGTACAACCGCGGCCAGGTGCTGTACCGCATCGCGGAACTGCTCGAGGGCCGCAGGGCCCAGTTCATCGAGGAGATCAGCGGGCAGCAGGGCGTCTCCGAGGCGGCCGCCGGCGCTCAGGTCGACGAGGCGATCGACCGGTGGGTCTGGTACGCCGGCTGGTGCGACAAGTTCGCGCAGGTCTCGGGCAATGCCAACCCCGTCTCCGGTCCGTACTTCAACATCTCCGTGCCGGAGCCGACCGGCGTCGTGGCCGTGATCGCGCCTCAGGACTCCGCGCTGCTGGGTCTCGTATCGTCCATCGCCCCCGCGCTGGTCGCCGGCAACACCGTGGTGGTCCTCGCGAGCGAGCGGTTCCCGCTCTCCGCGATCAGCTTGGCCGAGGTGCTCGCCACCTCCGACGTGCCGGGCGGAGTGGTCAACGTCCTGACGGGATCGCCCGCGGAGATCGCGCCGTGGCTCGCCTCGCATGCCGACGTCGGTGCGCTCGATCTCGTCGGCGCGGGGGCCCTGGACTGGGTGGAGCTGCAGATCGCGGCGGCGGAGACGCTGAAGCGGGTGCTCCCTCCCGAAGGGGGAGCGGATGCGGCGGCGCCGAGCCTGCAGCGCATCACCGCGTTCACCGAGATCAAGACCGTCTGGCACACCAAGAGCCTCGTCTAGCGCCGGTCGCGCCCGCGGTAACGAATGGGTAACGCAAGCATGTAGTGTGAGCACACGCGTCGACGCCGACGCGTGGATCACCGGAGGACATGCCCGATGCCCGACGACCCGTCATCCGACCCTGCCCGGGATCGGATGCAGGCGCTCATGACCGTGTGCGTGCTCGCTGTGGCCAGCCTGGCGATCGCGATGCTCGGCGCCACACCCGCCCGCGTGAGCACGAGCGAGCTGATGGGGCACGCCCGCAGTCCCGGAGAGGCGGCCTTCGTCGCCAGCCACCGCGGAGACTCGGCATCCGCTCCGGAGAACACCCTGCCGGCCGTGGAGAGCGCGATCGCGGGAGGGTTCCCGTATGTCGAGGTCGACGTCGCGCTCACCGAGGACCGGCACCCCGTTCTCATGCACGACCGCACCGTCAACCGCACCACGGATGGGCGGGGCCGCATCGCCGAGCTCACCCTGGCCGAGGTGCGAGCACTCGATGCCGGCTCCTGGTTCGACCCGGCATTCGCCGGAACCCGCGTACCGACGCTGGAAGAGTTCCTCGACGTGCTCGCCGCGTCGGAATCGAAGGCCCTGATCGAGCTGAAGGGGGTGTGGAATGCCGATGCCGCCGCGCGGTTCGCGAGCGCGGTGGTGGCGCGCGGAATGGAGCGGAACGTCGCGGTGGCGAGCTTCGACACGCGCACGCTCGCCCACATCTCGACCGCGTCATCCGTCATCTACCGGCTGGCGATCTTCCGGGCGCTTCCCGATGACGTCGTGGCCGCCGCGCGCACGATGGGCGTCCGCGGCATCGTGGCGAAGGACATGGCGGTCATCGCCCGACCGGAGATCGTCGACGAGCTGCACGCGCACGGAATGCGCGTCGTCGTCTACACCCTCAACGATGGTGCCCAGTGGCTGGAGGCCACCGCCCTCGGGGTCGACGGCATCGTCACGGACGACCCCGGCTCGCTGAACGCGTGGCAGGCGGACGCCTCGCGCTGACGGGGACACGCCCGACGTATCGATCCCGTCACTGTTCGCTCCGTCGCCGCGGCTGCGGGCCGTCGGGTCGCTAGCCTCTGAAAAAGCGTCTCCCCAGATCTCGGAGGATCCATGCTCCCCGTTGCCACCGGCCCCCGCACCGCCCCCGCACGGCGCGCGGCATGGCTGACCGCATCCGTCGCGCTGATCGCCGTGCTGGCGGCCTGCGCGCCGCAGACTCCTCCGGCGACGACCCCGTCGGAGAGCCCCTCGAGCACGCCGCGTCCCACGGCGACCGGAAGCGCGGCGCCGTCGGAGTCGCCGACCCCGGTGGCGACCGAGGACCCGGGCTCGAGCATCGATCTGCCGGCCGCGTGCGAGGACATCTACTCCGAGGAGCTGCTCGCCACCATCGCGGACATGCCCCTGAACGACCCCGGGGTGACCCTCCTCTCCACGGAGATGACCGCCGGGCTCGAGATCCTCGAGACGGCCCCGACCATCCGGTGCTCGTGGGGACTGCCCTCCGATTTCGGGCTCGCGACGAACGTCACGATCGTCGATGCAGCGCAGACGCAGTCGCTCGAGCAGTCGATGCGAGACACCGGCATGGAGTGCGCGGACTACGAACAGGGCACCCTCTGCCGCATCGAGACCGAGCACCTGGGGGAGGACGACGTCGTGGCCAAGACCGGCGAGACGCACTACCTCCGCGGCAACGGATGGGTCTCCACGCACTGGATCAACTTCGCGCCCGAAGGCTACACCGAGGACATCGTCGCGACCCTGTGGGGCTGAGTCGCCCAAAAGGCGTAGAATGACATCGGTGCACTCGCCCGTGACGTCGCCCCGCTGAAGCGGGAGCCGGCGGCAGGGATGCGAGAACCACCACCACCCGCGTCCGTCCCGGCATCCGAGCCGCCCGCGGGGACCCGCTGACTTACCCCAGTCTCGGCTGGAACCCGCCGGTTCACCCGGCATTCACGCTCAGGAGGAGCATGCCGACTACGGCGACATCCGCACCCCAGCGTCGCAGGAAGACGTCGTCATCCGCGCGACGCGACGACGACGCACCCATCATCCCGATCCTCGCCCGCAAGGTGCGAGAGGTCGAGGCGAAGGCGCAGCGAGGCAAGCTGGGACCCACCAACCGGGTGAAGTTCCAGGTGATCGCGTTCCTGGTGCGCGAGGAGCGCGCGCGCGTGAAGGCCGACGCCGGGTTCACCGACGCCGTGCGCTCGGAGCTGCTGAAGCGCCTGGACGGCGTCGCGACGATCCTCGCCAAGACAGCCGCGCGCGACACCTCGCTGATCCAGCTGCTCGAGGTCGACCAGGCGACGAGCCCGGTGGCCAGGCGGATGCGCAGGGACTGGCTGCTCGAGTCGGGTGCCGAGCTGGCCCCCGACGAGCTGATCATCACGGACGAGGCGCCCAAGAGCACGAGTGTCGTACCGGCGGCGCTGGCCGAGCGGCAGGTGACCCCTCTGGCGATCGAGGCGCGCCAGCTCGCCAACCCCTTCCTCGCCCCTGATCTCTCCAAGCCCGCTCGCAAGGAGGCGCCTCGCCGCCGCCTGGACGGGTGGGAGCTGATGGGACCCCTGTACAAGGCGTTCGAGATCGGCGCGGGCGGCTCGGCCGCATCGATGGAGCTGCCCGAGGTTCCCGAGTACGACCGGCTCTCGCCGAAGGGCCTCGAGGTCATGCCGCACCAGTCGCGCTTCCTCGAGGCGGTGCGTCTCGGCCACCGCAGCTTCCTGCTGGCCGACGAGCCGGGACTCGGCAAGACCGCCGAGTCGGTCATCGCCGCATCCGTCGCCGGCGCGTACCCGCTGCTGGCCGTCGTGCCGAACGTCGTCAAGATGAACTGGGCGCGCGAGGTCGAGCGGTGGACGCCGCAGCGCCGTGCAACCGTGATCCAGGGCGACGGCGACGACATCGACGCCTTCGCCGACGTGTTCATCGTCAACTACGAGATCCTCGACCGGCATCTGTCGTGGCTCGGCTCGCTCGGGCTCAAGGGCATGGTGGTCGACGAGGCGCACTTCATCAAGAACCTCACGAGCCAGCGGTCGCAGAATGTGCTCGCGCTCGCGACGCGTATCCGCGAGACCACGCCGGACCCGCTGATGCTGGCGCTCACGGGTACCCCCCTCATCAACGATGTCGAGGACTTCGACGCGATCTGGCGCTTCCTCGGCTGGACGACGGGCGACAAGCCCGGTCCTGAGCTCATGGAGAAGCTGGACCAGACGGGGCTGACCCCGGCGGACAAGTCGTTCTATCCCGAGGCGCGCGAGGCCGTGATCTCGATGGGGATCGTCCGTCGCAAGAAGAAGGACGTCGCGGCCGACCTGCCCGACAAGCTCATCGCCGACCTTCCGGTGCAGCTCGACGACGAGTTCGGGCGCAGCATCCGTCAGGCCGAACGCGAGCTCGGCTCGCGGATGGCGGCGAAGTACCGACGAATCATCGAAGCGCGCGGCGAACGCGGTCGTGTATACGACGACGTGGACGAGGACATCATCCGCCTCGTGGCTCACAACGAGCTGGAGGAGTCGAAGGCCGCGGGCGCCGGTGGCGACAACGTCTTCACGATGGTGCGCAAGATCGGCCAGGCCAAGGCGCTGCTCGCCGCTGATTACGCGGTGCAGCTGCAGCGCTCGGTCGGCAAGGTCGTGTTCTTCGCGAAGCACATCGACGTGATGGATGCCGCGGAGAACCACTTCGCGTCGGCCGGGCTGCGCACGATCTCGGTACGAGGCGATCAGACCACGCAGTCCCGCCAGGCCGCCATCGACGCCTTCAACAACGATCCGGGCGTCGGCATCGCCGTCTGCTCGCTCACCGCGGCCGGTGTCGGCCTGAACATGCAGGCGGCGTCCAACGTGGTGCTGGCCGAGCTCAGCTGGACCGCAGCCGAGCAGACGCAGGCGATCGACCGGGTGCACCGCATCGGGCAGGACGAACCCGTCACGGCATGGAGGATCATCGCCGCGCACACGATCGACACGAAGATCGCCGAGCTCATCGATCAGAAGCAGGGGCTCGCGCTGCGGGCGCTCGACGGGCAGGCAGTGGATGCGGCATCGAGCGAATCCGTGCAGCTCAGCGCCCTGATGCACCTGCTGAGGCAGGCGCTCGGCGCCGCCTGAGGCGCCTGTCCCGGCCGTGTGGCAGGGTGATCGCCACCGGCGCTAGTGTCGTCTGTGGCAGTGTCGCCGGTTTGCGATTCCCGACAGCGAGGACCACAGCATGAAGATCGGCATCCTGACGAGCGGCGGCGACTGCCCCGGGCTCAACGCGGTCATCCGCGGCGTGGTGCTCAAGGGCACCACCACGTACGACCTCGAGTTCGTCGGCATCCGCGACGGCTGGCGCGGTGTCGTCGACGGCGACTTCTTCCCGCTGACACGCCACGAGGTCAAGGGGCTCTCGAAGGTGGGCGGCACGATCCTCGGAACGAGCCGCACGAACCCGTACGACGGTCCCCGCGGCGGTGCCGACAACATCGCCAAGACGATGTACGGCCACCGGCTCGACGGCATCATCGCGATCGGCGGCGAGGGAACCCTCGCGGCGGCCGACCGGCTGTCGAAGGACGGCATCAACGTGCTCGGCGTTCCGAAGACGATCGACAACGACCTGCGGGCCACCGACTACTCGTTCGGATTCGACACGGCCGTGAACATCGCCTCCGAGGCGATGGATCGCCTGCGCACCACCGGGGACTCCCACCAGCGGTGCATGGTGGCCGAGGTCATGGGACGCCACGTCGGCTGGATCGCCCTGCACGCCGGCATCGCCGCCGGTGCCCACGCCATCCTCATCCCCGAGGTCCCGATGACGATCGAGGAGATCTGCCATCTTGTGACGAAGGCCCACGACCGCGGCCGGGCGCCCCTCGTCGTGGTCTCGGAGGGTTTCACTCTCAAGGACATGGACGAGGCTTACAGCGACAAGGGCCTCGACTCCTTCAACCGGCCGCGTCTCGGCGGGATCAGCGAGATCCTGGCCCCCGAGATCGAGCGGATCACGGGCATCGAGACGCGGGCGACCGTGCTCGGCCACATCCAGCGAGGTGGATCGCCCTCCGGCTTCGATCGGGTGCTGGCCACGCGCCTGGGCCTGCACGCGGCTGATGCGGTCGTCGACGGCGACTGGGGCCGCATGGTGGCCTTGAAGGGCACCGACATCGTCCGCGTGCCCTTCGCCGAGGCGCTCGGCGAGCTGAACAAGGTGCCGCTCTACCGCTACGAAGAGGCGGCGGCGCTCTTCGGCTGAGGGTTCCGCGGTCGCCCCGGTGCAGGAGTGATCGCCGACGCAGGACGATCGACGGCGGTTCTTCCTGCTCAGGCGACATCACCTGTCGAGCCCCTGCGCGATGGCGGTGAGCACGGTGTCGATGACGTGCGAGTGATCGAAGAGCACCTGCTGATAGTCGAACCGGATGACCGTGTAGCCGAGAAGGGTCAGCCTGGCGTCGGCGCGGAGATCCCGGCGGCGGTCCTGCGCGGTGCTGTGGTGCGCGAACCCGTCGAGTTGGATGGCCAGGGCGCGACCGATGAGTCCGTCGACCGGGTGGCCGTCGATCCACACCTGCTGTCGAACCGGCACGCCCACCGACCGCATCAGGTCGAGGAAGTGCGATTCCACTCCGGAGTCGGACAGGACCGATGCCACGGAGGCCAGCTCGCGGGCTCTCGGGCTTCGCCATTTCACCCGTCGAAGGACCTCGGGTTCGACCACCTTGCGCCGCAAGGCGGACTCCCACACCGCCAGCGCCTCAGCCGGAGGGAGGCACTTCGCGACATGGAACAGCATGTTGATCGGGTGTTCCTCCGCGGTCGACGCCGGCAGCGCGACAGGTCCGCTGGACCAGTGCACCCGCAGGCCGGTGCGGTCGACCCGGGCGGTCGTCGACGCAACGGCGACGTGGGTGTGCTCGTGAGCCGGCGTCCACAGTCCCCGCAGCGCAGCCGCGGTGACGCACGTCGCCCTTCCGCCGGCCGAGGCCGCCGAGACACGCCGGTGATCGCAGGATGGTGCGACGAGCAACGACCGTCGCACGCGCCGGAGGACGCCCGCCGAGATGGCACGGCGCACGTCGTGCTCGGTGAACCCCCGTGATCTCAGCACCGACGAGTGGGCGATGCCGTGGTGTGACAGCATCCAGCTCTCGAGCTCCGCAGCGCGCATACCCCATGCTCGCGCCGGCAGGATCGAAAGCGCTCCCTGCCCCGACTCGGGGGAGAGCGCGGCGACGGCGCATCCTGAGGAGGACTCGCCGACACCCTCGCCCGGACAGGACGAATCTCCGAGGCAGGAGATTCCGCGCGGAAACGTCCTGCCCTGGCGATTTCTCCGTCGCCGAGGCTCAGTCGTCGGCGAGGCCGAGCACGTCGAGCAGCCAGGCGAGCTCGAACGCCCGCTCCTTCCAGGAGTTGTACCGTCCGCTGACGCCGCCGTGCCCTGCCACCATCTCGCACTTCAGCAGCGCGTCGGCACCCACCTCGCGCAGCCGCGCGACCCACTTGGCGGGCTCGACGTAGAGCACACGGGTGTCGTTGAGCGAGGTCACGGCGAGGATGCGCGGATATGCGACATCCGTCCGCACGTTCTCGTAGGGCGAGTACGACTTCATGTACTCGTAGACGGTCTTCTCGTGCAGCGGGTCGCCCCACTCGTCCCACTCGATGACGGTCAACGGCAGCGACGGGTCGAGGATCGTCGTGAGCGCATCGACGAACGGCACGGCGGCGAGGATGCCGGCGAACAGCTCCGGCGCGATGTTGGCCACCGCGCCCATCAGCAGGCCGCCTGCGCTCCCGCCCTCGGCGACGAGCCGGTCGGGTGAGGTGTAGCCGCTGTCGATGAGATGCCGTGCGCAGTCGACGAAGTCGGTGAAGGTGTTGCGCTTCTGCAACAGCTTGCCGTCCTCGTACCACTGCCGGCCCATCTCCCCGCCGCCCCGGACATGCGCGACGGCGAAGACGACGCCCCGGTCGAGCTCGGAGAGGCGGGCGATCGAGAAGCGCGGTTCGATGGAGTGCTCGTAGGAGCCGTACCCATACATGTGCAGCGGTCTCGGAGACCGGCCGGCGTCGCCGAACGATCGCTTCCAGACGAGGGAGATCGGCAGCCGCGTGCCGTCCGACGCCGTCGCCCACACCCGCGCCTGGTCGTAGTCCCCGGGGTCGTAGCCCCCCAGCACGGGCTGCCGCTTGCGCAGCAGCAGCTCGCGCGTCGACAGCTCGTAGTCATAGACGGTGCCCGGCGTGACGAACGAGTCGTAGCCGAGGCGGATAAGCGGGGGAGCCCACTCCGGGTTGCCCCCGGTCCCCGCCGTGTACAGCGGCTCGTCGAAGGGCAGCTCGTCCACCTCGCCCGAGCCGTAGTCCAGAAGCCCCACGCGTGCGAGCCCACCCCGGCGGTACTCCACGACGGCGAAGTCGCGGAAGCAGTCGACATCGAGCAGACGCTGCCCGGGAGTGTGGGGGAGCAGCACCCGGCGCTCACCCTGCGGGTCCTCCGCCGAGACCCGTACCAGCTCGAAATCCAGCGCCTCGTCGTTGTGCACGATGAGGAGCACGTCCTCGCCGTCCACGACGGCGTGATCGACCGAGTACTCGACGCGCTCGGTGCGCGGCCACACCAGCTTCGGCTCGGCCGTCAGGTCGGCGGTGTCGAGGATGCGGGCCTCCGACGTGATGCTCGAGCCCACCGAGATCACGAGGTACTTGTCGCTGCGGGTGATCCCCGCGCCCAGCCAGTACTTCTCGTCCGGCTCGTGGAAGAGCGTGACATCGGACGCGACGTCGGTGCCGACCGCGTGCAGCCACAGGGTGTCGGGCCGCCACGCGTCATCGACGGTGGTGTACAGGATGCCGCTGCCATCCGGCGTGAACTCGGCGCCCGAGAAGGTGCCGGGGATCTCGTCGGGCAGCGGCTGACCGGAGACGAGGTCGCGCACGCGCACCGTGTAGCGCTCGTCGCCGGCGACATCCACCCCGAAGAGCATCCGGGTGCCGTCCTTCGAGACGTCGAAGCTGCCGAGCGAGAAGAACTCGTGGCCCTCCGCCTCGACGTTCGCATCGAGCAGCACCTGCTCGCCCGGCACGTCGACACCCGGCTCGAGCTGCGGAGGAGTCCAGTCGTCGGGGGAGGCGAGCGGGGCGCGGCACTGGATGCCGTACTGCTGACCCTCGACGGTGCGGCCGTAGTACCACCAGTCGCCGCGGCGCGACGGCACCGACAGATCGGTCTCCAGGGTGCGACCCTTGATCTCGTCGAAGATGCGGGTCCGCAGACCCTCCAGGTGCGCCGTGGCCCCCTCGGTGTGCGCGTTCTCTGCCCGCAGGTGAGCGAGAACCTCGTCGTCCTCCTTGGCGCGCAGCCACTCGTACGGGTCATCGAAGGCGTCACCGTGGTGGGTGCGGATCGTGGACGTGCGGGCGGCGACGGGGGCGGTGGATGCTGGTGGCTGAACGGTCACGCGTCCACGCTAGTCGAGCGTCTCGACACGGGACCCGCCCGAGTTGACCGGAGAGGGGCAGGGTGCGAGGATTCTTACGGCCCGGTTGCCGGATGCTTAATTCACGGTGAACTGTTCGTTCGTCACGCCGATCCCGTCGGCACCTCTTCATTCCTGAACCAAAGGAAAGCGAACGGTGGAAGCCGCAGCCCTGATCATCGTGCTGGTCATCGCGCTGGCACTCTTCTTCGACTTCACGAACGGCTTCCACGACACCGCGAACGCGATGGCCACGCCCATCGCGACCGGGGCCCTCAAGCCGAAGGTCGCGGTCCTCCTCGCTGCCGTGCTGAATCTGGTCGGCGCGTTCCTGTCCACCGAGGTGGCCAAGACGATCTCCGGCGGCATGATCCGAGAGGATCAGATCGATTCGGCGATCTTCCCGGCCATCATCTTCGCCGGGCTCATCGGCGCCATCACCTGGAACATGCTGACGTGGCTGCTCGGTCTGCCCTCGAGCTCGTCCCACGCACTCTTCGGCGGCCTGATCGGCGCGACGCTCGTCGGCGTCGGGGCCGCGGCGATCGACTTCAGCGTCGTGATGTCGAAGGTCATCCTCCCGGCGGTCATCGCCCCGCTCACCGCGGGCATCATCGCCTACACGGCCACGAAGATCGCGTATGTCGTCACGCGGCGCTACGACTCCAAGCCCGACGGGCGCGATGGGTTCCGCATCGGACAGATCTTCACCTCGTCGCTGGTCGCGCTGGCGCACGGCACCAACGACGCCCAGAAGACGATGGGCGTCATCACGCTGCTCCTCATCACCGCCGGCTTTCAGAGCGCCAGCGATCCGGACCCGCAGACCTGGGTCGTGTTCGCCTGCGCCATCACGATCGCCCTCGGCACCTACATGGGCGGCTGGCGCATCATCCGCACGCTCGGCAAGGGGCTCACGGACGTCAAGCCCGCGCAGGGATTCTCCGCCGAGTCCTCGACCGCGGCCACGATCCTGGCCTCCAGTGCCCTGGGCTTCGCGCTCTCGACGACCCAGGTGGCTTCGGGCTCCGTCATCGGATCCGGCCTCGGCCGCCGTGGCTCCACGGTGCGCTGGCGCATGGTGTTCCGCATCATGGTCGGCTGGCTCCTGACCCTTCCCGCCGCGGGCGCGGTCGGCGCGGCCGCGGCCCTCGTGGTGGTCTGGTTCGGCATGTGGGGCATCCTCGTGGATGCCGTGCTCGCCGTTCTCGTCATCCTGAGCATCTTCCTGCGCTCGCGCCGCAATGCCGTCACCGCGTCCAATGCCATGAGCGAGGTCGCGGACTCGGGTCGGGCCGTGAAGGTGAAGCGCAACCCGCCTCCCACCCGACGCCAGAGGGCCATCCAGCGTGAGGAGCAGCGCCGCGAGGCGGAGGAGGCGGCACGGGTGAAGGCGGAGAGCAAAGCCGCGGAGCGCCGCGCCACCGAAGAGCGAGCCCGTGTCGCCGCCACCGCGAAGCAGGCCGCCAAGGAGAAGGCGAAGGCCGACGCGCGCAGGGGAGCGGACAAGAACGGAGGGGGATCGCTGTGACCTTCAGCATCGACTGGATCGCCTTCGTGCAGGTATTCGTCGCCGCCATGATCGGGGCGGTCCTCGTCGTGGGCTTCTACTCGTCGGGCCTCCGGCTGCTCGTTCGTGCGGGCAGGGCCCCCGTGGTGACGCCCGCCGAGTTCACCGACGCCATCACCGTGATCACTCGGAAGGATGCCGAGCGCGCGGCGAAGGCTGCCGCGAAGGCGGCCCGCAAGAACCCGCTCACCGACGTGCAGAAGCGGGTGTCGCTGATAGGGGCGTACTTCTGCTTCGGGATGGCGGGGCTCGCCGTGCTCGGTGGGCTGCTGCTCATCCTCTTCAACCACTGAGCTGCTCGTGAACGCCTCGCGTGCCGGTCGCCTCCGTTTGCGCGTCGGCGGCCGCCCCTAGGCTGGGGCGTATGGTCCCCACCCCGGCCGCATCCGTCTCCTTCGGACAGTACCCGCCCGCGCGGCGCACGATCGTGCACCTGAGTGACACCCACCTTCTCGCGGGCAACGCACCGCTGGGCGGCCGGTACGACACCGAGGCGAACCTCGCCGAGACGCTTCGCGCCGTCGAGGCGCTCGGCATCCGCCCCGACGCCCTCGTCTTCACCGGTGACCTGACCGACCTCGGCGAGCCGGACGCCTACCGCAGGCTGCGGGCCGCTGTCGACCCCGTCGCCGAGCGGCTCGATGCCCCGCTCATCTGGGTCGCCGGCAACCACGACGAACGCCCCGCGCTCCGCGAGGCGATGCTCGGCCTGGCACCGACGGAGGAGCCGGTGACCGGCGTCTGGGACCTCGGCGGGCTCCGACTGATCGCCCTCGACACGAGCGTTCCCGGCTGGCACCACGGCGACCTCGACGCGACGCAGCTCCGCTGGCTGCGCGATGTTCTGAGCACGGCGGCGCCCCTGGGCACCCTGCTGGCCCTTCACCATCCGCCGCTGCCCTCGCACGTCCCGCTGTTCGACATCCTCGAGCTGCGCGATCAGGGCCGGCTGGCGGAGGCGATCGAGGGCACGGACGTGCGCGGCATCCTCGCGGGGCACCTGCACTACTCCACGAGCGGGACGTTCGCCGGGGTTCCCGTCAGCGTCGCGGCGGCGACCTGCTACACGATGAACCTGGCACGACCGGGCGACGCGGTGAACGGCATGGACGCCGGACAGTCGTTCCACCTGGTGCACGTCTACGACGACACGATCACCCATTCCGTCGTGCCCGTGACTCAGGCGCCTACCGGCGACTACTTCTCGCCGGAATGGGTCGAGCGGATGGCACGGCTCAGCCCCGAGCAGCGCCTGGAGGAGTTCTCGAGAAAGCCGCCTCGGAACGATTGACTTAGAGCGCGCTCTAAGTTCTAGCCTGGGGCTATGACCGTCACCGACGCCCGCCTCAGCATCTCCGACGTGGCGGAGCTCACCGGCCTGACCACGCACACGCTGCGGTACTACGAGCGTGCGGGCCTTCTGCTCGTTCCCGTAGACCGGGCGTCCTCGAGCCATCGGCGCTACAGCGAGGCCGATGTGGGATGGGTGAGATTCCTCACCAAACTGCGCTCGACCGGGATGCCGATCGCCACGGTGCGCGAGTACGTCGAGCTGGCGCGCGCGGGGGACGGGACGACCGGCGACCGCCTCGAGCTGCTGCTCCGCCACCGCATCTCGGTGCTGGCCCAGCTCGAAGAGATCACCCAGAGTCTCGCGGCCATCGACTACAAGATCGACCTCTATCAGAAAGCGACACTCGAATGAAGAAGATCACCCTCGGCGCGCAGGGGCCGTCCGTCGGCCGCATCGGCCTCGGCCTGATGGGAATGAGCGCGTTCTACACCGGAGCCGCGCAGGATGACGCCGGCTCGATCCGCACGATCCACCGCGCTCTCGAGCTCGGAGTCACGTTCCTGGACACGGCGGAGATGTACGGGCCGTACCTGAATGAGGAGCTCCTCGCCAAGGCGATCGCGGGGCGACGGGACGACGTCGTGATCGCCACCAAGTTCGGCACCCTGCGCCACCGCACCGATGACTCCTACGGCATCGACGGCAGCCCCGAGAACCTCCGGCTCTCGGTGGACGGCTCTCTGAAGCGCCTCGGCACCGATCGCATCGACCTGTACTACCAGCACCGCATGGATCCCGGCACCCCGATCGAGGACACCGTCGGTGCCCTCGCGGAGCTGATCCAGGAAGGCAAGATCCTGCACTACGGCCTCTCGGAGGCGCGGCCCGAGACGATCCGCCGCGCGCATGCCGTGCACCCGGTGACGGCGCTGCAGACCGAGTACTCGCTCTGGACGCGCGACCCGGAGGCGGAGATCCTCCCCACCGTGCGCGAGCTGGGGATCGGATTCGTGCCGTACTCGCCGCTGGGTCGCGGGTTCCTCACCGGGTCGATCCGGTCGCTCGACGAGCTCGATGCGACCGACTTCCGGCGCTCCAACCCGCGGTTCGCGGACGGCAACCTCGAGCGCAACATCGCGATCGTCGAGAAAGTGGATGCCGTGGCCGCCGAACTCGGAGCCAAGCCCGGGCAGGTGGCACTTGCCTGGCTGCTCGCGCAGGGGGATGACATCGCGCCCATTCCGGGGACGAAGAGGATCCCGTATCTCGAGGAGAACGTCGCGGCCGACGCGCTCGAACTGAGCGCGGACCAGCTCCAGGCGCTGGGCGACCTCGAGTCTCCGGTCGGCGACCGCTACGCCGATATGAGCTCGGTGAACCGGTAGCGCTCGGACACAGGGGGCGGGTACCCCGGGCAGAATCGCCGGTCGTCCGGCGATAGGCTCGAAGCACCCGCCTCTCGTGACCCAAAAGGACCCACACACCATGGCACTGGACGCAATGACGCGCACCCGTATAGAAACCGACTCGTTGGGATCGATGGAGATACCCGCAGACGCCTACTGGGGGATCCACACCGCCCGTGCGCTGGACAACTTCCCGATCAGCAAGCGCCCGATCTCCGTCTATCCGGACCTCGTCGTCGCGCTGGCGATGGTGAAGCAGGCCGCCGCGCGCGCGAATCGTGATCTCGGCGATCTCGAGCCGGCGACCGCAGACCTGATCGACCGCGCGAGCCAGCGCGTCATCGACGGCGAGTTCCACGACCAGTTCGTCGTCGGCGTCATCCAGGGCGGCGCCGGCACGTCGACGAACATGAACGCGAACGAGGTCATCACCAACGTCGCCCTCGAGATGGCGGGCCGCGAGAAGGGCGACTACGCCTACCTCTCGCCGATCGATGACACGAACCGCAGCCAGTCGACCAATGACGTGTATCCCACGGCCATCAAGGTGGGCCTCTCGCTCACCCTTCGCAGCCTTCTCGAAGAGCTCGACCTGCTGCGGAAGGCGTTCCTTGCCAAGGCGGTCGAATTCCACGACGTGCTGAAGGTGGGCCGCACCCAGCTGCAGGACGCGGTGCCGATGACGCTCGGTCAGGAGTTCCACGGCTTCGCGACGACCCTTCGCGAGGACTACAACCGCCTGACGGAGAACGCCTACCTGCTGTTCGAGATCAACATGGGTGCGACGGCCATCGGCACGGGCATCACCGCTCATCCCGACTACGCGGCCGGCGTTCTGCGTCACCTGCGCGAGATCAGCGGGCTCGACCTCGAGACCGCCGTCGACCTCGTCGAGTCCACGAGCGACACCGGGGCGTTCATGTCGTTCTCCTCGTCGCTCAAGCGCAATGCCATCAAGCTGTCGAAGATCTGCAATGATCTTCGCCTCCTCTCCAGCGGTCCCCAGGCGGGGTTCGGCGAGATCAACCTGCCGGCGCGCCAGGCCGGCTCGAGCATCATGCCGGGCAAGGTGAACCCGGTGATCCCCGAGGTCGTGAACCAGGTGGCCTTCGCCGTCGTGGGCGCCGACATGACCGTCACGATGGCGGTCGAGGGCGGGCAGCTTCAGCTCAACGCGTTCGAGCCGGTCATCGCGCACTCGATCTTCCAGTCGATCACCTGGATGCGGCAGGCGATGTGGACCCTGCGCGTCAACTGCGTCGAGGGCATCACGGCCAACCGCGAACGCCTCGGCGGGATGGTCGGCTCGTCGGTGGGAGTCATCACCGCACTCACCCCGTTCATCGGCTACGCGGCCGCCGCGGCGCTCGCCAAGACGGCCCTGCTCACCGGCCACAACATCGCCGACCTCGTGGTGGAGGGCGGCCTCATGACCCGGGAGGAGTGCATGAAGCAGCTCTCACCGGCGCGGCTGTCGGGGCTCGAGGCGGTCACCGCGGCGATCCCGATCGTGCCGCCGCCCGGAGCTCCCAAAGAGTCGCTCTAGGCATCCCCGCGGGTTCTGCGTTGCCGGGGGTCGGACCGGAGCGATAGCGTTCGAGCACACAGCTCAACACGAGGAGACCACCGTGACCGACCCCCAGGACCCCCAGAACTCCCCGCCGCCGTACGGCGCGACGCCGCCCCCGCCCGCATACGGCTCGACACCGCCCGCCCCGTCCTATGGCGCGGCACCGCCGGCCCCGTACGGCGGGCAGGCGCAGGGCACCATTCCGGGCAAGACGATGGGCATCGTCGCGCTCATCCTCGCGTTCTTCGTCCAGCTCGTGGCCTTGATCCTGGGCATCATCGCCCTGGTGCAGAGCAAGAGGGCCGGCTACAAGAACACTCCGGCCGTGTGGGCCATCATCGTCAGCTCCGTGCTCATGGTCGTCGGGATCATCGTCGGCATCGTCGTGATCAGCGGCGTGGTCGCGGCGGCGGGCGAATTCGCACGGCTCTGCGCCGAGTACGGCTCCGGCACCCATGACATCAATGGGGTCACCGTCACCCTGAACTGCCCGTCGAACTGAGATCGCCCGGGCGGGCGTCGATTTCGGCCGCTCCCGCCCGGTCGCTCAGTCGAGGATGCGGCAGTGCGTGGTGAGCTCGCCGATTCCGTCGACGCCCACCGTGACCGTGGAGCGGTCGCGAAGGAAGATCTGGGGGTCGCGCGAGTAGCCGGCGCCGCCGGGGCTTCCGGTCGAGATCAGCGTTCCCGGCAGGAGTGTCACGGACTTCGACAGGTGGGCGATCAGCTTGGCGACCGAGCGCACCATCTGGCTCGTGCTGGCGTCCTGCACCCTGTGCCCGTCCACGACGGTCCAGATGTGCAGGTCCTGCGGGTCGGGGATCTCGTCGGCGGTGACGACGAAGGGTCCCGTCGGAGTGAAGCCGTCGAACGATTTGCAGCGCGACCACTGCGCTTCGCTGAACTGGATGTCGCGCGCCGTGATGTCGTTGACGACGGTGTATCCCCACACGTGCTCGAGGGCATCCTCTTCGGACACATCCTTCGCCGGGCGCCCCATGATCACACCGAGCTCGGCCTCGTAGTCGACCGACTCGCTGAGCGAGCGCGGCCACGATGTCGTGTGCTCGTGGCCGCTGAGGGAGTTCGGCCACAGCACGAAGACCGTGGGCGTGGAGTCCGTCTTCAGCCCGAGCTCCCCGGAGTGGGCGGCATAGTTGAGCCCGATCGCGAGGATGACCGGGGGAGCGTTCAGGGCGGACTCGAAACGCACGTCGGCGAGCGGATGCCGCGGCTCGTCGCCCGAGTGCTGTTCTAGGGCGGTGCGCACCCGAGCGAGCGTCTCGTCGCCGCCGTCGATGAGGGTCTGCAGGTCGGCGGGAGCGCCGTCGAAGAGCGTCGGCACGGGAATCGCCTCGGTCTCGAGAACGACGGCCAGAACGGGATCTGTCGCGTCGCCGGGGCGGACGTGGGCGAAGCGCATCCCCCCACGCTACCCGGCCCGCGCCCCTTCGTGCTGGCTCGGCGTCCTAGGCTGGCGGTGTGACGTACAGCCCGCCGCCGCCACCTGGGGAGTTCGCCTCTTCACTCGCGCAGCCCCGCCGCGGTGCGGGCGCTCTGATCCCGCCGGCACCCCCGACTCCGGTCGGGATACCGACACCGCCGGTTCCGGCGCGACGTGGCCGCGTCGCCTCCGTATGGCTCTTCGGCCTTCTGGTGCTCGTGCTCGTCGGGCTGGTCGGGTACTTCCTGAGTGCGCTCGGGCCTGCGGCGTCGCTCATCGGCCTGGTGGTCGCCGTCGTGCCGTTCCTCATCGTGCTCTTCGCCGTGCGGCTCGTCGACCGGTGGGAGCCGGAGCCTCGGAGTCTCGTGGTCTTCGCCATCGCGTGGGGCGCGATCGCGGCGGTCGCCTTCGCCCTGCTCGTCGACCTGGTGCTCTCGCAGGCCGTCGGCAGTGCGCCCACCGAGGCCCGTGAGGTGCTGCGCGCGGTGGTGCAGGCCCCGATCGTCGAAGAGGTCGGCAAGGGTCTCGGCCTGCTGCTGCTGTTCGTGACGGCCCGCCGCGCCTTCGACGGTCCTGTCGACGGGGTCGTGTACGGCGCCCTGATCGGCGCCGGCTTCGCCTTCACCGAGAACATCCAGTACTTCGCGATCGCCTTCATCGAGGGTGGTGCCGCGGATCTCACCACGACGTTCTTCGTCCGCGGCATCCTCTCGCCGTTCGCTCATGCGATGTTCACCAGCGTCACCGGCCTGGCGCTGGGGCTCGCGGCCCGCAGGGGCGCCTCCTTCGGTGGCGCCCTCGGCCCGTGGCTGGGAGGACTCACCGGCGCCGTGATCCTGCACGCGCTCTGGAACGGCTCGGCCGTCTTCGGCGACTTCTTCCAGCTGTACATCACGCTGCAGATCCCGCTCTTCGTGATCTTCATCCTCGGTGTGCTGGCGCTGAGGAGGGAAGAGGCCCGGCTGACCCGCAACCGGCTCGGGGACTATGCCGCCGCTGGATGGTTCACGCCCCAGGAGGTCGAGATGCTCGCGACACCCGGCGGGCGCCGAACGGGGCTTGCCTGGGCGAAGACCCTCACGGGCGACCGCACGGACACGATGAAGACCTTCATCGAGGACGCCACCGCACTGGCAGCCGCGCGGCAGCGGGGGATCTCCGGGCGCGACCCGCGCGCCGTGGACGACGAACGCATGCTGCTGGCGCGCACGGCCGCCACTCGATCAGCCCTGCTCATGCGCTGAGGCAGAACTCAGCGCTCGGTGCCGCGGCGATGCCTGCGTGTCAACCGAGCGCTGAGTCGGTCTCTGTCGTAGAACCAGGGTGGCCCGAGCCCGCAGGCGTGTCAAGCGCCGTGGGGCCGTTCTACGCCCTCTGATGTGCGCGTGCGGCGGTGTTCGCGCCTGGCGCATCGGATTGCTTCTCGGGGGCTTCGCCGGTTGGATGGAGGCATGACTGAAGACCGCACCAAGCCCGAATTCGACGCCCCGCAGGGCCCCGCTCCGGACACCATGCAGATCCGCGACCTCATCGAGGGCGACGGCCCTGAGGCGAAGCCGGGCGACACCGTGACGGTGCACTACGCCGGCGTGGAGTACGAGTCCGGCGAGGAGTTCGACTCGTCGTGGAACCGTGGCGAGAGCATCCAGTTCCCGCTCCGCGGGCTCATCCAGGGCTGGCAGGAGGGCATCCCCGGCATGAAGGTCGGCGGGCGCCGCGAGCTCGTGATCCCGCCGGAGCTCGCATACGGCCCCGCCGGGGGCGGCCACTTCCTCTCCGGCAAGACCCTCATCTTCATCATCGATCTGATCGCCGTCGGCTGAGCTCGACGCTCGAACGGCCCGCGGCGCTTCGGCGCCGCGGGCCGTTCCTCGTGCCGACCCGGAGCAAATTTCCATTCACGGGAATGGAATAGTCCGGGGGTCGGTTGAGAGGGGGGACCGTCGCGGAGATCCGCACCCCCAACCTCAAGGAGCACTCATGTCCACTTCCACCGATCACGCGCTCGACATCCCGGGCTACCGCGCAGGAACCTGGGTGCTCGACCCCTCGCACAGCGAGGTGCAGTTCAGCGTTCGTCACATGATGATCTCCAAGGTGCGGGGCACCTTCGGCATGAAGTCCGCCACATTGATCGCGCCGGAGAACCCCCTCGATGCCCGCGTCACCGCGAGCGTGGATGTCACCTCCCTCGACACCAAGGACCAGGGTCGCGACCAGCACCTGCGCTCCGCCGACTTCTTCGACGTCGAGAACTACCCGACGATGGAGTTCGTCTCGACGGGCGTGCGCATCGAGAAGGGCGAGATGCTCGTCGACGGCGACCTGACCATCCGCGGCGTCACCAAGCCCGTCACGCTCGAGTTCGACTTCGGCGGCTTCGGCACCGACCCGTGGGGCAACTACAAGGCGGGTGCGACCGCCACGACCGTCATCAACCGCGAGGACTTCGGCCTGACGTGGAACGCGGCGCTCGAGACCGGCGGGGTGCTGGTCGGCAAGGACGTCACCATCACGCTCGACCTGCAGGGCGCGCTGCAGCAGGACTGACCACCGGTTCGAAGGGGGCGGATGCCTCGTCGGCGCTCTGTGGGAGCACCGGCGAAGCATCCGCCCTCCGCTCGTCAACCGACGCGAGCGCCTCACCGGGGGCCGTGGCGGCGCGCCGACGACGGAGGCGATCCTGCGCGAGCAGGATGCCGAGGAAGACGATGACGGCACCGACCGGCTCGTTCCAGGACAGGCTCTCGCCGAGCACCAGGATGCCGAGCAGGACCCCCACCACCGGCGTGATGTAGGTGACGGTCGACGCGCGCGTCGGGCCCCACGCCCGCAGCGCGTTCTGGTTCCAGATGTACGCGACGCCCGTGCCGAGGCATCCGAGCAGCACGATGCTGCCGACGATCCACGGGTCGAGCCGTACCGGCGTGAGCACGAGCACCGGTGTCAGCAGCGCCATGATCGCCGCCGCGATGCCGATGTTGAGGAACGAGAAGACGAGCGCGCTCATGCCGGTGTTCCCGACGAACTTGCGCATGTACGCGAGGCTGAAGCCGTAGCAGGCCGTCGCGCCGAGGATGGCCAGCTGTGCGACGAGGCTCTGGCTGAAGTCCAGGCCCTGCCACGGCGCGATGATCACCATGACGCCGAGGATCCCGACGAGGATGCCGGCGACCTGCACCGCCTTGAGCTTCTCCACCCGGAACAGCAGCCCCGCCATGATCGCGGTCATGATCGGCGTCGTCGCGTTGTAGATGCTGGCGAGCCCGGATGTGACGTGCTGCTGGGCCCACGAGAAGAGCAGGAACGGCACGACGCAGAACGAGACGGCGAGCACGCTCATATGTGCCCAGATCCGGATGCTGCGGGGGAGCCGGTCGCGTCGCAGCGCGACGAAGAGGCCGAGGGTGAGCGCGCCGAGCAGCAGGCGGGACCAGGCCACCTGGGCGGGCGAGAGCCCCTCGAGAGCGACCTTCATGAAGAGGAAGCTGGAGCCCCAGATGATGCCCGTCAGGGTGAACTGGATGGCGACCCACGCCGGCGACGGGGTCTTCGCCGCACGGGCGAGGAGGGGGCTGGTCGAAGTCACGGGGCGACTCTACGCGCGGCATCCGACGTTCTGCGGGCCACGCGGATGCCACGTCCGAATCCCGCCGATGGTTGGCGGTTCGGCGTCGATCAGGGCTCGGGGAACTCCGCGTCGTATGCGCGGAAGCGCGGATTGAGGCGCACGAGCGCAGCGACCAGCGCGATGATGAGGAACCCGCCGAGCAGCGGTGGGAACCACAGCGTGGTGACCGACGCCAGCGTGCCCGCGTAGAGCGCGCCGAGGCGCGGTCCGCCGGCCACCACGACGATGAACAGACCCTGCAGGCGACCGCGGATCGCGTCGGGGACGGCCGCCTGCACCATCGTGTTGCGGTAGATCGAGCTCACGTTGTCGGCGGCACCGGAGACGATCAGCGCGGCCACGGCGGCCACGATGAGCACGGAATTGGGACTGTCGATGCCGACGGTCTCCGGTGCGAAGACGCCGAGGGCCCCGGCGAGCAGGATCACGCCGAAGACGGAGATCGCGCCTCCATAGACCGCGATGGCGCGCTGGATGCCGACGCCATGGTGGCGCACCCGGCCGACCGGCCCGGAGAAGAGGCTCGAGAAGAATGCGCCCACCGCCACGGCGGCCGTGAGGATGCCCGTCGTGATCGGTCCGCCGCCGAGCAGCACCGCGCCGATGGCGGGGAAGAGCGCGAGCGGGTTTCCGAACGTCATCGCGACGATGTCCAGCACGAACTGCAGGCGGATGTTGCCCGCACGCTTGAGGAACGCCCAGCCGTCGGCGAGCGACCGCAGGCCGGGGCGCACGAGAACTCCCTCGGGCTGGATGCGGGGGAGGCCCCACAGCCCGAGGAACAGCGACGACATCAGTACGAGGTCGATCGTGTAGGTCCAGCCGTACCCCGAGAAGGCCACGAGCACGCCGGCGAGGGCCGGTCCGATCGTCACCATCACCCCGACTGTGATGCCGCCGAGCGCGGATGCCGCGGGGAGCAGCTCCCTCGGGATCAGGCGCGGGACGATCGACTGACGCGCGGCCATGACGATCGAGTTCGCCGAGGAGTTCACGATGCTGATCACGTACAGCCACCACACCGTCTCGAGCTGGGCCCAGGTGAGTGCGCAGAGCACGGCGGTCGACGCGAAGGTGACCGTCGCGGCAAGCAGAGCGACGCGCCGGCGGTCGAACGCGTCGGCGAGCATCCCGCCGTACAGGCCGGCGAAGATCATCGGCACGAGCCCCGCCACGGCGATCATGGCCACCGCGAACGTCGACTCCGTCAGCTCGTACATCTGCAGCATGATCGCGACGATCGTGAGCTGGCCGCCGAGCCCGGCGAGGGTGGAGCCGATCCACATGCGCGCGAACGCGGGACTCGTCGTGAGGGGCCGCAGGTCGAGGAAGTGGTCGCGACGCAGGCGCGGCATCCTCGTCGGGCCTCGACGAAGCATCACGCGGCGACGACGTCGAGCGGGGGCATCCATCGAGGCTAACGCGCATTCGACGCCCGGTCGCCGCCGCGTTCACCCCTGCAGTGCCCGGCTGGTAGACTCTTCAGGTTGCCGTTCGATCGGCCGCGGATAAAGAGAGCTCACGCATCAGGCGATGGGCGCCGCGCAATGAGGAGAAAGGGGATCCCATCTATGGCACTTGAATTCGACGCCAAGAAGGCGATCATCGAAGAGTACGCGACGCACCCCGGTGACACCGGATCCCCCGAGGTGCAGGTCGCAATGCTGACGCAGCGCATCAAAGACCTCACAGAGCACCTGAAGGACCACAAGCACGACCACCACTCGCGTCGTGGCTTGTTCCTGATGGTCGGTCAGCGCCGCCGTCTGCTCGGCTACCTCCAGGACATCGACATCGCGCGCTACCGCTCGCTGATCGAGCGTCTGGGGCTCCGCCGCTAGGCGCACCAGCGTACATCGCACTTCTCGAAGGGCCGTCCCAGGTGTGGGGCGGCCCTTCGCTGTTGTCCGCGGACGTCGTCGCTGTCGCGAGAATCGGTCGGGCGTAAGAAACTCGGTGCGTCGCACCGATTCTCGGCCGCCGGACCGATTCTCACGACGAGAACAAGGGGAGTCGCCTGCGCCGGTATCGCGGCGGTGAGGGCGGTCAGAGGGTGGTCAGCGGGCGGATGCCGCGGCCCGCGCCGCGAGAAGGTCGCTGTGGTGACGCTCGGCCACGTCGGGGTGCGCGCGCAGCCGCGACTTGAGCGCGTTCTCGCCGTAGAGGGCGTGGATGGGGTTGTCCGGGTCCTGGGTCACACCGGTCGCCTCCGCCGCCAGCTCGGCCGGCAGTTCGATGAGCGGCAGCCGCCGATCGAGCGCGGGGTTGAAGAAGAACGGGACCGAGATGCGGTCATCCGGGTAGCGGGGCGAGACCACGCGGTGGTTCGTCGCCTTCAGATAGCCCTGCGTGGCGTACTCCAGGAGCTCCCCGATGTTGACCACGAACGCGCCGGGCACGGATGGCGCATCCACCCACGCTCCGTCGCGCTCCACCTGCAGGCCGCCCTTGCCCGGTTCGACCCAGAGCAGGGTCAGCACGCCGGAATCCTTGTGCGCTCCGACGCCCTGCTGCGGCTCGGGCTCCCTGCTGCCCGGATAGCGCACGATCTTGATCAGGGTCGACGGTTCCCCGAAGTGCTCGTCGAAGTAGTCCTCGGGTGCGCCGAGCGTCTGGGCCCACGCCCGCAGCAGCCGCCGAGCCACCGCCGTCAGGCGCTCGTGCCACTCCGCGACCACCTCGCGAAGCTCCGGCTGTGCCGCCGGCCAGAGGTTCGGCCCGATCAGGCGCGCGAAGTCCGGCGCGTCCGGATCGGTGATCGCGGCCCGCTCGGGGCCGATGTCGATCTGCTCGCGCCAGTCGACCTTCCCCTGCGTCCGCTCTCCGCCGACCCGCGTGTACCCGCGGAAGTGCGGGCTCTGCACGTTCTCGATCGCGAGCTTGTCCGCCTCGGGGAGGGCGAAGAAGTCGCGCGCCGCCCGGTGCAGGCGCTGCTCGAGCAGCGGTGTCACACCGGTGCCCGTGAGGTAGAAGAAGCCGACGTCGTGGGTCGCGGCCCGAAGGTCCGCCCGGAATCGGGCCGCAGCGTCATTCCCGGCATCCAACTGCGAGAGGTCGAGGATCGGCAGGCTGAGCTCGGACATGCACACGAGGCTAGGCACGGCTCGCGGCATCCGCTCGTTTGTTGCCGATCGTTACTGACGGTGCCGCGCGCGAAGCCTCCTCGATTGGACAGCGGTGCACACCCTGAATACCCTTGCAAGGTAAGGCTTACCTTCCTCGAACACTCGACGGCGCAAGCCGAGCGTCACACAGGACGCCCCTCCCTTCTCACCCACCCGGAATCCCGTGCTTGCAACCTTCCTGATCGGCCTCCGCGAGGGCCTCGAGGCCGCGCTGGTCGTCGGCATCCTCGTGGCCTACCTGACCCGCATGGGCCGGCGGGATGTGCTGCCCCGCCTGTGGATCGGCATCGGGCTGGCCGCCCTGATGGCACTGGTCATCGGCGCGGTGCTCACCTTCGGCGCGTACAGCCTGACGTTCGAGGCGCAGGAGCTCATCGGCGGCACTCTCTCGCTGATCGCCGTGGCGATGGTCACGTGGATGATCTTCTGGATGCAGAAGGCCGGACGCACGCTCAAGCGCACGCTGGAGGGCGGCATCGACCGGGCGCTGGCACGCGGCACCGTCTGGGGACTGGTCGTGCTGGGCTTCGTCTCCGTGGCCAGGGAGGGCATCGAGACCACTCTGCTGCTGTGGTCGATGGTGCAGTCCTTCGGCGACGCGCCCTCCGCGCTGCTCGGCGCGCTGCTCGGCATCCTGACGGCGGTGGCCCTCGGCTGGCTGCTCGCCCGCGGGATGCTGCGCCTAAACCTTCGGCGCTTCTTCACCTGGACCGGTGCCTTCCTCATCATCGTCGCCGCCGGCGTGCTGGCGTACGGCATCCACGACCTGCAGGAGGCGGGCGCGCTGCCGGGTCCCTTCTCCGCTCTTGCGCCCGTCGCACAGGCAACGGGCGCCGTCGCGGTAGGCGCGAGCGCCTTCCCGTTCGGCTGGGCGTTCGACGTCAGCGCGGCGATCCCGCCCGGCAGCCCACTGGCCGCGATCCTGCAGGCCACGATCGGCTTCACCCCGCGGATGTCGTGGCTGCAGATCATCGCGTGGGTGCTGTACGTCGGCATCGTCGGCTCGATCTTCCTGGTGCGCTCGCTGCACTCCAAGCGCCGGGCGGCAGCCCCCTCTGCGGCAGGCGCCCCGACCGCGTCCACGCCGGCTTCGGCCGCGCTTGCCTCGGCGGTCACTCCCTCCTCCGCCGCATCGACCTCCTCCCCACCCCCGCTAGGAGCATCATGACCCCGAACAGGATCCTCGCCGGTCTCGCCGCGACCGCCGCCGCCGGCCTCGTCGTGACCGGCTGCGTCGCCAAGGCCGACGCCGCCGCATCCGATGCCATCACCGTCACGTCCACCGACGGATCGTGCGACGTCTCCGCCACGACCGCCGAGAGCGGAACGGTGGCCTTCGAGGTCACGAACGCCGGCGCCGACGTCACGGAGTTCTACCTGCTCGCCGACGACGGGCTGCGCATCGTGGGCGAGGTCGAGAACGTGGCACCCGGCGCGTCTCGCAGTCTGACCGTGGTGGCCCAGCCGGGGGAGTACTTCACCCTCTGCAAGCCTGGGATGATCGGCGAGGGCGTTGGCCGGACGGGCTTCACCGTCTCGGGCGACGCGGTCGCCGTCGATGGTCCGGATGCCGAGCTGAAGCAGCAGGCCGTCGACCTCTACGCGGCGTTCGTGAAGGACCAGGTCTCGCAGCTGGTGCCGCGGGCCGAGGAGTTCGCCGCCGCCTATGCTGCGGGCGACGACGAAGCGGCGCGCGCCGCATTCCCGCAGGTGCGCGCGTACTACGAGCGCATCGAGCCCGTGGCGGAGGCGCTCGGCGACCTCGACCCCCGCATCGACTACCGCGAGGTGGATGCCGTTGCCGAAGGCCTCGACTGGACGGGCTTCCATCGCATCGAGAAGGACCTGTGGGTGCCGGCGACGGACGCGCTGAACGCCGACGGCGAGACGCCGGCATGGCAGGACTGGGCGCCATCGACCCCCGAGCAGCGCGCCGAGTTCGGCGACCTCCTGGTCGCCGACGTCGCGGAGCTCTACGACTACGTGCACTCCGCCGATTTCCAGGCCGCGATCGACGCGCAGGGTGTCGCCGGGCTGAGCAACGGAGCGATCGCGCTCCTCGACGAGGTCGCCACCGGCAAGATCTCCGGCGAGGAGGACTGGTGGTCGGGCACCGATCTCTGGGATTTCGCCGCCAACGTCGAGGGCTCGAAGATGGCGTTCTCGCTCGCGCGCGACTTCGCGGCATCCAAGGGCGAGTCCGGCGCGGCCCTCGTCGAGGAGATCGACGCCGGCTACGCGGCGCTCGAGAGCTCCCTGGCCGCCCACGGATCTCTCGCGACCGGCTTCGTGACCTACTCCGCGCTGACGGATGCCGACAAGCGCGAGTTCACCGACCTCATCAACGCCCTCGCCGAGCCGCTGTCCCAGCTCACGGTGACCGTGCTGGAGTGAGATGACGGATCCTCACGACCCCTCGACAGGCTCGGGGACCGATTCGCTTACCGACGACGCCCCCGCGGCCGGTGTGAGCCGGCGTGGTCTGCTCGGCTTCGTCGGGGCGGGAGCAGCCGGCCTTGCCCTGGGCGCCGGTGCGGGACTGGCGGGCGGCGTCGCCGTCGCTCGTGCCGCCGCCGACACGGGAGCGGGCGCATCCGCCTACGACTTCTACGGCACGCATCAGGCCGGCGTCACCACGCCCGTTCAGGACCACCTGCACTTCGCGGCTTTCGACATGATGGCCGGTGCGACGCGCGCCGCCCTCGTGTCGCTGCTCGAGGAGTGGTCGTATGCGGCGGCGCGGATGACGCGCGGTCTCGACGTCACCGCCACCGGCGCCGTGGGCGGCTCGCCGATGGCGCCGCCGGATGACACGGGGGAGGCGCAGGGCCTTTCCGCCAGCAACCTGACGATCACGTTCGGATTCGGTCCGACCCTGTTCGAGGCGGACGGCGTCGACCGATTCGGCATCGCGTCGCGCCGCCCGCCCGAGCTCCACGAGCTGCCGGCGTTTTTGGGCGACGACCTCGACCCCCTCACGAGCGACGGCGATCTGTGCATCCAGGCGTGCGCGGACGATCCGCAGGTGGCCGTTCACGCCGTCCGCAACCTCAGCCGCATCGCCTTCGGGCGGGCCCGCCTCCGCTGGTCGCAGCTCGGCTTCGGCCGCACCTCCAAGACGACGGCCGCTCAGGCCACGCCGCGCAACCTGTTCGGCTACAAAGACGGCACCGCCAACATCCTCGCCGATGACCGCGAGGCGCTCCAAGACCACGTGTGGGTCGCGGCAGGCGATCAGCCGGCGTGGATGACCGGCGGTTCGTATCTCGTCGCCCGCAAGATCGCGCAGCTGATCGAGTCGTGGGACCGCGTGCGGCTCGCCGAGCAGGACCGCATCATCGGGCGATCCAAGGGGGAGGGGGCACCGCTTTCGGGCGGGAACGAGTTCACCGCTCCTGATTTCGAGAAGGCGGATGCGGCCGGCGCGCCGGCCATCGACATGGCGGCGCACGTGCGGCTGGCGCATCCCGCTCAGAACTCGGGGGCCCGCATGCTGCGGCGCGGCTACAACTTCGTCGACGGCAACAATGACCTCGGCCGCCTGGACGCCGGGCTCTTCTTCCTCTCTTATCAGCGCTCGCCGGAGCAGTTCATCACCGTGCAGCGAGCACTGGCGAGCGACGCGCTCAACGAGTACATTCGGCCCGTCGGATCGGCGTTGTTCGCCGTGCCGCCCGGCGCCGCCCCTGGTTCGTACGTCGGGGCCGGGCTCTTCGCCTGATCCGCCGCGACGATCCGGTTGAGGAGACGACCCGGTGAAGGAGGCGTCGGTGGCTGAGAGCGCGCCCGTCTACCTCGCCGCGCAGGTTCGAGCCGCAGAGAAGCCGCTGCTCGATGCGGGCGAACCGCTCATGCTGCGCGCCGCGGGGGCCCTCGCGCGCATCGCTCTGGGTGAGCTGGGCGCGCGCGGAGGCCGAGTGCTGGTGCTCGCCGGCAGCGGCGACAACGGGGGCGACGCCCTGTTCGCGGGCGCGCACCTCGCCGCGGAAGCAGGCGTGGCGGTCGACCTGCTGCTCACGTCCGACCGGGTGCACACCGCCGGGTTCGAGGCGGCGGTGGAGGCGGGGGCGCGAACGATAGGGCTGGCGGAAGCCGTCTCCGCGGCATCCGATCCCGACCTGCTGCTCGACGGGATCCTCGGCATCGGCGCGTCGACGTCCGCGGCGCTCCGCGGCGACGCGCGTGTGATCGTCGCCGGGCTGCTGCCCGCAGTGCACGCCGGCAGGCCGAGGGTGATCGCCGTCGACGTGCCGAGCGGGCTGCAGCCCGACGACGGATCGAGCGATGACGTCGTGCTCCCCGCATCCGTCACGGTCACCTTCGGAGCGGTGAAGGCGGGCCTGGTGCGGGGAAGGGGACCCGAGCTCGCCGGGCGGATCGTGCTGGTCGACATCGGGCTCGGTCCGCGATTGGCCGCAGCAGGCTCGGTGGGCACGGCTGCGGTGGCGGCGATCGTGCACGGTGGCGGCTAGGCGCGTGCGGCGAGCACGAAGGGAAGCACCGCTCCCGCTCCGGCGCGCCGCAGCAGCCGTCCCGCCACCGTGAGCGTCCAGCGGCTGTCGACCAGATCATCGACCAGCAGCACGGGAGCGGCCCGGAGGTCGCTGAGCGAGGAGGCCAGTTCGGGCCCCACCGCGAAGCTCTCGGCCACCCCGGCCAGGCGATAGGCGCTGTTGCCGCCGCTCCCGCCGGGACCCTTGCCGGTGAGCTCCAGCGTGCCGAGCAGCGGCAGGCGTCCGAGCTCGGAGATCGTGCGGGCCAGAGAGCCGACGAGGCGGGGGTGCGAACGGGACGGCATTGAGACGACCGCCGCGGGGCGCGTGTCCCAGCCCCAGTCCGCCAGCACGCGGACGCAGGCCGCGGCCATCGCCGACGAGATCTCGGCATCGGGGCTCCCGGGGGCGAAGAGCTCCCGCAGCGGGCCGCCCCAGCCGAGATCGGTGAGCCGCGCGAGTGCGCGCCCCGGCTCGAGCCGCTCGCCCGGTGGGATGTTCCCGCGCAGCTCCAGTCCGAGTCTCGGCATGCCGCTCGGCCACTGCGCGCGCGGCTCGATGAGGACGCCGACCCGGTTCAGCGCCGCGTCCGCAGCCACGGCGGTCGCCTCTTCGATGCCCGTCGGGTACCACGCCGATGTGCAGGTGTCGCAGCGGCCGCACGGCGCTGCGGCGGGGTCGTCGAGCGCGCGCTGCAAGAACTCCATGCGGCATCCGGATGTCCTCTCGTACTCGAGCATCGCGTCCTGCTCGTGGCGTCGCGCCGCCGCGATGCGACTGTAGCGCTCGGCGTCGTACGCCCAAGGGACACCGGTCGAGCGCCAGCCGCCCTGCACGCGCTCGACGGCCCCGTCCACATCGAGCACCTTGAGCAGCAGCTCGAGCCGGCTGCGGCGGATGTCCACTCGCGCCTCCAGGGCGACCGTGGACAGGGCGCCGCCCTCGTGGTCCAGCTCGTCGAGCACCGCGGTCGCCTTCGCCTGCTCGGGCATCGAGGACGTCGCGAAGTACTGCCAGATCGCCTCGTCCTCGGGGCCGGGAAGCAGCAGCACGTCGGCCCGAGCGGTCGCGCGCCCTGCGCGCCCGACCTGCTGGTAGTAAGCGACGGGCGATGACGGCGCGCCGAGGTGCAGCACGAAGGCGAGGTCGGGCTTGTCGAATCCCATTCCGAGCGCGCTGGTGGCCACGAGGGCCTTGACGCGGTTCTCCTTGAGCAGCCGCTCCGATTCCTCCCGTTCGGCCGGGTCGGTCTGGCCGGTGTACGCGCGGACCTCGTGGCCGGCGTCGCGGAGCAGGCGAGCGGTGTCCTCCGCGGCGGACACCGTCAGGGCGTAGATGATGCCGCTCCCCGGCAGGTCGCCGATGTGACTGAGCAGCCACGCGAGGCGCGTCGCGGCGTCGGGAAGGCGCAGCACGCCGAGTCGCAGTGAATCCCTGGCGAGCGGCCCGCGGATGGTCACCACACCATCGCCGCCGGTGCCCAGCTGCTCCTCCACATCGTGCACGACGCGTTCGTTCGCGGTCGCGGTGGTGGCCAGCACCGGAACTCCGGGCGGCATCCCGGCGATGAGGTCGCGCAGGCGCCGGTAGTCCGGCCGGAAATCGTGCCCCCAGTCCGAGATGCAGTGGGCCTCGTCGACCACGAGCAGCCCTATGCGCGCCATCAGCGCGGGGAGCTGCTCGTCACGGAATCTGGGGTTGTTCAGTCGCTCGGGGCTGACCAGGAGCACGTCGATCTCGTCGTTGCCCAGGCTGGCGAGGATGTCAGTCCACTCCAGGGGGTTCGCGGAGTTGATGCTCGCGGCCCGCACCCCGGCTCGCTCGGCGGCCGCCACCTGGTCCCGCATGAGCGCGAGGAGCGGGGAGACGAGGATCGTCGGCCCGGCGCCGCGGCCGCGCAGCAGCAGGGTCGCGACGAAGTACACGGCGGACTTGCCCCAACCGGTGCGCTGCACCACGAGCGCCCGGGCACGCCGCTGCACGAGCGCCTGGATCGCTTCGAACTGGCCGTCGTGGAACGTCGCCGTCTCGTCGGCCACGAGACGCCGGAGCGCCCCGAGAGCCTCGTCGCGCAGGTCTTCGGCCGTCTCGGGTTCACTCACCCCGCGACCGTACACGGTTCCGCCGACGTCAGGCGCTCTCGCGCGGGCGCCGAGAGCCGGTCGGATCCGACCGCCGGCCCTCCCGGGCCGCGAGCGATGGATCGTCGAACAGCCATCGCGGCCGCGGTTCGACCAGTGGCCGGAACAGCCGTCGCACCGGCTTGGTCGAGAGTCCGATCGCGATCAGCACCGACGCCACGATGACGATGGGCAGCCAGATCCAGGTGGGCTCGAGGTCGCGCAGCAGGCCTGATTCGCGGAACGGATACAGCACGAAGGAGTGGAGCATGTAGACGTACATCGTGTACTGGCCGAAGTGCGTCCACCAATGCCCGCCGCGGGGGACCAGCGCGAAGAACGCGGCGCAGAGCACGACCGCTATCGCCATCACTCCGAGCCGCACGGCCCCCGCCCACCATTCTTCCCCGAGGAGGTCGGAGTAGGACTCGTCGTAGAAGAGCCAGTGCCGCAGGTCGACGTCCTGCCACAGGTCCTTGCCGTACCACGCCACCCAGCCGGCCAGGGCGAACAGCCCCGCGGCCCCCGCGAAGACCCACCATGGTCGCTGACGCAGAAGCCCCAGCCGCTCCACGATGTCGTGCTCGTGAAGCCACCAGCCGAGGGTGAAGAAGGGCAGCAGCCCCAGGGTGCGGGCGAGGGAGAAGGTGTCGTCGACGTTCGGCAGGTATCCGGCGCCGATGGAGATCGCCACGGTCCAGAGCAGCGGCCATCTGAGCAGGGCGAGATACGGCAGCACGAGACGGAACGTGCCGAGGGACAAAAGGAACCACAGCGTCCACGACGGCTGCGTCAGATTGGGATTGGCGCCGCCCTCGACGATCCACTTCGTCAGGGTCCACAGCGATTCGAAGATGACGTAGGGCACCAGGATGTCGGTGATCACGCGTGCCATCTGCACCCTGGTCGGCGGGCCGCCCTTGGAGAAGTATCCCGAGATGATGGCGAACGCGGGCATGTGGAACGCGTAGATGAGCAGGTACAGGCCGAGCGCGATATCCGAGTCGTAGGTCAGTCGCTGCACCGAGTGGCCGAGCACGACGAGCACGATGCACGCGAACCGTGCGTTGTCCCAGAACGGAACACGGCGCTTGGGGCGCGCGATGGAGCCGGTCGGCGTGGCGCCGGTCCGCGCCGCTCCGCTGTCGGACATCGTCACCGCCGGGTCTTCGAGGAACGTGTCCACACTATCCGCGGGGCGATGCCACGCGGCTTCCGCTCCGGCGATCCGTCGGGGAGCCCGGGTGTAGCGTCGGGATGTCGGGGCAGGCCTCGCCCGGCTGACGGAATGAGCAGACATGACCTCAGCAAGCCTCAGCCTCGGCGTGATCGGAACCTCCCGCAAACCCGATGAGCGGCGGGTCCCCATCCATCCGGGGCACTTCGACCGCATCCCCTCGGATCTGCGCGACCGCATCGTCCTCGAGGAGGGGTACGGCGAGCGCTTCGACGTTTCGGATGCCGAGCTGCGACCCCTCGTCGGCTCGGTCGCGTCGCGCGCAGACGTGATCGCGGCATCCGATGTCGTGCTGCTGCCCAAGCCGCAGCTGGACGACGTTCGAGCGCTGCGGGACGGTCAGGTGCTGTGGGGCTGGCCGCATCTCGTGCAGGACGCGCGGATGACGCAGCTCGCGATCGACAAGCGCCTGACGATGATCGCCTTCGAGGCCATGAATCACTGGGGTGCGGACGGGACATTCGGGCTGCACGTCTTCCACATGAACAATGAGCTCGCCGGGTACTGCTCGGTCCTTCATGCCCTGCAGCTCTGCGGGTCGACGGGTGACTACGGGCGGCGGCTCACGGCCGTCGTCATCGGGTTCGGCGCGACGGCTCGCGGTGCGGTGACGGCCCTCCGCGCCCACGGCGTGCACGATGTGCGGGTCCTCACGAACCGCCGTACGGCATCCGTCGCCTCTCCCATCCACGCGGCGCACATGATCCAGTTCGACCATGACGACGGCCCGTACCTCAGCGAGGTGATCACGGATGACGGCAGGGTGCCGCTCGCGCCGTTCCTCGCGGAGAGCGACATCGTCGTGAACTGCACGCTCCAGGACCCGAACCGGCCGCTGCTGTACCTGCGGGAGAAGGATCTGGACGCGTTCCGTCCGGGCAGCCTGATCGTGGATGTGTCGTGCGACGAGGGCATGGCGTTCGAGTGGGCGCGTCCGACGAGCTTCGCCGACCCCATGTTCACCGTCGGCGGCAACACCGATTCCGGCGCCATCATCAACTACTACGGCGTCGACCACAGCCCCTCGTATCTCTGGAATTCGGCCAGCTGGGAGATCAGCGAAGCGCTGCTGCCTTTCCTTCCCACCGTGCTCGCCGGTCCGGAGGCGTGGCCCGCGGACGAGACGATCCGCCGGGCAACCGAGATGAGATGGCATCATCCTCAATCCCGCGATCCTCGAGTTCCAAGGCCGGGATGCCGCGTACCCGCATTCGAGAGCTCCCGCCTGAGCGGCGCTCGCCGCGCCCGGACCGCTCTGCGGCTGGGCCGGGAATATCCTTGAGGGTGTCGCGTTACACGAGATACATTCACTTGCATAGAAACGCGAGGAGCGATCGTGAACGAGAACCAGATGCAGTTCGGCATCTTCACGGTGAGCGACATCACCGAAGATCCGACCACGGGGCGAACCCTCAGTGAGGCGGAGAAGATCCGCAACACCATCACCGTGGCCAAGCACGCCGAAGAGGTGGGTCTCGACGTCTTCGCCCTCGGCGAGCACCACAACCCGCCGTTCTGGTCGTCCTCTCCCACCACGACCCTCGCGTACATCGCCGCGCAGACGGAGCGCCTGCTGCTCTCGACCGCGACGACGCTGATCACGACGAATGACCCGGTGAAGATCGCCGAGGACTTCGCGATGCTGCAGCACGTCTCGGGCGGTCGCACCGACCTGATGCTCGGCCGCGGCAACACCGGCCCCGTCTACCCGTGGTTCGGCCAGGACATCCGTCAGGGCGTCCCTCTCGCCATCGAGAACTATGCCCTGCTGCACAAGCTGTGGCGGGAGGACGTCGTCGACTGGGAGGGCAAGTTCCGCACGCCGCTGCAGGGATTCACCTCGACCCCGCGCCCGCTCGATGATGTGCCCCCGTTCGTGTGGCACGGCTCGATCCGCACGCCCGAGATCGCCGAGCAGGCCGCGTATTACGGCGACGGCTTCTTCGCGAACAACATCTTCTGGCCGAAGGAGCACTACCAGCGCCTGATCACGCTCTACCGCCAGCGCTACGCCCACTACGGGCACGGCACGCCGGAGCAGGCGATCGTCGGCCTCGGCGGCCAGGTCTTCATGCGGGCCAACTCGCAGGACGCCGTCCGCGAGTTCCGGCCGTACTTCGACAACGCCCCGGTGTACGGGCATGGCCCGTCGCTCGAGGACTTCGCCGAGATGACCCCGCTCACCGTCGGTTCTCCGCAGCAGGTCATCGACCGCTACGCCGGCATGCGCGAGTACTTCGGCGACTACCAGCGCCAGCTGTTCCTCATCGACCACGCGGGTCTGCCGCTGAAGACGGTGCTCGAGCAGCTCGACATCCTGGGTGGCGAGGTCGTTCCCGCCCTCCGCAAGGAGCTCGCGAAGAACCGCCCGGTCGAGGTCCCGGACGCCCCCACCCACGCGGCCCGCGTGGTGCAGGCTGCGCGCGGCGAGCTGCCGGTCGCCGGCGGCACGAAGGCGCCTCAGCCGGTCGCCGCGCAGGCCGCACGGGGAGCCGCCTTCGGTATCGGGGGCGCACGATGAACCCTCGCCGCATCGCCGTCGTCACGGCAGGGCTCTCGAATCCGTCGACGACCCGCCTTCTGGCCGACCGCCTCGCGACGGCCACGGTGCGCGAGCTGGCCGAGCGCGACATCCAGGCGGACATCGACGTGTTCGAACTGCGCGACTACGCGCACGACATCACGAACAATCTGCTGACGGGCTTCGCCCCGCCGGCGCTGGAGTCGATGGTCAACACAGTCGTCTCCGCGGACGGGCTGATCGTCGTGACACCGATCTTCTCGACCAGCTACTCCGGGCTCTTCAAATCGTTCATCGATGTGCTCGACCCGGACGCACTCACCGGCATGCCGGTGCTGCTCGGCGCGAACGCCGGGACGCCGCGGCACTCGCTCGCGATCGACTACGCCGTGCGGCCGCTCTTCGCGTACCTGCACGCCGAGGCCGTGCCGACGGGCGTCTTCGCGGCGTCGAGCGACTGGGGCTCGAACGGCGACGGCGTCGCCCCACTGGGCGAGCGCATCGACCGGGGCGCCCGCGAGCTGGCCTCCGCGATCGCGGCGCGCGAGTCGTCGACGTCGAGCGACCCGTTCGACCCGGCGAGTTATCTGGGCGACGGCGGCTCGTTCGGCCACCTGCTCGGCGGGCTCGCGGGGGAGTAGGCCCGCGTCAGCGAGCCGGAGGTTTGGGGCGGAGCCCCATAAAGAGGCGCGCGTCGCGGGCCCGCGTCAGCGCCGCCAGGCGTACTCCGTCTCCGGCCTCCCCGGCGTGCCGTACCGGGAGTCGCGGCCCACGCTGCCCTGTTCCGCGAGGTGCTCGAGATACCGCCGCACCGCGACACGTGACATCCCGAGCGCCGCGGCGGCTTCGCTCGCCGAGAGCGGTCCCGACGCGCGGACGGCCGCCGCGACGCGGTCGAGCGTCGTTGCCGAGAGGCCCTTGGGCAGGTCGACGGATGCCGGGGGCCGAAGCGACCCGAGCAGCGCGTCGACCTCGGCCTGCGTCGCCTGGCCCTCGACGTCCGAGACCTTCGCCCGGAAGGCCCGATACTGCTCCAGCCGTTCGCGGAACGTCGCGAACGTGAACGGCTTCAGCAGGTACTGGGCAACGCCCAGCGCGACTGCCTGACGCACGACATCCGCGTCCCGCACACCGGTGATGGCGATGATGTCGACGTCCGAGGCGCGGGCGCGGATGTGCCGGGCCACGTCGAGCCCGTGTCCGTCCGGCATCGTCATATCCAGCAGCACGAGGTCGATGCCCTCGGCCGGAGGACTCTCGAGCACCGCCGTCACGGCCGCCCGGGCGCCGGCGCACTCCGCAACCACCCGGAACCCGGGAAGGCGCTCGACGTACTGGCGATGCAGCTCCCGCGTGAGGCGTTCGTCGTCGACGATGAGCACCTGGATCACGACGCGCCCCTGGTCACCGTCGGCGCGCCCGCGACGCCGACCGCGGGGAGCACGACCGAGAACGCCGTGGGCGGTGCCGCAGCGAGGCTGACGGTGCCGCCGGCCGCCGCGACGATGTCCCGCACGAGCGCCAGCCCGACGCCGCGACCGGCAGCGCCGGCCGGTTTGGTGCTGAACCCGTGCTCGAAGATCCGCTCCCGGAGGCCCGGATCCACGCCCCGCCCGCTGTCGGTCACCGTGACCGACAGGTCGGCGCCCGCCCTGGCGATCCGCACCCGCACCCACCGCGGCTCGGGCCCCGCCGCCGCCGCGTCGATGGCGTTGTCGATCAGGTTGCCGACAACCGACACGGCGTCAACGGGTCCGAGCACCGATCGCGGCGCCATGGGGTCGACATCCACGATCCATTCGATGCCCCGCTCCTTGGCCTGCGAGGCCTTCCCGAGCAGCAGGGCCGCCACGGTCGGGTCGCCGTCGCGCGCGAGCACGCGGTCGACCAGGTCCTGGCTGACGCGCGAGGTCTCCGTCAACAGCTCCACCGCCTCGTCGCTGCGGCCGAGTTCGATCAGTGCGACCGCGGTGTGCATGCGATTCCCGTGCTCGTGCGTCTGCGCACGCAGGGCCTCGCCCAGGGTGCGCACCGACTCGTACGACGAGACGGCGTCGCGCACCGCGCTTGCGGGAAGGTCGCCGGCGATCCGGCGGGTCAGGCGGCGCGCGAGCCAGGCAGCCATGATGCCGATGGCCGCGAGCGCGATGGCGATCGCGATGACGAACGGAATCTGACCCCACACTCCGGTTCCGACGCTGCCGAGGGTGATTCCGGCGGACACGAGTGCAACGACCTCGCCGTCGCTGACCACCGGGACCACCGAGCGCAGCGACGGACCCAGCGTTCCGACCGCCTCTTCGGTGAGCGACCGGCCCTCGAGCCCCTCCTCGATGGTCCCCAGATAGGGCTTCCCGATCTCGGTCGGATCGCGGTGCGTCAGCCTGATTCCGTCGGTGTTCATGATCGTGACGAAGTCGATCGGCGTCTCATCCATGATCGCCTCGGCGATGGGCTGCAGGGATGCCGTGGCCGCGGCATCCGTCCCGCTTGCCACGGCCTCGGCGACCGCAGGCATCTCGGCGATCGTCTGAGCGACGGCGAGGGTCAGGGCCTCCGCCTCAGCGCGCTCCGTCGCCTGTGCCTGCCAGGCGAGCAGCGCCACCAGCACGGCGGTGATGACCAAGACCGCTCCGAGAAAGGCGAGGAAGACGCGGGATGCCGCGCTCGCGCCGCTCCGCGCCATGCGAGCCCCCGCCTCTCCGAGACCAATACGACCGCAACCCGGCTGCGTCGCCGATGAAGGCCCAGAGTACTCCCAGGGCGGATGCCGCGACCGCGGTCCGCAGAACAGTGAAGTTTCTCCCCTGGAGGCGATGATGGCTCTTTCCAATCCCAAGACGGGATCGTTCAAGCTGCCCGGTTACAACTGGCGACGGGGCAAGACGGCCTGGGACAAGCACACCTGGCTGTACGTCGCGGTGATCGTCGCTGTCGTGGCCGGCGCGACGATCGGCCTGATCTGGCCCGAGTTCGCCGTGACCCTCAAGCCGATCGGGACGGCCTTCGTCTCGCTGATCAGGATGATGATCGCGCCGATCATCTTCTGCACGATCGTCGTGGGGGTCGGGTCGATCGCCAAGGCGGCGACGGTGGGCAAGATCGGCGGACTCGCGCTTCTGTACTTCATGGTGATGTCGACGTTCGCGCTGGCGATCGGCCTGGTGGTCGGAAACATCATCCACCCCGGCGAGGGCCTCAACATGACGGCCGCGACGTACGAGTCCGCCGCGACAGCGGAGGCGAAGACGACCGAGGAGTTCCTCCTCGGCATCATCCCGACCACGTTCTTCTCCGCGTTCGTCGGCGAGAACGTCCTCCAGGTCCTGTTCATCGCGCTGCTGGTCGGGTTCGCCCTCCAGCAGATGGGCGAAAAGGGTCAGCCCATCATGAACGCCGTCAAGCAGCTGCAGTCGCTCGTGTTCCGGATCCTCGGCATGATCCTGTGGCTCGCTCCGCTCGGCGCATTCGGTGCCATCGCGGCCGTCGTGGGTGAGACAGGGGTGGCGGCGATCTGGAGCCTCGGCATCCTGATGGTCGCGTTCTACATCACGTGCATCGTCTTCATCGTCGGCATCCTCGGGACGCTGCTCTACGTGGTGACCCGCATCAACATCTTCAGCCTCATGAAGTACCTCGCCCGCGAATACCTTCTCATCGTGGGCACCTCCTCGAGCGAGTCGGCCCTGCCACGACTCATCGCCAAGATGGAGCATCTCGGCATCCAGCGCGCGGTCGTCGGCATCACCGTCCCGACCGGCTATTCCTTCAATCTGGACGGCACCGCGATCTACCTCACGATGGCGTCGCTCTTCATCGCATCGGGGATGGGTGCGCCGATGTCGATCCCCGAGCAGATCGGGCTGCTGGTCTTCATGATCATCGCGTCGAAGGGTGCGGCCGGCGTCACGGGTGCCGGGCTCGCGACCCTCGCGGGCGGCCTCCAGGCCTACCGCCCCGACCTCGTCGACGGCGTGGGCGTCATCGTCGGCATCGACCGCTTCATGTCCGAGGGTCGTGCCCTCACGAACTTCACCGGCAACGCCGTCGCGACGATCCTCATCGGAACGTGGGTGAAGGAGATCGACAGCGCCCGCGCGCAAGCGGTGCTCCGCGGCGAGATTCCCTTCGACGAGACGACGATGCAGGGGGACGATCACGACGGCATGTCGGATGCGAAGGATGCCGTCGGCACGCAGGGCCTCGAAGACGCGGCGATCGCCGAGGCCGAGGCGAAGGAAGCACGTCAGGCGCAGCGCGCGGTCGCCTCGCACTGAACCACGCGGAGGAGCCACGGCGCGAGCCCGTCCGGTCCCGACCGGGCGGGCTCGCTCGCGCTATGGTGCCGGAGTGACGACTTCCCCCGCAGGCTGTCCCGGCGCCGACATCCCCGACTCCCGCGGCCGCACCGGCCTTGACCGCACCGGACTCGATCTGACGGGCAATCCGCGGGTGCGGGTGACGGATGTCGAACTGGTCGCGGCCGCGTGGCACGTGCTGCGGCGCACCACTCTCGAATACCAGGACGCCTCGGGCGAGTGGTCGACGCAGCAGCGCGAGACCTATGACCGCGGCAACGGCGCCACCGTGCTGCTCTACGATCCCGATCGCCGAACCGTGCTGCTCACGCGCCAATTCCGCTTCCCGGTCTACGTCAACGGCCATCCGGACGGGATGCTGATCGAGGCGGCGGCCGGACTGCTCGACGAGGATGACCCCGAGACGGCGATCCGCCGCGAGGCCGCCGAGGAGACGGGCGTGGAGATCGGCGAGCTGCAGCACGTGTACGACGTCTTCATGAGCCCCGGGTCGGTGACCGAGCGCCTGCACTTCTACGCCGCGCCGTACACCGCCGATACCAGGACCGCCGACGGAGGCGGGCTGGCGGACGAGGGGGAGGAGATCGACGTGCTCGACATCCCGTTCGACGAATCCCTGGCCATGATCCGGGACGGGCGGATCTGCGACGCGAAGACGATCATGCTGCTGCACTGGGCGGCGCTCGACGGGCCGTTCGCGCCGAGTGCCGGTCACTCACGATGATCCACCACATCAAGGTCGTCTACTGCACGCAGTGCGCCTGGATGCTGCGAGGCGCGTGGGTCGCGCAGGAGCTGCTCACCACGTTCCAGGACGAGCTGATGGGCGGGGGCGCCACCCTGGTACCGGGCACGGGCGGGATCTTCGAGGTCTACGCCGACGACCAGCTCGTGTGGTCCCGCAAGGACGACGGCGGCTTCCCGGACATCGTGCTGCTGAAGCGCCGGGTGCGCGACCGCATCGCGCCGGATCGTCCGCTCGGTCACGCGGACCGCGCCGCGGCGCGACCCGATGCCTGAGCGGTGCCTGCGAGGATAGCCCAGTGCAACCTCCCCACGAACGCCCCGACCTCTCACGGCTGATCCCGCTGATCGTGGGCGCGGCCGCCGCCATCGTCGCGATCATCTTCCTGTGGATCGTGACGTCGGTGCGCCGCGACCAGCCGTTCCCGATCGATGTCTGGTGGCACGAGCTGATGGTCTCCAATCGGACGGATGCGGGGCTGGTGCTGGCGTGGATCCCTGGACACCTCGGGGGTCCGGTGCTGGCCATCGTCACCGGACTGGTCGTCGTGGGAACACTCCTGATCCTGCGGTGGTGGTGGGCCGCCATCACCGTCGCCGCGACGCTGGTGGTGTGCATCGCCATCGCCGCTCCGCTGGCTGCGGTCGTCGCCCGGATCAGGCCGGAGGATTCGCTCGCCGAAGACGTCCCGACCTCGTTCCCCTCGGGCCACGTCGCCTTCGCGGCCGCCCTCACGACGGTTCTCGCGCTGCTCCTCCGGCATTGGGTCTGGTGGGCGCTCGCGGCGGTGTGGATCGTGTGGATGTCGTGGAGCCGGACCTATCTCGCCGCCCACTGGCTGACAGATGTCATCGGCGGGGCGTTCCTCGGCATCGCCGTCGGAATTCTCGTCTGGGCGACGGTGGAGACGATCCGCAGGCGAAGAGCGGCCCGCCTCGCGAACGCCTCGCCCTGACGTGAACGGGGGTGGCGCGGGCCGTCTTCAGCCGCGGTCCGTCGACCGCGGTATCCGGTAGATGAGATGGGTCACCCGGTCGCCGGGGTGGATCACGGGATCCTCGAACAGGATGTCGCCATCGAGCTCGCCGAACCAGCGGATGCCCCCGCCGAGCAGCACCGGCACGAGGTCGATCCGGATCTCGTCGACGACGCCCCGACGCAGACACTGCCGCACGACATCCGGCCCCGCGACCCCGATCTCCCCGCCGCCCGCGAGTTCGGCCGCGCGATCGAGCGCGGCGTCGAGGTCTCCCACGAACTCGAACGGCGCAGGGGCGCCATCCCGACGCGCGGGCGGCCAGTCAGCGGGGGGCTCCCGGTGGGTCAGCACCACGGTCGGCGACTCGTTCGGCGGATGCCCGCCCCAGCCTCTCGCGACGTCGAAGAGGCGGCGCCCGGTGAGGAAGGCGCCCTCGCGGGGCAGGGAATTCCAGTACTCCGAGTCCGCCTGGCTCAGATGGAACGGAACCGGATGACCAGGCATCCACGTCTCGACGTCCCCCGCCTCGTACCAGTCGAAGAGGGGGCCCACGCTGTCGTCGTCGCGGGCGATGAACCCGTCGATGGACATCGAGAACTGGGCGGAAACACGGCTGGAGCGGTGCACGCAACCATTGTATTGATAAACCGCCAGGTTGTCAACGGCGAGATACGCTACTCCCGCAGGGCGACCCCGCTACGCGCAGTGCCGCTGGACCTACAGCACGATGTCGGCGGTGGTGCGCAGTTCACGCCATCGCGGGCGGGGGAGCGCCGTGACCGGCACGAGGACATCCGCCGCGACGAGCGGGCCGAAGTCGATGCCGGCGAGGTCGCCTAGCTCGGCGATCGGCGCCTGGAAGGTGCGGAAGCCGCCCAACGGCGGCACGGCCCTGGGAGAGCCGTCCCGCAGGAGGGCGCTCTGGTCGAGCACGAACCCGGCGGCGCTGAGCGCCCCGTCGGATGCCCACGCGGCGACCTTCCAGAACCGCCGGGGAATCTGCACTCCCCGATAGAGCGGGTCGTCTTCGACCAGCACGGGTGCGGTGAAGACCGACACGCGCAGGTCCTGGGCGTCGGCGTAGCCGAGAACGTGGTCCTCGAGTCCGACCCACAGATCCTCGCCCTGATTGAAGCGACCGACCTGGGGTGCGGCGTTCGTGTAGACGAAGGTCTGCTCGGTCGCGGCGCGCGCGGTCGCGGCATCCCCCCAGCCGGGATCGCGCCGCCGGACCATGTGGCCGCGGTCGAAGTCATTGTCGCTGTAGAGGGCTGGCCCCGCCTGCGCGCTCGCGGGAACTCGGGCGTCGAGCTCCCACCTGCCCGTCCGCGGCAGGTCGAGCAGCGCCTCGCCGTCGATGTTCACGGCGGTCACGCTCGCGAGCCGGCGCTCGATGTCCAGCAGCACGCTGAAGTGCAGGTACGCCAGCTCGCGCACCTCGGCCCCGCCGAGCGGAGTCGGCACGGGGACCGGCACCCCCAGGAACGAGGCGTCGTAACCGACCTCTTCGGCGTCGATCACCCGCTCTTGCGGCGGAACTCGCGCTTGGTCTGGATCGGCCCGTGAGCCGCGTGCACCGTTGAATCGCCGTCGAGGTGCGCCTCGCCCTCGCGGTGCTTCGCGTTCTTCTTGTCGAGCGCCTCCTTGAACTTGCGCTTCTGTTCGTCGGCTGCCGCTTCCTGCGGCTTATCGTCGGTGCTCATGCCTCCCACCCTAGATCGATGCCTCCTCGCCCCGCCAGACGCGGCCGATCGCGGCGTACGACGGGCACGCTGGTAGGCTTGTGCAGGTTGCCTTCGGGCATCCGCTCAATTTCATATGAGCCACTACGGAGCAGGCCGGCAGGATGCTGGTCCCCTGTGGTGGTCTCCCAGTCGCCGATCTCGCCATCGGCGGCTGGTGGACTTCCACTGGTGACCAGCGCAAGCGCATCAAAAGCCGTGCTGAAATCTGCCTGTTCCTGCTCCTTCGAACGAACTCGCGCGCCACTCGGGCGGGCGAGGAGTTCCTCCCCGGTATGGGAGGAGCTCATCAAAGAGTCGTCCCCGGGTAGGGGAGGACTCATCAACAAAGAAGGAGATAGACCTCTTGGAAGGTCCTGAAATCACGTTCGCCGAAGCCGTTCTCGACAACGGCCGTTTCGGCACTCGCACGATCCGTTTCGAAACGGGTCGTCTCGCGCAGCAGGCGCAGGGCGCCGTCGCCGCGTACCTCGACGAGGAGACGATGCTCCTCTCGGCCACCAGCGCCGGAAAGCACCCGCGCGAAGGCTTCGACTTCTTCCCGCTGACCGTCGACGTGGAAGAGCGCTCATACGCCGCCGGCAAGATCCCCGGCTCGTTCTTCCGCCGCGAGGGCCGCCCCTCGACCGAGGCGATCCTCGTCTGCCGTCTCATCGACCGCCCGCTGCGCCCGTCGTTCGTCGACGGCCTCCGCAACGAGGTGCAGATCGTCATCACCGTGCTCTCGATCGCGCCGGGCGAGTTCTACGACGCGCTCGCGATCAACGCGGCATCGCTGTCGACGCAGATCTCCGGTCTGCCGTTCTCCGGCCCCATCGCCGGCGTGCGCCTCGCCCTCATCCCTGGTCACGGCGACAACGCCGACCAGTGGATCGCGTTCCCCACCGTCACCCAGCTCGAGGAGGCCGTCTTCGACCTCATCGTCGCCGGTCGTGTCATCACCGCTGCCGACGGCAGCGAGGACGTCGCGATCATGATGGTCGAGGCCGAGGCCACCGAAGGCAGCTGGAACCTCATCAAGGGCGGCGCCACCAAGCCGAACGAGCAGGTCGTGGCCGAGGGCCTCGAGGCCTCGAAGCCCTTCATCAAGCAGCTGGTCGCGGCACAGAACAGCGTCGCGAGCACGGCGGCCAAGGAGATCCAGGACTACCCGGTCTTCCTGCCGTACACGAAGGAGACCTACGACTTCGTCGCCGGTCGCGCGTACGACAAGCTCGTCCCGATCTACCAGATCGCCGACAAGCAGGAGCGCCAGAACGCGGATGACGCGGTCAAGGATGCCGTCAGGGCCGAGCTGACCGCCGCGGTCGAGGCCGGCGAGCTTCCGGCCACCGCCACGCTCGAGTTCTCCGCTGCCTACAAGTCGGTGACGAAGATCATCGTGCGCGGCCGCATCCTCGCCGAAGGCGTGCGCATCGACGGCCGCGGGCTGGCGGACATCCGCCCGCTCGATGCCGAGGTGCAGGTCATCCCGCGCGTGCACGGCTCCGCGATCTTCCAGCGCGGCGAGACCCAGATCCTGGGTGTCACCACGCTGAACATGCTCAAGATGGAGCAGCAGATCGACTCGCTGTCGCCTGTGACGCACAAGCGCTACATGCACCACTACAACTTCCCGCCGTACTCGACCGGTGAGACCGGCCGAGTGGGCAGCCCCAAGCGTCGCGAGATCGGGCACGGCTTCCTGGCCGAGCGCGCCCTCGTGCCGGTGCTGCCCAGCCGCGAGGAGTTCCCGTACGCGATCCGCCAGGTGTCCGAGGCTCTCGGCTCCAACGGCTCGACGTCGATGGGTTCCGTGTGCGCCTCGACCCTCTCGCTGCTCAACGCCGGTGTGCCGCTGCGCGCACCCGTCGCGGGCATCGCGATGGGCCTCGTCTCCGACCAGGTCGACGGTCAGACCCGCTACGCGGCGCTGACCGACATCCTCGGTGCAGAAGACGCTCTCGGTGACATGGACTTCAAGGTCGCCGGCACGAGCGAGTTCGTCACGGCGATCCAGCTCGACACGAAGCTCGACGGCATCCCGACCTCGGTGCTGACCGCCGCGCTCCAGCAGGCCCACGACGCCCGCCTGACGATCCTCGGCGTGCTGAACGCCGCGATCGACGGTCCGGACGAGATGGCGCCGACGGCTCCGCGCGTGATCAGCGTGCAGATCCCGGTCGACAAGATCGGCGAGCTGATCGGCCCCAAGGGCAAGACGATCAACGCGATCCAGGACGAGACCGGCGCGCAGATCTCCATCGAGGAGGACGGCACCGTCTACATCGGCTCGGCGGACGGCCCCTCGGCCGAACTCGCCCGCGCCCAGGTGAACGCGATCGCCAACCCGACGAACCCGGAGATCGGCGAGCAGTTCCTCGGAACCGTTGTCAAGATCGCCACCTTCGGCGCGTTCGTCTCGCTCCTTCCCGGCAAGGACGGACTGCTGCACGTCAGCGAGGTCCGCAAGCTCGCCGGCGGCAAGCGCGTCGAGAACGTCGAAGACGTGCTCGGTGTCGGCCAGAAGATCCTGGTGCGCATCACGAAGATCGACGACCGCGGCAAGCTGTCGCTCGAGCCCGTGGTCGAAGAGGCCGCGGGGACCGAGTCGCCGGTGGCCGCGCCGGAGAGCCTCGAGGCACCCGCAGAGGTCTGAGCGACGCTCTGACGAAGCAGAAAAGGCCCGGCTGTCCCCTATTCGGTGGACAGCCGGGCCTTCGCTTGCGCACCGTGACCAAACTGTTATGTAATGTTTACCGCCGGTCCGCCTGATTGACGGTCTCTGTCGGAGCCCTGCTCTAGCCTCGAAGTACGCGCCGGGGGGTGCGCATTAGATCACGAAGAACCCAAGGGCTTCGTGGGGGGTGGGCTCATGTCTTTCTTCGGCGTTGGTACAACGGCTTCCGCCGAGGTGCCATCCGGTGGACCGGATGTCCAGGCGAACGCGCCGCACCCATCAGCCCCCATTCCCGTCCAGGGACCCGCCGTCGGACGCAGCGTGCGCGTTCCACTGGGCGAATCAGGCCCCGGGGTCTTCCCGCTGATCCTCGGCGGTGCCGAGTTCGGCTGGAATGTCGACCTCGAGTCGAGCCACGACATCCTCGATCGCTACGTCGAGCTGGGCGGCAACACCGTCCACACCGCGGACGCATACTCCGCCGGCCGCAGCGAGCACATCATCGGGCAGTGGACCCGCTCCCGCGGACTCCGCGACGACGTGGTGCTGGCGGTGCGCGTCGGCGGCCACGCCGACAATCCGGGGCTCGGTCCGGTCAGTCTGGTGCGAGCCGTGGAAGCGTCGCTGACGCGCCTCGGCACCGACCGCATCGACGTGCTCTATCTCGACGCCACCCATGCCGACGCTCCGCTGGAGGACACGCTCGCCACCGCCGAGTGGCTCGTCGAGGCCGGCAAGGCGCGGGCACTCGGCGCGTTTGCCTTCTCCGCTGAGAAGTTGGTGGAAGCACGCATCCTGGCATCTGCCGGCTACCCGCGCATCACGGTGCTCGACGCGCCGTACAACGTGCTGCGGCGACAGGAGTTCGAGGGTGACGTCCGCCTCGTCGCGAGCGCGCAGAGCGTCGCCGTCACTCCTTCCCACGCGCTCGAGCACGGCTTCCTCTCGGGCCGCCACCGCCAGCGCTCCCGACTCAGCCACACGGTCCGCGGCGCCCAGATGGTCGGCAGCCTCAACCGCCGGGGCACGCGCACGCTGCGCGCGCTGGATGCCGTCGCCGCCGAGTTGCAGGTGCCGGACGCCGCGGTCGCTGTGGCATGGCTGCTCGCGCAGAAGACCGTCGTGGCGCCGATCGTCAACGCCTACGCGGCTCAGCACGTCGAGGAGCTCGTACAGGGCGTCGGTGTGCACCTCAGCCGAGCACAGCTGGCCGAGTTGAACAGGGCGGCCGAGTAGCGGAGACCGACCCTGCGGCGGCCCTGGCGCGACGTGGCATAGTCTGATGGTTCCCCCCAGCCGAAGTATCGGAGTGATGTGCAGTGACGCACTTTATCTACCTTGTGCGCCACGGTGAGCATCAGGATGCCGAGCACGGCCTCCATGACGGACCGCTGTCGGCGCGCGGCCGGAGGCAGGCCTCCCTCATCGCCGATCGCCTCTCCGGGGTGCCGCTGGAGGCGGTCTGGCACTCCCCGCTCGAGCGGGCAGCGCAGACCGCCCGGATCGTGGCCGACCGGCTGCCGTCCGTGACACCCGAGCCGTCGGCGCTGCTCTTCGACTGCGTGCCGACGGGCATGACCGGGCAGACACCCGCCGCTTTCGAGCCGTTCTTCGGCTCGATCACCGAGGCGGAGGTCGATGCCGGCCGGGCGCAGATGGCCGATGCCGTCAGCGAGTTCTTGGTGCGTCGGCAGGGCGATGTGCACGAGCTCCTCATCACCCACAATTTCGTCATCGCCTGGTTCGTGCGCGAAGTGCTGCAGGCGCCGGAGTGGCGCTGGATGACGCTCAACCAGGCGCACGGCGGCCTGACGGTGATCTCGCAGAAGCAGGGCAGGCCCTGGACGCTGAACGCCTTCAACGACCTCGCGCATCTGCCCTTCGAGCTCCGCACCGGCCTTTCGGACCACACCGTCGTCTAGGCCGGATCAGACGGGCGAGAGAACCTTCCCGTACCAGCGCGTGGCGTTGCTGTTGTCGTTGTACGGCTCGATGGGGGTGAAGCCGGAGCGGGCGTACAGAGCGCCGGCGGCCTCGAGGGTGTGATGGGTGTCGAGCACGAGCTCGACGGCGCCCCACTCGCGTGCCCGGCGCTCGAGCTCATCCATGAGCAGCCGCCCCCAGCCCCGTCCGCGCGTCTCGGGGCGCAGGTAGAGGTGCTTGATCTCGTAGCGCCGGCCGTGCGGACCATCCGGGATCGCGCGGATCCCTCCGCATCCCACCGGCGCTCCGTCGTCGTCCTCCACGAGGAGGAAGACACCCGCCGGCGGCTCGAACGTCTCCGGGGCGGGAAAGGTGGTGCGGTAGGTGGCGTCGGGGAATCCGGTGGCTCTTGCAGCGAAGTACTCCGCGAGCAGCGCGTGGGCATCCGGCGCGTCGACGGCGGATGCGCGAAGCAGTACCATGCTTCGAGCCTAACGAGTGGGCGGAAAGGACCGCGCGGCGGCCGAACGTAGGATGGACCCATGACGACGCGTGTGGCACTCGTGGGCGGCACCGGCAGGCTCGGGAGCATCATCCGCACTGTCGTCGACCAACTGGACGACTTCGAGGTCATCGCCGTGCTGGGCTCGGGCAGCGACTGGGACGATCTGTCCGGCGCCGACCTGGTGGTCGATGCGAGCACACCGGCGGTGAGCATCGACGTCGTCCGCGCCGCCATCGAACGCGGCATCAACGTGCTGGTCGGCACGTCGGGCTGGTCGAGCGAACGAGTTGCGCTCGTCCGTCCGCTCGTCGACGCCGGCGGCACCGGAGCGGTCTTCATCCCGAACTTCTCGCTCGGCTCGGTGCTCGGCTCCGCGCTTTCCGCTGCCGCCGCCCCCTTCTTCCCGTCGATCGAGATCGTCGAGGCGCACCGCGAGACGAAGGTCGACTCGCCGAGCGGCACCGCCGTTCGCACCGCCGAGCTCATCGCCGCGGCCCGCGCCGATGCCGGCCCCGTCGAGTCTCCGCACGTCGATCAGCGGGCCCGCGGCCAGCAGGTCGCGAGCGTTCCCATCCACTCGCTGCGCCGGCCGGGTGTCGTCGCGAGGCAGGAGGTGATCCTCGCCGGAGCGGGCGAGTCGTTGACCATCACGCACGACACCATCGAGCCCGCCACGGCGTACGCCCCCGGCATCCGGCTCGCCCTGCAGGCCGCTCGCGCAGCGCGGGGAGTGACGATCGGCCTCGAGAACTTCATCGACATCGGCATCCGCGTCCCCGGCACACCAGGGGCCGCCCCGGTCGACGACGGCGGCGTGCCCGGCCAGGTCGCTCGGGCGACAGGGGCGTGAGCGCCCGCATCGGCGTGGCCGTCATGGCCGCGCTGCTCGTCCTGTATCTCGTGCTGGTGGCGCAGCGCGGATGGCTGCTCCTGCGCAGCGGTGACCCCATCGGCGTGGCGATGGGCGTCGCCCTCTTCGTCCTGCCGGCGATCGCCGGGTGGGCACTCGTTCGCGAGCTGATGTTCGGCCGGTCGGCGGAGCGCCTCGGCGCGCGGCTCGAGGCGGACGACGCCCTCCCCGCCGAATCCGTCGCGGTCAGGCCCAGCGGTCGGGTGCTTCGAGAGGAGGGCGACGCCCTGTTCCCGGTCTACCGGGAGGCGGTCGAGGCCGCTCCGGAGGACTGGCGCGCCTGGTACCGGCTCGGACTCGCCTACGATGCGGCGGGCGACAGACGACGCGCACGCTCCGCGATCCGGCAGGCGATCCGCCTCGAGGCGGGCTCGCGCGACGTCAGCCCGTGACGCTCACCCGGCGCCCGTGACGCTCAGTCGGCCCGGAGTGCGGCCGCGATCGCTTCCTCCACCGTCGTGTGCTGGAACGTGAAGCCCGAGCCCTGTAGCGCCGCGGGCACGACATCCGCGTCCGCGGCGAGGAGTGCATCCGTCGCATCCGACCCGAGGACGAGCTTCATCCCCCAGATCGGCGCGCGCACGACATAGGGGCGGTTCATCGCCCGCGCGAGCGCGAAACCGAGGTCATTCGCCGTGGCGCGGGTCGGCCCGGTCAGGTTCGCAGGGCCTTCGACGTCGGCATCCAGAAGGTGCCGGATGGCACGCACCTCGTCATCCAGTGAGATCCACGGCCACGCCTGCGTGCCTCGCCCGATGGGGCCGGCGACGCCGAATCTCGTCAGCAGCAGCAGGGGCTTCAGCACGCCGCGCGGATGCACGAGCGGCGCGGTGCGGGTCAGCACCACACGCGCGTGCGGTCCGGCCGCGAGGGCTGCGGACTCCCATTCGCCGCACAGGTCTGCGAGAAACGACTCCCCGCGCGGCGAGGCTTCCGTGAGCTTGCGCCCCGGCGCCGAGCCGTAGTAGCCGACGGCGGACGCCGAGACGAACGCGGGCGCGTCCGCCCCGAGCGCCTTGATCGCGGTCGCCAGCGCGCGCGTGGGCGTGATGCGGGACCAGAGCAGGGTGCTCTTGTAGGAGCGGGTCCAGGGGAAGCGACCGATGCTGGCGCCGTTCATGCCGACAACGGCATGCGCCCCCTCGAGCACGCCGGGGTCGAGGACTCCGCCGCCCGTCAGCCACTCGACCTCATCCGGCGCCTCCGGGGGCCGCCGCACGAGCGTCGTCACGCGGATGCCGTCGGCGCGGAGGCTGTCCACCAGCGCGGAGCCGATGAGCCCTGAGGACCCCGCCACCACGACGTGGCGCGAGGGCCCGTCCCCATCGTCAGGCAAGCGTCGCCTCGAGTGTGATCTCGACGCCCGCCAGGGCCTTCGAGACGGGGCAGTTCGCCTTGGCCGTCTCGGCGATCCGGTCGAAGTCCGCCTGGTCGAGGCCCGGCACGACCGCGTTGACGTTCAGGTGGCTCCCGGTGATGCCGACACCGGGCTTGAAGGTGACCGATGCCGTGGTGTCGATGGATTCCGGCGGGGTGCCGTTGTTCGTGAGCTCGAGCGAGAAGGCCATGCTGAAGCACGAGGAGTGCGCTGCGGCGATGAGCTCCTCGGGGGTGGTGGTCGTGTCCGATCCCTCGCTGCGCGCCTTCCAGTTCACATCGAACGTTCCGGAATGTGACGAGTCGAGCGTGACGGTGCCCGATCCCTCGAACAGGGTGCCCTTCCAGGCGGTGGATGCTTCACTCGTTGCGGTCATATGATTCTCCGGTTCTCGCGGACTGGTGCGGGCTTCCACGCCCGCGGCCAGCCTAAACCGGCAGCGCACGGCAGGGCGATGGCTTGACGGATCGGATGCCGTGTGCGGATCCGGTGATCGCCGCGACGGCCGGGTCCGCGGCGCTACGCGGACGCGGCGCGCCGGCGGCCGATGATCCCGACGCGCTGCAGAAGCAGGTACAGCTCGCACCCGAGGCAGTAGCCGAAGGCGGCGTTGAGCAGGGCGGCGACGAATGCCGCGGCAGCCGCCACGGGCAGCGCCCACGGCACGCCCGCGAGATGCAGCAGCAGCCCGGCACCGGTCACGAGCAGGCCGACACCCTGGGCGAAGCGCGGAGGACGCGGATCCTCCCACTCGGTGGGGGGTTTGAGGCGCGGGCCTACGGCACGGCGGAAGAGCACGGCGTACGGGTGGGTACTCGGCGAGAGTACGCCCCACAGGAACAGTCCGGCGATGAGGAGCAGCACCAGGAAGCCGGGATCACCGGCTCGCTGCGCCGCCGTTGCCGCCGGCATCCCGGCCGACGTGGCGATCCCCGTGAGCGCCAGCAGCACTGCCGGCAGCAGCAGGACGGCCGTGATGGACGCCGCGAAGCGCGGACCGCGCGGATCGATGCGACCGGACGTCTCAGGCATGGGAACGCTCCTGTTCTCCCACGACCCGGGCCACCTCGAGTTCGACGACGTCACGCCGGGCTGCTCCCCCGAAGCGGGTCTGCACGACGCCGTTCCGATCGAGGATGAGGGTCGTCGGCGTCTGGAGCACGTGGAAGTGCTTGGCGATATCCGGTCGGTGGGTGAGATCGATGTCGAGGTGGGCCACGCCGTCGAAGCTTTCGGCGACATCGGCGAGGGTGCGATGCACCGCGGGGCAGCGGGTGCACATCTCCGTGCTGAACTGCAGCAGCGTCGCGCGTTCGCCGAGCGGGGGGGCCCCGAGACGGGAGGCCTCGATGACCTCATGCGCCCTCGAGGGCCGCGGCCGGCCCTGGCGCCACTTGAGGAGTGCGCCGACGCCGATCGTCAGCACCAGCAGAGCGGTGAGGGCGAAAAGCGCGTTGATCAGGGTCACAGCACCCCAGGCTAACCCCTTGCGCCTGAATGGAAGGCCGAAGGGGTCTCTGTGACGCGCGTCCGGTGACAATCCCGGTGTCGGCGGCGTCGGTAGTGTGGGGCGCGTGAGCGATGCGACATCCACGGCAGCAGAGAGTGCAGTTCCCGAATTCCGAAGCGACGTCACCGTCGAACTCGTCCGCTCCAGCGCGTCGGATTCCGACGTCCTCTTCGCGGCGCGGGTCTCGACGCAGGGGGAGCAGACCCTCGGCGAGGCGCAGTCGGATGCCGGTGCCACCAGCCGCGACCGCGGACTGATCAACTACCTCATGCGGGACCGACACGGGTCCCCGTTCGAGCACAACTCGATGACCTTCTACGTGCAGGCGCCGATCTTCGTGTTCCGCGAGTTCATGCGCCACCGCATCGCCTCGTACAACGAGGAATCCGGCCGATACCGCGAGCTGCGGCCGGTGTTCTACGTTCCCGGGCCCGATCGCCGGCTCATCCAGGTCGGCAAGCCAGGTGCCTACGAGTTCCTCGAGGGCACCCCCGACCAGAGCGCCCTCGTCGACGAGGTGACCCGTGCGTCGTCCGTAGCCGCCTTCGATGCCTATCAGCGGATGCTGGAGGCCGGTGTGGCCCGCGAAGTCGCCCGCATCGTCCTTCCCCTGAACATCTACTCGTCGATGTACGTGACGATGAATGCCCGCGCGCTCATGAACTTCCTGTCGCTGCGCACCAGGGTGGCGGGCACTCACTTCCCCTCCTTCCCGCAGCGCGAGATCGAGATGTGCGCCGAGAAGATGGAGACGGCGTGGACGGCGCTCATGCCGATGACGCATGCCGCCTTCAATGCGAACGGTCGGGTCGCCCCCTAGGCCGCGGGGCGCGCCGGGTCGGCGCCGACATAGGCTGACACGCATGGTGAGAACGGCATTGATCACGGGCGCGAGTTCCGGCATCGGAGCGGAATTCGCGCGGCAGCTTGCCGCGCGCGGCATGGACCTGGTGCTCGTCGCGCGCGACAGGGCGGCGCTGTCGACGCTCGCCATCGCCCTGCACGACGAGCACGGCGTCGAGGTCGAGGTGCTGAGCGCCGACCTGCTCGTGCCGCGACAGCGGGACCGCATCGTCCGCCGCCTGACCGACCCGGAGCAGCCGATCGACATGCTCGTCAACAACGCCGGATTCGGGCTGCCGCTGCAGTTCGAGCGCAACGACGTCGAGGACGAGGTGCGCCACCTGGAGCTGCACGTCGAGGTGCCGATGCGGCTGACCCACGCCGCGCTCGGGCCGATGCTGCAGCGGGGGAGCGGACGCATCGTCAACGTCGCCTCCGTGGCCGGGTTCATCCCGCGTGCGACCTACGGCGCATGCAAGGGATGGCTGATCGCCTTCAGCCGTTGGGCGAACGGGAAGTACTCGGGACGCGGCGTCACCGTCACCGCGGTCTGCCCGGGCTACACGCACACCAACTACCACGAGCGGATGGGACTGGCTCCGGGCGCCGAGGGAGTCCCGGGCTGGATGTGGCTCGACGTGAGGGACGTCGTCGGCGAGGCACTGCGCGACGTGGCCCGCGGCAGAGGCGTGTCGATCCCGTCGCTCCGATACAAGGCACTCGTCGCCCTGTCGCGGGTGGCACCGCCGGGACTCGCCGCGAGGATCGGCGAGCGCGGCAGACCGTCCGCGGGTGCGGGTCGCACCGCGATCGGCTGATGGCCCTGCCCTCCTCCGCCCGGATGACCCGCCACCGCGCGACCGATAGCCTGAGGGCATGACGCACACCGGCAACCCATTCGGTCAGGTGCTCGTCGCGCTCGTCACCCCGATGACGGCCGACGGCGAGGTCGATTGGTCTGCCGTCGAGAAGCACATGGACGACGTGATCACCGCCGGCGCCGACGGCATCGTCGTCACGGGCACCACGGGCGAGACCAGCACGCTTACCGACCCGGAGAAGATCCGGCTCGTCGAGGTCGGCAAGGATGTCTCGGCCGGCCGCGCGAAGATCATCACGGGCGGCGGATCCAACGAGACCGCACACGCGATCGGCCTCTACAAGGCGAGCGAGAAGGCCGGCGCCGACGGCATCATGATCGTCACGCCGTACTACAACAAGCCGACGCAGGCCGGCATCCTCACGCACTTCCGGCTCGTCGCCGACGCGACCGACCTGCCCGTCATCCTCTACGACATCCCCGGCCGCACGGGCGTGCCGATCAAGTACGAGACGCTCCTGCGGATCGCGAAGCACCCGAACGTGCTCGCGATCAAGGACGCGAAGGGCGACTTCAGCGAGGTCAGCCGTGTGCTGAACCAGACCGACCTGATGTACTTCTCCGGCGACGACGCCAACGTGCTGCCGCACCTGAGCATCGGGGCCGCCGGTCTGATCGGCGTCACGGCCAACATCGCGTCGGCCCCGTACCGCACGATCGTCGACGCGGTGAACCGGGGCGACCTCGCCGCCGCCACCGCGGCTCACAAGAGTCTCGAACCGCTGGTGCGCGCGACGATGACGCACGTGCCGGGCACGGTCGCGGCGAAGTACATCCTGCACGGCCTGGGTCGCATCGGCAGCCCGCGTGTCCGCCTTCCGCTCGTCGGCCCCGAAGAGTGGGAGGCCGCCATGATCGAAGACGAGCTCGCCCTCGTGAAGGACGTCCCGGGCGCCGATTTCTCCAACTTCCGCCCCGACCGCAACGCCGCCGCCGGCGGCGCGCTGCCGAAGGTGCACGGAACCACTCGCTGAGGGGATGCGCGCCATCCCGAGGAGGCACTGAATGCCCACGAACGTCTACGATCCGCCCGCGCTCGCGCCACAGACCCTGCGGGTCACCCCGCTCGGCGGGCTCGGCGAGATCGGTCGCAACATGACCACCTTCGAGTACGAGGGCAAGATCCTCATCGTCGACTGCGGGGTGCTGTTCCCCGAGGAGCACCAGCCGGGGGTCGACCTGATCCTGCCCGACTTCGAGCCGATCAAGCACCGACTCGACGACATCGTCGGCGTGGTGCTCACACACGGCCACGAAGACCACATCGGCGCGGTTCCCTACCTGCTGAAGCTCAAGTCCGACATCCCCCTGATCGGCTCCGGCCTCACGCTCGCCCTCATCGAGGCGAAGCTCAAGGAGCACCGGATCAAGTCGTACACGCTGACTGTCAGCGAGGGTCAGCACGAGCGGATCGGACCCTTCGACCTCGAGTTCATCGCGGTCAATCACTCGATCCCCGACGCCCTGGCCGTCGCCATCCGGACCCCCGCCGGCCTCGCCCTCGCCACAGGCGATTTCAAGATGGATCAGCTGCCGCTGGACGGGCGCCTCACCGACCTCCGCGCGTTCGCCCGGCTGGGGGAGCAGGGCGTCGACCTGTTCCTCGTCGATTCGACGAACGCGGACGTCCCGGGTTTCACGGCGCTGGAGCGCAGCATCGGCCCCGTGCTCGATCAGGTGATCGGCAAGGCGCCCCGGCGCGTGATCGTGGCGAGCTTCGCGAGCCACGTGCACCGCGTGCAGCAGGTGCTGGATGCCGCGGCGGCGCACGGTCGCCGTGTCGCGCTCCTCGGTCGGAGCATGGTCCGCAACATGACGATCGCCGATGAGCTGGGCTACCTCAACGTTCCCGAGGGCGTCCTCATCGACTACAAGAAGGCGCGCGACCTGCCGGACGACAAGATCGTCTACATGTCGACGGGCTCGCAGGGCGAGCCCATGGCCGTGCTCAGCCGCATGGCCAACAACGACCACGAGATCGAACCGGGTCCGGGCGACACGGTGATCCTGGCCTCGAGCCTCATCCCGGGCAACGAGAACGCGGTCTACCGCGTGATCGACGGGCTCACCAAACTGGGTGCGAACGTGGTCCACAAGGGCAACGCCAAGGTGCACGTCTCCGGCCACGCGGCCGCGGGCGAGCTGCTCTACTGCTACAACATCCTGCAGCCGAAGAACGTGCTTCCCGTGCACGGCGAGTACAGGCACCTGATCGCCAACGCGAAGCTCGCGCAGGACACCGGCATCGCGCCCGAGCGCACGATCGTCGGCGAGAACGGCACGGTGATCGACCTGCGCGACGGCGTCGCCTCGGTCGTGGGGCAGCTCGACCTCGGATTCGTGTACGTCGACGGCTCGACCGTGGGCGAGATCACGGATGCCGACCTGAAGGATCGCCGGATCCTCGGCGAAGAGGGCTTCATCTCCGTGATCGTCGTGGTGGATGCCGCGACCGGCAGGGTCATCTCGGGCCCCGAGATCCACGCCCGGGGGTTCGCGGAGGACGACGCCGTGTTCGAGGGGGTCAAGCCGAAGATCGCGGCGGCACTCGCCGACGCCGCGCAGTCCGGGGTCCGCGACAACCACGCCCTCTCGCAGATCGTCCGCCGGACCATCGGCCGGTGGGTGAACACTTCGCTCCGCCGCAAGCCCATGATCATCCCCCTCGTGATCGAGGCGTAACACGGCGCGGGTACTATCCCCGCATGGCCACCTTCCGCGTACGCCCCGCCGGTCAGTCCGACGGCGCCTTCCTCGGCGACATGGTCGTCGAGGCCGCCAACTGGCGGCCGGAGGCGGCGCGTCCGAAGGTGCAGCTGCTCTCCGACGCCGAGCACACCCGGTACCTGACGGGCTGGAAGCGCCCTGCCGACGCCGGTTTCATCGCCGTCGACGCGGGCGGCGATCCCATCGGGGCCGCCTGGTATCGCCTCATGCCCCGCAGCGACCCCGGATTCGGCTACGTCGGAACGGGCGTGCCCGAGCTCATCATCGGGGTTCGCCCCATCTGGCGCGCCCACGGCGTCGGTCGGGCCCTTCTGCAGGCGCTGACGGAGCAGGCGCGCGCGGACGGCTACGCGCGCATCAGCCTGAGCGTCGAGCGGGCCAACTTCGCCACGACGCTGTACCGCTCGGAGGGCTTCGCCGTGACGCAGCGCGGCGTCGGCCGCGACACGATGGTGAAGCTGCTGCGCTGAGCGAGCGCGCGGGCGCGGGGCGGAGATAACGCTCCCGCGTCGTTCCGGTGATTCGGGGGCGCTTCCGCCTACCGTGGAGGAATGGCCAGGAGCTCAAGCCCGACCAAGAATGGTCGCGCGCCCGCGAACGCGTCATCTTCGCGCGCCCGCAAGCCGGCCCCCGCGCCGAAACGGTACGTCGGCGAGGAGGACAAGCCGCCCGTTCCGGCACGCGCATGGATGGGCCTGGCGCACGGCACCGGCGGCCTGTTCCGGGCGTTCGGTCCCGAGACGCTCGAGAAGGAGCAGCGCCGCGACGGCCTGCCGTTCCTCCTCGTCCTCCTCGCCATCGCGGGAACCGTCGTCGAGTGGTTCTTCATCGGCAACGAGGTCGCCGAGAACATCAGCGCCTACACCGTCGGCGGACTGATCGGCCGCGTGGCCTTCGTGTTCCCCGTGCTGCTTCTGCTGCTTGCGGGCTGGCTCTTCCGGCATCCGTCATCGGTGCACGACAACGGCCGCATCGGCATCGGCTTCGGCCTCTTCACTCTCACCGTCGCCGGCTTCTGCCACGTCGCGGGCGGACGGCCCGTCCCACGCGAGGGGCTTCCCGCGCTCAGCGAGGCCGGCGGGCTCTTCGGCTGGATGGTCGGCGAACCTCTTGCGATGCTGCTGACGGATGTCGGCGCATACATCGTGCTGTCGCTGCTCGCCGTGCTCAGCATCCTCATTCTCACGAAGACCCCGCCCAACCGCATCGGCAAGCGGCTCGGTGACCTCTACTTCTGGATGTTCGACGCCGAGCGCAAGCCGGAGCCGCAGCCCGGCGTCGTCACGGCCGTGCCGGCATCCGACGCCGACCCTTCGATGCCGGATCCTTCGATTCCATGGTGGCGCCGCAACAAGACCGGCCGCGAGGAGGACCCGGACTCGGGCATCGGATCGCAGGATCTGACCGAGCTGCTCACCCCTGGACAGGCGCAGGGCGGCTTCGAGCAGGCCATCGCCCCGGCGGTGCCCCCGTCGCCGTCGCCCGTGATCTTCGATGCGGCGACCGAGGTGCTCGGCAACGTGCAGGCCGTCGCCGGATCGCTCGGCAAGGGCGGCGCGACATCGATCCTCGACGACGGCGAGGACGACGACGACGCCCTCCCCGGACTCTCCGGCTTCGGCACCGACGGGCCCGGTGCGGGCGGCCCCCGCCCTCCCGCGCCGCCGTACAAGCTGCCCTCCACCGCGACGCTCGCCGCCGGCACGCCGCACAAGGAGCGCTCCGCGGCGAACGACGCGATCGTGGCCGCCATCACGAGCGTGCTGCAGCAGTTCCAGGTGGATGCCCGTGTCACGGGCTTCTCGCGCGGTCCCACCGTCACGCAGTACGAGGTCGAGGTGGGGCACGGCGTGAAGGTGGAGCGCATCACGGCGCTGACCAACAACATCGCGTACGCGGTCGCCTCGAACGAGGTGCGCATCCTCGCCCCGATCCCCGGCAAGAGCGCGATCGGCGTCGAGATCCCCAACACCGACCGAGAGATCGTGACGCTCGGCGATGTGCTCCGCTCGCCGACCGCGATGAACAGCACGCACCCGATGACCATCGGCGTGGGCAAGGACGTCGGCGGCGGCTACGTCATCGCGAACCTCGCGAAGATGCCCCACCTCCTCGTGGCCGGTTCGACCGGCTCCGGCAAGTCGAGCTTCGTCAACTCGATGATCACGAGCCTGCTGATGCGGGCCAAGCCCTCCGACGTGCGGATGGTGCTGATCGACCCCAAGCGCGTCGAGCTGACCTCCTACGCGGGCGTGCCGCACCTCATCACCCCGATCATCACGAACCCGAAGAAGGCGGCCGAGGCGCTGCAGTGGGTCGTGAAGGAGATGGACATGCGGTACGACGACCTCGCGTCGTTCGGCTTCCGTCACATCGACGACTTCAACAAGGCCGTCGTCGCGGGCGAGATCGATGTGCCGCCGGGCAGTGAGCGCGTGCTGAAGCCCTATCCCTACCTGCTGGTCGTGGTCGACGAGCTCGCGGATCTCATGATGGTCGCCCCCCGCGACGTCGAGGATTCGATCGTACGCATCACGCAGCTCGCCCGGGCAAGCGGCATCCACCTGGTGCTCGCCACCCAGCGACCCTCGGTGGATGTGGTCACCGGCCTCATCAAGGCCAACGTCCCTTCCCGGCTTGCCTTCGCGGTGACCAGCGTGACCGACTCCCGGGTCATCCTCGACCAGCCGGGGGCCGACCGCCTGATCGGCCAGGGCGACGCGCTCTTCCTGCCGATGGGCGCCTCGAAGTCCATCCGCGTGCAGGGCGCGTGGGTCAGCGAGGCCGAGATCGAGAAGGTCGTCAAGCATGTGACGCAGCAGGCCCGGCCGGAGTACCGCGAGGTCGCCGTGGCGGCCGAGAAGAAGGAGATCGACGCCGACATCGGAGACGACCTCGAGCTTCTGCTGGCCGCGGCGGAGCTCGTGGTGTCCACGCAGTTCGGCTCGACATCCATGCTGCAGCGCAAGCTGCGCGTCGGCTTCGCCAAGGCGGGCCGGTTGATGGACCTTCTGGAGTCCCGCGAGATCGTCGGACCCTCGGAGGGGTCCAAGGCCCGCGATGTGCTCGTCACCGCCGAGCAGCTGCCCGGCGTGCTCGCACAGATGCGGGGTGAGGACGCGCCGGCCTCCGGCGGCCGCTCGCTGGGCATGTCCGCGGGCGCGGCGGACCCGATCGAGGCCCAGTACGAAGGGATGCCCGTCGTCGAGGAGGATGGCGACGAAGACGCGTGGGGCCTGACGGGTCGCGACTGATGGCCGTGCCCCGGCAGCTCCCGAACACGATCACGCTGGTGCGCATCCTCTGTGCGCCGATCTTCCTCTGGATGCTGATCGCCGACGGGGGTGCCGACGGACCGCTCCGCTGGTGGGCGGCGGCCCTCTTCATCGTCGCGATCGCCAGCGACGGGATCGACGGCTGGATCGCGCGCCGGTACGACATCGTCACGGACCTCGGAAAGCTCCTCGACCCGATCGCCGACAAAGTGCTGACGGGGTTCGCATTCGTCGGGCTGTCGATCCTCGGCGAACTGCCGTGGTGGGTCACGATCGTGGTGCTCGTGCGGGAGGTGGGCATCACGGTGCATCGCCTCGTCGTCGCGAGCGACCACGTCGTCGCGGCCGCCTGGATGGGCAAGCTCAAGACGCTGGCGCAGGCGGTCGCGCTCTCCCTCGCGCTCCTGCCCCTGTGGACCCTCGTGGGGGAGTGGATCTTCTGGGTCAACACGGTCACGATGTGGATCGCCGTGCTGCTCACCGTCGCGAGCGGCATCGACTACGTCGTCACGGAGGTACGAGGCGCCCGCAGGCAGCGGGATCCCGCGTGAGCGGGGCGCACCCCGCGTCTCCGTCCGACGCCGAGCGGCTGCTGCGGGCACTCCGCGAGCGAGGCTGGTCGATCGGCGTGGCCGAGTCCCTGACCGGCGGGCTCGTCGTGGAGGCGCTCGTCGCCGTGCCCGGGGCCTCAGCGAGCGTGCGTGGCGGGATCGTCGCGTACGCGACGCCGGTCAAGGCGTCGCTGCTGGGCGTCGATGCCGGCCTGCTCGAAGCGCAGGGCGCCGTGCATCCCGAGGTGGCGCGGCAGATGGCCGAGGGCGTCCGCGACGCGCTCGCCGTCGACGGGAAGGCGGCGGATGTCGGGGTTTCGACGACCGGGATCGCCGGGCCCGATTCGCCGGACGGGCAGAGGGTGGGCACGGTCTTCGTCGGCATCGCCACACCTCGAGGGACACGCGTGGAATCGCTGCACTTGGATGGCACACGGGACGCCATCCGGCAGGAGGCCGCCCGCCGCGCGATTCGCCTGGCGATCGAGGCGACGTGAGGGCGTCGCGCGACGGCTGGAATACGGAGTGTTTCGCCTCGGTTACATTCGGTGATTCTCAACCCTTCCCCAGCCCAGGGGATTAGATTGGAATCAGCGGGTGTTGTACTGTTATCCACCCGGCACGCAGATCCAGCAGCGAAGGAGGGGGTCCATCATGATTCTGGTACGTCAAGAAATCGGCGACGTCCTGCGGGACTTCCGCCTTCAAAAAGGCCAGACGCTTCGGCAGGTGGCGAGTCGCGCCAGCGTCGCCCTCGGTTACCTCAGCGAGGTCGAGCGGGGTCAGAAAGAGGCGTCGAGCGAGATCCTCGCCTCGGTGGCGGATGCACTCGATGTCCCGATCTCGACCATCATGCGCGAGGTCGGCGACCGGATCTCGGTCCTCGAAGGCATCCATCCCTTCCCGGATGTCGTACCGGACGACCTCGTGGCGTCGGTCGACGCCGAGCTGTCGTTCCGCTGATTCCGGGCCCGGAGGCAGTGCATGCGGCGCAGTGAGTTCCTGCGCGCCGTTCAGGATGAGTTCGGCGCACGCGGGCCCGCCCTGCTGAGCGACCTCGTGCTGCCGGCCGTCGGCGACCGCACCGCGGCCGCCGCGATCGATGCGGGTGTGCCCCCCAAGGACGTCTGGCTGGCGCTGTGCGCCGAGACCGACGTGCCGATGGAGCGCCGTCACGGAGTAGGTCGGCTCGAGCCCCGCCGACGCTGAGATCGCGGTCGACACGCCGGGCCGGTCCTCGAAGATCTGTTCGATCTCCCGTAGTCTCCTGCACAGGTGGTGTCGAGCGCCTTTCTGCCCACAGCGTCGTCCATTCCGGCTCCAACGTCGGAGGTTCCTCGTAGCGTGCAGATCGGCACAACACACCACTACGCCTTGTCGCAGATCCCGTGCCACCCTCGGTGCGAGGCGCGACAGCCTACAGGCGACGGAACGCGAGCATAGGAGCACGTCATGCCCTCAGCAGAGAACCGCGAGAAGGCCCTCGAATCGGCCCTCGCCCAGATCGACCGGCAGTTCGGAAAGGGCTCGGTCATGCGGCTGGGCAGCGACGAGCGCGCGCCGGTCGAAGTGATCCCGACGGGCTCGATCGCCCTCGATGTCGCCCTCGGCGTCGGTGGGCTGCCCCGCGGACGCATCGTGGAGATCTACGGACCGGAGTCATCGGGAAAGACCACGCTCACGCTGCACGCCATCGCGAACGTGCAGAAGCAGGGCGGCATCGCCGCGTTCATCGACGCGGAGCACGCCCTCGACCCCGAGTACGCGCAGAAGCTCGGTGTCGACATCGACCAGCTGCTCGTCTCCCAGCCCGACACGGGGGAGCAGGCGCTCGAGATCGCCGACATGCTCATCCGCTCGGGCTCGATCGACCTCATCGTCATCGACTCCGTCGCAGCCCTCGTGCCTCGTGCCGAGATCGAAGGCGAGATGGGCGATTCCCACGTCGGCCTTCAGGCGCGGCTCATGTCGCAGGCGCTCCGCAAGCTCACGGGTGGGCTCAACACCACCAACACCACGATGATCTTCATCAATCAGCTGCGCGAGAAGATCGGCGTGTTCTTCGGCTCGCCCGAGACCACCGCCGGTGGAAAGGCGCTGAAGTTCTACGCGTCGGTCCGTCTCGACATCCGCCGCATCGAGACGCTGAAGGACGGGACGGATGCCGTGGGCAACCGCACCCGCGTCAAGGTCGTCAAGAACAAGATGGCGCCGCCCTTCAAGCAGGCCGAGTTCGACATCCTCTACGGCACGGGCATCTCCCGCGAGGGCAGCCTGATCGACTTCGGCGTCGAGCACGCGATCGTCAAGAAGTCCGGCGCCTGGTACACGTATGAGGGCGAGCAGCTGGGTCAGGGCAAGGAGAACGCCCGCAACTTCCTCCTGAAGAACCCCGACATCGCGACGGAGATCGAGACGAAGATCAAGACGAAGCTCGGCATCGGCGTCCCGAAGGCCGAGACGGCGGCCGAGCCGCCGAATGCGGCCGACGAACTGGCCAAGCGTCGTCCGGCCTGATGACCTCACACGGCCATGGTGATGGGGGCGAGAAGCTCGCCCCCATCACCTTCCTCCCCGGTGTTGTACCGCCTGTCGAGTCGGAGCCAGCGCTGCAACAGCGTGAAGCGCCGCGGCGTGCGGCGTCGCTGCCGGACGGGACGCGACGCCCGGTCGCCTTCACCGAGGACTACTGGGCAGAGGACGACGCATCTGGGGACACGTCCGCGGCATTCGCCGGCGACGTCCTCTCAGGGGACGACGTCTCCGGCGAGCCGCAGGTCCCCGACCGGGAATCGATCGCCGCATCGGCCGCCGACGGCCTGACCCGCGACCTGGGGCGGCGAGGCCTCTCGGTGGCCGAGGCCAACGCCCGGCTTCGCGCGGACGGCCTCACCGATGCCGAAGCGGCCGGTGTGGTTCAGGGCTTCGTGGAGCGCGGCTGGCTCGATGACGCCGTGCTCGCGGAGCAGCTCGTCTATGCGGCCACCACTCGCAAGGACATGGGAACCCGCGCCGTCCGCCAGCTGCTCGTCAAGCGACTCGTCAGCCGCGAGGTGATCGACGCCGTGATCGCAGAGCTGCCGGATGACGACGCGGAACGTGCGCTCGAGTTCGCCCGCGTCAAGGCCAGGGCGCTGACCCGATATGACGATGCCACCGCCACGCGGCGCCTGATGGGCATGCTCGCCCGTCGCGGATTCGGCGGCTCCGCCGCGGGGCAGGCGGCTCGCGCGGCACTGGCGGAGGCGCGCGGTTCCTCGGGCGCATCCGGGGTCCGCTTCCGCTGACCGCCCAGCCGGTCATCGGGCATCGAGCCGTAGAATCGGGGAATCATGACTCTGCTGGATGGCACCCCCACGCTCATCGCACCATCGCCCGCCGCTCACGATGCGGCCGGCAAGGCGCGCTCCTACGAAGTGCGCACGTTCGGATGCCAGATGAACGTGCACGACTCGGAACGGCTCTCCGGGTCGCTGGAGAGCGCGGGCTACGTGCGTGCCGCGGCCGGGGAAGAGGCCGACGTCGTCATCATCAACACGTGCGCCGTCCGTGACAACGCGGCCGGCAAGCTGTATGGAACCCTGGGGCACCTGGCGTCCATCAAGCGCCGCAGAGACGGCATGCAGATCGCGGTCGGCGGCTGCCTCGCCCAGATGGACAAGCAGACGGTGCTCGACAAGGCCCCCTGGGTGGACGTCGTCTTCGGCACCCATAACATGGGCTCGCTGCCGAGCCTGCTCGAGCGCGCCCGGCACAACGGCGAGGCGGAGCTCGAGATCCTGGAGTCGCTGGAGGTCTTCCCGTCCACGCTTCCGACCAAGCGCGACTCCATCTACAGCGGCTGGGTCTCCATCTCGGTCGGCTGCAACAACACGTGCACGTTCTGCATCGTGCCGAGTCTGCGCGGCAAGGAGAAGGACCGCCGGCCCGGCGACATCCTCAACGAGATCCGGCTGCTCGTCGAGGACGGCGCGATCGAGGTCACGCTCCTCGGCCAGAACGTGAACTCCTACGGGGTCGAGTTCGGCGACCGGCTCGCCTTCGGCAAGCTGCTGCGCGCGGCAGGTGAGATCGACGGGCTCGAGCGGATCCGCTTCACGAGCCCCCACCCCGCCGCGTTCACCGACGATGTGATCGACGCCATGGCCGAGACCCCCTCGGTGATGCCGCAGCTGCACATGCCCCTGCAGTCGGGAAGCGACCGCATCCTGCGCGCGATGCGCCGGTCGTACCGCAGCGAGCGGTTCCTCGGCATCCTCGACCGCGTGCGCGAGCGCATGCCGTACGCCGCCATCACGACCGACATCATCGTCGGCTTCCCGGGCGAGACCGACGAAGACTTCGAAGACACCCTGCGAGTGGTCGAGCAGGCGCGGTTCACGAGCGCCTTCACCTTCCAGTACTCGATCCGCGAGGGTACCCCTGCCGCGACGATGCCCGACCAGGTCCCCAAGGCGCTCGTGCAGGAGCGCTACAACCGCCTGCTCGCGCTGCAGGAGCGCATCTCGCTGGAGGAGAACCAGGCGCAGGTCGGGCGCGAGGTCGAGGTGCTCGTATCGATGGGAGAGGGCAAGAAGGATGCGGCGACGCACCGGCTGACCGGCCGTGCGGAAGACAACCGCCTGGTGCACTTCGAGCTGCCCGCCGGCAGCGACACACCGCGGCCGGGGGACGTCGTGTCGGTGCGCATCACGCACGCCGCCCCGTTCCACCTGCTGGCCGATGCGCCGGCGGGGGGACCGCTTCTCATCCGCCGCACGCGCGCGGGCGACGCGTGGGATCGATCGCAAGCCGAGTCCTGCGCCATCCCGGCGGCATCCGTCGACGCCGGCACCCCACGCGCCGTGTCGCTCGGGCTGCCGACCCTCCGCGCGACGTCTCTCGCGGCGCCCGCGCTCCCCGTCGGGGAGTGAACCAGCCGGCACGGACCGAGCAGGGGTCCGCGGGGCCGCAGCTGTTCGCGGTCGTCGGCGCCACGGGCACGGGCAAGAGCGACCTCTCCCTCGATCTCGCCGAAGCCCTCGCCGCCTCCGGGCGCCCGGCGGAGGTCGTCAACGCCGACGCGATGCAGCTGTACCGGGGCATGGACATCGGAACCGCCAAGCTCACCGTGGCCGAGCGCCGCGGCATCCCGCATCACCTGCTCGACGTGCTCGATGTCACGGAGGACGCCGCGGTCGCCCGCTACCAGAGCCGGGCTCGCGCCGCGATCGAGGCGGCTCTGGGGCGTGGGTCCCACGCGATCCTGGTCGGAGGGTCGGGACTCTACGTCTCGAGCGTGCTGTTCGACTTCCGCTTTCCGCCGCGGGACGAGGCGGTGCGGGCCCGGCTGGAGGATGAGCTCGAAGCCCTCGGGCCGGGTGCGCTGTTCGAACGGCTGCGCGTGGCGGACCCCGCGACCGCCGCTCGCGTCGACCCTCGGAACGGCCGGCGGATCGTCCGTGCCCTGGAGGTGATCGCGCAGGGTGAGGCGACGCACGGCGCCGCCCTTCCCGACGAGCCGGTGCTGTGGCGACCCTCCACGATCATCGGCCTCCGAAGCCCCCGGGACGAGCTGATCGGCCGGCTCGACGCGCGCGTCGAGCGCATGTGGGCAGCGGGTCTGCTCGAAGAAGTGCAGAGGCTGAGAGCCGACGGCCTCGAGAACGGCATCACGGCCCGCCGCGCGATCGGGTATGCACAGGCCCTCGCCCAGCTTCGCGGCGACAGCACGCAGGCCGACGCGATCGCCGAGACGCAGGCGCTCACCCGGCGCTATGCGCGCCGTCAGGTGTCGTGGTTCAACCGTTACCCCGACGCGCGGTGGTTCGATGCGGGCGATTCGGGGGCGGTGGCACGGATACTGGGTGGATGACCAGCATCCGAGCGTTCACGCTCCGAGACACCGAGTCCGTCATCTCGCTCTGGCAGCAGACCGGCCTCACCAGATCGTGGAACAACCCGCACCTCGACATCCAGCGCAAGCTCTCGGTGCAGCCAGAGCTGTTCTTCGTCGCGGTGGACGGTCATGACGTCGTCGGAACGGTGATGGCGGGCTACGACGGCCATCGCGGGTGGCTCTACTACCTCGCAACATCGCCGCGTCACCGCGGGCAGGGCATCGCCCGGGCTCTCGTCACCGCGGCGGAGGACGCGCTGCTGGACCTCGGCTGCCCCAAGGTCCAGCTCATGGTGCGCCCGGAGAACGAGGACGTCCTCGGCTTCTACGACGCGCTCGGCTACGAGCGGTTCCCGACGACGACGACCGGGAAGCGCTTGATCGCCGACTGATCCCCGCCCCCCTAAACTGGGGCGATGCCCGCCGACACCATCGCCTTCACGAAGGGGCACGGCACCGGCAACGACTTCGTCGTGATCCCCGACCCGGAGGGGCAGCTGGACCTCAGCGACGACCAGGTCGCCGCGCTCTGCGACCGGCGCTTCGGCATCGGCGCCGACGGCATCCTACGCGTCGTGCGCTCGGCCCAGCTCGCCGAAGGAGCCGCCGCGCTGGCGGAGGAGCCGGCCGCGGAGTGGTTCATGGACTACCGCAACGCCGACGGATCGAAGGCCGAGATGTGCGGCAACGGCATCCGCGTCTTCGCCAAGTACCTGCTCGATTCCGGGCTGACCACGCTGAACGCAGGGTCGACACTGCCCGTGGGCACCCGCGCGGGCGTGCGTGACCTGACGCGCAGCGACAGCGGGTTCCAGGTCGACCTGGGGCGCTGGCGCATCGAGGAGGCCGACACCCTGGTGCGCGCTCGCGGGCTGTCCGTGCCGCGCCCGGGTCAGGGCATCGACGTCGGCAACCCGCACGTCGTCGTCGCCCTGCAGTCCGTCGACGAGCTCGAGAGCCTCGACCTCACCGTTCTCCCGCAGCTCGATCCGGTGCCGCCACACGGCGCCAACATCGAGTTCGTCGTGCCGGGTGACCCGCTCGTCCACGACGGCGTCGGCTCGATCCGGATGCGCGTCTTCGAACGAGGCGTCGGCGAGACGCTCAGCTGCGGCACGGGGGTCGCCGCGGCGGCGTTGGCCGTGCGGCACTGGGCCGGGCCGGCGGCTCCCGATCACTGGCGCGTCGAGGTGCCGGGCGGAACGCTCGGTGTTCGCATGTTCCCGGCCGAGGAGGGCGAACACGTGGCCCTGTCCGGTCCTGCGTCGCTCGTCTTCTCGGGCGAGATCGCACTCGCCGGCTGAACCGATCGCGTCCGCGGATCCCGCCGCGCGAGGCGTCAGCCGACGATGTGCAGGGGCTCCGTCGGGGGAGTGCCGTGCCGGCGCACCCGCAGCACGCGGAACCCCTTCGCCGTCGCGGCCCGGTGCACGCTGTACCCGGTCGCGAACGTGGCCGCGAGCCAGCGCTGCAGCGAGTCGGATCCGAGATTGCGCTGCACGACGAGCCATGCGTCGCTGCGCTCGTCGAGACGAGGGATCCAGCGTTCGAGCAGACCGTGCAGTTCGCTCTTGCCCACGCGGATCGGCGGGTTGGATCGGATGCCGCGGAAGGACACGTCCTCGGGAACATCGTCGGGCAGCGCGGCGTTGACATTATCGAGCCCGAGTGACAGCGCGTTGCGGCGCACCAGATCGAGGGCTCGCTCGTTGACATCGACGGCCCACACCGTGGCGTGGGGGGAGAGCAGCGCAATCGACAACGCGATGGGACCCCATCCGCATCCGAGGTCCAGGATCTGGCCACCGGGCGGCGGGGGCGGAGTGTTCGCGAGCAGCACCGCGGTTCCGACGTCGACGTGCTCGGGGCTGAAAACTCCACCCGCGGTCGCCACCTCGACATCCCGGCCCGCAAGGGTGACCCTGATGCGACGCAGATTCTCGGGGGATGATGGTGTGGCGCTGAAGTAGTGGTCGCCGCCCATGGGAGCGAGCGTAGCGGAACAGGCGTCGGCGGGGGAGGCTAGGGTTTGGGGATGCTCCTCTGATACCGGCTCCAGCCACCACTCTCGACGAAGACAGATATCAGAAGCATCCGAAAGGCAATACATGACCGATACGACCACACAGCCGAGCGAGACCCCGACCGACCCGGTCGAGCGCGTTCTCGCCCGCGCGGAAGCGCGATCCGGCGTGCGGGTCTTCGGCTCCGACGCGACCCCGACAGACGGTCGCGTGACGGGAGCCGCTCAGGCTCTGCAAGACGAATCGACGGCGGGCGGTGCGAGTGCCGACGGCGACCAGTGGGACCGCGAAGAGCGCGCAGCGCTGCGCCGGGTGCCCGGCCTGTCCACCGAGCTCGAAGACGTCACCGAGGTCGAGTACCGGCAGCTGCGGCTGGAGAACGTCGTGCTGGTGGGGGTCTACCCCCAGGGCGAGCAGGAGGACGCCGAGAACTCGCTCCGCGAGCTGTCGGCTCTCGCCGAGACGGCGGGCGCCGTCGTGCTCGACGGCGTGCTGCAGCGTCGACCGCACCCCGACCCGGCGACCTACATCGGCAGCGGCAAGGCAGGTGAGCTCCGCGATCTCGTGCAGGCCGTCGGAGCCGACACGGTGATCGCCGACACCGAGCTCGCCCCGTCGCAGCGCCGCGCGCTGGAAGACGTGGTGAAGGTCAAGGTCATCGACCGCACGACCGTCATCCTCGACATCTTCAGCCAGCACGCGAAGAGCCGCGAGGGCAAGGCGCAGGTCGAGCTCGCGCAGCTCGAGTACCTGCTCCCGCGCCTGCGCGGATGGGGTGACTCCATGAGCCGCCAAGCCGGTGGCCAGGTCGGTGCCGGCGGTGCGGGCATGGGCTCGCGCGGACCGGGTGAGACGAAGATCGAGCTCGATCGCCGCCGCATCCGCACGCGCATGGCCATCCTTCGCCGGCAGATCCGCGAATTCGGACCGTCCCGCGAGGCCAAGCGCGCCGAGCGCAAGCGCCACACCATTCCCTCCGTGGCGATCGCGGGATACACGAACGCCGGCAAGTCCAGCCTGCTGAACCGCCTCACGAGCGCGGGGGTCATGGTCGAGAACGCGCTGTTCGCGACCCTGGATGCGACGGTGCGCCGGTCGGAGACGGCGGACGGCCGCACCTTCACGCTGACCGACACCGTCGGCTTCGTGCGCAACCTGCCGCACCAGCTCGTCGAGGCATTCCGCTCGACGCTCGAGGAGGTGGCCGGGGCCGATGTGATCCTGCACGTCGTCGACGCCGCGCATCCGGATCCGGCGAGCCAGCTGCAGACGGTGCGCGACGTGATGGCGGATGTCGGGGCACGCGGATCGCGCGAGATCGTGGTGTTCAACAAGGCCGACCTCGTCGACGACGACACGCGGATGGTGCTGCGAGGGCTCGAGCCCGACGCGCTCTTCGTGTCCTCACGCACGGGCGAGGGCATCGACGCTCTGCGCGAGGCGGTCGAGGCCGCCCTGCCGCTGCCGGCGGTCGAGGTGCGCGCCCTGGTGCCGTACGACCGGGGCGACCTCATCTCGGCGGCACACGACTCCGGGCACATCCTCTCCGCCGTGCACGAAGAGGGCGGCACCGCCCTGCACGCGCACGTGTCGGAGCGGCTCGCCGCGGAGCTCAAGCAGTACCGGGTGTAACCGCCCGGCGGCCAGCGGCCGGCATCCCGTTCTTCAGCGCGGATGCCGGCCGCTTCGTCGTTCGCCGGCGGGCACGAACTTCGGAAGATCTCACCATCGTCGGCCGATTCATGCCGTATGGGCCGAAAGCCGTGACATTCTCCGAAGTCGGTGCACGGCGCCCTTCCCGTTCCTGAGCCCGCGGAGCCAGGCGCGGGGCCCGCCGGTCAGTCCAGCGGCAGGGCCGGCACGCCGGGAGTCTCGAAGCCGAGCACCTGGCCGAGGAAGCTCAGCTCCGACTCGAAGGCGTTCTCGATCGTCTCCGCTCGCCGGAACCCGTGGCCCTCGCCCGCGTACTCGATGTAGGCGTGCCGCACGCCGTTGGCCGCGAGGGCATCGCGGATGGCGAGGGATTGCGCCGGCGGCACCACGGGGTCATCCGCGCCCTGCAGGATCAGTACGGGCACGCGCAGCCGGTCCGCATGCGTGAGAGGCGACCGCTCGATGTAGACGTCCTCGGCCTCGGGCAGCGGACCGACGAGGCGATCGAGATAGCGTGCCTCGAAGTCGTGGGTGTCCGCGGCGAGGGCGCGGAGATCGGCGACGCCGTACCGGCTGATGCCGGCGGCGAAGACATCCGTGTTCGCGAGCGCGCACAGCACCGTCCAGCCTCCGGCCGAAGCGCCCTTGATGGCCAGCCGCCGCCCATCCGCCCGCCCGTCCTCCGCGAGCCCCCGCGCGGCCGCCGCGACATCCTCGACATCGACCACGCCCCACTGCCCGTTCAGGCGCTCCCGGTAGCGGCGTCCGTAGCCGGTGGAGCCTCCGTAGTTCACGTCCAGCACGCCGATCCCGCGGCTGGTGAAGAAGGCGACGGCCGCGGATGCCTCGCCCGACACGGAAGTGGTCGGCCCGCCGTGCACCAGCACGAGGTAGGGCGGCCGTTCATCATCGGGCTCGGTCACGTCCGGGTTGGTCGGCGGATAGTCGAACGCGTGCACCTCGCCCGACGGGCCTTCGAACGTGACCGGTCGCGAGGGCGGCAGCCACTCGGGGTCGATCCCCGCGCCTCCGCGCAGCGGCACGAGGGACGCCGGGTCATCCACGTCCAGCAGCCAGAGCCCGCCCGGCACGCGGGAGCCGCCGCCCGTCAGCAGCACCCGGGTGCCGCGCGCGTCGCGCAGCAGCAGCGAGCCGGACAGCGGGACGCCGAGAGTGCGCGTTCCGGTGGGCTCGAGGACCACCAGATCGTCGCGCCCGTTGGTGCGGACGGCGACGATCCGCCCGTCCTCCAGCGTCAGGAACCAGCGGAGCCCGAGGTTCCACAGCGGTCCGCCCGTGTCGGCATCCGGGGTGGCGAGCGGCTCCACCTTCCCGGCGAGGCGCCCCTCCAGCTGCAGCCGCTGCAGGTTCCAGCGACCGTGGGGATCGGCCAGGAACGTGAGTTCGTCCGGTCCCGTCCACTCGGGCTGCAGCGCGGAGACGCCGTTTCCCCCGGCGACGACCACGCTGTCCGCGACGGCGCCATCGGGCATCAGCCGGCCGACGGAAAGGGCCGCCGCATCCCACGGCATGTCCGGGTGATTCCACGAGAGCCAGGCGAACCGAGCGCCCCGTGCCGAGGGATAGGCCACGAAGTCCGTCCCGCCGACCACCCGCGTCAGGGCTTCGGCGCGATCGGCGGCCGAGCCGTCGAGCGGCACGATCACGATGTCGCGGACCGGTGCGGCGCCATCGGTGTGCGTCTCGCGCACCGCGAAGAGCCGCCCGTCGGCGGCGGTGAGGTCGGCGAAGCGCATGCCCGCGTCGGCGGGGGTCAGGGGTTCCGGCGTGCCACCGAGCCGCTGCAGCCACACCCGCTGGTCGGAGTGCTCGACGAACACCAGATCGTCGGGGCCGATGCTCGTCCATGCGCCGCCGCCGTACTCCTGCACGCGCGACCGCGCGCTCCACGGGGCGGGGAGAAGAAGCTCCACCCGGGCATCCGATGGACCGTAGGACGCTCGACGGAAGACCGCGGTGCGGCCGCGCTCGGCGGGTACCCCCTCGCTCCACCACACGTCCTCGCCGACGAATCGCGCACCGTCGATCCGCGGCGAGGCGATGGCGACATCGGCCGCCGCGATCGGAGAGGGCCACGAACCATACGTGAGCGTCTGGGGCACCACCCCAGGCTAGGGGGCCGGAACACGGCGCCGGCGAAACACAGCGACACATCCGTGAAAGCGGGTGCCGAGTTCCCCTACCGTGGTCCCATCGTTGCCCGGTAGTCCAGGGCATGGTGCGACAGCCGAGCCCGGCACCCGCCCGCGATCCCCGGCGTCTCCAGCGCCGGTCGCGGCCGTCCGGCCTTCACCGTCCATCGACCCGAGGGGGAGCGATGCCCTTCGAGACCCGCAGTCCGTCAGCGGTGCCTTTCTCGTTCGAGCTGTACCCGCCGCGCTCCGACGCGAGCGAGGCGCAGCTCCACTCGACGATCGGCCGGCTGGCGGATGCCGGTGCCCAGTTCATCTCCGTGACCTACGGTGCAGGAGGCTCCACCGGCGGCCGCTCGCTCGAGGTGCTCCGCTACATCCGCGAACACACGTCCGTCGAGCCGATGGCCCACCTGACGTGCGTCGGAAACAGCTACGCGGGCGCCGCGGCCCTCATCCGCGAGTTCCTGGACGCCGGCATCGAGAACTTCCTCGCGCTTCGCGGCGACCCGCCGGCCGGCGCCTTCGACGGCGCTTCCTCCCTGGGCGACCTCGAAAGCGCCGCGCAGCTGACCCAGCTCATCCAGCGGGTGCAGGCGGAGCGCGCCCCGTACACCGAGGCGGTCGTGCCGGGTCTGCCCCGTGCGGCCACGGTCGCGCCCCGGCGCAAGGTGCGCATCGCGGTCGCTGCCTTTCCGAACGGGCATCCGCGGTCACGGCACCCCGGGGAGGACGTCGACGCCCTCGTGGCCAAGCAGGCGGCGGGCGCGACGCTCGCCATCACTCAGCTGTTCTTCCACGCCGACGACTACCTGTCCTTCGTCGAGCGCGCACGCCGCGCGGGGGTGGTCATCCCGATCTTGCCCGGCATCATGCCGATCACCTCGCCGAACCGCCTCCGCCGCGTGCTCGAGCTCTCCGGCGAGCCGCTTCCCAGCGAGCTGGCGATAGCGCTCGAGATCGAACCGACCGTCCACGGCCGCAACCGGATCGGCATCGAGGCCGCGGCGCGCCTGACCCGCGAGGTCGTCGCGGGAGGCGCCCCGGGCGTCCACCTCTACGCCTTCAATCAGCACGAAACCGTCCTCTCCGTCCTCGCCGAGGCCGGGATCACCACCCCGGCCGGCACACCCGCCGACCACCGCCTCGTTCCCATCCAGTGAAGGAAACTCCCATGACCGCATTCCCCACCGGCACGATCCTCGGGTACCCGCGCATCGGCCGCCGCCGCGAGCTGAAGCACGCCGTCGAGTCCTTCTGGGCCGGCCGCATCGATGAGGCGGCCCTCGAGGCGACGGCGTCCGAGCTGCGATCGGGGACGAGGGAGCGCCTCGCGGCCCTCGGTCTTGCCCGCGAGGACTCCTCGATCCCGGAGTCCTTCTCCTACTACGACCAGGTGCTCGACGCCGCCCTCGCGGTCGGCGCGCTTCCCGAGCGCTTCGAGCACCTCCGTTCGACGGATGGGACCATCGGGCTGCCCGCGTACTTCACCGCCGCGCGCGGCGAGGGCGAGCTGGCGCCGCTGGAGATGACCAAGTGGTTCGACTCCAACTACCACTACCTCGTGCCCGAGATCGGTCCCGAGACGGTCTTCTCCCTCTCGAGCGACCGGCTCGTGCGCGATGTCGCCGAGGCGCGGGCGGAGGGCTTCACCACGCGGCCGGTCGTGGTCGGCCCGGTGACGCTGCTGGCCCTGTCGAAGGCATCGGATGCGGCGCCGGAGGGCTTCGCGCCGCTGAGCCGGCTCGATGACCTGCTTCCCGTGTACGCCGAACTGCTCGCCCGGCTCGCCGAGGCCGGTGCCGAGTGGGTGCAGCTGGATGAGCCGGCGCTCGTCAGCGAGTCGTTGCCGGTGGATGCCGCGACGCTGACGGATGCCGCGGTTCGGGCGTACGCCGTGCTCGGTGCGGCCGAGAGCCGCCCCGCGATCTTCGTCGCCGCACCCTATGCCGACCTCGGCGCCGGCTTCGCCGCGCTGGCGGCCGCGCCGATCGAGGCGCTCGGTCTGGATCTCGTTCGCGGCGACGTTCCCGCGGGCGTTCCGGGGCTCGAAGGCAAGACTCTCGTCGGCGGGGTCATCGACGGGCACAACATCTGGCGGGGCGACCTCGGTGCCGCCTTCGACCGGCTCGAGGCGCTGCGCGGTCTGGGTGCGACGGTGTCGGCATCCACATCCACCTCTCTGCTGCACGTGCCGCACGACGTCTCGGAAGAGACCGATCTCGATGCGCGGCTGGCGTCGTGGCTCGCCTTCGCCGACCAGAAGGTGGCCCAGGTGGCCGCGCTGGCCCTCGGGCTCGCCGAGGGCCGCGACGCGATCGCGGGCGAGATCGCCCAGGCGTCCGCCGCGCTCGCCGATCGCCTCGACGCCCCAGGCGTGCGCGATGGCTCCGTGCGCGCGCGTGCGGCCGCGTTGTCGCCGCTGGACTTCGACCGCGGCGACTACGCCGAGCGCCAGGCCGCACAGGCGGAAGCACTCGACCTCCCGGTGCTCCCCACGACGACCATCGGATCTTTCCCGCAGACCGCCGACATCCGCCGCGCGCGGGCGCGCCACGCCAAGGGCGAGCTGAGCACCGAGGAGTACGAGGAGTTCCTGCGCGTCGAGATCTGCACCGTCATCGGCCTGCAGGAGGAGCTGGGGCTGGACGTGCTGGTGCACGGTGAGCCGGAGCGCAACGACATGGTGCAGTACTTCGCCGAGAACCTCGACGGCTTCGCGGTCACGCGTCACGGGTGGGTCCAGTCCTACGGCTCGCGTGCGACGCGCCCGTCGATCCTCTGGGGCGACGTGTCGCGTCCGGCGCCGATCACGGTCGGGTGGTCCGCCTTTGCGCAGTCGCTCACCGAGAAGCCGGTGAAGGGGATGCTGACCGGCCCGGTCACGATCCTTGCGTGGTCCTTCGTCCGCGACGACCAGCCCCTCGGCGACACGGCGAACCAGGTGGCGCTCGCCCTGCGGGACGAGATCGCCGACCTCGAGGCGGCCGGCATCGGCATCATCCAGGTCGACGAGCCCGCGCTGCGCGAACTCCTGCCGCTGAAGAAGGACGACCAGCCCGCGTACCTGGACTGGTCGGTGGGCTCGTTCCGCCTCGCGACCGCCGGTGCTGCGCCCGCCACGCAGGTGCACACGCACCTCTGCTACTCGGAGTTCGGCGTCGTCATCGACGCGATCGCCGGCCTCGACGCCGACGTGACATCGATCGAAGCCGCCCGCAGCCGCATGGAGGTGGTGACGGATGTCGCCCGCTCCGGCTTCGACCACGCCGTGGGCCCCGGGGTCTACGACATCCACTCGCCGCGGGTGCCCTCGGTCGACGAGGTGACAGATCTGCTCTCGCGCGCTCTGGCCGAGATCCCGGAGCGGCAGCTGTGGGTCAATCCCGATTGCGGGCTGAAGACGCGGGGGTACGCCGAGACCACTGCGTCGCTCAACAACATCGTCGAGGCCGCGCTGCGGGTGCGCGAGGGCGTGCCCGTCTCCTGACCTCCATACGAGAACGGCCGCCGCGCCCAGCGCGGCGGCCGTTCCCGTCGTCCGGTCAGACGGCGCGCAGCACGGCCACGACCTTGCCGAGCACCGTCGCCTCGTCGCCGAGGATGGGCTCGAACGCCGAGTTGCGCGGCAGCAGCCACGTGTGGCCGTCGCGCCGGCGGAACGTCTTGACGGTCGCCTCATCGTCGAGCATGGCGGCGACGATGTCGCCGTTCTCCGCGTTCGGCTGAGAACGCACCACGACCCAGTCCCCGTCGCAGATCGCGGCATCGATCATCGACTCGCCGCTGACCCGCAGCATGAAGAGCTCACCCTTGCCGACGAGCTGACGGGGGAGCGGGAAGATCTCCTCCACCTGCTGCTCGGCCGTGATGGGCACGCCGGCGGCGATGCGCCCCACGAGCGGCACCATCGCGGCGTCGCCCACCGACGGTCCGCTGTCGGCCGGGTTCTCCGTGGCGCTGCCCGGCAGATCGATCAGGACCTCCATCGCGCGCGTCTTGCCCGCGTCACGCCGCAGGTAGCCGCTCAACTCCAGCTGGTTCAGCTGGTGGGTGACGCTGGAAAGGGACTTGAGGCCCACCGCGTCACCGATCTCGCGCATGCTGGGCGGATAGCCCTGCCGGGCGATGGAGCGCTGGATGACCTCGAGGATCGCCAGCTGTTTGTCGCTGAGGCTCTTGCGCCGCCGCGTCTGGGGCTTCTCGCGGACGGTCGAGGTCGCCCCGGCCTCATCGCCGATGCTGTCGCTCGCGTCGCTCATGCGTGCTCCTTGTCTGCCGTTCGAAGAGGCCGCTCTTCGAATGTCGGTGGTTCCTGATGTTCTCTGTCTATCGAAACGGTATCCGAAAAAAGCCCGTCAAGCAGAGATTTGTTCGAGCGTGTCGCGCCTGGAACGGCATCCGATTCGAAGACCCGCTTGACAGCGTAGAACATCGAAGATAAATTCGGAACGTAGGTTCGTATCCGGCCCTCCCGGCCGAGAGTCGGATACGAAACTACGCCAACCTCGGAAGGACCCGCCATGACCACGGTCACCGCACCCGCCGGCATCCGCCACGCGATCGTCTCGGCTCCGGTGTCCCGCGCAGGGCAGACGCCCACTGCCCGCCTCCGCCTCACCGTGCGCGGCCGTCGTGTGCTCGCCGTCCTCGCGGCCACGCCGGCGGCTCTGGGGCTCGGCCTCGCCATCGTCGCCGGAGGCTCCGCCATCGCGGCCCGCGACGACGCGGCACCGTCTACGGCGTTCGAGATGGTCACGGTGACGAGCGGCGACACGCTGTGGTCGCTGGCGCAAGACGTCGCCCCGGCCGCCGACCCCCGGGATGTCGTCGACGCGATCGCGAGGCTCAACGCCCTCGACGGGGTCACGATCACCCCGGGCCAGCGCCTTGCCATCCCCGCCGAGTACGCCACCGACTGACGCCGGGCGGCTCGTCGCACCCTCCGCACCGAGCCGACAGCCGCGACCCGCGCTCTAGCATGGAGTGGTGAGTGTGAGTCTCGATGATCTGCCCCTGCGCGAGGAATTGCGGGGGAAGGTCCCGTATGGCGCCCCGCAGGCCCCGCTCCCTATCGCGCTGAACGTCAACGAGAACACGCATCCGGTGCCGGAAGAGGTCGCCGACGACATCCTCGACTCGATCGCCCTCGCGCTGCGCGAGGTGAACCGCTACCCGGACCGCGAATTCGTCGCGCTGCGAGAGAGCTTCGCGGACTATCTCGGGCACGGCGTCACCGCAGATCAGGTCTGGGCGGCCAACGGCTCCAACGAGGTGCTGCAACATGTCCTCCAGGCCTTCGCCGGTCCCGGCCGCACAGCGTTCGGCTTCGAGCCGACGTACTCCATGTATCCGCTGCTCGCGCGCGGCACCGGCGCCACCTGGATCGGCGGTTCCCGCGAGCCGGACTTCACGGTCACGCCCGATGATGCGGCATCCCAGGTCGCCGACGCGGCACCCGACGTCGTCTTCCTCTGCGCGCCGAACAACCCGACCGGCACTCCGATGCGGCTCGATGTGATCGAGGCGGTGTACGACGCCACGGACGGCATCGTGGTCGTCGACGAGGCCTACCAGGAGTTCGCGCCGCGCGAGGAACGGTCGGCGCTGACCCTCCTTCCCGATCGCCCGCGGCTCGTGGTCTCGCGGACGATGAGCAAGGCGTTCGCCTTCGCCGGAGCCCGTGTGGGGTATCTCGCCGCGGACGCGGCGCTGGTGGACGCGCTGCGCCTCGTGCGGCTGCCGTACCACCTCAGCGCGCTGACGCAGGCGGCGGCGCTCGCGGCGCTTCGCCACGCCCCCGTCATGCTGCGCATGGTGGATGAGATCGTGTCGCAGCGCGACCGGATGTCGGCGACCCTCGAAGCACTCGGCTACCGGGCCTATGAATCGTGGAGCAACTTCGTGCTGTTCGGGGGCGTCGATGACCCCGCCGCCACATGGCAGGGTCTCTACGACCAGGGTGTGCTGATCCGCGACATCGGGATACCCGGATGTCTGCGCGTCACCGCCGGCACCGAGGAGGAGACCACCGCGTTCCTCGAAGCACTCGCGTCGATAGACTCCCCAGCATGACCACAGCCCGCACCGCACGTCGCACCCGGGCCACCAGCGAGTCCACCGTCGAGCTCGAGCTGAACCTCGACGGCACGGGCAAGAGCCACATCGACACGACCGTCCCGTTCTTCGATCACATGCTCACGGCCTTCGCCAAGCACTCGCTGACGGACCTCACCGTCCGCGCCTCCGGTGACACCGACATCGACGTGCACCACACCGTCGAGGACGTGGCGATCGTGCTCGGCCAGGCGATCCGGGAGGCTCTCGGAGACAAGGCCGGCATCTCCCGCTACGGCGATGCGCTCGTCCCGCTGGATGAGGCGCTGGCGCAGGCCGTCGTGGACATCAGCGGTCGGCCGTACCTCGTGCACACCGGCGAGCCGGAGGGCTTCGAGCACCACCTGATCGGCGGTCACTTCACGGGGTCGCTCGTTCGCCACACCTTCGAGGCCATCGCGTTCAACGCGGCGCTGACCGTTCACGTCCGCGTGCTGTCGGGCCGGGACCCGCACCACATCGCCGAGGCGGAATACAAGGCGTTCGCTCGCGCGTTCCGTCAGGCGAAGGCCCTCGACCCTCTGGTGGAGGGCGTGCCCAGCACCAAGGGAGCACTGTGACTGAGGGAGCACTGTGACGACGGAGCAGACCCGGCCGGATGCCGCGACCAGGCCGCTCGTGGCGGTGCTGGACTACGGATCAGGCAACGTGCACTCGGCGGTGAAGGCGCTCGAGGCCGCGGGCGCGGACGTGCGACTGACCAAGGACCGCGGCCTCGTGATGGAGGCGGACGGCCTGGTCGTGCCGGGGGTCGGCGCCTACCGCGCCGTGATGGACGCGCTCCGAGTGAGCCGCGGAAACGAACTGATCGACCGCCGTCTGGCCGGCGGCCAGCCGGTGCTCGGCATCTGCGTCGGCATGCAGGTGCTGTTCGAGATGGGCGTGGAGCGCGGTGTCGACACCGAGGGCATGGGGGAGTGGCCCGGAGTGGTCACCGAACTCGATGCCCCCGTGCTGCCGCACATGGGCTGGAACACCGTCGAACCCGAGGAGGGCTCCCGCCTCTTCCGGGGCATCGAGGACGAGCGGTTCTACTTCGTTCACTCGTTCGGCGCCCAGAAGTGGCTGCTCGACGCGCAGCGGCCGTTCCGGCCGGCGGTGCTCACCTGGTCGACGTATGGATCCCCCTTCCTCGCCGCCGTGGAGAACGGTCCTCTGTCGGCGACGCAGTTCCACCCGGAGAAGTCCGGCGCTGCCGGCATCCGGCTTCTCGCCAATTGGATCGACGGACTGCGCAAGGGCTAGTGTCTAACTTCGTGCCACCAGTGGAGGGCACCCGTCCCCACGACACGCACGAGGAGCCATGAACGATTTCGCGTCAACGCCCGAGCTGACCCTCCTTCCCGCGGTGGACATCGCGCGGGGAAAGGCCGTCCGGCTCACGCAGGGCGAAGCCGGCAGCGAGACGAATTACGGCGACCCGGTCGATGCGGCCACCGACTTCGCTCGCCAGGGCGCGAAGTGGATCCACCTCGTCGATCTCGACGCGGCGTTCGGCCGGGGCAGCAACGCGGCGGTCCTCCGCCGCGTGATCAAGCAGGTCAGAGGCGTGTCCATCGAGTTATCGGGCGGCATCCGCGACGACGCGACCCTCGAGGCGGCGCTCGAGAGCGGGGCGGCGCGCATCAACCTCGGCACGGCGGCGCTGGAGAATCCGGAGTGGGCGGCCGATGTGATCGCGCGCTACGGGGAGGCCATCGCGGTCGGGCTCGACGTGCGCGGCACGACGCTCGCGGCGCGCGGCTGGACGCAGGAGGGCGGCGACCTCTGGACGGTGCTCGACCGCCTCGAAGCCGCAGGATGCAGTCGCTACGTCGTCACCGACGTCGCCAAGGACGGTACGCTGCAGGGTCCCAACCTCGAACTGCTGCGCGATGTCACGGCGCGCACGCCCAAGCCGGTGGTCGCGTCCGGCGGAGTTTCGAGCCTCGATGACATCGCGGCGCTCCGCGACCTCGTGCCGCTCGGCGTCGAGGGAGCGATCATCGGCAAGGCGCTCTACGCCGGCGCCTTCACGCTCGCCGAGGCACTGGATGTCGCGGCCGGCTGATCCGGATGGCTTCCCCGCCGACTCCGCGGGCGTCCCGTGGGCCGGCCGGTCCTTCGAGCCCAACGAGCACGCCGCCGACGACGGGTCGGCCCCTCCCGCCTTCCTCGACGCCCTGGCCCGGTTCCGCGCCGGCGAGGCCGGACCCGAAGCCGTCGTCGAGTCCCTGCGGGATGCGCGCCTGCTGATGCCCCTCGTGGCGGAGCTGGGCGAGTCGGGAACCGGCACGAACGGGCACACCGCCGACAAGTCGCAGGAGCTCTCCATCGTGACGGTCGCCGCGCCGGACGGACGAACGGTGCTGCCGGCTTTCAGCGACGTCGCCGCAATGGCGCGGTGGGATCCCGCGGCCCGGCCCATCCCGACACCGGTGCGGCGCATTGCGCTCGCGGCGGCCGACGAGGGCACGGACCTCGTGGTGGTCGACCCCGGCTCCGACACCGAATTCATCGTCCGCCGCCCGGCCGTGTGGGCGATCGCCCGCGGGATCCCCTGGGAGCCGAGCTACTCGTCTCCGGAGGTGTTCTCTGCCCTCACCGCGTCGGTCGCATCGGAGCTGGCCGTCCTCGACCTGTCCGTCGCGGCGGGCGATCCTCAGTCGCGCCTGCGCGGGCCCGAACTCGTCGTCCGGCTGGAGCTCATGGCGGGCCTCGAGCGCGCGGAGCTCGACGGAGTGCTCGCGCGGCTGGCTCGGCGATGGGCCGCCGATGACCGGATCGCGGTACTCGTAGACTCCCTCACGGTCACGCTCGTATCAGGAGACCCGCTGTCGCGCTCCTGAGCCGTCTCAGGTGACGGGACCGGTCCACTTCTCGCCGGGTCCCTTGCCGATGGGGTCGGGGATGACCGACGCCTCGCGGAACGCGAGCTGCACGGACCGCAGCCCGTCGCGCAGGGAGCGCGCATGCATGTCGCTGACCTCGGGCGCGGCCGCGGTGATGAGGCCCGCCAGGGCGTTGATGAGCTTGCGCGCTTCGTCGAGGTCGATCTGCGCATCGGGGTCGTCGGCGAGCCCGACCTTCACCGCGGCGGCGCTGAGCAGGTGCACTGCGGCCGTGGTGATGACCTCGACGGCCGGTACGTCGGCGATGTCGCGTGTGGCGGATGCCGCGGCCTGTTCGCGCTCCTCCCACTGGGCCTGGCGCGCGTCATCCTCGCTCGCATCGCTCTCGGGAGGGCCGTCTGGGACTGGAATCGTGCTCACGCGCTGCTCTCTGCTAGACTTGGGCGGGCTCCGGAGCGTTCTGCTCCGGCTCGAAAGAGGATTCACATCCCACCCGCGCTTGCCGTTCCAGGCTACCGGGTCACAGCACTCCGCCTCCGCGCCGCCAGCGCAGGGGTAGCAAGGGTGCAGGCGCTGCACGTGCCGGGTGGACTGTGATCCGAATTCGCCCGTGACACGAATCCTCGCGTCGCGGCGGCCGAATCCGCACAAAGAGGAGTTCCGCATCAGCGATCCCCGCACCAATGACCGCATCCGCGTGCCGGAGGTCCGACTCGTCGGCCCGGCAGGCGAGCAGATCGGCGTCGTCCGCATCGAGGTCGCCCTTCGTCTTGCCCAGGAAGCAGACCTCGATCTCGTCGAGGTCGCTCCCAACTCGAAGCCTCCCGTCGTCAAGATCATGGACTACGGGAAGTTCAAGTACGAGGCAGCGCAGAAGGCCAAGGAGGCCCGACGCAACCAGGCGAACACGGTCCTCAAGGAGGTCCGGTTCCGTCTGAAGATCGACCAGCACGACTACGAGACCAAGCGCAAGCGCGCCGAGGGCTTCCTCCAGGCGGGCGACAAGGTGAAGGCCATGATCCTGTTCCGCGGCCGCGAGCAGTCGCGCCCCGAGCAGGGCGTCCGCCTCCTCCGCAAGTTCGCAGAAGAGGTCGCCGAGTTCGGCACAGTGGAGTCGAACCCCACGATCGACGGTCGCAACATGGTCATGGTCGTCGCGCCGCACAAAAACAAGTCCGAGGTCAAGACCGAGCAGAACGCGGTCCGGGCTGCCAACAAGGAGGCCGCACGCAGCGAGCGCAGGCCCGCCACGGATTCGGCGCCGGCCCTCGACGAGGCACCCGCGCTCAGCGAGCCCGTCGCAGCGGCTCAGCCGCAGGCGGCAGCACCGGCCACGGCACCCGCCGTAGCGGCCGAGCAGGTTGCCGCGACACCGGCGAAGCCCGCGGCGGCCGAGCAGGTTGCCGCGACACCGGCGAAGCCCGCGGCGGCCGCGCAGGCAGCATCCGCGCCGGCGGCACCCGCGACGCCCCCGGCGACCGCCCCGGCGACGCCCCCGGCGACCGGCCCGGCAGCACCGGCGAAGCCCGCAGCGGCGGCAGCCCCGAAGCCGGCGGCACCCGCGAAGCCCGCAGCACCGGCCAAGCCGGCCGCACCGGCGAAGCCCGCAGCATCACCCGCGAAGCCCGCGGCGCCGAAGCCCACACCGGGCAAGCCCGCCGCACCGGCGCGAAGCACAGACACACCTGCTCCGGCATCCGCCGAGTAGGACAGCAGACTCCCGCTCGTCGGGCAGCACACACAACGAAGCCCCGTAGGGCCCCAGCAAAGGAAACACGGAAGATGCCGAAGCAGAAGACCCACTCGGGTGCCAAGAAGCGCTTCAAGATCACCGGCAGCGGAAAGCTCAAGAAGCAGCAGGCCGGAATGCGCCACAACCTCGAGGGGAAGTCGAGCCGCCGTACACGTCGCCTGAACCAGGACCAGGTTCTGTCCAAGGCCGACACCAAGGTCGCCAAGAAGCTCCTCGGCCGCTGACGCGCCCGAGACACGATAGGAAAATGAGAAATGGCTAGAGTCAAGCGGGCCGTAAACGCCCACAAGAAGCGTCGCGTCATCCTCGAGCGTGCCTCCGGTTACCGGGGTCAGCGTTCGCGCCTGTACCGCAAGGCGAAGGAGCAGGTCACCCACTCCCTCGTCTACGCATACCGCGACCGTCGCAAGCGCAAGGGCGACTTCCGCCGCCTGTGGATCCAGCGCATCAACGCCGCGAGCCGCCAGAACGGCCTGACGTACAACCGCTTCATCCAGGGCCTCGGCCTCGCGGGTGTGCAGGTCGACCGTCGCATGCTGGCGGAGCTCGCCGTGCACGAGCCGGCCACGTTCGCGTCGCTGGTCGCCACGGCGAAGGCGGCGCTGCCCGCCGACACGTCGGCCCCCAAGGCCACCGCGTAGTCGCATCATCGTCGTTCGGGGCGCCCTCCTTCGGGAGGGCGCCCCTTTCGTGTGCCCGCGCGTCTTTGTGGGGCTCCGCCCCACACCCCCGGCTTGCTGGCGCGCGCCCGCCCCTAGACTGAGCGCGTGCTCGAAAACCCTCGATCTCCGCGCGTGCGTGCGGTCGCGAAGCTCACCAAGCGCAGCGCGCGCCACGAGACCGGGCTCTATCTGCTCGAGGGTCCGCAGGCCGTGCGCGAGGCCCTGTCGTACGTGCCCGAAAGCGTCGTCGAGCTCTTCGCCACGCCGACCGCCGTGGAGCGGCATCCGGATCTGAGGTCCGCCGCGGGGGCCGCCGGGGTGGACATCGACTTCGCCACCGAAGCGGTGCTCGACGCCATGGCCGATACCGTCACCCCGCAGGGCGTGATCGCCGTCGCGCGCCAGACTCCGACATCCGTCAGGGACATCTTGGCGGGGTCGCCGAAGCTCATCGCGATCTGCGAGGAGGTACGGGATCCCGGCAACCTCGGCACCATCATCAGGGCAGCGGATGCCGCCGGCGCCGACGGCGTCGTGCTCACCGGCCGCACCGTCGACCCCTACAACCCGAAGGTCGTGCGTGCCACGACCGGCTCGCTCTTCCACCTTCCGGTCTCGGTCGGGGGCGAGCTCGACCAGATCATCGACCGGGCTCGCTCCGCCGGACTGCAGGTCATCGCCGCCGACGTCAAGGGCGACGATCTGCTTGCTGCCCGCGCCGAAGGCGTGCTGTCCCGACCGACGGCCTGGCTGTTCGGCAATGAGGCGCGAGGGCTGGATGACGAGAGCCTGGCGCTCGCGGATCGCGCGCTGCGGCTGCCGATCTTCGGTCGCGCCGAATCGCTGAATCTCGCCACCGCCGCCAGCGTGTGCCTCTACGAAACGGCGTTCGCGCAGCGCGAGCGCTCCTGACGCGGTCACATTCCGCAACTGTTACGTTCCGGTAAAGACACCGGCAACCTCCTGCGGGCGCGCCATCCGCCTCCTATGGTGAGGGCATGGCTCAAAGCGCGACCGCCACACCCCTCGTCGTGATGAAAGACGTGCAGAAGCACTACGGGGACTTCCAGGCCCTGACCGATATCGACCTCACCGTCAACAGCGGCGAGGTCGTGGTCGTGATCGGCCCATCCGGCTCGGGCAAGTCCACGCTCTGCCGGACGATCAACCGCCTCGAGACCATCACCAGCGGAACCATCACGATCGACGGCAAGGAACTGCCGAAGGAGGGCAAGGGCCTCGCCGAGCTCCGCGCCGACGTGGGCATGGTGTTCCAGTCGTTCAACCTCTTCGCGCACCTCACGATCCTGCAGAACGTGACGCTCGGGCCCATGAAGGTCCGCAAGCTCAAGCGGGCCGATGCCGAACGTCAGGCGCAGGTTCTGCTCGACCGCGTCGGCGTCGGGCACCAGGCATCCAAGCTGCCCGCTCAGCTCAGCGGCGGACAGCAGCAGCGCGTCGCGATCGCCCGGGCGCTGGCCATGAACCCGAAGGTCATGCTCTTCGACGAGCCGACCAGCGCGCTCGATCCGGAGATGATCAACGAGGTGCTGGATGTCATGGTCGGTCTCGCCCGTGATGGCATGACGATGATCGTCGTTACGCACGAGATGGGATTCGCTCGGAAGGCGGCCGACCGCGTCGTCTTCATGTCGGACGGACTCATCCTCGAAGAGCAGACCCCCGACGGCTTCTTCACGACGCCTCGCACGGATCGCGCCAAGGACTTCCTTTCCAAGCTCATCACCCACTGAGGCGCTGCGCGTCGGCACGGCCGCGCGCGGTGAGCCGTCGAACCCGCTCACTTGAGAGACGCAACACAAGGAGGAATCACATGCGAAAGTCACGAATCGTCGCAGGAGCCGCATTCGCGGTGACGGCGGCGCTCATGCTGTCGGCGTGCAACAGCGGCACACCCGGCGCGGCCCCCAGCGACGACGGCGGAGATACCGGAGAAGAGACCACCAGCGAGGCGCTCTGGGAGGTCTCGACGGACGTGTCCCTCGAGGGCAGCCCGACGTACGACGCCATGGTGGAGCGCGACGGCGTCGTGGTCGGCGTCAAGAACGACCAGCCGGGTCTGGGCATCGAGGACGCCACGACCGGCGAACGCTCCGGCTTCGACGTGGACATCGCCCGCTGGATCGCGGCGTCGCTCGGGTTCAGCGAGGACCAGATCGAGTACGTCACCATCCCGTCCGCGAACCGCGAGCAGGCGATCGTGAACGGCGACATCGACTACTACGTCGGCACGTACTCGATCACCGACTCCCGCAAGGAGCAGATCGACTTCGCCGGCCCGTACTTCGAGACCGGTCAGGGCCTGCTCGTGGCCGCGGACGACGACTCCATCAACGGCCCCGACGACCTCGAGGGCAAGGTCGTCTGCTCCGTCACCGGTTCGACGCCTCTGCAGCGGATCCGAGACGAGTACAACCCGGGCGAGACCGTCGAGTACGAGACGTACTCGCAGTGCGTCGAGCAGCTGAAGAACGGACAGGTCGACGCCATCACGACCGACCAGGCGATCCTGGCCGGCTACGTCGCGCAGGAGCCCGACGCCCTGAAGATCGTCGGAGAGCCCTTCAGCGAGGAGCGCTACGGCGTCGGACTCGCCAAGGGCGACACGGCCCTGAAGGATCACATCAACACCCTGCTCACGGACGGCGGCGATGTCTGGACCGCCCTCTTCGAAGAGCACCTCGCCCCGGCCGGCATCGAGGCGACGCAGCCCGCTGTAGACGAGTGATCGTCCTCCGGGAGCGGCGGCTTCGGCCCGCCGCTCCCGGAGCACTTCCCCCGAAACGAGAGGATGAGCCATGGGCGTGATCAGCGACAACGCCGACATCTGGCTGGAAGGCCTGTACGGCACGCTCGTGCTCTTCGTGTGCGGGGGACTGCTCGCCCTGATCCTCGGCATCATCGTCGGCGCGATGCGGGTCTCGCCCGTACCGATCGCCCGGACGATGGGAACGCTGTACGTCAACATCATCCGCAATACGCCGCTGACGCTGGTGTTCTTCGGATTCGTGTTCGCGCTGCCGCCTCTCCTGCAGATGAGGATCAACCCGCTGATCCTGGCCATCAGCGCCCTGGGCATCTACACCGCGACGTACGTTGCGGAGACGATCCGCTCCGGTATCAACACCGTCCCCGTGGGTCAGGCGGAGGCGGCTCGGGCGATCGGCATGACCTTCGGCCAGGTGATGTCGCTCGTGGTCATGCCGCAGGCCTTCCGCTCGGTCATCCCTCCCATGATGAGCGTGTTCATCGCCCTGCTGAAGAACACGACGGTGGCGGCAGGCTTCTCGGTCATCAACCTCGGATCGGTGCGCAACTACCTGAGCGAGCGCGGCGAGAACCAGATGGTCGTGATCCTCTGGGTGATGGTGTCCTTCGTCGCCCTCGTGCTCCTGCTGTCATGGGCGCAGCGCACCCTGGAGAACCGATGGAGGGTGGCGCGATGACTTCCGTGCTCTACGACGTGCCCGGTCCGCGGGCGATCGTCCGCAACCGAGTGCTCGGCGTCGTCACCGTGGTGGTGGTCGCCGCCATCGTGGGCTTCTTCGTGTGGCGCCTGGCCGTGACGGGCCAGTTCTCCGCCGAGAAGTGGGCCGCTTTCACGTACACGAACGTGTGGCTGCAGATCGGTCTCGCCACGCTTCGCACCCTGGCGGCATTCGCGGTGGCCGGCATCGGGGCGCTCATCCTCGGATTCGCTCTGGCGATCGGCCGGATGTCTGACCACGCCTGGATCCGCACGCCGGTGACGGCGATCGTGGAGTTCCTGCGGGCGGTCCCCGTGCTGATCTTCATGTTCCTGCTGTACTACGGCCTGCCCGTCATCGGCGTGAAGATGGCGCCGTACTGGGCGGTCGTCATCGCACTCGTGCTCTACAACGGATCGGTGCTCGCCGAGGTCATCCGGGCGGGCGTCGAGTCGCTGCCCCGTGGGCAGAAGGAGGCCGGGTACGCCATCGGGCTCCGCAAATCGGGTGTCATGCGACTCGTGCTGCTGCCACAGGCGATCCGCGCCATGCTCCCCGTGATCATCGCCCAGCTGGTCGTCACGCTCAAGGACACCGCCCTCGGCTTCATCATCACGTACCCCGAGCTGCTGTTCTACGCCCGCTACCTCGGATCGCAGTCGCAGCTGGACTCGCCGATCGTTCCGGCGACCATCGTGATCGGGTCGATCTACATCGGACTGTGCCTCATCCTGTCGCTCATCGCGAACCAGGTGGAAAGGCGAACGCGTCGCTCGCCGAAGGTCCCGCGAGACCCGCGTCAGAAGGACGGCACGGACACCCAGCTCATCATCACGCAGGTCGAGGACGGCACGCTCAACACGGGCAGGGCCACCGTCTGACCGGGCGCCGCCTGCGCCCCCGCTGAACGGGACGCGGCACAGCCGTCGGTAGACTCGACTCTCGTGTCCGACGTACCCGAAATCACACCAGAAGCGGTGGATGCCGCCGCCGAGGCCGCGCTCGCCGCGGTCGCCGCGGCATCCGATTCCTCGGCGCTGAAGGCCGCGCGCTCCGCACACGCGGGGGAGGGATCGCCGCTCGCCGCTCTGAACGCTCAGTTGCGCAATGTCGCCCCGCAGAACAAGGCCGCGTTCGGAAAGCTCGTGGGTCAGGCCCGAGGGCGGGTCGGCCAGGCGATCGCCGCCCGGGAGGCCGAGCTCGTCGAGGCCGAGACCGCAGCCCGCCTCGAGGCCGAGCGGATCGACGTCACGGCGCTGCCTTCCCGCGCGCGCCTCGGGGCGCGGCATCCGCTCACTCTTCTCCAGGAGGAGGTCAGCGACATCTTCGTCGGCATGGGCTGGGAGATCGCGGAGGGCCCCGAACTCGAGCACGAGTGGTTCAACTTCGACGCGCTGAATTTCGACGCCGACCACCCCGCGCGGCAGATGCAGGACACCTTCTTCGTCGACCCGCCGGAGCGCCACCTCGTGATGCGCACCCACACGAGCCCCGTGCAGGTGCGCTCACTGCTCGCGCGGGAGCTGCCGGTGTACGTGCTCTGCCCCGGTCGCGTGTACCGCACCGATGAGTTCGACGCGACGCACCTCCCGGTCTTCAGCCAGTTCGAGGGCATCGTGGTCGACAAGGGCATCACGATGGCGCACCTCAGGGGAACCCTGGATCACGCGGCGCGCGTGCTCTTCGGACCGGAGGCCAAGACGCGCTTCCGCGCGAACTTCTTCCCCTTCACCGAGCCGAGCGCCGAGCTCGATCTCTGGCACCCCACCTTCAAGGGCGGAGCCCGCTGGATCGAGTGGGGAGGCTGCGGCATGATCAACCCCAACGTGCTGCGCGCGGCGGGCATCGATCCGGAGGAGTACTCCGGCTTCGCGTTCGGGATGGGGATCGAGCGGACCCTGATGTTCCGCTCCGACGTGCAGGACATGCGCGATATGGCAGAGGGCGACATCCGCTTCTCGCAGCAGTTCGGGATGGTGGTCTGATGCGCGTCCCCCTGTCGTGGCTGCGTGAGTACGTGGATGTCCCCGCCGAGGCGACCCCGGAAGACGTGCTTGCGGCACTCGTGTCGGTCGGCTTCGAGGAGGAGGACGTCCACAGGTTCGAGCTGCAGGGCCCCATCGTCGTGGGCGAGGTTCTGGAGTTCACCGAGGAGCCGCAGTCCAACGGCAAGACGATCCGCTGGTGCCAGGTGCGCGTGGCGCCCGACGGCGAAACGGCCGCGGATGGTGGCCCGGCCGTGCACGGGATCGTGTGCGGTGCGCTCAACTTCTTCGAGGGCGACAAGGTCGTGGTGACGCTCCCGGGTGCGGTGCTGCCCGGTCCCTTCCCGATCGCCGCACGCAAGACCTACGGGCACGTCTCCGATGGCATGATCGCCTCGGCGAAGGAGCTCGGGCTTGGCAGCGAGCACTCGGGCATCCTGCGCCTCGCCGAGCTCGGCGTCGACGCACCCGTCGGCACCGACGCCATCTCGCTGCTGGGGCTCGACGACGTCGCGGTCGAGATCAACGTGACGCCGGACCGCGGCTACGCGCTGTCGATCCGCGGCGTCGCGCGGGAGTACTCGCACGCCACGGGCGCGCCGTTCCGCGACCCCGGCGCCGACGCCCCGGAGTGGACGGCGAGCGGCTTCCCGCTCGCGATCCTCGACGAGGCCCCGATCCGCGGCCGGGTCGGTGCGACCGGGTTCGCCGTGCGGGCCGTCTTCGATGTGGATGCCTCACGCCCCACCCCGCCCTGGATGATCACGCGCCTGACCCTCGCCGGCATCCGCTCGATCTCGGTGCTGGTCGACATCACGAACTACGTGATGCTCGAACTGGGCAACCCGATCCACGGATACGACCTCGACAAGCTGAACGGCGGCATCACGGTGCGCCGCGCACAGCACGGCGAGAAGCTCGAGACCCTCGACGGTCAGGTGCGGGTGCTCGATCGCGAAGACCTGCTGATCACCGACGGATCGGGACCGATCGGCCTCGCGGGCGTCATGGGCGGTGGCACGACCGAGATCGGCGACGGTACGCGCAACGTGCTCGTCGAGGCGGCGACCTTCGACCAGATCTCGATCGCACGCACCGCGCGGCGGCACAAGCTCCCATCGGAGGCGTCGCGCCGGTTCGAGCGCGGTGTCGATCCGCTGGTGGCCGCGGCGGCCGCCGACCGAGTCGTGCAGCTGATGGTCGCCTACGCGGGCGGGACCGCGTCCGACCTCGGGGCCATGATCGTCGAGCCGTTCGTGGCGCCAGAGATCCCGCTCCGGGCTGACTTCGTGTCGGGCCTCATCGGAGTGGAGTACTCGGATGCCGAGGTGCGCGAAGCGCTCGAATTGATCGGATGCCGGGTGCTCGATGCCGAGGGAGGGTGGGTCGTAACCCCGCCGAGCTGGCGCCCGGATCTCACCGACAAGTGGACGCTCGCGGAGGAGGTCGCCCGCATCGAGGGCTACGACCGCATCCCGTCCGTGCTGCCGACGCCGCCCTCCGGCCGGGGGCTGACCCCGGCGCAGCAGGGACGCCGGCGGGTCTCCAACGCCCTCGCGGCAGCCGGTTTCGTCGAGACGCCCTCGTTCCCGTTCACGACCGAGGAGCAGAACGACCTGCACGGCTCGGCGACGGGAGAGCACCTGCCGAGCATCCGGCTGGCCAACCCGCTCGACGGGCAGGCTCCGTACCTCCGCCGCTCTCTCGTGCAGGGGCTGCTGCAGGCGGCGCACCGCAACGTGGCGCGCGGGCTGACCGACCTGTCGCTGTTCGAGGTGGGCACCGTGTTCCTGCCCGAACCGGGGGTCGTCTACGGCACCGACTCGGTGCCGCCCCTCGCCGTGCGACCGGATGCCGCGACCCTCGCCGCGCTCGACGCGTCGATCCCGCCGCAGCGCCGACACGTCGGTCTGCTGCTCGTGGGCAACACGGTGCCGAAGCAGCCGGACGTAGCCCCCGTGCCCGCGGGCCTGGCGGACGCGCTGGACGGCGTGCGGACCATCGCTCTCGCGGCCGGCGTCGAGCTCACGGTGGCGCAGGGCGAGCGTGCGGCGCTGCACCCGGGCCGGACCGCGGTGCTCGCGGTGCCCGGCGACTCCCCGACCGTGGTGGGCTACGCCGGTGAGCTCCTGCCGGCGGTGGCGGAGGCCGCCGACCTCCCGGGCCGGGTGATCGTGGCCGAGCTGGATCTCGACCTCCTCCTGAGGCTTGCGGGCGAGAAGGTCGTGGCCGCATCGCTGTCGGGCTTCCCCGCCGCGACGCAGGACGTCTCGCTGGTGGTGCCGATCGGTGTCGCCGCCGGCGACGTTCGCGCCGCCCTCGAGGAGGGCGCAGGGCAGCTCCTGGAGTCGCTGCGCCTCGTCGACGACTACCGGGGAACCGGCATCCCGGATGGTTCGAAGAGCCTCACGTTCGCGCTCCGTTTCCGGGCGCCGGATCGCACGCTCACCGCCGCCGAGGCGACGGACTCGAAGCTCGCGGGCGTCGCGCTCGCCGCGGAGCGCTTCGGCGCCACGCTCCGCGAGTAGTCCCCGGCTGCGGCCTGTTCTGGGGTCGCTGAGCTTGCTCTCGGTCCCTGAGCTTGCTCTCGGTCCCTGAGCTTGTCGAAGGGTCGACGGGGCGACGCCTCGACAGGCTCGGCGGCCGGACTTCAGGTCACTGCCCTCTCCGGTCCCTGAGCTTGCTCTCGGTCCCTGAGCTTGCTTTCGGTCCCTGAGCTTGTCGAAGGGTCGTTCGCGGTCCGGTCTCTGAGCTTGCTCTCGGTCCCTGAGCTTGTCGAAGGGTCGAGGGTGCGACGCCTCGACATTCTCGGCGGCCGGGCTTCAGGTCACTGCACTGTCCGGTCCCTGAGCTTGCTCTCGGTCCCTGAGCTTGTCGAAGGGTCGAGAGTGCGACGCCTCGACAGGCTCGGCGGCCGGGCTTCAGGTCACTGCACTGTCCGGTCCCTGAGCTTGTCGAAGGGTCGAGAGTGCGACGCCTCGACAGGCTCGGCGGTCAGCACGTTCTCCACACCTTCAGTCACGGGCGTGCTCGGGTCAAGCGACGCGAACCAGCATGGCCGAATGCCATACATGTACATCGTGCGCTGCCGCGATGGAGCGTATTACACCGGAAGTACGCTCAAGGATCCGGAGGCCCGCGTCTGGGAGCACAACCATGACGAGGACTACGCCGCGCGATACACGATCAAGCGGCGCCCGGTCGTTCTGGTCGATGTCGAGTCGTTCGCCCGGATCGACGACGCGTTCAGGCGCGAGAAGCAGGTGCAGAAGTGGAGTCGGGCCAAGAAGGAAGCGCTGATGGAGGGTCGGCTCGATGATCTCCCCGGGTTGTCGCGTGCCGGGGGCGACGCCTCGACAGGCTCGGCGACCGGAGCTTAGGGATAGGTCCCTGAGCTTGTCGAAGGGTCGAGGGGGCGACGCCTCGACAGGCTCGGCGACCGGGTTGGGGGCGACGCCTCGACAGGCTCGGCGACCGGGTCGGGGGCGACGCCTCGACAGGCTCGGCGACCGGGTTGGGCGACGCCTCGACAGGCTCGGCGACCGGGTTGGGGGCCGACGCCTCGACAGGCTCGGCGACCGTGGCACGTCCCGCCATCGATTTGCGGAGCCGGCCCACCGGCGGCTATGGTCGCGGCATGCCTTCGGCCGCGCAGCTTCCCGCGACGCTCCTCGCGAGCGTCGCTCCCGCGCGCCGTCGTCAGAGCGACCGCCGACCGTAGGCGACCCCGCGCTCCCCGGTTTCGCCCGGGTCGAGCAGCCGGTGTCGCCGTCCCCGGCCTCCGCACTCCTGACCATAAGGTAGAAACCATGACGTACTCGGTCGCCGTCTCCGGCGCATCCGGCTATGCGGGTGGCGAGATCCTCCGCCTCCTCGCCGATCATCCCGACATCGAGATCCGCACCGTCACCGCGCACTCCAACGCGGGCCAGCCGCTCGTCGCGCACCAGCCGCACCTGCGCTCGCTCGCCCATCTGACGCTGCAGGACACGACGCCGGACACCCTCGCGGGCCACGACATCGTCTTCCTGGCGCTGCCCCACGGGCAGTCGGGCCAGTTCACCGAAGCGCTCGCGGACACACCCCTCGTGATCGACTGCGGGGCGGATCACCGCCTCGAATCGACCGCCGAGTGGGATCGCTTCTACGGCGGCGAGTTCTCCGACCCCTGGACCTACGGTGTGCCAGAGCTTCCGGTCGGTCCTGCGAACGGCAGGCAGCGAAAGCGCCTTGTCGGTGCCACGCGCATCGCCGCACCCGGCTGCAACGCGAGCACGGTCGCGCTCAGCCTCGCCCCGGGCGTCGCGGCGGGAGTGATCGATCCCTCCGACATCGTGACGGTGCTCGCCGTCGGTCCGAGCGGCGCGGGCAAGAGCCTGAAACCACACCTCCTGGGCAGCGAGATCCTCGGATCGGCCAACCCGTACGGCGTCGGCGGCACCCACCGGCACATCCCCGAGATCCGGCAGGCGCTGGTCGCCGCCGGGGGACCGGCAGACGGCATCCGCATATCCTTCACCCCGATCATCGTTCCGATGGCACGGGGGATCCTCGCGACCAGCTCCGCACCCATCGCGTCGGGCGCGACGGATGCCGAGATCCGGGCCGCCTGGGAATCCGCCTACGGCGGCGAGACGTTCGTCCAGCTCCTGCCCGAGGGCCAGTTCCCGCGCACGGCGGATGTGATCGGCGCCAACACGGCTCTTCTCGGCCTCGCCGTCGACCGCGCCGCCGGCCGGGTCGTGGTGATCGCCGCCGTCGACAACCTCACCAAGGGCACGGCGGGCGCCGCCATCCAATCGATGAACATCGCGCTCGGCCTTCCCGAGGGCCGCGCACTCAGTGTGAACGGGGTGGCACCGTGAGCGTCACCGCTCCCCAGGGCTTCGAAGCGGCCGGCGTCGCGGTCGGCCTCAAGAGCACCGGCAAACCGGATGTCGCCGTGATCGTCAACCGCGGCCCGCTCAAGACAGGCGCCGCCGTCTTCACCAGCAACAGGGCCAAGGCGAACCCGATCCTCTGGTCCGAGCAGGTCATCCGCGACGGGGTTGTGGAAGCCATCGTCTTGAACTCCGGCGGCGCCAACTGCTTCACCGGGTCGTTCGGATTCCAGACGACGCACCAGACGGCGGAGCGCGCCGCCGAGCTGCTCGGCGTCGGGGCCGGCGACATCCTGGTCTGCTCGACGGGGCTGATCGGCACGGGCGACCAGGTCTTCCGCGACAAGGTGCTCGCCGGCGTCGAGCAGGGCATCGCGCGGCTGAACCCGGAGGGCGGGCCGGATGCGGCGAACGCCATCATGACGACCGACTCGGTGCAGAAGACCGCGACCTACCAGGCGGACGGCTGGAGCATCGGCGGCATGGCGAAGGGCGCCGGGATGCTTGCGCCCGGGCTCGCGACGATGCTCGTCGTTCTCACGACCGACGCGGTGCTCACCTCGTCCGAGGCGGACGCGCACCTCCGTGCGGCGACGCGCGTGAGCTTCGACCGCCTCGACTCGGACGGCTGCATGTCGACCAACGACCAGGTCACGCTGATGGTGAGCGGGGCGAGCGGTGTCACACCGGATGCCGCGGCCTTCCGCGCCGGGTTGACGGCGATCTGCAGCGACCTCGCGAGGCAGCTGCAGGGTGACGCCGAGGGCGCGAGCCATGACATCTCCATCCAGGTCATGCACGCGGCATCCGAAGAAGAAGCCGTCGAAGTGGGCCGCTCCGTCGCGCGCAACAACCTCTTCAAGGCCGCCATCTTCGGGAACGACCCGAACTGGGGCCGCGTGCTCGCCGCCATCGGCACCACGACGGCGCTCTTTGACCCCTACGACGTGGATGTCGAGATGAACGGTGTGCGGGTCTGCAGCTCCGGCGGTCCTGATCGCCCGCGCGAAGAGGTCGACCTGACCCCTCGGGCGACCAGCATCGTCATCGACCTGAAGGTCGGCGACGCATCCGCGACGATCCTCACCAACGACCTCACCCACGACTACGTGCACGAGAACAGCGCCTACGCGTCATGACCGACATCCAGAACACGAGCCCGGAAGAGGCCGCGGCGAAGGCGAAGACGCTCGTCGAATCGCTGCCGTGGCTCAAGCGCTTCCACAACCAGATCGTCGTCATCAAGTACGGCGGGAACGCGATGGTCAGCGAGGAGCTGCAGGACGCCTTCGCCGAAGACATCGCCTACCTGCGCTACGTCGGCGTGCTGCCGGTCGTCGTCCACGGCGGCGGGCCGCAGATCTCGAACATGCTCGATCGCCTGGCGATCCCGAGCGAGTTCAAGGGCGGCTACCGCGTGACCAGCACCGAGGCGATCAGCGTCGTGCGCATGGTGCTGACGGGTCAGATCAATCCGCAGCTGGTCGCCAAGATCAACTCGCACGGCCCCCACGCGACCGGCCTGAGCGGGGAGGACGCGGGGCTCTTCGGCGGTCGCCGCAGGGGAGTGGTGATCGACGGCGTCGAGCAGGACCTCGGTCGCGTCGGCGATGTCGTGGAGGTCGACCCGACCCCCGTGCACGATCATCTGGCCGCGGGCCGCATACCCGTGGTGTCCAGCATCGCCCCCGATCTCGATCGTCCGGGGCACTCACTCAACGTCAATGCGGATGCCGCGGCCGCCGCACTCGCGGTCGCCCTGAAGGCGACCAAGCTCGTGGTGCTCACGGATGTGCCGGGCCTCTACGCGAACTGGCCGAACCGCGATTCGCTGGTCTCGCACCTGACGAGCGCGCAGCTGCGCGCCATGCTGCCCAGGCTCGAGTCGGGGATGATCCCCAAGATGCAGGCGTGTCTCGACGCCGTCGAGGGCGGTGTCGAGACGGCCGCGATCATCGACGGACGGGTCCCGCACTCAGTGCTCGTCGAGCTCTTCACAGACAACGGAATAGGAACAGAGGTGGTGGCGAAGTGACCGATTCCTTCGGGTCAACGACATGGCAGGATGCCGCGGGCCGCGACCTCGTCCGCAGCTTCGGTCCCCGTATGGCACTGTTCGCCCGCGGGAGCGGCGCGTATCTGTGGGACGAGGACGGCCGTCGGTACCTGGACTTCCTCGCCGGCATCGCCGTCAACTCGCTCGGGCACGCCCACCCTGCGTTCGTCGAGGCGATCGCCGATCAGGCCGCAACGCTCGCTCACGTCTCCAACTACTTCGCCACGAAGCCGCAGCTCGAGCTCGCCGCCCGGCTCAAGCGGCTGGCCGGCACGGGCGATTCGGGTCGGGTGTACTTCGGCAACTCCGGCGCCGAGGCGAACGAGGCGGCGTTCAAGCTCGCGCGCCTGCACGGCAAGGACACCGGCCGCACGCGCATCCTGACCCTCGAGAACGCCTTCCACGGCCGCACGATGGGAACGCTCGCGCTCACCGGAAAGCCGGCGATGCAGGAGTCGTTCCTGCCGATGGTGCCCGGCGTCGAGCACATCCCGGTCAGCCTCGAAGCGCTCGAAGAAGCGATGGATGATCGCGTGGCCGCGCTGTTCCTCGAACCCATCCAGGGCGAGGCCGGCGTCATCCCGCTGCCGGATGGATACCTGCGAGCGGCGCGCGAACTGACGGAGCGGCACGGGGCGTTGCTGATCATCGACGAGATCCAGACCGGCGCCGGGCGCACGGGGGCCTGGTTCGCCTACCAGCACGCGGGGATCACCCCCGACGCGATCACCGTCGCGAAGGGCATCGGCGGTGGGTTCCCGATCGGCGCGCTGATCACCTTCGGCGCCGCCAGCGACCTCTTCTATCCCGGCTCGCACGGCTCGACCTTCGGGGGGAACGCACTCGGCACGGCCGTGGCCGGAGCCGTTCTCACGGAGATCGAACGCGCGGGACTGGTCCGCAACGCGGCGCTCCGTGGCAACCAGGTTCGCGAAGCGGTGGCGGGCATCGGCTCTCCGCTCGTCGAGGGGACCCGCGGTGCGGGCCTCCTGATCGGCGTCGGACTCGCGCATCCCGTGGCGGGCGCGGTCGTGGCCGCCGCCCAGCAGCACGGCCTCATCGTCAACGCCGCCAACGACAGCACGATCCGGCTGGCGCCGGCGCTCATCATCGGCGACGCGGAGATCGCCCAGTTCACGGAGCTCTTCGCGGCGGCTCTGGCCACGGCATCCGAAGCGCTCCTGCTCGATCATCCCGCCGCGCAGGAGGTCTCGGCGTGACCCGTCACCTGCTGCGCGACGACGACCTGAACCCCGCCGAACAGGCCGAGATCCTCGACCTCGCGATCGAGCTCAAAAAAGATCGCTGGGCCGACAAGAGCCTCGCCGGCCCTCAGACCGTCGCCGTGATCTTCGACAAGTCCTCGACACGCACCCGCGTCTCCTTCGCGGTGGGCATCGCCGATCTGGGTGGTTCGCCGCTCATCATCTCGACCGCGAACAGCCAGCTGGGCGGAAAGGAGACCCCGGCCGACACCGCCCGGGTGCTCGAGCGCCAGGTCGCCGCCATCGTCTGGCGCACGTACGCGCAGGCCGGCCTCGAAGAGATGGCGGCCGGCACGCGCGTGCCGGTGGTGAACGCGCTGTCGGACGACTTCCACCCCTGCCAGCTGCTGGCGGATCTGCTCACCATCCGCGAGCACAAGGGCGAGCTGAAAGGCCTCACCCTCGCCTTCTTCGGAGACGGTCGCAGCAACATGGCGCACTCCTACGTGCTCGCGTGCGTCACTGCCGGGATGCATGTGCGCGTCGCCTCACCCGAGTCGTACGCGCCGCGGGAGGACGTCATAGCGGATGCGGATGCCATCGCCCGGACGACCGGAGGCTCCGTCACGCTGTACACCGACGGCCTCGAGGCGGCATCGGGCGCCGATGTGGTGGTGACCGACACCTGGGTGTCGATGGGCAAGGAGGAGGAGAAGCTCGCGCGGCTGCGCGACCTCGGGCAGTACAAGGTGACGCAGGAGCTGATGTCGCTCGCGCGACCGGGTGCGATCTTCATCCACTGCCTTCCGGCTGACCGCGGCTACGAGGTCGATGCAGAAGTGATCGATGGTCCGCAGAGCGTCGTGTGGGACGAGGCCGAGAACCGGCTGCATGCCCAGAAGGCGCTGCTTGTGTGGTTGCTGCGACAGCGCTAGGGTCCCCGGTCGTTGAGTGAGCGCACCGAGACGAGACGCTCGTACGTCGCCTCCCGCTGGGAGCGGCTGAACGGCCATCGCCGGGTGCCGGGGGTCGACCTGGCGCGAGGGCTCGCGGTGATCGGCATGTTCGCCGCGCACCTGGTGTCGATTCCGCCGTTCGAGTGGACGGACGCCTCCACCTGGCACGACGTGGTGAACGGGCGGTCTTCGATTCTGTTCGCAACGCTCGCCGGCGTCTCGGTCGGGCTCGTGACCGGACGAACCACCCCGTTCGCCGGCCCGGAACTCTCGCTCGCGCGGAGTCGCCTCGCCGTGCGGGCGGTGCTGGTCTGGCTGCTCGGGATCGCCCTCATCTCCCTCGAGGTTCCGGTGCTGGTCATCCTGCCGGCCTACGCCGTGCTCTTCCTCCTCGTGCTTCCGCTGCTCCGGCTTCCGGCCGCGTGGCTGTTCGCGCTCGCTGCGGCGCTCGCCGCCACGATGCCGTTCGTGCAGTTCGTGGTCGCCGGATGGTCGCTGTGGGCGACGCCGCAAGGCTGGCTGATCGACGCGGCGATCGGCGGCCACTACCCGTTCCTGGTGTGGAGCGCGTTCGTCGTGGCCGGGCTAGGGGTGGCGCGGCTCCCCTTCTCCCGCCCGCGGACAGCCGCGGCGCTGCTCGGCGTGGGCTCCGCACTCGCCCTGGTCGGGTACGCCATCGGCGCCGCGACGGCCGGCGCCCGGGCCGGTGAGCGCGAGTCGCTGTGGGCGTTCGTGACCAACTCCGACGCGCACTCGAGCGGCGTGGCCGAGGTCGTCGGCTCCGGTGGATTCGCCATCGCGATCCTCGGACTGTGCGTGCTCGCGACCTCTACGCCGCTCACTTGGGTGGTGCTTCCTCTGCGCGCCGTCGGCGCGATGGCGCTCACCGCCTACTCCGCCCAGCTGATCGCATGGGCGCTGCTGCAGCCGGCGCCGGCGCCGGGGGAGAGCAAGCTCAGCGCGTTCCGCGCGCTGGAGCCGTTCTGGCCGTTCACGCTGTGGACGATCGTGCTGTGCACCGCATGGGCACTTCTCGTCGGCCGTGGACCGGTCGAGTGGGCCTTCGACCGCATCGTGCGATTCGCCGTCCCCGATAGTCTGGAAACGCCATGACCGACGACGATTCTTCCAGCGACGCGACCACCAACGAGGGGGCACTCTGGGGCGCCCGCTTCGTGGGTGGGCCCTCACCGGAGCTCGCCGCGCTGAGCCGCTCCACGCACTTCGACTGGGTGCTCGCGCTGTATGACATAGCCGGATCGCACGCTCACGCAAAGGCCCTCGCCGCTGCCGGCTACCTCACGGCCGAGGAGGAGCGTGCCATGCACGAGGGCCTCGACGTGCTGGCGCGTGGCATCACCGACGGAACGCTGCGCCCCGGTCCGGCCGACGAAGACGTGCACGGTGCCCTCGAACAGGCGCTCATCGCGGTCGTCGGTCCCGAGCTCGGCGGCAAGCTCCGCGCCGGCCGCAGTCGCAACGACCAGATCGCGACACTCGTGCGCATGTATCTGCTCGATCATTCGCGCCCGATCGCCCGCGACATCCTGCGCGTCGTCGACGCGATCGTCGCGCAGGCCGAAGCCCACGAGAACGCCATCATGCCCGGCCGCACGCACCTGCAGCACGCCCAGCCGGTGACACTGGCACACCATCTGCAGGCGCACGCGTGGCCGCTCGTGCGTGACCTGGAACGCCTGCGGGATTGGCAGGCGCGTGCGGTCGTCTCGCCGTACGGCGGAGGAGCCCTTGCCGGCTCCACCCTCGGCCTCGATCCGGCACTGGTCGCCCGCGAGCTCGGGATGGCGCGCCCGGCCGAGAATTCGATCGACGGCACCTCGTCGCGCGACGTCGTCGCCGAGTTCGCCTTCATCGCGGCGATGATCGGCATCGACATCTCCCGGTTCGCCGAGGAGATCATCCTGTGGAACACGCGCGAATTCGGATTCGTCACGCTCGACGACGGGTATTCGACCGGATCGAGCATCATGCCGCAGAAGAAGAATCCTGATATCGCCGAGCTGGCCCGTGGCAAGGCCGGTCGCCTCATCGGCAATCTCACCGGGTTGCTCGCCACACTGAAGGCGCTGCCGCTCGCCTATAACCGCGATCTGCAGGAGGACAAGGAGCCGGTGTTCGACTCGGTGGCGACGCTCGAACTGGTGCTTCCGGCATTCGCCGGCATGGTGGCCACTCTGCGCTTCGACACGAACCGGATGGCCGAGCTCGCACCGCAGGGGTTCTCGCTCGCCACGGACGTCGCCGAATGGCTGGTGAAGCGGGGGGTCCCCTTCCGGGACGCGCACGAGATCTCGGGATCGCTCGTGCGGCTCTGCGAAGAGCGCGGGATCGAACTGGACGAGGTCAGCGACGACATGCTCGCCTCCGTCTCGCCCGAACTGTCACCCGACGTCCGATCGGTGCTCACCATCGAGGGTTCGGTGGCCAGCCGCACCGGGGCCGGAGGGACCGCACCGGAGCGGGTGGCGGAGCAGCGAGCCGACTTGATCGCCCGGGTGCAGGCCGCCGCCCACACCCTCGGACTCTAGGCGACCGAATCAGCCCCGCACCGCGGCGAGCGGTCCTCGCACGTCGTGGGCCTGTCGGCGCGTGGCCTCCGTCAGCTCTCCCAGTGCGAAGGCGACCTCTGGTGGTTCGCCGGCCACGTTCCGGCCCTCGAGGAACTCGGCCGCGACGACGGCGTCCTGTTGTTCCCCGAAGGCATCCTGCAGCTCGCGCCGACGCTCGATCTCTTCGTCCGCGCCGGCGCCGAGCACCGGTGCGGCGAGCTCCAGCGCGTAGCGGTGGCGTTTCGCGGTCTTGCGAGCGGAGTGAAGCAGATCGGCTGCCCGTGGGTCGCCCGCCGCGGCCCCTTCCCGAACGCGCTCGAGCCGCTTGCGGAGCTTCGCGTCGGCCTTCTTCACTCGCTTCCTCGCGCGTTCGGGCCGGCGGTCGGCATCGTCCGCGAAAGGCGGAGAACGATGCCACCGGCCGACCGCGTCGTACAGCCGGGTGGCGCGCTCGCTGGTCATCGCGTCCGACATCGCCCGCCACGCCGAGTCCAGTTCCCGCGCGATCTCGGCAGCGAGGTACAGTTCGACCCGGCCACGCGGGGTCCGTGGGTCCTCGTCCGGGGCGAAGCGCTCCCCGAGCACCTGCAGATCCCGCACCCCGCCGAGCACGAGGCCCCACCACCGCAGCTCGGCGGCGAACTCCTCCGCGGCCCGCGCGTCGTAGACCCGCCCGAAGGTGCGCAGGGTCGCGCGCAGGCGACGGACGGCCACCCGGGCGGGGTGCACCGACTCCGCCTCCCTGCGACCGAGGGGCTCCCAGTTCTCCAGGATCACGCCGCACTGCTCCGCGACGTAGCGCTGCACGAGACCTCCGAGGGTCTCTTCGGCGTCGGACTCCGCGCTCATCCGAGTGCTCATTCGGTCGCTCCGGAGCGAAGGTCGTTCACCAGATCGCCAGTCGCACGAGAGCCCCGACGATGCACGCCCACAGCAGGCTCGACAGGGTGCCGATGATGAAGCGCTCCCTCGCCTCGGCGGCGGCGAGTTCGGAGAACCGCCCGACACCCTTGATGGCGACGAGGATCGCGATCGCCTCTGGATAGCCCGCGATGAGCGCCACCACGACGGCGAGGCGTTCCAGGTAGCCGATGGTCGTGCCGCCTCGCATCACCTCGGCGCCGGCCGCGGACGGCTCGGTGATGGCGGTGCCCGCCGCCTCGGCATCCAGGATGATTCCACCGTTCACCCCGTCGCGCACACGGCCGTGCGTTGCGATCTCGAGCACCCGCCGAGTGATCGGGTTCCCGCCCAGCACGCCTACCGCGGTGCCGAGCAGTGCGATGACCATGCCCATGAGAATAGGCACGTTGAGGGGCGCGACCGAGACGAGGACGAGAGCCGACACGACCAGCCCGGCGGCCACGACAAGGGGCAGCGTCGCGGGCCTGCGCATGCTCAGCACGATGAGCACCAGCGCCGCGCACATCGCGAGAAACAGGAAGATCGAGAGGATGGCGATGGAGATCGCCTCGGGGAACAGCGCCGGCATCCGCACAGTCTGTCACGCACCCCCGTCGAGGCGGGCGAGCACCCGCCCCAGGGCGGGAATCGCCGCTTCGTCGGTACGCAGCCCGGCGGCGTTGGCGCGCAGGCTCACCGCGGTGGGGGTGATGCCGAGCACCGTGGCGGCCCTCTTCTGCGTCATTCCCCGGCTCAGCAGATCGGCGACTTCCCACCCCTGAGGTGTCCGGCGATCGCGCAGTTCGATGAGCAGCCGGATGAGGGCTTCCGCGTCACCGCCTGCGACACGGTCGTCGGCTTCGACGGCGAGGCGCTGCTGGGATTTCTTCGCGCGTTCGACGGCCGTGCGCGCGTGCAGGAAGGCGTCGCCTCGCCCTTCCCGGACGTGGGTGGAGAGGGGCGCTTCGATGGCACCGGCTCCCACTCCGACGCTCCATTCCTGCGCGCGCACCAGATGGAGTGCGATCTGCAGGGCAGCATCCGCGTCGGTCGTCGCCAGCTGGATCTCGTCCCCCACGGTACGCTCGGCGGGCGCCGCGAGGCGACTGCCGGCGAGCCGGTCGACATCGGCGAGCGCGGCGGGAACGAGATCACGGTTGGTGCGGCTGGCCCGCTGATCCGCGGTGATAACGAACATCCGTCCTCCATTATGCCTGTACGCCTAATTCCATAAGCATTATTGCTGGAGGCTTACTCTATTGAAGCCTTCAGACTTCATCAAGTCGTAGATATGTCTCCGAGCTTATCCCGAGCCGGCCTCACGGGCGGAAAGAGGTGCACGAGCGCCCGCTGATAGCCTGACGGAGTGTCTGTGTCCGCCGATCCCGCGCCGCCCGCAGTCGATCCGTCCTTCGAGAATGTCTGGGACGAGCTCGTCTGGCGAGGCCTCGTGCACGTCTCGACCGACCAGCAGGCTCTCCGCGCGCTGCTCGCCGGTCCGCCGATCGTGTACTACTGCGGCTTCGACCCGACCGCCCCCAGTCTCCACCTCGGCAACCTCGTGCAGCTGCTCACCATGCGTCGGCTGCAGTTGGCGGGGCACAAGCCGCTGGGACTCGTGGGTGGCTCGACCGGCCTGATCGGCGACCCACGACCGACATCAGAGCGCGCGCTCAACACGAAGGAGACCGTTGCCGAGTGGGTCGGGTACCTGCAGGAGCAGGTGCAGCGGTTCCTGAGTTTCGACGGCGAGAACGCCGCGCGGATGGTGAACAACCTCGACTGGACGGCGCCGCTGTCGGCGATCGACTTCCTGCGCGAGATCGGCAAGCACTACCGCGTCGGCACCATGCTGAAGAAGGAGGCCGTCAGCGCGCGACTGAATTCGGACGAAGGCATCAGCTACACCGAGTTCAGTTACCAGATCCTCCAGGGCCTCGACTACCGTGAGCTGTTCCTGCAGTACGGCTGTGTGCTGCAGACCGGGGGCAGCGACCAGTGGGGCAACCTCACGAGCGGGGTCGACCTCATCCACCGCGCCGAGGGGAAGAGCGTCCACGCCATCGGCACGCCGCTGATCACGAACAGCGACGGGCGAAAGTTCGGCAAGAGCGAGGGCAACGCGATCTGGCTGGATCCGGCACTGACCAGCCCCTACGCGATGTACCAGTTCTGGCTCAACACCGATGACGCCGACGTCGTCGATCGCCTCAAGGTCTTCACCTTCCTCACGCGCGCCCAGATCGAGGCGATCGCGGCGGAGCACGCCGCGGAGCCGTTCAGACGGATCGGTCAGAAGCGCATCGCCGCCGAGGTCACCAGCCTGGTGCACGGAGCGGATGCCGCGAACGCGGCGATCGCGGCATCCGAGGCCCTTTTCGGCCAAGGTGATCTGCGCTCCATAGACGCGGCCACCCTTGCAAGCGCGCTCCGCGAACTGCCGCATGCCGAACTCCCGGCCGGCACGCCCGTCGTCCAGGCGCTCGTGGAGACCCGGCTCGTCGCCAGCCTGAGCGAGGCACGACGCGCGCTCGGTCAGGGCGGAGTCTCTCTCGACGGCGTGAAGGTGGAGAACGAATCCGCCGTCGTGCAGGGCTCCCTTCCCGGTGGCGTTTCAGTGCTGCGGCGCGGCAAGAAGACGCTCGGCGGCGTCTTCGTGCGCGCATGACGGGAACCCCGCCCGCCGGCTAGGCGAAGCGCCATGCCGTTCACTCCCAGTCACGCCGTCGTCGCGCTGCCCTTCGTACGGACACCGCTGGTGCCGGCCGCGATCGCGATCGGAGCGATGACGCCCGACCTCCCGCTGTTCGTGCGCGGGGTGCTTCCGCGGTACGCGGTCACGCACGATCTCGCTTGGATTCCGCTGACCATGGTCATCGCGCTCGTGCTGCTGCTCCTCTGGCGGTGCGTGCTGCGTCCGGCGACTCGGGAGCTGGTGCCCGGATGGCTGGCGTCTCGACTTCCCACCGAGTGGGACGCAGGGTGGCGAACCGCCGTCAAGGAGACCTTCCCGTCGTGGCGTGGCGTGTTGATGCTCCTCGCGTCGCTCGCGATCGGCGTCGTCTCGCACATCGTCTGGGACCTGTTCACCCATGAAGGCCGGTGGGGCGTGTCGGCGATCCCTGCGCTCGCAGAGCCGTGGGGCCCGTTCGTCGGGGTCAAGTGGCTGCAGCACGGGTCCAGCGCAGCGGGGCTCGCCATCCTCGCCGTCTGGGCTGGGGTCAGCCTCGCGCGCAGCTCCGTGAACCCGATCCGCCGCCGTCTGCCCGGATGGATCCGCTGGTCATGGTGGGCGTCGCTTCCGCTGCTGCTCGGCGGGGCGCTCGTGTGGGGCGTCGTCACGGTCGGGCCGCTGACCGATGAATGGACGCCGGCGCATCTCGGCTACTTCGTGCTGCCACCGGCCTGCGCCGCATGGGGCCTGCTCACCGCGGTGCTGGCGGTCGCCATCCAGCTGGAGCGGACGATACGCGCCCCGCGCGTCGGCCGCCATCCCCTGCACCGGTGATCGGCGGCGTGGCTACTCTTCCCGCATGACAGCGGAGGAGCGACCAGGGGCGGAGAAGTGGGTGCCTCGCGGCGCGGACCTCGGTGAGCTGCGCAACGCCGTGCAGTCCTGTCGCGGATGCGAGCTCTGGAGGCCGGCAACGCAGGCCGTGTTCGGCGACGGGAGCCCGTCCGCCCGGATGATGCTGGTGGGCGAGCAGCCGGGTGACCGCGAAGACCTCAGCGGCGAGCCGTTCGTCGGTCCGGCGGGCGCGGTCCTTGACCGTGCTCTTCAGGCCGCGGGCATCGCGAGGGACGAGATCTACGTCACCAATGCCGTCAAGCACTTCAGATTCGAGGAACGAGGTAAGCGCCGGATCCACAGCAAGCCCGGCGTCGCCCACATCGTCGCGTGTGCCCCGTGGCTGGAAGCGGAGCTGGATGCCGTGGATCCAGACCTGATCGTCTGCCTCGGAGCGACCGCCGCACGCGCCGTGTTCGACCGCACCGTTGCCATCGGAGGCGAGCGCGGAAGACTGCAGCCCGCGAGGGGTCGGCAGGCGCTGGTGACGGTGCACCCGTCGTCGATCCTGCGGCTGCGTGCGGATGCCGATCGATCGGCCGCGTTCGATGCGCTCGTCGCCGATCTGCGCGTGGGGGCCGAGGCGCTCGGCCTCAGCCGGCGCTGACCCAGCCGGCGCTGACCCAGCCGGCGCTGCTCCTCAGCCGTTGTCGGCGGTGGGGCAGACAGGAGCGGCAGCCGTTGTAGCCACGGGCGATCGCGTCGGCGACCGTGAAGAACGGCACCTTGCCGGCCGACGCGAGCTGCGGCCACCACTGGCATGTGACGACGTGCAGCTCGAGCGTGCGCGCGTTGCCGAAGAACATGTCCTCGACCTCTTCGAGCTCGGCGCGGTCTGCTGCCCACAGGGGAGGGCAGCTCCGCGGGCACACCCGACGGAAGGGCGAATACGGCGTGTGACCGGCGGTTCTCCTCGCCGGCGCTCGGTGCGACACGCCCGGGCGACGGCCAGGATTTGCCCGATGCGCGGAACCGACGTAACTTATTACTTGTTCGCCCCACAGGGAAGCGGAGAGGCCGAGAGCCTGACCCCCCTCAAGCGGAGAACCACCCCCCATCTGAAACACACTCATTGAGTGTCGCGACCTTCGGGTCTAAGATGGAGGTTCCCACTCCTCGAAGCTGTCGAAGAGTGCTGGCCGGTGACGTTGAAACAGTCACGGACAGCCCGACTTGACAAGCAGAGCGAGTGAGATAGGATAGAGAAGTTGCCCCGGCGGCCCGGTTGATACGCCAGGAACGCGAGGCACACGATCTAGCTTGGTGAGACGCCGTCACTGACAGCTGCGAACGACTTCACGTCGAAAAGCGCCGATTTGACACGCGGATCACGATGAATAAGATAGAGAAGTTGCCCTGCGGGCGAGGCCGAGAGGCTGAGCAGCAGGAGCATCCGATCCTTGAGAACTCAACAGCGTGCACTTGTCAAATGCCAAAAAACCTCGCGGTCAGCTCTGCTGATCGATGAGATTCTTTTGAGATTAAACGGATATGTCAGTAATGACATCCGATCGTCAGATCAAACTCGCTCGGCCGAACCCATTCCGGTTCAGTCGCAGCAAAAATTCTTTACGGAGAGTTTGATCCTGGCTCAGGATGAACGCTGGCGGCGTGCTTAACACATGCAAGTCGAACGGTGAAGGAGAGCTTGCTCTCCTGATCAGTGGCGAACGGGTGAGTAACACGTGAGCAATCTGCCCCTGACTCTGGGATAACAGCTGGAAACAGCTGCTAATACCGGATACGAGCTGCGAAGGCATCTTCAGCAGCTGGAAAGAACTTCGGTCAGGGATGAGCTCGCGGCCTATCAGCTAGTTGGTGAGGTAATGGCTCACCAAGGCGTCGACGGGTAGCCGGCCTGAGAGGGTGACCGGCCACACTGGGACTGAGACACGGCCCAGACTCCTACGGGAGGCAGCAGTGGGGAATATTGCACAATGGGCGCAAGCCTGATGCAGCAACGCCGCGTGAGGGACGACGGCCTTCGGGTTGTAAACCTCTTTTAGCAAGGAAGAAGCGAAAGTGACGGTACTTGCAGAAAAAGCGCCGGCTAACTACGTGCCAGCAGCCGCGGTAATACGTAGGGCGCAAGCGTTATCCGGAATTATTGGGCGTAAAGAGCTCGTAGGCGGTTTGTCGCGTCTGCTGTGAAAACCCGAGGCTCAACCTCGGGCCTGCAGTGGGTACGGGCAGACTAGAGTGCGGTAGGGGAGATTGGAATTCCTGGTGTAGCGGTGGAATGCGCAGATATCAGGAGGAACACCGATGGCGAAGGCAGATCTCTGGGCCGTAACTGACGCTGAGGAGCGAAAGGGTGGGGAGCAAACAGGCTTAGATACCCTGGTAGTCCACCCCGTAAACGTTGGGAACTAGTTGTGGGGTCCATTCCACGGATTCCGTGACGCAGCTAACGCATTAAGTTCCCCGCCTGGGGAGTACGGCCGCAAGGCTAAAACTCAAAGGAATTGACGGGGACCCGCACAAGCGGCGGAGCATGCGGATTAATTCGATGCAACGCGAAGAACCTTACCAAGGCTTGACATATACGAGAACGGGCCAGAAATGGTCAACTCTTTGGACACTCGTAAACAGGTGGTGCATGGTTGTCGTCAGCTCGTGTCGTGAGATGTTGGGTTAAGTCCCGCAACGAGCGCAACCCTCGTTCTATGTTGCCAGCACGTAATGGTGGGAACTCATGGGATACTGCCGGGGTCAACTCGGAGGAAGGTGGGGATGACGTCAAATCATCATGCCCCTTATGTCTTGGGCTTCACGCATGCTACAATGGCCGGTACAAAGGGCTGCAATACCGTAAGGTGGAGCGAATCCCAAAAAGCCGGTCCCAGTTCGGATTGAGGTCTGCAACTCGACCTCATGAAGTCGGAGTCGCTAGTAATCGCAGATCAGCAACGCTGCGGTGAATACGTTCCCGGGTCTTGTACACACCGCCCGTCAAGTCATGAAAGTCGGTAACACCTGAAGCCGGTGGCCCAACCCTTGTGGAGGGAGCCGTCGAAGGTGGGATCGGTAATTAGGACTAAGTCGTAACAAGGTAGCCGTACCGGAAGGTGCGGCTGGATCACCTCCTTTCTAAGGAGCATCTGGCACTCTTCGGAGTGTCCAGGCGCCAGATTCGAGACACACGTTCTCGACTGGTAGCTCATGGGTGGAACATTTGACTAGGTGCCGATCGGAACTTCCCGAACTCAGTACGCTGCTTGCAGCTGGAAAGGTTTGGGTCGGGATGGCCGGCACATGCACGCTGTTGGGTCCTGAGGGACCGGATGCGCTGGCCCACGGGCCGGCACAGACGAAACTCAGGACCTTTTCCTGTCTGCCGGTATACGGCATGCGGAGAAGGTACCGCCCGTACTTTGAGAACTACACAGTGGACGCGAGCATCTTTGAGATGATCCTTCGGGATCATTTCACATAGATGATCTTTATAGATCATTAGTCAATTTCAATTCCGGACTTCGGTCCGGACCGATTCTGACGAAACTCATGTGATTTCAAATCTTTAAGAGCAAACGGTGGATGCCTTGGCATCTGGAGCCGAAGAAGGACGTAGCAATCTGCGATAAGCCTCGGGGAGTGGATAAGCACACCTTGATCCGAGGATTTCCGAATGGGGAAACCCCGCTGGGCGGCGTGCCGACCCAGTGACTCCCGCCTGAATATATAGGGCGGGTAGAGGGAACGTGGGGAAGTGAAACATCTCAGTACCCACAGGAAGAGAAAGCAACCGCGATTCCGTTAGTAGTGGCGAGCGAAACCGGAACAGGCTAAACCGAGTATGTGTGATATCCGGCAGGAGTTGCATATTCGGGGTTGTGGGACTTTTCGGGCTGCTCTGCCGAGCAGCCGGCGTGATGTGAAGATATAGACGAATGGCATTGAAAGGCCAGTCACAGAGGGTGCAAACCCCGTAGTCGAAATGTCTCTCACAGCGCGAAGAGTATCCCAAGTAGCACGGGGCCCGAGAAATCCCGTGTGAATCCGTCAGGACCACCTGATAAGCCTAAATACTCCCAGATGACCGATAGCGGACAAGTACCGTGAGGGAAAGGTGAAAAGTACCCCGGGAGGGGAGTGAAATAGTACCTGAAACCGTTTGCTTACAAACCGTTGGAGCCTCCTTAGTAGGGGTGACAGCGTGCCTTTTGAAGAATGAGCCTGCGAGTTAGCGATATGTGGCGAGGTTAACCCGAGTGGGGTAGCCGTAGCGAAAGCGAGTCTGAATAGGGCGATTCAGTCGCATGTCCTAGACCCGAAGCGAAGTGATCTATCCATGGCCAGGTTGAAGCGACGGTAAGACGTCGTGGAGGACCGAACCCACTTAGGTTGAAAACTGAGGGGATGAGCTGTGGATAGGGGTGAAAGGCCAATCAAACTTCGTGATAGCTGGTTCTCTCCGAAATGCATTTAGGTGCAGCGTTGCGTGTTTCTTGCCGGAGGTAGAGCTACTGGATGGCCGATGGGCCCTAAAAGGTTACTGACGTCAGCCAAACTCCGAATGCCGGTAAGTGAGAGCGCAGCAGTGAGACTGTGGGGGATAAGCTTCATAGTCGAGAGGGAAACAACCCAGACCACCAACTAAGGTCCCAAAGCGCGTGCTAAGTGGGAAAGGATGTGGAGTTGCTTAGACAACCAGGAGGTTGGCTTAGAAGCAGCCACCCTTGAAAGAGTGCGTAATAGCTCACTGGTCAAGTGATTCCGCGCCGACAATGTAACGGGGCTCAAGCACGCCACCGAAGTTGTGGCATTGATATTATTGGTAGGCCTTCGTGGTCCAGCCGTATTGATGGGTAGGAGAGCGTCGTGTGGCCAGCGAAGCGGCGGTGTGAACCAGCCGTGGAGGCCACACGAGTGAGAATGCAGGCATGAGTAGCGAAAGACGTGTGAGAAACACGTCCTCCGAAAGACCAAGGGTTCCAGGGTCAAGCTAATCTTCCCTGGGTAAGTCGGGACCTAAGGCGAGGCCGACAGGCGTAGTCGATGGACAACGGGTTGATATTCCCGTACCGGCGAAGAACCGCCCAAACCAATCCAGTAATGCTAAGTGTCTGAATCCCACTGACGGATCCCTTCGGGGTGAAGCGTTGGGCCTAGCACACGACCCTATGCTGAGGCGGTTAGCGTATTAACAGGTGTGACGCAGGAAGGTAGCCCAAGCCAGGCGATGGTTGTCCTGGTGCAAGTGCGTAGGCCGAGTGATAGGCAAATCCGTCACTCATACAGGCTGAGACACGATGCGGATAAAAAGTGGGTGATCCTATGCTGCCAAGAAAAGCATCGACGCGAGGTTCAAGCCGCCCGTACCCCAAACCGACTCAGGTGGTCAGGTAGAGAATACCAAGGAGATCGAGAGAATCGTGGTTAAGGAACTCGGCAAAATGCCCCCGTAACTTCGGGAGAAGGGGGGCCTTCGACGTATTAGGACTTGCTCCGAAAGCGTTTGGAGGCCGCAGAGACTAGTGGGTAGCGACTGTTTACTAAAAACACAGGTCCGTGCCAAGTCGCAAGACGATGTATACGGACTGACGCCTGCCCGGTGCTGGAAGGTTAAGAGGACCGGTTAGCCGCAAGGCGAAGCTGAGAATTTAAGCCCCAGTAAACGGCGGTGGTAACTATAACCATCCTAAGGTAGCGAAATTCCTTGTCGGGTAAGTTCCGACCTGCACGAATGGCGTAACGACTTCCCAACTGTCTCAACCGCGAACTCGGCGAAATTGCATTACGAGTAAAGATGCTCGTTACGCGCAGCAGGACGGAAAGACCCCGTGACCTTTACTATAGTTTGGTATTGGTGTTCGGTGTGGCTTGTGTAGGATAGGTGGGAGACTTTGAAGCATGGACGCCAGTTCATGTGGAGTCATTGTTGAAATACCACTCTGGTCACTCTGGATATCTAACTTAGAACCGTAATCCGGTTCAGGGACAGTGCCTGATGGGTAGTTTAACTGGGGCGGTTGCCTCCCAAAAAGTAACGGAGGCGCCCAAAGGTTCCCTCAACCTGGTTGGTAATCAGGTGTCGAGTGTAAGTGCACAAGGGAGCTTGACTGTGAGACTGACAAGTCGAGCAGGGACGAAAGTCGGGACTAGTGATCCGGCAGTGGCTTGTGGAAGCGCTGTCGCTCAACGGATAAAAGGTACCTCGGGGATAACAGGCTGATCTTGCCCAAGAGTCCATATCGACGGCATGGTTTGGCACCTCGATGTCGGCTCGTCGCATCCTGGGGCTGGAGTAGGTCCCAAGGGTTGGGCTGTTCGCCCATTAAAGCGGTACGCGAGCTGGGTTTAGAACGTCGTGAGACAGTTCGGTCCCTATCCGCTGCGCGCGCAGGAAATTTGAGAGGATCTGACCCTAGTACGAGAGGACCGGGTTGGACGAACCTCTGGTGTGTCAGTTGTTCCGCCAGGAGCACCGCTGATTAGCTACGTTCGGGATGGATAACCGCTGAAAGCATCTAAGCGGGAAGCCGGCCTCAAGATGAGATTTCCATGCCTTCGGGCGAGAGGCTCCCAGCCAGACTACTGGGTTGATAGGCCGGGTGTGTAAGCGTGGCAACACGTGTAGCTGACCGGTACTAATAAGCCGATGATTTGATAATCACCTTCCTAGGTGCTTGCGTCCACTGAGTGGTTCTCGATGTACGGTCGAGAACCGCATGAGCAGCCTTTGCGGCTGCGTGCTGTCGCTGACAGCAACCATGCTTTTGAACGATTGAAACATCAATAGTGTTTCGGCGGCCATAGCGTGAGGGAAACGCCCGGTTACATTCCGAACCCGGAAGCTAAGCCTCACAGCGCCGATGGTACTGCAGGGGGGACCCTGTGGGAGAGTAGGACACCGCCGGACTTCTTCGTGAAATGGCCACCCAAAGCTGGGTGGCCATTTTTCGTTAAGTCACATATCCCGTGCTCGCGACGAGCCGCGGCAAGAAGGGGACCCCATGGTCGAGGAGAACGAGGATCGCGACGCGAAGCGGTCTCCGCGGTCGGGCTCCGGCGCCGCGCGACGGAACGATGCGCCCCGCAGCTCGGGCACCGGCCGGCAGGGGGAACGCAAACCTTACGTGAAGCGCGAAGGCGACAAGAAGTCG
>NZ_JBNCMA010000001.1:595378-1093934 GCF_049844955.1 Microbacterium sp. DT81.1
TATCCGCCGCGTGATGGTGAGCGGAAGTCGTATCCGCCGCGTGATGGTGAGCGGAAGTCGTATCCGCCGCGTGATGGTGAGCGGAAGTCGTATCCGCCGCGTGATGGGCAGCGGAAGAGCTATCCGCCGCGTGACGGTGGGGCGCGCACGCACTCGTCTCAGCGCGGAGGAAGCGATCGACCGGCGCGCGATCCTCGTGAGGACGAGATCCGCTCGGTGCGTCCCCGGCACGACGATCCATTCGTTCCGGACGACGTCACCCCGCAGGACCTGCACCCCAGCGCCCGCAACGAGTTGAAGACCCTCAGCAAGGAGAACGCCGAGATGGTCGCCCGGCATATGGCCATGGCGTCCACGCTGATCGAGGAGGACCCCGCGCTGGCTCACCAGCACGCCCTTTCGGCAGCGCGGCGTGCGGGTCGCATCGCGGTCGTGCGCGAGACGCTGGCAATCACCGCGTACGCCACGGGGGACTTTGCGCTAGCCCTTCGAGAGCTGCGCACGTATCGTCGGATCTCGGGCAAGGACGACCAGATCGCGCTCATGGTCGACAGCGAGCGAGGCGTCGGTCGTCCCGACCGTGCGCTCGAGGTCGGCCGTGCCGTGGACCGCTCGAAGCTCGACACCGCCGTGCGGGTTGAACTGGCGATCGCGATGTCGGGCGCACGCCTCGATCTCGGTCAGCCGGAGCGTTCGCTGCACGAGCTCGACATCCCCGAACTCAATCCGGACCGGGCGTTCGAGTGGAGTCCGGCTCTTTTCGCCGCTCGTGCGACGGTGCTCGAGGAGCTCGGCCGGAACGAGGAGGCCGCCGAGTGGCGTCGCCGCGCGGAGATCGCCGCCGAGGCGCTCGGTGCGACCGACGAGCTCCAGGGTGCCGACGAGTTCGTGCTCGTCGAGGAGATCCTCGAGGAGCCGATCGGCGACGAGGAGGCCGACCAGGAGTCACTCTCCGACGCACCGACCAGAGGAGCGGATGCCGCAGAGGGCGCTCCGGTCGCCGACGACCCGGAGTCATCTGACCAACTCGAGTCGTCGGACCAGCTCGAGTCGTCGGAGCAGCTCGAGTCGTCGGAGCAGCTCGAGTCGTCGGACCAGCTCGAGTCGTCGGACCAGCTCGAGTCGTCGACGCAGAACGAGGACGAGTCGGGGGACCGCGCCTGATGGCGCTGTTCGGGCGACGCGGCTCGGCCGCGACGCCGCTCGACGGCGTGGACGCTGTTCTGGCGGACCTCGACGGCGTGGTCTACGCCGGCCCGGGCCCGCTCCCCTACGCGATAGAGAGCCTGAACGCCGCAGGGGAGACGCGCCGCCTCGGCTACATCACGAACAACGCCTCGCGCACCGATGCGTCGGTTGCCGGACATCTCCGCGAGCTGGGGCTCGAGGCGCAGGCCGACGACGTGGTCACCAGCCCTCAGGCGGCCATGCGGCTGCTCGCGACGCGGATCGCGCCGGGCAGCACCGTGCTCGTCGTCGGTGGTGAGGGGTTGGTCGTCGAGGTCGAGAAGGCGGGCTTCGTCGTCACGAGGAGCGCCGAGGACGCTCCCGCCGCCGTGGTCCAGGGATTCGCACCAGAAGTGGGGTGGGCGCAGCTCGCCGAGGCCGCGTATGCGCTGAAGCTACCGGAGGAGGACGGCGGCATCCCGTGGATCGCCACCAACACGGACTGGACGATCCCGCAGGCGCGCGGCATCGCGCCGGGCAACGGCACGCTGGTGTCAGCGGTGCACACCGCCGTCGGACGCCTCGCCACGGTGGCCGGCAAGCCGGAGACACCGATCTTCGAGGAGGCCGTCGCGCGCTTCGGCGCGCAGCAGCCCCTCTTCCTCGGGGATCGCCTCGACACCGACATCCTCGGCGCCAACAGAGCAGGCATCCCGTCGGCCCTCGTCCTGACGGGAATCGACCGCCCCAAGCAGGTGCTCGCCGCGCCGGCCGGCTCCCAGCCGACGTTCATCCTCGGCGACCTGAGGGAACTCAGCGAGCCATACCCCGAGGCGGTCGTGCGCGGGAACGGCGTGACCGTCGGTAGGGCGACGGTGCGCATAGAAGGCGCCGACATCCACATCGTCTCGGAGGGCGACCGGCAGGTCGACCTGCTGCGCGCCGGCGCACACGCGATCTGGCATTCCGGCAGGGCGATCTACGGCTTCCGTGTGCCCGAACGTCTGTACGCCGACCCGTTCCACCGGCCGTAGGCGCGTATCCTGAGGGCGTGAGCGCCCCCGCAACGCCAGACGACTCCATCGAGCACGAGAACTCCGCCGCCATCACGGACCTTCGCGATGTCGACCTCGCTCGCGGCGGTGAGGCCGAGCTTGTCAGCCGGCTGCGCGTGATCGAGGCGCAGCCTCTGGGAGCGCGCGCGGCGGCCTATGCGAGCGTTCATGAAGAGCTGGCGAAGCGTCTCGAGTCCGCCCCCTCGGACGAACGAGCTTGATGGAGCGGCTCGACGCCGCGCTCGCTGCGCGAGGCCTGGCTCGCTCGCGCACCCACGCGGCGACCCTCATCGCGAACGGCCTCGTGACGGTCGACGGGCAGCCGGTGATCAAGGCCTCCGCGCGTGTGGCGGACGACGCCGCCCTTGCCGTGGCGGCATCCGATCACTACGTCAGCCGGGCGGCGCACAAGCTCATCGCCGCCCTCGACGCCTTCGAGATCGACGTCGCCGGGCGTGTCGCGCTCGACCTGGGCGCGTCGACCGGCGGGTTCACGCAGGTGCTGCGGGAGCGAGGCGCCCGTCCCGTGATCGCCGTCGATGTCGGGCACGGCCAGCTTGCGGCATCCGTCGCCGCCGACCCGGATGTGATCTCCGTCGAAGGCTTCAATGTGCGGCACATGACTGCGGCGTCGCTCGCCGAGGCGAGTGGCATCGACGCCGCCCCGATGATCGTCACCGGGGACCTGTCCTTCATCTCCCTCACCCACGTCCTTCCGGCCGTCCGCGCTGCGGCGGCGCCGGACGCCGACATCGCGCTGCTCATCAAGCCCCAGTTCGAGGTCGGGCGCACGGCGGTCAAGGGCGGTCTGGTCACTGACCCGGCCCTGCGCGCCGACGCGGTGGCCACGGTGCTGTGGGCGGCATGGGATGTCGGTTTCGGCGTCCTCGGCGTTGTCTCCTCCCCGCTGCCGGGAACGCACGGCAATCGGGAGTACCTCGTGCACATCGCGGCCGGGCGGGGGACCAATCCGACAGAATGGTTGAGCACGGTGGACCGACTGGCGGGCGAGGACGGGGGGCGGACGGCGTGACGACCGATGGCGAACGGAACATCCTCGTCGTGGCGCATGCGCGCCGGGACGACACCGTGGAGGCGGCCATACGGGTCATCGACGCGCTGACCACCGCCGGGGCACGGCCGGTGCTCGCGGCCGACGACCTCGCAGAGCTGGCGACCGCGACGGGCACCATTCCTCCGGTCGAAACCCTCGACCATGATGTGACGGTGTCCGACCTCGAGCTCGCGATCGTGCTCGGAGGCGATGGCACCATCCTTCGGGCGGCCGAGCTCGTGCGCGGTGGCCCGGCGCCGGTGCTCGGCATCAACATGGGTCACGTCGGGTTCCTCGCCGAGATCGAGCGCGACGACATGGATGACGCCGTCCGCCGGGTCATCTCGCGCGACTATCGGGTCGAGGAGCGCCTGGCGCTGTCGGTGCGGGTCAAGGATGCCGACGGCGAGGTGCTCTACGAGACGTGGGCGCTCAACGAGGCGACGGTCGAGAAGGCCAGCCGTGAGCGGATGCTCGAGGTGGTCATCGAGATCGATGGCCGCCCGCTCTCGACCTTCGGCTGCGACGGTGTCGTCGTCTCGACTCCCACGGGCTCGACCGCCTACAACTTCTCCGCCGGTGGCCCGGTGATCTGGCCCACCGTCGAGGCGATCGCGGTGGTGCCCCTCTCGGCGCACGCCCTCTTCGCGAAGCCGCTCGTCGTCGGGCCGGAGGCCTCCGTGGCCATCGAGGTGCTCGAGCGCACGAACGGCACGGGCATCCTGTGGTGCGATGGCCGCCGCTCGCACGATCTCCCACCGGGCGCTCGCGTCGTGGTGCGCCGCTCCACGCTGCCGGTGCGCTTGGCACGCCTGCACCCGGCCGCCTTCACCGACCGGTTGGTGCGCAAATTCCGGCTGCCCGTGGAGGGATGGCGGGGTCCGGCGACTGCCGCCGACACTCCGGCGACCGGCGGCAACGGCGGATCCCATGCTCCGGACGGGCCGGCGTGATCGAGGAGATGCGCCTCCGCGATCTCGGCGTGATCGCGGAGGCCGTCCTCCCGATCGGTCCCGGGTTCACGGCGATCACGGGCGAGACCGGCGCCGGCAAGACGATGGTGGTCACCGGCCTCGGTCTTCTGCTCGGCCAGCGAGCCGATTCCGGTGCGGTGCGCTCGGGCGCGGAACAGGCCGCGGTCGAGGGCGTCTGGATCGTGCGAGACGAAGGTCCTGTCGCGGATCGCGTGCGTGAAGCCGGGGGAGAGCTCGAGCCGATCGGGAACGGTCGGGGCGAGCTGTACGTCGCTCGCACTCTGACCAGCGAGGGACGCAGTCGCGCAAGCGTCGGGGGTCGAGCCGCACCGGCCGGCGTACTCGCCGAGCTGGCGACCGAGCTGGTCGTGGTGCACGGGCAATCCGACCAGCTGCGGCTGCGGTCCGCCGCCGCGCAGCGCGAAGCCCTCGATCGGTTCGGCGGCGTGGCGGTGCGCGAGGCCCTGCGCGAGTATCGGACGGCATACGAGACGTGGCGAGGGATCGACCACGAACTCAGGAGCCTCACGGAGGAGCGCGACACACGTGCGGCGGAGGCAGAGCGGCTGAGGGCGACGATCGCAGAGATCGAAGACGTCGCACCGGAGCCGGGCGAAGATGCGGCACTTCACGCAAGGGCGGAGCGCCTCGGGAACGCCGAGGAGCTCCGGGTGGCGGCGGCGGCGGCCAGGGAGGCGCTCTCCAGCGAAGAGGACTCGCCGGATGTCTCCGCGCTGCTCGGTGAGTCGCGTCGGCTGCTCGAGCGCGCGGGCGATCCCGCCCTGCAGACGCTCGCCGAGCAGCTGGCCGAGCTCGGCTACCGGGCCGCTGACATCGCCGTGGAGCTCAGCGGCTACCTTGCGGACCTCGACGAATCGGGCCCGCACGAGCTTGCGGCCGTCGAGGACCGGCGCGCCCAGCTCGGCGTGCTCGTGCGCACGCACGGATCGCTGGATGCGGCGATCGCGCTGCTCGAGACCGGCTCGGCGCGCCTGGCCGAACTCGACGACGACGACGACCGGATCGAGAGGCTGACCGGCGAGCGGGAGGCCGCGGCATCCGTCCTCGATGACCGCGCGGCCGCGCTCACCGGCGCCCGCACGGAGGCCGCCGCACGGCTGGCCTCGGCGGTCACGGACGAGCTGCACGCGCTCGCGATGCCGGATGCCCGGCTGGAGGTCGACGTGACCCCGGGTGGGGCGGGCCTGCACGGGCGAGACGACATCGCGGTGCTGCTCGCGCCGCACTCGGGAGCGGAGCCCCGCCCCGTCGCCCGCGGCGCCTCGGGCGGTGAGCTCAGCCGGGTGATGCTCGCGATCGAGGTCGTCATCGCCGCCACCGACCCGGTGCCGACGTTCGTCTTCGACGAGGTGGATGCCGGCATCGGCGGCGCCGCGGCGATCGAGGTCGGTCGCCGCCTCGCCCGCCTCGCCCAGGCGTCCCAGGTCATCGCCGTCACGCACCTCGCCCAGGTCGCCGCCTTCGCCACCAACCATCTCAGCGTGCAGAAGCAGAGCGACGGCAGCGTCACAGCCTCGAGCGTCCGCCGCCTGGAGGGCGCCGAGCGCGAGGCCGAGATGGCCCGGCTGCTCTCCGGGCTGAGCGACTCGGACGCCGCCCTCACGCACGCCCGCGAGTTGCTCAGCCTCGGCACAGCGGCCGGCTGATAGGATAAAAGCCCGTGACAGGTACTCCAGACGCGGACATTCAAAACGACACCTCCTCGACCACGAAGCACATCTTCGTAACCGGCGGTGTCGTTTCTTCATTGGGCAAGGGCCTCACCGCCGCAAGCCTCGGCAACCTGCTCACCGCGCGCGGTCTCCGCGTCGTCATGCAGAAGCTCGACCCCTACCTCAACGTGGACCCGGGAACGATGAACCCGTTCCAGCACGGCGAGGTCTTCGTGACCGACGACGGGGCGGAGACCGACCTCGACATCGGGCACTACGAGCGGTTCCTCGACATCGACCTCAGCCAGGCGGCCAACGTCACGACGGGACAGATCTACTCGCAGGTCATCGCGCGCGAGCGCCGCGGCGAGTACCTCGGAGACACGGTGCAGGTCATCCCGCACATCACCGACGAGATCAAGCGGCGCATGCGCCTGCAGTCCACCGAGGACCCGCAGCCCGACGTCATCATCACCGAGATCGGCGGCACGGTCGGCGACATCGAGTCGCAGCCGTTCATCGAGTCCGCACGGCAGATCCGTCACGAGCTCGGCCGCAACAACGTCTTCTTCGTGCACGTGTCGCTCGTGCCGTTCATGGGCGCCTCCGGCGAGCAGAAGACCAAGCCGACGCAGCACTCCGTCGCCACGCTGCGCTCCATCGGCATCCAGCCCGACGCGCTCGTGCTGCGAAGCGATCGCCCCGTCACCGAGTCGAACAAGCGCAAGATCGCGCTGATGTGCGACGTCGACGAAGAGGCCGTCGTCAACGCGGTCGATGTGCCGAGCATCTACGACATCCCGTCCATGCTCAACGAGCAGGGTCTGGATGCCTACATCGTCCGTGCGCTCGGGCTGTCGAAGGCGAACGAGGTCGACTGGTCGCGCTGGAGCAGGGTTCTGCAGGCGGTGCACAACCCCAAGCACGAGGTCACGATCGGGCTGGTCGGCAAGTACATCGACCTGCCGGATGCCTACCTGTCTGTCACCGAAGCGCTGAAGGCCGGCGGGTTCGCGCAGGAGACGCACGTGGCGATCCGCTGGATCCCCTCGGACCTCTGCCAGACGCCGGAGGGCGCGGAGAAGGCCCTCGCCGATGTCGACGGGATCTGCGTACCGGGTGGCTTCGGCATCCGGGGCATCGAGGGCAAGCTCGGCGCGCTGCGCTTCGCCCGCGAGCAGGGCATTCCTACGCTCGGCCTGTGCCTCGGCCTGCAGTGCATGGTGATCGAGTACGCACGACACGTCGCAGGACTCGACGGCGCGTCATCCAGCGAATTCGACCCCGACACCACCGCGCCGGTCATTGCGACGATGGCCGAGCAGGTCGAGATCATCGCGGGCGGGGACCTCGGCGGCACGATGCGTCTCGGTCTCTACCCTGCCGATCTGGCGGACGGCTCCCTCGCGGCGGAGGTGTACGGCTCCAACAACGTGTCGGAGCGGCACCGCCACCGGTATGAGGTGAACAACTCCTACCGCGACACGCTCTCGTCCTCCGGCCTCGTGTTCTCCGGCCTCTCGCCCGACCGCAACCTCGTGGAGTACGTCGAGCTGCCGCGCGACGTGCACCCGTATTACATCGCCACCCAGGCACACCCCGAGCTGCGCTCGCGGCCGACTGATCCGCATCCGCTCTTCCGCGGACTGGTGGCCGCCGCCGTGGAGCGTCACCGTTCGAGCGAGCTCTTCGACGTGCCCAATGGCTGACCCGCTCGGCGAGCCGGGCACGGAAGCGCTCCGCGACGAGTCGGGCACGGAAGCGCTCCGTGACGAGCCGCTCGCGGTCGACGTGCTCTCCAGCGATGTCGCGTTCGAGGGCCGGGTCTGGGACATCCGCTCGGATACCTTCCTCTACAACGGGAAGCGCGTCGTGCGTGATTACGTGGACCACACCGGCGCCGTGGCGATCGTCGCTCTCGACGAGGAGGGCCGGGTGCTGCTGATCCAGCAGTACCGGCACCCGATCGGGCACCGGGACTGGGAGATTCCGGCGGGATTGCTGGATGTGGACGAGGAGCCGCCGGCCGAGACGGCCAAGCGGGAGCTCGCCGAGGAGGTGGATCTCATCGCGTCGGACTGGGAGCCGCTGGTCAGCGTCTTCTCGACCCCGGGCGGCAGCAACGAGGTCATACACCTCTACCTCGCCAGGGGACTCTCCGCGGCGCCGCATGTGCACGTCCGCGAAGAGGAGGAGGTGGACATCCGGATCGAGTGGGTGCCGCTGGCGGATGCCGTGACGGCCGTGCTCGAGGGCCGGATGCGCAATGCGATTCTCATCATGGGCGTGCTGACGGCGGCCGAGCGCCTTCGCCGCGGCGCGGCACCTTCGGCCGAGACCGCCGCCCGCTGACATGCCGCGCGCCTGCGATGCGGCACCCCTGCGATGCGGCACCCCTGCGATTCGGCACGCCTGACGTGCGACCGACCTGACATGCGATTGACCTGACGTGCGATTGAACAAGGCGGTGGACGCCTACCTGCGCCACATCACGATCGAGCGCGGACTCTCGGCCCATACGGTCGCCGCGTACCGCCGCGATCTGGCCGGGTACACCGACTGGCTGACCGCGCAGGGCGTGGAGGACACCGGCGCCGTGACACCCGCCATGGTGGTCGCGTTCGCGGCGGAGCGGGCTTCGGCGGAACCGCCGGCCGCGGCATCCAGCCTCGCCCGCCTCCAGTCATCCGTGCGGGGGCTGCACCGCTTCCTCGTGCGGGAGGGCTTCGCGGACGAGGACCCGTCGGGCCGCCTGAGGCCTCCCAAGGCTGCGCAGCGTCTGCCCAAGGCGCTGACCGTCGATCAGGTCGAGGCGCTGCTGGGCGCTCCGAGCGACGATCTCGTCGGGCTGCGCGATCGTGCGCTGCTCGAGCTGCTGTACGCCACCGGCGCCCGAGTGTCGGAAGTGGTGCAGCTGGATGTCGACGACCTCGCCCAGGGTGAGGTCGTGCGGCTGCGCGGCAAGGGCTCGAAAGAGAGGATCGTGCCCGTCGGCTCCTACGCGCGGGCGGCGATCGAGGCGTACCTGACGCGGGCACGGCCGGAGTTCGCCGCGAGGGGAAGCGCGACCCCCCGGCTGTTCCTCGGCGCACGGGGAGCGCCACTGTCTCGACAGAGCGCGTGGCTCGTCATCCGGGCAGCAGCGAACGCAGCCGACCTGACGGCGCACGTCTCGCCGCACACCCTGCGGCACTCGTTCGCGACCCACCTGCTGCAGGGCGGCGCCGACGTGCGGGTGGTGCAGGAGCTGCTGGGCCACGCGTCCGTGGCGACGACGCAGATCTACACGCACGTGTCGGTGGACGCGCTGCGGGATGTCTACGCCAGCTCACATCCGAGGGCCCGCTGATCATTCTCAAGGATGATGTGTCGCGTTGGGGCGGACACTTAGGCTGAGGGCAGCCGGCATCGGAGCCGGCAATCAACTCGACGATTCGGAGTCCCCCCACCGTGTCACGTTCCTTCGCCGCGCTCGCGTGCGCACCTCTGCTGGCCCTCGCACTTGTCCTCGCCGGGTGCGGTGCGGATCCTGGCCCGGACAGCACCCCGGATCCCGCCGACTCGCCTCTTTCGAAGTACATGATGGCCGTCTACGGCCAGAGCGGCGACGAGGAGGACTGGCAGAAGCAGGCGATCGAGGACAACAAGAAGACGGAGGAGCTCGTCGCCCAGTGCATGAACGAGGAGGGCTTCGAGTACATCCCGCAGACCAACAACATGTCGTTCGACGCCGGCACCGAGTGGAAGCCGGAATCGGAGGAGTGGGTTGCCGAGTACGGCTATGGCGCCGTGAACTGGCCGGGTCGGGACGACGCGAATGAGCAGGAACAAGTGGAGGATCCGAATCAGGACTACCTGACGGGTCTTTCCGAGTCGGAGCAGATGGCGTACTCCGAGTCGCTGTGGGGCCCTCAGCCGGCCGAGGAGGATCTCGCCGAGGACGGCTCGTACAGCCCCACCTGGGAGGAGCAGGGGTGCTACGGCTGGGCATCGCACGAGATCCGCGGGGATGATCCGATGCAGCTCGAAGAGCACAAGCCGTTGATGGACGCCCTGCAGACCTTCTGGCAGAAGCAGTCGACCGCGCCGGAGCTGAGCGAAGTGGATGCCGAATGGGCGGAGTGCATGGCGGACGGCGGTCACGGAGGCTTCGCTCAGCAGGCCGACGCGCAGAACTCCATCCAGGACGAGATGAACCAGTACTACGAATCGCAGACGGAGTACGTCGAGAACGACCCTGAGCTCGAGGAGATCGGTGAGAGGGAGATCGCGCTGGCGCTCGTCGATCTCGAGTGCCGCGAGAAGACCGACTACCGCGCGAAGGCGGCGGAGATCCAGTTCGAACTCGAGGAGAAGTTCATCGCCGATCACAAGGCGGAACTCGACGCCCTCAAGGCGGACGCCGAACAGGGTCGGAAGTGACGCCGACGGCGCCAGGGCACGACACGCCGACGGGCCGGACCCCCGGGGACGATGCGCCGACGGGCCAGACCGATGCGAACGACGTGCCGACGGGTCGGGACGATCCGAGCGACGCCACGGAGTTCGATACCCTCCTCGCCGAGCCGCCGGCAGACACGGAAGAGGCCGGCTCGACGAGCCGCGTGTCGGGGTGGCGCCGCGTGTTCCGGGGGAATCGGACCCTGTGGATCGTGGCATCGGTCGCGGTCCTGAGCCTGGTCGCCGGGCTGCTGATCGGTCGCTTCGTCGTGTCGCCGGCCGATGCGGCCGCGAACGCCCAGGCGCCGGAGGCGGGGCTGATCACGGTGCCCGTCGAGCTGGGTGAGCTCAGCAACGACGTCACCATCCGCGGGGACGTGGGCTACGCGGATGCCGTGGAGGTGACGATCGACGCCGCGGACATCGGGGGTGCGGCCGTCGTGACGGGGCAGGTTCCGGCGGCCGGAGCGGTCTTCGGGCCGCTCGCGATCGCGCTCGAGGTGGTCGGCCGGCCGGTCATCGTGCTTCCGGGCGAGCTGCCCGCCTACCGTACGCTGCGCGTCGGGGTGTCGGGCCCCGACGTGCTGCAGTTCAAGCAGGCCATGGCGGCGGTCGGGATCAACGCCGGGGACGTCGACTCGAACGTCTTCGACGCCGCGGCGGCCGGCGCCGTGGGGGCGCTGTACGACGCCGTCGGATATCCGGCGCCGGCTCCGGCGGAGGGCTCGGCCGATGCCGTGCGCGCCGCCGAAGAGGGTGTCCGCTCCGCCGATCAGGCGGTCCAGGCCGCGCGAGCGGAACTGAACCGGGCGGGAGGCGGTGCCTCTCCGGTGGAGCTCCGCGAGGCCGACAACGCCATTTCCAGCGCCCAGCGCCAATTGGCGACCGCGCAGGCGCAGGTTCCGCCGGATCCCGACCAGATCGCGGATCTGCAGGACGCGCTCGGGCTGGCGATCCTCCGTCGGGAGCAGCTCTCGCTCCCTCCGGACACCAGCGGTCAGCAGGCGGCGCTGGATTCGGCTCGCGCCCAGCGGGACGCGGCGGTCGCCGGGCTGGAAAAGGCACGGGAGGAGGGGCTGTCGTACCTGCCCGCCAGTGAGGTGCTGTACCTGACCCAGCTTCCCCGCCGTGTGGACAACGTCACCGTGGCCCGTGGCGACGTGCTCTCCGGTGCCGCGATGACGGTGTCCGGCGCGGACGTGCAGGTGTCGGCCTCGGCGGCCGAAGCCGATGCGAGCCTCCTCGCCGTCGGGGCCGAAGCGTCGTTCGAGCTTCCCGACGGCACCCCGCACCGAGCGGTGGTGGCGAAGATCGAGCCGCCGGGCGCCTCCTCGGGCGAGGGGGGCGCGGCGCCGTCGTCCCGGTGGTCGCTCACGCTGCAGCCGGACCCGCTCACGCCAGAGCAGATCTCCGCACTGCAGGGGCAGAACGTCCGTGTCACGATCCCCGTGGGATCGACGCAGGGCGAGGTGCTGTCGGTGCCGCTTGCGGCGCTCACCGCAGGACCCGGCGGCGAGTCGCGGGTCGAGGTCGTCGTCGGCGATCCGAAGGACGGCGAGGGCGCCGAGACGCGCCTGGTGGTGGTGGAGACGGGCCTCGCCGCCGCCGGATACGTCGAGGTGGCCGCGCTGGATGACCAGCTCGCCCAGGGCGATCTCGTCGTGGTCGGTCAGTGACGATCGTCGCGGAGGGGGTGCTGACGCCGCTCGTGGAGCTGCGGGACGTCACCCGGTCCTTCGTCGGGCCGCCGGAGGTGCAGGCACTCAAGGGGGTCAACCTCTCGGTGCTGCCGGGAGACTACATCTCCATCGTGGGCCCCAGCGGATCGGGCAAGTCGACCATGCTCAACATCCTCGGGCTGCTCGACAGACCGAGCGTCGGGGAGTACCGGCTGGCGGGTGCTCTCACGGCGGAGCTCAGCGAGGATGACCGAGCCGCCGTGCGCGCCACCTCCATCGGCTTCGTCTTCCAGGCGTTCCACCTGATGCCGCAGCGCTCCGTGCTCGACAACGTGCTGATGCCCATGCTCTACAGCGGGGTGCCGCGCGGCGAGCGGGAGGCTCGGGCGCGCGGGGCACTCGATCGCGTCGGACTGAGTCACCGCGTCGATTTCATGCCCGGCACGCTGTCCGGAGGCGAGAAGCAGAGGGTCGCCGTGGCGCGGGCGGTGGTCAGCGGGCCGCGCATGCTGCTCGCCGACGAGCCCACCGGAAACCTCGACGGCACGACATCCGGCGAGGTGATGGGGCTCTTCGAGGAGCTGAATGCGGACGGCCTCACTCTCATCGTGATCACGCACGATGCAGCGGTCGCGGAGCGGGCGGCGCGAACGATGCGGATCGCCGACGGGCGATTGAGCGAGGCCGCATGACGGACCGGATGCGGCCGCTGCGGCCGCCCTCACGCTCCCGTGCGACCACGACGGCGTCCGATCGACCGGCGGCGGAGTTGCTGGGAAGGGATATCGCCCGGCGGGACCGCTTCACGTTCCAGGATCTCGTCGTCGAAGCCACCTCCGGCATCGGAGGGCGTCCGGCGCGCCTGGTCATGACCACGCTGGGAACTGTGCTGGGGATCGCGGCGCTGGTGATGACGATCGGCTTCGCTCAGACGGCGGCCCGTCAGATCGCCAGCCAGTTCGACGCCGTCGCCGCGACCCAGGTCGTGATCACCCCCGGCGACACCCGCACCGCCACGGGCGAGAGCGTCGCGACGGCCCGGCTGCCGTGGGACGCACCCGACCGGGTCGGCCGCCTCACCGGGGTCGAGGCAGCAGGACTGATCGGCGAGGTCCCGCTCGCTGACCTGACGATCACGGCCGTACCGGTGAACGATCCGTCCGCGGCGAGCACGGCACCGCCTCCGCTCCTCGCGGTGTCGGGCGGACTGCTCGACGCCGTGCGCGGAACGGTCGTGACGGGGCGCTCCTTCGACGAGGGGCACGATGCGCGCGGAGACCGGGTCGCCGTTCTCGGCGCCCGTGTTGCGGAACGTCTCGGCATCGCCCGCGTCGACCGTCAGCCCTCCATCTTCATCGGAGGCATCGCCTACGCGGTGATCGGCGTCGTGGATGACATGCAGCGCCGACCCGACCTGAAAGACGCGGTCATCGTGCCGATCGGAGCCGCCCGGAACGACTTCGACCTCGCGAGCGTCGAGGAACTGCAGGTGCGGATCGCGCCGGGCGCGGGAACGCAGATCGGCCGGCAGGCGCCGATCGCCCTGGATCCGAACGCTCCGGAGAACTTCGATGTCGTCGCTCCGGCGTCGGGTTCCGACCTCAGCGCCGACGTGCAGGCCGATGTCAACGTGGTCTTCCTCATCCTCGGAGGGATAGCGCTCTTGGCGGGCGGACTGGGAATCGCGAACGTCACATCGCTGTCGGTGATGGAACGGGTCGGAGAGATCGGGCTTCGCCGCGCACTCGGGGCCCGGAGGCGGCAGATCGCCGCGCAGTTCATGCTCGAATCGGTGATCATCGGCCTGCTCGGCGGGCTCATCGGCTCATCCCTCGGAGTGCTGGCGGTCGTGACGCTCTCGCTGAGCCAGCAGTGGACTCCGGTTCTCGATCCGCTGATGGCCATCGGGGCGGCGCTTCTGGGCGCCGTGGTCGGGCTCGCCGCGGGTGGGCTGCCCGCTCGTCGTGCGGCGCGCATCGAGCCCATCACCGCGCTCCGAGGATCATGACGGCCCACCGACATCGACGGCCCGGCCGCGAGGCTCCGCGAGTGATCTGCGCCGGTCGCTAGAATCGAACGAGCGGACTGAAAGTGGGAGTGCCGGTGGCTGGCAGCGCGACGAAGAGCAAGGCGAAAGCGTCGAATGCGGACGACGGCGCAGAGCTGATGGGCCCGACCGGTCGTCCGTATCACGGGTTCCCGACCCCGCCGCCGCTTGATGGCCACGGCCCTGCGCGCATCATCTCGCTGTGCAACCAGAAGGGTGGCGTCGGCAAGACGACGACGACCATCAACCTCGCCGCCGCGCTCGCCGAATACGGCCGCAAGGTGCTGGCGGTGGACTTCGACCCGCAGGGAGCCCTCTCCGCCGGGCTCGGCATCCAGACCCACGACGTGCCGACGATCTACGATCTGCTGCTCGACGGCAAGCGGGACCCCTACGAGGTCATCGTGCCGACCTCCGTCGAGGGGCTCGACATCCTGCCCGCCAACATCGACCTCTCGGCGGCCGAAGTGCACCTCGTGAACGAGGTCGCACGCGAGACCATCCTTTCGCGCGTGCTGCGCAAGGTGGCGCCCGACTACGACGTGATCCTCATCGACTGCCAGCCGTCGCTCGGCCTGCTCACCGTCAACGCCCTGACGGCTAGCCACGGAGTGGTGATTCCCCTCGAGTGCGAGTTCTTCGCGCTCCGAGGCGTCGCCCTGCTGATCGAGACGATCGACAAGGTTCGCGACCGGCTCAATCCGACGATCCAGCTCGACGGCGTGCTCGCGACCATGTACGACCCTCGCACTCTGCATTCGCGTGAGGTGCTCGAGCGGGTGGTGGATGCGTTCGGCGACGACGTGCTCGAGACGGTCATCGGACGCACCGTCAAGTTCCCCGACGCATCGGTCTCGGGGATGCCCATCACCGAATTCGCGCCCGAGCACCCGGCCGCCCAGGCCTACCTGCGGCTGGCGCGGGAGCTGGTCGCCCGTGGCGCCGTCGCCTGACGAAACGCGGTCCCTGAGCGAGCGCGACGCGCCGGACGAAGGATTCCGCGTCTCGCTGGGGAACTTCGACGGGCCGTTCGACCTCCTTCTCAACCTGATCTCCAAGCACGAGCTCGACATCACGGAGGTTTCACTCAGCAAGGTGACGGACGAATTCATCGCCTACCTGAGCGACCTCGGTCCGGACGAGGAGCTGGAACAGGCATCCGAATTCCTGGTCGTCGCCGTCACGCTGCTCGATATGAAGGTCGCGGGGCTGCTCCCCCAGGGCGAATTGGTGGATGCCGAATCCGTCGCGCTGCTGGAGGCCCGGGATCTGCTCTTCGCCCGCTTGCTGCAGTACCGCGCATTCAAGGACGTGTCGACGTGGTTCGCCCGCCGCCTCGGCGCCGAAGACACCCGGCACGCACGCACCGTGCCGCTCGAGGAGAAATTCCGCCGGCGCGTTCCGGAGCTGGTATGGACACTGACGGCCGACGACTTCGCCGCCCTCGCCCTGCTGGCGATGACGCCGCGCGAGATCCCGCACGTCGGCCTGGACCACCTGCATGCCCCGCTCATCAGCATCCGCGAACAGGCGGCCATCGTCGTGACCCTGCTGCGGGGCAGGGATTCCCTCTCGTTCCGAGAGCTGATCGCGGGCGTGGCGGAGGCGGGGGTCGTCGTCGCGCGCTTCCTTTCGGTGCTCGAGCTGTACCGCCATGCCGCCCTGTCCTTCGAGCAGCTCGAGCCGCTCGGGGAGCTCACGCTTCGCTGGACCGCAGAGCACTGGTCCGAAGACACACTCGCCACCTTGGGAGCCGACTATGACCGATGACGACGCTTCGACAGGCTCAGCGACCGGAGGGGACGGCACGGCGACCGGAGGGGACGGCACGGCGACCGGAGGGGACGGCACGGCGACCGGAGGGGACGGCACGGTGTCTGCGGCGAGGGCGACGACGGATGTTGCACGTCGACTGGAGGCGATTTTGCTGATCGTCGACGAACCACAGAGCCTCGTCAGCCTCGCCACCGCGGTCGCGGCGCCCGTCGCCGCGGTACGACAGGCCGTCGAGTCGCTCGTCGAGGACTATGACGGACTCGCAGGCGGACCACGTCGCGGCTTCGAACTCCGCGAGGTGGGCGGCGGCTGGCGGATGTACGTGCGCGCCGAGCACGATGACCTGGTCTCGGAGTTCGTGAACTCGCAGGCGCCGTCGCGTCTCTCTCAGGCGGCGCTGGAGACGCTCGCGGTCATCGCCTACAAGCAGCCCGTGACCCGTGGGCAGGTGGCGTCCATCCGCGCCGTCAACGTCGACTCCGTCGTTCGCACGCTTCTCGGACGCGGGCTGATCACGGAACTGTTCACCGACTCCGAGACCGGAGCGATCAACTACGGCACGACGGATGCCCTGCTGGTGAACCTCGGCATCAACTCGCTCGATGAGCTGCCGCCGATCGCTCCGCTCCTGGATGACGGCGCCGACGGCTTCGATGAGATGGTGGCGCGATGAGCGACGACGGCGCTTCGACAGGCTCAGCGACCGGGGGCGGCTCAGCCACCGGTGGTGGCTCAGCGACCGGGGGCGGGCCGGACGGCGTGCGCCTGCAGAAAGTGCTGGCCAATGCGGGCGTGGCTTCGCGCCGCGTATCGGAAGACCTGATCGTGCAGGGGCGCGTGCGCGTCAACGGCGTGGTCGTGACGGAGCTCGGCAACCGCATCGACCCCGAGACCGACACCGTCGACGTCGATGGCACGGCGATCCAGCTCGACACGTCGAAGCGCTACGTCATGCTGAACAAGCCGACGGGCGTGGTCAGTTCGATGAAGGACGACCGCGGCCGGCGCGACCTGAGGGACTTCACGCAGGACTGGGACGAGCGCCTCTACAACGTCGGCCGATTGGATGCCGATACCAGCGGGCTGCTGATCCTGACGAACGACGGCGAGCTCGCGCATGTGCTCGCCCACCCGTCGTTCGGGGTCACGAAGGTCTACATCGCGAAGGTCGAGGGGCGCGTCACCGCGCAGACCATCGCCAGACTGACCCGCGGCGTCGAGCTGGAGGACGGGCCGATCGCGGCGGACAAGGCACGGCTTCTCGACGCTTCGACGAGCTCAGCGACCGGAGGCGGGACGAGCCTCGTCGAGCTCACCCTCCACTCCGGGCGCAACCGGATCGTGCGCCGCATGATGGCCGAGGTCGGGCATCCGGTGATCGAGCTCGTGCGCCGGCAGTTCGGGCCCCTTCACCTGGGAACCCTCCCAGTGGGGAAGGCACGCGAGTTGACTAAGGTGGAACGCGGCGCGCTTCTGACTTTGTCGCGCCAAGAGCCCGCTGATGACGGGACTCAGGGGGATTCGCGGCAGGAGGCCGAGTGAGCGATCACGCACGATCACGCGAGGGTGTGGCACCTCGCGTTTCGGGGACCGTGCGCATCGTCGGCGCCGGCCTGCTCGGCGCCAGCATCGGGCACGCCCTGAGAGCTCGCGGCGTCGATGTCGTGCTCGATGACACCTCTCCGTCGCAGCTGCGCCTCGCGATCGACTACGGGGCGGGCCGGGCCGCTGCCGCCCACGACGCACCATCGCTGATCGTCGTGGCCGTTCCGCCGGATGTCACCGCAGACGTGATCGAGCGCGAGCTCGCTCGCTTTCCGGACGCGGTGGTGACGGATGTCGCCAGCGTCAAGCTCGAGCCGCTGCACGCGCTGCGCGCCCGCGGCGTGGACCTCACCCACTACATCGGCTCGCATCCCATGGCTGGCCGCGAACGCGGCGGCGCCATCTCGGCGCGCGCGGACATCTTCGTCGGGCGCCCCTGGGTGGTCTGCCGCGATGAGGAGACTCCGGCATCCGATCTCGCCCTCGTCGAGGCTCTGGCGCTGGAACTGGGCGCGACCCCGATCGAGATGACCCCGGAAGACCACGACAAGTCGGTCGCGTTGGTCTCGCATGTTCCGCAGCTCGTGGCGAGCCTGCTCGCCGCCCGGTTCGTAGAGGCACCGGATGACTCGCTGAGGCTCGCCGGTCAGGGCGTGCGCGACACGACCCGGATCGCGTCATCCGCGCCCGAGCTGTGGGTGCAGATCCTCGGCGCGAATGCCCAGCCCGTCGTCCACGTGCTCGATGATCTCGCCGCGGATCTCGCCGGAGTCGCCACCGCGCTGCGTGCCCCGGATGCTCCCGGCTCGCGCCGCGCGGTCGCCGACACGATCCGCCGCGGCAATGAAGGGGTCGAGAGGCTTCCGGGCAAGCACGGCCAGAACCGCCGCTTCGAGCAGCTCGTCGTGATGGTCGATGACACGCCCGGCCAGCTCGGACGCCTGTTCGGCGAGCTCGGCGAACTCGAGGTGAACGTCGAAGACCTGCGCCTCGAGCACTCGCCCGGCGCCCAGTTCGGCCTCGCCGAGATCAGTGTCGTCCCCTCGGCGGTCCGACGGGCGCAAGAAGGACTCTCAGAACGCGGATGGCGGATTGCGAGCACCACGAATGACTGACCCTTCGACAGGCTCAGGGACCGAGCCAGGCTCAGGGACCGAGCCAGGCTCAGGGACCGAGCCAGGCTCAGGGACCGAGCCAGGCTCAGGGACCGACGTGCCCGGCCTCACCCATCCGCCGTCGTCGCCGTACATCATCGCCATCGACGGCCCCGCGGGAAGCGGCAAGTCCAGCGTTTCGAAGGCCGTCGCGAGGCGACTGGGCCTCGGCTTCCTCGACACCGGCGCCGCATACCGCGCTCTTGCGTGGCATGTCCTCGCGCACGGCGCGGACACCTCCGATTCGTCCGCGGTCGTCGATGCGGCCGGCGACTTCGACGTGCAGCTCTCCCTCGATCCCGACGACTTCTGGGTGAGAGTCGGCAGCACCGACGTCACGGCGGCCATCCGTGAGCCGCGCGTCACCGAGGCCGTCAGCGGCGTCGCGCGCGTGCCCGCCATCCGACGCAGCATCAACACCTTCTTCCGCGCGCTCGTCGCGGCGGCCGATGCCCGGGGAGTCGTCGTCGAGGGTCGCGACATCACGACGGTCGTCGCTCCCGACGCGCCTGTGCGCGTGCTGCTGACCGCGGCGCCCGAGGTGCGCGCCGCCCGCCGGGCCAGAGAATTGACCACACAGGATGCCTCGGCCGTGGCCGATGCGCTGCACCGGCGCGACGCATCCGACTCGACGGTCGTCGACTTCCTCACCGCCGCCCCCGGCGTGCAGGTCGTGGACTCGACCGAACTGGACTTCGATCAGACCGTATCCGCGGTGATCGACGTCGTTGACCGCACGCTCGGCGTGCACGAAGCAGGAGGCCCGGATGGGCGCTGAAGAAGAGTACGAGGGTGGGCCGGACCAGCTCGCCGACAAGCTGGCCGACCTCGACGAGGAGCTCGCCGAGCAGCGGGCGTCCGCACTGCGGGCGGGCCTTGAGGACTACGAGCTGGATGAGGAGGATGCCGCGCTGCTGGCCGGCGTCGAACTCGGCGAAGACGGCATCCAGTTCCTTCCCGCGCTGCCCGTCGTGGCGATCGTCGGCCGCCCGAACGTCGGCAAGTCAGCGCTGGTGAACCGCATCCTCGGCCGCCGGGAGGCCGTCGTGGAGGACACCCCCGGTGTCACCCGCGACCGCGTCACCTACAAGGCCGAGTGGATGGCGCGCCGCTTCTCGCTCGTCGACACCGGCGGCTGGGAGCCCGACGCCCGGGGCATCGATGCGTCGGTCGCCGCGCAGGCCGAGGTCGCGATCGACCTCTGCGACGTCGTGCTGTTCGTCGTCGATGCGATGGTGGGCGCCACCTCGACCGACGAGCACGTCGTCAAGCTGCTCCGCAAGAGCGGCAAGCCGGTCTTCCTCGTCGCGAACAAGATCGACGACGCCCGTCACGAGCCCGAGGCCGCCGCCCTCTGGAACCTGGGGCTCGGGGAACCGTATCCCGTCTCGGCGATCCACGGGCGCGGCGTCGCCGACCTGCTCGACGAGGTCATGAAGGTGCTGCCGGAGGTGTCGGCGGTCGCGAAGCACGAGATCGGCGGACCCCGCCGAGTCGCCATCCTCGGCCGGCCGAACGTGGGCAAGTCGTCGCTGCTGAACAAGGCCGCGGGCGAGGAGCGCGTCGTCGTGAACGAGCTCGCCGGCACAACGCGCGACCCGGTGGATGAAATCGTCGAACTCGGCGGCAAGCTGTGGCGCTTCGTCGACACCGCCGGCATCCGTCGCCGCGTGCACCTGCAGCAGGGCGCCGACTTCTACGCGTCGCTGCGTACGTCGGCCGCGCTCGAGAAGGCCGAAGTGGCCGTCGTCGTGATCGACGTGTCCGAGTCGATCAGCGAGCAGGATGTGCGCATCATCGACCTCGTGCTCGAGTCGGGCCGCGCGCTCGTGCTGGCGTTCAACAAATGGGATCGCCTGGCCGACGATGACCTCGAGGGCGCCGATCGTCGCCGCTACCTCGAGCGCGAGATCGAACAGGACCTCGCGCACGTCGCGTGGGCGCCCCGCGTCAACATCTCCGCCCGCACCGGTCGTCACCTCGAACGGCTCGTGCCGGCGCTCGAGACGGCGCTCGAGTCGTGGGATCAGCGCATCCCGACCGGCAAGTTCAACGCCTTCCTCGCAGAGCTCGTGGCCGAGCATCCGCACCCGCTGCGTGGTGGCAAGCAGCCGCGCATCCTGTTCGGCACGCAGGCGGCCAGCCGCCCGCCGACATTCGTGCTGTTCACCACCGGATTCCTCGACCCCGGGTACCGCCGCTACGTGCAGCGTCGCCTGCGCGAGCTGTACGGCTTCGCTGGCACGCCGATCGTCATCAACATGCGGGTGCGCGAGAAGCGCACGCGCTGATCGGTCGCCGCGCTGGGCTGAGCATTCAGCTCAGCGCGATGAGGAGTGTGCAGGAGGCCAGCAACGCGCAGGTAGGCGTCATCGTGTAGCGCTCGGGCTTGCTGCGGGAGACGCCGTTGGCCAGAATGCCGAGCGTGAAGTAGCCGAAGATGAACCAGGTCGCGACCGCCTCGACCTGCTCGCCGGGGAAGATGTCGATCGCGCCGGCCCGGTCGAGCAGCACCAGCGCGATCGCGGCGTAGATCACGATCGAGAAGGCGCTCGCGATGCGGAGCGTCGGCGGCAGCACGCGGCTCTTGCCGCCCCACACGAAGTGCCCGAGCGGCGCGCCGAACGCGACGGCGAGCTGCAGTGCGGCCAGGGCGGCGAGGATCGCCACGGCGATGAGGGCGGCGGGGAGAACGAGCGGGGGCACGAGGTCAGTCAAGCAGAATCGGGCAGGCGGTCACCGCATGTGCGGGGCCGCACGGCGCACCATCGTCGTCGCATCCGGTTCTTCGAAGCCGAACTGCGTGTAGAGCGTGTGCGCGTCGCCCGTGAAGAGCACCCACCGGAAGTCGCGACCGGGGCCCTCGTCGATCATCCGCGTCATCAGCCGCTTGCCGAGGCCGTTGCCTCGGTGCGCGGGCAGCACGAAGACATCGGCGAGATACGCGAAGGCGACGCCGTCGGAAACGGCCCGGGCGAAGGCGACGAGCGCTCCCTGCTCGTCGTACGCGGCGACGAGCCGCCACGCGGAATCGAGTTGCGCCTCGAGGTCTGCGCGGGAACGCCAGCGACCCCAGTAGGCGTCGGTCGACAGCCAGTCCCACACGACATCGCGCTGGACCCGCTCGGGATCGTCGTCGAGTTCGTACGTCATCGGCCTATTCTGCCGAGAGGCGCCGACACATGCCGCGTGCCGATCAGAACCCCGTGGCCTGGGGGCCGGGATGGGGCCCGAAGTGCGGTCCGCGGGCGTGGTGCATCGGCGGATGACGCGCCACGGGTCCGACTCGGCTCGCATGTGACAGGCTGAAGCGGTGACCATCGAGCCCCCCGTTCCCGGCGAACCGCGTCGGCCCACCGGGCCGCGGGACCCGGGTGACGCGTGGGTGGTCGCCGAGTCGGGGGAGCGGTACTGGGGGCGTTTCGGCGCCGCGGGGCTGCTGGCCCTCGACCCGGATCGCGGGGTGCTGCTGCAGCATCGGGTGTCATGGAGCCACTTCGGCGGCACGTGGGCACTGCCTGGGGGCGCCCGTCACGAGAAGGAGTCGGCGATCGCCGCGGCGCTCCGCGAGGCCGAGGAAGAGGCCGGTGTGCCGCACGAGGCGGTGCGTCCGCGATTCTCGAGCGTGCTCGACCTTGGCGTGTGGTCGTATGCGACGGTCGTCGCCGACGTGATCGAGCCCTTCGAGCCGGTCATCAGCGATCCGGAGAGCTACGCACTGGAGTGGACGCCGGTTCCCGACGTCGACGCCCAGCCGCTGCATCCGGCATTCGAGGAGGCCTGGGCAGGACTTCGAGAGCTGCTCGGCGTGCGACCCGCGATCGTCGTCGACGGCGCCAACGTCGTCGGCTCGGTGCCCGACGGCTGGTGGCGCGACCGGGCCGGCGCCGCCGCCCGGCTCAAGGACCGGCTCACGGCACTGTCCGCCGCCGGTGTGGACGCCGCGGCTCTGGGTCTCGCAGCGACGCACTGGTATCCCGAATGGACGCTCGTCGTCGAAGGGAAGGCGCGCGCGCTCGAAGACGGGGAAACGGGCATCGCGGTGGTTCGCGCGGACGGCGAGGGGGACGACACCATCGCCGAGGTGGCGGCCGGTCTCGTGCGCGACGGCCGCGCAGTCACCGTCGTCACGAGCGACCGCGGACTGACGGCGCGGGCGACGGATGCCGGTGCCTCGGTGCGCGGCGCCGGCTGGCTGCTCGACCTGCTGCCCTAGGGCCCGGAGCGCCCGCGCAGCTTCTCCATGTCCCGACGCTCGCGCTTCGTCGGTCGTCCGGCGCCACGGTCGCGGATCGGCACCATCGCGCGCTCCGTCAGCGGGGGAGGCGGGGGAGTCCGGTCTTCTGCCGCTTCGGCCACCAGCGCCGCGCCCACCCGCTTCACGATCAGCTTGCGCACGACGAGGATCCGGTCGAATCCGGCGATGCGCACGCGCAGCTCGTCGCCGATCCTCACCGGTTGCGCGGCCTTCGCCCGTTCGCCGTTCACCCGTACATGCCCTGCGCGGCATGCGGTGGTCGCGGCCGATCGCGTCTTGTAGACGCGCACCGCCCAGAGCCAGCTGTCGACGCGTGCGGACGTCGGTCCCTCCGTCACACGACCACCGCCCGCCGCCGCAGTGTGACGATCGCACCGGCCGCGATGAGGCCCGGGCCGAGCGTGTACGTGAGCATCACGAGCGGGCTCGTCCACCCCGGCATGGCGTCGGGCGGGAAGATGCGGAACGCGAGGACAGTGTCGGAGGCCAGAAAGAAGGCGCCTCCCCAGACGACCAGCGTATGACACCGTGCCGCGAGCGCGGCCGTGCCGCCGAGCACCAGGCCGTAGACGGCCACGGCGATCGACAGTCCGCCGAGGCTCGGCCACAGCACGAGCAGCAGCGCCAGCCACCACACGGCGTACACCGCGGCCCACCCGGGAAGAGGGCGCACCGCCAGGTGCTTCCAGAACAGGCAGATGTAGCAGAGGTGCGCCAGCCCGAAGAAGAGCAGCATCAGCGGCAGCGGATCGCCGGCGAAGGGGAAGAACGCACCCGCGCCGTCGCCCAGCCAGGAGAACGCGATCGCGAGGAGCAGCAGGGTGTATGGGGCGCCCCACGCGCCGCCGCGCCCACCCCACAGCACCGCCAGCGCGAGCGCCGGCATCAGCGTCAGCTTCGTGGGCGCGGCGACATCGTCGGAGCCGACCGCGAGGGCGACGACGTGAACGAGGGACAGCACGGCGTAGGGCGCGAAACCCCACCACAGCGGGCGCGTGGCTACCGCGGATGGCGCACGCACTGCGGACACGGCACTCCTTCAGGACGCTGGTGAGTGCACCCATCTTCCCACCGCCAGAATGGAGGCATGACCGACGTCATCAGCCGCATGGGCCTTCGCCGGATGTCGCCCAGGGACCAGCACGATCCGCACCGCGTCGCGACGCCGCTGGAGCTGCTCTTCGACCTCGTGTTCGTCGTGGCCGTGTCGCAGGCATCCATCAATCTCCACCACATGATTGCGGACGACCATGTGGGCGAGGGCGTCATTGCGTACATCATGGTGTTCTTCGCGATCTGGTGGGCGTGGATGAACTTCTCTTGGTTCGCCTCGGCGTTCGACACGGACGACTGGCTCTATCGCGTGACCACCATCGTGCAGATGACCGGTGTGCTGGTGCTGGCGGCCGGAGTGCATGACGCGATGGTCGACCAGAACTTCGCCACCGCCACGTGGGGCTACGTCATCATGAGGCTGGCCATGGTCGCACAGTGGCTTCGGGCCGCGGCATCCGACCCGTCATCCCGCCCCGCAGCCCTGCGCATGGCCGTCGGCATCGCGGCGGTGCAGGTGCTGTGGGTGGCGCGCATCTACCTGCTCGACGAGCAGTGGCAGTTCTGGAGCTTCTTCGCGCTGATGATCGCTGAGCTGCTGGTGCCGCTCTGGGCCGAGGCGCACGGCCGCACATCGTGGCACGCCCACCACATCGCCGAGCGGTACGGATTGTTCACCCTCCTCTTGCTCGGTGAGAGCCTGCTCGCGTCGGCGAACGCGATCATCGACGCCGTGGCCGAGGGGGAGCACGTTCCCGAGCTGCTCTGGCTCGCCGGGAGCGGCGTCGTGATCGCCGCGGGCATGTGGTGGGTGTACTTCGCACGCGATCAGGCTGACGGGCTCACCTCTGTACGTGCGGGGTTCACATTCGGATACCTGCACTACGTGATCTTCGCCGCGGCCGGCGCCGTCTCGGCGGGCGTCGAAGTGCAGATCGACGTGATCACCGAGCACGCGGAGGTGTCCCAGACCGTCGCCGGGCTCTCCCTGGCGATACCCGTCGCGCTGTTCGTCTTCGGGGTGTGGCTGGTGGCGCTGCGGCCCCGGATCACCCATGGCGCCACGGCGGCGGTGCTCGGGGGCGCGGCGCTCATCGCGCTGGCCGGCCTCCTGCCCGCCGGGTCGGCAGGGGTCGTCGCTCTCGTCCTGGTCGCCGTCGTCGTGGTGCTGGAACGGGATGCCGCGGGCACTCGCACCCCCGTGAACTCCTAACGCAGCTCGAGCTGAACGATGGCGCGATCCGGTTTCGTGCGCGCCACTTCGGTGAAGCCAGCAGCCAGGAAAATCGAGAGCACCCCTCGGTACAGCTCGTTCGACGAGTGCTTCGCGGCCGTCGGGTCGATGGGGTACGCCTCGATCACCCGCGCCTTGCCCTTGCGGGCGTGCGCGATCGCCGCCTCGAGCAGCGCGGTCGTGAGACCGAGCCCCCGGTGCTCTTTGCGGACGACGAAGCACGATACCGACCACACCGACGGATCATCGAGGGCCTGGGCCGTCGCTCCCGCGATCTCGCGGGTTCGGGCGATGCGCACCTGCGGGACGCGCGGACCGACCCGAACCCACCCGGCAGCATCGCCGTCGGCATAGGCGATCAGGGCCGGCGGGGGACCGGCATCCAGCTCTCGCTGCAGCAGACGCTCGCGCTCATCCGTCGACAGCTTCTGGAACTCGGCGTTCGTGATCATCCACCACTGGCACTGGCAGCTGCGCCCGTCCCCGCCGCCGGTGAGGGCGTGCTCCGCGTCGTCGAACCGGTCGGCCGTCGCAGGTTCGATCGTGATCTTCGGCATGCACCGACGGTACTCGTATGCGGCGACATCCGACAGAAGGCGCCGCCCCGCGTTCGCGGCGGCTACGGCGAGCGGGTAAGATGGGGGAGTTGTCCGCGCTTCGGCACGGTCACGACAACTGAAGAATCGGGATGTGGCGCAGCTTGGTAGCGCACTTGACTGGGGGTCAAGGGGTCGCAGGTTCAAATCCTGTCATCCCGACCGAAAAGTCCCGGGAACCTCAGGGTTCCCGGGACTTCTTAGTTGGTGAAACGTGACCACCTCATCGCAATGCCATCGAATTGACCGCTCTCGCCTCGCGATCGGCACGCTCGGCGAGATCGGGTTCCTGCGGGCGGAGAACGGTCGCGTTGCGGCCAGAGCGCGCTTCAGAGACTTGAATTGTGCTCGGAACCGTTGGCGGGAAGGGCGGCACCGACTCCTCAGCTCCGGAAATGACGAATGCCGCGCAGCTGCGGGAGTTGAAGCGCTCGAATCCTGGACGATAACGGTCAGTCCGTCCTCGGGCGAGTCCATCCCATCGCTGCCAGCACAGCCGCCCATGTCACGAGAAGAAGCCCGGTCAGCACGAACCCGAGGCCATCGAGCCGGACCGACGCCACCCAGGGGAGCGGGCCACCGAGCCCGAGATTCGCGACGAGGACGTCAGAGAGCTGGACTATCGCGATGAGCACAGCGGCGACGACGGAGAGCCCGGTCATCGCCATGGCGTACACCTCTCCGAGGTGACGGCGCCCGGGTTGCCATGAGTAAGCGCGACGCATCACCGCGCCCTGGGTGGTGTCGAAGGCGCTCATTCCGGCGGCGAAGAGGATGGGCAGCGTGAGCGCGGCCCACCAGGGCACGGCCGCGAGCGACGCTGCGCCCGCGAGCGTGAGCAGTCCGATCTCGGTTGCGGTGTCGAAGCCGAGCCCGAAGAGCAGACCGACGATGTACATCCGCGAGGGGCGGTCGACCGCCTTCTCGAACGGGCCGAGCATCCGCAGCACTGGGCCGCCGGCGTGCCCGTGGCGCCGTCGCAGCGACGCGATGTTGATGGCGGCGATCAGGAGCAGGAAGAAGCCCGAGACGCTGGGGCCGATCACCCCCGTCCACGTGCGAAGGGCGGAGGACTCATCGGCGAGCGAGGCGCCGATCGCGGTGATGCCCAGGGTCAGCAGGATGCAGAGCACGACGACGATCGTGGAGTGACCGAGCGAGAACCAGAAGCCGACCGTGTTCGCGGGCCTGCCCCGCTCGGCGAGGCGGCGCGTCGTGTTGTCGATCCCGGCGATGTGGTCGGCGTCGAACGCGTGCCGCACTCCCAGGGCATAGGCGGTGAGGCCGACGCCGAGCGTGACGACCGCGCCGCCCGCGCCGCCGAGCGGGATGCCGGCCGGGATCACGAGCAGGAGGAGGACGCCCCACCCGACCACGTGCAGGAGCGCGATCAGCGAGATGACGCCGATCGTACTCGGCAGGATGCGCGCGGGGGCGCGGTCTTCGGTGAGCGATGTCATCGGGCGATCACCGCCTCTTCGGCGTGCGCCCGCTCCGCGGCCGCCCCGGCCCAGGCGTCCCACACGGGGTCCAGCGGCGAGCCGTGGGTGTGGTCCGAGAGATGGCGCGCCATCGAGCCGGGGCGGTCGAACTCGAGGTCGCCCGGGCGGGCGGGCGGGCGGAATCCGACCGCGATCACGGCATCGATCACCCGGTTCTGACCCAGCACCCCCGGCTGGGGCGCCGCCCCGTCGGCCTCCAGCCGCTCGATGAGCACCGGGCCGGTCTCGTCGACGACGGTGAGCTCCGAGGTGAGCCGACCGCCTCGCTCGCCGTGCCTGCCGAGCACGAGGGTCTCCCGGATGAGGGCGCGCGCTCCGTCGGCCAGGGTGAGGGAGCTGCGACGTTCGGCGTCGGCGCCGTCGGTGACCACGAACGGAAGCCCGTGCCACAGCAGCGTTCCACCGACTCCGATCCGCACATCCAGGACCCAGGACGAGGGCGCCCCGCGGTAGGCGACGGTGCCCCCGACATCCTCGATCTCGAGAGTGCACCCGGGACCGACGTCGATCGCGACGTGCACGTGGTCGCCCCCGAGCAGCACCATTCCGGCGGCCGTGACTGCGACGTGCGCACGCGTGGCATCGCGGGTTATCAGGCGCGGGGCGAGCGCGCCGACCGCGAGCTGCACGTGCGCGCGCGGCTCGCCCGCCGTGAGCGCGATGCGGGTGGGGGTCACTCGCTCGGGTTCGCCCCCGCAGCGGCGTGCGCGGGGAAGTGGTCGTGGTTCAGGTCGTGGTCGTGGGGCTCATCGCCGGCGTGGGAGTGGACGAATCCGCCCTCCGGGTGCTCCTCGTCGGCGTGGAAGTGCGGGGCCATGGGGCCGGGGTCCTGCGCGATGTGCGTGCCGGCGCGGTGGCCGGCGAGGATCGTGAGCACCCAGGCGCGCAGCGCCGCGACGGACGCGGCGTCGTGCCGCGACAGGGCGAGCACGGCACGACCGTCGCGCGCCGCCTCGGCATCCGCCACCATCTGCGCGACGTCGACGTCCACGTACGGGGCGAGGTCGGTCTTGTTGATGACGAGGAGGTCGGCGCGACCGATGCCGGGGCCGCCCTTGCGTGCGACGTCGCCCCCGCCCGCGACGTCGAGCACGAAGATCTGCGCGTCGACCAGGGCGGGTGAGAAGGTCGCGGTCAGGTTGTCTCCGCCCGACTCGATGAGCACGACGTCGAGCGGCGCGAAGTCGCGTTCGAGGTCTTCGGCCGCGAGCAGGTTGGTGGTGATGTCGTCGCGGATCGCGGTGTGCGGGCAGGCCCCGGTCTCGACGGCGCGGATGCGCTCGGGGTCGAGCACCCCGGCCGAGCGGAGGAACCGGGCGTCCTCGTCGGTGTAGATGTCGTTCGTGATGACGCCGAGGCGCAGTTCGGCGGCGAGGGCACGGCACACCGTCGCGATCAGCGACGACTTGCCGGTGCCGACGGGACCGGCGACGCCGAGTCGGAGCGCGCGGGAGGTGAGCGGGGAGTCAGGCACGGAAGAGTCTCCTGTTCGTTCGGGCGTGGGCCTCGGTCCACACCTCGGCTTGGGGGGCGCTCGCCGCGGGGATCGCCTCGGGTGAGGCGAGCGCGGCGAGCTGGGGGATGAGGGGATCGACCGAGGCGCACGCGTCCAGCACGAGCCGCACTCCGTCGACGGGGTCGCCGGGCTCCAGCTTGAGAAGGGCCGCGGCGCCGCCCGCCATGTCGTCGTAGACGGCGACGCGCACCAGGGTCTCGGCGTCGAGTCCCGCGTGGGCGGCGATCGCCCCGAGCACGATGGGGCGCGCGGGCGATGGGGTATCACCGGTCGTCAGGGCGGCGATCGCCGGAGCCTGCGGCCAGAGGCGCTGCGCGAGTCGGAGCAGTCCGCGGCCGAGGTCAGTCGACGCGGTGCGCGCTGCTCGGCTGGGGGTGCGGGCTGCCCAGGCCCGTTCGACGGGGGCGTACGGCGCGCCGGTCAGTGCGGCGCGCCGCGCCACGACCGCCGTCGCCGCGTCGACGAGCGTGGTCGTACGAGCACGGGCGCGGAGGAATGCGGCGACATCTCGTCGGGCGAGTCCTCCCTGGATGGCCGGCTCGAGACCCGCCGAGAACGCGTGCCCACCCGAGGGGAGGCGTGCGTCGCCGAGCAGCAGGGTGACGGTGTGTGCGGCGGAGTCCACGGGGCGGTCTCAGAACAGGTTGTACAGCTGGGCGAGGGGGAGGGAGGCCGCGGGCGCCGGCTGCACGTCTTCGCCGTCGATCGCGATCTCGAACGTGTCGGGCCGGATGCGGATGGAGGGCAGGACGTCGTTGTTCTTCATGTCGGCCTTGCCGATGTGACGCGTGGGCTGCACCGCGGCGAGCCGGCGACGCAGGTTGAGCGTCTCGGCCAGGCCGTCCTCCAGGGCCGCGGGAGAGACGTAGGTCACCGAGAGGTCGGCGCCGATCGTGTCGCCGAAGGAGGGGCGCATCATCACGGGCTGCGGCGTCGGGATCGAGGCGTTCGGGTCGCCGAGCGCCGCCCACGCGATCGCGCCGCCCTTGATGACGACGGCGGGCCGTACCCCGAAGAACTTCGGGTCCCACACGGCGAGATCGGCCAGTCTGCCGACCTCGACCGACCCCACGTCGTAGGCGATCCCGTGCGCGCTCGCCGGGTTGATCGTGTACTTCGCGATGTAGCGGCGCGCGCGCTCGTTGTCCGCCGGCATCCCGCCGCCGAGCGGTCCCCGGCGGTGCTTCATGACGTGGGCGACCTGCCACGTGCGCGTGATCACTTCGCCGATCCTGCCCATGGCCTGCGCGTCGGACGAGGTCACCGACAGGGCTCCGATGTCGTGCAGGATGTCTTCCGCGGCGATCGTGGTGGCACGGATGCGCGACTCCGCGAAGGCGAGGTCCTCGGGCACCGATGGGTTCAGGTGGTGGCAGACCATCAGCATGTCGAGGTGCTCCGCCACGGTGTTGACGGTGTGCGGCAGGGTCGGGTTGGTGGAACCCGGGATGACGTTGGGCAGCCCTGCGATCGAGAGGATGTCGGGGGCGTGGCCGCCGCCGGCGCCCTCGACGTGGAACGCATGGATCGATCGGCCGCCCATCGCCGCGATCGTGGACTCGACGAAGCCCGACTCGTTGAGGGAGTCCGAGTGCAGCGCGACCTGCAGGCCCCAGTCCTCGGCCGCGCGCAGCGACGCGTCGATCGCCGCGGGGGAGGAGCCCCAGTCCTCGTGCACCTTGTAGCCCGCGGCGCCGGCGAGCGCCTGCTCCTTCAGCGCCGCCATCGACACGGTGTTGCCCTTGCCGAGCAGCAGGACGTTCACCGGCAGGGGGTCCAGCGCGCGGTGCATGGCGGACAGATGCCACGCCCCGGGGGTGACGGTCGTCGCCTTGGACCCCTCGGAGGGGCCGGTGCCGCCGCCGACGATCGTCGTGATGCCGGTGGCCAGGGCCTCGTGGATCTGGGAGGGCGAGAGCAGGTGGACGTGCGAGTCGATGGCGCCCGCGGTCACGATGCGCCCCTCACCGGAGACGACGTCGGTGGACGGCCCGATGATCATGTCGATGCCGTCGCTGATGTCGGGGTTGCCCGCATGGCCGATCCCCACGATGCGTCCGTCCCGGATGCCGATGTCGGCGCGGACGATGCCCCACCAGTCCAGGATGATCGCGTTGGTGATGACGGTGTCGAGGGCGCCGTCAGCCCGCGTCGTGGTCGCCTGCGCCATCGACTCGCGGATGGACTTGCCGCCGCCGAAGACGGCCTCCTCGCCGCCGACGGTGAGGTCGCGCTCGATCTGGATCCAGAGGTCGGTGTCGCCCAGGCGCACCTCGTCTCCCACGGTCGGTCCGTAGATCGCCGCATATCGGGATCGGTCAAGCCAGACCATCGAGCAGCTCCTGTCCTTCGGTCTTGAGCTGTATGCCGGGGACCCGACGCGCTCCGCGCAGCGCCACAGCGTCGAGCTCACGTGAGGCGCCCGGCTCGAAGCGCTGCGACGTGCCGGAGGCGATGTCGAGGCGGAACCCGTGAGCGCGGGCCCGGTCGAATTCCAGCGCACTGTTCACGTCGGGCAGATGGATGTGAGAGCCGATCTGGATGGGGCGGTCGCCGGTGTTCACGAACACGAGCCGGATGCGCTCGGACTCGGTGCGGTCGGCGTTCAGCTCGATGCGCCCCGGTCGAATTCGGACGGCGCCTGGGCCTTCGGAGGAAGCGGATGCCACGGCGACTCCTCAGTCGATCGGGTGGTGGACGGTGACGAGTTTGCGGCCGTCGGGGAACGTGGCCTCGACCTGCACGTCGGCGAGCATCTCGGGAACGCCCGGCATCACCTGGTCGCGCGTGAGAACGGTGCGGCCCTCCTGCATCAGCTCTGCGACGCCACGTCCTTCTCTGGCACGTTCGATGACCCAGCACGAGAGCAGGGCGACCGTTTCGGGGTGGTTGAGGAGGATGCCGCGGTCGAGCCGGTCGCGCGCGACCATCGCTGCGACCGACAGCAGAAGCTTCTCGGTTTCGGCGGGAGTGAAGTGCATTCGGGCCTCCGGCGGGTGATGTCAGAAGTGTGCCATATCGGCCTGTTTCGGTGGACGTCACGGAAGGGGCATCGCACCGTGTCAGCGGCGCGGACCCCGGGAAATCAAGGTTTGCGGCGCTAAGCCCGGCTCACGGTTAACAGAATCGGAACAATCGAGAAATGTCAGAGCAATGACGCGGTCCCATGCTGGCACTACCGCAGCAGTCGGCGCCCACCTTCTTCGGCTGAACACCGGCACGCGGAGCACGGCACCTCGACGCATCACCGGCAGTCCCCCTGCACCACACCCTGATTCACCGATCAGTCCGTCCCGCCCGTCACCCGGCACATCCGCTCTTCGGCGTGCCCGGTCATCTCGCCGGCATCCCGGCGTCGATCGGCGTGCCTGCAGGATGCACCACCCATCCCGAGAACGCACCACCTGCACCACACAGAAACGGAGTTCCCATGACAACCACACGGAATCGAAGGGCGCGCGGCCTGCTGGCCGTTCCGGCCATGGCCGCCGCCGCGGCCCTCCTCCTCGCGGGATGCGGCGCCCGCGCCGGCGACACCGCAGCGCCCGCGGCATCGGGCAGCGCCGCCGCGTCCGAGAGCTGCATCGACTCGTCCGGCGACACGATCAAGCTCGGCTTCCTCAACTCGCTGACGGGTGGCATGGCCATCTCCGAGCAGACCGTCTCCAACGTCCTGCACATGGCCGCGGACGAGATCAACGCCGACGGCGGCATCCTGGGCAAGCAGATCGAGTACATCCAGGAGGACGGCGCCACCGACTGGCCCACCTTCGCGGAGAAGACCGAGAAGCTGCTCACCCAGGACTGCGTCGCCGCGATCTTCGGCGGCTGGACCTCGTCGTCCCGCAAGGCCGTCAAGCCGGTCGTCGAAGAGCACAACGGCCTGTTCTTCTACCCGGTGCAATACGAGGGCCTCGAGGCCTCGCCGAACATCTACTACACCGGTGCCACGACCAACCAGCAGATCATCCCGGCCATGGACTATCTCGCCGCCCAGGGCGTCGAGACGCTCTTCCTGGCCGGATCCGACTATGTGTTCCCGCGCACCGCGAACGCGATCATCAAGCTCTACGCCGCCGAGCTCGGCATCGAGATCGTCGGCGAGGAGTACGTTCCGCTCGACCGGGACGACTGGACCACGCAGGTCGCGAAGATCGTGGAGGCCGACCCCGACTTCATCTTCAACACCATCAACGGCTCGTCGAACGTCGGATTCGTGAAGGCCTACTACGACGCCGGTCTCACCCCGGAGACGACCCCCATCATCTCCGTGTCTATCGCCGAGGAGGAGGCGCCGGCGATGGGTCACGAGGTCACCGGCAATTACGCGTCGTGGAACTACTTCCAGTCACTGCAGACCCCGAACAACCCGGGTTTCATCGAGCGCTGGAAGGCCTACCCCGGCAGCAGCGGGGTGACCTCCGACCCGATGGAGGCCGCATACATCTCGCTGTACCTCTACAAGGCTCTTGCCGAGGCAGCCGGTACGTTCGACGTCGATGAGATCAACGCGGCCGCGGCCGCGGGCGGCATCACCGTCGACGCGCCGGAGGGCGTCGTCACGCTGGACGGCGAGAACCACCACATCTCCAAGCCCGGCAACATCGGCCGCATCAACGCCGACAACCAGTTCGACATCGTCTGGTCGTCCGAGGGCGTCATCGAGCCCGACCCGTACCTCGAGGGGTACGACTGGTTCCCCTCCGACGTCCGCGATGCGCTCGTAGCCGCGGCCGGCTGATCCGCCACGGCGCTCAGGGTCCCGTGGCCGACCACGGGACCCTGAGCACCCGCCCCACCATCCCCACGAGAGAAAGCGACAGCCCGTGGACGCACTCATACCGCCGCTCCTGAACGGCACCGCGCTGGGTGCTCTGCTGCTGCTCGCGGCGCTGGGGCTCACGCTCACCTTCGGCCAGATGGGGGTGATCAACATGGCGCACGGCGAATTCATCATGGCCGGCGCCTTCATCGCCTACGTGACGCAGCTGTTTGTGAGCTCCAGCAACATATCGATCCTGCTGGCCCTGCCCCTTGCCTTCGTCGGCGCGGGACTCCTGGGGCTGCTCCTGGAGATCGGAATCATCCAGTGGATGTACCGACGGCCCCTGGACACCCTCCTGGTCACCGTCGGGGTGGCGTTGATCCTTCAGCAGATCGCGCTGCAGATCTTTCCCGCACAGGGAGTCCCCGTGGAGGCTCCGGGCTGGCTCGACGGTCAGGTGGACGTGCTCGGGTACGCGTGGCCGCTGCGCCAGGTCTTCACGATCGTGCTCGCGGCCCTGTGCCTGGCGGCCCTCGCGGCGTGGCTCAAGTACTCGTCCTTCGGACGCCGAATCAGGGCGACGGTGCAGAACCGGGATCTCGCCGAGACCAGCGGCATCCGCACGCGCAATGTGGACCGCATCACCTTCTTCGTCGGATCCGGCCTGGCCGGCGTCGCAGGAGTCGCCGCCTCCCTGATCGGCGGCACGAACTCTCAGATGGGCACGCAGTACATCATCCCGGCCTTCCTGGTCGTCGTGGCCGGCGGTGTCGGCCAGATCAAGGGCACGGTCATCGCCGCGTGGGCCCTGGGGATCGCGCTGTCCTACTTCGCCGACTGGACCACGGGGAGCATGGCCCAGGTGCTCGCCTTCGTGCTCCTGGTCGTCTTCCTGCAATTCCGACCACAGGGCCTGTTCACGGTCCGCACCCGGGGGTTGACATGACGAAACTGAAGCCCTGGCTTCCACTGATCGGCATCGGGGTGTTCGCCGTGCTGCTGCTGATCGTCGCGCCGGCCGTGCTCTCGATGCACTGGATCAACAACCTCGGCAAGTACTGCTGCTGGGCGATCGCGGCGGTCGGCATCGGCCTGGCCTGGGGCCGTGGCGGAATGCTGGTGCTCGGCCAGGGGGTCTTCTTCGGGCTCGGCGCTTACGCCATGGCGATGCACTTGACGCTGGAGACCTCGGGGCCGGACAGTCTCCCCGTGTTCATGATCCTGTACGACCCGTCGGCGTCGCTCCCGGCGTTCTGGGAGCCGTTCCGCAGCGATCTGTTCACGCTGCTGGCCATCGTGCTGCTCCCGGTGATCGTCGCGTCGGTCCTCGGCTACGCGCTGTTCAAGCGCCGGATCAAGGGGGCGTACTTCGCCATCCTGTCCCAGGCGCTCGCCGTCGCCCTGGCCGTGCTGATCAGCTCGACGATCCGTGAGACCGGTGGTGATACGGGACTCAGCGACTTCAAGTACTTCTTCGGCTACGTCCTCGACGACGACGCGAACAAGCTCATGGTGTTCATGATCGCCGCCGCGCTGCTCATCCTCTGCCTGCTGGCGGTGTGGCAGCTCAACCGCAGCCGCTTCGGCGAACTCCTGATCGCGACGCGCGACGCCGAGGAGCGCGTGCGGTTCCTCGGCTACGACCCCGCGAACATCAAGCTCGTCGCGTACGTGGTCGCCGCCCTCATGGCCAGCATCGCGGGGGCGATGTTCGTACCCATCGTCGGGATCATCACGCCGGCCGAGATCGGCGCGTCCGCCTCCATTCTGATGATCGCCGGTGTCGCCCTCGGGGGCCGCGCCTCGCTGTTCGGCCCCGCGCTCGGCGCGATGGCGATCGGTTGGGGGCAGTCGAGCCTCGGTTCCAGCTGGCCGGATGGCTGGATCTACATCCTCGGGCTGGTCTTCATCCTGGTCACGCTGTTCCTCCCCATGGGGCTGTCGTCCCTGTTCGGCCGGGCGAAGGGCGTCTTGTGGCGTTCGCGCGCCACCCCGGAGCCACCGGTTGCCCCGGCCCCGGCGCGGGTGCTCGACGAGGTGAAGAAGTGACCGCCGCGGACGGCTCGCTCGTCGTCAGGGACCTGCGCGTCGAGTTCGACGGCTTCGTCGCTGTCGACGGTGTCTTCTTCGATGCCCACCCCGGTGAGGTCCGATTCCTCATCGGCCCGAACGGCGCGGGAAAGACGACCTGCATCGACGCCATCACCGGCCTGTCCAGGGGGAGCGGATCGGTGACGCTCGGCGACCACGAGCTGCTGGGCAGGTCGACGCAGAAGATCGTCCGGCTCGGGGTCGGTCGCACCTTCCAGACGGCGAGCGTGTTCGAGCAGCTCTCGGTGCTGCAGAACCTCGACATCGCGGCCGGGCTGCATCGCTCATCGCTCTCCCTGCTGCGCGCCCGGCGCGGCGTCGATCCGCGGATCGAGGTGGCGCTCGAGGAGACCGGACTCAGCGGCGAGCGTGAGACGCCCGCCGGCATCCTGTCCCACGGTCAGAAGCAGTGGCTGGAAATCGGGATGATGCTGGTCCAGGAGCCGAGGGCGCTGCTGCTCGACGAGCCCGTCGCGGGGATGAGCCAGGACGAGCGCACCGCCACGGGCGAGTTGCTGCAGCGCATCGCGCAGCGCCGCACCGTGCTCGTCGTCGAACACGACATGGACTTCATGCGCCGGTACGCCTCCCGGGTCACGGTGCTGCACCAGGGGAAGCTGCTCTCCGAGGGCACCGTGGCGCAGGTGCAGGCCGACCCCAAGGTGCAGGAGGTCTATCTCGGCACGGCGGGCGCCACAACCACGGCGGCGATGCTCGTCGTGGCCGACCCCACGATCGAGGCGGCGACCACCGCGACGAATGCCGCTGCACACGGCGAGGGAGCCTGAGATGCTCGAGATGAACGAAATCCAGGCCGGCTACGGGCGCACGCTCGTGCTGCACGGCGTGACGCTTCCCACCTCCGATGGAGTGGTCGCGGTGCTGGGTCACAACGGCGCGGGCAAGTCGACTCTGCTGCGGGTCGCCATCGGGCTCATCAAGCCGCGCAGCGGGCAGGTGATCTTCGACGGCGCCGACGTCACGACCCTGCCTCCCAACAAGCGGGTCGCGCGCGGGATGGCCTACGTGCCCCAGGGCCAGCAGTCGTTCCCGCAGCTGTCGACGATGGAGAACCTGCAGCTCGTGGCCGACGGCCGAAAGCGGGGGAAGGCGCTCATCGAGCAGCAGCTCGCCCGGTTCCCCGCGCTGGAGAAGTTCGCCGGCCGCAAAGCCGGCCTGCTCTCCGGCGGTCAGCGCCAGCAGCTCGCCATCGCCCGGGCGCTCATCACGGAACCGAAGCTGCTCATCCTCGATGAGCCGACGGAGGGCATCCAGCCGACGATCGTCGCCGAGATAGAGCACACCATCATGCAGCTCGCGCGCGACGGACTCTCCGTCCTGCTCGTCGAGCAGCACATCGGCTTCGCGCTGGAGGCCGCGGACAAGTACCTCGTGCTGGCGAGCGGATTCGCATCGCGCGCCGGCGAGGGAGGGGCATTCGCCGCGGAGGGCGTGCGGGCCGCCATGACGATCTAGCGCTGACGGCGCGCAATGCGGCTGTAACACGCGACGGGCACAATGAGCCCCACGTGCGAGGCGCAGGGAGTGCGACGCGATGTGCAGTTCAGGGTGAGCAGGGCAGACAACGCGCGGGCAGCCGCCGAGGACAGCCTCGAGGACTACGCCTTCCGCTATGTCCCGCGGTCCTTCCGACGGTGGAGCGCCGGCTCGATCGGGGTGACGGCGCTCGGCTCGATCGCCTTCCTCGCGGACTTCTCGATCGGGGCCAGCGTCGGGATCGAGCACGGCACGCACAACGCCGTCCTCGGCATCCTGTTCGCGTCGATCGTGATCTTCGTCGTCGGCCTGCCGATCGCCTACTACGCCGCCCGCTTCAACCTCGACCTCGATCTGATCGCCCGCGGGTCGGGCTTCGGCTACTACGGCTCATCGATCACGACCGTGGTCTTCGCGGTGTTCACGTGCATCTTCTTCGCCCTCGAGGGGGCGATCATGGCGCAGGGGCTGCACGTCGCGGTCGCCGTCCCGCTCCCGATCGGCTACTTCATCTCCACCGTGGTGGTGATCCCCATCGTGATCTACGGGATGCGCGCGCTCGAGCGCCTGCAGTTCTGGACCACGCCGCTGTGGCTCGCGCTCGCGCTGCTGCCGCTGCTGTGGGTGATCGTCTCCGACCCTGGCGCGGTGAGCGCGTTCGTCGCGTTCCCCGGCGAGTCCGATGGGATCGTCAGCTTCGGGGCGATCGTCGCGAGTGCCGCCGTCTGCTTCGCACTGACCCCGCAGCTGGCCGAGCAGATCGACGTGATCCGGGCGATGCCGCCCCGCACGCGGGCTAATCGGCTGTCGTGGTGGGCCTCGCTGCTCTTCGCGGGACCCGGCTGGGTGCTCTTCAGCGGCATCAAGCAGGTCATCGGGGTCTTCCTCGCGGTCTACCTCCTCACCCGGGTCGACCCCGAACTGGGCCAGCGGGCCGCGGAGCCGGTGCGCCAATTCATCGCCCTGTACGAGTCCCTGATGCCCGAGTGGCTGGCGGTGGGATTGGCGCTCGTCCTCGTCGTGGTCGCGCAGATCAAGATCAATGTGACGAACGCCTACTCGGGGTCGCTGGCGTGGTCGAACGTCTACACGCGTCTCACGAAGACCTACCCGGGCCGAACGGTCTTCATCCTCTTCAACCTCGCGATCGCGCTCGCCCTGATGTGGATGGATGTCTTCAGCCTCATCAGCTTCGTGCTCAGCCTGTACGCGAATGTGGTGATGGCCTGGCTGGTCACGATCGCCGCGGACATCGCGATCAACAAGCACGTGCTGGGCATCTCGCCGATCTTCCCGGAGTTCCGCCGGGGGATGCTGCGCGACTGGAACCCGGTCGGCCTCGTGTCGGTCGCCCTGGCGTCGCTCCTGTCACTCGCGGCGTTCGGGGGCCTCCTCGGCGAGGGGGTGCGCCCGTTCTCGGTGCTCATCGCGATCGGGGTGGCGGTGGTCACGACCCCGTTCATGGCGCTTGTCACGCGGGGGAGGTACTACCTGCGACGCCAGTCGGACGGCATCGCGTCGCCCATGTTCGATGCCGACGGCAACCCGTCGGGTGAGCGGCTGCGCTGCCATGTCACCGGCTACATCTTCGAGCGCCCGGATATGCTGGCATCCGCGGAGCGAGGGGCGCACGGGGAGACGCAGTTCGTGTCGTCGCTCGCACTGACGCTGGACGACTCGGATCGTTACGTGCTGCCGGCCGAGTCGTCGGCGCGACAGGCCCATTCGTCACCGCGGACGGCCGAAGAGAGCAGATGGCAGTGGGGAAGGGGCGGATGATGCCGGAGGCGGTGGACACTCCGACCGCGATCCTCGTGCACGCCGTCGCGGCCCTTCGCGAGAACCCGCTGGATGACATCTCCTATCGCACCCTCGGTGACGCGGTCGGCGTCTCGGAGAGGACGGTCTACCGTCACTTCCCGACGAGATCTCATCTTCTGGAGGGCGTCGCGGGCTGGATCGAGTCGACCGAGTTCCCGATGCCGCCGTTCGTCACTGTCCCGGAGTTCATGGAGGCGTCGCGCGCCCGGTTCCGGGCCTTCGACGCGGCGCCGGCATTCGCCTTCGTGTGTGCGCGCGCGGCATCCATCTCGCCGACCGGCGAGCCGGAGCCCACCTTCTTCACCCGCGCCCTGGTGGCCATGCTCGCCACCAATCATCCTTCTGTGAACGAGCGGGACCTGCGTCGCGTGGCGGCGAGCCTGCGCTACTTCGCCTCGGCGCAGTTCTGGGCTCGCATGCGGACGGGCTTCGAAATGAGCGCCCCGGCCATCGCGGACGCGTTCGACCGGGCGGCCGCAGAGGTCCTGAAAGACATCATCGTCTTCACCGGCACCGAGGTGGATGGCGCGCCGCGACGTACGCCCCGATGACGATGTCCCCGATCGCCGAACCCGGTGGGCGAACCTCGAGCGAGGTGAGTCGCACGCAGGAGGCGATCCTTGTCGCCTACGCCGCGCTCATCGAAGAGCTGGGCACCGACGACGTGTCGTTCCGGCTCATCGCGAGACGCGCCGGCGTCGGCGAGCGCACCGTCTTCCGCAACTATGCGACGAGGAACGACCTGCTGCTCGCGACGGCCGCATGGATCGACAGCACCGCCTTCGCTCGGCAGGACTGCTCGAGCATCTTCGACATGCCCCTCGCCATCAGAGCGGCGATGGAGTCCTACGACCAGCGCCCGGAACTGGCGCACGTCGTGGCCGAGACGACCATGCGGGGAATCAGCGGTGCGGCGCCCAGCCCGCGCCGGGCGATGCTCGAGCAGATGATCGACGCCGAGATTCCTTCACTGGGAGACGCCGAGCGCGCGGCGATCGTGGCAAGCTTGGCGCACCTCGACTCCGCTGCGACGTGGGTCACGTTCCGTCGCGAGTTCGGGATGAGCCGCAGCGACATCGCCGACGCCGCCGCATGGGCGGCGGAGGCTGTGCTGGACCCGATTCGCGCTCGCGCCGGCTGAAGCCTCAAAGCTCGTCCTTCGAGTCACTCGGCGATCCGGTGCTCGGGGCGGCGCGGGCCCGTCAGACCTCACTGCGGTTGGTCCCGCTCAGACGCGTTCGACGATCGAGAACGGGGTGCAGCCGCGTCAGGCTACGTAAGGCCGAGGTCATCACTTCCTGGAAAGTCCCGGGAACCTGCGGGTTCCCGGGACTTCTCAGTTGGTGAGATATGACCACCTCACCGAAACCTACCCGGCCCTCCGCGGAACTACTGAGGTCGTAACCGGTAGTTGCCGGCTTCCAACTCTGACGACACCGTTCTACCGCTTGTCAGACTCACCCGATCCCATTCTCCGTCTGCGCGACGTCGCTCGAGCGACCAGTCGGCGTCTGCCGGATCAGTCAGAAGGACGCGCCGAGAACTGGTCCCGCCGGGAACGCTGAACGACACCTTCTTCGCGATGTCCTGAGCTGTGGCACTGACGACACCGTGGCTCTGAGCCAGTGGGCTCTCTTCCGCGCCGACGCGGTGTTCGCAGGCATCTCGGGTTTCTCGACGCTTGACACCCAGAGCGTCATCACACCGGAGAGCATGGTCGAACAGATCCGCTCATACTCAGAACCCGCCGTCGAGGCCTATGAGTTGTTCGCAGCGATCGACTACGTCTTCCCCCCGGCGGCAGGTCTCTTGCTTTCCGCCACCACGCTCTGGCTGATCCGACGCTCCAATCGCGCGACATCCTGGAGTGTCCCGGAATGGATCGCGCTCCTTTGCCTGCTACCGGTGATGTTCGACTACGTCGAGAACATCTTCCTGGCCTTCGCCGTGATCACGGAGGGTGCGTCCGCCGCCGTCACCGGGGCGCTCGTCGGAAAGGCGCTGAAACTGGCTTCCCTCGCGGTGTCGAGCGCGCTACTTCCGCTCACCGCGATGTACGCCCTTGTCGTGATCGTGTCCCGACTGCTGCGCCGTAACGCGCGCGAGAAACGATGACTGCCCGTCCGGCAGGGTTGCTTCGGGGAGTGCCGCCCTTTTCGGCATGGACGTCGAATGCACCGCGGCAGGGAACCCTGGGGTTGGAGCCGCTCCCGGAGGTCAACGATCTGGCCGCGTAGCTCCGACGTGCGCGCGTGGATCGAGCAGCAACGCGACACGCTCCCGTCGCCGGCGGACCGGCGATAAGCCGATGAGCGCGCCTCGCCTGGCGATCGGCGGCTTCGCGGCGAGATGGTCGGCCTGTAGGCCCGACCGTGCGGCCCTGGGCGGCGGTGGCTACGCTTACGGCGTGCACCCCTTCGCCTGCGCTGCATCGAGCCGCCGATGGCTCGGCTGACGGTGGGCGGCGCGAGCCACGGCACGGGGTTCTGGATCGTCGCGGCGGTCTTCCTCACGGCGATGGCTTACTCGACCGTGCCGACGCCGCTCTATCCGCTGTACGAGCAGCGCGACGGCTTTCCGGTGAGCCTGGTCACCGTCATCTACTCGTCCTACGCGGTCGGCGTCATGCTCAGCCTGTACCTCGCCGGACACGTGAGTGACTGGCTGGGCCGCCGGCGGATGCTGATGGTCGCCGTGCTGATCTCCATCGCGTCCGCGGTGATGTTCCTGCTCTGGCCGGAATCGCTCGGACTGATCGGTGCACGGCTGGTGGACGGCGTGAGCATCGGCATCCTGTCGGCGACGGCGACCGCGCACCTCGGAGAACTGCGGGCCATCGCACGGCCCGCGGAGAACCCGGTCGTGGCCACATCGGTCGCCGGTGCGGCCAACCTCGGCGGCCTCGCGCTGGGTCCGCTCATCGGCGGACTCTGCGCCGAGTTCCTGCCCGATCCGCTCGTGCTGCCCCACGTGGTCTTCCTCGTGCTGCTCACGGCCGCCGGAATGGCGCTGCTCACGGTGCCCGAGACGGTCGCCGGCCGGAGTGCTTCGCACCGCTACCGGCCTCAGAGGCTCTCGGTTCCGCGTGCCCACCGCTCCATCTTCCTCGTCGCGGCGTTCGGGGCCTTCGCCGGATTCGCGGTGTTCGGCCTCTTCAGCTCGCTCATCCCGACGTTCCTGGCCGGCACGTTCGGGGATCGAGATCACCTGCTCGCGGGAGTGGCGGTCTTCGCGATCTTCGCCTCCGCGGCGGCCGGCCAACTCGCGCTCGCCGGCGCGCCGCTGCGCAGGCAGCTGACGATCGCGATCATCGCGTGCGCGGCAGGCCTGACGCTCGTGGCCGTAGGTGCCCTGCTGCCGCAGATCGTCCTGTTCCTGAGCGGCGGCGTCGTCGCGGGGCTGGGGGTTGGCGTGCTCTTCCGCGGTGCGATCGGCACCGCGGTCGCGATCGCCGAGCCGGGACACGCCGGCGAGACGCTGGCGCTGCTGTTCCTCATCGCCTACGCCGGGCCGGTCATCCCGGTCCTGGCGGTCGGGATCGCGCTCGCGTTCGCGCCTCCGGTGGCGGTGCTGCTCGTGTTCGCCGCCGCCGTGCTGGCGGCGACGGTCGCGGCGGGCTCGATCATGCGCCGCCGCGCCGTCGCGTGAAGAGCTTGGTCGCAGGCTCGTGCGCTTCGGCGCGCGTAGCAGCGATGTCGGTGCGATCTTCATCGCCGCCCGCGATGAGCAGAATCTGTTCAGAACGGAGAGGCATCGACGTGATCATAAAAAAAGCCCGTCACATCTGAGCGTGTAGCCGTGGTCTGAATCCGCAGCCGATGGCCGATCAGGCGAATAGTTCGTCGAACGCGTCCGTGCGCACGCGAGGCGCAGCGGCGGCCCGCTTGATCACAGCCCCGGGTGTGACGGCGGCGGTGCTGACCGGCTCCATGAGAGCGCGTGCGGACTCGGTCAGGAATCTGCTGGGCTTGGCCGCGACGTGCTTGGCCAGGAACGCGGTGGGATGCGTGGGCAGTTGCGAGGGCACGTAGACGTCGAGGGCGTCGCGTGCGCGGGTGAGCGCGACGTAGAAGAGGCGCTCCTCCTCGGCAAGGCCCGCGGGCGAGGTGAGCGCCATGTCGGAGGGCATCGCGCCGTCGTTCGTGCGCAGGAGGTGCACAGTGTCCCATTCCAGGCCCTTCGCGGAGTGGATCGTGGACAGGGTCAGCCAGTCCTCGTCGAGATGTGGCTGCTTCGCCCAGTCGCCGGCGACGTTCACCGGGTCGATCGCCTGCTCGCTCACGAATGTGCGGAGATCGCTGTGCTGAGCGGCGGCCTGGGCGATGCCGTCGACTTCGGTCACCCGCCGGTGCCAATCCGGGTAGTGCCCGCGAAGCAGAGGATCCACCGCCCCTCGGCACGCTTCGACCAGCTTCGGCACGGCGGTTGTGGAGTCGACGGCGCCGAGCAGCGACAGGGTTGACGCCAGCCCGGTGCGCGCCTTCGCCGGTGCCGCCGCGACAGCGTCGGCCGTGCGATCGACGCCCCCGTCCGCGAGTATGCCGGCGAGTCCGCGCGCGCTCGCTTTGCCGATCGCGCGGTGCCGGGTGAGCAGGCGGTACCAGGAGACCTCGTCCGCCGGATTGAGCACCACTCGGAAGCTCGCCAGCAGGTCGCGCACGTGCGAGGTCTCCAGGTAGCCGATCCCGCCGAACTTGTGGAACGGGATCGCCCGCACCTTGAGCTCGACCTCGAGTTGCGCGCTGTGGGATCCGGTGCGCATCAGCACGGCCTGCGAACGCAGTGGCGTGCCATCGACGTGCGCGGCGAGGATGCGGTCGGCGATCGTGCGGGCCTCGTCGTCGGCGTTGCGGCAGGTAACCAGCGTCGGCCGGGCGCCCGGCTGCGGACGGTCGGCGACGAGCCGCAACCTCAGTTCGCCCGGGCGCACCTGGTTCGCGAGGTCGAGGATCGGCTGTGTAGAACGGAAGTTGCGTTCGAGGCGCACGAGCGTGGCGTCGGGGTACGCCTCGATGAGCTCGAGCAGGTGCCCGGCGCTCGCCCCTCGGAACGCGTAGATCGCCTGTGCGTCGTCGCCGACGACCGTGAGCCCGCGGCCGTCGGGACTGAGCCCACGCACGATGTCGACCTGAAGCTGATTGACGTCCTGGTACTCGTCGACGAGCACCCAGTCCCAGCGCGCCCGCAGGCGCGCCCCGACGTCGGGATCACTGACCAGCGCCCGCCAGGCGATGAGCAGATCATCCAGGTCCAGCAGGCCGCGTTCGCGCTTGCGGTCGCGGTAATGCCGCAACAGGCCGGCGATCGCGTCGGCCTGCTCGAGCGCCCAGGGAAACTGCTCTTCGATGACGGCACGGGCCGGGGTTGCGGTGTTGATCGCGCGAGAGGCGATGTCGGCGATGGCGCGTGTCGTGGGCAGCCGTACCTCGGTGCCGTCGAGCCCGTGCTCCGCGCGCAGCAGGTCGATCAGGTCGATGACGTCGTCGGGATCGATGACCGTCACGTCCTCCAGCCCCAGATGCTGTGCGTGCTCGGCGACGATGCGGTGCGCGACCGCATGGAACGTGCCGCCGGCGATGCGCTGCGCAGCCTGCGCGTCGCCGCACATCACCGCAGCGCGAGAGAGCATCGCGGACGCTGCGCGCCGGGTGAATGTCAGCAGCAGGATCCGTTCCGGTACGACGCCCGCTTCCAACAGCCGCGCGACACGTGCGGTGAGTACGCGCGTCTTCCCGGTGCCGGCCCCTGCCGCGACCACAAGCGGCCCATCGCCGTGCTCAACGGCCTCAAGCTGTGCCGGATCCAGACCGGCGCGCGCATCGAATACTCCCACGGAAGTGACGCTAACGAGGCCCCCGGACATTCAGCCACCACGGCGAGTCTGCGGAGAGGCTGGAGCGGGTCCGTGCGATCGGGTTGGAGCGGTATGCTCCGAGCCGAGCCCGTGAGGCGGCGCGCGATGCAGATGGGCTTCCGGGATGATGTCAGCGTGGAGTATGTGTCCAGAGTGCCCGGTCCGCCGCTCGCCGGGCTGATCGACGACCTCTACTACCTGGAGGGCGCCCCGCCGTACTCCCGGTTCATTCTGCCGGCGGCGCCCGCGCCTTTGCTCATCGTCAACCTCGGGGCGCCGTTTCTGATCCGCGTCGGCACGGACGTAGGGGCCGCGGAATACACCGACGGCTGCGCGGTCACCACGCCCACCCGGGCGTGGGAGTTCGGCTACCCGACCCCGACGCGGTCCGTGGGCGTCCACCTCAGGCCGTGGGGGCTGGCACCGTTTCTTCCGATGCCCGCGGCGGAGTTGTGCGATCGGCCGGCGACGGTGGAGCAGGTCTGGGGCCAGCCCGCTACCGCTGAGTTGCGACACCGACTGGCCTCGGCGGACACGCCCCACGAAATGCTGGTGTTGCTGGAGGAGGAGCTGGTGCGACGGCTGCGTGCGGTCGACGGCCTGGACATCGTCCGCCACCTGAGCAGCGCCATCGCGGAGACCGGCGGAGCGGTGCCGATCAGCGACCTGGGCGTGGCAGCCCGCGCCAGCAGCACGTACGTGGCGAAGCGGTTCAAGGAGGTCATCGGCGTGACGCCGAAGCGGCTGGCGCGCAGCTACCGGTTCACCATGACCGTATTGGCGATCGACGTGGCCGCACCGATCGACTGGGGCGACGTTGCCGCGCGCGCAGGCTACTTCGACCAGGCCCACTTCGTCCACGAGTTCCGTGAGTTCACGGGGCTCACGCCGACCCGGTATATCGAAGTCCGGCAACGCTTCCTACGCGAGCATCCCGACCACGCGCTGGATGGGTGGCCGTTGCCCGCCGATTGATTCCTTACAAGGGCGCCAACTCACGACACACGAGACTGGGACTTCGAACAGAGGAGGAAACCCATGAAAAAAGTGGTCATGAATGCGTCGGTCTCGGTCGATGGCTTCATTGCGGCCGAGAACGACGATCCCGGTCCACTGTTCGAATGGTTGGTCAGCGGCGACGTGCCGTTGGACGACAGCGGCGTGCTGAACGTGTCGCAAGCGTCCTACGACCACGTCCGGCCGTACTGGGACGAGATCGCGGTGACAATCGCCGGCCGCCACAGCTTCGACATCACGGACGGCTGGGATGGGAAGCCTCCGAGCGGGATCGACCACGTGGTCGTCGTGACACACCGGCCGGCGCCCCAGGGCTGGGACCCCGACGCGCCGTTCTACTTCATCCACGGCATCGAGGCGGCCGTGGCCAAGGCGCACGAGCTCGCGGGTGACCGCACTGTCGAGGTCGCTGCCGGCGACGTCGGCGGCCAGGTGCTCGCCGCAGGTTTGGTCGACGAAGTGCGCATGGACCTCGCACCCGTCGTCCTCGGGTCCGGCAAGCGCTACTTCGGCTCCGTCGACTCGCAGCACCTTCTGGAAAACCCAGACGTTGTTGTTCAGGGCAACCGGGTGCTTCACCTGCGCTATCGAGTGCGCCGCTGAATCCTGTGCGGATGAATGAGACACAGGTGGGTTATGCGAGGGTGTGAACGGCGTCGCGCTGAGTGTCGGCGGAAGCCGGTACGACCCGACCGATCCGATCGGGCGGCTGCTGTCCAACGTTCTCGGCATGGTGGCTGAGTTTGAGCGTGATCTGATCAGCAGGCGCATCGGCGAAGGGATGGCGGTCGCCCGCCCGAAGGGAGACTCAAGGGGAAGCATCCGAAGCTCTCGAAGGCTCAGCGTGCCCTTCTTTCACGACAGGGTGAGTGCTGCCAGACCGAGCCACCGTCTACCGTGAGCTACAGCGTCGCCGGGCCTTGTTCCGCGCCTCATCTGAGGTTCACATTTTCTGATGCGTCCGTCGGCGTGCGCTCCCGGCCCGTGGACCTCTCGAGCCGCAACGATGGGGTTCCAGCGGACTCAGAATGTCGGCGGGCCCCCGCGGGGGCTCGGACGCCGGGGCGGGCGCGGGTGGTTCTCGCACTCCGGGCGCCAGTTCGCGCTTCAACGGGGCGAGGTCGCGGGCGAGTGCATCTGTGGGTTGTTCACCCCGTCGGCGGGAGTGAGGGCCACAACGTGGCGACGATGTCTTCCGTGTAACCCTCTGGTGCGAAGTTGGTCCAGTGCGTGGCGATCCAGCCGTTGTCCCGGAAGTAGTGCGTCTCTCCGACGGTGGCGTAGAGCTCCCCGGCGACGAAGAGGTCCTCCCGGGTGCGGCAGATCGTGCCCTCGTCGTGCGGCGTGCACGTCATCCCGGACTCGACGGCGGCCTGCTCGATGGATGCCGATTGACCGGGATCCACGATGGTGACGTTGGTCGAGAGTCCGTACTCGGAGGGCCCACCCCACGTGCACCGCAGGGTCGGGGCCGTATCGAGCACCTCCCGGCCGACCGCAAGCTCGGTGGACGGCGTGGTGTGCCCGGGATCGTTGAGTGGAGGCGCCGTGGCCGTCAGATGGGCGAACATCGCGTCGGAGTAGATGTCCTCGCACGCTTCCGGGAGCATCAGCGCGGTCCCCGCAGCTCCAGCAAGGGAGGCCGATGAGGAGAGGGCCGCGCTCGACGGGGGAGGGCTCGACGTCGTTGGCGAGGCGCTGACGGAAGCCTCGCGCGGCGTCGCGCACCCGGTGAGCGCCGCGACGACAAGCGCCACGCCTGCAAGGGCGGACGCGGTGCGAACCGCGTGCCGGTCGGTGATTGCCACGGCTGCGGACGGGATATCGATCGACCGTCCGATGATTTCGTTGTCTGCCCTCATGTTAAGTATTGCCGGATCGGGCCGATACGGTTCACGATGCATGCTCACCGCGTAGGGTGATATGTCCGGCGCGCGCTACCCCGGACGCAAGTGCAGAATCATCTCACCGCCGACGACAGCCTGCTGACATTCGTCTCGAGCGGCGCCGGCTACTTCGAACTTCCAGCGGAGTGCTTCGGGGACAGTCCGGCCGCGCTCTGGATCTACGACGACAACGTCGCTCAGACCACGCCCGAGTCACCGGGCGGGACGGATGGGTCAGCTGGGTCGGATGCTCGACATCGCCGATCAACGAGTGACCACGACGCTGACTCGTGTGTCACGGCGACCGCCTTGCTATGGACTCCAGAAGAATGCATGCGGGTTGGGCCAAGCCGTGGCGGAGAACTGCCCGGTGACCTGACCTCGTATGTTGATTGCAGATGCACCGCTGCTTCTGGTGAAGAGTGGGTCCAAGTCCCTCATCCCGCTGCTCGGCGCCCACCGAAACGCATGCCGCGATCCGCTCGAGGTCTGAGCTTGCCCGATCACTTGACCGAGGTCGTTGATTCCCGTCGCTGCGCTGTTCTCACCGCCGAGGGTGCCCAGGTCCTGCCAACCGCCAGACGCCGTCCACCGGAACGCGTGTTGTGCGCCGTTCGCAGCGATCGCTGTGCCCGCGATTTGGCCGAGAGCGTTGATAGCAGCGGGGACGAAGGGGCCGAGATCCCGCATACCACCTGACGGGGTCCACCGAAACGCATGATGTGAGCCGTCGGCCGTTTCTGAGGACCCCACTATCTGACCTAACTCGTTGATCCGTGGAGCGAAGCTGTTGGCCCCGCCCAGCGTGCCCAGGTCCTGCATGCCGCCCGACGCGGTCCACCGAAACGCATGAGTGCTTCCCTCTGCCGTACTCGAAACGCCGACGACCTGTCCGAGCAGGTTGATTCCGGTGGCAGCACTGATCGGCCCGCCGAGGGTACCGAGATCACGAATGCCGCCTGCAGGCGTCCACAGAAACGCGTGAATACCCACATCATTCGGCAGGTTCGAGTACCCTGTCACCTGCCCGCGCTCGCTGATCGCCACCGGGACGGAACAACAACCGCCGAGCGTGCCCAGGTCCTGCATACCTCCCGACGCCGTCCACACGAACCCATGTCTCTCGCCGTTCACGCCTGTACTGGATTCGCCGATGACCTGACCCAACTCGTTGATGGCGACACCACGGCTGTCGGCGCCTCCGAGGGTGCCCAGATCCTGCATATCCCCCGACGCTGTCCACATGAAGGCGTGGGGTGACCCGCCGGCGGTGTCCGCCACCCCGGTGACCTGACCCCGAGCGTTGATGTCCTCGCCCTGGCTATTCAGGCCACCGAGGGTGCCCAGATCCCGCAGGCCTGTTGCTTGTGTCCGGGCGGGAGACACGGACATCGCCGTGGCCGGGAGCGGCAACAACAGCATCCCAACCAGTGCCGTCAGAACCACCGTACTCAATCGCCAATTGCGTCGAACCGTCATTGTTCGCTCCCGGTAGGTGACCGTTCCTGGGTCAGCGTGGACTAAGTGTCTCGCTCGGCGGGATGCGCGACAAGGCGTCTCGCCGAACCACGGAATCAGCGCCGCACCGACGTTGTCCGCGCACGCCCCAACCCCGCCGCGCCGCGTAAGGCTGGAGGCACGTCCGATCGAGCAACGCGGCAAGCGGGACGGCGCCGGCCGCCGCTACTTCAGCGAGCACTCCATGAAACTCTGTCAGTTCAGGTATTGCAGACCCGTGTAGACATTGATTCTCGTCCTCGTGATGCCCTGCCCATCGGCGACCGCGACTCCCGACCGCTGTAGAGCGAGCAGGATCTGGTCCACGGTTGCCGTGGGCCTCTTCTGTCTCAGCACGGCGTAGGCGCCGGCTACGTGAGGAGCTGCCATCGATGTTCCGATCCACGCGCATTCGTACCGGTTGCCGGGGACCGCGGAACAGATGTCGGTACCGGGCGCGAGGAGGTCGATCTGCGGTCCCGAGTTCGATGACGTGAACACGGCGTCAGTCGCCGTGCCGACGAGGGTGGTGTTGCCGACAGTGACGGCGTTCGACAGGCAGGCCGGATGCGACACCCCTCCACGGAAACCGCTATTGCCGCTGGCGATCACCGACGCGATTCCCACGCTTTTGAGGAGGTTGATCCAGCCGGTCAGTTTGCCTATATCGGAGGTGGTCGAGTAGTAGTTGTCGCAGTAGCCGACGAACTTGAGGGAGTAGCCGAGGCTGAGATTGACCGCTGCGATCTTGTAATAGGAACGCACGTCGTACACATGCTTCATCGCCCAGATGAGGTCACTGTCCCAGTAGGTGATTCCCGTCGCTCCGGGGTGGAAGACCTGGATCGCCATGATCTTCGCGGCGGGGGCGACGCCATTGGTCCCGGCGGCGGTGTGTGCGACGTGGGTGCCATGCGCGCACCCGGCCTGCAAGCACGGCCGCGCGGCATTGAAGCCGAGTTGCTTCCATGCGCCGTTGGGGCAGTAGCCGGCGGAGGAGCCGACAGTGGCAGAGGCGAAGCAGGCCTCATTCACTACGTTGGTGATCCAGTTGTGCGTCCGGTCGACGCCGGAATCGATGATCGCCACCGTCTGGCCCGTGCCCCTATAGCCGGCAGCGGCGGCTTTGTCGACGCCGATCCGGTAGTAATCCCACCAGTTCGTGAGCTGCGTGTACTGGCCGCTGTTCGAGGTCGCCTGGGGTCCCGCGACACCCTCGATCGACTTCGATTCGGTCGCGGTGCGCTCGCTGACATCCAGCGCCCTCTCGAGATCCTCGGTGACATCGACGACAAGCGGAGAGCGCTGCAAGCGCGCCAGGTCCGCGGAAGTCGCGTGGAACGCCACCAACGGGAACTCCATCATCGTCTTGAGCGCGTTGACCGGCCCCAATAGCGCCAGCAGCCGGGCATTAGCGCGGGCAATCGCGGCTATCTGGGATTCGAGCCCCGGCTTGTCCAGGCGATCGGGCGCTTTGATCGTGGTGGAGGTGTTCAGCGTCACGATCACCGGCACCTCGCCCTGCTTCTTTGCAGTCGCCTCGAGCGACGCCCAGTCGCCTTGGGGCGGCGCGACAGCGGCGCTCGCGGGCGAGGCGTGAACCGGCGGCGAGGCGACCGCGAGCGGAAGCATCACGGCGACCGCTGCTACGAGTGTCACCAGCAGTCGCCGGCGACGCGGTGTGATGGACGCAGAAACAGTCATCGGATGCTCCTCAGGTCGATCGATCTCTCGCTGGCGGAGCGTCACAGGCACGACAAAAGCCTCTCTCAGCGCTTTCGGGTAGCGAGGAGGGACGCGAGTAGAGGCGCGTTGCATCCAGTTCGGGAGAACCATACAGCCGGTTGCTACAGCGCCGCAAGGACTTTGTGCATCGCGTCTCAAAAGTGCTCGGCCTGCCTGAATGTTCCTTTGTCCCGGCCGTGTTCAACCTCTTCGTGATCGCTTCGGCGGTCGCTGTCATCGTCATGAGGGAGCGCTGGCTGTGGGGCTTCGGTAGCCGGTGAAGCGCGGTGGTCCGACGCGCTAGAGCAAACAATCGCGGCGCCCACGCGTCCTTTCCTGCCGCCGTCGTCTTCCCGCCGCCCGTCGTCCTCAAACTGATCGTGGGGAAGATCACCGAGTGTGAAATCCACGTGCGAGGCAGACCGGCGGCCCAAGCGGGACAGACCATCAAACTTTCGATAGCACGCCGCGGGACGGACGGGCGGCGTTGGAGTGTCTTGACAACGCGGTCAAGCTGGCCCGCGTTGATCGGATGTGTCGGATCAGCCGAGGATGCGGAGCGTGACGGGAAGGCTCTCCGATCCGCCGACTGCTCCGGCACCTGAGTAGACCGCGCGCACGACGTGCGTACCGCGGGGGAGGCTGGGAAGCGTTGTCGTGACAGTGCCGTTCGTCGCCGTCGAGAACCTGACGGCCTTGACCGTCTTGTCGTCGACGGTGAAGGTGACCGTGCCACCGGTGGACGCGGTATCCACCACCGCCGTCGCCCGGATAGGCAGCCGCGGGAGGGTGACGGTTCGATTCATAGTCAACGTTGTGCTCACTCGTTGATCGGCGATGTCGAGGATCGCGTACCAGTCGACGCTTTCCGACCTGCCGGGTGACTCCGGGGTGTTCTGAACGAGATTCTCGAAGAAGATAGCGAGCCCGGCTGGGCTATCCCCGAAGTACTCCGCTGGAAGTTCGTTCGGAAGGGTGACCGAGACCGTCGCCCCGTCAGGAGAAACCTCGACCGGCATGTCGACGTCGTACTTATCCGGATGCCCGGAGAGCGCCAACTGCGCGCCATACCTCGCGTTGTCGGGGTCCATCGTCCCGGTCCCGGTCCATGTTCCGGGTGGACCGGTCACGAGGATTCGCTGCCCAGGGTAGGCGTTGGGCCGGGTGCGGTTCTCGTAGGCGGCGCTGCTCCAGGAGAAGTCCAACAGACTGACGTCGGCGGTGAGGATCACCGTGGGGCCGGCGGCCGCGACGCCGATGAGGTTCCAACGGTCAGTGTTCTCCACCGGGTGGACGCCCGTGGCGCAGGTCGCTTCTGGGAACTTGCCCGGGCCGGTCGAGCCGGCGGGGACGTCGAGCACGCGGTCCGCCGCCGCATCCCACTCCTCCGGCGACCAGGAACGCTGGGCGATTGTTCCCGCGCTGGAATAGACGGCGCAGTGTACAGGGCCGATAGCAACCAGATCCGTCGCGAAGACGAGCCGGGTCGTGTCTGCGCCGAACAGGATCCGGCGAGTCGACAGATCGCCGAAGGACCGTCGCTCTCCGCCCCCAAGCGGCGTGCCCAGTGAAAACTCGAGAGCCGTGTCCGGCTCCGCAGGGGAGGCCGCTGAAACCGTGTCCGGCTCTGCAGGCGAAGCCACTGCAGCCAGCGGCGACGCGACCGCCGCCGGCAGCGCGAGCGCGAGGAGGAGCGCGAATAACGACTTCCCGCGCCATGTTTGCCCGAGTGAGAACATGGAACCTCCGCCGCTCGATGTGTGTGCATCCTGACAGCACCTGCGTCCCAGAACAACGGCTCGACCCGATCCACTCGTCGCCGTCAAGGCCGGCGCGACCGCTGGCGTGGACCACCCCGAAACGAGGTGGCTCAAGATCGCCCGCGCCAGTATGACAACAAGCGATCACTCGGCAAGTGCGGACACATCCCCAGGGTAGGTGCGTCCACTTCGCGCACTCGTCAGGGTGATTCCCCACACATCACTCCGTTGTGAAGACCAGCTCGATCTCCGCCGCGCACGACCCGTCGACGGGAGCCGAGGGATCGTCGAGGAACGCGAACATGACGTCTTTCGCACATTGCGATTTGTCAAGCACATCGTGCCCGGTGAAGGGGAACTCCACGACCTGCGCATTCGACAGGTGCGGCGTCACCGCTTCGACCCACGCGGGTGCGGTTGCCGCGTCGAACTCGCCCTCCATGAGAAGCACATCGACATCGCTAACGGCGGGATCGCTGAGGTCTGGCCGGTCGGGCACGTCCCAGACAGGGCATTGCTGGAACAGGCGTCCTTGCTTGGGCTGTACGGCGAATACCTCTTCGGGGAACTCAGGGAGCACATCCCTCGACCGCGCAAGGTATGCCGATTCGGTCGTGATGTTCGCACTCTCGCCGCAGAAAATGGTCAATGCCAGACCCCAGCCACCCAGGCCGAGGAAGAAGTCGGGTGTCTGAAGCGCCAGCACCGCTTCGACCGTGGACGCCGTATCGCCATTCGCCATGTCATCGATCATCTTGGGCACCCCCGACGCATCGCCTCGCTCGCTTGCCATGATGATGGCGTACAGGAACGGAAAGGCGTCGATGTTGACGATGATCGGCCGCCCCGCGGAATCCGTCGTCTCCACCACCTCGGGCGTCGCGGCCAGCCGGTCCACCGTTGCGAAGAAGTCGGCCTCGAGGTTGGGATACGTCGTAGCGCACGACAGCTGGGCTGCGCATGCCTCGAATATCGCGCGGAACGAGCTCGCGGGGGCGGACCACCAGTCTTCGGCGATGTTCACGTTCGGGGGCGACACGGAATCGAGCACAACGCTGCGGATGCCTTCGGGGTGATCGCGCAAGTACGACAACGCGAGCCGCGATCCGTAGGAGACGCCGTAGACGTTCCATTCGTCGATGCCTAGCGCAACACGCAGGTCGGCGAAATCGGCTGCATTCTCGGCGGTGTTGTATGCCGCCGGGTCGAAGCCCTCGTCCCGTACGCGGCGTATGCACACCTCGTTAGCCGCGACCTGGGCCTGAGTCGCATCTGCCGAAAGGAATGGGATGCTGATCGCATCATTGTCGGCCTGTTCAGCTTCGGGGCACTTGAGTAGCGGATCGGCAAGGTGGGTTCCGCGCTGATCGACGAAGATCACCTCGCGGTCGGCGTTGAGTCCCGCGGCCATCTTGCCTGTGATCTCGAACGAACCCGCACCGCCCGGCCCTCCGGCGAGCATCACGAGCGGGTCGGGCTTGGGGTCGTCTGAGGTGGCGGACGCACGCGCCACGAAGATTCGGATCTGCTTTCCCTCGGGGTCGCCCCTGTTCTCGGGCACCGTGAGATAGCCGCACCGCACCTCGGGCGCAAAGTCGAGACCCTGGACACCCTCTATGTTGGGCGACGGACAGTCGACGTACTCGAAGCTCGACGCCGTTGTCGGCTGGGGGGTCGGCACGGTGTCGTCCGAATCGTCGTTGGGCGCCGTGCACGCGCCGAGCAGCAGAACAAGAAGTAGAACGGATGCCGCGAGCCCGCGGATGGGGCGGCGGATCGAGCGATCCGAGTCCGAATGCGTCGTGTGGACCGTGCTCATGGGTGCGTGCCGTCGCGCTATGGCGATGCCTGGATCAGCGCTCGAAACCCGACGCGCCGCCCGGGGCGCCGACTCACGCCTCACCCCCTTGGTGCGGACGATACTCCTCTACGGCACGCCCCGTCGATAGCGTCACATGCACGCCCATCCCATCCGCAGGACCTTCTCCATCGCCCTGATAAGCCACGCTCCATAAGCAGCCTTCCTCTGCCGCCCACACACGATCCCTCTGCAATTCGCCACCCGAGTCCATGAGTTCTTGACGCCTCGAGACAGGGCTCGGAGTACTATCCCGAACGGGAGCGTGCGCTCCCCATCAGCACTCGACCCTAAGTGGAGGCACCATGCGAAAAGTAATTGCCGTCACTCTGTCCGCCCTCGGAATCATCGTGTGGTCAGCGACGCCGGCCACAGCGGCGACCGAGGACTTTGTGGCGGGATCTGGCGCAGTGATCTTCGCCGGTGGCTCGCCGGGCCATGTCCGGGTGGTCGGCTACGGAACAACGACAGATGCCCACGGTCGATACAAGATCCACATCCCGGATCACCCCCTGTATCAGGATGTCGCTGGAACAATCGACTGCGTCAACGTGGTCGGCAATGAAGCGGTTGTATCGGGGCCTGTGACAAGCGCTGCATCAAGTGATGGTTACGATTACGTCATCATGGGCATTCGGGACAACGTGGTCGACGAAGGGAGCATGGATTTCGTGAATCCGCACTTGGTGCGGATGTCTGAACAGATCAACTGCGCAAACACGACTGCTTTCGCTTCCTCGCCGGTCGAACGAGGCTACTTCACTGTGCGGGATCGCTGAGAAAATCGCAGCGAAGGCCCGACCGCACTGACACAGCCGACCCCACCGAATACCGACTGTTGACACTCCCACCCGATACATCGATCCCCGAGCTCGTCCGGCCCGGGAGATCCGCTGGCGCAGCGAGCACGGCTACTGCGACCTGAGTTTCCACGAGGTGCTCCGGGAACTTGAGAGCGGGGGCGGTTGCGCCCGGTGCCGGTCGGCTGGGCGTGGGCCTTGACCAGCGCCTCACCCATCGATATGAACGAGCTATGACGCCGATGACGCACACCCGCCGCTTGTTCTCACGTGCGGTGATCGCGGTGGTGATGGTGGTCACCCTCGTCGGCTCTGCCTCGTCCGCGTATGCCGCCGAGCCACCCACGATCGTCATTCCGACGACGGGCGGCACGATCAGCGAGCAGTGGTCGCTGCCGTCCGCTGCCATATCCTCGGGCGCCACCTCGCTGACGATCTTCGGCCTCTCCGCTGCCGGAGCGACGGCCGAATGCGCGCTCATCAACAACACGGCCACGTTGGTCAGCGCTACCTTCACCGCCGAAGAGTGGGAGGCGCCCGCAGGGGCCCAGATGGTCATCCCGGCTGGCGCGCTCTCCCCCGGCGCGGAACAGCTGATCTGCACCTCAGCGGGCGCCGAAGGGGATTGGCGCATGCGATGGTTCCTCGGCACCAACCCGGGCTCCACGAATATCTTCGCCCGGGAGGATCCGTACCTCGTCGTGGAAGCCAGGACCTTCGATTCCGGCCCACCGCATGTGATCTCCCCCGGGGCGACGGTTCTGCTGGAAGGACCGTGGGAATACGCCGATCCGGAGTTCGACGGATACGCTTCGGCGACTCTCACCTCGAGCGACCGGCGGTTCGCTCCGATCAATCTCCCGGCGTCCACCAGTTCGGACGGGCTGGTGGTGCAGATCCCTTCTGATCTCCCCGCGGGCTTCACCGACGCCGCTGCGACTCTCGCGGGCGAATCGGGCTACAGCAGACAGGCGCCCGAAACGTGGGCCTACCGGACGGCGTGGAGCGGGCCGGTCACCTTCGAAGCGGCCGCGCCATCGAGCACCTTCCTCGCACTCGAGCGCCGGGTCGGGACCTCACGGGAGCGGCTGACCGCATCCGCCCTCGTGAAGAGTTCCGCAGGTGTTGTGGCCGGGGGGACGATCGACTTCTTCGTCGATGAGAAGCTGGTCGGGAGCGTGGCGGTCGACGCGAAGGGGCGGGCGTCCCTTGAGTTGCCGAAGCTCGCGCGCGGCAAGCACGTGGTGGTCGCGACCTTCCGAGGCACGGGCGCGGTGAAGTCCTCATCCAGCGCGGCATCCTCCCTGCGCATCCTGATCTGAGGCAGGATCCGTCGTCCGCGGCGCCGCCCGCCGGAGGATTCATGGTCCACGGAGGACCGATTCAGTCGCGGGCTCGACTCTCGTTACAGTGCCGGGATCGACATCGCGCCGCTGGTCTTCGGGGTTGTTGCGTTGCCCCCTGGCTGAGCCCTCGCACAGGAGCGGCTCGCGGTCAGCGCGGCGCGTTCGGCGGCCCTTCCCGCCCGGATGCTTGACGAAGGTGAGCCATGTGCAGGCGGTACGTCGCGAGCTTCAGAGAGTTCGCCCATCCGAGGAGCTCGGCACCCAGCTCGGCGCGGTACCGGATCTCGCCGTTGAGGCGCCGGATCTGCACTCTGCCGTACACCCGTCCCTGCGGGTCGATCATGCGCCACGTTCCTGTCGGCCCTTCATGCGCCGCAAGGACGGGGTGCCACTCGCGGTCCGTCATGCGCTTAGCTTCGAACAAATATTCGATAAGCGCAAGAGCTCCGTCACGGTTCAGCGCGAGCGTCGTCGCGCTGGGGACGGTTCGGCGGTCGGGATGCAGCACGCCTTATGCTCAGCACCATGCGTGAAGTTCGGGTGGCGCTCGTGAGTGTCGCTGTCGCTGGTCTCGTGGTGGGCTGTGCACCTGAGCCAACGTCAGGCTCCGCTCCCACCCTGATTTCGACAGCCACAGTGGACTGGGTCGTCGACGGTGACACGATCGAGACCAGCGACGGCACGGTGCGCATCATCGGGATCGACGCGCCGGAGCGCGGCGTGTGCGGGTACGCGGAAGCCGCGGCGCTCGTCTCATCCCTGCTGAACAAGGGGGATCTCGCGATCCTGGAGCTGCCCGAGGGGCAGAACGACGAGGACCGGTACGGCAGGATGCTGCGCCACGTCGACACGGCGCAGGGTGTGGATGTCGGGTTGTCGTTGCTGACGGCGGGTCTCGCCGTCGCGCGTTACGACTCGACCGATGGTTACCCCGCGCACCTCCGGGAGACGGATTACCATGCCGCGCAGGTTGCGACGGTCGCGGCCGATGGAGCCGTGACGACGGTTGCCTGCAAGACGGCTGCGGATGCGGCAGAGCAGGCAAGGATCGCGGCCGAGCAGCAGATCAATCACCGATGAGTCAGAAGGAGGAGAGGTTCTCCCCCAATCCGCCGGTGGCGAACTCCGAGCGGAGGATGCCGCGGCGTCGCAGTACCGGGACGAGTTCGTCGAGCATCCGGTGGAGCGTCACCGGGTGAAGGTCGCCTGAGAAGAGGAGCCCGTCGTTGTCGGCGTCCTCGCCCAACTCCTCGACGAGGTCCGCGATCTCCTCTGCCGTGCCGACCGTGCCGCCGGTCCCATTCCCGATTCGGCCGAGGCGGGCCTTGCCGGCGAGCACGTCGCGCAAGGGGGCCTCGGCGAAGCTGTCGAAGTCGCCGCGAAGCCCCTTGATGGTGCCCTGCGAGACGTGCTCGCCGAAGACCGCGGGGTCGAGCGGCTTGTCCAGGTCGAGGGTTGTCAGATCGGTCTCCAGGTCGCTGGACCACGCTTCGGCGACGTCACGCAGCGCGGCCTCGTCTGGGTCCAGGGAGGCACGCACGATCCGGTCCGCCTCGTCTGCACTTGCCGCGACGATGGGTGTGAAGACGAACAGCGTCTTGATGTCGTCTGCATCTCTTGCGTGCTCGCACCCCGCCGGCGCACCCGCCCGGCTCGGTGTCGCCGTGTCTATGGTCGCAGTCGACGGTCGCGCAGAGACCGCGCGCAGCTGCGAAGACATCCGGGGAGATCGGGGCCCGGAATGACACGCGGCGAAATGAACCGAGCGCCGAAGCGTCCCTTCGAGCGCAGTCCGCTCCGCCGACCACGATGCGCCGGAGTCGACAAACACCAGGTGAGGCCGAAATCCGGCAACCGCCACGCGGCGTCTCGATCTCGCCCCGGCTATCACCAGGACGCCGTGTGACACGCGGCGTCATATGCCGCGCGATCTGGGCGAGCTCGCCCGCCGTTGTCCATAGTCTGGCCAGAGCACCTCGACAGACAGGACTCGGATGCGACCCGCACCCTTCACCACGACCCTTCGGGGCGTCGGCGTGGCGCGTGGCGTGGACGTGACCGACTCGCTGAGCCTCTGTTCGCTGAATCCCGGTGCCGCGAGGCGTCGTCGAATGCGCTCGGCCGTCAGCGCCTCGCTGCGCTGACACTCGCTCCGGCAGCATCCGATTCCTTCCGCGCCCGGCACCCTCGTGCCCGGTGCTCGACATCCGCCGACTCCGAAAGACAATCGTGTCCCAGATCCTCATCACCGCAGACGAACTCGCCGACCTGCTCTCCGCCGATTCACCAGTCCGCGTTCTGGACGTGCGCTGGCGCCTGGACCGCCCCGATGGGCGGCCCGAGTTCCTCGACGGCCACATCCCGGGGGCCGTCTACGTCGACCTCGATTCCGAGCTCGCCGAACACGGCGCACCGGCCGACGGACGGCATCCGCTCCCTTCCAACGCCCTGCTGCAGACGGCGGCTCGCCGCTGGGGGGTGAACGACGGCGACGTCGTCGTCGTGTACGACGACCTCAAGTCCCTGTCGGCGGCCCGCGCGTGGTGGCTGCTGACGGACGCCGGCATCGCCGACGTGCGGATCCTCGACGGGTCGCTTCGCGCGTGGACGAACGCCGGCCACGCTCTCGAGCAGGGCGATGCCGTCCCCGCCCCTGGCAGTGTGACGCTCTCGAGAGGGCACCTGCCTCAGGTGGACATCGACCAGGCGGCCGCCCTGGCCGGACGGGGGGCGCTGATCGATGTGCGGGCTGCCGAGCGCTACCGCGGGGACTTCGAGCCGATCGACCCTCGGGCCGGCCACGTGCCGGGGGCCCTCAACCGCTTCACCGCGCAGAACGTCGACGCCGACGGGCGATTCCTCGATCCGGAGACCCTGCGCCGCGAGTTCGCCGAGCTCGGAATCGAGCATGGCGAGCCGGTCGGCGTCTACTGCGGGTCGGGCGTCACGGCATCCCACGCCTTCGTGGCCCTCACCCTGGCCGGCTACAGCCCCACCCTGTACGCGGGGTCGTGGAGCCAGTGGTCGAACCACCCCGACCGCCCGGTCGCCATCGGATCCGAACCCGAAGGCGCCCTGGCGTCCATCCAGAAGGAGAAGTCATGACCGTCGAATTCATCAGCGCCGTCAACGTCCGCCCAGGAGACGAGCTCAACCCGCTTCCGGGGCGAAGCCTTGACCCGGACTACCTGCGCCACTACTCGCGCGCGCTCGAAGATGCGGGCTTCGACTACACCCTCGTTCCCTACGGCAGCTCGGGCGCCGATTCGTTCGTCGTGGCCACAGCCGTCGCGGCGGCCACAGAATCGATCAAGCCCATCGTCGCCGTGCGGCCCAACACCGTCTTCCCCACCGTAGCGGCGCAGCAGCTCGCCACCCTCGACCAGTTCTCGAACGGCCGTGCCGTCGTGCACATCATCTCCGGGGGCAGCGACGCCGAACAGGCGCGCCAGGGGGACTTCCTGAACAAGGATGAGCGCTACGACCGCTCGGCGGAGTGGATCCAGATCGTCCGGCGCTCGTGGAACGAGCGAGCGCCGTTCAGCCACGAGGGAACCTACTATCGCTTCGAGGACTTCGGGCCCGGATTCCAGCCGCACGGCGAGATCCCGATCTCGGTCGGCGGATCCTCGGACGCGGCGTACCGGGTGGGCGGCGCCCTCGGTGACATCTTCGGGTTGTGGGGCGAGCCCCTCGCCGACACCCGCGACCAGATCGCCCGCGTGAACGAGAGCGCGGCCGCCGCCGGGCGCACCGACACACCTCGAATCTGGGTGACGTTCCGGCCCATCGTCGCCGCGACCGACGAGCTCGCCTGGGAGAAGGCGCACGCCCAGATCGCGACGCTCGCCGAGAACTACGCCAACGCCGGTCTCGTGCCCTTCCGCGGGCAGACCGGCACCCCACAGAACGTCGGCTCCCAGCGACTGCTGGATGCCGCGGCGCGCGGCGAGCTGCACGACCGTGCCCTGTGGACCAAGCCCGCCGCTGTGACCAACGCGCAGGGTGCCTCGACGGCGCTCGTCGGCAGCTACGAGACGGTGGCCGCCGCGATCCTCGACTACGTCGACCTCGGCGCCGAGCTGATCTCGATCCGCGGCTACGACAACCTCAACGACGCGATCGACTACGGCCGGTACATCCTGCCGCTCGTCCGCCAGGAGCTGGCCCACCGGGAGGCCACCGGCGTCCGCGGCGAGATCGTGGCGCAGCCTCCTATCACCGAGGGCGTCCGAGCGTGAGCGCGGTCGCCGCCGCGGACCTCCGGGAGGTGCGCCTGGATGCGGGCTCGCTCGCGGCCGTGACGGCGGCCCTCGCGGCGCACGCCCCGACGCACGACGCCGACGCCTCCTTTCCCTGGCCCGGGATCCTTGCCGTGCACGAAGCCGGGTTGCTGACGGCATCCGTGGTGGAGCGGGACGGCGGGCGCGGCCTCTCGGCGCACGAGACCGTCGAGGTCTTCCTCGCTCTCGGGCAGGGCGACCCCTCGGTCGCCCTGATCACGGCGATGACCGTCGCCCAGCACGCCCTGCAGGCAACGACCGGGGCGCTGCCCGTGGAGCTCTACGCGCAGATCCTTCGTGAATCGGCCGAGCGGCCGACGCTTCTGAACGCCGTGCGCGCGGAGCCGGAGCTCGGCGCTCCCGCGCGCGGGGGGCTGCCGGCCACCACGGCGCGGCGCACTTCGGACGGCTGGTCGGTGTCTGGCCACAAGGGCTTCGCCACCGGTTCGGAGGGCCTGGCCTACCACCTCGTCTGGGTCGTCACGGATGAGATCGACCAGCGCGTAGGCCACGTCCTCGTTCCGGGCGACGCGCCCGGCATCCGCATCGAGCGCACGTGGGACCACCTCGGCATGCGCGCCAGTTCGACCCACGACGTGATCTACGACGACGTGCGCGTGCCGTTCGAGAACTTCAGCGGCGCTCCGGTCGGCACGGTGCCGAACAACGGCAGCATCCCGGGTTCCATCGCCCTCGCGGTGCCGTCGCTGTACGTCGGCATCGCGCAGGCGGCGCTCGCGGCGTTCGCCCGGTTCGCCAACGAGCGCGTACCCACGTCGCTCGGGCGGCCGATCGCAACGCTCGAGCGCATCCAGTCGGTCGCCGGCGAGGCGCAGGCGCAGCTCACCCAGGCCCGGCTGGTGCTCGACGCCGTCGCGGCGCAGACCGATGAAGGACGACCGGATCCCGCTTCGCCGGGTCTCGTCAAGCTCCTGACCTCCCGCGGCGCGATCGCCGCGGTGCAGGGGCTCGTCGCCGCGATCGGCAACCCCGGTCTGACCCGCAGCCTCCCGTTCGAGCGGCACCTGCGCGACGTGCTGTGCGCCCGCCCGCACCCCCCGCAGGACGACGCCGCCCTCGTCGCGGCCGGCCGGAGCGTCCTCGAACACACCCCGGTCGCTTCGCTCCCTCGCTCAACGACCGATGCCAGTCGAACCCACCAAGAAAGAGGCACGACACCATGAGCACGACCCATCGATACCGAACCCCTGCGCTCGCCGCGTTGGCCGCGGCATCCGTCGTCCTGATGGCGGGCTGCGCGGGAACCACCGGAGGCGCGGCGACAACCGCCCCCGAGGGAGACCCCGTCGCCGGCGGCGAGCTGACTGTCGAGTTCTGGCCCGACAATGCCGCGTTCTCGTGCGTCGACCCATTCCAGACCTACTGGATCGAGCACCGCCAGGTGATCCGCAACGTCGCCGACTCGCTGACCGACCAGGACCCCGAGACAGGCGAGATCGTGCCGTGGCTCGCCACCGACTGGGAGGTCAGCCCCGACGGACTGACGTACACCTTCAACCTGCGCGATGACGTGACCTTCAGCGACGGAACGGCGTTCACGGCCGATTCGGTCGTGCTCGCCCTGGAGAGCGCCAAGGCGACCCTCGCTGCCGTTCCCGGCGCCTATGGAGGGGTGTACGTCTCCGGATACGCGTCGAGCACGGCCGTGGATGAGGACACCGTCGAGGTGCAGTTCTCGACGCCGAACGCCGCGTTCCTGCAGGGCACGTCGACGACGAACCTCGCGATCCTCGCAGCGTCGTCGTATGAGGGCACCCCCGAGGAGCGGTGCCTCGGCAACGTCGTCGGCTCCGGCCCGTTCGTGCTCGATCAGTACACGCCCGCTGAGGGCATCGACCTCTCCAAGCGCACCGGGTACGAATGGGCGAGCGAGCTGAATGCCCACCAGGGCGATGCCTACCTCGACGCCGTGCACATCAACTACGTCGCAGAGGACAGCGTGCGGGTAGGCGACCTCGCCAGCGGCGCCAGCGACATCGCGTGGCCGCGCAACCCGTTCACCCCCGAGGACCGGGCGCTCCTGGAAAGCAGCGGCGCCACGATCGAGAGCCGGTCGCTGCCGGGTCCATCCTCGGCGTACTACCCGAACGTGAGCGAGGGTCATCCGCTCTCCGAGAAGGCGGTGCGCGACGCGCTGCAGATCTCGATCGACCGCGAGACCTATGCCCAGACCATCTACGGCGCCGACTACCCGGTGGTCGAGGGACCATTCGACACCACCACGCCGTTCTTCGAGAGCCAGGCGGATGCGCTCGCCTACGATCCCGAGAAGGCCGGGGAGATCCTCGACGAAGCCGGATGGGTGCTCGAAGACGGCGCGACGTATCGCAGTCGGGACGGCCAGACGCTCACGCTCGTGGCGCCCATCACGGCCGAGACGCCCGGCGATGTGCTGCTGCAGGACCAGCTCAAGCAGGTCGGCATCGAGCTGAAGCTCGACGTCTACCAGCCGGCCGATCGTGCTGCCATCACCGCGAACGGCGAGTACGACCTGCTCGCGACCTACTACACCAGGGCCGACCCCGGTGTGCTGGCCTGGATCCTCGACGAGCGCTACGCCGGGTCCAAGGCGTTCGCCAAGAACGCCCAGACCCCGGAGACCGCGGCAGAGGTGCAGGCGCTCTTCGACGCGGGACTGCAGGAGGCCGATCCGGCGGACCGGTCCGACATCTACGCAGAGCTGCAGCAGCTGCTCATCGCCGACGGGGTCTCCTTCCCCATCTTCGAGCGTGTGCAGCTCGCCGCCACCGCGCCGGGCGTGAACGGGTTTCGTTTCACGAGCGAGTCGTTCCTGTCGTACTACGACATCTGGAAGAGCGCGGAGTAGCGCCATGACGAGGTACGTGCTGAAGAGGATCGGACAGGCCGCGCTGGTGCTGTGGGCTGCCTACACGGTGACCTTCGCGATCCTCTACCTGCTGCCGGGCGACCCGGTCGCCCTGATGCTGTCGGCCAACAACATCGAGGTCGACTCGCTCACGCCGCAGGAGAGGGAGGTGGCCGCGGCCCGACTCGGGCTGGACCGCCCCCTCTGGGCTCAGTACCTCGGCATGCTCGGGGCGGCGCTGCGCGGCGACTTCGGGGTGTCCTTCGCCAAGGGCATCCCGGTCACCGAGCTGCTCGCGCAGCGCCTCCCCGGCACCCTCACCCTCAGCGTGATCGCCATCGTCCTCGCCCTCGTCATCGGCGTCGCCATCGCGTTCCTCGCGACGTGGCTGCCCCGGGGGCGGCTGGCAGACCTGCTGCGCCGGGTGCCCGCGGTGGGCGTCAGCGTCCCGAACTTCTGGATCGGGCTCCTGCTGATCCAGGTGTTCGCCTTCACCCTCGGCTGGTTCCCGGCGATGGGCAGCGAGGGGTGGCAGAGCCTCGTGCTGCCGGCCGTCACGATGGCCATCCCCACCGCGGCGGTGCTCGCCCAGGTGCTGACCCGCAGCTTCGACGACACGCTCGCTGAGGCCTACATCGCCACCGCCCGGGCCAAGGGCCTCAGTCGTTTCGCGGTGCAGGTGCGTCACGCCTTCCGCAACGCGGCCCTGCCCACCCTGACGATCCTGGGCCTGCTGGTCGGGGCGACCGTGACCGGCTCGATCGTCGTGGAGACGGTGTTCTCACGCAACGGCGTGGGCCGGCTCGCCCAGGAGTCGGTGCTCGCCCAGGACATCCCCGTGGTGCAGGCGATCGTCGTGCTGGCGGCGGCCGCGTTCGTCGTCGTCAATCTGATCGTCGATCTGCTCTACCCCCTGCTCGATCCCCGCATCGCCCGAACCGCGAAGGCCCGAACCCCGAATGCCCGAACCCCGAATGTGAGCCGCGCATGACCGACCTGCTCGAGAAGCCCCTCGTCGCCACCGCACCGACCGAGGAGACCGGCGCAACGCCGGCGCCGCGGGCCGCGGCATCCACCCCCGGCCGCCGTCGGCGCCCGGTCCCGGCGCTGCTCCGCCGACCCGGCGTCGTGGTCGCGCTGGCGATCGTCGCCTTCGCGCTGCTGACCGCGATCGCACCCTCACTGTTCGCCACCTACGACCCCACCGCCACGGCGCCCGCCGCGAGACTGCAGCCGCCGAGCCTGGCGCACTGGTTCGGCACCGACGACCTCGGCCGCGACCTGTATTCGCGGGTCGTGCACGGCTCGACCCTGACCATCGCGGCCACGGTGCTGGCGATCGGCATCGCGCTCGTCGCCGGACTCACGCTGGGAGTGCTCGCCGGGTTCCTCGGCGGGGGCGTCGATTCGGTGACCATGCGGATCGTCGACGTCTTCCTCGCGATCCCCGGCCTGCTGCTCGCTTTGGCGATCGTGACCGCCCTCGGCTTCGGCACGATTCCGGTGGCGATCGCCGTCGGCATCGGCATCGTCCCGGGCTTCGCCAGAACGACCCGGGCGGAGGTGCTGCGAGTGAAGACGCTGCCCTACATCGAGGCGGCCCGCTCCGGCGGGGCGTCGTGGGGGCGCATCCTCTTCACCCACGTGCTGCCGAACTCGTGGGGGCCGGTCGCCGTCCTGGCCGTCCTGGACTTCGGCGCCGCGATCCTCGCCGTCGCCGCGCTGAGCTTCCTCGGCTTCGGGGCGGCGCCGCCCGCGGCCGAGTGGGGGACGCTCATCTCCAACGGGCGCAACTTCCTGATCACCGCGCCGTGGGTGTCTCTCCTGCCGGGGCTGTTCGTCGCCGTCGTGGTGCTGAGCCTGAACCATCTGGCGAAGAGCCTGGAAGAGGTGCAGCGATGAGCCCGGATGCCGGAAACGGCGCGACCCCGATCGAACCCGGTGCGCCGATCGAACCCACCGCGCTGATCGAACCCGCCGCGCTGATCGAACCCGCCGCGCTGATCGACATCCGCGGCCTCGCCGTCGACTACCGTCGCGACGGCCACCTCACGCACGCGCTCCGAGGCATCGACCTGCGGGTGGAGCGCGGCGAGCGGGTGGCGATCGTGGGGGAGTCGGGCTCGGGCAAGAGCACCGCTGCGCTGGCGCTGCTCGGGCTGCTGCCGCACACCGGCCGTGTCGTAGCCGGCTCGGCGAAGGTGGCCGGGGTCGAGCTCGCCGGCGCGCCGGAGCGGGTGGCACGCCGCATCCGCGGCCGCGTCGTCGGACTCGTGCCGCAGGATCCGACCGTCTCGCTCAACCCGACGCAGCGCATCGGCCACCAGGTCGCCGAGGCCGTTCGCCTACGAGGCGTGCCGAAACCCGCGGTCGATGCGGCCGTCGTCGAGGCGCTCACTCAGGCGGGCATCGATGACCCGGTGGCACGAGCTCAGCAGTACCCCCACGAACTGTCCGGGGGTCTGCGTCAGCGGGTGCTCATCGCGGTCGCGCTCGCCGGCGACCCGGATGTCATCGTCGCCGACGAGCCGACCAGCGCCCTCGACGTCACGGTGCAGCGCCGCATCCTCGATCACCTCGATGCCCTCGTCCGCGAACGCGGCATCGCGCTCGTGATCATCACGCACGACCTGGGGGTCGCCGCCGACCGCGCCGACCGCGTGCTGGTGCTGCAGGACGGGCTCGTGGTCGAACAGGGCGCGGCCGTCGAGGTGCTCGCCAGGCCCGCTCACGCGTACACCAAGCGGCTCGTGGCCGCCGCTCCGGGGCTCATCTCACCGCGCCCGCCGCACCCGCAGCCGGAGGCGGCGCCCGTCCTGGTGCGATGGGAAGGCGTCGGGAAGGACTTCCCGCTGCCGCGGGGATCGGCATCCACCTCCCTCCGCGCCCTGGATGACGTCTCCCTCGAGGCCCGCGCCGGTCGCACCCTGGCGATCGTGGGGGAGTCGGGGTCAGGCAAGACCACCCTGCTGCGCATCGCGCTGGGGCTCGAGAAGCCGACGCGGGGCCGGGTGCTCTTCGACGGCACCGACGTCACCTCGCTGAGCTGGCGCGCGGCCCGACCGCTGCGTCGCCGGTTCCAGCTCGTGCAGCAGAATCCGTTCTCGTCCCTCGATCCGAGATTCTCGATCGGCCGCAGCATCGCCGAGCCGCTCGTGTCGTTCGGTCTGGGCACGCGCACCACGCGTCGCGCCCGGGTCGCCGAGCTGCTCGAGCTCGTCGCGCTTCCGGCGGATGCGGCGACCCGCCGCCCGGCGGAGCTGTCGGGTGGCCAGCGCCAGCGCGCCGCGATCGCCCGGGCCCTCGCCATCGAGCCCGAGCTGCTGTATCTGGACGAACCGGTCTCGGCGCTGGACGTGTCGGTGCAGGACCAGGTGCTGCGACTGCTGGCCCGGCTGCAGCAGGACCTCGGCGTCGGCTTCGTGCTGGTCTCCCACGACCTCGGCGTCGTGGCGCAGGTGGCGCACGAGGTGGCCGTCATGCGGCGGGGACGCCTGCTCGAGCAGGGAACGGCGGCCAGCGTGCTCGCCGCCCCCACCCACGAATACACGGGGGCGCTGCTGGATGCCGTGCCCGGTCGAACCCTCCGAGAGGCTGTCGCATGAGTCGCTACATCATCGTCGGTGCGGGAGCCCTCGGTGCGCTCCTCGCCGCGCAATGGACGATCGCGAAGGTGCCCGTCACCCTCGTCGCCCGAGGCGCGTCCTACGAGGCGATCGCAGCTCGAGGCATCCGGGTGCGGCGTCCGGAAGGCGACGAAGTGGTTTCGGTGGACGTGGTGTCCTCGATCCGCGACGCGGCTCCGCGCCTCTCCGACACGGTCGTGCTGGCCGTCAAGTCGCAGGATGCCGAGTCGGCCATCGCCGAGATCGCCTGGATCCCCCTCGCCCACCGTGTAGGAGTGGTCGCCGATCTGCCGATCCTCACGCTGCAGAACGGCCTGGCGAGCGAGGACGCGGCGCTGCGCCGCTTCGATCGCGTGATCGGAGTCTCGGTCGGTATCCCCGCGAGTCACCTCGAACCGGGCGTCGTCGTCTCGCCCGCGAAGCCGGTCGTCGGGGTCGCCTGGATCGGCGGGTATCCCACGTCGCTGCCGGGCGAGGAGGAGCGCCACCGCGGTGCGTTCGCGCAGGCGGGCTTCGCCGCGCTGATCGAGCCGGATATCGCGGCGGCCAAGCGCCGCAAGCTCATCGCCAACCTTCGCAACGTGGTCGATGTCTTCGATGCGACGATCGAGCAGCAGGAACACGCTGAGGCGGCCCTCGCGCAGGAGGCGCGTCGGGTGTTCGCCTCGGCCGGCCTTGCCGTCGCCCCACCGCCGTGGGACGCGCCGCGCATCGATGTCGCCGAGGTGCCGGGGCATGAACCGGGGCACCTATCCACCTGGCAGAGTTTCGCGCGAGGGGCCTCGAGTGAGGTCGACTTCCTGAGCGGCGAGATCGCGCTGATCGCCCGCCGGCACGGCATCCATGCACCGCTCAACGCCGCAGTGGCACGGGAACTCGGTGCGCTCGCCGCCCACCGAGGGCGCCCGGGCGAAGTGACCTTGCCGCCCGAATTCGCCTCAGGGTGGCTGCCGCGCGAACGGCTGCGAGCATGACGCCGCAGTCTCCGCCCGTCGACGTGCTGACCGACCTCGACGTGCTGCGGGCCGCCGCCACCGACCGATCCGGATGGCCGGTCACGAACCCCGCCGGGGTGCTGCGCCCTCACGACGTCTCCGAGGTGCAGCGCCTGCTCGCATGGGCGCACGACACGGGAACTCCGGTGATCGCGCGCGGCGCCGGATCAGGCCTCGCCGCGGGCGCTGTCGGCGTGACCGGAGCCCTCGTCCTCGACCTCTCCGGCCTCGACCGCATTCTCGACCTCGACGCGGACGAGCAGCTCGCCCGCGTCGAACCGGGCGTCATCACCGCAGAGCTGGATGCCGCGGCATCCGTTCACGGTCTGATGTACGCCCCCGATCCCGGCAGCGTGGGAATCTCGACCATCGGCGGCAACATCGCCACCAACGCCGGCGGCCTGCGCGGCGCCAAGTACGGCGTGACACGAGACCACGTGCTCGCGCTCGATGTGGTGCTCGCGGATGGCACCCTGATCCACGTCGGCCGGGACACCATCAAGGGCGTCACCGGATACGACCTCGTCGGCCTCTTCACGGGGTCGGAGGGCACCCTCGGCGTCATCGTCGGAGCCACCCTGCGGCTCATTCCTCGCCCGGTCCGCACCGTCACCGCGGCCGTCTACTTTCCCGACATCGCGGCCGCGGCACGCGCCGTGACGGCCATCACGCGATCGGGGGCGCGGCCCGCGGTGCTCGAGATCCTCGACGGACCGACGCTCGGCGCGATCGACGCGCTCGAGGGCACCACCTTGCGCGACCGCGGCGACGCCCTGCTCGTCATCCAGACCGACGGATTCGGCGCGGAGGAGGAGCTCGGCGTCATCACCTCCGCCATCGCGCCTCTGGTCACACACGTGGAGACGGCGACGGATCCCGCGGCATCCGAAGCCCTGCTCTTCGCACGCCGCCGCGCGCTGCCCGCGCTCGAGGCCCTGGGCCGTACCCTGATCGAGGACATCGCGGTACCACGACGGCGCTTGGCGGAGGCCGTCGAGCGGATCGAGGCGATCGCCCGGGAAGAGCGCGTGCGCGTCTTCGTCTTCGGGCACGCCGGCGACGGCAACCTGCACCCCATCATCGTGACCGAGCGGGGCCCGGTCGATGCCCCGGTGCCGCCGCAGGCGCTCGCGGCGGCCGACCGGATCTTCGCCCTCGCGCTCGAACTCGGCGGCACCATCACGGCCGAGCACGGCGTCGGCCGGCTCAAACGAGCGTGGGCCGAGCGAGAGCTGGGACGGGATGTGCACGTCCTGCAGCTGAGGCTGAAGGGGCTGTTCGACCCCCTGGGCATCCTCAATCCGGGGAGCAGCGTCTGACGCACCGCGCCGAATGCGGCGGGTCCGAGGTCGCCGAGCCTGTCGAGGCGTCGTCACCCCGACCCTTCGACAGGCTCAGGGACCGGGGTCTCGTGATCCCTCAGTGCTGGTGCGCGGGCACCAGGGCGTCTTCGGCGAACTTGAACGCGAGGCGGCCGTGCGCGAAGCCGCCGCCGGCGCGGATGGCGGTGGCGACCCACGCGGCCTCGGCCAGTTCGGCCTCGCTGGCCCCGGCGCGCGCGGCCTTCTGACTGTGCCCGTCGATGCAGTAGACGCACTGCGTGGTGATCCCGACGGCGAGGGCGATGAGCTCGCGGTACTTCAGCGGAATCTCGCGTCCCTCGGAGGCGAACACCGCGCCGTCGAACTCGGCCCACGCCTTGAGGATGTCGGGCGTTTCGGTCTTGTAGACGCGGGTGTATGCCCGGTCGGCTTCGCGATCGAAGAAGTCGCTCATGAGTGTGTCCCTTTCCGGCACAGGCGGTGCAGGACCGCGTCGGACTGTCACGCTATCCGCGCGGCGCTCTTGCGGCTGCCCGCGTTACGCGTCGTGACACCCGTGTGACGCCCGGTGTCGGGGGAGAGGGGCGCCAGCTCCGGGATCGACGTAGCGTCACCTCATGACCACGATCGCCGCCCACCGCGAGTCCTCGCTCACGCCGCCATCCCTGCGCGCTCCGCTCAAGGTCGTCGGTGTGTCGGGGTCGCTGCACACACCCAGCAAGACCACCGCGCTCGTCTCGGAGATCATCGGCGCGGTGGGTCGCCGAGCGCGCATCGAATCGCAGCTGATCGAGCTCGCCCGGATCGGACCGTCGCTCGCCGGGGCGCTACGTCGCGACGACGTCACTCCCGAGGTCGACGCGGCGCTGCGCGCCATCGAGAGCGCGGATCTGCTCGTGGTCGCCAGTCCCGTCTACCGTGCGTCCTTCACCGGCCTGTTCAAGCACCTCTTCGACTTCGTCGACCAGTACGCACTGGTCGGGCGCCCCGTTCTGCTGGCCGCCACGGGCGGTGGCGAACGCCACGCGCTCATCATCGAGCACCAGCTTCGCCCGCTCTTCGGCTTCTTCCAGGCGATCACCCTGCCGTTGGGCGTCTACGCCAGCGCAGCCGACTTCGAGGGGAACGAGCTGCGCAGCGATGCGGCGCTACAGCGCATCGAGCAGGCTGTCGGCCGCGGGCTCCCCCTCATCGAGCAGGCGGCCGAACTGCAGACCTCGGCGTACGTCTCGACCTGGTAGGTCCGGCGTGGGCGCTTGACCCTCGCGCGGAGAGACACATACCCGGCACACGTCATCCGATCCGCGGCCCCACTTTCGACTCTCGGCGATAGCATTCGGCGCATGGCCGAGCCCGCATCATCGATCACCGTCCACCATCATTTCGATGCTGTGCAGAAGGTCGTGTGGGACGCATGGACGGATCCGGCGGTCGTGCGTCGCTGGTGGGGCTCGGACCCTGACGGGGTTGTGACATCCGCAGCACTCGATGTGCGACCGGGCGGCCGTTTCGCCATCTCATTCCAAGATTCCAGCGGTGACCTGCACACCTGCACGGGCGAGTACCTTCGGATCGAGGCGATGACCGAGCTGGATTTCACCTGGTCGTGGCTCAGCGAGACCAACGCCCCATCACGAGTGAGCGTGTTCTTCACGGCGGATGACACCGGCACGCGAATGCGTTTCGTGCACGGCGAACTCCGCGGCGGGTCGGATCACGATTACGAACAAGGCTGGCAACGCACCTTCGCGAAGCTGGACCGCGTCCTCGCCGGATAGCTGTCCGCGTCGCGCGCTTCCACCCGCTCGGTCAGGGGTAGGTATGGAACGGTGTCGATCGTCCCCGTCCCTGGACGTCTGACCGCTCGCCGAAGGCGAGGTCGAGCAGGGCGGCAAATCCCAGGGCAGGGGCATGAACCCAGCATCGCGTGCCTCGTCTCATCGTCCGTGCACGATGCTGGGGGGATGACACTCGTCGTTCCCGACGCTTTCGTGCCGCTGGCGCTGCGGCTGCTCCGCGCCAACCGCCCGTTCGTCACCGCTGAGGGCGCCAGGAGACGGATCCGGCAACGCGAGCTCCGGCCCATCCCGTACGGACCCCCGCCGCGGTTGCGGCCCGGCATCCGTCTCGACGTCGAGCATGTCGACGGCTGGCCGGTCTATACGATCCTGCCGCGGGAGATCCAGGGCGGTGCCGTCTACGTGCACGGTGGCGGCTGGGTCAACGAGATCGCGCCCCAGCACTGGCAACTGGCCGCTCGGATCGCCGACGAGGCGTCGATGGCGGTGACCGTGCCGATCTACCCGCTCGTCCCCTTCGGCACCGCGCGGCAGGCGCGCGAGGGGGTCCTCGCGCTGGTGCGTCGCAGTCGTGAGCGGTTCGGTGCGACGTGCCTTGCCGGCGATTCCGCGGGGGGTCAGATCGCCTTGTCCACCGCACTCGCGCTTCGCGACGAGGGCGTGGTCTTGCCGCACACCCTCCTCATCTCTCCTGCGCTCGACCTTTCCTGGAGCAACCCCCGAATCCCGGCGGTGCAGCCGACGGACCCGTGGCTCGGTACGCCCGGCGGCAAAGTCCTGGCAGAGCACTGGCGGGGCGGGTTGGACCTCCTCGATCCAGCCGTCAGTCCTCTCTTCGGCGACCTCGCCGGGCTCGGGCCGGTGACCGTCTTCACCGGGACACGCGACGTCCTCAACCCGGACGCGCACCTTCTTGCGGGAAGAGCTCATGCTGCTGGCGTGGCACTCGAGTTGCGGGAGGTCGCCGGGCAGGTGCACGTCTACCCGCTCATCCCCACGCGCGCGGGACTCGATGCGCAGCGCGAGGTGGTCCGGAGGATGCGAGAAGCGATCTAGGTTTCCCAAGGTCATCGCGCCGGATGTCACCCTCACGGCGGAGGTCAGGGGCGGCCGCCGCCGGGCCCGCCGCCTCCGGGCGCCGATCCGGCCGCCGGCACCGTGGCGGTGTCGACGCGCACGGTCAGCGCGACGGTGAAGCCGGCGGTCGTATCGCCGGTGACGGTCGCGAGTTGCAGCGCTCCGGCGTCGTCGCCGAAGACGTTGTCGCCGGCGAGGGACACCTGCGACATGTTCGCGCTTGATCCGTTGTACTCGGACAGGGCGTACACGGTGTCGCTGACGCCCTTGGGCAGGGCCACCTGAGAGGTGGCGATCACGTTGGCCGAGTCGGTGATCGCATCCAGAGTCGGGTAGACCTCGAAGTGGATGTGCGGCCACCGTCCCGCGTAACAGGCGGGGAAGATCGAGGTGAACGAGACCAGACCGTCAGGGCCCGCGACCTGGACGCCTCGGAGATAGGTCTGGTCTTCGACGCCCTCCGAGTACATCGAGTACCCGCCCTGGGCGTCGCAGTGCCACGCGTAGACGGCGACGTTCTGGAATGGGACATCGCCATGAGCGGCATCGAGGATCGTGAGGTTGAGCGTCATCGGTACGCCCTCGGCGGTCGCTCCGCCGTCGAGGCTGCTGCGGATGTCGCTGCGCACGATGCCCGACTGCTCCAAGATGTCGGGCCCGTTGGACCCATCGCCGGGGTACGGTCCCGCAGTCTCGTCCGGGATCTCACGCGCCGGGACGGCCGTCGAGCCGGGCGCAGAGGACTCGGTCGGGGTGTCGGTCGGAGACGATGTGGACGTGGGGGTCGAAGTGGTGCCCGTCGCGCTGGGCGCGCACGCCGCGAGCGCCGCCGCGCCCATCCCCACACCCACGAGGCTGAGGACCCCGCGTCGGCTGATGAGCGTGCGGATGTCGAACGGCGCGCCCTGGTCGACCACCTCCTCACGGGAATGATCGAGCAATCGGCCCTCGAAACGGGGGCCCTGCGTGGTCTGCTGCGGTTCGGGAATGCGGCGCATGATCTCTCCAAGCAAGTCGACGGAATCCTGACGAGAACCAGCATCCGGTCCCTGTCGATGACGCAACGTTGCGTCCGCTATGCGATTCCTATGTCGCCTGCCGGGTCACGCCGGGTGATGCGGGCTGGTACCCTCGGCGCATGTGTGGCCGGTTCGCGCTGAACGCCAAGACTGATGAGCTGATCCAGGAATTCGTCGCTGCCGGCGGGGACTTCCGCGAGTGGACGGGAAGCTATTCGATAGCGCCGACGAACACGGTGCCGATCGTGCGCGAGCGAGCGGACGAGAAGACCGGTGAGATCAGGCGGACGGTGGATGCCGCGGTGTGGAACTTCCATCCGGCGTTCATGAAGGAATCCAAGCGCCCCCAGTTCAACGCCCGCATCGAGACGGTCGCCACCAACGGTCTCTGGAAGGGCGCCTTCGCGTCCTCCCGAGCCCTGTTCCCGATGCTCGGCTACTACGAATGGACGGGAGAGCCGGGCAACAAGCAGGCGCACTTCCTGCGCGCTCAGTCAGGCGGACTTCTCGCGGCGGCGGGCATCTACACCGTTCGCAAGGTCGACGACGATTGGGAGGTCTCGGCGGCGATCATCACCCGTCCGGCGCGGGATGCGTCGGGCGAGATCCACGACCGGATGCCCGTCTTCCTCGAGCCGGCCGCCTGGGACCACTTCTTGACTCCGGACAAGCTGGATGCCGCCGGCAAGGAACAGCTGATCGAGCTGCTGAACGAGGAGTCCGACAAGGTCGCCGGCACCATCGCGGGTTACGAGGTGGATCGGCGAGTGAACAACACCCGCACCGCGGATCCCACCGACGCGTCCCTCATCGAACCCATCTCGACGGACTGACCCGCGCCCGATCGCGGAGCGCATCAGCCCCGAGGTCCCGCGCGGCGCCCTTCTTCGACGATTTCCCGGACGCGCGGCGCTGTCTCCTCTGCGAACGAGCGCAGGAACGCGCCATCGTCCGAGCCGACGATGAAGGTGCTGAACCCGTGCACCAGTGCCAGGTCCGCGAGGCGCTTCACCCCTTCCCGTCCGGAGATGTTCAGCAGCCGGCGCACGTCGGCGGGGGCGCGGCCCGCGCGATCCGCCGCGTCATCGATCCGCGCGTTCGCCTCGCGCAGATCCGCGGACTCCATGCGCCCGAGACTCGGCAGCCAGCCGTCGGCCTTGGCACCCGTGATCCCGAGCATGCGGGGCTTGTAGGCTCCCACCCAGATGGGGATTGCGTGGGCGGGAACCGGGCCGCGCTTGGCCCCGCGCACGGTGTCGTACCGGCCGCCGTGCAGAGGCGTGCGGTCACCGGGATCCCAGATGCCCCGGATCAGGTCGATCGCCTCGGACAGGGCGTCGACCGCCTGGCCCGGACTCAGGCGCCGACCGCCCATGGCCTCGATGGCATCCCAGAACGCACCGGCGCCCAGCCCCAGGTTGAAGCGTCCGTCGCTCAGCAGGTCGAGCGACGCCGCGGAACGGGCGATCACCGGCACCGGCCGCAGTGGCAGGTTGAGCACGTTCGGCGCGAGCTGGATCCTCGTCGTCACCGCGGCGACGTAGGAGAGCAGCGTCCACGTGTCGTGGAATCGGGGTTGATACGGATGGTCCTGGAACGCGACCAGGTCGTAGCCGAGCTCCTCGCTCAGCACGGCGAGGGCGACCGCTCCGTGCGGCTCGGCGTTCGTCGGAGTGATGAACGTGCCGAAGTGCAGCGGATGCCCGTAATCCATCCCTCCACTGTGACGCAGGAAACGTCCCGGCGGTGCGTGCTGCACCGCCGGGACGTCCGCCTACCGGCTGCCTGCCTCTCGGGGGGCGGGGCCTAGGGCGCCGGGTAGGCCGGCACGTACGCCGGAGCGCCCGTGTTCGTATTGTCGACCTGGCCACCCACGCCGTTCACCACGTGCTGGATGGTGCCGGCACTGAGGTTGACCGTCATGATGTGGTGCAGCCGCACGCCCGGCGCCTGAGGTGCCGTGAACCCGTTGGCCGTGACGATCGACGGGTTGTTCTGGTTGAAGACGTACACCCCGGCGCCGTCGAGGCGGTGCGTCGTGACATCCGGTCCCACGGCGTATCCGGGATAGCCGAGCGTGCCGTCGGGCTGTGTCCAGTCTGCCTGGGTCGGGGGATCGTACGGCAGCTCATTCTGATACAGGATGACGCGGCCGCCGTCGCCGTTCCACAGCGTGTTGTACTGCTGGAAGTGCTCCACGAACAGACCCGTGGCGGTCACGTTGTCGCCGTTGACGATCACGCCGTTGGTGCCGATGTTCGTCGCCCAGCGGTCGGTGTCGCCGTTCACTCCGTTGGTGAAGCCCTCGAGCCCGTGGTCGGCGCGCCACACCCAGATGTGGTCGATGAGCACGTGATCGGAATTGATCTCGACGGCCGTCGTCGCCTTGCCGACGTGCGGCCCACCGACGCGGAAGTACACGTCGTTGAGCGTGATCGGGTTCGAATCCGGCAGCTGCTTGCCGCTGTCCTTCCTGCCGACCTTCAGCAGCACAGGGGAGAGGCTTGTGCCCGCGTCGATCGTGATGCCGGCGACGACGACGCCCTCGACATCCTTGATCTCCATCGGGACCACGCCGTTCGCCGCGGTGAGCGTGGCGTGCCCGAGACCGAGCACCACCGTGTCGGCCCGCTTGACGTCGATCGTCCGGTCGATGTCGTAGAGGCCGGGCGTGAAGATCAGGTGCTGCCCGCGGGCCAGCGCGTTGTTGATGTCCTTCACGCTGTCCGACGGCGTCGCGAGAAAGAAGTCGGTGATCGGGATGCTGCGCCCCGCTGTCTCGCCATCGGCCCAGGAGACGCCGCTCGTGTTCGTCCGCGCGGCCGGCACTCGCACGTTGTAGGCGCCCGCGTCATCCACGGAGAGGTACGGCTTCTCCCGGCTGAGGGGGGTCTTCTCGATCGTCGTGTACGGGGGCGCCGGGAATGCGTCATCCGCAGGGGCGCCGACGACTCCCGAGAAGACCTGGTTCCACACGCCGTTGCTCCACCCCGCGACCTCGCTGTTGCGGGTCAGCCACTGCTGCTGCGACCCGCTGACGACGAAGGGCAGACGCGAGTCTGCGATGTACCCACCGCTGGCGTACTGCGGACCGGCGGTGCAGTAGTCCATGAGCGACAGGTTGGCACCCGAGATGTCCAGGCGGCGCATCGAGACCGCCTGCGAGACGGCCCAGAAGTTCGCGCTCGCGCGGCATTCGTCCTGCCCCGCCTTATTCACCTGGAGCGAGAGGTTGGAGATCGTGCGCCAGAAGTTGACGAGGGCGAGACAGTTGGCTGTTCCCCCGTCGGCGAGGCAGCGGTTGTAGACCTCGATGGCCCCGTTGATGTTGACATCCTCGGGCGACGCCCCGAGCCCGGCCACCTCGGTGTAGTAGCCGACCTCGAACTGCAGCGGCATCTCCGGCGTGCCATAGTCGCCCGGGAGGAAGTAGACGGCGTGCCTGCTGGTGCCCATCTCGTTGTTGCGCTGCTGGTCGGCGAGCTCGTCCATCGTGCTCTGGATCTCGGCCAAGGGAGTGTCCGGAGAGAAGACCGTGACGTTGGGCCCGAGGTCAGGGTCGTACGCATCGACCGCCCGAGGTGGAGCGGCGTGCGCCGGGGATGCCACCAGGGCGGCAGCGACGAGTGCCGCACCCGTCACGGAAGCGGCGAGACGTCGAAACCGACGCCTGGGTGTGCTGGTCATGCGAAAACCTCTCCATCGAGGGAATCGGCGGCGGATGCCACTCACTTACAGCACTGTAACCAAACGGTGAGAGCGTTCTCAAGGTTTGAACGTGATCCGTCCCGGTCGGCCGCGCAGCGGGTAGGGTGGCGCCGACGGAAGGAATGGGATGCAGCAGCGAATCCTCGGCAGGACCGGACGGAACGTCTCCGCGATCGGTCTCGGCACATGGCAGCTCGGCGCGGACTGGGGGGACGTCAGCGAGGAGGACGCTCGCGCGATCCTCACCGCGTCGGTCGATGCGGGTGTCACCCTCTTCGACACGGCGGATGTCTATGGCGACGGTCGTTCCGAGAAGCTGATCGGTGGGTTTCTCGCGGAGCGCGCCGAGGCCGGAGTCTTCGTCGCCACGAAGATGGGCAGGCGCGAGGCCCAGCTGCCCGAGAACTACGCGGCGGAGAACTTCCGCCTGTGGACCGACCGCTCCCGGGCCAACCTCGGGGTGGACACCCTCGACCTCGTGCAGCTGCACTGCCCGCCCAGCGAGGTCATCGAGGCCGACGCGACCTACGACGCGCTCGACGCCCTCGTCGCGGACGGGTCGATCGCCGCCTATGGCGTCTCGGTCGAGACCTGCGCTCAGGCACTGTCGGCCATCGCCCGGCCAGGGGTCGCGAGCATCCAGATCATCCTGAATCCGTTCCGGCTGAAGCCGCTCGACGAGGTGCTGCCTGCCGCGGAGGCCGCGGGAGTCGGCATCCTCGCCCGCGTCCCGCTCGCGTCCGGGCTCCTCTCCGGCCGGTACACCGCCGACACGACGTTTGCGGCTGACGACCACCGCAGCTACAACCGCCACGGCGAGGCGTTCGACCGTGGCGAGACGTTCTCGGGGGTCGACTTCGAGGTCGGGATCGAGGCGGCGCGCGAACTCGCCGCGGCCGTGCCGGAGGGGGTTTCGCTGCCGGCCGCATCGCTCGCCTGGGTGGCGTCGCGCCCGGGCGTGACCACCGTCATCCCCGGAGCGCGCACGGTCGCGCAGGGGGTCTCGAACGCGGATGCGGCGGCCCTGCTCGACGCCGACGCAGAGGACCGGCCGTTCGAGGACCTGGGATTCGACGTGGGCGGCTTCGATGTGGAGGCGTTCGCAGACGTCGTACGCGATGTGTACGACCGGCGACTCCGGGCCGACATCCACCCGCTCTGGTAGGTCGGCGGGAGCGCGCGGATCGCGCACGCCCGCGGACTCAGCGCGTGAGTCCGCGCGTGAGCGCCTCGATGCCGTAGTCGAACGCGCGGTCCACGTCCCCTCCGAGCTGGAAGGCGCCGGCGAGCTCCATGCCGACGAAGCCGCTCGCCCACGCGGTGATCGTGCGGGCGGCCTCGAGCGCGTTCTCCTCTCCGACAAGATCGCGGGCGGCGCGAAGGATCGGCTCGCTGTTCTGCGCCATCACCTCGGAGTTCGGGCGAGTGGCGTCGGGGCCGAGCGCGAAGATGAGCTGGTACGCCTGCGGGGACTCCTTCGCGAATGCCCGGAACTCGTGTGCGAAGTGCGCCAGCCCGGCATCCGTTCGCTCGAGCCGCTCGCGAAGATCGCGTACGGTGTCGTCGGCGACCAGGCCGACGAGCGAGTCGCGGTCTTTGACGTGCTTGTAGAGGGAGGGCGCACGCACACCGACCCGCGCGGCAACGGCCTGCATCGTGAGGCCTGGGAGCCCGTCGGCCTCGAGGATGTCGCGGCCGGCGGCGATGATGTCGGCGACGGATGTGCGCGGGGGAGTGGGCATCGGATCTCCTCGATAGCTATTGACAATAGCCATGATAGCTACGTATGATAGCCATGTCTACAGAGGAGGCAGCCATGGAACTGGCACCGCACATTCGCCGCATAGGCAACGACATCATCGCCGTGCATCTGATCGTGACCGACGAGGGGATCACCGTTGTCGACGCCGGGCTCGCCGGTCATCGGAAGGACCTGCTCGGCGAGCTCGAGGCCGTGGGTCGCTCGCTCGACGACGTGAAGGGAGTCATCCTCACGCACGGCGATTCCGATCATGTCGGCTTCGCCGAGCGGCTGCGCCGGGAGGCGGGTGTGCCGGTGTACGTCCACGAAGCGGATGCCGCGAGGGCCAAGGGCGCGAAGCCGCCGAAGACGGGCCGGCAGCACATGCATGTCGCACCGACGGTCGGGTTCTTCTGGTACTCGCTCCGCAAGGGCGGGCTCCGCACGACCGCGCTGAGCGAGGTCGTCGCGATGCGCGGCGGAGAGATCCTGCCCCTGCCGGGCGCGCCCCGCATCATCGAGCTGCCCGGGCACTCGCCGGGAAGCATCGCCGTGCACGTTCCGCTGGCCCGGGCGGTGTTCGTCGGGGACGCACTGACTACCCGGCACGTGCTCACGGGCGAGGTGGCGCCGCAGCCTGCGCCCTTCACCGACGATCCGGATGCCGCGGCCCGATCGCTCGATGCGATCGCCGATCTGGACGTGGACTGGGTCATTCCCGGCCACGGTGCACCCTGGCACGGCAGCCCGCGGGCGCTCGTCGACGCGATCCGCACCCGGTCCTGACCCAAAACCGCCCTCTGCTCCACCCTCACCCGACCCGGCCCGGCCACGACCCGGCCCGGCGCCACCCGGCCGCTGCCCACCGCCGCCGCCGCGCACAACGGCGGACTTCGTTCGCGACACGCCGGCAGCGGCATCCGTCACACGGCGTGTCGGCCCTGATTCCTGCCGTTGTGCGCGCGGGGATACCGAACGATGAGCATCGAGAACGCCCATAGTCTGAACGGACTCGACAGGAGACCCGATGACCGTGTTCCATCCCGACCTGCGCGCGGGCCGCTGCATCCCCAAGTTCTCGTACGGACCGCGCCTCGCGCGGTTCATGGCGACCAGGGCTCCCAAGCCCAAGGACCCTGGTGAGGGCGTGACGGCCGAGGAGCTCGTCGTGCGGGGTCCGCAGGGCGGGCCGGATGTCGTGCTCCGCGTCTTCCGGCCGGACGGGCTCACCGTCGCTGCACCGGCGCTCTTCTGGGTTCATGGCGGCGGGCTGATCGGCGGCTCCCCGCAGCAGGACGACGCGACGAACATCGCCTTCGCCCGTGAGCTCGGTATCACGGTCGCCGCGGTCGCCTACCGCTTCGCGCCGACCCATCCCGCACCGGCGGCTGTCGAGGACGTCTTCGCCGGTTATCTGGGGCTCCTCGAGCATGCCGAGCGGCTTCACATCGACACCGCGCGCGTGGCCATCGGCGGCGCGAGCGCCGGGGGAGGGCTGGCGGCGGCGCTGGCGCTCCTCATCTACGACCGCGGCGCGCCGGCGCCGGCGTTCCAGCTGCTGGTCTACCCGATGCTCGATGACCGGACGGCAGCGCGCACCGACATGGACACCCGCAACGTGCGGGTGTGGACGCCGGGAAGCAACAGATTCGCCTGGGAGTCGTATCTCGGGGCCGAGCCGGGCGGATCCGATGTCTCGCCGTACGCGGCTCCGGCGCGGCGGGTGGCGGTCTCCGGTCTTCCCCCGGCGTGGATCGGCGTCGGTACGCTCGATCTCTTCTACGAGGAGGACATCGAGTACGCGCGGCGCCTCAACGAGTCAGGGGTGGCCTGCGAGGTGTACGTCGTTCCCGGAGCGTTCCACGGGTTCGATGCGATCTTCCGGAAGGCTGACGTGACCCAGGAGTTCTGGGCCGAACAGGCACGGGCGCTGCGGGCGGTGCTCTTCGACTGAGGGTCGTGTCCTCAGGCGGCGCCGGCCGTTCACAAGGGCGGATGCCGTTGGCCGACGGGACGGACGGGGCGGTGTTCCGCGGCGTTTCGGCGGTGCACAACGGCGGAGATCGTGCTCGACATGCCGGACGAGAATCGTATCGCCCGGCGTGTCGGCAGAGATATCCGCCGTTGTGCAGCGCGGCGGCGTGCCGCTGCCGTCAGTGGCCACCGTGGCGCGACGTCTCGCCGTGGGGAACGGCATGCTCCCCAGCATCCGTCAGGGCGAGGGCGGGAGTCGTGAGCCCGGCGACCAGCGCGGCGCCGGCCAGCAGTCCGAGAAGGGTGCGTCCGGGGCGCTGCCGCGACGCCTCGTACGTGCTGCGGCGAGGCGATCGCCGTCTCTCCGCGCGCAGCACCGCCGCGGCGGCGAAGGCGATCACGAGCAGCAGGACGGCTGCCGCGGCGAGCGGCACCCCGGCGAAAGAGCCGGAGAGGCCCGCGATTCCCGACACCCCGATGGCGCCGAGCGCCGCACCCATCACGACGCGGGGCCGGGTCATCCGCCCGCTGCGGAGCGCATACACGCCCCACGCGAGCTCCAGCGCACCCATCGCGCCGAGCAGCACTGCCCAGAGGGGCGAAGAGCCGGCCGCCACGGCGAGGTGGATGAGGCCCGCCCCCCACGCACAGAGGGCGGGCCACTGACGCGTGAGCATGGGTCAGGCCACCGCAGTCCGGGTCGAGACGACCTTGTCGGCCGCGAGACCCGTGGCCAGCAGCACGATCGCGCTCGCGAGGTGCAGGAAGTGGTCGGCCGTGTTGAGGGCCAGGATGTTGGCCGCCGTGTTCACCAGGAAGAACCCGACGATGCCGAGCAGCAGGTATGCCGCGCCGACGACGACGTTGACGGTCTTCGCCGCCTTGACCGAGACGAGGCCCCCGATGAGCAGCGCGGCGCCGATCAGCAGGTGGGCGATGTTGTGCAGGGGGTTCACGGCGAAGATCCCCAGCAGCAGGCCGCCCTCCGTCGCGATGAATCCGACGCCGCCGGTGTAGGTGAAGCCGAGCAGTCCGACGAGCAGGTAGACGGCGCCGAAGACCACCCCGACGATCCGATTTGGTGAATTGCGCATGACGGGACTCCATTCCGCACGGACTGTCCGTGTCGACAAGTCTTCGGAGTGGACGCCCGATCGGATGTCCCGGCGATGCAGCAGGATGCGCTGAGCACCTCCGAGTGGTTGAGTGTGAGCACCAGTCCGCAACGGATGCCCGCCCCCGCCGGCCGCCGTCGCAGCACGGAAGGATCCTCGATGGCACCGCCCAGCGTGCGCGTTGCGGTCGCTCTCGGAGCCCTTTTCGGCTTCGCGTGGGCGGCCGCCTTCCGGGCCTATATGAGCGAGCTCGCGGGGCCTGCCTCGAAGATCGACTGGTTCGGAACCTTCGGTGCCATCGTGCTGCCTGGCGCCATCGTCGGTGGCCTGCTCGGCTGGGCGCATGCGCTGCGGATGCGCGGCGGCCGGCCCGGCTGGCGCTGGCTCGCACTCGCCCCGCTTCTCTTCGCTGTCGCGCCGATGTTTCTGCCGGGAGCGCTGGAGGCCCTCGTCACCGAGGGGCTCGGCGGGGGAGCGGTCGGGGTGGCGCTGCTCGCGATCGGCGGCGGATTCGCGATCTCCGGTCGAGGTCCACTGTGGGCGCGCATCGTCTGCGGGGTCATGAGCGCTGTGCTGCTGGCGGGCGCCGCCGCGACCGCGCTGTTCCTCGGGCGCGCTGCGTTGCCCGGCAATGAGGCGCGCGGCTGGTGGACCCTGCTGCTGGCGGCATCGCTGCTGATGATCCTCGTGCTCGCGGCATCGATCCCGTTCCGTCCCGTGTTGACGCACGCGCCGGCCGGGCTGCGGCCGAACGGCGGGCCGGAATCAGGCTCGTCGGGGCGCGAGTGATCCGGTGAAGCGGCGGCGCGGGCGGATCCGGTAGTCCGGCCTGCTTGCGGCACGGCTTGCGTCACCCGCAGGCGGGAACTTCCGGGACGCGAAGCGAGGATGCGGCCGCCCACACGCCGCACGCATGACGAAGCGCCCGGCCCCAAGGGACCGGGCGCTTCGCAGAGAAGACTAGACGAGACGGATGTTCTCCGCCTGCAGGCCCTTGGGGCCGCGAGCGGTGTCGAACTCGACACGCTGGTTCTCTTCGAGGCTGCGGTAACCGCCGGTGGCGATTGCGCTGTAGTGAGCGAAGACGTCGGCGGTGCCGTCGTCAGGAGCGATGAAGCCGAAGCCCTTTTCGGAGTTGAACCACTTAACGGTGCCGGTGGTCATGATGTTATTCCTTACTTTCGTTGTACCGGGGCCAGTACTCCGGCCCCATCTCGCGCCGCACCGTAGTGCGGAGACGTTCTGTGGGAGACGCTAGACGCGCCTGAACTGTCCTACAAGGGGGCAGTCGAAGGGATCGCGGGCCGAGAGGCCCACGCGGTTGAGATATTCGATCACGATGCCGTAAGAACGGATCAGTGTTGTCTCAGTGTACGGAACATCGAGCGTCTTGCAGTACTCACGTACGATTTCGCTCGCACGGGCCAGGTACGGCCGCGGCATGTTCGGGAAGAGGTGGTGCTCCACCTGGTAGTTGAGACCGCCCATGAGGGTCGATGCCCAGACGCGGCCCTTGATGTTGCGCGAGGTCAGCACCTGCTTGCTGAAGAAGTCGACTTTCGCGTCCTTCGCGATGATCGGCATGCCCTTGTGGTTCGGAGCGAAAGAGGCTCCCATGTAGAGGCCGAAGACGGCGAGCTGCACGCCGAGGAAGGCGAACGCCATGCCGAGCGGAAGGAACCAGAACAGGACGCCGAGGTAGAGCGCGAAGCGCAGCGCGATGCTGGTCAGCTCGATCCAACGGCCCTTCACCGGTGCGCGGGAGACCAGCGTCCTGATCGATATGAAGTGCAGGTTCACGCCCTCGAGCAGCAGCAGCGGGAAGAATGCGTAGCCCTGCTTGCGGGTGATGAGGGCGCGAAGGCCCTTGGCCGAGGCGGCATCCTCTTCGATGAAGGAGATGGTGTCGATCTCGATGTCGGGGTCGCGACCGATCTGGTTCGGATTCGCGTGGTGACGGGTGTGCTTCGTCATCCACCAGGCGTAGCTCATGCCGACCACGAACGTGGCGAGAAAGCGACCGAGGCGATCGTTGTTCGGACCGGACTTCAGGATCTGCCGGTGCGAGGCCTCATGGGCGAGGAAGGCGAACTGGGTGAAGATGATGCCGAGTGCGGCGGCCATGAGCAGCTGGAACCAGCTGTCGCCGAGCAGCCAGATTCCGAAGCCCGTCGCGACGAGCGCGACGGTGAGTCCGGAGCCGACGAGGGCGTAGAACCAGCGGGCCCGACGAAGCAGACCCGATTCCTTCACCACTCGGGAGACCGCGGAGTAGGACTGCGCGATGTTGGGCGCTGACCCTTGGATGCGGGGGCGGGTTTCGCGGACGGGACCGGCCCCAGCAAGGGCCGTATATGCCGTAGAAGAGATATGTCTCTCACTTCGCTCGGCGGTCCGTTGCCCGGACCTGGGTTACGCCAAAGGCAAACCGCCGATCGCTTCTTTCAATGTAGCGTGCCGGTGGCCCGGGGGGCTGGGATTGACCTGGCAATTAACCCCGTGGTAACGCGTATGCCGATTTCACGAAGTATCCGGAACCGGACACTGATGTCCCATCCTTCCGCGGCGGCAGCAGCGTCCGTCCGGTGCCGACACGCCGGAGGACGAGCGCGCCGCTTGACCCTCCGTCGTCCGGCGCGGACGATGAACTCATGCCGGAGGCGAGGGAACAGGATGCCGCGGCCGCGCCCCCGCGGCGCCGTCGCGCAGTGGTTGTCGCCCTGGCCGTCCTCGTCGCCCTGGCCACCGGCATCGGCACCGCTTACCTCCTCGCTTCACGCGACGCCGCGCCGGTCGTGGCGGTCGAAACGACGGCCCCGGCATCCACCCCGCCGACGGATCGCACGGCGACACCGACTCCGACACCGACCCCGGCACCCACCGGGCCGCCCGCGAACACGACGGTCTACGACACGGTCTCCCTTCCCCCCGTCGACGTGTTCGGGATCCACGCCGCCCTTCCGGTCGACGACGACCCGTTCGGCGCGGTGACGCCGTGGCGCGCGCGGTCCGCGGCGGCGTTCGCCCCTGTCTTCGCCGACCCCCTCGGCCAACCCGTCGCCGCGCTGCCTCGTGAGTACGTGTACGGCGGCACGGTGGTACCCGTTCTCGAGCGCCAGGAGCACTGGGTGAAGGTGCTGCTCGTCGGTCGCCAGGCGATGCCGTCGCAGGGGAACCCTCGCCAGCTCACGGGCTGGCTCCGCGCCCAGGATGTCGAGCTCACGCCCGGCGATGTCGCCGTAGATGTGAGCATCTCTGCCAGGACGATCGATATCGTGCGCGCGGGCGTGGCCGAGCGCGTCGCTACCGACTTTGGCTGGGGTGTCGAGGCGACGCCGACGCCGCTCGGCCGTGCGTTCCTGATGACCACGCGCATCGAACCGGAGTACGCGTACACACGAGGCAACCCGATCATCTACCTTTCGGTGCAGTCGGAGACGCTCGACGGGTTCGGCGGCGCGCCGGTTGCCATCACCGCCTTCCACTACCACGACGTGCGTTCCGGGCCCGTCTCCAACGGATGCCTCCGCGTCGGCGCCGAAGTGACACAGGCGCTCGCCGCGCTGCCCGACGGCACGCCCGTCACTCTCCGGCCGTGATCTCCTCTTCCGCGCCCGGAAACCGGTCGCGGCGGCATCCCGAGTAGCCGTATCGTGACGTGCATGCCAGAGCTCGAGACATCCGTGATCGTCGATGCGACGGTCGGCGAGGTGTGGGAGGCGTTCACCGATGCCCACGTCTTCGCCACGTGGCTGTGGCCCGCCTCGTTCGGCACGATCGCCGAGATCGAGGCGCAGCCCGGCGGATCGTGGTCGGCGCGTTCCACGTCCATCGGCATCGGCGTCTCCGGCGTGTACTCCGAGTTGGACAAGCCGTCCACCTTGCGCTCGACGTGGGTGTGGGATGGCGAGCCCGAGGTCACCGACATCGCTGTGCACGCGGAGCCTGAGTCATCCGGTGCGACGCGCGTCACCGTGACCCACGCGGGCTTCGCCGACGAGGAGGCCCGCGATGACCACGTGCTGGGCTGGACCGACTGCCTCGCGCGGCTCGTCGACCGGTTCGAGCCCGGGGAGCCGGTGTGAAGATCGAGTTCGAAAGCGAGGTCACCCACTGGGAGGCCCGTGACGACTCGTCGTGGTACTTCGTCCACCTTCCCGAAGAGCTCTCGAACGACATCAAGGAACTGCCCCGGCCGGCGCGCGGGTTCGGCTCACTGCGGGTACGCGCCAGAATCGGCCGGACCTCGTGGGCGACCTCCATCTTTCCCGGATCCGCGGGGTACGCCCTGCCGTTGAAGAAGGCGGTCCGCGATGCCGAGGGACTGGAGCTGGGCTCAGTGGCTGTCGTGGAAGTCGAGCTGATCGACCTTTAGTTCTGCTCAGGTTTCGCTCGGCGCGGGTGGGTCGAGTTGACACAACATGAGAGAACGCTCATGATTTGTCAGGGGAGTAGCGGCGCTGGGGGCGCCGTCGCCATCCAGCTCTGGGGAGAGGCTGGACCGGATTCGGTCCGGCGGCATCGTGACGACGTTCGCGATGTTCGCGGTGGTTCTACTCGCCGGGTCACGGTGGCACGATCCGGTGGCATGCGAGCCGGGAAGCGCGACAGGACAGGTGATGGCCGATATCTCATATCAGGCCATCGCTGTCCTGTCGCTCGCCGGGCCGGCGTCGTGGGTCGTGCTCGCCGCCTACCTGTACTTCCTGTCGATCAGCGTGGTCCTGGCATCCATCGACATCGCGACCCACCGTCTGCCGAACGCCATCGTGCTTCCGGGCTATGTCGTCGGCCTCACGCTGTTCACGGTGGCGTGCCTCGTCGGCGCGCCCTGGCAGCAATTGGTGCGCGGCGTGATCGGTATGGCGGTGCTCTACTGCTTCTACCTGGTTCTGCGTCTGATCCGCCCTGGCGGGATGGGCGGCGGTGACGTCAAGCTCGCCGGTGTCATCGGGCTGTACCTCGGGTGGGTCGGATGGGGAGCCTTGGCGGTCGGCGCCTTCGCCGCCTTCCTGCTGGGAGGCGCCTACGGCGTCGTCCTTCTCGCCTCCCGGCGCGCCGACCGGCGCACGGCGATCCCGTTCGGCCCGTGGATGATCGCCGGGGCGTGGATCGGCATCCTGCTCGGTGAGGCCGTGAGCCGGTGGTACGTCGGAGTCCTCGGAGGCGTCTAGTCACCGCACGAGTGGATCCGCGAAGCTCCGTTGCCAAACGACGCCGGGGAGTCGGCGACGCCGATAGCGTGGACGAATGGCGGACCCCGCGGCATCCAAACCCCCCGGCCTGATCGCGCGACTCACCGCGTGGGCCCTCACCCTCAAGCCCGTTCGGGCGATCCTGCTCTACATCGAGCGCCGAGGCCCCATGCTGGCCGACAGCATCACGTACCGCACCCTGTTCTCGGTCTTCGCCGGTGTGCTGCTCGGATTCTCGATCGCTGCCCTCTGGCTGTCGGACAATCCCGTCGCGTGGGAGGCCCTGATCGACGGGGTGAACGCGGCGATCCCCGGCCTCCTCGGAGAGGACGGGCTCATTGATCCGGAGTCCATCAAGGCGCCTGAGGCGATCAATCTCGCCGGCATCCTGTCGTTCATCGGTCTGGTGGGCGCCGCGATCGGTGCCATCGGCTCGCTGCGCGTCGCGCTGCGCACCCTCGCCGACCGTCTCACCGACGACATCTTCTGGGTCTGGGTGATCCTGCGCAACCTCGTGCTCGCGATCCTGCTCGGCGGCCTGCTGGCTGCGGCGGCCGGTGCCACCTACCTGGGAAGCTCCCTGCTCGGGGTCGTGCGTGGCTGGATCGGCATCTCGGCGCGGGACCCCGTCGCAGGGCTGGCCGTGACCGGCCTCTCGGTCGTCATCGTGTTCGTCCTCGACGCGGTCGTGATCGCCCTGATGTTCCGGTGGCTCTCGGGGCTGCGGCCCTCCGCCAGGACGCTGTGGCCCGGCGCGCTGCTGGGCGCGGCCGGACTGAGCGCGCTGCAGCAGCTCTCGAACCTGTTCGTCGCGGGCGCCGCCAACAACCCCCTGCTCACGACGTTTGCGTCGCTCATCGCTCTGCTGCTGTGGCTCAACCTGTCGTCGCAGGTGATCCTGATCGCCGGCGCCTACATCGTGACCGGGGTGGAGGAGCAGACCGACCGCGTGAAGGCGCGCTTCGGCGCGTCGACCTTCGCGCAGCGGCGGGTGCGGCGCGCCGAGATCGGGGTGATGGTGGCGGCGACCGAGCTCGAGGCCGCCCGACGCGACGAGGCCAAGGAGCGCTCCGGGACGGCTGCTGTTAGTTGAGTGCCTCGGTGTCGGCCGGGATCACGCCGTCCGCCATCAGGTCGAGCGCGACGCGCTTGAGCGCCGTCAGCGCGACGCGCTGCGGAAGCGGACCATAGGAGATGCGCGCGACGCCGAGGGCCTCGTACTCTGCCGCGGCGAGGTTTCCGGGGACGCCGATGACGCTGATCTTGCGGTCGCCGATCCCGTCGACAAGCCGGCGGGTCGTGTCGGCGGTCAGCAGTCCGGGCACGAAGACCGTGGTCGCCCCCTCGGCGAGATAGGCACGCCCTCGCTCGATCGCGTCGGCGATCGACTCCTCGAGGGGGCGTTTGCCGCCCTTGATCAGGGCGTCTGTGCGGGCGTTGAGCACGAACGGCACGCCCTCGGCCTCGCCCGCCGCGATCACCGCGCGGACCGCGGCGACCGAATCGGCCAGCGGCTTCATCGCGTCCTCGACGTTGGCGCCGACCGCTCCGGCGCCGATCGCACGGCGGGTCGTCTCACCCGCGTCGCCGTAGCCGGAGTCGAGGTCGGCGCTCACCGGGAGCTCGGTGGCCGCCGTGATGCGGGCGATCGCCGCGATCATGAGGTCGAGCGGGATCTGCTCGCCATCGGGGTACCCGTGGCTGGCGGCGATGGAGTGTCCGGCGGTCGCGAGGGCACGGGTTCCCGGCAGGTCGGCGATGACCTTCGCGCTCACGGCATCCCACACGTTCACGAGTCTGAGGATCTCGGCAGCGGAGTGCAGGGCGGCGAACGTGCGGGCCTTGTCGGCGGTGTCAGTCATCGTTCCAGGCTAGGGGTGCGCGGACGGACGGCGGTCAGCGGGCGTAACGCGCGACGAAGTTCTCGAGGATGCGGCCCGTGTGGGCCACCGGGGCGCGTCGGACGGCCGCGAGCGTGAGGTCGAGCTCGTCCGGCGCGAAGTACCCGTAGCCGGAGTAGGCGTGGATGCGCGTGGTGATGCCGTCGACATCCAGCTCGGGGTGGAACTGCGTCGCGTACACGTTCTCCCGCACGCGGAACATCTGCACCGGGCAGGAAGGGGATGACGCGAGCAGCATCGCCGATGGCGGCAGGCTCGAGATCGCCTCCTTATGTCCGACGAACGCCTCGAAGGTATCCGGCATCCCATCGAGCAGGGGGTCGCGACGGCCCGCATCGGTCAGCGTCACCGGTACGACGCTGATCGGCTCGGAGTACGTGCGATCGATCGTGGCGCGCTGATGCACGCCGAGCGTGCCCACCCCGTAGCAGGCGCCGAGGAACGGGAAATTGCGCGCGACCACGTCATCCAGAAGCGTCGCGAACTCGCCCTCTACGCGGTGCTGGATGGCCGACTTCTTCTCCGCGGGATCGGATGCGTTGAACGGTCCGCCGCCGACCATGATGCCCGACAGTGCGTCGAGGTCGAAGTGGGGCATCGGTCCGGACTCCAGGCGAACCCGGATCAGGTCGCGCTCGGCCAGTCCCGAGAAGCGGAGGAAGAGCGCGTACTCCTCATCCGCCGGACCGTCTTCTGCACGCGTCGAGAGCAGGACGAACGGCTTCACGAGGCGTAGGTGACCAGGCCCAGCTCGACGGGGGAGACGAGCTGCGGATGCGTCGGAATCACGCGCACCGTGTAGCCGAACGTGCCGGTGACCGTCAGCGGCAGCGCGCCCGTGAACGTGGTGATGCCGCCGTCGGCCGGGCCCGCGGCATCCAGTCGCATGACGGCGTGATCGCTCGCGAGCTTGTCGTTCTCGTCGGTGCGTCCGTAGGCCAGCTCCACCGCGACATCCTCGGTGGACAGCCCGTCGAGCGCGACGTACGCCCGCACCTCCATGCGGTCGCCGGCCTGCGCCTGCTGCGGGATGCCGGAGCTGTCGACGTTCGCGACGTGCACCTTGGGCCACGCCGCCTTGACGCGGTTGACGAACGCGGCGAGCTCACGCGCCTCGGTGAAGCCGTCGGCGCGCAGCGCGGCGTCGTGCTGGGCGGCAGGCACGTAGAGGCGCGTGACGTAGTCGCGCACCATCCGGTCACTCGTCGCCTTCTGCCCGAGGTCCGTCATCGTGTGACGCACCATCTCGAGCCAGCGGCGCGGGATGCCGCCATCCCGTTCGTAGAACGTCGGCACGAGCTGATGCTCGATGAGGTCGTACAGCGCTGAGGCCTCGGCGTCGTCGCGCTCCTCATCATTCGAGGCGTTGTCGGCCGTCGGGATCGCCCAGCCGTTCTTGCCGTCGTACCACTCGTCCCACCAGCCATCGAGGATCGACAGGTTGAGCACGCCGTTCAGGGCCGCCTTCATGCCCGACGTTCCGCAGGCCTCGAGGGGACGGAGCGGGTTGTTCAGCCACACGTCGCACCCCGGGTAGAGCGTCTTCGCGAGGGTGATGTCGTAGTCGGGCAGGAAGACGATGCGTCCGCGCACCTTGGGGTCGCGGCTGAACTTGACGAGCTGCTGGATGAGGATCTTGCCCGAGTCGTCGGCCGGATGCGACTTGCCGCCGATCAGGATCTGCACGGGGCGCTCGGGGTCGGTGAGCAGACGGGTCAGGCGCTCGGGGTCCCGCAGCATGAGCGTCAGGCGCTTGTACGTCGGCACGCGGCGAGCGAACCCGATGGTGAGGATCGTCGGGTCGAGCAGGTCCTCGATCCACGCGGGCGCGGTGTCGCGTCCGCTGGCCTGCATCGCGGATGCCGCGACACGACGGCGCGCCTCCCCGACGAGCTCGTTTTTCATCTGTGAGCGGACGCCCCAGAGCTCCTCGTCGGACACCCGAGCAGCATCCCGCCAGTCGTGCCTGTCGGAGTGCGCATCGCCGAACGCCCGCTCGCTCACGCCCTTGAGCGCGGGGTGCACCCACGTCGGCGCGTGCACGCCGTTCGTGATCGAGGTGATCGGCACCTCCTCGGTGTCGATACCTGGCCAGAGCTGGCCGAACATTCCCCGGCTGACGGCGCCGTGCAGCAGGGAGACGCCGTTGGCGTGCTGCCCGAGATGCAGGCCGAGCACCGCCATGTTGAAGACCGAGCCGTCACCGCCGGCGTAGTCCTCGAGGCCGAGGGCGAGCGCGCGCTCCGGATCGATCCTCGCGAACAGCCCGCTCTGCAGGTAGTCGCGGATCAGGTCGCGCGGGAAGCGGTCGATGCCGGCGGGCACCGGAGTGTGCGTCGTGAAGACGGTGGAGGCGCGCACCTGGGCGAGTGCCTCGTCGAACGCGAGGCCGTCGAGGGTGATGAGCTCCGACATCCGCTCGAGGCCCTGGAAGCCGGCGTGTCCTTCGTTCGTGTGGTACACATCGGGCGCCGGGCGCCCTGTGACCCGGCAGAACGCGCGCACCGCGCGCACGCCGCCGACGCCGAGCAGCAGCTCCTGCAAGAGGCGGTGCTCGCCGCCTCCGCCGTAGAGGCGGTCGGTGACGCGGCGCATCTCCTCGGTGTTCGAGGGCGTCTCGGAATCGAGGAGCAGCAGCGGGATGCGGCCGATGTCCGCGACCCACACGCGCGCGTGCAGCTGCCGGTCGTGCGGAAGCGTGAGCGAGATCTCGACCGGCGAGCCGTCGGCGTCGCGCAGCAGGGTCAGACCGAGGCCGTAGGGGTCGAGGAGGGGGTAACTCTCACGCTGCCAGCCGTCTTCGCCGATCGACTGACGGAAGTAGCCCGCCCGGTAGAAGAGGCCGACGCCCGTGAGCGGAACCCCGAGGTCGGACGAGCTCTTCAGGTGATCGCCGGCCAGGATGCCGAGGCCGCCGGAGTACTGGGGAAGCGAGCCGTCCACGCCGAACTCGGGGGAGAAGTAGGCGATGTGCGCGGGCTTCGGCCCCTCGAGGTTCTGGAACCAGCGGTCACCCGTGAGGTAGGCGTTGAGGCGCTCGGACTCTTCGCGCACGCGCGCGACGAAGGACTCGTCGGCCGCGAGCTCGTCGAGCCTCGTCTGTCCCAGTGCGCCGAGCATGCGGGCGGGGTTGGCGCCGACCTCTGCCCAGAGCTTCGGATCCATGGTCTCGAACAGTGCATGCGTCGCTCGGCTCCAGGACCATCGCCAGTTGGCGGCGAGCGTGTCGAGGGCGGCGAGCGAGTCGGCGAGCACCGGGCGGACGGTGAACGTGCGGATGGCCTTCATTCGGCTGATTCTAGGCGACGTGCAAACGCTTCCAGACCGGGTGGGTACAAGCGCGGGTCGAAGGCCGGGTCTACTGTGGAAGACATGGCCATCGCACGTCTTCACGGTGGGCCTCTCGACGGGCAGCTGCTGCCCCTCGAGTCGCCCGAGCTCGACTCTCTGATCGTCCCCTACGGCGAAGGGCAGATCGTCTACCGACGAGAGGGAGCTCTCGCGCACACGGGCGGCAGTGACGGTCCCTCCGAGGCGGAGTTCTGGTTCGTCGAGGCCACCGATGAAATCGGACCCAACAGCGACGACTGACAGTACGTGACGCCATGACCGAGCCGACCAGCTCCCTCGAGGTGGAGCGCAAGTACGACGTCGACGATGACACGCCTCTGCCGGACTGGTCCGCGCTGCCGGGCGTCGACTCGGTCGGCGAGGCCGAGACGCGCCCGCTCGATGCGGCGTACTTCGACACGGACGATCTGGCGCTCGCTCGCGCGGGGGTCGCCCTGCGCCGGCGGACGGGCGGCCCGGATGCCGGGTGGCACCTGAAGGGCGCGCTTATCGACGGCGGCCGCACCGAGTTGCACTGGCCGCTCGGCGAGACCGCCGACCTCCCGGCGGACGTTCTCGAGGCGGTTCAGGGTTACTCAACGGCCCCGCTGGAGCCCCTCGCCCGCATCGAGAACGCGCGAACGGCTTACGCGCTGCGCGCGGCCGACGGCGGGGTGGTGGCCGAGTTCGCGGACGATCACGTGCATGCGACCGATCTGCGCGCGGGGACCGTGCGCACGTGGCGTGAGTGGGAGATCGAGCTGAGCTCGGCGGCGCCGGTCGACGTGGATGGGTTCTTCGCCGCGGTGGAGCGCGCGGTGCGCGCCGCCGGCGCGCGAGACGCGGCATCCGCCTCGAAGCTCGCCCGGGCCCTGGGACGCTGACCGCCCTGGTGTGTGAGCATGGCCCCGGACGCAGCACGCTCTCGCTCGATCATGTGGGATGATCCCAAGCCGCCGCTCGCGGCATCCCGCGATCTCGATGGCCTCGCGTATCTGCGGGAGCTGCTCGCGGGGACGTACCCGCCGCCGCCGATCTCGCGGCTGATGAACTTCTGGATCGTGTCTGCGGAGCCCGGCGAGGCGGTCTTCGAGTGCGAGCCGGGGGAGTACCACGACAACCCGCTGGGCATGGTGCACGGCGGGCTTGCCTGCACGCTGCTCGACACGGTCGTCGGATGTGCGGCGCAGACGACGCTGCCGAAGGGCGTCGGCTACACGTCGATCGACCTCAACGTCTCGTACCTTCGGCCGATCATCTCGACCTCGGGCGTTATCCGCGCCACCGGCAGGGTGGTGAAGGGCGGCCAGCGCGTGATCTTCGCCGAGGGCGTGATCGAGGATGCCACTGGTCGGCCGCTCGCGACGGCGACGAGTTCCCTGCTCGTGCTCAAGGGCTGAGCGCCCGCTGGGATGTGTGCGCCGGTCCCAGACACCAACGCCGCCCCCGGCTTCGGTCGGGGCGGCGATGGTAGCTCCCGCGGAGCGGGCGCTCCGCAGAGTCTAGGGATGCCCGGCGTGCGGCACCAGGGGTCGCGGTGCGGCGGCGGGAGCGGTCACGGCCTCAGGTCCGGGGCCGAACCTGAGAGCCGGCGGCACTTCGCGCGAGACCGTGAGACGCGAGCGGGCAGAGGAACCGTCCGCCTCGCCCGGCCGCTCTGTCAGAAGTTGATCATGTGCCCCGCGAGGCCGTGGAAGGTCTCCTGCAGAGCCTCCGAGAGCGTCGGGTGGGTGTGCACGTTTCGGGCCAGCTCCAACGCCGTCAGGTCCCACTTCTGGGCCAGCGTCAGCTCCGGCAGCAGTTCGGAGACGTCCGGTCCGATCATGTGGGCGCCGAGCAGCTCGAGGTGCTCGGCATCCGCGATCACCTTGACGAAGCCCACCGGCTCGCCCAGACCGTGCGCCTTGCCGTTGGCCATGAACGGGAACGTCGCGACCTTGATCTCGTGGCCCTCGTCCTTGGCCTGCTGCTCCGTGAGGCCGAACGAGGCCACCTGCGGGGAGCAGAACGTGGCGCGGGGCATCATGCGGTAGTCGCCCAGCGGCATGGTCTCGGCCTTGCCGATCGTCTCGGCGGCGACCACCCCCTGCGCCTCCGCCACGTGGGCGAGCTGCAGCTTCGCGGTCACGTCGCCGATCGCGTAGATGTGCGGAACGTTGGTGCGCATGTAGTCATCGATCGCGATCGCGCCCCGGTCCGTGAGCTTCACGCCGGTCGCTTCGAGGCCGAAGCCCTCGACCCGCGGAGCGAAGCCGATCGACATCATGACCTTGTCGGCGTCGATCGAGCCCTTCGACCCGTCCTTAGCCGTGTAAGTGACCGTCACCGAACCGCCGTTGTCGACGACCGTCTCGACCTTGGTGGAGACGAGGATGTCGACGCCGTAGTTCTTGTACTGCTTGGCGATCTCCTTGGAGACATCCGGGTCTTCGTTCGGCAGCGCCCGATCGAGGAACTCGATGATCGTCACCTTGACGCCGTAGTTCGTCATCACGTAGCCGAACTCCATGCCGATGGCGCCGGCGCCCACGATGACGATCGAGCCGGGCAGCTCGCGCTCCATGATCTGCTCTTCGTACGTCACGACGTTCTCGCTCAGCGTGACCCCGGGCAGCAGGCGCACGTACGAACCGGTCGCGATGATCGCGTTGTCGAACGTGACGGTCTCGGACGAGCCGTCGGACTTGGCGACCTGGATCGTGTTCGCGTCGGTGAACGTCCCGCGGCCGTCGTACTCGGTGACCTTGTTCTTCTTCATCAGGAAGTGGATGCCCTTGACGCGTCCGTCTGCGACCACGCGGCTGCGATCGAACGCGGCGCCGTAGTCGAAGGTCGCCTCGCCCGAGATGCCGAAGAGCTTCGCCTTGTGCGCGAACGTGTGCGCGAGCTCGGCGTTCTTGAGCAGGGCCTTGGAGGGGATGCACCCCACGTTGAGACAGACACCGCCCCAGTACTTCTCTTCGATGATCGCGACGGAGAGGCCGAGTTGGGCGCTGCGAACGGCCGCGACGTACCCGCCGGGGCCAGCGCCGAGAATGACGACGTCGTAGTGAGGCATGCTCTCAGCCTATCGGTCGGTGTCGGGCGCGGATTCGGGTTCGCCGGAGGCCGAACCCGTGCCGGCGGCTGGGGAGGACGGGGTCAGCGACGCGGCCTGCGATGCCCGGATCGCCTCGGTATCGCGCCGGCGCCTGGACCGCGAAACGAGCAGATAGACGACCCCTCCGAGGATCGCGGCGCCCACGATGCCGAACAGCACCCACGGAAGGCTTGCCGACGAATCGGCCTCTTCTACCGGCAGGGGGGTTTCTGTCACCGCGGGGGCGGTTGTCGCCTCCTCGCTCGGCTCAGCCGACGGGGTCGCGCTCTCCGACGGCGTCGCGGTGGGGACCGGCTGCGCCGCCTCGACGGTGAACGCGAACTCCGCCGATATGGGGTGCCCGTCTCCCGAGACGACCTTCCAGAGCACACGGTACGCACCGTTCTCGAGGTCCGGGAAGAGCGGCTGCGTGACCGTCGTTCCCTCGGTCAGCGCGTCGCCGTCATTGACGACCGTGCCCGCAGCATCCAGCACCTGCACCTCGGTCGCGCCTTCTCCCGTCGTGAGCTCCGCGCTGAAGGTGAGCATGACAGCGGCCGGCGCCTCGGTCAGCACGGAGCCGGCGGCAGGATCGGAGGAGACGAGCTCGTCGTGGGCGAACGCGGGCGAGGCGAAGAGGAGCGCCCCACCGAGGGCCAGCATCCCGGCGAGGGCCAGAGAACGGATGCCGCGAAGCGGCCTGCGGACGAGGGATTCGGTGTGTGCAGACATCCCGTCGAGCCTAGTCCGCGGGCCGTTCCCCGCCCGCCGGGCCCGACCCGTGTGACGACCTTGTGAATTCGGGCTGAGCATCGCGATGAGGTGGTGACGCGGCGGGAGCCGCGGAGTAACCTGCCGATCAGGAGCGGGGAAGCCGCTCCGGGGAACAATCGGAGGAGCGAACATGGACTCGATGATGATGGGCATGATGTCCAAGGGCATGATGCCGATGGCCGGCATGGAGAACATGGACATGGCCGTCATGCAGGCCTGTATGGACGCCTGCTCGGCCTGCGAGCAGGCGTGTACGGTGTGCTCGGCTCAGCAGATGGACGGCTCGATGATGTCCTGCGCCGCCATGTGCATGAACTGCGCCGACATGTGCAACACGATGATGCGCGCGATGATGCGCCCGATGGGCATGGACATGGCGAGCATGATGGCGATGCTCGACGCCTGCATGGCCATGTGCAAGACGTGCATGGACGAGTGCATGAAGCACGCCGAGATGAGCGACGTCTGCCGGATGTGCGCTCAGGCGTGCCAGGCGTGCATGGATGCCTGCATGGCCATGAAGAACTCGATGAGCGCGATGGCGTAGCCACCGGTCTCTGAAGAACCGCGCCGGTCCCTGAAGAACCGCGCCGGTCCCTGGAGAACCGCGCCGGTCCCTGGAGAACCGCGCCGGTCCCTGAAGAACCGCGCCGGTCCCTGAAGAACCGCGCCGGTCCCTGAGCTTGTCGAAGGGTCGGCGCCCCGACGGGCTCGGCGACCGGCTGGGCGTCAGCCGCGCAGCACGTTGAAGCGCGCGGTCCCGACGGCGAGCACGTGGTAGCGGTCGTGCAGCGAGACCGGTGTGCCGCCCGAGACCGCGCGTGCCGCGCCCGCGCCGTTCCACAGGGCGATCTCTTCGCCGTCGAGCGTGCGCAGGTGCACCACTCCGGCTTCCGCGTGCACGCGTTCGACGATCGCATCGACCCACTCGGTCGGCGTCGCCGACGCGAGGCGGGCCTGGATCAGGTGGATGCCGTGACCCGGCGCGAACGCCGTGCAGTCTCCGCCGTGCTCGCACATGCATTCCACACGCTCACGCACCTGGAGGGCGGGAATCGGGTGGAGAGGGCTAGACACGGGAGGGTCCTTTCGCGATAGCGTCGATTTCCGCCACAGTATGCGGAATCGGGCCCCGAAGCACTCGCGCTGACACACGACGAAACATAGTCGTGGCCCCGTTTTCCGGCATCCGCCGGGTGTCCGGCGGAGCCCCATCGGATAGGCTGGGCTGGATAGGAGGCTGAGCGTGTCAGATGCGGAGTACCGTCCCGAGTCGCGGGACATCAAGCGCGAATCCGACGTCCCCGGGGACTCGCGTGCTGGTTCGAGCGACACCACCCAGACGTTCGGCCATGATTCCGATCTGTCCTTCGTGCCGTTCGGCAGCGAGCTGACCACGACGGAGATCGAGGCGATCACAGCTCTGCCGGCCCGGTCCGCCCTCCTGCTCGTTCGTTCGGGACCCACGGCGGGTGCCCGCTACCTGCTCGACACGGACGTGACGACCGTCGGCCGGCATCCCGAGGCCGACATCTTCTTCGACGACGTCACCGTCTCGCGACGCCACGCGGAGATCACCCGCACGGGTGACACGTTCGAGATCATCGATCAGCGATCGCTGAACGGCACCTACGTGAACGGCGAACGTGCCGATCGTGGGGTGCTCACCAACGGTGCCGAAGTGCGCATCGGCAAGTTCCGCCTCAACTTCTTCTCGTCGCCCGCTGACCTGACTCAGGCCGCGGACGGCTGATGCCGGCCGCTTCCGCCCGCGCACGTTCATCGTCCGCGGGGCTTCTCAGCATCGGTCAAGTGCTCGCACGCCTGACGCCGGAGTTCCCGCAGCTGACGACATCCAAGCTCCGCTTCCTCGAAGTGCAGGGCATCATCACGCCTTCGCGCACGGAGTCCGGGTATCGCAAGTTCTCGCTCGGCGACCTCGACCGGCTGCGGCTGGCGCTCACCCTGCAGCGCGACCACTACCTGCCGCTCAGCGTCATCCGCGACTACCTCGCCGACGTCGATGCGGGTCGTGAGCCGGCCACGCCGGCCTCGCTGGCACCGCCGTCCATCGTCCCCGCGGCGCGGCGGTATCGCCGCGAGGACCTGCTCGCGGCATCCGGTGCGGCGCCTCAGCTTCTCAACGACGCGATCAGCACCGGCGTGCTGACGGCCGCGGAGTCGTACGACGAGCAGGCGGTGTCGCTGCTGCGCGCGCTCGTCGCCCTCGACCGCCACGGCATCGAGCCGCGGCACCTGCGGGGAATGCGCCAGAGCGCCGAGCGGGAGGTGGCGCTGATCGAGTCGGCGCTGTCGGCGCTGCTGCGACGAACGGATGCCGGCTCCCGCGCCAAGGCGAGCGAGCTCGCCCCGGAACTCGCACATCGCCTCGACGATGTGCGGGCGATCTTCGTGAAGAACGCCCTCGGGCGTATCGTGTCCTAGGGACCGGATTTCGATCGTCTTGCGCGACACGCCCAACGCGCCGGGCGGATGTCGTTGCCCAGTGGTTGTCGCTCATCTAGCGTGGAACCTACCCCGACCCGATGAGGAGGACGCGAGCATGAAAGCTGGCGAACTAGCCGGCGAACCTCAGTTCGCCGCAGATCTCCTCTTCACCGACGGACTGCCCGACATGGACGACGAGGTGGGCTACCGCGGTGCGGTGGCGGCGCGCGCCGCCGGCATCACATACCGGCAGCTGGACTACTGGGCCCGCACCGAGCTGGTCGAGCCCACGGTGCGAGGGGCCAAGGGCTCCGGGTCGCAGCGGCTGTACGGCTTCCGCGACATCCTCGTGCTGAAGCTCGTCAAGCGGCTGCTGGATACGGGAATCTCCCTGCAGCAGATCCGCACGGCCGTCGATCAGCTGCGCGCCGCGGGCATCCGTGATCTTGCGGGGACCACGCTCATGAGCGACGGTGCGTCCGTGTATCTCTGCACGTCGAACGACGAGGTCATCGACCTGGTGAGCCGCGGTCAGGGCGTGTTCGGCATCGCCGTCGGGAAGGTGCTGCGGGAGGTCGAGTCGACGCTCGTCGACTTCGACGCGCAGGCACCCGAGTCGGTGGACGAGCTCTCCGCTCGTCGCGCGGCGCGTACGGCCTAGTACAGCGCCGGCGGGCCGGTACGGCCGCCGATCTCGGCGGGGACAGGGATGCGGCCGGTGCGCATGACGCGGTCGAGCAGCGCGTCGAAGTCGGCCGCGAGCTCCTGCGCGGAGTCGCCGGGCCAGATGTGCAGCGGCTTCGCCGCGCCCTGCGCCTGCTGGAGCGACGTGCGCTCCGGCAGCTGGGGCGACAGCACCAGCGGGCCGAACATGTCCCGAAGCTCCTTGATGCGGAACTGGTGCTCGATCGACTGGGGGCGAACGCGGTTGACCACGACCCCGAGCGGCTGCAGGCGGGGGGAGAGCCCACGGCGGATCTCTTCGATGGCGCGCAGCGCGCGGTCGGCGGCGGCGACGGAGAACAGTCCGGGCTCGGTCACGACGATCACGCGATCGCTTGCGGCCCAGGCCGTGCGGGTGAGGGCGTTCAGCGACGGGGCGCAGTCCACGAGAACGAGGTCGTAGTCGGCCTCGACGGTGGCGAGGGCCTCCTCGAGCTTCCACACGTCGCGCACGCTCGGGTGCGGGCCGTCGAAGTTGATCGCCGACGGGCTGCCGATCATGACGTCGATCGTGCCGGGGTGCACCTTGGCCCAGCCGCTCGAGGTGATCGCCTGCTTGACGATCTTGTCCTTGGGGTTCGCCAGCACGTCGGCGACGTTCAGGCGGCCGGCAACCTGGATGTCCATGCCCGTGGAGACGTCCGACTGGGGGTCGAGGTCGACGACGAGCGTCCGGACCCCACGGGCGAAAGCCGCTGATGCGAGGCCCAGGGTCACCGTCGTCTTGCCGACGCCTCCCTTGAGGGAGCTGACGCTGAGTACGTGCACAAAAGACCACGTTACCGTCCCCTAGGCTGAGAGCACACTCAGCCCCGCCCCGCCGAGAACGAAGACGACTCGCGCCGAGCCTCAAGAGGTGTGCATGTTCCGCAAGATCCTTGTCGCCAATCGTGGAGAGATCGCGATCCGGGCGTTCCGCGCGGCCTTCGAGCTGGGGGCGCGCACCGTCGCCGTGTTCCCCTACGAGGACCGCAACTCGCTGCACCGGCTGAAGGCCGACGAGGCGTATCAGATCGGCGAGAAGGGGCATCCCGTTCGGGCGTACCTCGACGTCGACGAGATCGTGCGCGTCGCCAAGGAGTCCGGCGCGGACGCGATCTACCCCGGTTACGGGTTCCTCTCCGAGAACCCCGAGCTGGCCGAGAAGGCCGCCGCCAACGGCATCGCGTTCATCGGACCACCGGCATCCGTGCTGGAGATGGCCGGCAACAAGGTCACGGCGAAGCACCATGCCATCTCGGCCGGAGTCCCGGTGCTGCGCTCGACGGAGGCCTCGGACGACATCGACGCGCTCGTCGCCCAGGCGGACGACATCGGCTTTCCGATCTTCGCGAAGGCGGTCGCCGGAGGCGGAGGTCGCGGCATGCGGCGCGTGGAATCCAAGGGTGAGCTGGCCCCCGCGCTGGCCGAGGCGATGCGGGAGGCGGCGAGCGCGTTCGGCGACGCCCGCATGTTCCTCGAGCAGGCCGTCGTGCGCCCGCGGCACGTCGAGGTGCAGATCCTCGCCGACAAGACCGGGCACACGGTGCACCTCTTCGAGCGCGACTGCTCCGTTCAGCGCCGGCACCAGAAGGTCATCGAGATCGCGCCCGCGCCGAACCTCGACGACGGTGTGCGCCAGGACCTGCACCGCTATGCCGTCGCCTTCGCCGAGTCCATCGGCTACGAGAACGCCGGCACCGTCGAGTTCCTGCTGGAGACAGCGGGGGAGCGCACCGGCGAGGTCGTCTTCATCGAGATGAACCCGCGCATCCAGGTGGAGCACACGGTCACCGAAGAGGTCACGGACGTCGACCTCGTGCAGTCGCAGATGCGCATCGCCGCGGGGCAGACGCTGAGCGAACTCGGCCTCGCGCAGGATGAGATCCGGCTGCGGGGCGCGGCCCTGCAGTGCCGCATCACGACCGAGGACCCGACGCAGGGCTTCCGGCCCGACACCGGCAAGATCACCACGTATCGCTCTCCGGGCGGCGCGGGCATCCGCCTCGACGGCGGCACCACGGCCGCCGGATCGCAGGTCAGCCCGCACTTCGACTCGATGCTCGCCAAGCTGACCTGCCGGGCGCGGGACTTCCCCGCCGCTGTCGCCCGCGCGCGCCGCGCGCTGGCCGAGTTCCGCATCCGCGGGGTATCCACCAACATCCCCTTCCTCCAGGCCGTCCTGGATGACCCGTCGTTCATCGCGGGCGATGTCAGCACCTCCTTCATCGACGAACGCCCGCAGCTGCTGAAGGGCCGCGAGTCCAAGGACCGCGGCACGCGGATGCTGAACTGGCTGGTGGATGTCACGGTCAACAAGCCGAACGGCGAGAACCCGCTGCATGTCGACCCGCGCATCAAGCTGCCGAAGGTGGACCTGCAGACGCCGCCTCCCGCCGGCTCGCGCCAGCGGCTGCTGGAGCTCGGCCCCACCGGCTTCGCCGCGGATCTCCGTGCCCAGAAGGCGCTGGCCGTCACCGACACGACGTTCCGCGACGCGCATCAGTCCCTGCTCGCGACGCGCGTGCGCACCAAGGACCTGCTCGCCGTCGCTCCGCATGTGGCGCGGATGACTCCGCAGCTGCTGTCGGTCGAGGCATGGGGTGGCGCCACCTACGACGTAGCCCTGCGGTTCCTGGGGGAGGACCCGTGGGAGCGCCTGGAGAAGCTCCGCGGAGCGCTCCCCAACATCGCGATCCAGATGCTGCTGCGCGGCCGCAACACCGTCGGCTACACCCCTTATCCGACCGAGGTCACCGACGCCTTCGTGCGCGAGGCCGCCGCCACCGGTGTCGACATCTTCCGTGTGTTCGATGCGCTCAACGACGTGTCCCAGATGCGCCCCGCGATCGATGCGGTGCTCGAGACGGGCACCGCGGTCGCCGAGGTCGCTGTCTGCTATACCGGCGACCTGCTGAATCCCGCCGAGAACCTGTACACGCTGGACTACTACCTGCGTCTGGGCGAGCAGATCATCGATGCCGGCGCCCACGTGCTGGCGATCAAGGACATGGCCGGCCTGCTGCGGCCGGCCGCGGCATCCGCCCTCGTCTCGGCGTTCCGCGACCGGTTCGACGTTCCGGTGCACGTGCACACGCATGACACCCCGGGCGGCCAGCTCGCGACCCTGCTCGCGGCTTCGGCGGCGGGGGCGGATGCCGTCGACGCGGCGGCCGCGCCGATGTCGGGCACCACCAGCCAGCCGTCGCTGTCGTCGCTCGTGGCCGCCCTCTCGCACACCGAGCGCGACACGGGCCTCGACCTCGACGCGGTGTCTGACCTCGAGCCGTACTGGGAGGCCGTGCGGCACCTGTACCGCCCGTTCGAGTCGGGCCTGCCGGGTCCGACGGGCCGGGTCTACCGCCACGAGATCCCCGGTGGCCAGCTCTCGAACCTGCGGCAGCAGGCGATCGCGCTCGGGCTGTCGGAGGACTTCGAGCTGATCGAGGACATGTACGCCGCCGCCGACCGCATCCTCGGGCGCGTGCCCAAGGTGACGCCCTCCTCCAAGGTCGTCGGCGACCTCGCGCTGCATCTCGCGGCGGTCAAGGCCGATCCGGCCGACTTCGAGGCGAACCCCGAGAAGTACGACGTGCCGGACTCCGTGGTCGGCTTCATGGCCGGTGAACTCGGTGACCTGCCCGGCGGATGGCCCGAGCCGTTCCGCACCAAGGTGCTCGCCGGGCGCGACGTGAAGATCGGCGTCACTCCGCTCACGGATGCCGACACCGCCGGGCTCGCCGGCGACGCCGCATCGCGGCGCGGGACGCTCAACCGGCTGCTCTTCCCGGCCCCCACGAAGAGCTACGAGGCGGTACGGGAAGCCTTCGGCGATCTGTCCGTGCTCGACACCGTGGACTATCTGTACGGGCTCGCCGAGGGGACGGAGCACGTCGTCGAGATCGAGCGCGGGGTGCGACTCTTCGTCGGGCTCGAGGCGATCGGGGCGGCCGACGACAAGGGCATGCGCACGGTCATGACCACGCTGAACGGACAGCTGCGACCCGTCTTCGTGCGGGACCGGAGCATCCAGGTCGACGTGCGGGAGGCGGAGAAGGCGGACACCTCCAAACCCGGTCAGGTGGCCGCGCCGTTCTCGGGCGTCGTGACGCTCAAGGTCGACGTGGGCGACGTCGTCGTGGCCGGGCAGCCGGTCGCGTCGATCGAGGCGATGAAGATGGAAGCGGCCATCACGGCACCCGTCCCCGGTGTGGTCGAGCGGCTCGCCCTCGGGGCGACGCAGCAGGTGGACGCCGGCGACCTTTTGGTCGTCATCCGCCCCTCGCATTAGCCTTGACCCGGCGAGACACACTCGCCGGAGTCCTGGGGAGGGACCTCGTGATGCCCGATCGCAACAATCCTGAGCCGATGGACGATGAAGTCAACGGTGTCCTCGGCGACACCGGCGGCCTCGACACGACGGGGATCGACATCCTCGGCGCGTCGACGTCGCACGTCGACGTATCGCTTCCCGTGCAGCATGATGACGACGAGTACGCCGACGACGAGACCGTCGACGACGGTTACGTCGTCGGAGAGTCCGTCAGCTCCCTGGAGGACGGCGCCGAGGTGTTCCACGGCGATGTCGAGGGTGGCGAGGCGGACGGCGGCGAGGTCGCGAGCGAACACCTCGAGATCGCTCGAGAGCCGCACGAGGACATCCACACCGCCGACATCGTGATCGAGCTCCCGAGCGACGCACCGCTGCCCGACTCGGCCGCCGAGATCGCAGCACCGCCCAGTCCGCAGTTCGAGGGGTCTGGCTGGCAGGCCGCCGGGTCGGTTACCGTCGAACCCCAGCCCATCGAGTCCGAGATCGAGGAGACAGTGGACGAAGAGAAGGACGCACCGGTCCCCATCGCCCAGGCGCCCGTTGCCGCGCAGCCCGTGGGGTCGACGCCCGCACCCGCGCCCGCCGTTCGAGAGCAGTCGCGCCAGGAGGTCGTGCGGCCCCTGCTTCGGCACGACATCACGCTCGCGTCCAAGCGACTGGGCGACCTGAACGCGGCCGGCCGCGAGACGCCGGACCTGCTCACCGCCGACCGCCTTCTCGAGCACAAGGAGCTGGTGCAGCCCGAGCCCGAGGGCGTCTGGCGTCACTTGCTGTACTCCCTGTCAGGCCGCCGGATCAATCTCGGCGACAGCAAGCGGGCCCGGGACCGCAAGATTCTGACGACACGGATCGCGGAGCCGCTCGTGGGGGGTGCTCGCTTCGTCCCTGTGCTCTCGCGCAAGGGCGGCGTCGGCAAGACCACGGTAACGACCCTGCTGGGCATGGCCCTCGCCGATGCCCGGGATGACCGCATCATCGCCGTCGACGCAAACCCCGACCGTGGCACCCTCGCCGACCGCATCGCGCGGCCGAGCGGCAAGACCGTGCGCGATCTCGTGCGCGCCCGCTCGCAGATCTTCGGCTACAACGACATCTCCAACATCGTTGCCCGCGACGAGACGCGCCTCGACATCCTTGCGTCCGACACCGACCCGCACGTCTCCGAGGCCTTCAGCGACGTGGACTACCGTGAGGTCGCGCAGGTCGCCGCGCACTACTACTCGATCGTGCTGACCGATACCGGCACGGGCATCGTGCACTCCGTGATGGGTGCGACGCTCGACCTCGCCGATCAGCTCGTGATCGTCGCCGGGCTCAGCATCGACGAAGCGCGCCTGGCGTCCGAGACGCTGACGTGGCTCGAGGCCAACGGGTACAGCGAGCAGGTGCGCAACGCCGTCGTGGTGCTCAACCAGGCATCGCCCGGCGCACCGGTCGTGCGACTCGACGAGGTGCAGCGGCACTTCGAGAGCCGTGTGCGGGATGTCGTGCGCATCCCGTACGACCCGCTCATCGCCGCCGGAAGTGCGATCTCGTTCCGCGACCTGCAGCCGGCGACGCGCCTCGCCGCACGCTCCCTCGCGGCCAAGGTCGTCGAGGGACTCCGCGGCCAGCCCGCCGCAGCCGCCTGATCCATGGCGGTCAGATCCATCCGCCTCTTCGGCGATCCCGTGCTGCGCGCGCCCAGCGCGCCGATCGAGCGCATCGACGACGGCATCCGGGCGCTGGTGCGCGACCTCGTGGACACGGTAGAACCTCCTGGCCGTGCCGGTGTCGCGGCACCGCAGATCGGCGTGGCGCTGCGCGCCTTCAGCTACAACATCGACGGCGACATCGGGTACGTCCTCAATCCCCGGATCGTCGAGCTTCGTGGCGAGCCGGAGCCCGTCGGGGAGGGATGCCTCTCGGTCCCCGGCCTCTGGCACGATGCCCTGCGACACCCGTATGCGCGCGTCGAAGGAATCGATCTCGACGGAGAGCCGATCGTGCTCGAGGGCGAGGGCCTCATGGCTCAGGCGCTGCAGCACGAGACGGACCACCTCGACGGCACGCTCTACCTCGAGCGCCTTGCGCCGGAAACGCGCCGCGTCGCGATGCGCGAGGTGCGGGAGAGCGCCTGGTTCTGAGGCGCGTTTGCTGTTCGGGGGTTGGCGCCCCTACGGTCGGTCGGACCGGGCGTGTGTCGCGTGGCTCGCCTGGGCGCGCCGTCGGCGCTTCCCGCCCGGCGTGTCGCGGAGGCTCCGCTGTCGGCGATTCGGCTGCTCAAGTCTGCATCTGGATTCGCGCAGACTTGAGCAGGTCTCACGGCGGGCCGAAAAGCCTGCGTCCGCAGCTCGCTCCGATGCCGAGCACAACGGCGGATCTCGGGCTCCGACACGCCGAGCGGATGCGCCGGACTCGGCGTGTCGTCCAAAGCATCAGCCGTTGTGCAGGCACGCCGGCCCGGATCCCGGGGGAGCACCACGGCGGCGTCCCCTGAGGGCCGATGGGGTACTCAAGTCTGCGTCTGGGTTCGCGCAGACTTGAACAGCCGATCAGAGAACATGCGCGCCGGGCTACCAGGGATGAGGTGAACGCCAGGTCTGAGCGCGGCGCAGTCGGTCGCCGACTTCATGGAGCGCCGACCCACGAGAAAGGCCCCGAGCGCATCGCGCCTCGGGGCCTTTCCTCGAGCCTACCGCCCGATCACACCGGGCCGCATCAGATCCGCCGAATCGGTGAGGGCCGGTTCAGCCCAGCGGCACGTTCGTCGTCGTGACCGGCTCGTTGTACAGGGCGTCGACCTCGGACGCGAAGTCCTCCATGATGACGTTGCGCTTGATCGACATCTTCGGCGTCAGGTGGCCGCTGGCCTCGGTCCACTCGGTGGAGAGGATCTTGAACTTGCGGATCGACTCCGCCCGCGACACGTGCTTGTTCGCGATGTCGATCGCCTTCTGCACCTCCGCGCGCACCTTGTCGTTCTTCGCGGCGTCCTCCAGGGACATGTCGGCGGGCAGCTCGTTGTTGGCGAGCCACGTCGGCAGCATCTCGGAGTCGAGGGTGATCAGCGCCGAGATGAACGGCTTCTGGTCGCCCACCACGACCACCTGACTCACGATCGGGTTGGCGCGGATCGGATCCTCGAGCGCGGCCGGTGCGACGTTCTTGCCCGCCGCCGTGACGATGATCTCCTTCTTGCGACCTGTGACCGTGAGGAACCCCTCTTCGTCGAATACGCCGATGTCTCCCGTCTTGAACCAGTCGCCGTCGAACGTCGCCGCGGTGGCCTCGGGATTGCGCCAGTACTCCTTGAAGACGTTGATCCCGCGCACCTCGATCTCGCCGTCATCCGCGATTCGCACGCCGACGCCGGGGAGGGCAGGTCCGACGGTGCCGATCTTGGACTTCGTTGCGAGGTTCACGGTTGCGGGGGCGGTCGTCTCGGTGAGGCCGTAGCCCTCGAGGATCGTGATGCCCAGGCTGTGGAAGAAGTGCCCGAGACGCGGCCCGAGGGGAGCGGATCCGGAGACGGCGTACTGCACCCGGCCGCCCATCGCGGCGCGCAGCTTGCTGTACACCAGCCGGTCGAACAGCGTGAACTGCAGCTTCATCAGCAGGGGGATCTTCTTCCCGTCCTGCAGCAGGCGGGAGTGCTCGACGGCGACGTGCGCGGCGGAGCGGAAGATCTTGCCCTTGCCGCCGGCCTCCGCCTTCTGCTCCGACGAGTTGTAGACCTTCTCGAAGACACGAGGCACCGCCAGCAGGAACGTCGGCTTGAAGGAGCCGAGGGCCGGCAGCAGCTGCTTGGTGTCTGGCTGGTGCCCGGTCTTGACGCCGGCGTGGATGTCGAGGATCGAGATGAACCGGGCGAAGATGTGCGCCGTCGTGATGAACAGCAGCGTCGAGGAGCCGGGGACGGTGAGCACTTCGTTGAGCGCGACGGCGGAGTTGCGGCAGAGCTCGACGAAGTTGCTGTGCGTCAGCACGCACCCCTTGGGGCGGCCGGTCGAGCCCGAGGTGTAGATGAGCGTCGCGATGTCGGCGCCGTCGGCGATGTTGCGGCGGCGCTCAACCTCGTCGTCGGCGACATCCTTGCCGTGCTCGGTGAGCGATTCGACCGCCCCCAGATGCAGCTGCCACACGTCGCGGACGAGCGGGAGGTCGCCTCGAACCTCGTCGAAGCGGGCGAAGTGGTCGGCCGACTCCAGGATGATGGCGATGGCGCCCGAGTCGGACATGTTCCACTGAATCTGCGCAGGAGAGCTGGTCTCGTAGATCGGGACCATCACGGCACCGGCGAAGAAGAGGCCGAAATCGACCAGGGTCCACTCGTACGTCGTGCGGGCGACGAAGCCGACCTTGTCGCCCGGCTGGATGCCTGCGGCGATGAAGCCCTTGGCGAGGCCGACCACCTGGCGGTGGAACTCCTTGGCCGTGATGTCGCGCCAGCCCGCGCCCTCGGGGACGGCGAAGAGGGCCATGTCGGGCGTCTTCTTCACACGGTCGACCAGGAGGTCGGTGACATTCGCCTGTGCGTCTGCGGGGACGACGGCGGGAACTTCGAACTGAACCACGGCAGCTCCTTTGGTACCGGAAGTGAACGGGTGAATCTCCCCTTGGAGTCTATGGCAACGGCCCCCTCGCCACCCGGGGGTGTGGAATTACGGGCGACGCTAGACTGCAAGGCGCCGCGCGCGCCAGCGCGCCGTGCGGGAGGGATATCGGTGCTCACGGTCGGAATCGACATCGGCGGAACGAAGATCGCTGGGGGAGTGGTGGATGAGCAGGGGTCCGTCGTCGCCATGGAGCGCGTGGACACTCCCCTGGAGCCGCGATCACTCGAAGATGCCGTTGTCGGCATGATCGAACGACTCCGCGCCGCACACGATGTGGCGCACGTCGGCGTCGCCGCCGCCGGGTTCATCGACCGCGACCGATCGCTCGTCTATCACGCGCCCAATATCGCGTGGCGGAACGAGCCGCTGAAGGAGCGCCTCGAGGCGCGGGTCGGGATCGACGTCGCGATCGAGAACGACGCCAATGCGGCCGGATGGGCGGAGTACCGGTTCGGTGCCGGCCGCGGCGTGCACGACATGGTGATGCTCACGATGGGCACCGGCGTCGGCGGGGCGATCATCGCCAACGGGGAGCTCTACCGCGGCGGCTACGGCGCGGCGGCTGAACTCGGCCACGTGCGATTCGAGCGGGGAGGGCTCGCGTGCGGCTGCGGGCAGAGCGGATGCATCGAGATGTACGCCTCCGGTCGCGCCCTGCAGCGGGCGGCGAACGCGGTGGCGGATGCCGGTGGCACCGGCGCAGCGCTGGCCGCCGCGCGGGCGGAGCACGGGTCCATCTCGGGCGCAACGATCTCGCGCCTCGTGACGGCCGGCGATCCCGGGGCGCTGGAGGCGCTGGCGACCGTGGCCACCGCGCTCGGGGAGACGTGCGGCGGGTTCCAGGCGACCATCGACCCCGAGCTGTTCGTGATCGGCGGGGGAGTGGCCCAGCTCGGCGAGGCTCTCCTGGCCCCGATGCGGGCCGCCTACACGGCATCCGTGCCCGCCTACGACCAGCGCCCGCACGCGGAGTTCAAGATCGCCCAGCTCGTGAACGACGCCGGTGTGATCGGCGTCGCCGACCTCGCCAGGACGGCGGCGTAGCGGTGTTCTACTGGGTCATGAAGTACATCGTGATCGGGCCGATCGTCAAGGCGATCTTCCGCCCGTGGATCGTCGGGCCGCGTCACATCCCCGCCGAAGGCGCCGCGATCCTGGCCAGCAATCACCTGTCCTTCATCGACTCGGTCTTCCTGCCCCTGATGATCGACCGCCGGATGTCCTTCCTCGCCAAGAGCGATTACTTCACCGGCAAGGGCCTGAAGGGCTGGGCGACCCGCATCTTCATGAAGGCCAGCGGACAGCTGCCGATCGACCGCTCGGGCGGCAAGGCATCCGAGGCATCGCTGAACACCGGACTGCGGGTGCTCGGCCGCGGGGACCTGCTCGGCATCTATCCCGAGGGCACGCGCAGCCCCGACGGCACGCTGTACCGCGGCCGCACCGGCATCGCCCGCATGGCGCTCGAGGCGCACGTGCCCGTCGTGCCGGTCGTGATGGTCGACACGGACGCCGTGATGCCGATCGGCCGGCGCCTGCCGCGTGTCGGGCGCGTTGGGATCGTCATCGGCGAACCCCTCGACTTCTCCCGCTTCGAAGGCATGGAAGGCGACCGCTACATACTGCGCTCGGTGACCGACGAGATCATGGTCGCGCTGCAGCAGCTCGGCGAGCAGAAGTACGAGGATGTCTACGCGTCGGCCGTCAAGAACCGCGTCGCAACCGCCCGGCCGCAGGACGCGGTGGCTCCCCGCGCGAAGGTCACGGCCATTCCACGGGCACAGGACGCGGCGGCGCCGCCCGCGTGAGACCGCACGCGCCGTCGCCCGCACCCGGCAGCGGCGCCGTCACGCGGCCTGGGCGTGGATGAGGCCGCGATAAGCTGATCGGATGCTTCAGCAGATGGACGCCGGCCCCCACGAACTCGACGCGTGGCGCTCGCTGCCCATCAAACAGCAGCCGCAGTGGTCGGATGTGGACGCCGTCGCCGCGGTGTCTGCCGAGATCGCGACCCTTCCGCCCCTCGTGTTCGCCGGCGAGGTCGACATCCTGCGTGACCGTCTGGCCCGTGCGGCCTCCGGCCGCGCCTTCCTGCTGCAGGGCGGCGACTGCGCCGAGACGTTCGCCGGCGCGACGGCCGAGCAGATCCGCAACCGAATCAAGACGGTCCTGCAGATGGCGGTCGTGCTGACCTACGGCGCCTCCATGCCGGTGGTGAAGATGGGGCGCATGGCCGGGCAGTTCGCCAAGCCCCGCTCGTCCGACACCGAGACGCGGGGAGACGTCACCCTTCCGGCCTACCGCGGCGACATCGTCAACGGGTTCGACTTCACGGAGGCGTCCCGCCGTCCGGATCCGGCTCGCCTGCTCAAGGGCTACCACACGGCCGCGTCGACGATCAACCTCATCCGCGCGTTCACCCAGGGTGGCTTCGCCGACCTGCGCGAGGTGCACAGCTGGAACAAGGGCTTCGCGGAGAACCCCGCGAACCAGGCGTACGAGCGACTCGCCGGCGAGATCGACCGCGCGATCAAGTTCATGGAGGCCGCCGGCGCCAACTTCGACGAGCTGCGCGGGGTCGAGTTCTACACGGGCCACGAAGGCCTGTTGATGGACTACGAGCGTCCGATGACGCGCATCGACTCGCGCACCGGCACGCCGTACAACACCTCGGCGCACTTCGTCTGGATCGGGGAGCGCACGCGGGACCTGGATGGCGCGCACGTCGACTACTTCTCGAAGATCCGCAACCCGATCGGCGTGAAGCTCGGCCCCTCGACCTCGCCGTCGACCGCCCTCGAGCTGATCGACAAGCTCGATCCCGACCGCGAGCCCGGCCGGCTGACCTTCATCACGCGCATGGGCGCGGGCAAGATCCGCGATGCGCTCCCGCCGCTGCTCGAAGCGGTGCGCGACTCGGGCGCCACCCCGCTGTGGGTGACCGACCCGATGCACGGAAACGGCATCACGACCCCCACCGGCTACAAGACGCGGCGCTTCGACGATGTCGTCGACGAGGTGCGGGGCTTCTTCGAGGCGCATCGCGCCGTCGGCACCTTCCCCGGCGGCATCCACGTCGAACTCACGGGGGACGACGTCACCGAGTGCCTCGGCGGCTCCGAGATGATCGACGAGAAGACGCTCGCGACGCGGTACGAGTCCCTGTGCGACCCGCGCCTGAACCATATGCAGAGCCTCGAGCTGGCGTTCCTCGTTGCCGAGGAGCTCGAGAAGCTCTAGCTCGTGCAGCTGATCAGAACGAGCCCCTGATGCGCAGGGATATCGTGCTGCCGCGCCGGACGAGGTCACCGGCTTCCGGGTCCTGGGCCTCGACCTCCGTGGCGGCGTCGAGGATCACGTCCCACAGAGTGTTGTATTCGAACGCGAACCCCTCAGCCGTGAGGGCGGCCTTGGCCTCGTCGCGCGTCATGCCGACCACGTCTGGGACCGCGACCGGTTCGGGGCCCTTCGATACGGCGAGGGTGACGCTGTCGCCCGGACTGAAGCTTCCGCCACCGTCGCGCTCGACGATGTAGACCACCAGGCCGGCGTCGAGGTCGTCGCGGAACTCCTCTCGCGTTCCGGCGACGGAGAGCTCCTTCTCGGCGAGGATCCCGGTCGCCGCCTCGACGCTCTCCCCGTAGACGTCGGGGAGCGGCCCCGCCGAGACCGACAAGCTCGCGGTGTCGCCCTCGAACGCGTCGCAGCCCTGCGTGCAGTCGACGGGGTCGCCACCGGCTCGCGGTGCGACCGAGATCGCGATGACGGTGCCGGACGCGGCATCCGTGAAGAGCTCCACTTCGGGTTCGGCGAGGGTCAGGTTGATGCCCTGAAGCGCGGCGCGGGCGTCCTCTGCCGTGGCGCCCCCGAGTGCGGGCACCGTCTGGGGCTGCGGACCCTGGGAGATCAGCACCGTCACACTCGCGCCTTTGTCGACGCGGGCGCCCGGCTCCGGGTCCGTCGTGACCGCGAGGCCCGGTTGGACATCGAGGCTGTAGGCGGACCCTTCGACCGCCACGAGGGAGTCTTCGGCGAGGCGAGCCTGCGCGTCCGCGAACGCCTGGCCCGTGACATCCGGAACCACCGCGAGCGAGCCGGGGCCGGATCCGAGCCACCAGCCGATGCCCCCGGCGAGCGCCGCGAGCAGCAGCACGATGGCGACGATCCAGCCGCCTCGCCTGCTGCGCTTCTTCGTACGCCGGCGCAGGAGCGTGGCGTTGTCGGCATCGCCCACGGTCGCCGCGGGCCCCGTGACGCTGGCGGGCAGCACCTTCGTGACGTCGCCGGTGGCACCGTCGTCGAGGGTCGGGATGCCGGTGGTGACGGCCGTGCGCGACACGATCGGGGTCACCCCGAGCTCGCGCTCGATCTCCCGCAGCCGGTCGAGCATCTGCTGGGCGTCGTTGGGCCGTTCATCGGGGGACTTCTCGGTCGCCCAGAGGACGAGCTCGTCCAGCGGCTCGGGCACGGAGGGGTTCCTGACGCTCGGTCGCGGCACGGAATCCGTCGCGTGCTGGTAGGCGATCTGCATCGGCTGCTCGCCCTTGTAGGGCTGCTCGCCGACGAGCATCTCGTAGAGCATGATGCCGAGGGCGTAGATGTCGCTGCGGGCATCCGCCATACCGCGGGTGACCAGCTCGGGCGCGAGGTAGGCGATCGTCCCGAGCAGCTGCTGGCCGGTCGCGGTGTTCGCGGTCGTCGCCCTGGCGAGCCCGAAATCGCCGATCTTGATGCGGCCGTCCTCGGCCAGCAGCACGTTCTCGGGCTTCACATCGCGGTGCACGATGCCCGCGCGGTGCGCCGCGGCGAGGCCCGAGAGCACGGCATCCATGATCGTGATCGTCTGGGTGATCGTGAGTCGGCGCTGCTCGCGCATCAGCTCGCGCAGGGTGATCCCCGGCAGGTACTCCATGACCAGATAGGCCATGTCGCCGTCCTGCCCCTGATCGAAGACATTGACGACGTTCGGGTCGGCCAGGCGCGCGGCCGCCCGTGCCTCCTGGATGAACCGGCTCTGGAAGACGGCATCGTCGCTGAGGTGCCCGTGCATGACCTTCAGGGCGATCCGTCGCTCGAGCCGAAGGTCGGTGGCGACGTATACGGTGGCCATGCCGCCACGGGCGATGCGGGCGCGCACGCGGTACCTGCCGTCGACAAGCCGCCCGATCAGCGGGTCGGCTTGCTGGCTCGTGCTCACGGGGAAAGTCTACGGAGGCCCGGGCCTCCGACCCCGCAGCGGCTCACCCCGCACGGGGGCCGCCGGGCGTTCAGCCCAGCGCGGCGAGCCACTGGTGGGCCGCCGCTTCCCAGGCGCCGTACCGGTCGGGGTACGCCGAGATCTGAACCGCCTGGGCCGCCTCAGTGAAGGGCATGCTCTCCCAGCCCGGGATGTCGAGCAGCCCGCGCGTGAGGTGGCCGTTGGGGTCTCCGCTGCCTCCGTAGAACGCCTGCGTGGCGCGCGTGGCATCCGACACCTGGGCCTCTGTGCCCCAGCCGGCGCTCGGGCGCTGCTGGAAGAGTCCCAGCGAATCGCGGTCGCCCCAGTCGAGGTTGCGCATCGACGATTCGACCATCGCCGTTGCGAGCGCGATCGCGATGCCTCGCTGGGACACCCCGAGCTGGCGGCCGATGCCGATGATCAGGTGCGCGTTGGCGACCTGTTCGGCGTCGAGCACGGCGGATTGCTGAGGCGGCGGTCCCGCCGGGGCAGGGGCCGGAGCCGGGGCCGGGACGGTGGCGACGGCGAGCGTCATCGCCCCCGGAAGCGTGAGGACCTCGCCCGGGTAGATGATCGATGAGCGGGTGAGTCCGTTCGCATCGAGCACCGCCTGGGTCGTCGTGCCGTACTTGTTCGCGATACCGCTGATGGTGTCGCCTGCACCCACGGTGTGCGTGGACGCGGCGGCCGGCGGGGCGGCGGGGGCGGCCGGCGGGGCCGCGGGCTCCGGCGGCGCGGATGCCGGCGCACCCGAGATCGCGATGGTCTGACCCGGATAGATGATGGACGAGGCGTCCAGCCCGTTGGCCGCGAGCACCGCGGGCACAGTGGTGCCGTACTTCTTGGCGATCCCGCTGATCGTGTCACCCGCCGCCACAGTATGGCTTCCGGCCGGAGCAACGGGAGCCGTCGGCGGGGGAGCGACCACCGTTGCGGGAGGTGTCGGTGCAGCCGGGGCGGCGACCGTGGTGCCCGAGAGGACGAGTACCTGTCCGGGGTGGATGACGCTCGACGAGGAGAGCCCGTTCCACGCGAGCACGTCGGCTGTTCGCAGCCCGAAGCGCTGGGCGATCGCGAAGACGCTGTCTCCTGACACGACGACATGGGAACCGGGGGCCTCGACCGCGTGGGGACGAAGCTGCGGGACGGCCCCCGGCCGCATCGCGAACGCCTTCGGCAGGGCGCCGGGCACCCCTGGGGCGCGCACCTCGCGTTCCACCCCGGCCGCGGGCGTGGCGCCCAGTGAGAGCGCGATGGAGCCGACGATCGCGGCGGGCACCGTCATCCGTGCATAGGGGCCCCCGCGGGGCCGCGTTTGTGTGCTGCGTCTCAAGGTTTCCCCCCGTTTCGACCTTCGAACCGTGTCACGGATGTTATGCGGTGTCAACGTTTGGTATGCAGAGTTACTGGTGTGACAGAAGTGAAACCGGCCCCGGACGCACGCGAACCGCCGCCGACGCAGCCTGACGGAAACGTCCGTGCGCGCAGACGCGGCGTGGTGGCACACTGGATGCGTGCCCGGAGATTCCACGCCGACCTATCCGACCGACTGGCTGACCCTGCCCGATCTCGTCGCCGTCACCGGCGAGTCACCGGGGCGCGTCCGCCGCCTCTTCGACGAGAACATGCTCGTCGGCTCCCGCCGCGACGGAACCTTCAAGGTGCCCTCGGTGTTCCTCGTCGACGGCGAGCCCCTCTCCTCGCTGCGGGGCACGATCTTCGTGTTGCACGATGCCGGCTTCACCGACGACGAGATCATCGACTGGCTGCTCAGCCCGGACGACTCCATCGGTCTCGCTCCCATAGAAGCGCTCCTCGCGGGGCGCAAGAGCGAAGTCCGCCGCGTCGCCCAGTCGCTCGCCTGACCCTTCCCGGCGCGGCTAGGACGTGCGAGCCGTCGCCGCCCGCGCCAGGTCACGCAGCTCGCCGACGGCGGCATTGTCCAGCCGAGCGCCCGACAGCGCGCGATCGGCCTCGTGCGCGTAAGAGGAGATGAGCTCCTCGACGCGGTGCAGTGCGCCGGTGTCGATGATCGTGCGCTGAAGCGATGCGATCTGTTCGCTGTCCAGCGTGGGATCGCCGATGAGCTCGTCGACGACTCGGCGGGCGGATGTCGGAAGTCCCTCGCGCGTGAGCGCGACGAGCACGGTGCGCTTCCCCTCCCGCAGGTCGTCGCCTGATGGCTTCCCGGTGACGCTCTCGTCGCCGAACACGCCGAGCACGTCGTCCCTCAGCTGGAAGGCGAGGCCGACGGGGTGGCCGAAGGCGCGCAGCGCTTCGAGCTGTGCGGGATCTGCTGCGGCCAGCGATGCGCCGATCAGCAGCGGCTGCTGGACGCTGTAGCGGGCCGACTTGAGGGATGCCACCCGCAGCGCGCGCTCGGCGTGCCGGTCATCCGGCTCTGTCACGAACGCGGACTCCTCGGCGATGTCGAGGAACTGGCCGATGGTGACGTCGCGCCGCATCAGCGCGTACTGGCGCCGCGCCGCCGCAGCGGTCGCGGCATCCCTGCTCTCCAGGCCCTGCTCGAAGAGGTCATCGCTCCATGCGACGAGAAGGTCGCCGAGGAGGATGGCGGCGGAGCGACCGAAGGATCCGGCGTTCCCCGCCCATCCCGCGTCGCGGTGCAGCGCCTCGAGCGCGCGGTGCGCGGCGGGTCCGCCGCGGCGGGTGTCGGAGTTGTCGATCACGTCGTCGTGCACGAGCGCGGCGGCATGGAAGATCTCGAGTGCGGCCCCGGCCGAGACGACCGCGTCACTCGAGGCCGGATCCGCTCCCCGCGCCGACGAGACGGCGCGCCACCCGGCGAAGCAGAACCGCGCCCGGAGCCGCTTGCCACCGGTCAGAGCTGCCGCTCCCGCATCGACCAGAGCAGCCGCCTCCGGCCCCATCTCGGCCGATTCGACCCGCATTTCCTGCACGAACCTTTCCAGACGCTGAGAAACCGCTTCGATCGGGTGCGGAGAGGCTGACACGGGCCTAGCCTAGTAATCCTGGCGGCGCGTAGACTTGACGCCTAGGTGGAAATCAAGGGGGACGAATGCCACTCTCCGAACAGGAGCAGCGTCTGCTCGACGAGATGGAGCGGCACCTGCTGCGCAACGACGCGGATGTCGTCAGCGCTCCGACCGGTGCGCGCTCGCTCAGCTATCGCAACATCGTCTACGGCACGATCCTCGTGCTCGCGGGCCTCGGCGCTCTCGTCGTCGGCGTGTCCACGCAGCTCATCTGGGTCGGCGTCGTCGGCTTCGTGCTGATGCTCGGCGGAGTCATCCTCGCAGTGACCCCCATGCGCGGCGCGGCGACCGACAGCGCGCGATCGACCGGGGCACGCGCCTCGACGCCGAGCCGAACGTCCACCTCCTTCATGGACCGGATGAACGACCGCTGGGATCGTCGCCAGGGCGGCGACCGCTAAACCCAGGCTTCCGAACGCACCGACCTCCGGGTCGGTGCGTTTTTTTGTGCGCGCGGATTTCCTCCACCCCGATCGGCGCCGTGATCCCGCGGTTCACGGAGCCCGTTTGCGCCCGCGCGCAGCCGTTGCCATAGACGAGTGGAGCGAAGTGGAGTAAAGTGGAGCAAACCTCGAGGGTGGGCCGGAAAGAGGGGGTGATGGCCGATGCTGCTGGGAACTCACACCCCCAAGCTCGACGACAAAGGTCGCGTCATCCTCCCCGCGAAGTTCCGGGAAGATCTCGCCGGCGGCATCGTCGTCACCCGTGGGCAAGAGCGCTGTCTTTACGTCTTCAGCTCGACGGAGTTCGAGGCGGTGCACGAGCGCATCCGGCAGGCACCGCTCAGCAACAAGCAGGCGCGCGACTTCCTGCGCATGTTCCTGTCCGGAGCGAGCGCCGAGATGCCCGACAGCCAGAACCGCATCACGATCCCGGCGCCCCTTCGCGCGTATGCCGGTCTGGAGAAGGACCTCGTCGTCACCGGCGTCGGGGCGCACGCCGAGATCTGGAACGCCGACGCCTGGAACGACTACCTGGCGGGCAACGAGTCCACGTACAGCGAGATGGAGCAGGAGGTGATTCCGGGTCTCTTCTAGGCCCCCGTTCGTGATCTCCAGCCGCTCCGCCCTGACGCCACTTCCCCGGCGCCAGGTCTGAGAGCGGAGGGGGATCAGGATCGGGGGATCGGACCCCGACATCATGAACCTCCGCGACATCCACACACCGGTCCTCCTCGAGCGCTGCATCGAACTGCTCGCGCCGGCCCTCTCGCACGACGGCGCCGTGCTCGTCGACGCCACGCTCGGCATGGGCGGTCACTCCGAGGCCTTCCTCGAGCGCTTCCCCGGCATCCACCTCATCGGGCTCGACCGCGACCGCGACGCCCTCCGCATCGCGGGCGAGCGGCTCGCACCCTTCGGCGACCGCGTCACCCTCGTGCACACCGTCTACGACGGGATCGTCGAGGCGGTGGACTCCGCCGGGTTCGAGAAGGCGGATGCCGTGCTGTTCGACCTCGGCGTCTCTTCGCTGCAGCTGGATGTCGCCGACCGCGGGTTCGCGTACTCGCAAGACGCCCCGCTGGACATGCGGATGGACCAGACGACCGGACCCACGGCGGCCGACGTCCTCGCCACCTACAGCGAGGGGCAGCTGCGCGCGATCTTCGAACGGTACGGCGAGGAGAAGCTGTCTGCGCGCTACGCCCGATCCATCATCGCCGCACGGCGGGAGGCGCCGATCGAGCGCTCCGGCCGGCTCGTCGAAATCCTCGTCGCAGCGACCCCGGCCGCCGCCCAGCGCGCCGGTCATCCGGCGAAGCGGGTGTTCCAGGCGCTGCGCATCGAGGTGAACGCCGAGCTCGCGGCGGTGGAACGCGCGATCCCCGCGGCGCTCGAGGTGCTGCCGGTCGGGGGACGCATCGTCGTGCTCTCGTATCAGTCCCTCGAGGATCGCATCGTGAAGCGGGCGCTGTCGGCGGCCACGGCGTCCACCGCTCCGTCCGGGCTTCCCATCGAGCTGCCGGAGCACGCCCCACGCTTCCGGCTGCTGGTCAAGGGCGCCGAGCTCGCCGGCGAAGAGGAGCGCGCGCGCAATCCGCGCGCCACTCCCGTGCGACTGCGGGCCGCCGAGAGAGTGAGGGATGCCGCATGAGTGCCGCCACCGCATCCACCTCGAGCCCGGAACGCCTCCCCTCCGTCTCGCCACGTCCCGCACCGGCGCGACGGCTGCGCGCCGTCGACGCGCTCGCACCACGGCGCAAGCGCCCTCGTCTGGCATACGCGATCGTCGCCGTCGCAGGAGCGATCGCCATCGGAGCCGCGCAGATGGCGCTGTCGATCGGTACGACGCAGGCCTCGTACGAGATCGCCCAGCTGAACACGCAGGTGCGCGATCTGACCTATCAGAAGCAGGCGCTCTACGACGATGTCGCCGGCCTCAGCTCGCCGCAGTATCTGGCGGCGAACGCCGCGGCGCTCGGCATGGTCATCAACGCCGCGCCCACCTACCTCCGGCTCAGTGACGGCGCGATCATCGGGACGAGCGAGGTGGCCGCCCCCACCTCGACCGTGGATGCCGTCGGCCGCAGCGAGGTCGCGAACGCACTCGTCGCCGACACGCCGCTCATCACGGCGCCCGACGCCACGATCCAGGGCGCGCCCGTCGAGACGGAGCTGCTGCTGGACGGGACCCTTCCCCAACCATTGACCGAGGGTCTGCCGACCCCGAGCACCCGGTGAGGTCATGAGCACCAGAGCCACGAGAAGCCCTCGCCGCCGCACGGTCGTAGCCCTCGGAGTCGTGCTCGCGATCCTGATCGCCTTCGTGGTGCGCCTGGTCGACATCCAGGTGGTGAACGCCGACGACCATGTCGCCGACTCCGTGCGCATGAGTCTCGGCGCATCGCGCACGCTGTACGGCACGCGAGGCCCGATCGTCGACGAGACCGGAGACGTTCTGGCCGGCAGCATCCTGCTCTACGACGGTCAGCTCGACCCCTCGAACGTGGGGCCGGTCGAGCGCAAGGCGGCGGACGGCACAGAGGTCGAGGTTCCCTGGGAGCAGACGTCCGCCGAGATCGCCGCGATCACCGGGCAGACCGCCGAAGACGTGCAGAAGATCGTCGCCGACGCGCGGGCCGACAACCCCAACTCTCAGTGGGCGCTCCTGATCCGCGGGCTCAGCACCGAGCAGTTCCGCGCACTGGCCGACCTCGAGCTGCCTTTCCTCTCCTTCGCGCCGCACCCTGCCCGCACGTACCCCGACGGCGCCGTCGGGGGCAACCTGGTGGGCTTCGTCGGCACGGACGGCGACGCCCTCGCCGGCCTCGAGCTGACCCAGGACGGCTGCCTCACGACCGAGGACGGGCACGAGTCCTACTCGGTGGGCAAGGACGGGGTGGTCATCCCGGGAACGCTGAAGACCGAGCCGGCCACAGACGGCGGCACGCTGCAGCTCACGATCAACCGCGACCTGCAGTGGTACCTGCAGCAGATGATCGCGGAGGAGGTGCAGAACCAGGCCGCGCAGTTCGGCACGGCGTTCGTCGTCGAGGTGGCCACGGGCAAGGTGCGCGCCGCGGCCGAGTACCCCTCGGTCGACCCCAACAACGTCGACGCCTCCGTCCCCGATGACCGTGGCAGTCGCATCTTCACGACGTACTTCGAACCCGGCTCCACATTCAAGGCGATCACCGCGGCGACGCTGCTCGAAGAGGGTGCGGCCACGCCGCTGACGACGGTCACGGCCTCGAGTTCGGAGTCGTTCCCCAACGGCGCCCGCATCAACGATCACTTTTCTCACCCCGCGCTGACCTACACGCTCACCGGGGCGCTCATCGACTCCTCCAACGTCGCCCTGTCGAAGTTCGGCAGCATGGTGTCGCCCGAGGTGCGGCACGACTGGCTCGAACGGTTCGGTGTCGGCAGGACGACCGACATCGGCTTCCTGGGGGAGGAAGCAGGAGAGCTGCACCCCGTCTCCGAGTGGGACAACCAGACGCTGTACACGACCACCTTCGGCCAGGCGTTCACCGTGACCGTGCCGCAGGTCGCGAGCGCGTACCAGACCATCGCGAACGGCGGGGTGCGGATGCCGCTCACGATGGTCGAGGGGTGCACACAGGCCGACGGAACCCTCGTGAAGCCTGAGCTCCCCGGCCCCGAGCGCATCATCAGCGAGACCACGGCGAAGACGACGTCGCTGATGATCGAGAACGTCGCCGTGCAGGGCGGTCTGGCCGAGTCGATCGCCGTGCCCGGCTACCGCATCGCGACCAAGACGGGGACGGCGCAGAAGTACGATCCCGTCACCAAGGGCTACAAGTCCGGCGTGTACTACACGTCGATGGTCGGCTTCGCGCCCGCAGACGACCCCGCGTACGTGGTGATGGTCACCCTCGACGAGCCGACTAAGGTAACCTCGTCTGCGGCCACCGCGCCCGCGTTCCAGAAGGCCATGACCCAGGTTCTCAAGACGTATCGCGTGATGCCGTCCTCGAGCGCAGAGCCCGAACTTCTTCCCAAGTACAAGTGACCCGCGGCGTCCGCCCGCGCACGTCCGGAGGATCGCCCCCATGATCGCGATGACGCTGGCCGAGATCGCCCGGGTGACGGGTGGGCAGCTGCACCCGGCGAGTGGCGACGAACCCGGCACGGTGATCTCCGGCGTCGTCGACACCGACTCCCGCAACATCGCCCCCGGCGGAATCTTCGTGGCGAAGCCGGGCGCCGAGACCGACGGCCACCTGTTCGTCGGCAAGGCCGTGACGGCGGGTGCGGCGCTGGCGCTCGTCGAGCGGCACGTTGACGATGACGTCTCGCAGATCGTCGTACCCGATGTCGTGGCGGCACTCGCCGCCCTCGCAGAAAAGGTCGTCGCCCGGGTGCGCGCGAGCGGGCACCTGCGGGTCGTCGGCATCACCGGATCCAACGGCAAGACGACGACGAAGAATCTGCTCGCCCGCATCCTCTCGGGCGAGGGCGAGACCGTCGCTCCGATCGCCTCGTTCAACAACGAGGTCGGGGCGCCGCTCACCATGCTGCGGGTGACCGCATCGACGCGCTTCCTGGTGAGCGAGTTCGGCGCCAGTGCTCCGGGCGAGATCGCGCGGCTGGCGGGTCTGGTGACGCCCGACGTCGGTGTCGTGCTCATGGTCGGCATGGCCCACGCCGGCGGCTTCGGCGGTATCGAGGCCACCGTGAAGGCCAAGCAGGAGCTCGTGGAGGCGGTCCGGCCCGGCGGGCTCGCCGTGCTCAACGTGGACGACGCAAGAGTGGCATCGATGGCCGCGACCGCCAGCGAACGGGGCCTCGCGGTCCGCTGGTTCGGATGCGGGGAATCCGCTGACGTGCGCGCCGACGACATCGACGTCACCGCGCGCGGCACGGTGCTCACCGTCACGGCGGACGGGGCATCCGCGCCCCTGCGCCTTCGGGTGCTCGGCGCTCATCACGTGATGAACGCCCTCGCGGCGATCGCCGCCGCCACCGCCCTCGGCGTCACACTCGAGGACTGCGTCGCCCGGCTGGAGACGGTGGAGATCGCCGAGCGCTGGCGTATGCAGCCGCTGGGCTCCGAGCGGGTCCGGATCATCAACGACGCCTACAACGCCAGCCCGGACTCGATGGCGGCGGCCCTTCGCACCCTCGCGCAGATCACCGGTCCCGGCGAGCGGTCGGTGGCGGTGCTCGGCGCCATGAGCGAGCTCGGGGAGTACGCCGAGGACGAGCACGACCGCATCGGACTGCTCGCCGTGCGGCTCGGCATCCGGCGCATCGTCGTCGTCGGAGGCGACGCCCGCCGCATGTTCCTGGAGGCCGTCGCTCAGGGATCGTGGGACGGCGAGGCCGTCTTCTTCCCCGATGCGGATGCCGCGTTCGAGTACCTGCGCGGTGAGCTGCGGGAGGGCGACCGGGTGCTGGTCAAGTCCTCCAACTCGGCGGGCCTGCGGCACCTGGGCGATCGTCTGGGAGACTTGTTCTCGTGAGATCACTCCTGATGGCGGCGGCGATCTCCCTCTCGTTCACGCTTTTCCTCACGCCCGTCTTCCTTCGTCTGTTCCGCAAGTGGGGCTGGGGACAGGTCATCCGCACCCCCGAAGCCATCGAGAACCCGAGCCACGGCGAGAAGCGCGGCACCCCCACCATGGGCGGCACCATCTTCATCGTGGGAACGCTCGTCGGCTATCTGGTCGGCGGCTACATGGGGAACAATCCACCGACCGTCTCCGGCTGGCTCGTCGTGTGGATGATGGTGGGCTTCGGCATCGTCGGCTTCATCGACGACTTCATGAAGGTCCGGAGTCAGCGAAGCCTGGGGCTGTCGGGCTGGCGGAAGATCCTCGGCCAGGTTCTCGTGGCCGTCCCGTTCGGCATCCTCGCCCTGGGTTTCCGCAACAGCGCCGGGGAGGCGCCGGCCTCTCCGTACGTGTCCATCTTCCGTGACGTGCCGGCGCTGTCGTTCTTCGCCGTCGGCCTGGTGCTCGGGTGGATCCTCTACCTGCTCTGGATCACGTTCATCGGCGTCGCGTTCTCGAACAGCGTGAACGTCACCGACGGGCTCGACGGCCTCGCGGCCGGAGCCGGCATCTTCGTCGTCGGCGCCTACAGCCTCATCGCGTTCTGGCAGTTCCAGCAGGTGTGCACGGGCGAGGGGCTCGCTCCGGCGCTGCAGCCCGCCTGCTACAACACGCGGGACCCCTTCGACCTCGCGATCGTGTCGGCCGCGTTCATCGGCGCCCTCATCGGATTCCTGTGGTGGAACGCGCCGAAGGCGAACGTCTTCATGGGGGATGTCGGATCCATGTCGATCGGCGGGGTGATCGCCGCGATGGCGATTCTGACCCGCACCGAGCTGCTCGCCGTGCTCGTCGCCGGCGTCTTCGTCATCGCGCCGGGCTCCGTCATCCTGCAGCGGCTGTACTTCAAGCTCACCCGCGGCAAGCGGCTCTTCCTGATGAGCCCGCTCCACCATCACCTCGAGATGCGGGGCTGGCCCGAGATCACGATCGTCGTGCGGATGTGGATCATCGCCGGGATGCTGGCGGTGTCGGGCATCGGGCTCTTCTACGTCGAGTGGCTCTCGCGCACATGAGCCCATCCCGCCTGGACTCGCTCACGAGCTGGCACGCGGACTGGCACGGGCTGCGGGTCGTCGTGCTCGGACTCTCGGTCACCGGCTTCTCGGTCGCGGACACACTGGTGGAGCTCGGTGCGGACGTGCTCGTGGTCACCGAGCGCGCCGACGAGGAGTACGCGCGGCTGCTGCCGGTGATCGGCGCCGCGCTCTGGGAGGGTCCGCTGGATGACGTGCCCGGCGCGCTCACGGCGCAGCGACCGGATGTCGTCATCGCCTCCCCGGGCTTCGCCCCCGCGCATCCCGTCATCGCGTGGGCCCTCCGCACCGGCGTGCCGCTGTGGGGCGACGTCGAACTGGCGTGGCGGGTGCGGGACAAGGTCCTCCGCCCCGACGGCTCGTCCGCGGCGTGGGTGCTCGTCACGGGCACCAACGGCAAGACGACGACCACCCGGCTCGCCGCATCGATGATGGTCGCGGGGGGCATGCGCGCGGCGCCGTGCGGCAACATCGGCGTCCCCGTGCTCGACGCTGTCCGGGACCCGGCCGGCTTCGACGCCCTGGTGGTCGAGCTCTCGAGCCACCAGCTCTGGTACCTCGGGCTCTCCGAGCCCGCCGGCCAGCTCTCGCCCCACGCCAGCGTGTGCCTCAACCTCGCCGATGACCACCTGCTCTGGCACGGATCATTCGACGCCTACCGCGATGCCAAGGCCGTGGTCTACCGGAACACCCGCGTCGCGTGCGTCTACAACAAGGCGGACATCGCCACTCAGGCGATGGTGGAGGACGCCGAGGTCACCGAGGGCGCCCGGGCGATCGGGTTCGACCTCGGGGTACCGGGGCCGAGCGACCTGGGCGTCGTGGACGGCATCCTCGTCGACCGCGCGTTCCTCGAGGAGCGCCGCACGTCGGCGCTGGAGCTCACCACCGTCGCGGACCTCGCCGCCCGTGGACTTGCCGCGCCCCACATGGTCGCGAACGTGCTCGCGGCGAGCGCCCTCGCGCGGGCGCTCGGTGTGGAGCCGGCCGCGATACGCGACGCCCTGGACGGATTCCGGCTCGACCCGCACCGCATCGAGGTCGTCGCCGCGGCCGCCGGTGTGGTCTGGGTGGATGACTCCAAGGCGACGAACCCCCATGCCGCTGCTTCCTCGCTGGCGGCCTTCCCCGGCGCCATCTGGGTCGTCGGGGGACAGCTGAAGGGTGTCGACATCGGCGATCTGGTCGCGCGGCGGGGGGCGGCGAGCAAGGCGGCGATCGTGATCGGGGTGGACCGGGCCGAAGTGGTCGCGGCGTTCGCGCGACACGCGCCCGCGGTTCCCCTCTTCGAGGTCGACCACGATGAGACTGGAGACGTCATGGCCCGTGTCGTCGAACTGGCGGCGGCGATCGTGCACGACGGGGACGTTGTACTGCTGGCCCCCGCCGCCGCATCGTTCGACCAGTTCACCGACTACGGCGACCGCGGCCGCCGGTTCGCCGGGGCCGTGCGGGACTGGATCGAGAGAGGGACTGCACGTGGCGACGACGCAGACCCCGGCGACGAGTACCCCGAGGGCGAAGGCTCCGGCGACGAGCACCTCGAAGGCCCCGAAGCCGGCCGATAGGCCCCGCTCCCGCCCCGCGCCGCTCCCGGACTCCGCGCCCAAGCGCGGCCTCGCGGCGCGCGTGTCGCTCGGCCGGGTCTTCGCGCCGGTGCCCAGCGAGTTCCTGCTGATCGCCTCGACGGCACTGATGCTCACCGGGTTCGGGCTCGTGATGGTGCTCTCGGCGACGTCGGCGACGTCCACCGCATCCGGAGCCGGCCCCTACGATGCCGTCATCCGCCAATCCGTATTCGCACTGATCGGCGTGCCGCTGATGTTCATCGCCAGCCGGTTCCCGATCAGCTTCTGGAAGCGGATCGCCTGGCCGGCGCTCTTCGCGACGGTGGTGTTCCAGCTGCTCGTGTTCACTCCGCTGGGCTTCGAGAACGCCGGAAACCGCAACTGGATCGTCATAGCGGGAGTCCAGGCTCAGCCCTCCGAGTTCCTGAAGCTCGGTCTCGCCCTGTGGGTGGGGTACGTGCTGTTCCGCAAGCAGACGCTGCTGGGGCTCTGGCGGCACGTGTTCATCCCGCTCGTACCCGTGGCCGTGCTCGTGATCGGGTCGGTCATGGCCGGTGACGACCTCGGCACCGTGATGATCCTGGTGCTCCTGGTGCTCGGTGCGCTGTTCTTCTCCGGCGTCAAGCTGCGCATCTTCATCCTTCCGCTGCTCGGTGCGGCCGCGGCCGTCGCCTACTTCGCCGTGACCAGCCCCGACCGCGTGCGGCGGTTCCTCAGCTTCCTCAACCCGAACTGCCTCGCCGACTACTACAACGACTGCTACCAGCCGCTGCACGGCATCTGGGGCCTCGCGGGTGGTGGCGTCTTCGGCCTCGGCCTCGGCAACTCCAAGGAGAAGTTCGACTGGCTCCCCGAGGCGCAGAGCGACTACATCTTCGCGATCGTCGGCGAGGAGCTCGGGCTCATCGGCTGCGCCGTGGTGCTCGCGCTGTTCGCCCTCTTCGCCGTGGGGGCCTTCCACGTGATCCGCAAGACGGACGACCCCTTCGTCCGGATCGTCTCCGGTGCCATCACGGTCTGGATCCTCAGCCAGGCGCTCATCAACATCGGGGTCGTGCTGCGGGTGTTCCCCGTGCTGGGCGTCCCGCTGCCGTTCATGTCGCAGGGCGGCACCGCCCTGATGTCGGTGCTGATCGCCTGCGGCGTGCTGCTCTCGTTCGCCCGCTCGCTCCCGGTCCGGACGGCGGGTCGCGCGCGGGCCACGCGTCCGCCGCGATCCGCGAGGCGTGCGAAGATTCCGGCGTGACGACTTACCTTCTGGCCGGCGGGGGAACCGCCGGCCACGTCAACCCGCTGCTCGCCGTGGCCGATGGCCTGCGCGCGCGGGATGCCTCCGCGGACGTGCTCGTGCTCGGAACGAGAGAGGGTCTGGAGGCGCGCCTCGTACCCGAACGCGGCTTTGAGCTGGTGTTCGTCGACAAGGTTCCGTTCCCCCGGAGGCCCGACCGTGCCGCCGCCGCGTTTCCCACGCGCTTCCGCCGTGCGATCTCTCAGGTGCGCACGATCATCCGCGAGCGCGGGGTGGACGTCGTGGTGGGTTTCGGCGGCTACGCGTCGGCACCGGCCTATGTGGCCGCGCGCCGCGAGCGCGTGCCCGTCGTGGTGCACGAGGCGAACGCGCGGCCGGGGCTCGCGAACGTCCTGGGCGCGCGGCGGGCCGCCGGTATCGGCGTGGCGTTCGAGGGGACGCCGCTGCGCGGCGCGCGCGTCGTCGGGATGCCGCTGCGCCGCGAGGTCGTCGAGCTCGATCGCCGGGGGATGCGGTCCGAGGCGGCCGCGTTCTTCGGGCTGGATGCCGGGCGTCCCACCCTGCTGGTCTTCGGCGGGTCGCTCGGCGCGCAGCGCCTGAACGAGGCCCTCGCGGGCTCGTGGCGCGACATCCTGGCGGCCGGATGGCAGCTCATCCACGTCACGGGTGAGCGAGCGACGCTCGAGGACCCCGGCGTCCCCGGCTACGCGATGCGGCGCTACGTCGACCGGATGGACCTGGCCTTCGCCGCCGCGGATGCGATCGTCTCGCGAGCGGGAGCGGCGACGGTCAGCGAGATCAGCGCTCTCGGCATCCCGGCCATCTACGTCCCCTATGCGGTCGGCAACGGCGAGCAGCGGCTGAACGCGCGCTCGGCGATCGAGGCCGGCGCGGCAGTCCTTCTGGAGGACGCCGGGTTCACGGCCGATCGGGTGCGCAGCGATGTCATTCCACTGCTGACCGATCGCGGCCGGATCGACGCGATGGCCGCGGCCGCGGCATCCATCGGCACCCGCACCGGCACCGAGAACGTGATCGCGATGGTCGACGAGGCACTCGCGCGCTGATCCCGGCCTCCACCGCTCACTCGGCGCCAACTGCGAGTGATGGGCCTGCGCACCCGCATATTGCGACGACTGAGCCGGGCCAGGGCGGGGAGCAGACGCCGCTCGGGCGCGCCGGGAGGGCCTTCCCCGGAGGCCAACTTAGGATTGACCCGTCATGATCTCACCCGATTTGAGCCTTCCCATCCCCGAGCACATCGGCGCCGCGCACTTCATCGGCATCGGCGGATCGGGCATGAGCGGCCTCGCCCGCATGTTCCTCGCCGCCGGCATCCCGGTCTCCGGATCCGACCGCGCCGACAGCGCAGCGCTGCGCGACCTCGAGCAGCGGGGCGCCACGGTCTACGTCGGGCACGATGCCGCACACCTCGGCGACGCCGACACGGTGATCCACACGGGCGCCATCTGGCCCCAGAATCCGGAGTTCGTCACGGCCAAGCAGCGGGGGATGCCCGTCATCCACCGTTCGCAGGCCCTGTACTGGCTCATCGGCGGGCGCCGGCTCGTGTCGGTCGCCGGGGCGCACGGCAAGACCACCTCCACGGGAATGATCGTCACGGCTCTCCGGGCGCTCGGGGCCGACCCGAACTTCGTGAACGGCGGAGTCATCGCGCAGCTCGGCGCATCGAGCGGCACCGGGGCCGATGACCTCTTCGTCGTCGAGGCCGACGAATCGGACGGCACATTCCTGCTCTATGACACCTCGGTGGCGCTCGTCACCAACATCGACGCCGACCACCTCGACCACTACGGCTCGGCGGAGGCCTTCGACGACGCCTTCGCGCGGTTCGCCGACAAGGCACGCGAGGCCGTGGTCATCTCGGCGGATGACCCGGGCGCCGTACGCGTCGCGGAAGGGCTGTCCCACCAGCAGGTCCTGACCTTCGGCGAGGCGGAACGGGCGCAGGTGCGCGTCACCGACATCCGAACGGACGGACCGGTCGCCTTCACGATCACGCACGACGGCGAGTCGGTCGCCGCTCGCCTCGCGATTCCCGGCGCGCACAACGCCATCAACGCGGCCGGGGCCGTGGCGGTCCTGAGAACGCTCGGCTACGACCTGGCGCCCGCCGTCCGCGCGGTGGAGGGCTTCGAGGGCACGGTGCGCCGCTTCGAGCTGCACGGAGTCGAGCGGGGGGTCAGCGTCTTCGACGACTATGCGCACCACCCCACCGAGGTCGCGGCGGCGCTCGCGGCGGCACGAACGGTCGTGGGGGACGGGCGCATCATCGCCGTGCACCAGCCGCACACCTATTCCCGCACGCAGCACATGTTCCGCGAGTTCGCCGAGGTGCTCGAGTCGCACGCCGATCACACGATCGTGCTCGACGTCTACGGCGCCCGGGAAGACCCCATACCCGGCGTGACGGGCGAACTCGTCTCCGGTGCCTTCGCCGACCCGGCCCACGTGCATTTCGTGTCGGACTGGCAGGATGCGGCCGACTACACCGCGGGGGTCGCCCGCGACGGCGACTACGTCATCACGCTCGGCTGCGGCAACGTCTACCAGATCATCCCGCAGGTGCTGGGGGCCCTCGAGCGCACGGCGCCCGTGACTCGGGCTTCGGCATCGCGCGGTACGGGGGACTAGGGATGCGGCGGCCGACGCCTCTTCCGGTCCCGGCGCGAAAGGCGCCGGAGCCGGCGGCGGAAGCGCCGTCGAGAGAGGCGACCGGATCCGTCGCGGTCCGGGCGCGGAACGAGGCCTTCGAGCCGCTCCCGGTCATCGAGCCGAATCCGGTCACGGACGCGACCGGGGTCGATGAGCCCGTGCGCGTGGCCGATCCCGACCGTGTCTCCGCACCCGTGGTGGTGCACGACCCCACCGCGCGTACCGAACCGATCCCGGTGGTGGGGTCCGCAGCTGTGGTGAGGTCCGCGGCCGTGGTGGCGACGGAACCCGCGGGGGCGACGGGCACATTGCTGCCGATGCAGACAGTGGTGCCGGCGGGAACGGTGTCCTCGCCCGGTGCCCCGAGCGAGCCTTCGGTCACCACCGAGACGCCGGCGCGCCCCGGAGCGTCGCCGAGCGCCACGCCCGACCCGGAACCCGATCAGGTGCGGCTCCGTGACGTCTGGCGCGCCAGCCGGGCCAGACGCAAGGCGCTGCGCGCCGAGGTGCGCCGCTTCACCGTGCGCGCACGCCGCCGGCGTGCCGTCTGGATCGGGGCCGCGGCATCCCTGCTCCTGCTGGTGCTCGGATCGCTCGGCGCGGCCTACAGCCCCCTCTTCGCGGTCGAGCGGATCCGTATCCTCGGGGCCGAGCAGCTCGACACTGCGGCCGTCGAGGCGGCGCTCGCCGACGAGGTCGGCACGCCGCTGCCCCTCGTCGACGCGAGCGCGGTGAAAGCAGCGCTGCTCGCGTTCCCCCTCATCGAGACGTACACGCTCGAAGCCCGCCCCCCGCACGACCTCGTCGTGCGCGTCGTGGAGCGCACGCCGATCGGAGCAGTGGCGTCCGCGGCCGGCTTCACCGTGGTGGATGCCGCGGGCGTCGCCCTCTCCACGACCGCCGCGGCCCCCGCGGGCCGGCCGCTGATCACCGCGCGCGGCGGAGTGAAATCCGACGCGTTCTCGGCGGTCGGGCTGGTAATGCGCTCACTTCCCGACCAGATCCGCGGGCAGGTCACCGCGGTGGCGGCCACGTCGCCGGACGACGTCACTCTGACGCTCGGAGGCACCGACACGCAGGTCGTCTGGGGCAGCGCCGAGGAGTCGGCGATGAAGTCCGTCGTGCTGCAGACCACGATGGCGGCCCGCCCCCCGGCCGATGTCAGTGTCTACGACGTGTCCTCCCCCACGGCCGTCGTCGTGCGCTGACCAGCGCCACACGACATTCCGCTCCAGAATGTGCGACACGCCCGCCGTGTTCCCGGCCGTGGCGAGGCATCCGCTTAGCGTCTGTCTTAGGAATTGCATACCGAGCAATTCTTTACACCTCTAGTAGAGGTTGAAGGTTTTGAACCAGGTTCAGGACAGACGGAGGCCGGCATGAGCCAGAACCAGAACTATCTCGCGGTGATCAAGGTCGTCGGCGTCGGCGGCGGCGGCGTCAACGCCGTGAACCGCATGATCGAACTCGGCCTCCGCGGCGTCGAGTTCATCGCCATCAACACCGACGCGCAGGCGCTGCTGATGAGCGACGCCGACGTCAAGCTCGACGTCGGCCGCGAGCTCACACGCGGGCTGGGCGCGGGCGCCGACCCCGAGGTCGGGCGTCGAGCCGCCGAGGACCACGCGGAGGAGATCGAGGAGGCCCTCGCCGGCGCCGACATGGTGTTCGTGACGGCCGGCGAAGGCGGTGGCACGGGCACCGGCGGAGCTCCGGTGGTCGCCCGCATCGCGAAGTCGATCGGCGCCCTGACCATCGGTGTCGTGACGCGCCCGTTCTCCTTCGAGGGACGCCGCCGTCAGAGCCAGGCCGACGCGGGCGTCAGCAAGCTGAAGGAAGAGGTCGACACCCTCATCGTCGTGCCGAACGACCGCCTGCTCGAGATCAGCGATCGCGGCATCTCGATGATCGAGGCGTTCGCCACGGCCGACCAGGTGCTGCTCGCCGGTGTGCAGGGCATCACCGACCTCATCACCACGCCCGGTCTCATCAACCTGGACTTCGCCGACGTGAAGTCGGTCATGCAGGGTGCCGGATCGGCGCTCATGGGCATCGGGTCCGCTCGTGGCGCCGACAGGGCGATAAAGGCGGCGGAGCTCGCCGTCGAATCGCCCCTGCTCGAGGCGAGCATCGAGGGCGCCCATGGCGTGCTGCTCTCGATCCAGGGCGGGTCCAACCTCGGCATCTTCGAGATCAACGACGCGGCGCAGCTCGTCAAGGAGGCGGCGCACCCCGAGGCGAACATCATCTTCGGAACGGTGATCGACGACACCCTCGGCGACGAGGTGCGGGTGACGGTCATCGCGGCCGGCTTCGACAGCGGCGAGCCCACCGTGCGGCTCGACGCTCCGCTCGCGGCCACCCGTCCTGCGCCGGCGCTGCCCGCGCCCGTTGAGGAGGTCGCCGAGGTGCGGAGCGAGGTGCGCGAGAAGGTCTCGGTCGGTGCCGCCTCTTCGTCCCCGGTGCTGCCGGAGACCAGCAGCTACGACTCGGCCTTCGGTGACGACGACCTCGACATCCCCGACTTCCTGAAGTAGCGGGACACGTGGATGAGGCTGAGGAGCCACGCAGCCTCGAAGCGCGGCGCACCGGCGAGCTCGAAGAGCGGCTCGCAGGTGTCGACGCACGGATCGCCGAGGCGGCCCGGGCGGTGGGCCGGGATCCCGGCGAGCTGACCCGGATCGTGGTCTCGAAGTTCCACCCGGCGGAGCTGGTGCGCGAGCTCCACGCCCTCGGGGTGCGCGACTTCGGGGAGAACCGGCAGCAGGAGTTCACGGCGAAGGCAGCGGAGGTCGGTGCGCTGCACGGCATCCGCTGGCACTTCATCGGCCAGGCGCAGACGAACAAGGCACGATCGATCCGGAAGGCGGCGACCGCGGTGCACTCCCTCGATCGAGCACGCCTCGCCGACGCCCTCGATGCGGCGGCGGAGGGGGGACCGACCCTCGATGTGCTGCTTCAGGTGAACCTCACGGACGACGCGGACCGCGGAGGCGTCGCACCCGCCGAGATCGAGTCTCTGGCCGAGCACGTCGCCGGCTGCGACACCCTCGCGCTGCGCGGCGTGATGGGCGTGGCGCCGCTCGATGAACCTGCACCGGCGGCGTTCGAGCGACTGCGCGGATACGCCGACCGCGTGCGGTCGATCGTGCCGCAGGCCACCTGGATCTCGGCGGGAATGACAGCCGATTTCGCCGACGCGATCGCGTTCGGTGCGACACACCTAAGGATCGGGTCCGCAATCACGGGCCCACGACCGGCACGGGGTTAATCTCAATGAAGACGAGCAACACGGAGGATGCGATGTCGAACCCGCTCAAGAAGACCATGGTGTACCTGGGCCTCGCCGATGAGGAGGAAGCCTACGAAGAGGCGCCTCAGCCGGCTGCGCGTGGTACTCGCGAGAGCTCGCGCGACGTCGAGGCCAAGGCGCCCGTCACTCCGCTGCGCCGCCCCGCCGTGGTGCGCCAGCCGATCGTGGGCGCCGTCAGCGAGATCCTCACCGTGCACCCGAAGCAGTATCGCGACGCGCAGGTGATCGCTGAGAACTTCCGCGAGGGCATCCCCGTGATCATCAACCTGTCGCAGATGAGCGATGCCGATGCTCGCCGCCTGATCGACTTCGCAAGCGGGCTGTCGCTGGGCCTGTACGGACGCATCGAACGCGTCACCAGCAAGGTCTTCCTGCTGTCGCCGGAGAACGTGGCGGTCTCGGGTGACGGTGCGATCGCGCAGGCGGATGCCGAGTCCGCCTCGTTCGCACCGTAGGGTAGGGGTGTGCTCCAGCTCGTCTTCGGGATCCTCAACGCGCTGCTGCTGCTCTACATCTTCGTGCTGTTCGGACGGCTGATCCTCGAGTACATCCCGATCTTCAACAGGGAGTGGCGCCCGAAGGGCGGATTCCTCGTCATCGCCGAAGTGATCTACACGATCACCGACCCGCCGATCAAGTTCTTCCGTCGTTTCATCCCCCCGCTGCGGGTCGGCGCCATCGCCATCGACTTCGCCTTCGCGCTGACGATGCTGCTGTGTTTCATCCTGCTCGCGGTCACCAGATCGCTCGCCGGCTGACCCTTCGACACGCTCCGCGACCGCCGACTATGCTTGCTAGAGCGTTGCCGTCCTGGCGAGAAACTGCCTGACTCTGGCCAGCGTCCCGAACTCATCGAAAGAGGAGCCACCATGGCATTGACCCCAGATGACGTCGTCACCAAACAGTTCCAGCACGTCCGGTTCAAGGAGGGCTTCGACCCGGACGAGGTCGACGACTTCCTGGACGAGATCGTCGTCGAATGGCGCAAGACGATCGCGGAGAACGAAGAGCTGAAGGCCAAGCTCGCCCAGTACGAGTCGGGCGAGACCCCCCAGCCCGTCGCCGCGGCTCCCGACGAAGAGGCCAAGCCCGAGCCCGTCGCCGAGACGCCCCGTGTCGCCGATGGCACGCCTCCCGTCGCCGCCAGTGCCGGCATCATCGAGCTCGCCCAGCGGCTGCACGACGAGCACGTCGCCGAGGGCAAGGCCCAGCGCGATCAGCTCATCTCGGACGCGCAGTCCGAGGCCGCCCGCATCCTCTCCGAGGCGGAGCAGAAGCAGCGCGAGCAGCTCGACAGCCTCGAACGCGAGCGCGGTGTGCTCGAGTCCCGCATCACCGAGCTCCGCCAGTTCGAGCGCGACTACCGCGCACAGCTGCGCAGCTACATCGAAGGCAAGCTCCGCGACCTCGAGACCACGGCGGCCTCGTCGGGTTCGACTCCGGTCTCTGCCATCGGCCTCTAGGCCGGGCCTTTGACCCGCCGAGCCCCCCTGAGAACGGCGGCGGCCGGCACCATCATCGCGATCCTCGCGGCGCTGGTGCTGGCCGCCGATCAGTTCACCAAGTACCTCGCTATCGAGAACCTGCCGCCGGAGGAACCGGTGCCGGTGATCGGCGAATTCCTCGTCTTCTACCTGGTTCGAAACCCCGGCGCCGCCTTCTCGCTCGGCGAAGGGATCACCTGGATCTTCACCATCGCCCTCGCCGCGGTGGCGGTGGGGATCGTGTGGCTCATCACGCGCGTGCACTCGAGGCTCTGGGCCGTCGTGCTCGGCCTGCTGCTGGGCGGTGTGCTGGGCAATCTGACCGATCGTCTGCTCCGCACCCCCGGCTTCGCCGTCGGCCACGTCGTCGACTTCATCTCCACTCCGTGGATGATGCCCGCGATCTACAACATCGCCGACATCTTCATCGTCACGTGCATGATCGCCGTGGCGCTGCTCGTCCTGTTCGGCATCCGCCTCGACGGCACGCGCGAGCGTCGCGAGCGCGCGGCCGAGAGCGAACCGGATGCCGCGGGCGATGCCCCGGCCGGCACGGACGAACCCTCGAAGGCCTGACGTGGAGACGAGGAGCATGCCCGTCCCCGATGGGCTGGACGGAGTGCGCGTCGACGCCGGACTCGCGAAGATGCTCGGATTCTCGCGGACGTTCGCGGCGGAGGTCGCCGAGGCCGGCGGCGTCGTCCTGGACGGCGGGGTGCTGGGAAAATCCGACCGGCTGCACGCGGGAGCGTGGCTCGAGGTGTCGTGGCGGGCCCGCGACGAGCCGACCATCGTCCCCGTGGTGGTGGATGACCTCGGCATCGTCTACGACGACGACGAGATCGTGGTGGTCGACAAGCCGAGCGGGGTCGCGGCGCACCCCTCCGTCGGCTGGGAAGGACCGACCGTCCTCGGTGCCCTCGCCGGCGCCGGATTCCGCATCGCGACGACCGGTGCCGCCGAGCGCCAGGGCGTCGTGCATCGCCTCGATGTGGGCACGAGCGGCCTCATGGTCGTGGCCAAGACGGAGCGTGCGTACACCGTGTTGAAACGGGCCTTCAAGGAGCGCGAGGTGGAGAAGATCTACCACGCCGTCGTGCAGGGGCATCCGGACCCGCTCGCCGGGACGATCGATGCGCCCATCGGCCGGCATCCGACCCACTCGTGGAAGTTCGCGGTCACACCGACCGGCAAGGACTCCGTGACCCACTACGAGACCCTCGAGGCGTTCCGGGGCGCCGCCCTGCTGGAGATCCACCTCGAGACGGGGCGAACCCACCAGATCCGGGTGCACATGGCGGCCCATCGGCATCCCTGCGTGGGCGACCCCCTCTATGGCGGCGACCCGATCCTCGCCGCGCGACTGGGACTGACGCGGCAATGGCTGCACGCCCGCCAGCTCTCCTTCGACCATCCGGCGACCGGCGACCGGGTCACGTTCTCATCGCCGTACCCGGCGGATCTCGCGCACGCGCTCGAGGTGCTGCGCGCCGACTGAGCGCGCGGCAGTCGATCGGGATCCGGCGTTGCCGGGTGTCGGTGGGGCGCGGCATCCTGGACCGCATGACGATCACGGTGCGGCCCGCGACGGTCTTCGACGACGTGAAGGCGATGGTGGGGCCGAAGAACCCCGAGTCGAACGTCTGCTGGTGCCTGAGCTACCGCATCCCCGCGAAGCTGAACGGGGAGCTGCGCGGTCCGCAGCGCGGGGAGTTCGTTCGTGCGCTGTGCGCCGAGACCCCCGCGCCGGGAGTGCTGGCGTACGACGGCGACGAGGTCGCCGGGTGGGCGGCCGTGGCGCCGCGGGCGAACACGAATTTCGCGCGCAACCGCAAGATCCCGCACGTGGACGACCTCGAGGCATGGTCGCTGTGGTGCATCCGGACACGTCCGGGTCATCGAGGGCAGGGGATCTCCCACGCCCTCATCGAAGGAGCCGTGCAGTTCGCGAAGGCGAACGGCGCCCCCGTGATCGAGGGCTACCCGGTAGACAACCAGGGCAGAAAAGTCGACCAGACGATGGCCTACGTCGGCACGAGGTCGATGTTCGAGAAAGCGGGGTTCGAAAAGGCAGCCGATACGGATTCGGTGTCCGGAGGCATACCGCGCGTGGTGATGCGCCTGGATCTGCGCTGACCGCTCAGCGCGGACGGCCGCCGTCGAACCGGGCCGGGTCGTCCTCGGCGAGCGCGAGCGCGATGTTGCGCACATGCTCGGGGGTCGTGTCGCCCAACTCCTCGAGCCCGCGCCACGACACCTCGGTGAGCTCGCCATCGGCCGGATGCGGATCGCCCGCCACCCATTCGCACCGGAACACGAGATCGAGATAGTCCACCTGATCGCCGTTCGGGTAGGTCATGCGGGGGAGCGCGCGCACGAGCGCCAGGCGGGTCACGCGCACGTCGACCCCCGCTTCCTCCACGCATTCACGCACGGCCGCATCCGCCGGCTGCTCGCCGGGGTCGACGATGCCGGACACGCACTCCAGGTGCCCGTTGTCGGCGCGCCGTCCGAGCAGCACCTTCTCGTCGCGGAACACCACCGCGGTGACGCCCACCAGGGGGAGGGGAGCGGTGCCGATGGAGCGGCGCAGCTCGAGAACGAAGTCAGGGGTCGCCATGAGGCAAGCCTACGAGGAGGCATCTCGTGCCCGGCGCGCGAGCGTGGGACGATGCAGAATGTGAACCGGATGCGCCGAAATCGGCAATCCTTAACGTGAGCGCAGACAGCGAGATCATACGACGGTCGATCGATGTCCCGTCCGCCTTCGCCGAGCTTTTCGAGCGACACGCGAAGGTCATCGGCGCGTTCGCCGCACGGCGAGTCGGGTCCGACGCCGCCCAGGACATCCTGAGCGAGACGTTCCTGGTCGCCTTCCGCCGACGGCGTGATTTCGACCCCTCGTGGGACTCCGCGAAGCCGTGGCTGCTGGGCATCGCGACCCGGCTCATCGGAAAGCACCGGGGCAAGGAGGCGGCGCAGTGGAGGGCATTCGAGGCCTCCGCGGGAGGCGCCGAGACGTGGTCCGACGGCGCCATCGACGCGCTCGTGAAGCGAACGGATGCCGCGGCGGCTCTTCGGGCGCTCGCCCCCCGGATCGCGGCCCTCACGGCGCGCGACCGCGACACTCTGCTGCTCTACGCCTGGGGCGATCTCACCTATGAGCAGATCGCGGTGGCTCAGGGGATCCCCGTCGGCACGGTGCGCTCCCGACTGAATCGGGTCCGCCGCAAGCTGTCGCCGCCGGACATCAAGCCGGATCACCGTCAACCATGGACCAAGGAGGAGGAAGCCAATGGACGCCTTGGATCGCGTGCGTGAGATCGGCGCAGACGCCGAGCTCACGGAAGAGCAGCTGGCCTCCGCGCTTCAGAAGGTGCGACGCGGTCTGCTGCCGGACCCGGCGCCGCGCAGACGCGCCCGGCTGTGGATCGGGATCGGCGGACTCGTGGCAGCGGGAGCCGCGACGACGGCGGTCGCCATCGCCCTCTCCGCACCACCCGCCGCGGTGATCGAGGCGGTCACACCGCCACCGGCCGCCCCGGACGTGACGGTCACGACCGAGCCCGAGCCCGAGCCGACGACGACGCCCACCCCGGCGCCGACGATCCCACCGGTGTCGGCCGCCTCCGTGCTCGAAGGGGCCGCCGCGCTGGCCACGACCTCCGCCGGGTCCGCGATCGCCGACGACGGGTACCTGCGCATCGATCACCGCACGGAACAGCTCGTCCTCTATGCCGCCGATGCCCCGAACTCGCCCTACAACGCATCCCGCGAGAGCGCGACGGCGGCCTGGGTGGTGGCCGGGACCTACTCGACCTATATCCCCGCCGATCGCTCAGGCGAATGGGTGAGGGTGTTCCAGCCCGAGAAGCAGCTCCTGTCGCTCTACGGGACGGACGCCGAGCCCCTCGCCGCGGACTGGCTGGCGATGACGCTCAAGGAGGTCATCGTGAACCGCTACCAGGGCGGCCTCGGCGACCCGGGCGATGAGACCTACCCGGCGTACGGGTCGGATGCGTACTTCGCACAGATGCCCCGCGATCCCCAGGCGCTCATCGACTGGAATCGGGCGCGGCTGATCGCCGGCAACGTCCAGGACCTGGACGAGGGCGTCGTGACCGTGCTCACTCAGGATCTCGAGCTCAATGCCGCACCGCCCGACTTGCGCGCCGCGATGTTCCGCGCACTCGCGCTCGCACCGGGGGTCGAGATCCAGTCGGTCGACGGCGATCTCACCACGATCGCGTTCCACTACGACTCCTACGAACCGCGGATGGGCACCATGACCATCGACACCCGTACGGGGCTTGTCGCGGAGAGCACGAGCACGTGGCTGCCAGGACCAGGGATCGTGCCCGAGTCGGTGCCCGGGCACCGGATGACGACGACGATCACCGTGGTCGACTCCGCGCCCTAGCGGTCATCCCTGCGCTCGCGTCCCGGGTCGCGCGCGCACAACGGCGGGGATTCTCCTCGACACGCCGGTGGTGGATGCCCCCACCCGGCGTGTCGCCAAGAATCCCCGCCGTTGTGCACGACTCCGGGCGGCGGCCGCGGCGTGCGCTGGGGCGGGTCGTCGGACCTCGACCGTAGACTCGATCCGTGGCATCCGACTCCTTCGTTCACCTGCACGTGCACAGCGAGTACTCGATGCTCGACGGGGCGGCACGGGTCAAGCCGCTGATCGAAGAGGCCTCGAAGCAGGGCATGCCGGCGATCGCCGTGACAGACCACGGCAACACGTTCGGCGCCTTCGACTTCTACAAGACCGCGACCGACACGGGCATCAAGCCGATCATCGGCATGGAGGCCTACGTCACCCCCGGCACGCACCGGGCCGACAAGGCCCGCGTGCGCTGGGGCAGCCCCGACCAGAACGACGACGACGTCTCGGGCTCCGGCGCCTACACCCATATGACCCTGCTCGCCGAGAGCAACGAGGGCCTGCACAACCTCTTCCGGATGTCGTCGTACGCGTCGCTCGAGGGCTACTACTTCAAGCCACGGCTCGACCGCGAGCTGCTGCAGACCTACTCGAAGGGCGTCATCGCCACGACCGGCTGCGTCGGCGGCGAGGTGCAGACCCGCCTACGGCTCGGTCAGTACGACGCGGCAAAGGCCGCCGCCGCGGAGTTCCGCGACATCTTCGGCAAGGACAATTTCTACGCCGAGGTCATGGACCACGGCATCGACATCGAGCGCCGCACGATGAACGACCTGATGCGCCTCGCGAAGGAGCTCGACCTTCCGCTCGTCGCGACGAACGACCTGCACTACACGCACCAGCACGACGCGAAGAGCCACGCGGCGCTGCTCTGCGTCCAGTCGGGCTCGACTCTCGATGACCCCAAGCGCTTCAAGTTCGAGGGGGAGGAGTTCTACCTCAAGACCCCTGCGCAGATGCGCCAGATCTTCCGCGACAACCCCGAGGCCTGTGACAACACCCTCGCGATCGCCGAGCGCGTCGACATCCGCTTCGACACCAGCGCGAACTACATGCCCCGCTATCCGGTCCCGGCCGGCGAGACGGAGCAGAGCTGGTTCGTCAAGGAGGTCGAGCGCGGCCTGCACGCGCGGTATCCCGCCGGCATCCCGACCGCGGCGCGCGAGCGAGCCGACTTCGAGACCGACGTGATCGTGCAGATGGGCTTCCCCGGCTACTTCCTCGTCGTCGCGGACTTCATCAACTGGGCGAAGGAGAACGGCATCCGGGTCGGACCCGGCCGCGGATCGGGCGCAGGCTCGATGGCGGCCTACGCCATGCGGATCACCGACCTCGACCCCCTGCAGCACGGACTGCTGTTCGAGCGGTTCCTCAACCCGGACCGCGTCTCGATGCCCGACTTCGACATCGACTTCGATGACCGTCGCCGCGGCGAGGTCATCCAGTACGTCACGGAGAAGTACGGCGACGAGCGCGTCGCGCAGATCGTCACCTACGGCACGATCAAGGCGAAGCAGGCGCTGAAAGACGCGAGCCGGGTGCTCGGCTTCCCGTTCGGCATGGGGGAGCGGCTGACGAAGGCGATGCCCCCGGCCGTGATGGGCAAGGACATGCCGCTGGAGGGAATGTTCGATCCGCAGCATCCGCGGTACAAGGAGGCCAGCGAGTTCCGGGCGCTGATCGACACGGATCCCGAGGCGAAGACGGTCTTCGACACGGCCGTCGGCCTCGAGAACCTGAAGCGCCAGTGGGGCGTCCACGCCGCCGGTGTGATCATGTCGAGCGAACCCCTGATCGACATCATCCCGATCATGAAGCGCGAGCAGGACGGCCAGATCGTCACGCAGTTCGACTACCCCGCGTGCGAGTCGCTCGGCCTGATCAAGATGGACTTCCTGGGGCTCCGCAACCTCACGATCATCGATGACGCCCTCGACAACATCCGTGCCAACCGCGACGAAGAGCTCGTGCTCGAAGACCTCGCGCTCGATGACGCCGCGTCGTACGAGCTTCTCGCCCGGGGCGACACGCTCGGGGTCTTCCAGCTCGACGGCGGGCCGATGCGCAGCCTCCTGCGCCTGATGAAGCCCGACAACTTCGAGGACATCTCGGCCGTCCTCGCCCTGTACCGCCCGGGGCCCATGGGCGTGAACTCGCACACGAACTACGCGCTGCGCAAGAACGGGCTGCAGGAGATCGAGCCGATCCACCCCGAGCTCGCCGAGCCGCTGTCGGACGTGCTCGACACGACGTACGGCCTCATCGTCTACCAGGAGCAGGTGATGGCGGCGGCGCAGAAGCTCGCCGGCTTCACGCTCGGCCAGGCGGACATCCTGCGTCGCGCCATGGGCAAGAAGAAGAAGTCCGAGCTCGACAAGCAGCAGGCCGACTTCTTCGGCGGCATGACGACCAACGGCTACAGCCCGCAGGCGCAGGAGGCGCTCTGGAAGGTGCTCGAGTCGTTCGCGGACTACGCCTTCAACAAGGCGCACACGGCCGCCTACGGCCTCATCGCCTACTGGACGGCCTACCTGAAGGCGCACTACCCGGCCGAGTACATGGCGGCGCTGCTGACCAGCGTCGGCGACGCGAAGGACAAGCTCGCCGTCTATCTCAACGAGTGCCGCCGCATGGGCATCAGGGTGCTCCCGCCGGATGTCGCGCAGTCGATCAAGTACTTCGCCGCGGTCGGCGACGACATCCGGTTCGGTCTCGGAGCCGTCCGCAACGTCGGCTCCAACGTCGTCGAGGGAATCGTCGCCTCGCGCGGCGACGACGGCTTCGTGTCGTTCCACGATTTCCTCACCAAGGTGCCTACGCATGTCGCGAACAAGCGCACGGTGGAGTCGCTGATCAAGGCGGGAGCGTTCGACTCCCTCGGTGCCACACGGCGCGCGCTCATGGAGATCCACGAGGATGCCACCGAGCAGGCGGTGCTCGACAAGCGCCGCGAGGCCAATGGCGAGGTCGGCTTCGATTTCGACAGCCTCTGGGACGAGCCCACGCAGACGACGAAGGTGCCGGATCGACCCGAGTGGACGAAGAAGGACAAGCTCGCGTTCGAGCGCGAGATGCTCGGCCTCTACGTCTCGGATCACCCGCTGGCGGGGCTCGAGGTGCCGTTGGCGAAGCACGCGTCGACGTCGATCCACGACCTGCTGACCTCCGACGACCTGCAGGACGGCGATCAGGTCACGATCGCCGGCCTGATCACCAGCGTGCAGCACCGGGTGGCCAAATCGAGCGGCAACCCGTACGGCATGATCACGGTCGAGGACTTCAACGGCGAGATCACGGTCATGTTCATGGGGAAGACCTACGTCGAGTTCCAGCCGCTCCTGCAGTCCGACGCCATCCTGGTGGTGCGGGGACGCGTCTCTCGGCGCGACGACGGCATGAATCTGCACGCCCAGTCCGCCTTCACCCCGGACATCGGGTCGATGGATGCCTCCGGCCCGCTCACGCTGGTCATCGCCGAGCACCGCGCGACCGAGCCGGCCATGCTCGAGCTGGCGGCCGTGCTGCACCGCCACGAAGGCACCACCGAGGTCTCCATCAAGCTGCACAAGGGCGGAACCGCGAAGCTGTTCGAGCTGCCGCATCCGGTTCGCGTCACGGCCGACCTGTTCGGTGACCTCAAATCACTGCTCGGCCCGAACTGCCTCGGCTGAAGAACAGGCGAGCCCCCTCGGGGCGCCGAGAAGCGCCGAGTAGTATCGGGGACGCAAGACGAGCTCGATGGAAGGGAAGATCGTGACGGATGAGGACGCAGGACGCACCGCCGATGGTTCGGAGACCCCGATCGCAGAGGTGGAGGATTCGTCCGCGCAGTACGGCGTGGGGCCCTTCACGATCCGGGAGCTGGCGATCCTCGTCGCGTGGGCCCTCGCCTTCATCGTGTCGTTCTTCTCCTTGAGCACCGTGCGCTTCGAATCCGTCTGGACCTCCGGCATCCTCTGGATCCTGACGATCGGCGTGCCGACCGTCGCCGTCTTCCTTCTCGTGCTCCGGCGTTTCTCGCCCCAGGGCATCCGCCGAGTCGGCTCGCTGGGCATCGACCAGTTCGCCTCCGTCGCGTTCTCGGTCGCGGCCGTGCTGTGGCTGCAGCTGCTCTGGGAGACGATCGCCTTCGTCGTGGACGGTGGTCCGTGGCTCCGCGGCTGGGTCGTGTGGGTCGAGCTCGCCCTCATGTTCGCGCTCGTCGTGCTCACGGTGTTCGCTACCTTCATCGAGCCGCTCAGCGAAGACTTCCGCGGGCGTCCCGAGGTCGTCGCGCACCGCAACGCGCGCCCCGTCCGCAAGGTTGTGCCCCGTCCCCGCCCGGTGCGTCCGGAGCCGGAGCCGGAGCCTCAGGCGCGGCCCGAGGCGGTCGAGGGCGATGCAGTGGCGGCGGCACCCGAGGGCTACCGCACCCCGACGGACGGTGACCGCGTCGTGGCCGTCCCCTTCGAGCAGTCCGCACAGGGTGACACCGGGGCACACGCCGTCACGGGCACCGCGGTCGCGACCGGCGCGACCGGCGGCGCCTCAGGCACAACGGGCGGCTACGGGACGGACTCGCCCGTCTTCTCGGCCGCCGAGCCGGTTGCGAGCGAGGACTCCACCCACACGCGCGCCTTCGACCAGCAGCAGGCGCACGCCTCCGCGGCCGCCCCGTCGAACCAGGCATTCTGGGCCCTCGTGCCCGAGGAGCGCGACGTCGTCGACGAGCGGGACATCCCGATCTTCCGGATCGGACCGACCGCCTGGGCTCTCGTCATCGAGGACCGCGGCGAGACCTTCGTCGTGCGGCACGACGACGGCCGCATCGGCTACCTGCACGACGTGTCCGGTGTGACACGCGGCTGACATGAGGACCATCGATCTCCGCGGTCGCACACTCTCGACCGCGGAACTTCTCGCCGCCGTGCCGAGGGCGACGGCGGCACGCGCGACCGCGGTCGCCACGGCCTCCGAGATCGTCGAGGACGTGCGGATCCGTGGCGAGGAGTCGCTGCGCGAGCAGGCCGAGCGATTCGACGGGGTGACCGGCCACGCCTTGCGCGTACCCCAGGATCACATCGACGAAGCGGTCGCCGGGCTCGAACCCGCGGTGCGCGCAGCGCTCGACGAGGCCATCCGGCGGGTGCGCGTCGCCTCCGCGGCGCAGGTGCCGGCGGCATCCACGACACAGCTCGCGCCCGGCGCATCCGTAACCCAGCGCTGGCAGCCGGTCTCGCGGGTCGGGGTCTACGTTCCGGGCGGCAAGGCGGTGTACCCCTCGAGCGTCGTGATGAACGTCGTGCCCGCGCAGGTCGCCGGGGTGTCGAGTGTCGCGCTCGCGTCGCCCGCTCAGCGCTCCGACGACGGACGCGTGCACCCGACGATCCTCGCCGCCGCCGGGCTGCTCGGTGTGGACGAGGTCTACGCCATGGGCGGTGCCGGCGCGATCGGCGCGCTCGCGCACGGGGTGGCATCGCTCGGTCTCGAACCGGTGGATGTGGTGAGCGGTCCTGGTAACAACTTCGTCGCCGCGGCGAAGCGCGCGGTCGCGGGCGTCGTCGGAACGGACTCCGAGGCGGGCGCGACCGAGATCCTGATCGTCGCGGACGATTCGGCGGATGCGCGCCTCGTCGCCGTCGACCTCGTGAGCCAGGCGGAGCACGACGAACAGGCGTCCGCCGTGCTCGTGACGACATCGCCCCGGCTCGCGGGGCTCGTGGCCGAGGAGGTCGAGCTGTTCGCGGCATCCACTCGCCACAGCGAGCGCGTGGGTGTCGCCCTTGCGGGTCCGCAGTCCGCGATCGTGCTCGTCGACGACCTCGAGGCCGCCGCCGCGTTCAGCAACGCCTATGCGCCGGAGCACCTCGAGCTGCACATCCGGGATGCCGCGGCCTCCGCATCCGCCTACGTCAATGCGGGGGCCGTCTTCGTCGGCCGGGATTCGCCCGTCAGCCTCGGCGACTACCTCGCGGGCAGCAACCACGTGCTGCCGACCGGCGGACAGGCGCGGTACGCCTCCGGGCTCGGGGCCTTCACCTTCCTGCGCCCGCAACAGGTCATCGAGTACGACCGCGAGGCGCTTCGTCAGGTCAGCGACGGCATCGTCGCCCTCGCCGAGGCGGAGGCCCTCCCCGCGCACGGGGAGGCCGTGGCGGCCCGATTCGCCGAGTAGTCGACAGGCGAGGGCCGCGCCCGCCGTGGAGGCGATGCGGGCGACGACGCCGTCTCTCGCAAAGGCGGATGGCGTAGTCTGTCCTGGCCATGCACTGCCCCTTCTGCCGCCATCCCGACTCGCGTGTCATCGACTCCCGCACGAGCGATGACGGTCTCTCGATCCGCCGCCGCCGGCAGTGCCCGGAGTGCGGTGGGCGATTCTCGACCATCGAGACGGCGCATCTCAACGTCATCAAGCGCTCCGGCGTCATCGAGCCGTTCAGCCGCGAGAAGGTCATGTCGGGCGTGCGAAAGGCCTGTCAGGGGCGGCCCGTCACCGAGGCCGATCTCGCCGTCCTCGCCCAGAAGGTCGAAGAGGCGGTGCGCCAGACCGGATCCTCGCAGGTCGACACGAACGAGATCGGGCTCGCGATCCTCGGGCCCCTCCGCGAGCTCGACGAGGTCGCCTACCTCCGGTTCGCGAGCGTCTACCAGGCCTTCGAGTCGCTCGAAGACTTCGAGGCGTCGATCCGGGACCTGCGCGCCGACCACGCCTGAGCGGTCCCGGAGGCATGGACCGGGCATGTTCCGTTCGAGCGGGTAGCGCGCGCGTCCGCGGCGCGCCCATTCGGGTGGGAATGTGCCCGCTGGGGCAGGGCTCCTCACTGACCGGGGCATGCCCGGTCGATGAGCGTGTGCCCGGCCGTGGAGGCTGACCGAGGCGGTGCTGGAGCCGGTGCCGCAACCGGTGCCGCAGCCGGTGCCGGCTGGTGGCGCCGGTAGCCTGGATTTGATGTATCCCTTCTTCTTCCGCACCGTTCTGTCCCGCCTGGACCCGGAGTTCGCCCACCATGCGGGCATGGCGGTGATCCGGGTGCTCGGCGTGTGGCCCTTCGCGCCGATCACGCGCGCGCTGGCGAAGCCCTCGCCCTCGCTGACGACCTCCGCGCTCGGGCTGACCTTCGACTCGCCGTTCGGCGTGGCCGCGGGCTTCGACAAGAACGTGCTCGGCGTTCGGGGACTGGGCGCCCTGGGTTTCGGTCATGTCGAGGTCGGCACCGTCACGGCGATCGCGCAGGAGGGGAACCCCCGGCCACGCCTCTTCCGGCTCGTGCAGGACCGCGCCGTCATCAACCGCATGGGGTTCAACAACCGGGGCGCCGAGGCGGCCGCGCCGCGCCTGCGGAGACTGCGACGCCGTCGCCCGCGCACGATCGTCGGCGTCAACATCGGCAAGAGCCGGGTGGTGGATGTCGAGGATGCGACCGCCGACTACGTCCGCAGCGCCCGGCTGCTGGCCCCGCTCGCGGACTACCTCGCCGTCAACGTGTCCTCGCCGAACACCCCGGGACTGCGGGGTCTGCAGGCCGTTGAGACGCTCGCCCCGCTGCTCGAGGCGGTCCGGGACGCCGCCGGCTCCACGCCGATGCTGGTCAAGATCGCGCCGGACCTCCCGGACGAGGAGGTCGAAGCCATCGCCCGCCTCGCCGTGCAGCTCGGCCTCGCCGGACTCATCGCGACGAACACCACGATCTCCCGCGAGGGCCTGCTGACCGATCCGGACGTCGTGGCGGCCGCCGGAGCGGGAGGGCTCTCCGGAGCTCCGCTGAGGGGACGGGCGCTCGAGGTGCTGCGGATCGTCCGCGCGGCGGTTCCCGAGGACTTCTGCGTCATCTCGGTCGGAGGGGTGGAGACGGCGGCCGACGTGCGAGAGCGCCTGGATGCCGGTGCCACCCTCGTGCAGGGCTACACAGCGTTCCTGTACCGGGGACCGCTCTGGGCGCGGCAGATCAACCGCGGTCTCGCCGCGGCATCCATCGCGCGCTGACGCCCGCCCTCGCTCGTCGCTAAGTGAGGGTGTTGCCCGCGCGCACCCGCACTTTGCGCCGAGGCAGGTGCAGCGTGGTTTCCTCACTGGTCGCTACGTGTGGGTGTCGCTGCCGCGTACCCGCACTTCGCGCCGAGTGAGCGACAGGACGTGTGCTCGCTCGGCGCGTTCTGTGGGTGTCACCCCCTTGCACCCGCAGTGTGCGTCGAGTGAGGGGTCGCGCGCGCCGCGGCAAGAGCAGGCGCCGCCTACGCGGGGTGCTGGCCGCGCTTGACCTGGGGCTTCGGGAGGCGCATGAAGCGCATCTGCATCGACCGCATGGCGGCGTACCAGCCGAGCCCCTTCTCGCGCCGATCGGCGCCGAACTTGTCGCCGATCTTCTTCTTGACCCGCATCGACAGGATGATCATGTCGCCGACGACGAAGAGGATGAAGATCCAGAGGCCGACGAAGGACCAGTACTGGAAGAACGCCACCGGGATGAACGTGGCGATGATCACGAGCACCATCATCGGCATGACGAACTCGCCGAGGTGCCACCCGGAGTCCACGAAGTCACGCACGTACTTGCGCTGCGGGCCCTTGTCGCGCGCGGGCAGGTACCGCTCGTCGCCGGCGGCCATGCCCAGGCGCGCCTTGTCACGGGACGCGGCCAGCTCTGCGCGTGCTCGCGACTTCGCCTCCTTGGTGTCGGCGACGAGGGGGCGCTTTCGCGCGGCCTCCTGCTCGGCACGGGTCGGCGTCGCGCGGCCCTTGCCGCCGCCACTCGTGTCGGCGTACTCGTCTGCGGGGACGGCAGCTGGTGTCTTGGCCACGGCGGAACCTCTGAGTCTCGATAGGGAAGCCCCTTAAGATTACTCGCATGACTTCAGTGCAGCACTCAGAGAACGCTCAACCCGCGATCGAGGGTGCGGTGCGCGAAGCGGCGACCGCCGGCATCCCGACCGCGCTCGCCGATCTGGGTGCGCTGGTGCGCATCCCGTCCATCGCGTGGCCCGCCTTCGAGCAGAGCCATGTGAGCCGGAGCGCCGAGGCGGTCGCGGCCCTCGCGGAGGGCACCGGCGTCTTCGACAGCGTCCGGGTGCTCGACGCCGCGATCCCCGGCACGGACGAACGGGGCCGGCCGGCGGTGCTCGCGACCCGGGCGGCGCGGAACGGCCGCCCGACCGTGCTGCTCTATGCGCACCACGACGTCCAGCCGACCGGGGACGACGCGCTGTGGGAGTCGCCGCCGTTCGAGCCGACCGTTCGGGGGGGCCGCCTCTACGGCCGCGGCGCCGCGGATGACAAGGCCGGCATCATGGCGCACATCGCATCGCTGCGAGCGATCCGGGAAGTCGCGGGGGATGACCTCGACCTCGGCATCGCGATGTTCATCGAGGGCGAAGAGGAGTACGGGTCCCGCTCGTTCGGGCAGTTCCTCGCAGACAACCGCGACGCGCTCCGCTCCGATGTCATCGTGGTCGCGGACTCGGGCAACTGGGATTCCGAGACGCCGGCCCTGACCGTCACCCTTCGAGGCAACGCGCGCTTCACTCTCACTGTCCGCACGCTCGACCACGCGTCGCACTCCGGGATGTTCGGGGGAGCGGTGCCGGATGCCATGCTCGCGACGATCAAGCTTCTCGCCACGCTGTGGGACGACGAAGGGGCGGTGGCGGTCGAAGGCATGACGACGCGGGACGCGGAGACCCCCGAGTACACCGAGCAGACCCTCCGCGACGAGGCCGGCCTGCTCCCCGGCGTGAGCCCGATCGGCACGGGGACGATCCTCAGCCGCATCTGGAACAAGCCCTCGATCACCGTCACCGGCATCGACCACACCACTGTGGCGGCGGCATCCAACACTCTCGCTCCCCAGATCTCCGTGGTGGTCAGCGCCCGCGTGGCGCCTGGTCAGGATGCGGAGCAGGCGTACGCGGCGCTCGAGGCGCACCTGCGCGCGCATGCCCCGTTCGGAGCCGAACTCACCTTCAGCGACGTGGACTGCGGGGACGGCTTCCTCGTCGACACCAGCGGGTGGGCGGTGGATGCCGCGCACGACGCGATGCGCGATGGCTACGGGGTGGATCCGGTGGATGTCGGCGTCGGCGGATCGATCCCGTTCATCGCCGACCTGGTCCGCGAGTTCCCCGGCGCCCAGATCCTGGTCACCGGGGTGGAGGACCCGCAGTCGCGGGCGCACAGCCCCAACGAGTCGCTGCACCTCGACACGTTCCGGCACGCCGTGCTCACCGAGGCGCTGCTGCTCGCGCGCCTCAACGCGCGAACCGCGCCGTAGAGCGCCGGGCGCCGAAGGCGCGCGGTAGAATCAGATGAACGGCCGCACCGTGGCCCGGACCCCGAGGAGAGTCATGACCGACACGACCCTTGCCGTCGACGAGACCACGCGCGCTCACGGCGTCAGCCTCACCGACGCGGCGGCCGCCAAGGTGAAGAGCCTGCTCGAGCAGGAGGGCCGCGACGACCTCCGTCTTCGCGTTGCCGTCCAGCCCGGCGGATGCTCCGGCCTGATCTACCAGCTGTACTTCGACGAGCGGTACCTGGATGGCGATGAGACGGTCGACTTCGACGGCGTCGAGGTCATCGTCGACAACATGAGCGTCCCGTACCTCGACGGTGCGGCGATCGACTTCAAGGACACGATCTCGGAGCAGGGCTTCACGATCGACAACCCCAATGCGGCCGGCAGCTGCGCCTGCGGCGACAGCTTCCACTGACCGATGCCGCACCCCGGTCCCCGAGCGCTTCCAGAGGCTCGCGGGGCCCTCTCGATGACGGCTCCAGCTGCTCCGGAACCTGGGCGCCTGGCCCGAATCCGGTGTGAGGTTGCCCTAGACTTGCGAGAGTCCCATCCGCGTCCCGAAAGGTGCATCGTGCCCCCGAAACGTCGCCTCCGCTGGGCCGCCATCCCCGTCGGGATCGCTGCGGCCATCGCCCTCGCAGGGTGCACGACGCAGGAGCTCAACGGCTACCTTCCCGGTTTCGAGGAGAGCGGACAGCCGGCCACGAACCGCACCGAGATGGTGTCGGGCCTGTGGGTCAACTCGTGGATCGTGCTGCTGATCGTGGGGGCGGTGACGTGGGGCCTGATGCTGTGGGCGATGATCGCCTACCGTCGGCGCAGGGGTCAGGTCGGCCTGCCGGTGCAGCTGCGCTACAACATGCCCATCGAGATCTTCTACACCGTCGTGCCGCTCATCCTCGTGCTGGGCTTCTTCGCTTTCACTGCGCGCGACCAGACGATCCTCGAGACGCAGTACGAAGACCCCGATGTGTCGATCATCGCGATCGGCAAGCAGTGGGCGTGGGACTTCCAGTACAACGGCGAAGAGGAAGACGGCTCCGACGCCGTCTGGACGCAGGGCGTCCAGGCCGTGCCGGACGCCAACGGCAAGATCGACCAGGCCGAGCTCCCGACGCTCGTGCTTCCCGTCGACAAGTCGGTGAAGATCCTGCTGCAGTCCCGCGACGTCATCCACTCCTTCTGGATCATCGACTTCCTCTACAAGAAGGACATGTACATCGGGCGCGACAACTACTGGTCGTTCACGCCGACCCGCGAGGGCACGTACGCCGGGAAGTGCGCCGAACTGTGCGGCGAGTACCACTCGGCCATGCTCTTCAACGTCGAGGTCGTCAGCGAGGGCGAGTACGAGGACTACCTCGACACGCTGCGCGAAGAGGGCAACACGGGCTCGATCAACGACGAGTACGACCGTCTGGGCAACTATCCCGGCACCGGCGCCGAGTCCGAAGACCAACTGGAGGATGACTGATCATGGCGACGACTCTTCCGCTGCAGGAAGGCGCGCCCGTGCGCCCGACGACCATGCCTCCGCGGCAGGCGGCTCTCCTCAGCGCCTCACGCGTTGAGCAGAAGGGCAACATCGTCGTCAAGTGGATCACCTCCACTGACCACAAGACGATCGGGTACATGTACCTGATCGCGTCGGTGCTGTTCTTCATGCTCGGCGGCGTCATGGCGCTGATCATCCGCGCCGAGCTCTTCGCCCCCGGCATGCAGGTGGTGCCGACGAAGGACCAGTACAACCAGCTGTTCACGATGCACGGCACGATCATGCTGCTGATGTTCGCGACGCCGCTGTTCGCCGGCTTCGCCAACGCCATCCTTCCGCTCCAGCTGGGCGCACCGGACGTCGCGTTCCCCCGGCTGAACGCCTTCGCGTTCTGGCTGTTCCTGTTCGGCTCGACCATCGCGGTCTCCGGCTTCCTGTCTCCGGATGGAGCGGCATCCTTCGGATGGTTCGCGTACCAGCCGTTGGCGAGTCAGACCTTCTCGCCAGGTGTCGGCGGCAATCTGTGGATGCTCGGCCTCGGCATGAGCGGTTTCGGCACGATCCTCGGTGCGGTGAACTTCGTCACGACGATCATCACGATGCGGGCCCCGGGCATGACGATGTGGCGGATGCCGATCTTCTCCTGGAACACGCTGGTCACGAGCCTGCTCGTGCTGATGGCGTTCCCGGTGCTCGCGGCCGCCATCCTCGCCGCCGCCGCGGACCGGGTGCTGGGAGCACACATCTACGACCCGCTGAACGGTGGTGTGCTGCTGTGGCAGCACCTGTTCTGGTTCTTCGGGCACCCCGAGGTGTACATCATCGCGCTGCCGTTCTTCGGCATCATCTCCGAGGTGCTGCCGGTGTTCTCCCGGAAGCCGATCTTCGGGTACAAGACCCTCGTCTACGCCACGATCGCGATCGCAGCGCTGTCGGTGGCGGTCTGGGCGCACCACATGTACGTCACCGGAGCCGTGCTGCTGCCGTTCTTCGCCCTGATGACCATGCTGATCGCGGTGCCCACCGGGGTGAAGATCTTCAACTGGATCGGCACCATGTGGCGGGGATCGGTGACCTTCGAATCCCCGATGCTCTTCGCTCTCGGCTTCCTGATCTCGTTCGTGTTCGGCGGACTGACCGGTATCATCCTGGCGTCGCCGCCGCTCGACTTCCACCTCTCCGACTCGTACTTCGTGGTCGCGCACTTCCACTATGTCGTGTTCGGCACAGTGGTGTTCGCAATGTTCGCCGGCTTCTACTTCTGGTGGCCGAAGTGGACGGGGCGGATGCTGAACGAGCGCCTGGCGGTGGTGCACTTCTGGATGCTGTTCATCGGGTTCCACATGACCTTCCTGATCCAGCACTGGCTGGGGGTGGACGGCATGCCGCGTCGGTACGCCGACTACTCCGACCAGGACGGGTTCACGTGGGGCAACCAGGTCTCCACTGTCGGCGCGATGCTCCTCGGCCTGTCCATGCTGCCGTTCCTGCTCAACGTGTGGCTGACGGCCCGCAAGGCGCCTCGGGTCACGGTGAACGACCCCTGGGGCTATGGCGCGTCGCTCGAGTGGGCGACGTCGTGCCCTCCGCCGCGGCACAACTTCACCTCGATCCCGCGCATCCGCAGCGAGCGCCCCGCGTTCGACCTCAACCACCCGGAAGCGGGCCTGCCCGTCGGCGTCGGACCCGCGAAGGACGCCCCCGATGCTCCGGTTGTGGATCTCGACCAGGAGAGGGTGAAGTAGCGTGCGCTCCAATACCAACCTCTGGTGGCTTCTCGCCGGGTTCTTCGGGCTCGTCGGGGCCGTCTACACGGTGTGGAACATCCTGGTGCAGCCCGAGGCGCCGCTCGTCAACCAGATCGAGTGGGTCGGCACCGTTGCGCTCTTCTTCGCGGCGTTGATGGCCGTGCTCGTCGCGTTCTACCTCGGTCGGGTTCACAAGGCGCAGGGCGGTGAGCTCCCCGAAGACAACCTGACCGCGGACATCGACGACGGTGACCCGGAACTCGGCGAGTTCAGCCCGTGGTCGTGGTGGCCCATCGTGCTCGCCTTCGCCGCCGGGGTGGCCATGACCGGCCTCGCCGTGGGGACCTGGCTCCTGCCGATCGGCTTCGCCATCTTCCTCGTCGCAATCGTGGGCTGGGTGTACGAGTACTACCGCGGATACTTCGCACGCTGATATCGCTCAGCTTCGAGGCGGCGGTCGTCTCCGACACGGGACGATACCGCCGGTCCAATCAGGACTCGGCGTTCATCGCTCCGTCCGCCGTCGGCGTCGCCGACGGCGTGGGCGGTGGCCCGGCCGGTGACGTCGCCTCGGCGGTTCTGGTGCATCGCTTCGTCGCCGGCGGCCTCCTGCGCCTTCACGACGGCGAAGAGGTGCGACGGCGCCTGGACATGGCCAACTGGGACATCGGCGCCCTCACGCGGCACGACGACGCTCTTGACGGCATGGCCACCACCTTCACGGGCATCTTCCTGCACGGCGACGAGCTGCTCGTGGCGCACGTCGGCGACTCCCGGGCGTATCTGCTGCGGGACGGCGATCTGACACGGTGCACCAGGGACGACTCGTACGTGCAGGACCTCGTCGACGCCGGGCTGGTCACCGCGGATGACGCGGCCCATCACCCCCGGCGGAACCTCGTCACCGCGTCATTCGGCGGCGCTCCGACCGACGCCGCGCGTCTGACGGTGAGCCGGCACGCCGCCACGGCGGGGGAGCGGTGGATGCTGTGCAGCGACGGCGTCTCGGACTACCTTCCGGAGAACGAGATCGCGGCCATTCTGCGGTGGGGGCATCCCGAACAGGCGGCGCAGGCGCTCGTCCACGGCGCGCTGGACACGGGCAGCAGAGACAACGTGACCGCGGTCGTCGCCGATGTCGTGGCGCGTTCGCCCCTCCAAGACGACCGGCGGCCGAACAGCGCGCGCGGCTCTGTGGCGTTCGCCGGGGCGGCCGGCGAGCTGTTCCAGGAAGAACTCGCCTAGCAGGCGCAGGACGCCGCTGAGCCGCTCAGGGTGCCCGTCAGGGGGTCGACCGCGCGGCGGTGGATACCCGACCCGTCTTCGACCGGATAGCCCTCACGAGCCCAGTACTCGAAGCCGCCGATCATCTCCTTCGCCTCGAACCCCAGGAGGCTGAGCTCCAGCGCCGCCTTCACGCCGCCGTTGCACCCGGGGCTCCAGCAGTACACGACGACGGGAACGCCGGCTCGCAACTCGCCCGGTGCGCGGTCTGCGATCTCCCGCGTGGGCATGTGGATCGCGCCGGCGGCGTGGCCCTGAGCCCACGCTTCGGCGCTGCGGGAGTCGAGCAGAACGAACTCCTCACCGGCCCGCTGGGCGGCGTACACGTCCGAGGCATCCGTCTCGAAGCGCAGCCGACGGCGGAAGAACTCCGCGGCCTCGGCGGCTCGTGTCGACTCCGCCGGCTGGGTGGTGGGGCCGGTGGTCGGGGAGGCCGGGCCGCGCTCGGATGGGTCGACGTATGGGAGTGTGGAAGTCATACTCCTCAGCCTATGAACGGCGCGTCCGGGGCCTCGACAGCGCGTCGGTCAGTGATCGCGCGATTTCCGCCAGAACGACGGATGCCCCGGCCGCCGCATGACGGGGGCCGGGGCATCCGGTGTCCTGCTTTCGCCCGGCTAGGGCTTCTTGTCCCTCTTGGCCTTGCGGTCATCGCCGCCACCATCGGACACCATCACGTTGGAGGGCCGGTTGCCGGTCTCGGTGACCTTGACCTCCTCCTGCGCGACGGCGTCGGGGAGTCCGGCGCGCTCGTGGGCCGCCTGGATCTCGCCTGCCTCTTCCGTTGCGATGTGATCGAGCGAGTGGTGCTGGTGCGCGACCGCGGCCTCGAGCTCCGCCGCGGAGACCGGGGCGAGCCGGTCCTCGAAGAACCAGCGCGACAGGGACGCTCGGATGTTCTCGTACCACGGGATGCGGCCCTGGGCGTTCGGGCGGACGATGAGCGGCTCGTAGCTCTCCACATCCACCAGGCGCCAGCGCTCGTAGGCGTCGACGGGCTGGTGCACCTCGATGTACTCGCCGCCGGGGAGGCGGACGATCCGGCCGGACTCGAAGCCGTGCAGCGCGATCTCGCGGTCCTTGCGCTGCAGGGCGATGCAGATGCGCTTCGTGACGAAGTAGGCGATCACCGGACCGATGATCAGCAGAGCCTGCAGCGTGTGGATCACGCCTTCCATCGTGACCCAGAAGTGCGTCGCGATGATGTCCGATGAGGCGGCGGCCCACAGCACCGCGTAGAACGTCACACCGGCGGCGCCGATCGCCGTGCGCGTGGCCGCATTGCGGGGGCGCTGGGCGATGTGGTGCTCTCGCTTGTCGCCCGTGACCCACGCCTCCAGGAAGGGGTAGACCATCACGAGCACGATGAAGACGCCGATGACACCGAGCGGAAGCAGGATGTTCCACGAGAAGGTGTAGCCGAGGATCACCGACTCGAGATGGGGAGGCACGAGGCGCAGTCCGCCATCGGCGAAGCCGATGTACCAGTCGGGCTGCGTTCCGGCCGAGACGGGGGAAGGGTCGTATGGTCCGTAGTTCCAGATCGGGTTGATCGTGAACAGCGATGCGATGAGCACGATCACGCCGAACGTGATGAACAGGAACCCACCCATCTTGGTCATGTAGATGGGCATCATCGGGTAGCCGACGACGTTCTGATTCGTGCGACCGGGGCCCGCGAACTGGGTGTGCTTGTTGATCACCATGAGCATGAGGTGAAGGCCCACGAGGGCCACGACGAGCGCGGGCAGCAGCAGGATGTGCAGCGTGTAGAGGCGGCCCACGATCTCACTGCCCGGGAACTCACCTCCGAAGAAGAGGAACGACACCCACGTGCCGACGACGGGGATGCCCTTGACCATCCCGTCGATGATGCGCAGGCCGTTGCCGGAAAGCAGGTCGTCGGGGAGCGAGTAGCCCGTGAACCCCTCGGCCATCGCCAGGATGAAGAGGATGAAGCCGATCACCCAGTTGAGCTCGCGCGGCTTGCGGAACGCTCCGGTGAAGAACACGCGGAGCATGTGCACGCCGATGCCGGCTATGAACACCAGCGCCGCCCAGTGGTGGATCTGGCGGACCAGAAGCCCGCCTCGCACGTCGAACGAGATCGCGAGCGAGGACTGGAGGGCCGCGGACATCTCGACGCCTCGCATCGGTGCGAAGTTGCCGGTGTAGTGCGTCTCGACCATCGACGCCTGGAAGAAGAAGGTCAGGAAGGTGCCCGAGAGGAGCACCACGACGAAGCTCCAGAGGGCGATCTCTCCCAGCATGAACGACCAGTGGTCGGGGAAGATCTTGCGGCCGAGCTCCTTGACGAACCCGGAGAGGCTCGTCCGCTCGTCGATGTAGTTCGATGCGGCACCGACGAAGCGGCCGCCGAGCGGCTTTTCGCGCTCGGGGACGACGACCGGTTCAGCGGTCACCTGTGTGGTACTCAATTTCGCTCACGCTCCCAGAAGCTGGGGCCGACGGGTTCGTGGAAGTCACTCTGGGCGATGAGGTATCCCTCGTCGTCCACGGTGATCGGAAGCTGCGGCAGGGGTCGGGCGGCCGGTCCGAAGATCACGGCCGCGTGGTTCGCCACGTCGAACTGCGACTGGTGGCAGGGGCACAGCAGGTGATGCGTCTGCTGTTCGTAGAGCGCGACGGGACATCCGACGTGGGTGCAGACCTTGGAGTAGGCCACGATTCCGTCGTACGACCAGCCGGCCCGTTCGGGCGTTTCGTTGAGGTCTTCGGGGAGCAGGCGCATGAGCAGCACGATGGCCTTCGCCTTGGCCTCGAGGTAGCCCTCCTCGTGGCTCAGTTCGGCCAGGGACTCGGGGATGACATGCACGGCGGAGCCGAGCGTGAGGTCCGCGGCGCGGATCGGAGTGCCCTCGGGGTCGTGCGCCAGGCGCATGCCCTCGGTCCACATCGTGACTTTGAGGAGCTCTACCGGGTCCTCGTTCTGCGGAGCGAGTCCGCGGAACAGGGTGATCCCGGGCAGGACCGACGCGGCCAGAGCGGCGATGAGCGAATTGCGGATCACCGTGCGGCGGCCGAATCCTGATTCCTCATTGGCGTCCGCGAACGCCTGGACGGCGGCAGCTCGCGTCGAATCCCGACCCCGCGTGGGGTGGCGGTATTCCACGTGCTCCTTGTCGGACATGATGGCCTTGGACCAGTGGATGCCGGCGATGCCGATGGCCAGGAGCGCGAGGCCGATGCCGAGCCCGATGAACAGGTTGTTGTCGCGGATCGCAAGGACCTGCCCGCTTTCGATCGGGAAGATCATGTAGGCGGCGATGGCCCAGATGCTGGCGGCGACCGAGATGTAGAAGAGCGTGTAGACCGTGCGAACGGCGTTCTTCATCGCCCGCGGATCCTGGTCGGTCACCCGCGCACGATGCGCCGGCAGCCCGGGGTTCTCCACGGGGTCGGGGGTCGCGACTACCAGACCCGCCGAGGGCTTGTACGCCCTGTCGAGCTGCGCCTCGTCCTCGTGTGCCATTGCTCTCCTCGTGCGTCCTCTTCGTGAAATGAATGCGTCGTCAGTTGGACTTGGCCGTGATCCAGACGGTCAGCGCGACGAGCGCGCCGATGCCGAAGATCCAGGCGAAGAGGCCTTCCGAGACCGGCCCCAGCGCGCCGAGGTTGAACCCGCCCGGCGATGGGTTGTCCTGCAGCCAGAGCAGCGACGAGATGATGTCGCGCTTGTCCTCGGCGGTCAGGGTCAGGTCGTTGAACACGGGCATGTTCTGCGGGCCCGTGGCCATGGCCGCGTACATGTGCAGCGCGCTCGTGTCGGTCAGAGCCGGCGCGTACTTTCCTTCTGTGAGGGCACCGCCCGCGGCCGCCACGTTGTGGCACATCGCGCAGTTGATGCGGAAGAGCTCGGCGCCTCGGGCGACATCGCCGTCGCCGTCGATGATCTCCTCATCCGGGAAGCCGGGACCGGGGGCGACCGACTGCACGTAGTTCGCCATCGCGAGCGACTGCTCCTCGGTGAACTGCGGCGGCTTCTCCGGCGCCTGCGGCGACTGGCGCTCCAGCGGCATCCGCCCCGTCGAGACCTGGAACTCGACCGAGAGCGCACCGGCACCATAGAGCGACGGGCCGTTCTCCGTGCCCTGGAGGTCGAGGCCGTGGCACGTCGCGCAGTTGGCCTGGAACAGCTTCTTGCCGTCCTCGACGGTCAGGGTGCTCGCGGCGCTCTGCTGGTCGGAGGATGCGGCCACGGCGGCCGTCGCTCCGGCATAGGCGCCGCCGGTCAGCAGCAGTCCGATGCCGATCAGTGCGGCTGCGGCGAGGGGGCTGCGACGTCCGTTGGAGTGCCGCTTCTTCTCTCGTGCCATGTGGGGGATCCGCTCCGCTCTCTATTTCAGGAAGTAGATGACGAGGAACAGCGCGATCCACACCACGTCGACGAAGTGCCAGTAGTACGAAACGACGATCGCGGTCGTCGCCTCCTTGTGCCGGAAGTTCTTGACCGCGTAGGCGCGGCCGATGACGAGCAGGAAGGCGAGCAGGCCGCCTGTCACGTGCAGGGCGTGGAAGCCCGTCGTCAGATAGAAGGCCGATGCGTAGGAGTTGGCGCTGATCGGCATGCCCTCGGCGACCAGCTGGGCGTACTCCCAGACCTGGCCCGACACGAAGACGGCGCCGAGCGCGAAGGTGAGGAAGAACCACTCCACCATGCCCCAGCCGAGCCAGCCGCGCTTGCGCGTCGAATACGGCTGGAACCGCTCCGCGGCGAAGACGCCCATCTGGCACGTCACGGATGAGAGCACGAGGATGATGGTGTTCACCGTGGCGTAGGGGATGTTCAGCAGCTGGGTCTCCTGCGCCCACAGCTCCGGAGACGTGCTGCGCAGCGTGAAGTAGATCGCGAAGAGACCCGCGAAGAACATGACTTCACTGCCGAGCCACACGATCGTGCCGACGGCGACCGGGTCGGGCCGCTTGATCTGTCGTGCCACAGGGGCATAGGTCGCTGAGGTCGTCACGTTCCCCATTATGGCCGATACAGAGCCGCGGGTTCGCAAACGGGGGTATCGTTTTGGCCCGATCTCTCGACGGCGAACTATATGGATAAGCTCGGAGACCCCCGTGAAGTGGCTGGGCATCCGAAGCCGGCGCGGGGGACCGGCGGTGCGCTCAGGCCGACGGAATGCCTGGATAGGATCGCAGGCATGGCTGAGCAGCTCACGTGGCCCGATCTCCTGGCATCCCTCCTTCGGCGGGAGGACCTGAGCGTCTGGGAGTCGACGTGGGCGATGCGCCGGGTGATGGCGGGGGAAGCCACCCCGTCTCAGCTGGCCGGGTTCCTCGTCGCGCTGCGCGCGAAGGGAGAGACGGTCGATGAGATCGTTGGCTTCCGCGACGCGATCCTCGAGGCGGCTCTTCCGCTGCCGGTGGACCCCAACGTCCTGGACATCGTCGGCACGGGGGGCGACCGTTTCGGCACCGTGAACGTGTCCACGATGTCGGCGATCGTCGCCGCAGCGGCCGGTGTGCCGGTCGTCAAGCACGGCAACCGCGCGGCCAGCTCGTCATCCGGGTCCTCCGACGTGCTGGCGGCCCTCGGCATCGACCTGTCGCTCTCGCCCCAGCAGGTGGCGGAGACCCTCGACCGCACGGGCATCACGTTCGCCTTCGCCTCCGCCTTCCACCCGGGGTTCCGGCATGCCGGCCCGACGAGGGCCGAGCTGGGCGTGCCGACCGTCTTCAACTTCCTCGGACCGCTCTGCAACCCCGCGCGCGCCGAGGCGAACGCCGTGGGGGTCGCGCACCTCGACCGCGTGCCCCTCATCACGGGGGTCTTCCGCACGCGCGGTGCCACGGCCCTCGTCTTCCGCGGTGACGACGGTCTGGACGAGCTGACGACGACGGGACACAGCCGGATGTGGGAGGTCAGCCGCGGCGACGTGCACGAGCACGACATCGACCCGCGCGATCTGGGCATCCCGTTCTCCGACATCGACGCGCTCCGAGGCGGCGCCCCGGCGCACAACGCGGACGTCGTGCGGCGTGTGCTCGCGGGGGAGTCCGGTCCGGTCCGCGACATCGTCCTGCTGAACACGGCGGCCGGGATCGTCGCCTTCCGGCTCTCGCAGGACGCCGCGCAGGTGAACAGGCCGATCCTGGAGCGCCTTGCGGAGGGCATGGATGCCGCGGCCGCTGCCATCGACGACGGCTCGGCCGAATCGAAGCTCTCTTCGTGGGTCGAGGCGACCCGGTCCTTCGCGGCGGCCTGACGCGGCAGCCGCTGCCCTGGCGCGACGTCGGCGCACGGCGCTAGCGTGAGAGACGTTCAGGCCGATCCTCAGGAGGTGCGATGTCGGAAACCCGAAGTCCCGGCGCGGTGCCGGCGGCGACCGCCGACACGGTGCAGGCGCCCACCCGCAGCCTCGGACCGGTGAAGGTGATCGGCGTGCTCGGCATGCTGGGTGGGATCGCGCTCGTCGTCGTCGGCATCATCGTATGGGTGGCCGTCTCGACGCAGCTGCGCGCCGAGAACATCACGATCCCGGATGACGCCATGGCGTTCCAGGGCCAGATGGTGCAGGGTCCGATGACCGCATATGTGCAGGCCGACATCATCCAGCGGCACGCGATGGAGGCATCCGGCGGGCAGACGTATGCGCAACTGGCGCAGGACGACCCCATTCGGGACACGATGATGAATGCCTCGTTCCTTCGCGCATCCCTGTTCACGTCGGTGGTGTCGTTCGGCGTCGCCGCCTTCGCCATCGGCGTCGGCATCCTGTTCATCCTCCTCGGCTGGGCACTCAGGCGGCTCGCGGATGCGCCCGTGGTCGTGAAGCGCTCGTCCGTCGTCGGCGTCTAGCCGGATCCATGCATCCGATCGACGCCCTCAACGAGATCGCCTATCTGCTGGAGCGCGAGCGATCATCCCGCTACAAGTCGAAAGCGTTCCGTACGGCGGCCGACGCCGTCGCGTCCCTGCCCCCGGACGTGCTCGAGGACCCCGACCGGCTGCGGCGCACGAAGGGCATCGGCGACTCGACCTACGCCGTCATCCGTCAGGCGCTGGAGGGCAGGGTGCCCGACTACCTCGTCGACCTGCGCGAGCGGGTGGGTGTCGCCGGCCGGAGCGAGCTCCGCGGCACGCTGCGCGGCGACCTGCACTCGCACAGCGACTGGTCCGACGGTACGACGACCATCGAGCTCATGGCGGACAGCGCGCGCAGGCTCGGCCACGAGTACCTCGCCCTGACCGACCACTCGCCCCGGCTGCGCGTGGCGAACGGACTCTCGCCCGAGCGGCTGCGCGAACAGCTCGACGTCGTGGCGGGGCTCTCCGGCGACGGCTTCACCCTGCTCTCCGGCATCGAGGTCGACATCCTCGAGGAAGGCGCGCTCGACCAGGAGCCGGCTCTCCTGGACCGCCTGAACATCGTCGTCGCGTCGGCGCATTCCCAGCTGCGCATGGAGTCCGGCCCGATGACCCGCCGGCTCGTGGCGGCGGTGTCTGATCCGCACGTCGACGTTCTGGGGCACGTCACCGGCCGGCTCGTCGAAGGTGCCCGCGGCACGAGGCCGCAGTCCACCTTCGACGCGCGCGCGGTGTTCGAGGCCTGCGCGGCGAACGGCGTCGCCGTCGAGATCAACTCCCGTCCCGAGCGCCAGGATCCGCCGGACGAGCTGATCGCGCTCGCGCTGGAGATCGGATGCCTTTTCTCGATCGACTCGGATGCCCACGCGCCGGGTCAGCTGTCGCTCATCGACTACGGCGCCGAGCGGGCGGAGCGGGCTGGAGTCCCTGCGGATCGAATCGTCACCACGTGGCCGCTCGATCGCCTGCTGGCGTGGGCGCACGGTGACGGTGTGCGGCCGTGACAGCGGACGGGCGCGATGCGCTGCTGCGCCGGAACGAGGACGAATACGTGCTGCTGAGAGGGGTGGTCAACCGGCTGCGCGGCGAGGGGCGGATCGATGACCGCTTCGCCGGGGAGGGGCGCGACCGCAGCGTGCGGGACGTGCTCGCCCACCTGCACGCCTGGCACCTGCTGCTCGAGCAGTGGTACGCCGACGGCATGACCGGCGGCTCGCCCGCGATTCCCGCCGAGGGGTACAGCTGGCGCGAACTGGACGACCTGAACGTGGCGCTGAGGGACCGGTGGGCGGACGCCGACGTCGAGGAGGTCGCATCCCTGCTCGAGGATTCGCACGCCCGGCTGCAGCTTCTGGTCGCCGCGCATGACGACGAGGAGCTTTTCGACGCCGAGGCGTACCCGTGGACTCGCGGGTCGGACCTCGGCGAGTTCTGCCTCGAGTGCGGGGGAAACCACTACGCGTGGGCGCGCGACGCCATCGACCGGGGGCTCCGTGCCGAGACGGGCCGCGAAAGGCGGGGTGCCTAGACTTCGAGGGTGACCTCTCTCCCCGCGCCGCACGCGCGCGGGGCCGTCCCGTGGCTCGTCATCGCGGGCGTGCTGGTGGCCGCCCTCAGCCTCCGGGGCCCGATCGTGGCGCCGACACCGGTTCTCGCCGACATCGAGCACGATCTCGGCGTCAACGCGGCGACCGCGGGGTTGCTGACCTCGGTGCCGGTGCTCATGTTCGCGCTGCTGACGCCGCTCGCCGCCCTCGTCATCCGCCGGGCCGGCGCCGAGATCGCCCTCATGCTGTCGCTGTCTGGAGTGCTTCTCGGCACGCTGGTGCGAGCCGTGCCGGGCTTCGGCTGGATGCTCGCGGGATCGCTCGTCATCGGGGCCTCCATCACGATCGGCAACGTCGTCATCCCGGTCATCATCCGGCGGGATGTCGCACCCGAGCGGGTCTCGCTGGTCACCGCGGCGTACACGGCAACCCTCAACGCAGGGTCGCTGCTCACCTCACTTGCCACCGTTCCACTCGCATCGGTCGTCGGATGGAACATGGCGCTGCTGCTCTGGGGTGCCGTCACCCTGGCCGGTGCGGTGCTCTGGGGCGTCCATCTGGGGCGCGAGAAGCGCGCGGGCCGTGGCTGGGGATCGCGCGATTCCGGGGAACAGCACGACCCAGCGGCTCGTCGGGTGTCGACAGGCACCGGCCCCCTCGATGCCGCCTCTCTGACGGGCCCGATGCCGGCCCTGGGGATGCGCGGAGGTCGGAAGGAACGCGGAGCCCGACACGAGCGGACGATGCTGCGCAGGCCGGTGGTGTGGCTGCTCGTGGGCGCGTTCGGGGCGCAGACGTTCGGCTACTACGGAATGTCGACGTGGCTGCCGACGCTTGTCGCCGACACGCTCGGCGTCGGGCAGGCGGCCGCGGGGGCGCTGGCCTCCATCTTCCAGGGCATGGGCATCGTCGGCGCGTTCCTGGTGCCGATCCTCGCGCGCTTCGCACCGCCGGTGGTGCCCGCAGCGGTCGTCTGCTTCTGCTGGCTCGCGCTCAGCGTCGGGCTGCTGCTGGCGCCGGACGCCTTCGTGATCTGGGTCGCGTTCGGGGCGATGGCGCACGCCGGCGGGTTCGTCGTGATCTTCACACTGCTGGTCGGGGTCGCACGAAGCGACGCCGAAGCCGCCGGCATGTCGGCCCTGGTGCAGGGCGGGGGATACGGGATCGGCGCCCTCGGGGCACCGCTGCTGGGCGCCGTGCACGAGGCCACCGGCGGCTGGAGCGCGCCGCTGATGATCATGGCCGGCGTCGCCGTCGCCTACACCGTGCTCCTGCTGTCCGCCTTGGCCGCGGCGCGACGAGCGACGACGTGACAGGCTCTCGGGCTCCCGCGGCGCTGAGTTCCTCCAGCCAGCTCAGTCTCAGCGGGTGAGCGCGGCAAGCACGCGCTCGACCGGCGACGCAAGGTTGTGCGAGTCCGCCAGCGCGCCCAGCTGCGCCCTGGCCGTGTCATCCGGACGCGTGATCCGGGAGTCGATCTCCCCGAGGTCGAGATCGCGCACCACCGCCACGACAGTCGGGGCGACCTGGAGGTACCCCGCGGCGCCGACGATCTTCGACTGGAGGCCGGCCGACATCCCCTCACCCGCTGCCGCGGCGGCGATGATGCCGGGCAGGTCGCCGTGCGTCGCCAAGAGCGTGGCGGCGGTCTTCTCGCCGATCCCCGCCACGCCGGGCAGTCCGTCCGATGCGTCTCCGCGGAGGGTGGCGAAGTCGGCGTACTGGCTCGGCAGCACGCCGTACTTGCCGACGACGACCGCCTCGGTGACGAGTTCCAGGTTGCTCATGCCGCGGGCGGTATAGATCACGCGCACCTGGCGCGCGTCATCCACCAGCTGGAAGAGATCCCGATCGCCGGTGACGATGTCGACCGGCAGCGTGGCCTGCGACGCGAGGCTGCCGATGATGTCGTCGGCCTCGTGGTGAGCGCGGCCGACGATCGGGATCCGAAGGGCCTCGAGCACAGCACGGATGGTGGGGATCTGCACCTCGAGCGGGTCGGGAGTCTCCTCGACGTCCGGCCCGCCGACGACGACTTCGGCAACCCGATGCGACTTGTAGGTGGGGATGAGGTCGACCCGCCACTGGGGCCGCCAGTCGTCGTCCCAGCAGGCGATGAGGTGAGTGGGCTCGTAGGTGGTGACGAGCCGCGTGATGATATCGAGCAGCCCCCGCACCGCGTTGACCGGGGTGCCGTCCGCCGCCTTGACAGTGTCGGGCACGCCGTAGAAGGCACGGAAGTACAGCGATGCGGTGTCGAGGAGCATGAGGCGGTCGGTCACGTGCTCATCCTGCCACGGGGGTGCGACGGGCTTTCAGGGGGCGTGCCGCGCGTCTGTTCAGACGTCGAAGCGGGGAGTCACCGCCCAGGCGGTGCTGCTCGCAAGCACTGCCGCGAGCGCGAGTGCCTGGGCTCGAGCGTCGGCCAGCCCGGACGAGGAGTACACGTCGATCGCCAGTGGGGGCGGCTCGCCGAACTTGGGGATCTCGATCTCGGCCCAGGCGCTGGGAGAGAGCCGGATGAACGGTCGGGCCGTGCCCGCGTTCTCAACCGCCGCGTCGAGCGTCAACGCGACGATCGCGAGGGCATCGAGCTTGGTGACGGCATCACCCACGACGAGCGTCGCGACGTGCGGGGTGCGCTCGGGCGATGGCGACCCCGCTGTGCGGCCCCTGCGCTTCGCTCGTGGCCCCGGCATGGCGAAAGCCTACGGCGGTGCTCAGGGGTGCGGGTCAGTTTCCCGAGACGATCCCGATGATGCCCGACGCCAGAAGATAGATGCCCACCCCTCCCGCGAGCACCCAGACCAGGATGCGGGTGGACGAGGGGCGCTTCGGGTCGTCGATATCCATCGTCCTCAGGGTAGCCGACCCACGCGCGAGCCCTGTCGGGGGGTCGTGCCACACTTCCCGCATGACGTTCGCGAACATCGGCCACCTCGGCACGCTCCCCGGCAAGCGCGACGAACTCGTCGCCATCCTCACGCGCCGCAACCCCGCCATGGCCGAGATAGGATGCCTGCTCTACGAGGTCGGCGTAAACGACGAACAGCCCGACACGGTGTTCGTCGCGGAACTGTGGCGATCGGCCGAGGCGCATCGAGCCTCGCTGGAGCTCTCCGAGGTGAAGGCGGCGATCGCGGAGGCGATGCCACTTCTCTCGGGCGAGATGGGAGGAACGCGATTCGACGTGGTGGGGTCGCCGCTGAGATAGCGGCGCGCCGACGGTGAGCGGAAGCCGGAAGGGTGGGCGGGCCATCGGCCGCTAGCGGCGGCGGTAGGTGACGTGGCTCACGTGGGGGGTGGAACGGGCGGATGCGACGACCCACTCCGACCGCTCGACGCCGTCGAAGAGCCGCACGATGCCGTGACCGCCGAGGCCGACCACGAGAGGCGCGAAATGCAGGCGGAGCTCGTCGATCAGCCCGGCCCGCAGGAACTCGTTGATGGTGGAGGCGCCGCCGGCGATCGCGACGCTGCGCTCACCGGCGGCCGCTCGTGCGGCATCCATCGCCTTCTCCGGCCCATCCGTGATGAAGTGGAATATCGTCCCGCCCTCCATCTCGAGAGGTTCCCGGGCGAAGTGCGTCAGGACGTAGACGGGCGCGTGATACGGCGGTTCGTCCCCCCACCACCCGCGCCAGTCGCCCTTCCATTCACCGCGGACCGGACCGAACATGTTGCGGCCCATGATGTATGCGCCGGCGTCGAGGATCGCGGCGACTTCGTCGGCGCTCTCTCGGCCGTGCTCGAACATCCACTCATGCAGCACCTCGCCGACGCCATCGCCGAACGGGGCCGCGGCCCGCTGGTCGTAGCCGGTCGAATAGCCGTCCATCGACAGCGACAGGTCGCACGTGACCGTCATTGCTCCATTTTCAGGCCGAGCGATGCCGTGCGCCAGAGGATGCGCGGGGTGTCGCGATCAGGTGAGGAGCCGGCCCGTTGCGGCGAGGCTGAGGCGACGGGGCACGATGCCCGCCGCCTTCGCGAGGATTCCGTTCCTCACGCCCGACACGATGCTGGGCGGGGTGTGCGAGCGGTCGATCGCCTTCAGGGCTGTTGCCACGACCTGTTCGGAACTCTGGAATCTCCCGACGGCGGCGTCCTCCGAGCCGACGACGTCGAAGAACTCGGTGCTCGTCGCGCCCGGACTGAGGGCCAGCACGCTGAGGCCGGATTCACGCGTCTCGTACGCGATGGCCTCGGTGAAGCTCAGGACGTAGGCCTTCGAGGCGCCGTAGATCGCCATGTTGGGCAGCGGCTGGTAGGCCGCAGTGCTGGCGATGTTGACCAGCGCGCCTTCCCCCCTGCGGATGAGATCGGGAAGGAACTCGCGAGTGAGCCGCGTCAGCGCCAGCACATTCAGCTGCAGCAGTGACTCGACGCGCGCCGGATCCTCGTTCACGAACGCCCCGCGCATGCCGAATCCCGCGTTGTTGATGAGGGTGTGGATGCCGCGGCCGGCCAGTGCAGCGCGCACGGCCTGCACCGCATCCGGTGTCGTGAGGTCGAGAGGGACGACAGTGGCGCCGACCTTGTGGTCGCGCTCGAGCGCCATCGCCAGCTGCCGCAGACGGTCCTCGCGGCGCGCGACCAGCACCACATCCGCGCCGCGCTCGGCGAAGCGGGTGGCGAACTCCACGCCGAGGCCGGAGCTCGCGCCGGTGATGAGGGCGGTCGTGCCGCGATAGGTCATGGTCATGGTTTTCACCCTAGGCGCGGCAGAATCGGGTCATGTCGTTCGGTCAGGCCGCTCGCGGGACCTTCCCAGCCGTCTCCTCCTCGGCGCGATGCCCGTGTGGCAGCGGGGATGCCTTCGGCGCGTGCTGTCGCACCCTGCACGCCGGTGCGCCGGCCCCGAGCGCGGAGCGGCTGATGCGCGCCCGCTACTCGGCCTTCGTGGTCGGCGATGCCGTCTACCTTTGGGACACCTGGCACGGATCCACTCGGCCGGACACGGTGGAGCTGCACCCGGGCATCCGATGGACGGGGCTGGAGATCGTGGACGTCGTGGATGACGGCGATCGGGCGGTCGTGGAGTTCCGGGCGCACTACCGCGACCCCGAGGGCCAGGGCGTGCAGCAGGAGCGCAGCCGCTTCGCCAGGCGAGCGGGGCGCTGGTTCTACCTCGACGCCGAGGACTGACCGGCGGAATGCGCGAGGGGTGCGGGCGGTTCTCATTCACGTGGATGAATCTCCCGCAGTCCCGCGTGATGTCGACGTCGTCGTCATCGGTGCGGGGCAGGCGGGCCTCTCCGCGGCGTACCACCTGCGGCGGCGCGGCTTCACACCGGTGGACCGGGCGGTCGGTTCAGGGACTTTCGTGGTGCTCGACGCTGACGCCACGCCCGGCGGAGCGTGGCAGCACCGCTGGGAATCGCTGCGGATGGGCACGGTGAACGGCATCCACGAGCTGCCGGGCTTCGAGGTGCCGCCCGCGGATCCGCGCGCCCCGAGCCGCGACATCCTTCCGTCGTACTTCGACGAGTACGAGCGGCGGTTCGATCTCGCGGTCCGGCGGCCCGTGAAGGTGCGCGCGGTGCGACGCACCGGGGACGGAGAGCGTCTGCGGATCGAGACGGAGAACGGGGCATGGTCCGCTCGGCACGTCGTCAATGCCACCGGCACGTGGTCCCGCCCGTTCTGGCCCCACTACCCGGGCCGGGACCTGTTCCAGGGTCGGCAGCTCCACACGGCCGACTACGTGTCGGCCGAGGAGTTCGCGGGCAAGCGGGTGATCATCGTGGGCGCCGGCGTTTCCGCGCTGCAGCTCCTCGATGAGATCTCCCGGGTGGCGGAGACTCTCTGGATGACGCGACGAGAGCCGCAGTGGGTCGAGGAGGACTTCGACATCCCGGCGCGGATCGCAGCGCTCGCAGGCGTCGAGGAGCGGGTGCGCCAGGGCCTGCCGCCGGGCAGCGTGATCTCGGTGACCGGCATGCACTGGACCCCATGGGCGCGGGCAGCCCAGGAGCGGGGCGTGCTGGTGCGGCATCCGATGTTCACCGCCATCGAGCCCGACGGCGTGCGGATGCCGGACGGCTCGTTCCTGGCGGCCGACGTGATCCTGTGGGCGACGGGATTCCGCCCCGCCCTCGACCACCTGGCCCCGCTCGGACTGCGCACCCCGGCGGGTGGCATCCGCGTCGACGGGACCATGGCGATCGACGAGCCTCGGCTGCACCTGATCGGCTACGGCCCGTCACAGTCGACGATCGGGGCGAATCGCGCGGGACGGGCCGCGGTCGCCGCCATCGTGGCGGAGCGGCAGGCGGTCGCGGCCTGAGCGGTGGCCGCGTCAGCTCGTCCGCTCACTCAGGACGTCGAGGTAGTGCTGGTTGAACATCACCCCGAGCACGTTTCCGAAGGGATCGTAGACCGATCCGGTGACGAATCCCGGGCCCTGTTCCGTGACCGGCACGTGCGGGGTGGCGCCCAGCTCGAGCAGGCGCTCGTAGGCGGCGTGTACATCGTCGACCGCCCAGTAGGCGACCGTCCCGCCCTGCTCGCTGGGTGTGGGCCCGACGTAGCGCCGGTCGAGGAGGCCGAGCTCGTGCGAGTAGTCGCCGATGCGGAACTCCACGTAGGCCGTCGCGCCCCCGAACTCCTTCCGGAAGTACGGCTCGATGCCGAGCACCTTCTGATACCAGTCGGCTGCGGCCTCGACGTCGTCGGCGGAGTAGGTGATGGTCGTGAGTCCTCTGAGCATGGAAGCTCCCTTCTGTGCCCGATTCTGCCGCTGGCCACCGACACCGCGGGTGCTCGGCGGAGGCATCCGTCCCCTGCCTAGACTGACGGCGTGACAGCCTTCACCGATGCCCTCGCGGCCGGCCCGATCGTGCTCGACGGGGGTCTCGGCACGCTGCTCGAGGCACAGGGCCATGACCTGTCGTCGTCGCTGTGGTCGGCTCGCCTGCTGCTGGAGGCGCCGACGGAGCTCCGCCGGGCGCACGTCGAGTACTTCGCCGCCGGCGCCAGGGTCGCCATCACGTCTTCGTACCAGGTGAGCTACGAGGCGCTCGCCGCAGAAGGACTCGGCAGCGCTGCGGTGGACGCCCTGCTGGCCTCGAGCGTGCGGCTCGCGCGCGAGGCGCGGGAGGAGGCCGGCCTCTCCGCCGATGAGGCCTGGGTCGCGGCATCCGTCGGGCCGTACGGGGCCTCGCTGGCGGACGGCAGCGAGTACACCGGCGACTACGGACTGGATGTCGACCAGCTGCGCCTGTGGCATCGCCCCCGCATCCGGGCCCTCGCCGCCGCCGCGCCCGATGCCCTGGCGGTCGAGACGCTTCCATCGCTCGCCGAGCTGGAGGCCGTCTGCCTCGAGCTCGAGGGGATCGGGGTCCCCGCGTGGATCAGCGTGACGGTCGCCGACGGCGCGCTGCGCTCGGGCGAGTCGCTGGCGGAAGCCGCGGCCATCGCCGGGGCCACTCCTGAGGTCATCGCCGTCGGCGTCAACTGCTGCGACGTATCCGAGGTCGGAGGCGCCCTCGCCCTGCTCCGTGCGGGCACGGGCAAGCCCGGCGTCGCCTACCCCAACAGCGGTGAACGCTGGAACGCGGACGAGCGCCGCTGGTCGGGCGAAGCCGGCCGCATCTCGCAGTCGGCGGGGGAGTGGGTGGTCGGCGGCGCCCGCCTCGTCGGCGGATGCTGCCGGGTAGGCCCGGATCAGATCTCCGAGGTGGCGCATGCCGTCTCCGCCGCCCCGCGGCGCTGATCGACGCGTAGCGTGGAGGCGAGCGAAGGGATTCCCATGTCACGCATCCTCATCATCGGCGGCCACGGCAAGGTGGCGCTCCTGCTCGCGCCGCTGCTGGTCGCGCGCGGCGACGACGTGACGAGCGTCATCCGCAATCCCGACCACTCGGACGAGGTCGCCGCGACGGGAGCTGTGCCCCTGGTCGCGGACGTCGAGTCGCTCGATGTCTCGGGCATGGCCGCGCTCTTCGACGGCCACGACGCGATCGTGTGGTCTGCGGGTGCCGGAGGCGGAACGGCGGCACGCACCTACGCCGTCGATCGGGATGCCGCGATCCGCTCGATGGATGCCGCGCTCGCTGCGGGGGTGCGCCGGTACGTGATGGTGTCGTACTTCGGCGCGCGGTCGGATCATGGCGTGCCCGAGGGGAACGGCTTCTACGCGTATGCCGAAGCCAAGGCGGCCGCCGACGAGCAGCTGCGCGCGAGTGGCCTCGACTGGACGATCGTCGCCCCCAGCGCCTTGACGCTGCACGACCCGACCGGTCTCATCGACCCGGACGCCAGCGAATCGGGCGCGGTGAGCAGGGCGGATGTCGCGGCCGTCGTCGCCGCGGCGTTGGCCTCTCCGTCGTCGGTGGGTCGTACGATCCGATTCAACAAGGGCGAGGTGCCCATCGCCGAGGCGCTGGAAAGGTGACCGCCGGGTGGACGATGCGACTCTGAGCGGGTTCGCAGAGCTTCTGCGTGAGCGCCGTGAGGCTGCGGAGCGCACGTTGCTTCGCAACTCGGAGGACGGACGCGATCTGCTGAGCGCGCGGGGCGACGGGACGGCCGACGACGAGCACGACCCGGAAGGATCGACGCTGTCCGGCGAATGGGCGATGCTGGAGGCGCTCCGAGCCGACACCGAGCACGAACTCGCCGAGATCGATGCGGCCCTGCTTCGCCAGCAGTCGGGAACCTACGGCCGCTGCGCCGAATGCGGTCGGGATATCCCGGAGGCCCGACTGCGGGCACGGCCGATGACGAGGACGTGCGTGGCATGCGCCGAGGTGGTCGAGCGGCGGTAGCCGGGCCGGTGCGGAGTTGTGCTGGCCCGTTGCCGGGTGCCCGTTACTTGGAGAGCTTGCGCAGCGCTGACCGCTTGTGCGCCGCTTCGCTGCCGCTCTTCTCCGATCGGATGATGTAGGCGGGATCGTCCTCGGATGCCGTGAAGTGCTGCCCTGCGAACTCGAAGTCCTTCGTGCGCACGGCCGTGATCTCGCCCCGGGTGCGGCCCTGAGAGGTGTTCCAGCTCACGCGATCACCCTTCGCGAGCTTTGCGGATTTCGCCATCGTTCCTCCTGATCATCTGTCGCTCCGATGATCCCCGCGCGTGCCAACGGGCGGAAGCGGCTTGACGCGCGCTCCATCGGGCGGGTAGCGGTCGGGCGGTGGTGGCGCACCGGCGGCCCCGGGTCGCTGCGGAGCCAAGCGAGACGAAGCGAAACGAAGCCCCTGCAAATGTCGGAACCCGATGCCAAGATCAGAACATGTCTTCGAATGACAACCCCGGCCCGCCTCCCGACCCGGTTACGCTGGAAGCGGCGGAAGCCGCGATCCTCGAAACCCTGGTCAGGACGATCGTCGACGCCCGAGCCGGGATCGCGGCGTTCCAGGCCTTCGAGACGCGTGCGCTCGCCGCGGCCGCGGCCCTCGGTGCGGAGCAGATGTCCCGCGTGACGTCGCTTGCGTCGAGAGATCGCGAGATGCCCCTGCGCTCGATTGCGGCCGAGTTGGCCGCTGCCGTGCGCACGAGCGACCGATCCGTCCAGCGACAGCTCAACGACGCAACCCTGCTGGTGGAGAGCTTCCCTCAGACGTTGACCGCATGGGGGAAGGGCGGATCTCCCGAGCCCACGTATCGGTGATCGTGCAGGCAGGGTTCGGCATCGACGACGCCGATGCGAGCGCTGGTTTCGAGGACGAGGTGCTGCGGCGGGCATACGTGGAAACCCCCGGCCGGCTCGGTCCGATCGCGAAGCTGCTCGCCAACCGGGCTCAGCCGCGCACCCTCGAAGCGCGGCACGCCGACGCCCGCGCCGAACGAACCGTTCGGATGAGCGACCTGCCCGACGGAATGGGAGAACTGATCCTGCTTCAGCCATCCGTGCTGATCCACGGGATCTTCGACCGGATCACCCAACAAGCCCAGACGGTCAAAGAGGCACGAACGTCAACAGCCGGGGCGGACACTCCGCTCGAAGCATCGGATCGTCCGGTTGGCTCGGATGGATCCGTCCGAGCGGACGAGGGGCACGCAGCGGATGTGCGCACCATGGATCAGCTTCGAGCGGACATCCTCGCCGACATGCTGCTGACCGGCACTCCGTCGGTCGATGACCCGGATGCCGGAATCGACCTCGGCGCGATCCGAGCGACAGTTCAGGTCACGGTCCCGGTGCTCGCCCTCACCGGCCACGGGTCAGAGCCGGCTGTGCTGGCCGGGTCGGGTCCGATCGATCCGGAGACGGCGCGAAGCCTGGCGGGCGGATGTCCCGGATGGGAACGCGTCATGACACACCCGGTCACCGGGGCCGTCCTCGCCGTTGACCGCTACCGGCCCGGGGAAGACCTGAAACGGCTGCTCCGCGTGCGCGATGAGCACTGCCGGTTTCCCGGATGCCGGATGCCGGCCCACCGGTGCGACCTGGATCACACCCACGACGCCGCCCACGGGGGCGCAACCTCCGACGCCAACCTCGCCCACCTCTGCAAGCGACATCACACGCTCAAGCACGCCACCCCGTGGACCGTGAAACAACGCTCCGGCGGGGTCCTGGAATGGACCAGTCCCACAGGACGCACCTACACCGACACCCCGGAACCCGTCCTCCGCTTCACTGCGAGCAGCGACCCACCGCCGTTCTAGACGTCGATCAACGGAATCAATCGCCCCGTCTCCGTGGGCGAGCTCCGTTGGTGTCGAGGGCGAATCAGCTCAGGCTTCGAGGGAGCGAGAGCTCCAGATCCCACGCGGGAAGGCTCGAGGCCTCAAGCTGGAGCCTCCTTGAAGTCAAGCGCGAGTTCCTACGTCCACGGCGCGCGGTCGGTTGAACTCACTCGACGAGAGACGAACTCACTCGACGAGAGGAGAGACGAATTCACTCGACGACGAGAGGAGAGATGAATTCACTCGAAGAGAGGAGAGACGAACTCACTCGAAGAGAGGAGAGACGAACTCACTCGACGAGAGGAGAGACGAACTCACTCGAAGAGAGACGAACTCACTCGAAGAGAGACGAACTCACTCGAAGAGAGGAGAGACGAAACGACGCTCGTAGCGACGGATGCAGCGTGTCTCGGCGGCGAAGCGATACGCCTCCATGCACTCGGGGTCGGTTGCGGCGCGCAGGCGGTACTGCTCGTACTCCGCGAGCGACGGGAACGTGAACAGCGCGAACGCCTCGTCGCTGTCACCTTCGCTGGGCAGGAAGTACCCGTGGTGCTGGCCGCCCAGGCGGTTCACGAGACGGATCCACCGCCTGCCGTACTCCTCGAAGTCGCTCAGCTTGTCGGCATCGATCTCATACCGGAGGTGCACCGTGATCACGGGTTGCTCGATTCTGATGTCAGTGGGTGTGCGGGAATGCGATCTGGAGCCGGAACCCGCGCTCGCGACCTAGGCGGCAACGTTATCCTCGTGCAGATCGAGAACGAGAACGCCGCCCATGGCTCCGACAAGCGGGTCCCGGCGACCCCTCATCCATCGCGGGCATGACTCTATCCGAGCCGTAATGCGGGCTCGGGCATAATGCGGCCGCCCAAGGCGTTCTGATACCCTGAAGTGTCATGCGTATGGCTTCATTGCCGTGCGCTCGCGACACTCGCAATCAAATCCACTCGCTTCGGTTCGAAGCATCCGTTCGCCTCGGCGTGCGGACGCCGACCGTGGCCCGATATCCAACCCAACAAGGACAACCCACTACATGACTATCGCAACGACCGCCCCGGCCACCAAGCAGGTCGCCATCAATGACATCGGATCTGCTGAGGACTTCCTGGCCGCGGTCGAACTGACCCTCAAGTTCTTCAACGACGGCGACCTCATCGAAGGAACCGTCGTGAAGATCGACCGCGACGAGGTCCTCCTCGACGTCGGGTACAAGACCGAGGGCGTCATCCCCTCGCGCGAGCTCTCCATCAAGCACGACGTCGACCCCAACGAGGTCGTCAAGGTCGGCGACGCCGTCGAGGCCCTCGTTCTCCAGAAGGAGGACAAGGAAGGCCGTCTGATCCTGTCGAAGAAGCGCGCACAGTACGAGCGCGCATGGGGCGACGTGGAGAAGATCAAGGAGAACGACGGAGTCGTCACCGGTTCGGTCATCGAGGTCGTCAAGGGCGGCCTCATCGTCGACATCGGTCTCCGCGGCTTCCTTCCGGCCTCGCTCATCGAGCTGCGCCGCGTCCGCGACCTCACCCCGTACCTCGGCCAGGAGATCGAGGCCAAGATCCTCGAGCTCGACAAGAACCGCAACAACGTCGTCCTGAGCCGCCGCGCGCTGCTCGAGCAGACGCAGTCGGAGTCGCGCACCACGTTCCTGAACAACCTGCACAAGGGTCAGGTCCGCAAGGGTGTCGTGTCGTCGATCGTCAACTTCGGCGCGTTCGTCGACCTGGGCGGAGTGGACGGCCTCGTGCACGTCTCCGAGCTCTCGTGGAAGCACATCGAGCACGCCTCCGAGGTCGTCGAGGTCGGTCAGGAAGTCACCGTCGAGATCCTCGAGGTCGACCTGGACCGTGAGCGCGTGTCGCTCTCGCTCAAGGCGACCCAGGAGGACCCGTGGCAGGTCTTCGCCCGCACCCACGCGATCGGGCAGGTCACCCCGGGCAAGGTCACGAAGCTCGTCCCGTTCGGCGCGTTCGTCCGCGTCGCGGACGGCATCGAGGGCCTCGTGCACATCTCGGAGCTCTCCGGCAAGCACGTCGAGCTCGCCGAGCAGGTCGTGTCGGTCGGCGAAGAGGTCTTCGTCAAGGTCATCGACATCGACCTCGAGCGTCGCCGCATCTCGCTCTCGCTCAAGCAGGCGAACGAGTCGGTCGACCCCAACGGCACCGAGTTCGACCCGGCCCTGTACGGCATGGTCACCGAGTACGACGAGAACGGCGAGTACAAGTACCCCGAGGGGTTCGACGTCGAGACTCAGGCGTGGAAGGAAGGCTCCGACGCCGAACGCGAGCAGTGGGAGCAGGAGTACGCCGCTGCCCAGGGTCGCTGGGAGCAGCACAAGGCTGCTGTCGCCAAGACCCTCGAGGCCGAGGCCGCCGGGTTCGCCCCGGTCGAGGCCAGCTCCTCGGGCTCGTCCTTCTCGAGCGACTCGAACGGCGCGGGCACGCTCGCGGATGACGAGGCCCTGGCCGCGCTCCGCGAAAAGCTCTCGGGTGGAAACGCGTAGCGTTTCTTCCCCCAGCACACGCTGAACCAAAGGGCCGTCACCTCCGGGTGGCGGCCCTTTCGCGTGCGCGCGAAAACCCGTGCACGATCGGTCACGGACTCGTAACATCGGCACCAGGGGCAATCGGAGGGGTCTGGGGGGTTCGAGATGCGGGTACTCCTGGCCGGCGCGACCGGCACGTTCGGCGGCCCGCTCGTGCGCGAGCTGGTCGGGGCCGGGCACGAGGTCGTCGGCGTCGGACGATCGGAGCGCGGTGCCGAGCGGCTGCGCGGGCTCGGTGCGACGCCGATCCTGGTCGACGTGATGGACAGGGAAGCGCTGCTCGACGCCGTCCGCGGAGAGAGGTTCGATGCCGTCATCCATGAGATGACCGCGCTGAAGAAGCCCCCGACGAGTCACGGTGATATGCGGGCCACGAACGCCCTGCGCATCGACGGCACCGCGCACCTGCTCGATGCCGCTCGCGCGACGGGGGCGACACGCTTCGTGACCCAGTCGATCGTTTTCGGCTATGGCTATCGCGATCACGGGACGCGGCCGCTGACCGAGGACGACCCCTTCGCCGTTCCATATGGCAACGCGTTCGACGAGCACCTCGCGGCGATGCTGTCGACAGAGAAGCAGGTGACGACCGCGCAGGGCATCCACGGCATCGCCCTGCGCTATGGCCTGTTCTACGGCGCCGACATCGATCAGATGGCCAAGATGCTGCGACGCCGCATGCTACCGGTCGTCCGAGACGGCGGCGAGATTCCGTTCGTCCACCATGCGGATGCCGCGACCGCGACCCTCGCGGCGCTCGAGCGGGGCGACCCGGGCTCCGTCTACAACATCGTCGATGACACTCCGGCGACGTTCCGGGACCTGATCGCGCAGGTGGCGGCCGCGAAGGGCGCTCCCGCACCGCTCATGGTTCCGCGGTGGCTCCTGGGGACGGCGGCACCGTACGGGGCATCCCTCTTCGCCGGCATCTCGATGCGCGTCTCCAACGAGCGCGCTGCCACCCGCCTGGGCTGGCGACCGCGCTATCCGTCGGTGCGGGAAGGTGTCGCCGCGAGTTGACTCCCCGATTGGGGGAGGCCACGCGTACCATGCGACGAAAGCGCCGGGTTCCGGCGAAACCGATCGCAGCGGCCGGACTGCTCGAGTGAAGGGACGGTCGCATGGCGCAGGCATGCTCGGTGGGGAACTGCGCCGGACCCGTGCCGGCCGACGCCCCGGTTCCGCTCTGCGAGCGGCACCTCGCGGTTGCCGGCGACTGGGCCGAGCGGGAGTACGGCGTCGTGGACGTGCTGCCCGCAGCGTGCCGGCTGTGCGGCTCGACCCTCGGACGACGGTACCCGTCCGGGTGGGTGTGCGCCGTGTGCGAGTGGCGCTACGGAGAGGTCGTCGACGCTGAACTTCCGCTGCCCCGAGTGGACGTCGTGTACTACCTGCGATACGCCGATCGGGTGAAGATCGGCACGACCGCCAACCCTCGGCAGCGGTTCGCGGCGATCTGGCACGACGATCTTCTCGCCCTCGAGCGCGGGGACAGGCGGCTCGAGCACCGTCGGCACGTGCAGTTCGCCGCAGAGCGCTTCGGGACGACGGAATGGTTCCGCCTCTCGGACGCGATCCGCGCGCACATCGCCTTGCTCGGGGGCGGGATCGAGGACCCGTGGGATGTCTACGCCCGGTGGTGCGCCGAGGCGCTCGCACTGCGCGGTTAGAAGTGTGCGTCATTTCCAGCATCCTCGAAGGCAGCGCCCCTACCCTGGTGAGCCCACGAGAGTACGGAGGACGTCATGGGTTTCCTGGATCGCCTGTTCGGAACCGAGCAGCCGCGGCAGCAGCCGCCCGTGCCGCAGTACGGGCAGGACCCCTACGCCGCTCCTGTCAGCACGGGTCGCCCAGGCATGACGCCACCGCCGGCGGGACCGCCGGCGGGCGCGCCGGCTGAGGACGGCGGCACCCCCCGCACCGAGGACGAGCTGGCGATCGAGCGCTACCGCTATCTGCTCCGCACGGCTCCGCCGGAGACGATCGAGCAGGTGCACGCCGAGGCCTTCGGCAGGCTCACGGAGCAGCAGCGGCAGCAGGTGCTCGCCGATCTCTCGACCGGGCTCTCCCCGTTCGAGCAGCCGCGCAGCACCGATCCTCAGGCGCTCGCCCGCGCGGCGACCCGCGCGGAGTATATGAACCCGGGCTTCATGGAGCGCACCCTGGGTAACACCCAGGGCACCGGCCGATCCGGCCCGGGCTTCGGCTCGATGGTGGGCGGTTCGCTGCTCGGCACGGTCGCGGGTTACGTGATCGGCTCGGCGATCGTGAGCTCGTTCATGGGCCCGTCGATGTACGACCAGGGCTATGAAGACGGCTCCGCGGATGCCGGGGCAGACGGTTCCGGCGATGCGGGCGCCGACGCGTCGGGTGACGCGGGAGCCGACGCGGGCAGCGCGGACGCCGGCAGCGCCGACGGAGGTGGCTTCGACGGCGGCGGATTCGACGGTGGCGGATTCGATGGCGGTGGCTTCGACGCCGGCGGAATGGACTTCGGCGGGTTCGACGGCTTCTAGCCGCACCCCGCGATAGCGTCGCCCTCATGGCGGCGGATTCGACGCGGTGGCGCACCGGGCCCCGCGGCGACCGCACGCTGGAGCGCTCCAACGCGCTGAACCAGCTTCTGCTGGGCGCCGTGGTGCTCGTCGCCGCGCTGCTGGTCCTGCTGACGGGCCCGCCCGCCGACCTCGGTCTGCTTCTGGCGGGGCTGGTGCTCGTCTTCCTGATCTCGGGCCTGGCCCTCGCGGTGCCGTGGAACAGGTTGTCGCCCCTCTGGGGTGCGCTGCTGCCGATCGCCGACATCATTGCGATCATCATCCTCCGCGAGGCGAGTCCGACATCGGGGTTCGCGCTCCTCTGGGTGTTCCCGGCCACCTGGCTCGCCGGCTCCTTCGGGCTTCCCGGCCTTGCCTTCGGGAGCGTCTCCATCAGCGCCATCTACTGGATCATCGTGGGCACCGACCCGGATGAGGCGTTCGGTCCCGCTGCGTTCCTGATTCCGCTGACCATCGTCGCGGTCTCGACCACGGCCTACCTCAGCTCGCGGCGCGCCACGGCCCAGCGCTCGCTCCTCGACAAGCAGGCGCGTCTGCTCGCCCGCACGGTGGAGCGGGTGCAGCGCCAGGAGGACGCCGTGACCGAGGTGCTGGATGCCGTGGACTTCGGCGTCATCCGCATCGCTGCCGACGGATCGCTCTCGGTGACCAACGAAGCTCACGCCCGCCTTCAACAGGCGGCCGCGCCGCGAGGACAGACCGCGGCGTCGTCACGCCGGGCGGTGTACTCCTCGGACGGCATCTCGCCCATCGATCCGCAGAGCGAGCCGCTCGCCCGCGCACGCAGGGGAGAGGCGTTCGAGAGCGAGCTGGTCTGGTACGGCGCTCCCGGCGAGCGCCGCCGCGCCCTGGGCATCACCTCCCGGCGGCTGCACGACGCGGAGGGGAAGGATGTCGGGGGCCTGGTCGTCTCACGCGACGTCACTGCGGAGGTGACCGCGCTCCGGGCGCGGGATGACCTCGTCGCCTCGGTGTCCCACGAGCTGCGCACGCCGCTGACCTCGATCCTCGGCTACATCGAACTCGTGCTGGACGGCGAGGACCTCTCCCCGTCGGCGCGGAGGCAGCTCGGAATCGCCGAACGCAACGCGACCCGCCTGCTCGACATCGTGGCCGACATCCTGACCGCCTCTGCCGACCCCCGCGCCGGCGTGGAGCTGTCGGTGCACCAGAGCGAGGAGTCGCTGGACGCGGTCGTGCGTGCCGCCGTCGAAGCGGCCGCCCCGCGTGCCGCCGAGCGGCGCATCGCGATCGACGCCTCCGGAATCGAGCCGACGACCGCGTACATCGATCCGCACCGGGTGCGCCAGGTGGTCGACAACCTGCTCTCGAACGCCGTCAAGTACGGCCGCGATGGCGGCAGCGTCGCCGTCGGAGTCACGAGCGATGTCGACCACGCCTGGCTCGCGGTGCGCGACGACGGCCCTGGCATCTCGCCGGAGGAGGTGCCGCGCCTCTTCGAGCGGTTCTTCCGCTCCGATGCCGTGCGCAACACCTCGACGTACGGGAGCGGGCTCGGGCTGAGTATCAGTCGCGACATCGTGCGGTCGCACGGGGGCGAGATCACCGTGCAGAGCACACCGGGGGACGGTTCGACATTCATCGCGCGTCTGCCGAGACGCGCACCAGGAGGAGAAGCCTGATGCTGCAGCCGTTCACGGTATCCGTGATGACCGCCCTGGTGCTGATGGTGGCGGGAGCGGTCTTCGTGATCGAGACGCTGCTGCGCAAGGACGAGGGCGCGGGCCGTGTCTGGGCGCTCGCCTTCCTCGCCGGGATGCTGACGACCGTCGCGTACCTGGTGTGGGGGGTGTCTCCCCGCACCTGGTGGGCGGTCGCGGTCGGAAATGGATCGTTCGTCGCCGGCACGGGACTGCTCTGGCTCGGATCCCGGCGGTTCAACGAGCGGCCGATGATGGTGCCGTCGCTGGTGGTGGGCGCCGCGTCGCTCGCGGCCTCGATCGCCGTCGTGATCGACGGTCCGGATGGCGGCGATTGGGCCGGGGCGATCGTGATGTTCGTGGGGATCGCGGCCTTCGCCGTGGCGGGGACGGTCGAGACGGTCACGGGGGAGATGGGGCGCAACCGCAACGCCGCCGGTCTCGCGCTCGTGCTAGGACTCCAAGCGGCGTATTACATCGTCCGCTCTTTCGTCTTCATCGCCTTCGGACCGGAGAGCTGGCTGTTCGAGCGCTGGTTCAACACGATCGTCACGAGCCTGCTCACCGTGACGCTCACCATCGTGGCCGTCGTGACGACGTCGGTGCTGCGCGCCGGAAAGGCCCAGCTGCCGGGGCGCCCCCAGACGACGGTACTGGGCATGGCGCGCGATGGGGTGCTGCTGTCCGACGCGTTCCAGCGGGTGCTCGCCGATCGCACCGCGCACGCCCGGCGCAACGGGGAGCTGATGGGCGTCATCTCGACCCGGCTGGACGACCTCGCCCAACTCTCGACGGCGTTCGGCTCGGCCGAGGCCCAGCAGGTGCAGCGGGCCTGGCGCGCGTCCGCCGTGCGCTTCGCGCCGACGAGCGCGTTCGTCGGCGATGACGGCGAAGGGGGCGTGGCGATCGGCGTGCACCCGACGTCCCAGGCGGATGCCCGCCGCATGGCGACGCGGGTGAGCGCCGGAATGTCCGAGGCCCTTGCGGCACTGGGCACGAGCGTCGTCCCGGTGCTCGGGGTGGGCGTCGCGCTGACCGACACGGTGGGGTACGACCCGGGAAAGCTGGTCGACGCGGCGAGAGATGCCTCCGCCCGCGCATCCGACAGCGACGACGCCGGCGTGATCGTCGCCGGGTGAACTCGGCTCACCCTGCCGTGAGCCGGTAGCCGACGCCGCGCACCGTCTCGATCCAGCGCGGTCGGGCCGGTGACTCACCGAGCTTGCGCCTGAGGTTCGCGACATGCACCTCGATCGCCCGCGCGTCGTGTTCGCTGACGAAGCCGGAACCGGTGCCGCGGTCGCCCCGCAGCAGAAGCGCGAGTTCGGCCTTGCTGACGACCCGCCCGCGAGCGTCCAGGAGGTCTCCCACGATGTCGAACTCGCTGCGCGTCAGCTCGACATCCCCTCCGTCCACGGTGACCAGGCGCCGCCCCGGGTGCAGACGCAGACCGCGATGCTCGAGCCATCCCGCCGCGGCCGGCTCAGCCGATGCGGGGGAGGCCGCCGGCGCGGAGGCCGCTCCGTTCTCCGCACCGGAGACATCCATCGCCCGCGGCCGGCGGAGCATGGCTTCGATGCGCGCACGCAGCTCCCGCGGTCGGAAGGGCTTGGTGACGTAGTCGTCGGCGCCGGATTGCAGGCCCTGCAGCGTGTCGATCTCGTCCGCACGCGCGGTGAGCATGATGAGGTACGTGTGGCTGAAGGCGCGGATGCGCTTGGCCGTCTCGAATCCGTCCATCCCCGGCATGCTGACGTCGAGGGTCGTGACGATGGGATCGTGCCGGCGGACCAGTTCGATGCCGTCGAGTCCGGAACCGGCGGTGTGCACCACGAAACCCGCCTGCTCCAGCACGTCCGCCAGGAGCGAGCGGATGTCGGGCTCGTCCTCGATGATCACGGCCACACGCGGGTACTGCATGGATGGACCTCCCGGATCATCCAGCACTCCGATCGGAGCTACGGAGACATCCGCGATGATATCGCGGAAGACCCGCTTGAATGCTTCCCCCGGCATACCCGCGTCCTATCCGCCCGACACCGCAGGTGACGCGGCCGCCGGGGAGGAGCCCACCCCCAGGAACGCTCCTCCCACGACGGCCGCTCTGCCGACGGCGCCGATGCCCCGGCGACCGGGGAACCCGGTGAACCGCGGCAACACCACCGCCGGCGTCCCCACGCGCAGCGGGGCGGTCCCCCGACCGCCCCGCTGCGCCGCCCGCATCCACACATCGCGCCAGGGCATGCGGCCCCGCGCGCCGGAGGATTCCTTGTCGACGCCCGTCACGGACGATCCCCTGCTGGGTGACGCCCGCGTGCGCACGCGGGGCCGTCTTCCCACCAGTCGACGGCCCTGACCGCGGCGAACGCGATCTGCAGCGAGACGATCCAGAGGGCGTCGGCGGCGACGGGACGCAGGTTGCGCATCTCTGGTGTCCTTCTGTTGTTCCGCGCACGGGATCCGGGGGATCCGGCACGGCTGGGCGACCGCCCCACGGGTGAGGGCGCGGCGATCACACGATACGTGCGCGTGCTCAGTCATCGCTCAACCGCCGCTCAGGCGATCCTCAGGGGCTCCTTTGCCTTTGCCCGTGGCATGCTCGGTGCATGCCCCTCATCGCACTCACCGGCGGCATCGCGTCCGGAAAATCGACCATCGCGCGACGGCTCGCAGAGCACGGCGCGGTGGTCGTCGACGCCGACGCCATCGTCCGTGATGTGCAGCGACCGGGGTCGTTCGTGCTCGATGCGATCGCCGCGGAGTTCGGGCCGACGCTCATCGCGGGCGATGGTTCGCTCGATCGCGCCGCCCTCGGCGCCATGGTCTTCGGCGACCCGGACGCGCTGCGCCGGCTGAATGCCATCGTGCACCCCGCCGTCCGCCGGGAGTCCCAGCGCCGCTTCGACGAGGCGCTCGCGAAGGATGCGGATGCGGTCGTCGTGTACGACGTGCCGCTTCTGGTCGAAGCGCGGGTCGATGACCGGTGGGATCTGATCGTCGTGGCGCACGCGCCCGCCGACGTGCGGCAGGCGCGGCTCGTCCAAGAGCGCGGGATGGACTCGGCATCCGCCCGCGCGCGCATCGCCTCGCAGGTGCCGGACGAGAAGCGCCTGGAGATCGCGGACGTCGTCATCGACACCACCGGAACCCTCGAGAGCACCGCGCAGCAGGTGGATGCGCTGTGGGAGCGTCTGCGGCCGGGGCACTCGGGCTGACCTGGTCGGATGTCGGAAGGGCCGGTATCCTGGGCAGGGACGACGGAGGTGCGACGTGGGGGTTTCCGACCGGTTCCGGCGCAGGAAGAAGGCGCCGTACGAGGCGCTGTCCGATGAAGAGCGGATGTCTCGCTACCTCTACCTGCTCAACACGCTTCCCCCGTCCGTCATAGAGCGGGCTCACGAGTCGGCGTTCCGGGATGTTCCGCTCGCCCGCCGGCAGGAGATGTTCGAACAGCTGCGGCCCTTCATGTCCGAGGAGGAGCAGAAGCAGGCGGCGGAGCCGGAGCTGCTGGCGCGCCTGGTGCGCCGCGCGGAAGAGCGGCGGGCGCAGTCGGCCGAGTCGGCATCCGGAACGGAGCAGGAGCGCGAGCCGGCGAGGACCACGACCCAGCTCGCAGCCCCCGAGTTCTTGACTCAGAACGGCCTGATGGCGCTGGTGGCGTATAACTTCCTCCTCAGCTCGGCCGTGACCTCGTACTTCACCGTCGGCGCCGGTTCGCTCGGACTCGCCGGCGAACCCGACTGGGTCGGCGACATGGCGGGCGGCGGTGTCGACGGCGGTGGCGGCGTGGGCGGCGGCTTCGACGGCGGGGGCGGCGGGATCGACGGCGGCGGCGGTATGGACAGCGGCGGCTTCGGGGGCGGCGGATTCGACTTCGGAGGTGGCTTCGGCGGCGGGTTCGACGGCGGCGGCGGCGGCTTCGGATAGTCCCCGCCGTGCGCCCCGGGCGAACCCCGGCCCGCGTGTCGGAGGCCCCGCCTAGGCTGGAATCATGCAGACTACGCGCAGCGTCCGGCCGTTCGAGGTCGTCAGCGAATACGTCCCGAGCGGGGATCAGCCACAGGCGATCGCCGACCTCGCGCAGCGCATCAACGCCGGGGAGACGGATGTCGTCCTGCTCGGCGCGACCGGAACCGGAAAGTCCGCCACGACGGCGTGGCTGATCGAGCAGGTCCAGCGCCCGACGCTCGTGCTCGCGCACAACAAGACCCTGGCGGCCCAGCTGGCGAACGAGTTCCGCGAACTGATGCCCCACAACGCCGTCGAGTACTTCGTGTCCTACTACGACTATTACCAGCCCGAGGCCTACGTTCCGCAGACCGACACCTTCATCGAGAAGGACTCCTCGGTCAACGCCGAGGTCGAGCGCCTGCGGCACTCGACGACCAACTCGCTGCTGAGCCGGCGCGACGTCGTCGTGGTCTCGACCGTCTCGTGCATCTACGGCCTCGGTGCCCCGGAGGAGTACCTGCGGGCGATGGTCGCGCTGCAGGTGGGGGAGCAGTACGACCGCGACGCGCTCATCCGGCGGTTCATCTCGATGCAGTACAACCGCAACGACGTCGACTTCTCGCGCGGCAATTTCCGCGTCCGGGGCGACACCATCGAGATCATCCCGGTCTACGAGGAGTACGCGATCCGCATAGAGCTCTTCGGCGACGAGATCGAGGCGCTCTACATGCTGCATCCCCTCACCGGAGACGTCGTCCAGCGCATGGATTCCGTGCCGATCTTCCCGGCGTCGCACTACGTCGCGGGCACCGACAAGATGCAGCGCGCCATCGGCACGATCGAGACCGAGCTCGAGCAGCGTCTCAAGGAGCTCGAGAGCCAGGGCAAGCTGCTCGAGGCCCAGCGGCTGCGCATGCGCACCTCCTTCGACCTCGAGATGATGCAGCAGCTCGGGTTCTGCTCCGGCATCGAGAACTACTCACGGCACATCGACGGGCGCCTGCCGGGCGAGGCGCCGCACTGCCTGCTCGACTTCTTCCCCGACGACTTCCTGGTGGTCATCGACGAGTCCCACGCGACGGTGCCGCAGATCGGGGCGATGTACGAGGGGGATGCCTCGCGCAAGCGCACCCTGGTGGAGCACGGCTTCCGGCTCCCGAGTGCGATGGACAATCGGCCGCTGCGGTGGGACGAGTTCAAGAACCGCGTCGGCCAGACCGTCTACCTGTCGGCAACGCCCGGCCGCTACGAGATGGGCATCGCCGACGGGGTGGTCGAGCAGATCATCCGACCGACCGGCCTCGTCGATCCTCAGATCGTGGTCAAGCCGTCGAAGGGCCAGATCGACGACCTCCTCGAGGAGATCCGCAAGCGCGCGGCGCAGGACGAGCGGGTGCTCGTGACGACGCTCACCAAGAAGATGGCGGAGGAGCTCACCGACTTCCTGGGTGAGCACGGCGTGCGGGTGCGGTATCTGCACTCGGATGTCGACACCCTTCGGCGCGTCGAGCTGCTGACCGAGCTGCGCGCCGGTGTCTACGACGTGCTCGTCGGCATCAACCTCCTCCGAGAGGGCCTCGACCTGCCGGAGGTGTCGCTCGTGTCCATCCTGGATGCCGACAAGGAGGGCTTCCTCCGGAGCGGAACGTCGCTGATCCAGACGATCGGCCGCGCCGCGCGAAACGTGTCCGGTGAAGTGCACATGTACGCCGACAAGGTGACCGACTCGATGAAGGCGGCGATCGAGGAGACCGATCGGCGCCGCGACAAGCAGATCGCGTACAACCTCGAGAACGGGATCGATCCGACGCCGCTCCGCAAGCGCATCGCCGACATCACCGAGGTGCTCGCGCGTGAGGGCGCCGACACGGCCGAGATGCTGTCGAAGCGCACCTCGGCGAAGCTGAAGTCGGGCAAGGGCAAGTCCCCGACACCCGGGCTCCGGCGCACCGGTATCGCGGCCGAAGGGGCCGACCAGCTGGAGGCGACGATCGCCGACCTCAGCGGGCAGATGCTCGCGGCCGCGGCGGAATTGAAGTTCGAGCTCGCAGCCCGGCTTCGGGACGAGGTCCAGGACATGAAACGCGACCTGCGGCAGATGGAGAAGGCCGGGCACGCCTGACCCCTGGGCGGTGACTGCTCATGGGCGGTGACTGCTCAGGGGCAGTGCATGAGGGGTTTCGGACCCGAGCGGTCGAAGGTGTGCTCCGTCATGCGCGCCCCGCAGAGGGGACAGGATCGTTCGGCCCGCTCGGCCACGGTGGGCGGGGGCGTGGTCTCATAGGGACCCACCGCGGCAGGACCCGCCATGCGGATGAGCTTCGCGTTGGCCCACAGGTACCAGCCGCCCGCCGCCCGAACCCGGGTGCGCAACGGCTGCTTCTCGTCCTTGGTCATATGCTTAGTGTACTAAACATTTGTGCGCGATAGGATGCGGTCATGATGACGGACGACCTCCTGGCGCTGGAGAATCAGCTCTGCTTCGCGCTCGTCACCGCGGCACGCAACGTCGTGTCGCTCTACCGGCCGGTCCTCGAGCCGCTCGGCCTGACGCACCCGCAGTATCTCGTGATGCTCGCACTGTGGGAGCAGTCCCCGCGGTCGCTGGGCGAGCTGGCGGATGAGCTGGCGATGGAGCCCGCCACGCTGTCACCCCTCGTCAAGAGGCTCGAGGCCCAGGGCCGCGTGGTGCGATCGCGTCGCGCCGACGACGAGCGCGTCCTCGACATCGCCCTCACGGAGGAAGGGCGCGCGCTGCGCACCCGAGCACTCGAGGTGCCGCGCCAGATCATGGCGCGCACCGGGATGGACGTGGCGGAGCTCTCGGCGCTTCGCGACGGGCTTGCTCCGTTCTCCGGCGGACGCACCCGAACGCACGCCGCGTCATCCATTTCCTGACGATTGCGTGAACTGCTTGCCGGGAATGCTTGCGAATTCTCAGGAAGTTCCTAGGCTCGGAAACGGTGAGTCGGTTCCAACCGGCATGCCGCGACCCCAACCCGCCGGTCACGAAGAGGAACCCACACATGCGAGCTCGGTCATATCCCGGCCACACGCCCACCCCACGGCGGTTCGCCGCCCTGACAGCCGTCACGATCGCGGCGCTCGGCGCGAGCACACTCGCCGCCGCCCCCGCCTATGCTGCGCCGACCGAGGTGCAGATCCTCGCCACCAATGACTTCCACGGCCGGCTCGCCGCTGACGGAGCGCAGGCAGGCGCAGCAGTGCTCGCCGGCGCCGTGCAGCAGCTGCGCGCCGCAAACCCGAACACGGTCTTCGCGGCGGCGGGCGACCTCATCGGGGCCTCGACCTTCGATTCGTTCATCCAGCAGGACAAGCCGACGATCGACGCACTCAACGCCGCGGGCCTCGAGGTGTCAGCGGTCGGAAACCACGAGCTCGACCAGGGCTACTCCGACCTCGTCGACCGCGTGATGGCACCGTATGACCCGGTGAGCAACCCCTACGGCGGCGCGCAGTGGCAGTACATCGCCGCGAACCTCAAGGTGCGCGCGACCGGTGACGACGCGGTGCCCGCCACCTGGATCAAGGAGTTCGGCGACGTCCAGGTCGGCTTCGTCGGCGCTGTGACCGAAGAGCTTCCCGCACTCGTCAGCCCCGCCGGGATCGCCGACATCCGGGTCGACCCCATCGTCGAGTCCGTCAACACGGAGGCGGCCGCGCTCGTCGCCGAAGGAGCCGACCTCGTTGTGATGCTCGTGCACGAAGGGGCCCCGTCGACGGACTGCACCACGATGGACGACTCCGGCACCTGGGCCGGCATCATCAACAACGTTTCGCCGGACGTCGACGCGATCGTGTCGGGCCACACTCACCTCGCCTACAACTGCTCCTTCCCTGTTCAGGCCTGGGTCGATGAAAGTCGCGCCGTCACGGACCGCCCGGTCGTCTCAGCCGGCCAGTACGGGACGAACCTCAACCAGCTCGTCTACACCGTCGACGGCGCCAGCGGAGACGTGTCGGCGAAGTCGCAGGCGCTCCTCCCGCTCGTCACCACCCCGGCCTACCCGGCCGACCCAGCCGTCGCGGCGCTCGTGAAGAAGGCGGAGACCGACGGGGACGTGCTCGGCGCGGTTCCCCTCGGCGAGATAGGCGGTGCCTTCAACCGCGCAAGGCTCGGCGACGGGCTGACGGACTACCGCGGAGGAGAGTCGACTCTCGGGAACCTCGTCGCGGAGGTTCATCAGTGGGCGACCGAACAGCCGGAATCCGGTGCGGCCGAGATCGCGTTCATGAACCCCGGCGGGATGCGAGCCGACATGGTCGGCACCGATCCGGGCAACGGAGCGTTCCCGCGCACCGTCACGTACGAGGACGCAGCCCTGGTGCAGCCGTTCGCCAACACGCTGGTGAACATGCAGCTCACGGGCGAGCAGATCAAGACCGCGCTCGAGCAGCAGTGGCAGCGCGACGCGTTCAACGTGGTGCCGACGCGTCCGTTCCTTCGTCTCGGGGTTTCGGAGGGCTTCGAGTACACGTACACCCAGGAGATCGTGACCGAGGTCCCGATCGACAACCCGGCGACGCCCGCGGTGGATGAGTCACTCACCCCCTACCAGGCGCCGCAGGGCACCGTGACGGGGATGTGGCTCAACGATCAGCCGATCGACCTCGCCGGGACCTACTCGGTGACCGTGAACTCGTTCCTCGCCAGCGGCGGTGACAACTTCGGCGGGTTCGTCGCCGGAGCGGGCAAGCGCGACACGGGCAAGGTCGACCTCGCCGCGATGGTGGACTACCTCGACACCTTCGCCTCGACGACGCCGCTCCCCGTCGACTACGAGCAGCACGCCGTGGAGGTCGCCTTCCCGGATGCCGCACCCGCCGCGTACGCGCCCGGATCGACGGTGGACTTCGATGTCAGGTCCTGGACGATGACGAACCCGACCGACGTCAAGGACACGGAAGTCGTCGTTTCGCTGGGCGATGAGGTGCTCGGTGCGTTCCCGCTCGACAACACGATCGGAACCGAGCTGTACGACAACTACGGCACGACGTCCGTCTCGGTGCAGCTGCCCGCGGACGTCCCGGCGGGCGCTGCTCAGCTCCTGCTCACGGGCGCGGCCACCGGCACCTCGATCATCGTGCCGATCGAGGTGTTCGAGAAGGCGGACTCGTACACGCTGGCCTGGCCGAGCAAGGTGGTCGCCAAGAAGGGGACCACCGTGGAGTACACCGTGCGGGTCGCCGCAGAAGGCGATGCGGTGCCGACGGGTGTCGTCACGATCCATGACCGCTGGAAGGAGATCGCGACGGTGACCCTGACCGAGGCCGACAACGGGCGGGTCACGATCACGCTGCCGACGCTCAACCGGGGGCTGCACCTGCTGTGGGCCGAGTACGAGGGCAGCGACCTCGTGACGGGGTCGCAGGCACCGAGGGTGCCGCTGGTCGTATGGTGACGCGCGGCTGAGCGAGGACGGCCAACGGATGCCGCGGGGCAGAGGCCCCGCGGCATCCGTCGTCCCCTCATGCGGGACCTTCGCCCTCCGCGAACGCTTCCCGGGCTCGATGTCGGAGGCCCCGCCTACACTTGATGGGTGCCCATCGTCCCCGTCGCCAGCTCCGGAAAACTCAGTGTTCGCGGTGCCCGCGTCCACAATCTGAAGAACGTCGACATCGACATCCCCCGTGATTCGCTGGTGGTCTTCACCGGTCTGAGCGGTTCCGGAAAGTCGAGCCTTGCGTTCGACACGATCTTCGCCGAGGGCCAGCGCCGCTACGTGGAATCGCTCAGCGCCTACGCCCGGCAGTTCCTCGGCCAGGTGGATCGGCCGGATGTGGACTTCATCGAGGGCCTCAGCCCTGCCGTGTCCATCGATCAGAAGTCGACGAACCGCAATCCGCGATCGACCGTCGGCACGATCACGGAGATCTACGACTACATGCGCCTGCTCTGGGCGCGCATCGGCGTGCCGCACTGCCCGGAGTGCGGCGAGATCATCCAGCGGCAGACCGTCCAGCAGATCGCCGACCAGCTGATGGAGCTGCCGACGCGCACGCGGTACCAGATCGTGGCGCCCATCGTCAGCCAGAAGAAGGGCGAGTTCGTCGACCTCTTCCGGGAGCTCGGGGCGAAGGGCTATTCCCGGGCGATCGTGGACGGCGAGCTCATCCAGCTCGCCGAACCGCCGGTGCTGAAGAAGAGCTACAAGCACGACATCGCGGTCGTGGTCGACCGCCTGGTGGCCAGCGACGACATCCTCAGTCGCGTCACGGACTCCGTCGAGACCGCCCTCGGGCTGGCCGGGGGAGTCATGCAGGTGAACTTCGTCGATGAGGAAGGGGATGCCGCCTGGCAGAGCTTCTCGGAGAAGCTGGCATGCCCGAACGGCCACCCGCTGCAGCTCACCGAGATCGAGCCACGCACCTTCTCGTTCAACGCCCCGTTCGGGGCATGCCCCGCGTGCTCGGGTCTGGGCACACGGATGTCGGTGGACGTCGACCTCATGCTCGGCGATGACGCTCTCTCCATCCGCGAGGGCGTGCTGATCCCATGGACCACCCAGGGCAAGGGTCTCTTCCAGTACTACGAGCGACTGCTCGAGGGCCTCGCGCGCGACCTCGACTTCTCGCTCGACACACCGTGGAGGGACCTGCGCGAGGAGGTCCAGGACGCGGTGCTGCGGGGCGAGGACTACAAGGTCACCGTGCGGTGGAAGAACCGCTACGGGCGCGAGATGCGCTACGCCTCGGGCTTCGAAGGCGTCGTCCCCTACATCGAGCGGCAGTACCTGCAGGCCGAGACCGACACGCAGCGCGTGCGCTGGTCGGACTACCTGCGTGAGGTGCCGTGTCCCGTGTGCAACGGCGACCGCCTCAAGCCCGAGGTGCTCGCGGTGATGGTGCACGGGCACTCCATCGCCGAGGCATCCAGACTCAGCCTCGGCGAAGCGCGCAACTACTTCGCGCAGCTGCAGCTGACCGATCGCGAGGCCACGATCGCGGCGCAGGTCCTGCGCGAGATCCGCGTACGGCTCGACTTCCTCATCCAGGTCGGGCTCAACTACCTGAGCCTCAGCCGCCACGCGGCCACGCTCTCCGGCGGTGAGGCGCAGCGCATCCGCCTGGCGACCCAGATCGGCTCCGGACTCACCGGCGTGCTCTACGTGCTCGACGAGCCGTCGATCGGTCTGCATCAGCGCGACAACCGCCGGCTGATCGAGACCCTCGTCACCCTCCGCGACCTCGGGAACACGCTGATCGTGGTGGAGCACGACGAAGAGACGATCCACGCGGCGGACTGGGTCGTCGACATCGGCCCCGGCGCGGGCGTGAACGGCGGCGCGGTGGTGCACTCCGGTCCGTATGAGGCGCTGATCGCCGAGCCGAAGTCCCTGACCGGCGACTACCTCTCCGGCCGCCGCGAGATCCCGACCCCGAAGAAGCGCCGCCGCATCGACCGGTCGCGGATGATCTCCGTCGTCGGCGCGCGCGAGAACAACCTCAAGAACGTCACCGCCGACTTCCCGCTCGGCGTGCTCACGGCGGTCACGGGCGTCAGCGGCTCGGGCAAGTCGACGCTTGTCAACGGCATCCTGTACGAGGTTCTCGCCACCAGGCTCAACGGCGCGCGGCGCGTCGCAGGCAAGCACACGCGGGTCACCGGACTCGACAACCTCGACAAGGTCGTGCACGTCGACCAGGCTCCGATCGGCCGAACGCCACGGTCGAACCCGGCCACCTACACGGGGGTCTTCGACCGCATCCGCACGCTCTTCAGCGAGACGCCCGAGGCGAAGGTGCGGGGCTACCAGCCCGGCCGCTTCAGCTTCAACGTCAAGGGCGGCCGGTGCGAGGCCTGCTCGGGCGACGGCACGATCAAGATCGAGATGAACTTCCTGCCCGACGTCTACGTCGACTGCGAGGTGTGCCACGGCAAGCGGTACAACCGGGACACCCTCGCTGTGCACTACAAGGGCAAGAACATCGCCGAAGTCCTCGAGATGCCGATCGCCGAGGCGGCGGAGTTCTTCGAGCCGATCCAGGCGATCCACCGTTTCCTGCGCACCCTCGTCGACGTCGGCCTCGGCTACGTGCGACTCGGGCAGTCCGCGACGACGCTCTCCGGCGGTGAGGCGCAACGCGTCAAGCTCGCGACCGAGCTGCAGCGCCGGAGCAACGGGCGCAGCATCTACGTGCTCGACGAGCCGACCACCGGTCTGCACTTCGAGGACGTTCGCAAGCTGCTCGAGGTGCTGAATGGTCTCGTCGACAAGGGGAACACGGTCATCGTCATCGAGCACAACCTCGACGTGATCAAGTCATCGGACTGGATCATCGACCTCGGGCCCGAGGGCGGCTCCGGCGGCGGCGAGATCATCGCGACCGGCACCCCGGAGAAGGTGGCCCAGGCCGAGGGAAGCTTCACCGGCGAGTTCCTCGCGGAGGTGCTCGACGCACCCGCTCCGCGCCGCAAGGCCGGCTGAGCGTGGTCACCACCGAGCGCCTGTCACAGCTGTCCTACCGCCCCAAAGCAGGCGAGATCCCCACCAATCCCGGCGTCTACCGCTTCCGTGACGCGGCAGGTCGTGTGCTCTACGTCGGCAAGGCGAAGAACCTGCGCGCTCGCCTGTCGAACTACTTCGCACCGCCGCACACACTGCACGAGCGCACCCGCCGCATGGTGACGACCGCGGCATCGGTCGAGTGGACCGTCGTCGCCAGCGACGTCGACTCGCTGCAGCTCGAGTACATGTGGATCAAGGAGTTCGATCCGCCGTTCAACGTCCGCTACCGCGACGACAAGTCGTACCCCTTCATGGCCATCACGCTCGCCGATGAGGCCCCTCGCGTCATCGTGACCCGCAACCGCCGCATCCCCGGAGCCAAGTACTTCGGCCCCTACCCGAAGGTCTGGGCGGTGCACGACACCATCGACCAGATGATCAAGGTCTTCCCGATCCGCACGTGCAGCGACTCGAGCTACAAGAAGGCGATGCAGACGGGACGCCCCTGCTTTCCCGGTCAGATCGGGCGCTGCGGCGGGCCATGCTCCGGGCGCGCCACGATCGAGGAGCACCGGGCGATCGTCGACGACTTCGTCGCCTTCATGTCCGGAGGCGATGAGCGGTTCAAGAAGGACCTGACCGCCAAGATGCGGGCGGCCGCCGCGGCGATGGACTACGAATCCGCTGCCGTGTACCGCGACCGGCTGGTGGCGATCGACGCGGTGCTCTCCCGGAGCGCACTCGTGCTGGGGGAGGATGTCGACGCCGATCTGTTCGGCATCGCAGAAGACGAGCTCTCGGCGGCGGTGCAGCACTTCGTGATCCGCGGCGGCCGGGTGCGCGGTGTACGCGCGACGACCATCGACAAGGAGCTCGACATCGAGGGCGGCGACCTGGTCGACCAAGTGCTCCAGCGCGCCTACGGTGACGCGGCGGCCACCGACATCCCGCGGCGCGTGCTGGTGCCGGCCCTGCCGGACGACGCCACCGAGCTCGAGGAATGGCTCCGGCTGCGGCGGGAGCGGCCCGTCACGATCCAGGTTGCGCAGCGAGGGCAGAAGGCCGAACTCATGCGCACGGCCACCCTCAACGCGCAGCAGGCGCTGATGCTGCACAAGACGCGGCGCACCAGCGACTACGTCGCCCGCACGCAGGCCCTCACCGACCTGCAGGAGGCGCTCGGCCTCGCCGAGGCGCCGCTGCGCATCGAGTGCTACGACGTCTCCCATCTCGGTGGGACGAACGTCGTGGCGTCCATGGTGGTGTTCGAGGACGGACTGCCCCGCAAGGATCAGTACCGGTCGTTCTCGATCCCCGAGACGACGGATGACACGGACTCGATCCACCAGGTGCTGACCCGCCGCCTCGCCTACCTCGACCGTCCGGAGGAGGCCGAGGAGCCGGTTCCCGACGTCACCGGCGACGAGCCCGTCGCGGCGACCCGCAAGCGTCCGCGCTTCGCCTACCCGCCGCAGCTGCTCGTCGTCGACGGCGGTCGTCCGCAGGTCGAGGCCGCCGCGCGCGCCCTCGCCGATGCCGGGCACGACGAGATCGCCCTCTGCGGCATCGCCAAGCGCCTGGAGGAGGTGTGGATGCCGGGGGACGAGTACCCCGTCATCCTGCCCCGCACGAGTGAGGCGCTCTACCTGCTGCAAAGACTGCGCGACGAGGCGCACCGCTTCGCGATCTCGCACCAGCGCCGCCGCCGCAAGCGGGACATCACGAGCGTCCTCACCGAGATCCCGGGGTTGGGCGAGGCCCGCATCAAGGCGCTGCTCCGCCACTTCGGCTCGGTCACCGCGCTGAAGGCGGCGACGCCTGAGGAGATCGCGCAGCTGCCGGGCGTCGGTCCCAAGCTCGCGGCGTCCATCCACTCGCACCTCGCGACACCGTAGGCCGGCTCGCTCCTTCTCGGCTCGGTAGGCTAGGAGGGGCGGACGGGGGAAGCGATGTCGGACGCGACACGCGACGGTATGGGAGAAGTGCTGATCGTCACGGGCATGTCGGGGGCCGGTCGATCGACCGTGGCCAACGCCCTCGAGGACCTCGAGTGGTACGTCGTCGACAACCTCCCGCCGCAGATGCTGCGACCCCTGCTCGACCTCGCCGACCGAGTCGGCGGAGCGCTCCCGCGGGTGGCCGCCGTCGTCGACGTACGAGGCGGGGATCTCTTCACCCAGCTCCCCGAGGTGATGCGAAGCCTGCGAGACGGGAGCCACCTGCGGCTGGTGTTCCTCGACGCCTCGGATGCGGTGCTCGTGCGCCGCTTCGAGGCGGTGCGCCGCCCTCATCCGCTGCAGGGCGACGGCACGATCCTCGACGGCATCCGCCTCGAACGCGAACGCCTGGCGTCGGTGCGCGAGAGCGCCGATGTGATCATCGACACGTCCGGTCACAACATCCACCAGCTGGCGACCCAGGTGGCCGAGCTCTTCTCGGCCGAAGGGGCCGCGCGGCACATACTCACGGTGATGAGCTTCGGGTTCAAGTACGGGCTGCCGCCGGATGCCGACATGGTCGCCGATATGCGATTCCTGCCGAATCCGTTCTGGAACGAGGACCTGCGCGCGCTGAACGGAGAGGACGAGGCCGTGCGTGAGTACGTGCTCGCCCAGGAGGGTGCCTCGGAGTTCATCGACGCGTACGCCGCTTCGCTCACGCCCGTCATCGCGGGCTACCAGCGCGAGAACAAGCGCCATTCGACCGTGGCCATCGGCTGCACGGGCGGCAAGCACCGCTCCGTGGCGACCTCGATCGAGCTCGCCGGCAGGCTGCGAGCGATCCCCGGGCTCGCCGTGCGCGTCAAACATCGAGATCTGGGACGCGAGTAGGAGCGGAGTCAGCGGTAGGCTGGGCGTTTGCGTCGCTCGGATGCCGCATCGTGCCCCGACGCGGCGCACGACTTGCCTGAGCAGGAACGCTTCCCCCCCGAGCAGAAGGAGTCCCGTGGCACTGACCGCCGACGTGAAGGGCGAACTGATCGCCGTCCGCGACGCCAGGGCGACGGTGCGCGTGGCCGAGCTGACCTCCATCCTCCGGTTCTCCGGAGGCCTGCACTCCATCGCCGGACGCGTGGCGGTCGAGGCCGAGGTCGACACCGAGCCGCTGGCGCGTCGCGTCGCTCGCGACCTCGTCGAGATCTACGGGGTGCGCCCCGAGATCGTGCACGTACAGGGCTCCGGCGCCCGGAACGGCAGCCATTACGCCGTCCGTGTCATCGAAGGCGGTGAGACGCTCGCCAGGCAGACCGGCCTGCTCGACGCCCGCCGCCGACCCGTTCGCGGCCTGCCCAACAAGCTGACGACCGGCTCGCGGCCCGACCTTGCGGCCATCTGGCGCGGCGCGTTCCTCGCCAGCGGCAGCCTGAGCGAACCCGGCCGCTCCGCGGCGCTCGAGATCACCTGTCCGGCGCCCGAGGCCGCGATGGCCCTGGTCGGCGCCGCGCACCGGATCGGGGTGTCTGCCAAGGCCCGCGAGGTACGCGGCGTGCCCCGGGTGGTGGTGCGCGACGGCGAGGCGATCCGCGCGATGCTGTCCGCCATGGGCGCCGAGCGCACCGCGACGGAGTGGGACCAGCTGCGCCAGCGCCGCGAGGTGCGTGCGGGAGTCAACCGCTTGGTGAACTTCGATGACGCGAACCTCCGCCGCTCGGCTCAGGCGGCCGTGGCCGCGTGCGCACGCGTCGAGCGCGCGCTGGAGATCCTCGGCGACGAGGTGCCGGAGCACCTCGCGGAGGCGGGGGCGCTTCGCCTCGCACACCGGGATTCGAGCCTCGACGAGCTCGGGCACCACGCCGATCCGCCGCTGACCAAGGACGCCGTCGCAGGACGCATCCGCCGGCTGCTGGCGATGGCCGACAAGCGCGCCGAGCAGGAGGGCATCCCCGGGACCGATGCCGCCGTGCCGGCCGGACTCGAAGACGCCTGACGCAGGGAAGTTGAGCACCGTCATCCGGGGAAGCAACCCCCTGTCCCGCGCGTTGTCGCTCACTAGGATGAGGGAGTCCGCTCGCCCGCGTTTCCGCGGTGCCGAGCCCCCCGACAAGCGCCCACCCCGGCGCGGATAGGAAGAAGCGACAATGGCCAGTTACACGCTCCCGGAGCTCCCCTACGACTACGCGGCGCTCGAGCCTCACATCAGCGGCACGATCATGCAGCTGCACCACGACAAGCACCACCAGACGTATGTGACGGGTGCCAACACGGCGCTCGAGCAGCTGGCCGAGGCCCGCTCCACCGGCAACTTCGCCAACGTCAACAAGCTCGAGAAGGACCTCGCGTTCAACCTCGGCGGGCACGTCAACCACTCGATCTTCTGGACCAACCTGTCGCCGGACGGCGGCGACAAGCCGACCGGCGAGCTGCAGTCGGCCATCGACGACCACTTCGGCTCGTTCGACGCGTTCGCGGCGCACTTCACGGCCGCCGCCCTCGGCGTGCAGGGCTCCGGCTGGGCGGGCCTGTTCTGGGACTCGATCGGTGAGAACCTGATCATCCAGCAGTTCTTCGACCAGCAGTCGCAGCACGCACCCGGCACCGTGCCCCTTCTGCTGCTCGACGTCTGGGAGCACGCGTACTACCTGGACTACAAGAACGTGCGCGCCGACTACGTCAAGGCCTTCTGGAACATCGCCAACTGGGAGAACGTTCAGCAGCGCTTCTCCGTGGCCCGGGAGCAGGGCTCGGGGCTGCTGGTACTGTCATAGCGAGTGCGGCCGTCCCGGGTGGACATCCGCCCGGGACGCCGTTGTCCACCGTCTGAAATCGCAACAACCGCGCTTCGCGCACGACGAAACAGGAGACATCCGTGTCTGTCAAGATCGGAATCAACGGCTTCGGCCGCATCGGACGAAACTACCTTCGCGCGGCTCTCGCGCAGGGTGCGGACCTCGAGATCGTGGCGGTGAACGACCTCACCGACAACAAGTCGCTGGCTCACCTGCTCAAGTACGACTCCGTCGGCGGTCCGCTGGCGCAGGACGTCTCCTACGACGGCGACTCGATCACGGTGGGAGACAAGCGCATCCGCGTCTTCGAGGAGCGCGACCCCGCCAACCTGCCCTGGGGCGAGCTCGGCGTCGACATCGTCATCGAGTCGACCGGCCGGTTCACCAAGGCTGAGGACGCCAAGAAGCACATCGCCGGCGGCGCAAAGAAGGTTCTCATCTCGGCACCGGCCACGGGCGACGACGCGACGATCGTCATGGGCGTGAACGAGGAGACGTACGACCCCGAGAACCACGTCATCATCTCGAACGCCTCGTGCACCACGAACTGCCTCGCGCCGCTCGCGCAGGTCTTCAACGACGCCTTCGGCATCGAGCGCGGCTTCATGATGACGGCGCACGCGTACACCGCTGACCAGAACCTGCAGGACGGCCCGCACTCCGATCTGCGTCGCGCCCGCGCCGCCGCCATCAACATCGTTCCCGCGTCGACGGGTGCCGCCAAGGCGATCGGGCACGTGCTGCCCGAGCTCAACGGCAAGCTGAGCGGCTCGTCGTATCGTGTGCCTGTTCCCACCGGCTCCATCGTCGACCTCACGATCGTCACGCCCACCGAGGGCCTCACGGTCGAGCAGGTCAATGCCGCCTACAAGGCCGCCGCCACCGAGGGACGCCTCGCCGGCTACCTGCAGTACACCGAGGACCCGATCGTCTCCAGCGACATCCAGCTCAACCCCCACTCCTCGATCTTCGACTCGGAGCTGACCAACGTCAGCGGCAACCTGGTCAAGGTCTCCGGGTGGTACGACAACGAGTGGGGCTACTCGAACCGCCTCGTCGACCTGACCGAGTACGTCGCCGAGCGTCTCTAGGTCGCATCCATGCCTTTGCGCACCCTCGATACACTGGGTTCGCTCGCCGGCAAGCGAGTTCTCGTCCGCTGTGATCTCAACGTCCCCCTGAAGGACGGCGTGATCACGGACGATGGCCGCGTGCGGGCGTCGCTGCCTACGCTCAACGCCCTCATCAACCAGGGTGCCCGCGTGATCGTGTGCTCGCACCTCGGCCGCCCCGACGGGGCGCCGGATGCGAAGTACAGCCTCGCGCCCGTCGCCCAGCGGCTCTCGGAGCTGCTCGGCAAGCCGGTCGCCTTCGCCCTCGACACGGTGGATGAATCCGCCCACGAGGCCGTGGCGGCGCTCGAGGACGGTGACGTCACGGTTCTCGAGAACCTGCGGTTCAACGCGGGGGAGACGGCGAAGGATGACGGGGAGCGCCGCGCGTTCGCCGAGCAGCTGGCCGACCTCGGCGATGCCATGGTGTCCGACGGGTTCGGCGTCGTGCACCGCAAGCAGGCCAGCGTCTACGACCTCGCGGAGCTGCTGCCGTCGGCGGGCGGTCTGCTGATCGCGGCAGAGCTCGACGTGCTCGATCGCCTCACCGAGAACCCGGAGCGGCCGTACACGGTCGTGCTCGGCGGGTCGAAGGTGAGCGACAAGCTGGGCGTCATCTCGCACCTGCTGCCTCGTGTCGACCGGCTGCTGGTCGGGGGCGGGATGCTGTTCACCTTCCTCGCCGCAGAGGGGCACAAGGTCGGCTCGAGCCTGCTCGAGGCAGACCAGCTCGACACGGTTCGCGAGTACGTCCGCAGGGCCAAGGAATCCGGGGTGGAGCTCGTACTTCCCACGGACGTGGTGGTCGCGTCGAAGTTCGGCGCGGATGCGGAGCACGTCGTGACGCCGGCGGACGCCATCGAGGAGACGCCTTTCGGCGCATCCGGGCTGGGCCTCGACATCGGTCCCGACACGGCTGCGCGGTTCGCCGAAGTCATCCGCGACAGCCGCACGGTGTTCTGGAACGGCCCGATGGGCGTGTTCGAGCTCGCACCGTTCGCTGCCGGCACCAAGACGGTCGCCCAGGCGCTCACCGAGGTGGACGGCCTCAGCGTGGTCGGCGGCGGCGACTCCGCCGCGGCCGTCCGGCAGCTCGGATTCTCAGACGACCAGTTCGGTCACATCTCGACGGGCGGCGGAGCCAGCCTGGAATTCCTCGAGGGCAAGAAGCTCCCCGGACTGGAGGTCCTCGGATGGTCGCAGTGAACGATGGCGGCACACCCGGCGGAGGGCGCACGCCGCTCCTCGCCGGCAACTGGAAGATGAACCTCGACCACCTGCAGGCGGTCGCGTTCACGCAGAAGCTGCACTGGGCGCTGAAGGACGCGAAGCACGAGAACGGCAGCGTCGAGGTCGCGGTCTTCCCGCCCTTCACCGACCTCCGCAGCGTGCAGACGCTCGTCGACGCCGACAAGATCCCCTTCGCCCTCGGCGCGCAGGATCTCTCGGTGCACGACTCCGGCGCCTACACCGGTGAGATCTCGGGCCAGTTCCTGAAGAAGCTGGACTGCCGTTACGTGATCATCGGGCACTCGGAGCGCCGCCAGTACCACGACGAGACCGACGACGTCGTGGCGGCGAAGACGAAGGCGGCGCTGAAGCACGGCCTCGTTCCGGTCATCTGCGTCGGCGAGACGAGCGAGGACCTCGAGCGTTTCGGTGCGAGCGCCGTGCCGGTCGGCCAGCTGCAGGTCGCGCTCGATGGCGTGGCGGCGGGCGCCGACATCGTCGTCGCCTACGAACCCGTGTGGGCGATCGGATCGGGCCAGGCGGCGACCCCTGACCAGGCGCAGGAGGTCTGCTCGAAGCTGCGCGCTGTCGTGGCCGAGAAGCTGGGGGAGGATGCCGCGGCGAAGACCCGTGTGCTCTACGGTGGCTCGGTGAAGTCGTCGAACATCGCCAGCTTCATGCGCGAGCCGGATGTCGATGGCGCCCTCGTGGGTGGCGCCAGCATCCTCGTCGACGAGTTCGCCGCCATCATCCGCTACCAGAAGCACGTCGGCGTCTGAGCGGCAGGCGCTCGTCAGCGCTGCTCCGGCTCGCGGATCGAGCGCCTGCGGCCCCGTCGCTTCCGTCGTATACTTGACGTTTGTGTGGCTCTGGGCAGCCGCGCCCCCCGGCCCCCGCGAAAGCGGTCCCCGAAAGTAGGAACTGTTCCGTGCTGATTCTCGAGTTCGTTCTGCAGGTGCTGCTGGGCATCACCAGCCTGCTGCTGACCCTGCTGATACTCCTGCACAAGGGCCGCGGTGGCGGGCTCTCAGACATGTTCGGCGGCGGGATGACGTCGGCCCTCGGATCGTCGGGCCTGGCGGAGCGCAACCTCAACCGATTCACGATCGTGCTGGCGCTGGCGTGGTTCACCTCCATCGTCGCCCTCGGCCTCATCACGAAGTTCTCGGCACTCTGATGGCCAGTGGCGGCAACGCGATCCGCGGCACCCGTGTGGGAGCGGGCCCGATGGGCGAGCAGGACCACGGCTTCCACGCGGATCGCATCGCGATCTCGTACTGGGATGCCCTCGGCAACGAGACCGTGCGGCACTTCTCGGCGAACGTGCCGGAGGAAGAGATCCCCGACATCATCGACTGCCCGCAGTCGGGCCTGCCGGCCGGTCGCGACAAGGAGAACCCTCCGGCTCTCGCGAAGACCGAGCCCTACAAGACGCACCTCGCGTATGTGAAGGAGCGGCGCACCGAAGAGGAAGCCGAGACGCTCCTCGACGACGCGTTGAGCCAGCTGCGCGAACGCCGCGGTCTCTGAGCCGCGCCCGCAGACCGGTTCCTGAGCCTATCGAAGGGCTAGTAGTCGGGGTCGATGAGGTCGGTCGGCACTTCGGAGGCCGCCGCTTCGTCGACGAAGATCACGGTGCGCTTGCGACCCTTCGCCCCGGCCGCCGGCACGCTCGAGTAGCTCGCTCCCGCGAGCACGAGACCCAGAGCGGATGCCTTCTCGGCGCCCGCGATGACCATCCACACCCGCACCGATGAGTTGATCACCGGGCGGGTCAAGGTGATGCGCTCCGGCGGCAGGCGCGGCGAGTCCCGCACGCTCACGACGGCCTCGTCGATCACGTGGATCTCTGGCCGGTCGGGGAAGAGCGAGGCGATGTGCCCGTCGGGCCCGACGCCCAGGAAGCAGATGTCGAAGACGGGCCACGGCTCATCGTCGGAGGCGAAGCGAGCGAGCTCGGCGGCGTAGGCGGCGGCCGCGGCATCCAGATCGATGCCGTCATCGCTGGCGCCGATGGCGTGGATGTTCTCGGCCGGGATGTCCAGCGCGTCCAGCAGGGCCTCGCGGGCCTGCGCCTCGTTGCGGTCGGCATGGCGTCGCGGCACGAAGCGCTCATCGCTCCACCAGAAGTGCACGCGGGACCAGTCGACGTTGTCGCGCCAGGGGTGACGGGCGGCCGCCCGCAGCACCGCCAGGCCGCTGGTGCCACCGGTGAGGGCGACGTGCACCGTGCGGCCTGCGTCCGCGAGCTCGGTCACCTTGCCGATGAACCTCCCGGCGACGCCCTCTGCGAGGGCCGCGGGGTCGGCCGTGACGACGACCCGCTTCGAGGTGACCTTGTCAAGCGCCATTCTGCTCCAGCGTTGCCGGGGGGCCCAGAAGCTGCCAGGCCTCCGTGATCACTCGACCATACAGGACGTCCGGATCGAGGCGACGGAGCTCCTCCGCAAGGCATTCGCGAAGGGTCCGTCGCGGCAGAACGAGGTCGTGGTCGGGCTGACCGGGCTGCGTCAGCACCGCGATGCCCGGTTCCGGACGCTCGAGCACGATGTCGCCGCTCTCGCGTGTGAGCCGCACCGACTTGATGCCGTGCTCCCACGCGCGGGGGGACTCGTACTCCCAGTCGACCGCGACGTCGAGCTTGAGCCGCAGCCACGCCGCGAGCAGGGCCGTCGACGGGGAACTGGCGGCACCCCGCACCTCGACGGCCGTGACGGGCTCGAAGGGCGGCTGGTCGAGCACGGCGGCGAGCTGTTCCCGCCAGTGTGTGAGCCGGGTCCAGGCGAGGTCGGTGTCGCCGGGCGCGTAGTTGTCGCCCAGTGTCGTCAGACGATCTGTCGTGTAGGGCCTGGTCGAGGCATCCGTGATGCGGCGCTGGGCGATGCGCCCGAGAGGGGAATCGCCCGGCACGCGCGGCGGATCATCCGGCCACCACGCGACCACGGGCGCATCCGGAAGGAGGAGGCCGGTGATGAGGCTCTCCGCATTCGAGGAGGCGTCGCCGAAGGCGTGCAGCACGACCACTTCGCTCGCCCCGGCGTCGCCGCCGACCCGGATCTGCGCGTCGAGCTTCGGCGTGTCGCCATCGGACGTCATGAGCACGATGACGCGCATCGGATGTTCCCGTGAGGCGTCGTTGGCCGCGTCGATCGCCTCTTCCTCGAGCCCGTGGCGGGTCGAGATGATGAGCGTCAGCACACGGCCGAGCGCGACGGCGCCGCCTTCTTCCCGCACCTTGACGAGCTGGCGGGCGATCTTGCTGACGGTGGTGTCGGGCAGTTCGATGATCACGGGCGCCTCCAGACGCGGCCGTCGCGGGCCAAGAGTTCGTCGGCGGATGCCGGGCCCCACGAGCCGGGTGCGTACTGCTCCAGCGGGCCGCCCTGCGCCGCCCAGAACTCCTCGACCGGGTCAAGGACCATCCACGAGAGCTCGACCTCCTCGTGCCGCGGGAACAGCGGAGGATCGCCGAGCAGCACGTCGAGGATGAGCCGCTCGTACGCTTCGGGGCTCGCCTCGGTGAAGGCGTGGCCGTACCCGAAGTCCATGGTCACATCGCGCACCTGCGCGCCGGAGCCGGGCACCTTCGATCCGAAGCGGATCGTGACGCCCTCGTCGGGCTGGACGCGGATGACGAGCGCGTTCTGGCCGAGCTCCGATGTCTGGTTGCGGGAGAACAGGTGCTGCGGCGCCCTCTTGAACACGACGGCGATCTCGGTGACGCGCCGGCCGAGGCGCTTGCCCGTCCGGAGGTAGAACGGCACCCCCGCCCATCGGCGGGTGGCGATCTCGAGCTTGATCGCGGCGTACGTCTCCGTCGTCGAGTCCGGGTTCATCCCGTCCTCGTCGAGGAAGCCGTGCACCTCTTCGCCGCCCTGCCAGCCGCCGGCGTACTGGCCTCTCGCGGTGGCGAGCGACAGGTCCTCCGGCAGGGTGACGGCCGCGAGGACCTTCTCCTTCTCCGCGCGGAGGTCCGCGGCCTTGAGGCTGATCGGCTCCTCCATCGCGGTGAGGGCGAGCAGCTGCAGCAGGTGGTTCTGGATGACGTCGCGCGCGGCGCCGATCCCGTCGTAATATCCCGCGCGACCGCCGACGCCGATGTCCTCGGCCATCGTGATCTGCACGTGGTCGACGTAGTTGCGGTTCCAGATCGGCTCGTACAGCTCGTTGGCGAAGCGCAGCGCCAGGATGTTCTGCACCGTCTCCTTGCCGAGGTAGTGGTCGATGCGGAAGATGGAGTCGGCCGGGAACGCGACCTCGAGCGCCTCGTTCAGCGCCCGCGCCGAGGCGAGGTCGCTGCCGAACGGCTTCTCGATGACGACGCGGCGCCACCGGTCCTCGTCCGTCGTGTCATCCACGAGGCCCGAATCCCGCAGCTGCCGGGCGACCTGCGGGAAGTCCTTGGGCGGGATCGACAGGTAGAACGCGTGGTTGCCCATCGTGCCGCGCTCGACGTCGAGTCTCTCCACGGTGTCGCGCAGCCTCTTGAACGACTCTGGGTTGTCGAACTCGCCAGAGACGAAGCGGATGCCCTGCAGCAGCTGCTCCCACGTCTCCTCGCGGAACTCGGTGCGGGCGTTCTCCCGGACGGCGTCGTAGACGACCTTCGCGAAATCCTGGTCCTCCCAGTCGCGCCGCGCGAAGCCGACCAGGGCGAACCCCGGCGGCAGCAGGCCGCGGTTGGCGAGGTCGTAGACCGCGGGCATGAGCTTCTTGCGCGAGAGGTCGCCCGTGACACCGAAGATCACCAGCGCGCTGGGACCCGCGATGCGGCTGAGGCGTCGGTCATCGGCGTCACGCAGCGGATTGTGGCCGCGCGAGATCTGGACGGTCATAGAGGCGAGGCGCTCCTACTGGGCGGCTTCGAAGAGCGAGAGCACTTCGAGCTGCGGATCGGTGAGGGTGAGGGTCACGACCGGGCGGCCGTGCTCCGCGAGGACCTTCGCGTCGCCTGCCGCCTGTGCCTGGATGAGCTGGCCGAAGGTGAAGGGCCGATCGGGGATCTCGAGATCGACATCCGTGCTCTCGAGGATCTGCAGGAACACACCCTGCGCCGGTCCGCCCTTGTGGTACTGGCCGGTCGAGTGCAGGAAGCGCGGTCCCCAGCCGAACGTCGTCGGGCGACCTGAGTCGGCCGCGACGAGCTCGCGCAGTCCGAGCAGCTGGGGCAGCTCGAGGCGGTTCACGTACGCCTGGATGGCGACGTATCCATCGGCGGGCAGGCGCTTCCAGAGCGCGTCGAGCACGCCGGCGACCGTTCGGGATGCCGCGAGCTCCGGGTCGCTCACGCGCACCTCGACACCCTCGACGGTGAACGCCGGCGGCGTCGGCTCCGGACGTGCGTCCAGCAGCGCGCGGGTCGCGATCTTCGCCGACTCCACGTCGGGCTGGTCGAAGGGATTGATGCCCAGCATCCGCCCCGCTATCGCCGTCGCGTACTCCCACACCATCAGCTGCCCGCCGAGCGAGCCGCTGACGAGGATCTCGCCCTCGTGGTGCTCGAACAGGTGGAACTTCTTCGCCTCGTCGACCAGACGCACGATCTGCAGGTCGTCCGGCTTGTTCTCCACCTCGGGCGAGACCGGAAGGAGCACGACCGGCAGGATGCCGGTGCCGTTCTTGCCCGTGGACTCGGCGACGAGCTGCTCGATCCAGTCGGGCAGGCCGACGATGTGCGTGCCGTCGGTGATGAGGCCGAGCTTGTCGCGGCGCGGCGACGTGCCGGCGATCGCGGCGGCCAGCACCAGGGCCGGGTTGTCGGGGCTGTCGATCGCGACCTCGAGCAGCGAGGCCTCGGCCTCATCCAGCAGCTCGGCGATGTCGACGCCCGCGAGGCCGGTCGGCACCAGGCCGAACGCCGTGAGCGCGGAGTAGCGGCCGCCGACCGTCGGGTCGGCGTTGAAGACGCGGTAGCCGTCGGCGCGCGCGGCGACGTCGAGCGGTGAACCGGGGTCGGTGACGACCACGATGCGCTCGAGCGGGTCGATGCCGAGGTCGCGGAACGCCGCCTCGAACGCCCGCTTGGCCGAGTCGGTCTCGACCGTGGAGCCGGACTTCGACGAGACGACGAGCACGGTCTGCGTCAGGCCGCCGGCCTCGGCGTCGCCGTCCAGCGCCGCCAGCACCTGGCCGGGGGCGGTGGAGTCGAGGATGACCAGCGGCACCCCTGCGGTCTGCGCGATCACCTCGGGGGCGAGCGACGAGCCGCCCATGCCCGCGAGCACGACGCGGGTGACGCCCTTGGCCACCAGCTCGGCGCGGAGCGCCTCGATCTCGGGCACCAGTGGGCGCGAGACCGTGACGGCCTGCACCCAGCCGAGGCGCTTGGATGACTCCTCTTCGGCCTCCGGGCCCCACAGGGTGCCGTCGCCCGCGGTGATGCCCGAGGCGACCAGGTCGGTGATGAGCGTGGGCAGGTGGGCGTCGACGGCGGCCTTGGCCGCACCCGTGACGTGGATCTCGAAGCTCATCGGGCGGCCTCGACCCCGCCCTTGAGGGCGGTGGCCACCGTCTCCTGGAGTTCGTGCCAGGAGGCGATGAACTTGTCGACGCCTTCCGTCTCGAGGGTGTGCGTGACGTCGTCGAAGTCCACCCCGGCGGCGCGCAGCGCGTCGAAGTACTCGTGCGCCTGGGCATAGGCGCCGGTCACCTTGTCGCCTTCGATCACGCCGTGGTCGAACGTCGCCTCGAGCGTCTTCTCCGGCATCGTGTTGACGGTGCCCGGAGCGACGAGCTCCGTCACGTACAGGGTGTCGGGCAGCGACGGGTCCTTGACACCGGTCGAGGCCCAGAGCGGACGCTGCACGTTGGCGCCGGCATCCAGCAGCTTCTTCGCACGGTCGCCCGCGAACTCGCGCTCGTAGAGCTCGTAGGCGAGACGCGCGTTCTCGATGCCCGACTTGCTCTTCAGCGCCTCGGCGCCGAGCTGGGTGAGACGCTTGTCGACCTCGGTGTCGACCCGCGACACGAAGAACGACGCGACGGAGTGGATCTGAGAGAGGTCGTGGCCGGCCGCCTGCGCCTGCTCGAGTCCCGTGAGGTAGGCGTCGATGACCCCCGCGTAGCGCTCCAGGCTGAAGATCAGTGTCACGTTGACGCTGATGCCCTCGGCGATGACCGCGGTGATGGCGGGAAGCCCGGCGAGCGTGGCGGGGATCTTGATGTGGACGTTGGGCCGATCGACGGTTGTCCAGAGCTTCTTGGCCTCTGCGATGGTCGCGTCGGTGTCGTGCGCGAGGTCGGGGGAGACCTCGATCGAGACCCGGCCATCGACGCCGTGCGTCTCGTCGTAGACGTGCCGGAACACGTCGGCGGCGGCGCGCACGTCGTCGGTGGTGATCTCGAAGATCGCCTCGTCGGCGCTGGCGCCGCGGTCGGCCAGGACGTTCACCTGCGACTCGTACGCCGCCCCGTCGGCGAGGGCACCGGCGAAGATGGTGGGGTTCGTGGTGATGCCGGTGACGTTGCGGGTGGCGATCAGGTCGGCGAGGTTGCCGGTCATGATGCGCTGCCGGGACAGGTCATCCAGCCAGATGCTGACGCCGTTGGCGACGAGGGCTGCGGTAGGGGTACTCATGATGCGTTCTCCTTGAGGGTCTCGCGGGCGGCCGCGACAACGGCCTCGGTGGTGATGCCGAACTTCTCGAACAGGGTCTTGTAGTCGGCCGACGCGCCGAAGTGCTCGATCGAGACGCTCCGGCCCTTGTCGCCGACGATGTGCCGCCACGGGAGCTTGATGCCCGCCTCGACGGATACGCGCGCCGTCACGGACGGCGGCAGAACGGACTCGCGGTAGGCGGCATCCTGCTCGTCGAACCACTCCAGCGAAGGAGCGGAGACGACGCGGGCGTGGATGCCTTCGGCGGCGAGCTGCTCGCGGGCGTTCACCGCGAGCTGCACCTCGGAGCCGGTGGCGATGAGGATCACATCGGGCGTGCCGTTCCCCGCCTCGGCGAGCACGTACGCGCCCCTGGCCGCGTTGTCGGCGGAGGCGAACGTGTCGCCGGATGCCTGTCCCTCACCTCGTTCGAACACCGGGATGTTCTGCCGGGTCAGTGCGATACCGGCGGGGCCGGCGTGGCGGCGCAGCAGCTCGAGCCAGACCGCCCCGGTCTCCGCGGCGTCGCCGGGGCGCACGACCGTGAAGTTCGGGATGGCGCGGAGCGCCGCCAGCTGCTCGATCGGCTGATGCGTGGGTCCGTCCTCGCCGAGGGCGACGGAGTCGTGGGTCCACACGTAGATGCTCGGGATGTTCATCAGCGAGGCCAGCCGCACGGCGGGGCGCATGTAGTCGCTGAAGATGAGGAACGTGCCGCCGAACGGGCGCGTCGGGCCGTGCAGCACGATGCCGTTGATGATCGCGCCCATCGCGTGCTCGCGGATGCCGAAGTGCAGCACGCGGCCGTACGGGTCGCCGCTCCACTCGTGGGTGGAGCGCTCTGACGGCACGAACGACGAGGCGTTCTTGATCGTCGTGAGGTTCGACTCGGCGAGGTCGGCGGAGCCGCCCCACAGCTCGGGCAGCTGCGCGGCCAGGGCGTTGATGACCGTGCCGGACGCGGCGCGGGTCGAGACGTCCTTGCCCGGCTCGAAGATGGGGAGCGCGTCGGCGATGCCCTCGGGAAGCTGCCGTGCGGTCACCCGGTCCCAGAGCGCCTTGCGCTCGGGGTTGGTTGCGGCCCACGCGTCGAACGCCTGCTGCCACTCGGCCTTGGCGCCGGAGGTGCGCTCCGAGAGGGATCGCGTGCGCTCCAGCACCTCATCGGGAACGACGAAGGTCTCATCCGGGTTCCAGCCGAGCACCTTCTTGGTCGCGGCGAGCTCGTCGCCGCCGAGGGCCGAGCCGTGGATCTTTCCGGTGTTCTGCTTGCCGGGGGAGGGCCAGCCGATGATGGTCTTCAGGACGATGATCGACGGCTTGGCCGTCTCGCCTTTCGCCGCCTCGAGCGCGGCGTGCAGCTCGGCGACATCCTCGACATACTCGCCGGTCTTCTTCCAGTCGACCGTCTGCACATGCCAGCCATAGGCCTCGTAGCGCTTGGCGACGTCCTCGGTGAAGGCGATGTCGGTGTCGTCCTCGATGGAGATCTGGTTGGAGTCGTAGATGACGACGAGGTTGCCGAGCTCCTGGTGTCCGGCGAGCGATGATGCCTCGCTCGTGACGCCCTCCTGCAGGTCGCCGTCGCTCGCGATGACGAAGATGTGGTGGTCGAACGGGCTTTCGCCGGCCGGGGTCTCCGGGTCGAACAGACCGCGCTCGTAGCGGGCCGCGTACGCGAAGCCCACGGCGGACGAGAGCCCCTGACCGAGGGGGCCGGTGGTGATCTCGACGCCGTCGGTGTGCCCGTACTCGGGGTGACCGGGCGTCTTGGAGCCCCATGTGCGGAGCGACTTCAGGTCGTCGAGCTCGAGCCCGAAGCCGCCGAGGTAGAGCTGCACGTACTGCGTGAGCGAGGAGTGTCCGGCCGAGAGGACGAAGCGATCACGCCCCGGCCAGTTCTTGTCCGCCGGATCGTGACGCATCACGCGCTGGTAGAGGAGGTATGCGGCCGGGGCGAGGCTCATCGCCGTGCCCGGGTGGCCGTTGCCCACCTTTTCCACGGCATCCGCCGCAAGAACGCGTGCCGTGTCCACGGCCCGCTCGTCGATCTCGTCCCAACGCAGTTCCGACACCGGACCGCCTTTCGTGGAAGGGAGAGCGCTCGCCCAGCTACAGCACCGATCGCCGCGGAGCGGGTCACGACGGGAGGAGGAGCGAGGGCTCGGTGTTTCTTCAGCATAGCGAAGCGGTATTCCGCTCCGGATATGCCTTGACTCATGTGACGTCCGTGTGCCAGCGGTCGGCGCGGCGCAGATGACGTCGCCGTGTCGGCCCCGTTGCGGCGCGCTCTCCTGGCGGCGACAGCAGTTGTGAGGCCGGGGGCGGCCCGGATGGATGCCATAGACTTGGGGGGATCTGCTGGTGATATTACGGGGGCGATGGACATCATGACGACGTCGGGGCTCGCGACACCCGTTGCCCCCCGCTCCATCGGCCGCACGATCCGCGCCTATATCGCGCTCACCAAGCCCCGGGTGCTCGAGCTGCTGCTCGTCACGACCGTTCCGGTCATGATCCTGGCCCAGGGCGGCCTCCCGAACCTCTGGCTCGTGCTCGCCACCGTCCTCGGCGGCTCGATGAGCGCCGGCTCGGCCGCCGCCTTCAACATGTACCTCGACCGCGACATCGACGCGCACATGCAGCGCACGGTGAACCGCCCGCTCGTCACGGGGGAGGTCTCGCCCCGCGGTGCCCTCGTCTTCGCCTGGACCCTGGCCGCGGCATCCACGATCTGGCTCTGGGTGACCACGAACTGGCTGGCGGCCACCCTCTCGGCATCCGCCATCTTCTTCTACGTGGTCATCTACACGATGATCCTCAAGCGGCGCACCGAGCAGAACATCGTATGGGGCGGCATCGCCGGCTGCTTCCCCGTGGTCATCGGCTGGACGGCCGTCACCGGCTCACTGGCCTGGACGCCGGTCATCCTCTTCGCGCTCGTGTTCCTGTGGACGCCGCCGCACTACTGGCCGCTGTCCATGAAGTACAAGGATCAGTACGACGGCGTCGACGTGCCGATGCTCGGCGCCACCCGGTCCGGTTCGCAGGTCGGGCTGCAGGTCATCCTCTACGCCTGGGCAACGGTGGCGTGCTCGCTGCTCCTCGTCCCGGTCGCGCAGATGGGCCTCGTCTACACGGTGTCCGCCCTCGTGTTCGGCGGCTGGTTCATCTACGAATCGCACCGCCTCTACAACCGCGCCGTCCGCGGCACGGAGCCCGCGCCGATGCGGGTCTTCCACGCCTCGATCACCTACCTGACGCTGCTCTTCGTGGCGATCGCGATCGACCCGCTGCTGCCCTTCTAGGCGCCGCGAGCGGCTCGGATGCGGGCCGCTCGCGCGGGATGGCCGATTGGTCGCGCTCTTCCAGAGGCACCGGCTTCGGAGAATGTCTGCGTGCTCGGAAGATTTTCCGGCCGCGGTCCGATGTTCGCGACATCTTCCGAAATTCGTGCCAGCAAGGACGGTGGAGGAGCGACTCCGGATGATGGTGCTGGGGCGCGCCGGTTCCCGATCGGGCTCGGCACGGACGCCAGCCGTGGGCGTGATCCGGTGACTCGCGCGCACAACGGCGGAGATCGTGGGCGACACGCCGGTGCCGGATGCCGTTGCACGGCGTGTCGGCGATCAGGCCCGCAGTTGTGCTCGGGATGCGCGCCTGATCGGGATGCGCGTGTGGTCGAGTGCGGCCTGCCCGGGATGCGGGCCCGCCCGGGATGCGGGCCTGGCGGAGCTCACCTCGGGTCCTGGGCCCTGAGCGCCGTCTCCTCCGCGTCGATCGCCTGCAGCGCCGCCGCGACGGCCGGCTCCTGATAGCGGCCCTCCGAGCGCGCCTGCAGGACGGCGCCGCGCTCGGCGTCGAGCATCGAACGTCGAAGCCGCAGCTTCGCCTCGAACTGCGGGATCGAGGCGTCAGGGCCATAGGTCTCGAGGGTCTCCCCGAGGAAGCCGGCGTCGGATCGGAGCAGCTCGACGACCCGGGGCTCGTCGTCGCTCGTCGCCTCCTCGTCGAGCCGCTCGATGCCCGCTTGGCGGGCCTCGGCCATCAGCATCCGGCGTTCCGTGAGCTCCTGCATGAGGCTCGGCCTGGGGAGTCGGAGGCGCCGGATGATCCACGGCAGGGCGAGCCCGCCGAGCAGACTCGCGACCACGACGACGAACGCCAGGAACTGCAGGTACTCGCGGCCCGGGGTCTCCTCGGGCAGCAGGAAGACGGCGGCGAGCGTCACCACCCCGCGCACGCCCGCCGACGCGACGGCCACGCCGTTGCCCCAGGCCCAGCCCCGCTCGCGCATCCGCTTCGGCCCGTGCCGGTACAGCGCCGTCGTGCCGAGCACCCACGCGAAGCGCGAGGCCACGAGCGCGAGCAGCAGACCGACGCAGACCCACACCGTCTCCCAGACGCCGGGGCCGGTGCGCAGGGCGCCCTCGAGGATCCCGTTCAGGTTCAGTCCGATGAAGAGGAAGACCGCGTTCTCGAGCAGGAACTGGATCGTGCGCCAGTTCAGCCGCTCGGCGACCCGCGCCTCCGCCGAGGAGACGACCGGGGCGCGATAGCCGAGGTAGAGCCCCGTCACCACGACGGCGAGCACACCGGATCCGTGCAGCAGCTCGCCGATCAGGAACGCCGCGAACGGCGTGATCAGCGAGATGCTCGTGTCGAGCACCGCTGATCGCAGCGCCCGACGCACGAACGAGACCAGGAACCCCACGAGCAGCCCTACCGTCACGCCGACCACGACGGCGACGACGAAGTCGATCGCGATGGTCGCCGGTGTGACGACGCTGACGATCGCGGCGATCGATGCGTTCAGGGCCACCAGCGCGGTGGCGTCGTTGAGCAGGCTCTCGCCCTCGAGGATCGTCACGACGCGACGGGGGAGCCCCAGCCGTCCGGCGATCGCCGTCACCGCAATGGCGTCGGTAGGGGCCACGACGGCCGCGAACGCGAAGGCGGCCGCGAGCGTGATGGCGGGGACCAGCAGCCATGCGGCGAAGCCGACTGTCACAACGGTGAACGCGACGAGCCCCACTGACAGCAGCAGGATGCTGTCGTTCCTTGCGCGCACATCGACGATCGAGGTGCGAAGCGCTGCCGCGAAGAGCAGCGGGGGAAGGATGCCGTACAGGATGAGCTCGGGCTGCACCTCGACCTGCGGCACGGCGGGGATGAAGGAGACGAGCCCGCCGACCAGAACGAGGGCGACCGGGGCCGACCAGCCGATGCGGCCGACGACCCCGGTCACGGTGACCGTGGTGATCACGAAGAGGACGATCCAGCTGATCGTGCCGACGGTATCCATCCAGTCAGTATCGGGCCCTCAGCCCGATGAGCGGGTCAGCGTGTCAGCGGCGCGGGCGGTGCGTCATCGACGGTGTCCGCAGAGGGGCTCGCGACAGGCGCCGGGGCCGGGGTCGCCACGAGGTCGCCGGTCGGCGCCGCATCCCAGGGTCCGGCGTGGGCGTCGACCTGCTCGATGTCGACCACCTCGAGGGGCTCGGAAGGAACGAGGGCCCGCAGCGTGGCGATCGAGAGTGCGAGCAGGATGCCGACGAGTCCGGCGCCGAGCACGACGGCGCCGACGATGACGAGCGACTGCGGGCCGTAGACGTCGGCGGGGGTGGGCGCAGGGCCGCTCAGCGCGGCCGTCATCGCGGTGATCTGCGACAGCGAGAACCACGCACCGTAAGCCACGGCGGCGATCGAGAGCACGACGAGAGCCCAGAAGGGGATGCTGCGCGTGAGTGAGGGGCGTGCGGTGTTCATGTGACGTTCCTTCGGTTGGGATTCCGGGGGCGTACTGCCCGCGGCGTGCACCACGATTCCGCGCGCCTCCGTGCGGTGTGTGTGCGCGGACTATGGGTTGGCTGTGCGCCGGCCGGATGCGACGGAGGCCCGGTCGAGGTCCGGAATGTCGGGGTCGAGGACAGCTCGTCCGGCGGGAACGGGCGCCTTCAGGTGCAGCACGACCGCCGTCATCGCGGCGACGAGGCAGACGGCGAGCACCATGTGGATGTTCACGAGGACGATCGGCAGGCCCGTGCGGGCCTGCAGCAGACCGACGGCGATCTGCACCAGCTCGACCGCGAGGAGCAGCCCGACCCAGAGCCGGAGCGCAGGGGCGACGCGCAGGGCTCCGACCAGCAGCACGACGGTGAGCCCGAAGGTGACGTAGCCCGGCCACGCGTGCAGGTGCTGCATCAGCTCGGGGTCCAGGCCGTTGCGCGCCGCGCCTGCATCGCCGGCGTGGGGACCGGCGCCCGTCACGAGGATGCCGACGAGCACGGTGACGAGCACGGCGGCGCTCGTGAGATGCGTCACCGCCGCGTACCAGCGCGGAACCGCCGAGGTGCGCGCGCCGGGTGCGGTGTACACCCGGTAGACGAGCACGGTCGCCAGCGCGACGAGGACGACCGAGGCGAAGAAGTGCAGGCCGACGACGTAGGGGTTCAGGTTCGTCAGCACCGTGATCCCGCCGATGATCGCCTGCAAGGGGACGTAGAGGCCGATCGACAGCGCCAGCCAGAACAGGTCCCGGCGCTCGCTCCGGAAGCGAACGACGAAGAGGAACATAAGGATCGCGACGGCGACCAGCACGAACGTCAGCATGCGGTTCGCGAACTCGATCGCGCCGTGGGCCGCCAGCTCGGGCGTCGGCACGAAGGAGCCGTCGGTGCACTGCGGCCACGTGGGACAGCCGAGTCCGGATGCCGTGAGCCGGACGAGCCCGCCGGTGCCGACGATGCCGATCTGCACCACGAGCGTCGCCCACGCGGCCGCGACGACGCGGCGGTCGATGCGATCGGGCAGCCACGCCCAGAGGCGGGCGCCGAGCCGTGGTCGCTGGGTCGTGCCACCGGCGTCGGTCATCGGGTGAAGCCTCCTGGGATTGCCCTCCACGTCTTGCGGGAGGGGCCGGTGCCCGCCCGGCGGAGGGGGCGGAACCTGTAGAATCGAGGTGTTGCGGTGCGCGCGCTGAGCGTTCGACGCATCGCTTCAAGTGTAGGCGCGCGAGACTGCGCCTCGGAGAAGGGCCCACCAGCGGCATCCACCCCCACGAAACCTCGTGGTCTCGGATGTCGGGGCGGATGACACCGTTGAGGCCTAGAGGAGAGTGTGACGTCATGTCTGATGTGCTCATCGACCGACCTGAGCTCGCGGGGCTCGGTACTTACGAATTCGGCTGGCACGACGCCGACGCCGCCGGGGCGATCGCCCAGCGCGGACTGAGCGAGGCCGTCGTGCGCGGCATCTCGACCTTGAAGGACGAGCCGGAGTGGATGCTCAAGGCGCGCCTGAAGGGTCTGCAGCTCTTCGAGCGCAAGCCGATGCCGACCTGGGGAGCCGACCTCAGCGAGATCGACTTCGACAACATCAAGTACTTCGTGCGCTCCACGGAGAAGCAGGCAGGCTCATGGGAGGAGCTCCCCGAGGAGATCCGCAACACGTACGAGCGCCTCGGGATCCCCGAGGCCGAGCGCCAGCGTCTCGTCTCCGGTGTCGCGGCGCAGTACGAGTCGGAGGTGGTCTACCACCAGATCAACGAGCAGCTCGAGGCGCAGGGCGTCATCTTCATGGACACCGACACCGCGCTCCGCGAGCACCCCGAGTTCTTCACGGAGTACTTCGGCACCGTCATCCCCTCCGGTGACAACAAGTTCGCCGCCCTCAACACGGCCGTCTGGTCGGGCGGATCGTTCGTCTACGTGCCGCCCGGCGTGCACGTCGAGATCCCGCTGCAGGCGTACTTCCGCATCAACACCGAGAACATGGGCCAGTTCGAGCGCACGCTGATCATCGCGGACGAGGGCTCGTACGTGCACTACATCGAGGGCTGCACCGCCCCGATCTACAAGAGCGACTCCCTGCACTCGGCCGTCGTCGAGATCATCGTGAAGAAGAACGCGCGCGTTCGCTACACGACGATCCAGAACTGGTCGAACAACGTCTACAACCTCGTCACCAAGCGCGCGATCGCGCACGAGGGCGCGACGATGGAGTGGATCGACGGCAACATCGGCTCGAAGGTCACGATGAAGTACCCGTCGATCTTCCTCGTCGGCGAGCGCGCCAAGGGCGAGACGCTGTCCGTGGCCTTCGCCGGCCCCGGTCAGCACCAGGACGCCGGCGCGAAGATGATCCACATGGCGCCCTACACGCAGTCATCGATCGTCTCGAAGTCGATCGCACGCGGCGGCGGCAGGGCCGGCTACCGCGGTGAGGTGAGGGTGGATGCGAATGCGCACCACTCGGCGAACACGGTGCGGTGCGACGCGCTGCTGGTCGACACGATCTCGCGCTCCGACACGTATCCGGCCATCGACATCCGCGTCGACGACGTGCAGCTGGGTCACGAGGCCACCGTCTCGAAGGTCAGCGAGGAGCAGCTGTTCTATCTGCAGTCCCGCGGCATGCCCGAGGACGAGGCCATGGCCATGATCGTGCGCGGCTTCATCGAGCCGATCGCCCGCGAGCTGCCGATGGAGTATGCGCTCGAACTGAACAAGCTCATCGAGATGGGCATGGAAGGATCGGTCGGCTAGATGACGACCACGACACAGGCACCCGCCCCGGTGCCGGGCTCGACGGCGCACTCCGACGGCGGCTGGGCTCCGATCCAGACCCGATCAGAGCGCCCTCGTTCGTTCCACGCCGCTGACTTCGAGCGGCCGAGCGGGCGTGAGGTGAACTGGAAGCACACCCCCGTCGACCGCCTCTCGCCCCTGTTCGAGAACGTCGACGGCGATGCCGAGGCCGTCACGGTCACCGTGACCGCACCGGATGGCGTCGTCGCCGCGCCCAAGCGCGCGGCGGATGCGCCCCGCGGCGAGGTTTTCGTGCCCGAGGACCTGGCCGCCGCCATCGCCTGGGAGCGTGCCGTGGAGGCGCTGCACGTCCGCATCCCGGCCTCCGCCGAGCTCTCCGAGCCGGTGGTCGTCGACGTGCACGGCAACGGCGGGCTCACGCACGCCAACGTCCTGATCGAGGCCGAGCCGAACTCCCACGCGATCGTGCTGCTGCGCCACAGCGGGTCGGCGCAGGTGGCCGCCAACGTCGAGATCCTCGTCCGCGACGGCGCCCATCTCACGGTCATCACGGTGCAGCAATGGGCGGATGACGCGGTGCACGCGGCATCCCACCAGGCCCGCGTCGATCGCGACGCGACGCTCCGGCACATCGTCGTCAGCTTCGGTGGCGGCGTCGTCCGCGTCAACCCGAGCGTCGAGCTCGCGGGGACGGGCTCGCAGGGCGAGCTCTACGGCCTGAGCTTCTCGGACGCCGGCCAGCACCTCGAGAGCCAGGTCTACCTCTTCCACAAGGGCGCCGAGACCCGCGGCGACGTGCTGTACAAGGGCGCCCTGCAGGGCGCGGGGGCTCGCAGCGTGTGGATCGGCGATGTGCTGATCGGGCCGGATGCCGTCGGCACCGACTCGTACGAGGCCAACCGCAACCTCGTGCTCACCGACGGCGCTCGCGCCGAGTCCATCCCGAACCTCGAGATCGAGACCGGCGACATCCGCGGAGCCGGGCACGCGAGCGCCACCGGGCGCTTCGACGATGAGCAGCTGTTCTACCTGCAGGCGCGCGGCATCAGCGAAGAGGAGGCCCGTCGACTCGTCGTCATCGGCTTCCTCAGCGAGATCGTGCAGCGCATCGCCATCCCCGAGCTCGAAGCAGAACTGTCGGCGGCCATCGAGGCCGAACTCATGGAAGGTACGGCGCTGTGACCGCGACCCGCGTCTGCTCACTCAGCGAACTCGAGCAGGACACGCCCAAGCGCGTCGTCGTGAAGAAGGTGCCGATCGCCGTGGTCCTCGACTCCGCCGGCGAGGTGCACGCGATCGGCGACACCTGCACCCACGGCGACATCTCCCTCGCCGAGGGCTTCGTCGAGGGCGACAGCCTCGAGTGCTGGGCCCACGGCTCCGCGTTCTCGCTGCGCACCGGCCACCCCCTGAACCTCCCCGCGTATGAGCCCGTCCCCGTCTACGTCGTCGAAATCGACGGCGACGACGTGCTCATCGATCCGAACGTCACGAAGGAAGTCTGAACATGGCAGTGCTCGAGATCCGCGATCTGTACGTCACCGTCGAGACGGATGCCGGCACCACGCCCATCCTGAACGGCGTCACGCTCACGATCCGCACCGGACAGACCCACGCCATCATGGGCCCCAACGGCTCCGGAAAGTCCACCCTCGCGTACACGATCGCCGGTCACCCCAAGTACAAGGTGCAGAGCGGCTCGATCACGCTCGACGGCGACGACGTGCTCGCGATGACCGTCGACGAGCGCGCCCGGGCCGGACTCTTCCTCGCGATGCAGTACCCGGTGGAGATCCCCGGGGTCACGGTCACGAACTTCCTCCGAACGGCCAAGACCGCGATCGACGGTGCGGCCCCGCCCATCCGCACGTGGACCAAGGACGTCAAGCAGTCCATGAAGAACCTGCGCATGGACCCGAAGTTCGCATCGCGCAACGTCAACGAGGGCTTCTCCGGCGGCGAGAAGAAGCGTCACGAGATCCTGCAGCTCGAGCTGCTCAAGCCGCAGATCGCAGTCCTCGACGAGACCGACTCCGGCCTCGATGTCGACGCGCTGAAGATCGTCTCGGAGGGCGTGAACCGCGCCAAGGCCGAGACCGATCTGGGCGTGCTGCTCATCACGCACTACACGCGGATCCTGCGCTACATCCACCCCGACTTCGTGCACGTCATGATCGGCGGGCGCATCGTCGAAGAGGGCGGGCCCGAGCTCGCAGACCGGCTCGAGGACGAGGGCTATGACAGGTACCTCGAGGCCGTCACAGATGTGGAAGCGTAGAATCGCCGTATGAACGCGACGCTCACACCGCAGAAGTTCGACGAGGTGACCGAGGCGCTCAAGGACGTCATGGACCCCGAGCTGGGCATCAACGTCGTCGACCTCGGGCTCATCTACGACCTCGGCTGGGACGACGAGAACGACGCGCTCGTCATCCACATGACGCTCACCAGCGCGGGGTGCCCGCTGACCGATGTGCTCGAGGAGCAGACGGCGCAGGCCCTGGATGACGTCGTCGACCGGTTCCGCATCAACTGGGTGTGGATGCCGCCGTGGGGTCCGGAGCGGATCACCGACGACGGTCGCGACATGATGCGCGCGCTCGGCTTCGCGATCTGACCCTTCGACAAGCTCAGGGCAGGCCCAACGGCGAAGGCACGCCGTAGGCTCGTGTGGTGACGATCGACGCCCGCACCGAACCCGTCCAGGCACTGCCGCTCGAGCGGCTCCGTGAGCGGACGAGCGAGAAGTGGCGCGAATACGACGCGGATGTCCTCCCGATGTTCGTCGCCGAGACGGATTTCCCCCTGGCGCCCGCGATCAGCTCCGCCCTGCACCGCGCCATTGACCTCGGAGACACGGGCTACACGGCATCCCGCAACCCGCTGGCGGGGGCCTACGCGGAGTTCGCGCAGCGGCGCTACGGGTGGACCGTCGACCCCGCGATGGTCCGCTCGACGGCCGACGTGAGCCTGGGGATCGTAGAGATCCTGCGCCGCATCACAAACCGTGGCGACCGTGTCGTGGTGACCCCGCCGGTCTACCCGCCGTTCTACGACCTGATCGAGGAGGCGGGCGCCGTGGACGAGCGCGTCCCGCTCCTGCGCACCGGGACCGGCTGGGAGCTCGACCTTGACGGGATCGAGGCGGCGTTCGCCGCGGGAGCCCGCGCCTTCCTGCTCTGCAACCCCCACAACCCCACCGGAACCGTGCACTCGCGCGAAAGCCTGGCGGCCCTCGCCCGCCTCGCCGCGCGGTTCGGCGTTCGCGTGGTGAGCGACGAGATCCACGCGCCGCTCACTCAGCCGGGGGTGCCGTTCACCCCGTTCCTGGATGCCGCACCCGAGGCTCGCGAGATCGGCTTCGCCGTGGCATCCGCGAGCAAGGCCTTCAACCTCGCCGGCCTGAAGTGCGCCGTCATGGTGACCGCGGGGGAGCGGCCCGGCCGGATCGTGCGCGGGATGCCGGTGGAGGTCGAGTGGCGCACGTCCCAGCTCGGGATGCTCGCGAGCGTGGCGGCACTCTCTCCCGAGAGCGATGCGTGGCTCGACGGGCTGCTCATGACGCTCGATCAGAACCGCCGGCTGCTCGCGGATCTGCTGGCCGAGCACCTGCCGGGTGCGCGGTACATCGCGCCGGATGCGGGCTACCTCGCGTGGGTCGACCTCACGGCTCTGGGCTGGGGACGCAACCCGGCCAAGCGCATCCTCCGGGACGCGAAGGTCGCGTTCCACTTCGGGCCGGCGTTCGGCGAAGAAGGGGTCGGGCACGTTCGCGTCAACTTCGGCTGCTCGCCCGAGGTGCTGCGGGAGGCGATGGAGCGCGTGGGTACGCTCGTCGACTCGTGACCGAGCAGCGCACCCGCGAGGAGCCGACCGGAATCTGGGACCCTCGCGTCGTCTGGGTCACGATCGGCTCCGTCGCGCTCGTCCTGCTGGCAGCCGTGCAGGCACTCGCCGTCACGACGGTCATGCCTGTGGTGAGCCGGGAACTCGACGGTGCGGCGCTCTACGCGGTGGCGTTCTCAGCGACCCTCGCCACCAGCGTGATCGGGATGGTCGCGACCGGCGCGTGGTCGGATCGGGCCGGCCCCATGCCGCCGCTCTCCGCGGCGACGGGCCTGTTCGTGGCGGGGCTGCTCATCGCCGGGCTCGCACCCACGATGGAGCTCCTCGTGCTCGGCCGCCTCGTGCAGGGGCTGGGAGCCGGCGGTCAGACGGTAGCGCTCTACGTCGTGGTGGCCCGGGTCTATCCGTCGGCCCTGCACGGCCGCGTCTTCGCCGCCTTCGCGGCGGCATGGGTCGTGCCGTCGCTGGTCGGGCCCTTCCTCGCGGGCGCCGTCGCCGAGTTCCTGCACTGGCGCTGGGTCTTCCTCGGCGTCGCCGTGCTCACCGCGGTCGCCTTCGCGATGGTCGTGGTAACGCTGCGCGGCGTCGACATGCACTCGAACGGTACGGGGCAGAGCGGCGGGGTGGCAACCCGCCTCGGACTCGCGGTCGTGGTGGCGGTCGGCGCCCTCGCTCTCAGCCTGTCGGGCCAAGTGCCGGCATTCGGGTGGGCCGTGGCCGCGGCATCCCTCGTTCTCATAGGCCTCGCCGCCCGCCGCCTGCTGCCTCCGCACACCCTGCGGGCGGGTCGGGGGCTGCCGAGCGTCGTGCTGATGCGAGGACTCATCGCCGGAACGCTGTTCGGCGCCGAGATCTATGTGCCCTACCTGCTCATCGACCGCTACGACTTCTCACCGACGCTGGCCGGCCTCGGTCTGACGGTCGCGGCCCTGGCGTGGGCCGCGTTCGCCGACGTGCAGGGGCGGTTCGGCGACCGGCTGGGCAACAGGCGGATCACCCTGATCGGGATCACGCTTCTGGCGACATCCACCGCCACCGCGTGCGCGACGGCGCTGCTCGGTCTGCCGCCGGCGGTGCTGATCGCCGGCTGGACGCTCGCCGGCGCGGGCATGGGACTCATGTACGCCCGGCTGACCGTGCTGACGCTCGCGTACTCGACGCCGCAGAACCAGGGCTTCAACTCGTCGGCGCTGTCCATCTCAGACTCCATCGGCGCATCGGCTTCCATCGCGGTGATGGGACTCGTCTTCACGGCGCTCCAGACGGTGGATGCCGGGTTCCCGGCGGTCTTCGCCCTCGCCACCGGTCTCGCCCTCGTCGCGCTCGTGCCCGGTCTGCGGCTCGGGCACGCGCACGAGGCCTCCGCGGTCCGCGCCGCGTGAAGGGCCTCGTTCCACGAAGTCGCCGTCGAGTGAGCCGCCCGGTCGAGTGACACGCCGGGATTTGGCCCCCGAAGAGAGGTAAGGCTACCCTTACTGGGTGAGCTCTTCCACCGCACTCCGCACGCGCCCCGCGTACCGCCCCTATGCCGCGACGGTGGCCGAGGTGCAACGGCTCTCCCCGCACTTCGTGCGCGTCGCCTTCACGGGTCCCGACTTCGAGGTGTTCGGCACGGCGGGTCTCGACCAGCGGGTCAAGCTCATCCTGCCGCTCGAGGACGGCACGCTCAGCGACATCGGTCAGCACGACGATGAGGCGATCGACGCGGGGGACTGGTACACCGCGTGGCGGGAGATCCCCTCCGCGACGCGCAGCCCTCTGCGCACGTACACGGTCCGCCGGGTCGATCCCGCCGCCCGCCGGCTGCTCGTCGACTTCGTCGTGCACCACGACGCCGGTCCGGCCGGCAGCTGGGCGGAGCGGACCGCGGTCGGTCAGGAGATCGTGGTCGTCGGACCCGATCAGCGAAGCGAGGGTTTCCGACTCGGACTCGATTGGCACCCCGGCACCGCCCGCCGGGTCGTGCTGGCGGGCGATGAGACGGCCGCTCCGGCGATCTGCTCGATCCTCGAATCGCTCGACGAGTCCTACGCCGTCGATGCGTTCATCGAGGTTCCGACCGCTGACGACTTCCTCGAGGTCGACCTGCCGACCGGCTTCCGGGTCACGTGGCTCGCGCGCGGAGACCGTGCGCACGGCGCCGCCCTCACCGAGGCGGTCACCGGCTGGAGCTCCGGAGCGGCGGACGTCCTCGCCGCCGCGGCGTCCCCCCGGCGTCAGGAACTCGCCGAGGTCGATGTCGACGTCGATCTCCTGTGGGACAGCCCGGACGACTCGGACGGCGAGTTCTACGCCTGGATGGCGGGGGAGGCGGCCATGGTCAAGGGCCTGCGCCGTCACCTGGTGCAGGGGTGCGGGGTGGATCGCAAGCGCGTGGCCTTCATGGGCTACTGGCGCCTGGGCCAGTCCGAGCGCCAGGAATGACCACCGCTCGCGATCGACGAGGGCGTCTGCTGCTGCTTCTCGCGGTCGCGCTGCTCCTGCTCCTGATCGGTGCGAGCCTGGCGATCGGAGCGCGGCCCGTCGCGCCCGCGGTGGTGATCGACGCCCTGCTGCGGCCCGACATGTCGATCGCCGACCACACCGTGATCCTCGGCCAGCGCGTGCCGCGCACGGCGATCGGGGTGCTGGCCGGAGCCGCCCTCGCCCTGGCGGGCACGCTCATGCAGGGTCTCACCCGCAACCCGCTCGCCGACCCCGGTCTGCTCGGCGTCAACGCCGGCGCGTCGGTGGCCGTGCTCGCCGCGATCACGCTCCTCGGCATCACCGCGCCTTCCGGCTTCGTGTGGTTCGCCTTCGCGGGCGCCGCTGTCGCGTCCGTCGTCGTCGCGGCGATCGGAACGCGCGGTCCGGACGGCTCCAGTCCCGCGAAGCTCGCTTTGACCGGCGCCGCCGTGACGGCGGGGCTCACCGCCGTCACGATGCTGATCCTGACCACCTCCATCACGGCGTTCGACGTCTTCCGCTACTGGCAGGTCGGCGGCCTGACGGCGCGCGGGCTCGACACCGTCGCGGTCGTGCTCCTGCCTCTCCTCGTGGGTGCGATCATCGCCTTCACGTCGGCGCGTGGGCTCGATCTCATGGCTCTCGGAGACGACACGGCCACCGGTCTCGGGCACAGCGTCGCCCGTACGCGTGCGCTCGGCATCGTCGCGACGGTACTGCTGTGCGGCAGCGCGACCGCCATCGCCGGGCCGATCGTCTTCGTCGGCCTGCTCGTACCGCACGCACTCCGAGCGCTCATCGGGGGCGACTACCGCTGGCTGCTGGCCATCGGTGCCCCCGCGGGCGCCGTGGTGCTGCTCGCGGCCGACGTGCTCGGACGGGTGATCGCGCTGCCGGGCGAAGTGCAGGCGGGGCTCGTCGTCGCCTTCGTAGGCGCTCCCGTGCTGATCTCCATCGTGCTGCGGCCGGGGCGGGTGACGCTGTGACGTCGTCCGTGCTCGAGATCCGCTCGCTCGTCCGTCGGCGCCGGACCACGGTCGTGGTCTCGGTCCTCCTCGCGGTTCTCGCCGTGGCGATGCTGTCGCTCTCCATCGGCGACTACCGGATCGCGCCGGCTGACTTGTGGCGCACCCTCTGGGGCGGCGGCGAGCGCGTGGAGTCGTACGTCGTCTTCCAAGTGCGCGCGCCCCGGCTCGCGATGGCGCTTCTCGTCGGTGCCGCGCTCGGCGCGGCCGGCGGGCTGCTGCAGTCCCTCCTGGGGAACCCGCTCGCGAGCCCGGACCTGCTCGGAATCAGCGGCGGCGCGGGCGCAGCAGCGGTGTTCGCGCTCCTCATCCTCGGCGTGGGCGGTCCGCTGCTCGCGGCTGCGGCGTTCCTCGGCGGGATCGCGGTCGCCGCATTCCTGCTGCTCGCCGGCCGGCACCGCGCGGACGGCGGCTATCGCCTGATCCTCGCCGGCGTGGGAGTCGCCTTCCTCAGCGTCGCCATCACGAATTACCTGATGGTGCGGGCTCAGGTGGAACTGGCCCAATCGGCCCTGATCTGGCTCACCGGCAGCCTGGCATCGACGCCGTGGTGGAACGTCGCCACCGTGCTCATCGTCCTCGTCATCGCTACGCCGGCGGTCGTCGCGTGTGCGCGCTGGCTGCCGATCACCCAGATGGGCGCGCCCACGGCCGCGTCGCTGGGGGTGCGGTCCTCGACCGTGCGGCTGGTCACGATCCTCACCGCCGTCCTGCTGACCGCCGTGACGTGCGCGTTCGTGGGTCCCATCGCCTTCATCGCGCTCTGCGCCCCGGCCATCGCGCGGCCGCTTCTCGGTCACGGCGCGGTCGGCATCGGCACGAGCGCCGCGACCGGCGCCGGCCTGCTCGCGGCGGCCGACCTCGTCGCGCAGTTCGCTCTTCCGGGCGTCTCGGTTCCCGTCGGCGTCGTGACCGGCGCGATCGGCTCGGTGTTCCTGCTCTGGCTGCTCGCCACATCGAAAGGACGGCACCTGTGACCACGGCATCCGCCCCACGTCTGTCGGCCAGAGGTCTCTCCGCCGGCTATCCGGGCCGCCGCGTCATCGAAGGCCTCGACCTCGACTTCGCGCCGGGACGGATGACGATGATCATCGGTGCCAACGCGTGCGGCAAGTCCACGCTCCTGAGCGTCCTCGCCCGCGTCAACGAACCCCTTGCGGGAACGGTCGAACTCGACGGAGCCGACGTCTCGACGCTGCCGCGCCGGCGGTTCGCCCAGAGCGTCGGCCTGCTGCCGCAGCATCCCACCGCCCCCGACGGACTCACGGTCGCCGAGCTGGTCTCGCGCGGCCGCCACCCGCATCGTGGGCTCTTCCAGCGCTGGAGCGCGGCGGACACGGCGCGGGTGGATGACGCGATGGCGAAGACCGGCGTCCGCGCCCTCGCCGATCGCCCGGTCGGCGACCTGTCGGGCGGGCAGCGCCAGCGCGTGTGGATCGCCATGGCCCTCGCTCAGGAGCCCCGTGTGCTGCTCCTCGACGAACCGACGACCTTCCTCGACCTGAGCCACCAGATCGAGGTGCTCGATCTGCTGCGCACCCTGAATCGCACAGACGGCACCACCATCGTCGTCGTGCTGCACGAGCTCAACCTCGCCGCACGCTACGCAGACGACCTCGTCGTGATGAGCGCGGGACGGGTCGTCGCGCACGGCGAGCCGTCCGCGGTGCTCACCCGCGAGGTGGTGTCGCAGGCGTTCGACCTCGAGGCCCTCGTGATACCCGACCCCCTCACCTCCACCCCCCTCGTCATCCCCGTCCCCGGCGGCGCCCACGCCGCCGCGGACGAGGCATGACGCGACCGAAAGGAAAGTCCCGCATGTCCTCATCCACCTCCCGCCTGAGCGCCCTCGCCGCGCTCACGGTGGCCGGCGGGCTGGTCCTCGCCGGCTGCGCCGGCACCCCCGGCACCGAGACCGCCGGCTCCTCCGACGCCCCCGCCGGCTCGGCGGACGCGTTCCCCGTCACGTTCGAGCACATGTACGGCGAGACGACCATCGAGTCCGCTCCGGAGCGGATTGCGACCTGGGGCTGGGGTGCCACCGATGCGGTGCTCGCGCTCGGCATCGTGCCCGTCGCGATCGCCTCGATGGACTACGGCGGGGGTGACAACCGCATCACGCCATGGGTCGAGGATGCCATCGCCGACCTCGGCGGCGAGGAGCCAGCGATCCTCGACAACGCCACCTTCGAGCTCTCGGTCGAAGAGCTGCTGGCGTCGGACCCGGATGTGCTCATCGCGCCGTACTCGGGTCTGACGCAGGAGGAGTACGACGCGGTCACCGGCGCCGGCATCCCCGTCCTCGCCCCCGCAGAGGCGCTCTGGTCCACTCCGTGGCGCGAAGTCATCACCGAGACGGGCAAGGCGCTGGGTCTGGACGCGGAGGCGGAGCAGGTGCTGGCCGACCTCGACCAGCAGGTGGCCGACGCCGCGGCGGAGCACCCGGAGTTCGACGGCACCACGATCGCGTACGCGGCCGACGACGTCGACACGTTCTACCTCTACCTGCCGGCCGACCCGCGCGTGGAAATCCTCGAGGACCTCGGCTTCGTCACCGCCGAAGCGGTCACCGCACTCGACACCGGAGAAGCCACGTTCTACACCACCGTCAGCAGCGAGAACCTCGACCAGATCGACGCCGAGGTGATCTTCACCCAGGTGGACAGCGAGGACCAGCTGCAGACCTTCCTCACGTCCGACCGGACGAAGCTCATCCCCGGCGTGGCATCCGGTGCCGTGGGTGCCATCGTCGGAGAGGAGAACGTCGCCGCCATCTCGCCGACGGCGCTGACCCTCCCGTGGATCCTGCCCCAGGTGGTCGAGCAGCTCGCGGCCGCCACGGCGGCGGCTCAGGGCTGATCAGCTCGAACATGGCGAAAGCCCCGGCCATCCCGCCGGGGCTTTCGCGCGTTCAGGATGCCGCGGCACTCACTTGCGGGCATCGAGGGCGCGAACACCGCGCCACGCGAGCGGGATGGCGAGGGCGGCGATGGCGGCCTTGATGACGCCACCGGCGATGAACGGCAGCACGCCGGCCTCCATGACCGATGCGAAGGTGATGTCGACACCCATCACGCCGCTGAGGATGAATGCCATGTACGGAACGCCGACGAGGAACGGGATGACGCTGGCCGCGACGAAGCCGACGAAGGCGAGCACGGGCTTGCGGTCCCACGCACGCTCGGCGAACCAGCCCGCGACGAAGGCCGCGGGGATGAAGCCGACGATGAACCCGAACGAGGGCGACAGCACGTAGGCGGGGCCGGCGACCGGACCGGCGAAGATGGGGAGCCCCGCGAGGCCGAGCAGCATGTACGTCGTGAGGCTGGCGGCGCCTCGCTTGGCGCCGAGCGCGGCGCCGACGAGGATCACGCCGAGCGTCTGGCCGGTGATGGGCACCGGGCCGATGAAGAACGAGACCTTGGCGAGCACCGCGACCAGGGCGACACCCGTGAGGACGAGCGCCGTGTCGAGGGCGAAAGCCCGCGCCCGTGACGAGGGACGGGCGATCACATCGGCGAGGACGCGACGGGGCGAGGGGGCGACGGCGATGGCTGACATGGGACTCAGCCTAGAGGGCGGCTCTCCGCACATCTTGGATGGAGTCCACCAATGATCGGCGCGCCGTCTGTAAGGGATCTCCAGCGCCCCGGGCGTCGAGGACGCACTCCGCTTCCAGCCATCGCCGCTTATACTTGGAGGTCGGCCGATCGGCCGCCCCTCACCTTCCTCCCTGAACGAACGGACGTTTCGCTGTGCTTGCCGTTCACGACCTCGAGATCCGCGTGGGCGCGCGCGTGCTCATGTCCGACGTGTCGTTCCGCGTCTCGCCGGGCGACAAGGTCGGCCTCGTCGGGCGCAATGGCGCCGGCAAGACCACGCTGACGAAGGTGCTCGCCGGCGACCTGCTCCCGGCCGACGGTCGCGTCGAGCGACACGGCGAGCTGGGCTACCTTCCGCAGGACCCCCGCACCGGTGACCCCGACATGCTCGCGCGCACCCGTATCCTCGACGCGCGCGGCCTCGGCACGATCGCGCTCGGCATGCACGAGGCGTCGATGGCGATGGGCGATGAGAACCCGGATGTCGCCGCCAAAGCGATGAAGCGCTACAGCAGCCTGACCGAGCGGTTCGAGGGGCTCGGCGGCTACACGGCCGAGGCCGAAGCGGCATCCATCGCCCACAATCTCTCGCTTCCCGACCGCATCCTCGACCAGCCGCTGCGCACCCTCTCCGGGGGTCAGCGCCGACGAATCGAGCTGGCGCGCATCCTGTTCTCCGACGCGGACTCGATGATCCTCGACGAGCCCACCAACCACCTCGACGCCGACAGCGTCGTGTGGCTGCGCGAGTTCCTGAAGAACTACAAGGGCGGGCTGATCGTGATCAGCCACGACGTGGAGCTCGTCGGCGAGACGGTCAACCGCGTCTTCTACCTCGACGCGAACCGACAGGTCATCGACGTCTACAACATGAACTGGAAGAACTACCTGCGCCAGCGGGTGGCCGACGAGGAGCGTCGCAAGAAGGAGCGCGTCAACGTCGAGAAGAAGGCGACTCAGCTGCAGATGCAGGCCGCCCGGTTCGGAGCGAAGGCGTCGAAGGCCGCGGCGGCGCACCAGATGGTCGCCCGTGCCGAGAAGATGCTCTCCGGCCTCGACGAGGTGCGCCAGGTGGAGCGCGTGGCGAAGCTCCGGTTCCCGAAGCCCGCGGCGTGCGGCAAGACGCCGCTCATGGCGTCGGGGCTGTCGAAGTCCTACGGCTCGCTGGAGATCTTCACGGATGTCGACCTCGCCATCGACCGCGGCTCCAAGGTCGTCGTGCTCGGCCTGAACGGCGCGGGCAAGACGACGCTGCTGCGCATTCTCGCCGGCGTCGACAAGCCCGACACCGGGCAGCTCGAGCCGGGACACGGGCTGAAGATCGGCTACTACGCCCAGGAGCACGAGAACCTGGATGTCTCGCGCTCGGTGCTCGAGAACATGATGTCCGCCGCGCCGGACATCAGCGCCACCGAGGCGCGCAAGGTGCTCGGCTCCTTCCTGTTCACCGGGGATGACGTGCTCAAGCCCGCGGGCGTGCTCTCGGGCGGCGAGAAGACGCGCCTGTCGCTCGCGACGCTCGTGGTGTCATCCGCCAACATGCTGCTGCTCGACGAGCCGACGAACAACCTCGACCCGGCCTCACGCGAGGAGATCCTCGGTGCGCTCGCGCACTACGAGGGCGCCGTCGTGCTGGTCTCGCACGACGAGGGCGCCGTATCGGCGCTCAACCCCGAGCGCGTGCTCATCCTGCCCGACGGGGTCGAGGACCTCTGGAATCGCGAGTACCAGGACCTCATCGCCCTCGCCTGATGTCGAAGGGTCAGCGGCCCGCCGAGTCGAGGATCGCGTCCTCTTCCGACATGTCGCGGTCGCGACGCCTGGTCGGGGTGCGCGGCCGACGCGGGGGCTTCGGCGCGTCCTCCGGAAGTTCGGCTTCCGCAGCCGCATCCTCGGCGTCTTCACGGCGCACCTTGATCTCGGTGCGGATGATGTAGCCGATGAAGATGAAGCCCATGAGAGCGAACAGAATCCACTGGATCGCATACGACAGGTGCGGTCCGGGGTCCTCGGTCGGCGCGTCGAGCGCGTTGGGTCGGGTGGCAGGAGCCGGGTCCTCCGAGATCATCAGGCCATAGGCGGAGGTGATGGTGCTCGCCCCGCTGACCTCGGCGATGCTCGCAAGGTGGATCGTGGGAACCTGACCCTCCGGCGCCGAACGGCTGGGAAGCGCCTCGCCGGGGCGCAGTCGCGCGATGACGGTCACCTCGCCGGTCGGAGGTGCCGGGATCTCATCGGGCACCGTGCCCTCACCCGGCGGCACCCACCCGCGATCGACGATGAAGATCCGACCGTCATCGAGCCGCAGGGGCGTCAGCACCTCGAAGGCGCTGGTGCCGCCGCGCGGTCGGTTGCGCGCGAGAAGCTGGTCCTCGACCACGTACTCGCCCGTGAGCAGCACGGGCAGCCATTCGTCGCCCGAGTCGAAGTCCACCAGCCCGGTCAGGACCTCGCCGATCGGCACGGGATCCGCGTCGTAGTTCTCGGCCACGAGGTCCAACTGAGCCGCGCGCTGCTCATTGCGCGCGAACTGCCACTGCGAGAGGAACCAGCAGCCGACCGCGAACGCGAGGGCGAGCGCGACGTACCCGCTCCAGCGAAGCGCAGCCGAGCGCCGTGTGTCGCTCCGGCGCGGCGCCTGCGCGACCTCGGCCTCCCGCAGGCTCACGGCGCGACCACCGTCGGGTCGGCCCCATCAGGGGCGCGCGTCAGCGAGCCGGGGGTTTGGGGCGGAACCCCATCAGGGGCGCGCGTCAGCGAGCCGGGGGTTTGGGGCGGAGCCCCATCAGGGGCGCGCGTCAGCGAGCCGGGGGTTTGGGGCGGAGCCCCATCAAGGGGCGCCACGAACGGCGAGACCGAGACGGGGAACGACCGAGCCGCGAGGTAGTCCCTCAGGTACGGTGCGTGCTCGTCGCACGCCAGCCAGACCTTGCGGCGGTCGGTCGTATGGATCCGGGGGTTCCGCCACGCCACGCTCTGCGTCGCGGGAGCGCGGCAGCCCGCGCGAGAGCAGACGGGCTGCTCCGGTGGTGCGGCCACGATCAGGCCTGTCGGGGTTCCGTCGGTGCCGGCGGCGCCTCGGCGATGCGGATGACCGACGGCGCCGCGCTCGGTGGCTCGACCGGGGGGAGAGGCGCTTCGATCGCGATGAACGGGCTCTCGGCACGGGAGATGTGCGTGTCCTGGCCGACGTTCGCGAGCACCACGGCGACGTAGGGCAGCACCATCGCCCCGATGCCGAAGACCCACGTGTACCAGCCGTACGGCGTGATCGCCACCATCAGGATGAAGCAGGCGATGCGGATGCCCATCGTGACGAGGTACTTCGTGAAGCGCGCTCCGGCCTCCTCGTGCGGGGCACGCGGCACCGACGTCGTGGATTGGGCCTTCGCGGTGGATTTCACGGTACATCCAGCGTACGCCGCGCGAAGCGACGCAGGCCGGGTGCACCATGAGAGTATCTCGTCGTCGAGACGACTGACAGCGAGCGATTAAGCGCGGTAGTTCTGCGGGTTGTTGGCGATGTCGATCAGAAGTGGAAGCATCGCGAACAGGATGATGACGCCCAGCACCGCCAGGGCGATGCCGACCCATCCGATGATGGTTCCGGCAAGGGCCATTCCGCGGCCCTGCTCGCCGGTCTTCTTGATCTGACCGAGTGCCATGTGCCCGGTCACGACCGCGACGATCGACGCGATGAAGGGCAGGATGACGAAGCCGGCGATCCCGCTGATCAGGGACACGACGGCGAGCGTGTTCGTCTTCGGCGGCGCGCCCTGGCCGTACGCACCGTAGGCCGGAGCCTGCCCGTATGCCGGTGCCTGGCCGTAGGCCGGGGCCTGCCCGTAGGCGGGAGGCGAGTAGGCCGGGGGCTGTGGTGCAGCGCCCGGGTGGTCGGAGGGGGGCTGCGGGGGATTCGAGCCGGGTGTGGTGTTGTCGCTCATGGTGTGCCTTTCGTTGCTGTTCCATACAGCGTTCCAGCGGGGACCGGGGGTGTCAATGTGAGGCGACGCTAGGCTGGTGCGGACTCGGCCGCGAGCGCTCCGGCGCCGCCCTCATCCCTCCCCAGAGCATCGGAGTACCCCATATGACCAGCGATCGCGTCGTTCTCGTCACCGGAGGAAACCGAGGAATCGGCCGCGCCATCGCCGAGCGCTTCGTCGCGGAAGGCTACCGCGTCGCCGTGACCGCGCGGAGCGGTGAGGGACCCGAGGGCACGCTCACCGTGCGAGCGGACGTGACGGATGCCGCTGCCGTGGATGCGGCGTTCACCGAGGTGGAGGCGCAGCTCGGTCCCGTCGAGATCGTCGTCGCGAACGCCGGAATCACCAAGGACACGCTGCTCATGCGGATGAGCGAGCAAGACTTCGACAGCGTGGTGTCGACCAACCTGGGTGGGGCTTTCCGCGTCGTCAAGCGCGCGTCCAAGGGCATGCTGCGCGCTCGGTTCGGCCGGGTGATCCTCATCTCCAGCGTCGTGGGTCTCTACGGCTCGGCCGGTCAGGTGAACTACGCGGCGTCGAAGAGCGGGCTCGTCGGCTTCGCGCGATCGCTCACCCGCGAGCTCGGGGGGCGCGGCATCACCGCAAACGTCGTCGCGCCGGGGTTCATCGAGACCGACATGACGGCCGCACTGCCCGAAGACACGCAGGCGGAGTACAAGCGGAACATCCCGGCCGGCCGCTTCGCGACCGCCGACGAGGTTGCGGGTGTCGTGACGTGGCTCGCATCGGATGCCTCGGCGTACATCTCAGGCGCCGTGATCCCGGTCGACGGCGGCCTCGGCATGGGCCACTGAGCATCCGGTCGACTGAGTTCGCGGTGCGAACCGGGGGCGGGCCGATGCACGCTGTCAGTCGGTCAACGAACGGACGATCGCCTCGCCGAGTTCGGTCGGACGGCTGAATTGCGGCCAGTGGCCCGCCGGCAGGTCGACCAGGTCGAGATCTTCGATCGCGGCGAGCTCCGCAATCCATGGCGGACCCTGAGCCATGTACTCCCGCACCACGCCGGACGGGACGCTGCACGTGATCATGGTCATGGGAACCTCACGCCGGCGGACGTCCGTGAGCACGAGCGGGTCGGCGGGCACTTTGCGGGGGACCGTCTTGACCACTTGCTCGATCCGAGCGCGCGCATCGTCGTCGAGGTCCTGGATCTCGTTCTGCTCGAAGGCGTCCCAGCCCGGGAAGGGGATGACCCCGTCGACCTCGGGGAACTCATCCCAGATGATGCCGCCGTCGCCCTGCGGAAAGGTGTCGACGAGGATCACCCTCGCTACCTTGTCGGGGCGCGCGTCGACGGCACCGTAGGCGACGTTGCCGCCGCCGCTGTGCCCCACGACCGCGACGGGTCCGGTGAGCGCGTCCAGTCGGGCGACCGCCGCGTCAATCCAGTCCCCCATCCCGACCTCGCGGGACTCGTCACCGGGTGAGCCCACGCCGGGCATGCTGAGCGGGTGCGGTGTGTGACCAGCGGAACGCAGAACGGGAATCACGTCGTCCCACGACGACGCATCGAGCCAGAGGCCCGGAATCAGAAGAACATCCATGCCGAGACGCTACGCCCCGCCTCCGACACCGGCCACGATCACAACCCTGACCACGACCCCGCTGCTCCCGCCTCTCACCGTGGAGGCAGCAGCGGGATGACCTCACGGAGGTCGAGAGGACCCACGACGAGGTCCGCGGCCGCCCGGACCGCCGGCTTGGCGTTGAAGGCGAGGCCGAGTCCCGCCACGCCGAGCATCAGCAGGTCGTTCGCACCGTCCCCGATCGCAATCGTGGCGCCGGGTGGGACGCCGTGCATTGCGGCCCACTCGACCAGCGCGGACGCCTTGGCGGACCCATCGACGATATGACCATCGACCAGCCCCGAGAGCGCCTCGTCCTTCACGCCGAGCCGGTTGGCGCGCCAGATGTCCACTCCGAGATCGGGGCAGATCACGTCGAGGATCTCGTGGAAGCCTCCCGAGACCACACCCACGGTCCCGCCCCGCTCGTGCACGGCGGCGATCAGCTCCCGCACACCGGGTGTCGGCTCGATCCGCGAGATCACGTGGGCGAACGCCGACACCGGCACACCCGTGAGAGCGGCGACTCGGGTGCGCAGGCTCTCCGCGAAGTCCACCTCCCCCCGCATGGCGGCTTCGGTGGCGGCGGTGACCTCGGGTCCCCGTCCGGCCTCGTCGGCGATCAGCTCGATGACCTCGTTGCGGATGAGCGTGGAGTCGGCGTCGAGCACGACGAGCAGGGGTCGGGAGGGCACGACACAAGAGCGTAGCGGGACGGCCGTCATCGCCGTCGACGCCGACCTATCGCACTCGCGCTGCAGTGCTCGTCGCGCGCTGCGTCACATCGCGGCGCGCGAACAGCAAACGGCAGCGCGTCCCGCGGAGGTACCTGACGCACCGCGGCATCCGGTTCATGCCGTGATGTGAATGCCCTTCGCCACCACGGTGATGCCCGAGTCCGTCACGGTGAAGCCGCGCTCCAGGTCTCTGTCGCGGTCCACGCCCACGGTCGCACCGTCATCGAGCACGACGTTCTTGTCGAGGATAGCCCGATGGATGCGGGCTCCTTTGCCGATGAGGACCCCGTCGAAGACGACGGCATCCGTCACGGTCGATCCGCCGCCTGCCAGCGTCCACGGACCCACCACGCTGCGCTCGAGATGCGTGCCCGAGAGCACCGATCCGAGCGAGACGATGGAATCGATCGTGTTCGTGATGCGCCCCATCGAGTCCCGTACGAACTTGGCCGGGGGCGAGTTCACCGTCTGGGAGTGGATCGGCCACTCCATGTTGTAGAGGTTGAACACGGGCAGCGTCGAGATCAGGTCCATGTGCGCGTCGAAGAACGAGTCGATCGTTCCCACATCGCGCCAGTAGTCGCGGTCGCGCTCCGTCGAACCGGGCACGTCGTTCGCCTTCATGTCGTAGACGCCCGCCTCGCCCCGCGAGACGAAGTACGGGATGATGTCGCCGCCCATGTCGTGGTTCGAGGTGGGCAGCTCGCCGTCGTGCTCGACCGCCTCGATGAGGGCGTCGGCATCGAAGATGTAATTGCCCATCGACGCCAGGATCTCGCCGGGGGAGTCCTGCAGCCCCTCGATCTCGCTCGGCTTCTCGAGGAACTCCCGGATGCGCGTGGCGTCATCGGGCTGCACGTCGATGACCCCGAATTGGTTGGCGAGCTCGATCGGCTGCCGGATGCCGGCGACCGTGGCTCGTGCGCCCGACGCGATGTGCGCGTCGAGCATCTGACGGAAATCCATCCGGTAGACGTGGTCCGCGCCCACGACGACGACGATGTCCGGCTTCTCGTCGCGGATCAGATTCAGGCTCTGCAGGATGGCGTCGGCCGATCCGCTGAACCACCGCTTGCCGAGTCGCTGCTGGGCGGGCACGGACGTCACATACGAGTCCAGCAATGCAGACATCCGCCACGTCTGCGATACATGCCGGTCGAGGCTGTGCGACTTGTACTGCGTCAGCACGACGAGCTGTCTGAGGCCGGAGTTGATCAGATTGGATATCGCGAAATCGATCAGCCGGTATTGCCCCCCGAAGGGCACGGCGGGCTTCGCACGGTCGACGGTGAGGGGCATGAGGCGCTTCCCCTCCCCACCGGCGAGGACGATTCCAAAGACCTTCGGCGCTGTAGGCATGGCACCACCCTAGAGCGCCCCGCCGCGCTGTACTAGCGTTCTGGCATGCGCGTCGACATCATCACCAAGGAGTATCCGCCCGAGATCTACGGCGGAGCGGGGGTGCATGCGGCCGAACTCGTGAAGGCGCTCAGGGCGGTCGATTCGTCCGACGGGCCGCTCGATGTGCAGGTGCGCTGCTTCGGCGCGCCGCGCGACGAGGAGGGCACGACCGCGTACGGCGTGCCGACGGAACTGGCCGGCGCGAACGGCGCGATCCAGACGATGGGAACAGACCTCGAGATCGTCTCGGATGTCGCCGGCGCCGACGTCGTGCACAGCCACACCTGGTACGCGAACTTCGCCGGTCACCTGTCCTCGATGCTGCACGGCATCCCGCACATCGTCACCGCCCACAGTCTCGAGCCGCTGAGGCCGTGGAAGGCCGAGCAGCTCGGCGGCGGCTACGCCGTTTCGAGCTGGGTCGAGAAGACGGCCTACGAGTCGGCGGCCGCGGTGGTGGCCGTGAGCGAGGGCATGCGTGCCGACATCCTGCGCAGCTACCCTTCGCTCGATCCTGCCAAGGTGCGCGTGATCTACAACGGCATCGACGTGGATGCCTGGGGTCCGGTCGAGGACGCCGCCGTGCTCGAGGCCGAGGGCATCGACCCCTCCAAGCCGTCCATCGTCTTCGTCGGTCGCATCACCCGTCAGAAGGGCCTCCCGTACCTGCTGCGCGCGGCGGAGCAGCTGCCCCCGGACGTGCAGCTCGTGCTCTGCGCCGGCGCCCCCGACACTCCGCAGATCATGGCCGAGGTGGAGGCGGGGGTGCGAAAGCTGCAGGAGACGCGCTCGGGCGTCGTCTGGATCGACCGCCTGCTGCCCCGGCACGAACTCTGCGCGATCCTCTCGTCGGCGACGACGTTCGTATGCCCGTCGGTGTATGAACCGCTCGGCATCGTGAACCTCGAAGCGATGGCGTGCGGCGCGGCAGTCGTCGGCACGGCGACCGGGGGCATCCCCGAGGTGGTCGTCGACGGCGTGACCGGCCGGCTCGTTCCGATCGAGCAGGTGCAGGACGGCACCGGCACGCCCGTCGATCCTGATCGGTATGTGAACGACCTGGCCCGCGTGCTGACCGAGGTGGTCAGCGATCCGGCGCGTGCTGCTGAGTACGGCCGGGCCGGGCGGGAGCGCGCGACGAACGACTTCAGCTGGGGGCAGATCGCCGCCACCACAGAGGCGCTCTACTCCGAGGTCGCGAGTGCCGCCCGCGCCGCGGCGGGCACGGGAGCGGCAACGACGAGCCGATAGGCTTGGCGGCATGCCGCACGTGCTGGAGTTCTCCGACGTCGCTGTCCGTCGGGACGGCCGCAACATCGTCGATCGGCTCACGTGGTCGGTCGACGACGACCAGCGATGGGTCATCCTGGGACCGAACGGCGCCGGTAAGACGACCATCCTGCAGCTCGCGGACACGCTGCTGCATCCGACCTCGGGAGAGGTCACGATCCTCGAGGAGCGCCTGGGTCGCACCGACGTGTTCGAGCTGCGGCCCCGCATCGGGTTCGCGTCGTCCGCGATGGCCAAGCGCATCCCGGGTGAAGAGACGGTGCTGAACGTCGTGCTCACCGCGGCGTTCTCGGTGCTCGGTCGATGGAACGAGGAATACGACGACATCGATGAGCGGCGCGCCCTGCGCGTGCTCGCCGAATGGCGTCTCGAGGGCCTAGCGGATCGCACCTTCGGCACGCTGAGCGACGGCGAGCAGAAGCGGGTGCAGATCGCGCGGGCGATCATGACCGACCCCGAACTGCTGCTGCTGGACGAGCCGACCGCCAGTCTCGACCTCGGCGCTCGCGAAGAGCTGCTCCTGCTTCTCGGCGGTTACGCGCAGGCGCCGACGACGCCCGCGATGATCATGGTGACGCACCACGTCGAAGAGATCCCGGTGGGCTTCACGCATGTGCTGCTCATGAAGGACGGCGGCGTCGTGGCGGCCGGGCCGCTCGCCGAGACGCTGACGGCGGAGTCGCTCACCGAGACCTTCGGAGTGCCGATCGTGCTCACCCACGACGAGGGACGCTATGCGGCCCGCGCAGCATCCTGAGCACCGCGCTTCATCTGATAAGATCGATCCTTGGTGCACACGGCACCGCAGACTTTCCACGGGTCCCTGAACTCCTCAAGGGCCGCACATCCCGCAAGGACTTCCCATGCAGACTGAGATTCACCCCGAGTACCGGCCGATCGTCTTCCGCGACCTCGGCTCGGGCGAGACGTTCCTCACCCGCTCCACGGTGACGAGCGACAAGAAGATCGAGATCGACGGTGTCGAGTACCCGGTCATCGATGTCGAGATCTCGTCGGCGTCGCACCCCTTCTACACGGGCAAGCAGCGCATCATGGACTCCGCCGGTCGCGTCGAGAAGTTCAATCAGCGCTTCAAGAACTTCGGCGGCTCGAGCAAGTAAGCCACCACGAAAGGCCCCGCCTCGGCGGGGCCTTTCGCGTGTCCGGCTACCGGATCGGCCAGCTGCCGTCGAGCTCGTCGTCCGGGTCCAGCCGGCCGATGCTGATGAAGTACTCCGTGAGGCTCATAGCCTGAGCCCGCGCCCATGCGATCTGCCTCGTGTGCAGCTCGTCGACGGTCGGCGGCAGCACATCGGCGAAGCGCTGCGCGATCGCCTGGGCGACGCGGCCGGCGGCGATCGCGTCGGCCGATGCCTCGTGCGCGCCATCGAGCAGCACCGCGTAGTGCGCGGCCACCACGTCGAGGGTGCGCTTGCCCTTTCGATACCGATCGAACGTCTTGTCGACGACCAGCGGGTCGATCACCGGAGACGGGGACGCGATCGGCTCGATGCCATGGCGGAGCGCCTCGTACTTGAGCAGCGAGAAGTCGTACGGCGCGTTGTAGGCGACGACCGGGATGCCGTTGGCGAACAGCGCACGCAGCGCGGCGATGATCTCGCGGATCACCTCCGGCGCCGGTCGCCCCTCCGCGCGAGCCCTCGCGGTCGTGATGCCGTGCACAGCCGTGGCGCCGGCCGGGATCTCGATGCCGGGGTCGGCGATCCAGTCGCGGGCGCGCAGAACGGTGCCAGAGGCATCGAGCAGGCCGACGTGCGCGGTGACGATGCGATCCGCCTCGACATCGATCCCGGTGGTCTCGAGGTCGAACACGCCGACGACGTGGCTCCAGGCGGGCGTCTCGAAGAGGGCCAGTGGAACGGCGTGCCAGGTGCTCATGCGCCCAAGGTATGGGCCGGCTCGGACATCGCCCTCCAGGCACACCGGGCTTGGCCTCCAGGCACACCGGGCTTGGCCTCCAGGCACACCGGGCTCCGCCCGCAGGCGCACCGGGCTCCGCCCGCAGGCGCACCGGGCATCCGGTCCGTAGACTCGGGCGGGTGCCCGCTCCCCACACCACTGCGTCAGGCCCGATGGTGCCCCACCCCGTCGTGCCCCTCGACACGCTGGCGCCGACACGCCGCGAAGTCGAGGCTGCGGGGGGCACGACTGCCTACTGGGTGTACGGTCCAGCGGATGCCGTGAACACCGTCGTCGCGGTGCACGGCTTCCGGGGCGAGCACCACGGACTCGAGCCCGTCGTCGCGGCTCTTCCCGGCATCCGCATCATCTCGCCGGATCTTCCCGGTTTCGGCGAGACGCCGCCCCTCCCCGGCCGCACCCACGACATCGACGCGTACTCCGACTGGCTGCGGGCTTTCGTCGAAGGGGTCGCGCCCGGCGCTGTGATCCTCGGCCATTCATTCGGGTCGATCGTCGCCTCGGCGGCGGTCGCCGCGGGTCTGGTGACGCCGCGCCTCATCCTCGTGAATCCGATCGGCGCTCCAGCGCTCACAGGGCCGAGGGGCGTTCTGACGAGACTCGCCATCTTCTACTACTGGGCGGGCGCGCGCCTGCCCCGGAAGCTCGGCACGGCTCTTCTGCGCAACGGGGTGATCGTCCGCGTGATGAGCGTGTCGATGGCGAAGACCGACGACAAGCGCCTGCGGCGCTTCATCCACGAGCAGCACGACACCTACTTCTCGCGGTTCGCCGACCGGGACGTGCTGCGCGACGCATTCGTCACGAGCGTCTCGCACGATGTCAGCGAGTACGCCCCGGGCATCGCCGTGCCGACTCTCCTGGTGGCCGCCGACCGCGACGACATCACGCCGATCGAGGCCGAGCGCCGGCTCGCGCGCATCTTCCCCGACGCGCAGCTCGTCGAGATCGCCGACGTCGGCCACCTCATCCACTACGAGAAGCCGCTCGAGGCGGCCGCCGCGATCACGGGGTTTCTTGCAGCCCCCGCCGACGGCGGTACGCGTTGACGTTCATCCGGTTGCCGCAGTTGCCGGAGTCGCAGTAGCGCTTCGACCCGTTGCGGGAATAGTCGATGTAGACCCCGGCGCAGTCGTCGGCCTCGCAGACGCCGACGCGGTCGTATTCGTCGGCGCGGATGACGTCGACGAACGCCATGGCCGTCTCCACGAGGATCCTCGTCGCCAGGGGCGCGTCGTCACCGGTGGCATGGACGTGCCAGTCGTACTGGTCGTGGATCACGAGCTGCGGCAGCGCTCGGCCGTCGCGCAGCATGGCATTGACAAGCGGAACCGCGCCGTCGCGGTCCGTCGCCCACAGCGCGAGCAGCCGTGGCCGGATCTCGCGCATCTGCGCGAGCTCCTCCGCGTCCCGCCGGATGTCGCCCGTGTAGGGACGGTCGCGAAGGAAGGCGTCGAGATCGGCGAGATCGCTGAGGCGGTCCGCGCCGTCCCTGTCCGTATCGGGGTGGGTGTTTGCGAGCGCCGCCGCCGCCTCGAGCGCAAGGCGCGTGTCATCAATGAAAACCATCTTGACTCCTGACAAACAAGTACCGTATCGTCACGAGTGTAACGCTCATTGACTCCTGACAGACGGATCCCGCATGACTGCTTCGACCGCATCCATCGCTCCAGCTCCCATGGCGGCCGTCTCATCACGTGTGCACACCACAGGTCTCCTCATGGCCGTGGCCTCCGCCCTCGCGTTCTCCTCGAGCGGGCCTCTGATCAAGCCGCTGCTGGAGGCGGGATGGTCGGTCGGCGCCGCCCTGCTGGTGCGCATGGGAGTCTCGGGGCTCATCCTCTCCGCCCCCCTCCTCCTCGCGATCACGCGGCAGCCGGGGTTTCTGCGTCGCCACGGCCTGCTGATCGTGGGCTTCGGACTCACCGCGGTGGCCGGCTGCCAGATCTTCTTCTTCGGGGCGATGCAGCGGATGCCGGTGGCCATCGCGCTGCTGATCCAGTACCTGGCACCCGTGCTGCTCGTCGGCTATGCCTGGGTGCGCACCCGGCGTGCCCCCTCCCGCCTCGTCATCGCGGGCACCATCGTCGCCGTCACGGGCCTGGTGCTGGTCGTCGACATCGCCGGGGCGAAATTCGATCTCATCGGAACGCTGCTCGCCCTGGCCGCGGCCGTCTGCGTCGCGGCCTACTTCCTGATCTCGGAGCGGGCAGGCGATGACCTGCCCCCGCTCGCCCTCGCCGGGGGAGGACTGCTGGTGGGCACGGCGTTCATGGGCCTGCTCCTGGTCAGCGGCATCCTGCCCTTCGCGGCTCCCGCTGTCTCGGTTCCGCTCGCGGGCATGGAGCTGCCGTGGTTCGTCCCGCTGCTGTGGGTCGCGGGCGTCGCGACGACGGTGGGCTACGCGCTGGGCGTGATGGCGGTGCCCCGTGTGGGCTCGCGAGTCGCCTCGTTCGTCGGCCTCTCGGAGGTGCTGTTCGCGCTGGGATTCGCGTGGCTGCTGCTGGGGGAGGCGCCATCTGTGGTGCAGCTGTTGGGCGGAGCGCTCATCCTCGGTGGCGTCATCCTGGTCAGGATGGATGCCGAGGCGGTCGCCGCTGTCCCACGCCGCTCCGCGGCGGCTGAGGCGGATCGCTCCGCGGCGGCTGAGGCGGATCGCTCCGCGGCCGCGGCTACGGCTCCCGCCGTGCCAGCTCCATGAGCGGAGCCAGGCGGTAGGGGATCACTTCGCCCATCACGAGGGAGGTCTCGGTGCGCTCCACGCCTTCGATGCCCAGGATGCGCGCGTCGATGTCGAACAGGTGCCGCGCGTCCCTGCAGGCGACCCGCGCGAGCAGATCCACCTGACCGCTCAGCCCGTGGGCCTGTACGACCTCGGGGATCTGGGTGAGCTCCTGGGTGATGCGCGGCAGCTCCACCTGGCGCACCTCGACGTTGATGAAGGCCTCGAGGGGAAAGCCCAGCGCACTCGAGGAGATGGCCCGTTCGAAGGAGAGGAAGACCCCGGCGCGCTCCAGCCTGGCCATGCGGGCCTGCACCGTGTTGCGCGAGAGCCCCAGTCGATCGGCGAGCGCGACGACGGTGGCGCGGGGATCATCGGCGAGCGCGGCGAGAAGCTCGAGGTCGACGTGGTCGAGGGAGGCCATAGTGCGAAACAATAGCACGTCATCGGGCTGCCCCACTTGGCAACATGCTCAAGTCTCACGCACATGCTTGAGCTAGGTGCCTCTCCGACGTAATCTCGAATGGTCGGCGAAGCTGCCGGCGATCGGTCCGGTCGGCCTCACGAGGGCGGACCGCGATTCTGGAGGTACAGCGATGGCGCAGACCCGAACACCCGCAGCAGAACCCTCGATCGACGTCGACGACGTCTCCAGGGTTCTCGATCAGAACGGTGAGAGGCTTCCGAACGCGGACCTCGACCGATTCCTCGCCGGCATGGACGTGGCTGAGATGCAGGGCCTCTACCGCGACATGGTCGTGGTGCGCCGCATCGACGCCGAAGGCATGGCGCTGCAGCGTCAGGGCCAGCTCGCGCTCTGGGCGCCGTGCCAGGGCCAGGAGGCCGCCCAGGTCGGCACCGCCCATGCGGTGCGCTCCGACGACTTCATCTTCCCGAGCTACCGCGAGATCGGCGTCAACTACGTGCGGGGCGCGGAGCTCGTCGACTTCGTGCGGGCGTGGCGCGGTGAGGAGCACTCCTCCTTCAACCCGTACGACATCAACGTCGCGACGCCGCAGATCATCATCGGAGCGCAGACCCTGCACGCCGTCGGCTACGCCATGGGCATCCAGAACGACGAGACCGATCAGGTCGCTGTCACGTACTTCGGCGACGGAGCCACCAGCCAGGGCGATGTCAACGAGGCGATGATCTTCGCGTCGTCGTTCCGCGCGCCGGTCGTCTTCGTCTGCCAGAACAACCAGTGGGCCATCTCCGAGCCGGTGACGGTTCAGGCGAAGTTCCCGATCGCCGGCCGGGCACCGGGCTTCGGCATCCCCAGCATGCGCGTCGACGGCAACGATGTGCTCGCCTGCGTGGCGGCGATGCGGTGGGCGCTCGAGAACGCGCGCAAGGGCAACGGTCCCGCCTATATCGAGGCCGTCACCTACCGGATGGGCCCGCATACGACCGCGGATGACCCGTCGCGCTACCGCGACAAGGACGAGGTGGAGCTCTGGCGTCGCCGCGACCCGATCGCGCGCCTGGAGGCCTACCTTCGCGGCATCGGCGGCTTCGACGAGGCGTTCGCCGCATCGGTGGCCGAAGAATCGGACCGGGTGGGCGCCGAGCTGCGGGCCCAGACGCTGGCACTCACCTCCCGGCCTCCGATCGGCGTGCTCGACCACGTCTACGCCGAACCGCACTCAGGGCTGGACCGCCAGCGCGCCGAGTTCGCCGCCTACCTCGACGGCTTCGCACCGGAGCCGGGCGCTTCGAGCGAGGGAGCGGGACGATGACGCAGCTGACGATGGTGAAGGCCATCAACGAGGGGCTCCGTCAGGCCATGAAGGACGACCCCAAAGTCGTCGTGATGGGAGAGGACGTCGGCAAGCTGGGGGGTGTCTTCCGCGTCACCGATGGGCTCATGGACGAGTTCGGCAAGCGCCGCGTCATCGACACCCCGCTCGCCGAGTCGGGCATCATGGGCACCGCGGTGGGGCTCGCGTACCGCGGCTACCGGCCGGTCGTCGAGATCCAGTTCGACGGGTTCGTGTACCCCGCGTTCGATCAGATCGTCTGCCAGGTCGCGAAGCTGCACTACCGCACCCGCGGCAACGTCACGATGCCGATCACGATCCGCATCCCGTGGGCGGGAGGGGTGGGCGCCGCCGAGCACCACTCCGAGTCCCCGGAGGCGTACTTCGTACACACCTCGGGTCTGCGGGTCGTCGCCGTGTCCAATCCGCAGGACGCCCACCTCATGCTCCGGCAGGCGATCGCCTCGAATGACCCCGTGGTCTACTTCGAGCCGAAGCGGCTGTACCACACCAAGGGCGAAGTCGACCTCGGCGCGAGCCTGGCCGATGCTCCGCCCATGCACGTCGCGCGCGTCGTGCGCGAGGGCACGGATGTCACGCTGATCACGTATGGCGCCCAGGTCAAGACGGCGATGGATGCCGCGGCCGCGGCCGAGGACGAGGGCACATCGATCGAGGTGATCGACCTGCGATCCGTGTCTCCGGTGGACTACACGACGATCGATGCATCGGTCCGCAAGACCGGTCGGGTCGTCGTCACCCACGAGGCGGCGCGGGAGGGCGGCGTCGGAGCCGAGCTCATCGCGAGCATCACCGAGCGCTGCTTCAACTACCTCGAATCGGCACCCGTGCGCGTGACGGGCCACGACATCCCGTACCCCCCGGCCAAGATCGAGCAGTTCCACATCCCGGACCTCGACCGCATCCTCGACGGCGTCGACCGCGCGCTCGACCGCCCCAACAGCCTCTCGGGGGTTCAGCTGTGATCCAGGAGTTCACGCTGCCCGACCTGGGCGAAGGCCTTCCCGAGGCGGAGCTGGTGTCCTGGCTCGTGAGCGTCGGCGACACGGTGACGCTCAACCAGACGATCGCCGAGGTCGAGACGGCCAAGGCCGTCGTCGAGCTGCCCTCACCGCACGCCGGCGTCGTCACGACACTCCACGCCCAAGCCGGCGACGTAGTCGCGGTCGGCGCCCCGCTCATCTCGTTCGAGCTGGGTGGCTCCTCCGCGCACGCGGCGGCGCCCGCTGAGACCGCCGAGGCGGAGAAGCTGCCACCGAACCTCGTCGGCTACGGCGCCGCTCCCGCGGCATCCGGTCGACCCGCTCGTCGCGCACGCGGCGCCCGTTCCGACTCTCCCGCCGTCGACACCGCCGTCCTCGAGGCCGCGCCGCACGACGTGCTTCGCGAGACGGAGCTCGCTCACGAGGTGCCGATCGAGCGCCCGCGCTCCACCCCTCCGGTGCGCAAGCTCGCGAAGGACCTCGGCGTCGACCTGGCGCTCGTCGAAGGGTCGGGGGAGTCCGGCCTCATCACCCGCGCAGACGTCGAGGCCTACGCGTCTCGGGTAGCCGCGCCCGTGACCGGGCCCGCGGCTGCGCGTCCCACGTCGGCCGCTCCGGCGCCCGGCCGCGACGATGCCACCCGCACGACGCGCGTGCCCATTCGCGGCGTGCGCAAGTTCACGGCGGAGGCGATGGTGCGCAGCGCCTTCACCGCCCCGCACGTCACCACCTTCCACACGGTCGATGTGACGCCGACGATGGAGCTGATCGCCTCGCTCCGCGCGGACAAGTCGCTCGCCGAGCACCGCATCGGCGTTCTCGCCGTCGCGGCGAAGGCGGTGTGCCTCGCCCTGTCGCGCACGTCGAGCCTGAACGCGAAGTGGGACGAAGCCGCCGGCGAGATCGTGCAGCACCACTACGTGAACCTGGGCATCGCCGCGGCCACCGAGCGCGGCCTGGTCGTGCCGCACATCAAGGACGCCGACGCGATGAACCTCGTCGAGCTCTCCGATGCGATCGGCGCCCTCGCTACGACGGCTCGGGCGGGCAAGACCACGCCGGGCGACATGACGGGCGGCACCTTCTCGATCACCAACGTCGGCGTCTTCGGAGTCGAGGCGGGGACGCCCATCATCAACCCGGGCGAAGCGGGCATCCTGGCACTCGGCGCGGTGCGGCGTCAGCCGTGGGAGTACCGCGGTGAGATCGCGCTGCGCGACGTCATGACGCTGAGCCTCTCGTTCGACCATCGTCTGGTGGATGGCGAGCAGGGCGCGCGGTTCCTGGTGGATGTCGGCGACATCCTGCGCGAACCCGGCCGGGCGATGCTGCTGGGCTGACCTGAACGATCTTGCAGCGAGACGATCGCCGACGATCAGACGTTGAGGTCTAGACGCTCGGCATGCGCGGGCGTAGTCTGACTATCGCAATCGGGGCGCACCGGCTGGGGCGGGTGGGGATCAGTCGCACCGATGACGCCTTGCAAAGTATGCGCTCGGGTCGATGTCGACCCGAGCGCATTTCTTCGGCCCGTCCGTGCCACGCACGCCCTACGACCAGTCTTCGTCGGGCGCGGGCCGCAGGCGCTTGGCGGCGTCGACCACGTCCTGCAGGTCCACCGGATCGCTGAACGGGTCCTCGTCCAGCTCGGTCACCCGGTTCAGCTCCTTCTGCCAGCGCCGCAATTCTGAGATGTACGGCTCGTGCGGCACGCGCGACAACTCCTGTCCAGAGGGCACCAGATCACAGATGCCGTTGTGCAGCCACTCGCCCGTGTGCCAGTCGGGCATGTCCACACCGGGGAACAGGCAGACGCCGTGCAGGTCCATGCCCAGGTTGACGGCCGCCATCGACTCGTTCATCACGTCCCGCAGCCAGTCGGGACGCCCTTCGCCCAGGCCGCTGGTCTCTCCGATGATCATCGGCCGCCGGTAGCGGTCCCAGATGCGCTGCAACAGGGTGGACAGCGGCTGGATGCCCGGACTGCCGGGAGGCAGGGCCTGGTGGGGCCCGCTCTCGCGGTATTCCATCTGCCCGAACGAATAGTTGTTGGCCCCGACGATGTCCAGGATCTCGGGCGCGCCGCCGAGTTCCGGGTGCTCCCTGCCGTACAGGATGTCCCACGCCAGGAAGGCGTCGACGAAGGTCTCGTGCTCTGCGGCCTCATGCTGGTCCGGGCGGTCCGGCGGGGCCACCACCTGGATCAGGGGGTCGACGTGGACCATCCGCGACTGCGGCAGCACCTCGCGCAGGGCCTTCACGCCGGCGATCGACGCTGTGCAGAGCGCGAGCCGGAAGCGCTCGCGCGTCTGCCGGTCCTTGCCGTACGGCGCCGCCCAGCCCCACTCGCCCCCGGCGAACGAGAAGAACGTGATCTCGTTGACGGGGGTGAACCAACTCGGGCCGTCGAGCTGTTCGGACACGTGCCGGGCGCAGGCACGGCAGTAGTCCGCGAACCGGGCGGCGAAGGCATCGTCGAACGGGTCGCTGTCGCCCGGGTAGCCGTAGTGGAAGAGATCCCAGATCGGCCGCACGCCGGTCTGCCGCATCGCATCGAGCACGGGCTCGATGGGGGAGAAGTCGTAGCGGCCGCCACCCTTGTCGACCAGCGGCCACGGGATGCCCTCGCGGGCGACCGCGATGCCGAGGTTCCGCAGCACCCGGTAGTCCTCCAGTGCGTGCGCGCGGTGTTGCGTCTCGGCCACCAGATCACGGCGACGCCCGTCCCGCCACAGGAACGTCGAGCACTCGAAACCGGAGAGGAAGAAAGTGGGAAAGATCCCCTGGCGCTGCGGATGGCCCATATTCCACTAGACCACAGAGCGACCGGCCGCGGGAGGCCCCGCTGTTCCGAAGTGCAAGAGCCGCCGTAGAGGCGCGGACCGGGTCGACGGTGAGTGCCCGACGGAGTCCCACCCGACGATGGGCACCGGGCCTCCGCGCGAGCGCGCATTCGGCGCCTATCGTGGGGCGCATGGCATGGCAGACTCTCGCGTCGCGGACCGTCTACGAGAACCGCTGGATCCGCGTACGGGAGGACGACGTGATCGGCCCTGGGGGGCCGGGCATCTACGGCGTGGTGGAGATGCGGCATCCGGCGGTCTTCGTCGTCGCGGTGGACGAGTCCGATCGGGTGTGTCTGGTCCGGCTGGAGCGATACGCGACCGGCGGACCGTCACTCGAGGTCCCCGCCGGCGGAACCGACGGAGAGGATCCGCTCGCCGCGGCGCAGCGCGAGCTGCGTGAAGAGACTGGACTGATCGCAGAGGACTGGCTCGAGGTCGGCCGCATGAACGCCCTGAACGGCGTCGCCAGCGCGCCTGAGCACGTCTTCCTTGCGCGCGGACTTCGCTCCGATGCCGGAGGTCTGCTCTCCGAGGCGCAGCGGGAGGAGGGCATCGACGCAGTGGAATGGATGCCGTTCTCGGAGCTCGTGTCGCTGATCGGCCGCGGCGGCGTGAGCGATGGCGAGTCGATCGCGGCGATCGCACTGGCCGCGGTTCACCTCGGCCGGTTCGCCTGACCCAGTAGGTTCGTTCACATGCACCTCGCCGCCAGGATCACCAGGGGCGTTGCCGTTCTCGTCGTCGGTGGCCTCGTCGCCGTCGCTGTGCCGACCGTGTCTGGCGCATACGCTCAGCTGTCGTCCTGGCCGATCTTCCAGCCCACCGAGGAGCCGACCGAGGAGCCGAGCGGGGAGCTGGCGTCCGCGGAGGACGACCCGATCGGCAAGAAGATGATCGATGAGCTCGGCGACGGCTACGTGTACGTCGGAAACGGCACCGCCATCCCCAAAGGCGTTCCTGCCGGATGCGAGAACCCGGCCTGGCTGAACGCCGGAGGGATGAGCGCAAGCCTGAGTGTGGACCTGGTGGACCGCGGCGCACGAGACCTCGCCGCGGGCATCACAAGCCTGGACGACGAGGGCCGGATCGTGACCTACACCGTCGCTCCCGGTGACGCGCTCTTAGCGATCGGTGACCGGTTCTGCATCGCGAACGCGCTGGCTATCGCCGACCTCAACCACACGCGGACGATCCAGCCCGGCGAGGTGCTGCTCCTCCACCCTGACAGCTCCATCCCGTGGATTCCGTACTTCAGCCCCGACGACGCGCCCGCCGGGTACCAGCAGATCCCGTACCAGCTCGCGGTTGAGGCGATGAGCGCCGCGGCCCACGCGGACGACCTCGAGGCCATGCGCGCGATCTTCGCCGACGACCTGTCTCGCCTGTTCCCCAATTCCGCCCACGCCGACGTCATCGCGCAGGCGCTCGCCGTCGGCGATCTCGACGTGCTGCGCCAGATGTTCGCCTGACCCCTAGCCCGCCAGGCCCACGCCAGACTGCGACCGTGCCCCCTGAACCCGAGCGCCCCACCGCGGTGTCGACCGCGTACGGAGTGAGGTCGATCGTGCTCGCGCCGACGTCCTTCCTCGTTGCAGTCGTCGCCGCAGTCGTCGTCGCGTTCACCCCGTTGGCCCTTCTCGGGCCGAACGTCATAGTGGGGGTTCCTTGCGCCTTCGGGCTGCTTACCGCGTTCGTGGGAATGGCGCTTGGGCTGATCTGTTGGATCGAGGGCCGATCGAGCTCTGCTGACGCCCCCCGGCGCCGGGCCGCGATCAATCTCGGGTGCACAGGCGCGACCATGTGCGCAGTCTCCGTTCTCGCACTGGTTTCACTTTGGCTGTATCTCCCCACCCAGATCGTCCACACGCCGCTGTGGTCTTGAATCAGCCGAGCTGGGCTGGAGCTGGGGAGGCCGCGGCATCCGGATACGGGTCCCTGCCAGGGTGTGCGCGTCCGTTGCGGTAGACTGGGGATACCTGCGGAGCTCATCTGCTCCCTTGCGTCGTCAGAACGCACCATGAGGCCCTCGCTCAGCGAGCGGATTCCTGCATAATTCTCACGGCGAACGGATGCGTCGACCGACGCCTTCGCCTCATCCCCACCGCGATGCCGCGCCCGAACGCAGCATGACAGCGCCTTCCGGCGCGTGCGGGTGGACACTGCCCGAAAGGCACCACCACATGACCACCGAAATCCCCACCTTCGCCGCTCTCGGCGTACCCGCCCCGCTCGTGCGCGTCCTCACGGAGCAGGGCAAGAGCGAGCCGTTCCCCATCCAGGTCGACACCCTGCCCGACACGCTCGGCGGACGCGACGTGCTCGGACGCGGCAAGACCGGCTCGGGAAAGACGCTCGCGTTCGCGCTGCCCCTCGTCGCCCGCCTCGGCGGCAAGCTCGCCGGCGGCAGCCGCCGCGCCGGCCGCCCGCTCGCCCTTGTGCTCGCGCCGACCCGTGAGCTCGCCACCCAGATCGACGAGGTCATCAAGCCGCTCGCAGCCGCCTACGGCCTCAAGACCACCACCATCTACGGCGGCATCAACCAGAAGCGCCAGGTCGACGCACTCAACGCCGGCGTCGACATCGTCGTGGCCTGCCCCGGTCGCCTCGAAGACCTGATGAACCAGCGGTTCATCACCCTCGACGCCGTGGAGATCACCGTGCTCGACGAGGCCGACCACATGGCCGACCTCGGCTTCCTCCCGGTCGTCACCCGCATCCTCGACAAGACGCCCCAGGGTGGCCAGCGGCTGCTCTTCTCCGCCACGCTCGACAACGGCGTGGACAAGCTTGTCCGCCGCTTCCTTCAGAACGAGGTGCTGCACTCCGTCGACGAGGCCACCTCGCACGTCGCGGCGATGACCCACCACGTGTTCGAGACCGCCGACAACGACACGAAGCGCAATCTGATCAACACGCTCGCGTCCGGTCGCAGCCGTCGCATCCTCTTCACTCGCACGAAGCACCAGGCCAAGAAGCTCGCCAAGCAGCTCACCGAGTCGGGAATCCCGGCCGTCGACCTGCACGGCAACCTGTCGCAGCCGCAGCGTGACCGCAACCTCGCCGCGTTCGGCGACGGTTCGGTCCGGGTGCTCGTGGCGACGGATGTCGCGGCCCGCGGTGTGCACGTCGACGACGTCGCGCTCGTGGTGCACGTCGACCCGCCCATGGAGCACAAGGCGTACCTGCACCGCTCGGGCCGCACGGCTCGCGCCGGCAGCGCGGGTGACGTCGTGACGATCATGCTGCCCTCGCAGCGCGGCGACACCGTGTCGCTCCTCAAGAAGGCCGCCATCGCCGTGAAGCCCACGCCGGTGGTGCACGACTCCCACGCTGTGACGACGCTTGTCGGCGAGACCGCGGCGTACGTGAAGCCCGAGCCGCGCCCGGTGGTCCAGCAGCAGGGTGGCGGCGGGCGTTCGCAGGGTGCCAACGCGCAGCGCAAGCGCGCGGCGCGCGACGGCGCTCAGGGCGGACAGCGCCAGGGACAGCGCGGCCAGGGCGGGCACCGTTCGGGTCAGCCGGCCGCACGTGGCGAGGGTCAGCCGAGCACGCGCAGCGGCCAGTCCGGCCAGCGCACCGGCGGCGGCGGCCAGCGCTCGGGCGGTCAGGCTCCCCGCAGCGGCGGCATGCGCGTCGGCGACACCGTCGGTGGACGGCCCCGTACCAACCGCCGCTCGCAGGGCTGATCGCTCTACCCGAGGCGCCTACACGCGCTTCGGGTAGAACAGCCCGAGCCCATGCGTCTTGAGCACGTTGTAGGCATCGGCGTAGGTCTCGGGCTCGGGGTCGGAACCCGACCCGTACCGCGCGAGCAGCAGGCCGACGAGTCCCTTTCCCGGAGGGCTCAGCGGCTTGTCCTTGTGCGGATGCTGGGTGGGATCCGGCGCGTCCTGCGCCTCCGGGTTCGCCGGAACATACATCGGGTGCACGCCCGGCCATTGCCGGGGGTCGCGCGGCGTCTGCAGGTTCACGATCGAGAACAGGTCGTTTGCTCCGGCGTCTCGCCTCGTCAGCGGACTCAGCCCGTGCCGCCGGCAGAGCGTGGCGATCACCGATCCGTGGTGCATCTCGTCGTGGACGATCGTCCCGGCCCGGGTATACGCAGACACGGCGATCGCGGGCACGCGCGGACCCAGCCGATCGAAGGCGAACCCCATCTCGCCCGCAGGTGCATCGGCCTCCGGCGGCGTCGCGGCCGGGGGAGCGACGTGGTCGTACGTGCCGCCGTGCTCGTCGAAGGTGATCAGCAGGAGAGTGTTGAGCGCGTTCGAACCCTCAGGAGTGGCGCTGCGACGCACGGCGTTGTAGACGTTCGCGACGAGCGCCTCACCCGCCCGGACGTCGGACACGGCCGAATCGAGCACCTCCGACCCGTCGACCTCACTGCTGCGGAAGACGCCGAACGGCGGGTGGAAGTCGTTGTGGTTGTAGATCATCCGCGGCTCGATGAACGCGTACGCCGGCAGGGTGCCGCTTTCGGCATCCTCGTAGAACTCCGACATGAACCCGAAGTGCTCGGTGCGCCAGTAGTCCTCGAGCGCAGGGGCGTGGATGACGCCCGTGAGGGAGACCAGCTGCTGCTCGTCGTAGTAGACCTTCCACGACAGCCCGGCCTCCTGCAGGCGGTCGAAGATCGTGGTTGCCGGGGGCGCGTCGATCCATTTCGTGTACCCGCCGCCGTGCTTGTTCGTCACATGGCCGTGCGAGGTGGATGCGTGGAAGAACGAACGGTTGCAGTACGTCTGCGACGGCACGGCGGCGAACCAGGCGTCGAAGACCGCGAACTCCTTCGCGAGCGTCGAGAGCACCGGTAGCATCTCTGGGGCGAAGCCACCCATGACGTGATCGGCCTCGGCGGGGTCCGGCACTTTGCCCTTCCGCGACCGCTCGATGTTGATGTAGTAGTCCTGAACGAAGCCGTCCATGGTCGCAGAGGCGCCAGATGCCGGAGCGTTGTACGGCGCCGTCATGGCGTCGACCCAGAGCTGCGCGTTTCCCGCCGGATCGACCGTGCCGAAGAGCTGGGTGTTGACGTGCGGGAACTCCTCGCCCGGATCGGGGTTGGGCCTGCCCATCACCTCGTCGGTCGGTCCTTCGTATCGATGCGCCGGAACCCGTCGGCCCGTGGGGTCGAGGTTCGAGTAGTCGCCGAACGCCAGGCCGTCGAAGGTCTCGCCCTCGGGCAGCGTGTCGGGGGTGTACAGCCAGCCGAGCAGGTTGTCGAATGAGCGGTTCTCGCCCATCAGCACGATCACGTGGTCGAATCCCGGCTCTTCACGGGGGGAGAGGGCCCCGTAGTCCAGCGCGCCCTCCTTGTACCCTGCGGCATGCCCGATGGCGGCTCCCGCCGCGGCGCCCGCCGCTCCGCCGACGAGGAGGCCCGCGGCGGCGAGACCGCCGACCTTGAGGAAGTCGCGCCGCGAAGAGGCGGTGGCTGGAGACGCGGTGGGGGCGGACGCCTCAGCATCCGCCTCGCCCTCGGTGTTCCGCTCCCGCGCCATCGCCTCCAGGGTACCGGCGCCCTGGGACCCGAGGGTGGGTGGAACGGGGACTACGAGATGGCGGCGAGGGCCATCGACTCGAGGAGTTCGCGGACGGTCTCCTCGTCGGGGGCGTCGCGGAGTCCGCGCACGCTGTGCGGGGTCGAGTTGATCAGGCCGAAGCAGGCGTGCGCCCGTACGCGCAGCTCGCGTTCGGCCGCATCCGGGTGCGCTTCCGCGAGCACACCCACCCAGGTCTCGACGTATTCGCGCTGCAGGCGCCGCACCGCGCGGCGATCGTCCTCCACGAGGTTCGCGAGCTCGCGATCCTGCACCCGGATGACATCGGATTGATTGAGGGCGAAGTCGACGTGGAAGCGCACCAGCCCCGTGAGCCGTTCGCGTGCGCTGCCACCGGTCTCGACGACCTCCCGACCCCCGTCTCGGAGCCCCTCGCTGACACGCACGAGAATGGCGCCGAGGAGCGCCTGCTTGCCGGCGAAGTGCCGGTAGACGGCCGGCCCGCTGATTCCGACCGCCGCCCCGAGCTCCTCCAGGCTGACGCCCGAGAAGCCCCGGTCCGCGAAGAGGCGGGCCGCCTCGCGCAGCAGCGCGGACTGCCGGTCGGCCTTGGCCCGGTCGCGTTCGGTGGGGACGCTTGCCATCTCAGTTAATCCTCGCTAACCTTGGATCTCAGTTAGTGCACACTAACCGGGTACACGCGCGGCGGACAAGCCGTGTGATGAGATCGTGACGTCGACGGAGACCGGATGCCGACCCGCAGCAGCATGACGACCCTGTCCAGCGGGGTGGTGCACGACGATGCCTTCACCCGCACGCGCGACGGGCAGGCGGGGCTCGCCGCCGACCTGCGGGAGCGGCTGGCCGCGGCATCCCTCGGCGGGCCGGAGTCCTCGCGCACGCGCCACACCGCCCGCGGCAAACTGCTGCCACGCGACCGCGTCGAGCGGCTGCTCGACCCGGGCAGCCCATTCGTCGAACTCGCGCCGCTGGCCGCCGACGGACTGTACGAAGACGAGGTGCCCGCCGCCGGCGTGATCGCCGGAATCGGGCTGGTGCACGGCCGCCACGTGATGGTGGTGTGCAACGACGCGACGGTGAAGGGCGGCACATACCTGCCGATCACGGTCAAGAAGCACCTGCGCGCACAGGAGGTGGCGCTCGAGAACCGGCTGCCCTGCATCTACCTCGTCGACTCCGGCGGGGCATTCCTGCCCAAGCAGGACGAGGTGTTTCCCGACCGCGACCACTTCGGGCGCATCTTCTACAACCAGGCGCAGATGTCGGCGCAGGGGATCCCGCAGATCGCCGCGGTGCTGGGTTCGTGCACGGCCGGGGGCGCCTACGTTCCCGCGATGAGCGACGAGACCGTGATCGTTCGCAACCAGGGCACGATCTTCCTCGGCGGGCCGCCCCTCGTGAAGGCCGCCATCGGCGAGATCGTGACGCCGGAAGAGCTCGGCGGGGGAGACCTGCACGCCCGAACCTCGGGGGTCGTGGATCACCTTGCGGAGCACGACGAGCACGCGCTCGAGATCGTCCGCGACATCGTCGCGACGCTGCCCCCGCCGCTCGCGCCCGCGTGGGACGTCGCGGAGACCGTGCCCCCGGTGGTCGATCCCGACGAGCTTTATGGCGTGGTGCCGGTCGATGTCAATCAGCCGTACGACGTGCGCGAGGTCATCGCGCGGCTCGTGGACGGCAGCGAGCTGCACGAGTTCAAGCGGCTGTACGGCGACACGCTCGTCACGGGATTCGCCCGCATCCACGGTCATCCGGTCGGGATCCTCGCGAACAACGGCGTGCTCTTCTCGGAGTCCGCGCAGAAGGGCGCGCACTTCATCGAGCTGTGCGACCAACGAGGGATCCCCCTGCTTTTCCTGCAGAACATCTCGGGCTTCATGGTGGGGCGGGATGCCGAGGCCGGCGGCATCGCGAAGGACGGCGCGAAGATGGTCACGGCTGTCGCGACCACGCGCGTGCCCAAGCTGACGGTCGTGATCGGCGGATCCTTCGGGGCCGGCAACTACTCGATGTGCGGCCGGGCGTACTCGCCGCGGTTCCTCTGGACCTGGCCCGCGAGCCGCATCTCCGTCATGGGCGGCCCGCAGGCGGCATCCGTCCTCGCCACCGTCAAGCGCGACCAGTTCGAGGTACGCGGAGAGGAGTGGTCGGCCGAGGACGAGGCTGCGTTCCGGGAGCCGATCCGGGAGCAGTACGAGACGCAGGGCAGCCCCTACTACGCCACCGCGCGGCTCTGGGACGACGGCGTTCTCGATCCGGCCGACACGCGTGACGTGCTCGGGCTCGCGCTCGATGTCGTCTCCCGGTCGCCGCTCCCCGAACCGCGCTTCGGCGTCTTCCGGATGTGAGCACCATGGAGAGCACAATTCCCACTCCGGTCCCTGAGCCTGTCCCGGTCCCTGAGCTTGTCGAAGGGCACCAACCGTCGACGCCGGTCCCTGTGGTTCGACAGGCTCACCAACCGTCGACGCCGGCGTTCGACACCGTCCTGGTCGCCAATCGAGGCGAGATCGCCCGCCGGGTGATCCGCACCCTGAAGCGGCTCGGCATCCGCTCGGTCGCCGTCTACAGCGACGCGGATGCCGACGCCCCGCACGTGCGAGAGGCGGATGCCGCCTACCGCATCGGTCCCGCGGCGGCGGCGCTGTCCTACCTGGATGCCGATGCCGTCCTCGCCGCGGCCCGGGAATCCGGGGCGCAGGCCATCCACCCGGGGTACGGGTTCCTGTCGGAGAACGTCGCCTTCGCCCGCGCCTGCGCCACCGCGGGCATTGTCTTCATCGGCCCGGGGGAGCGCGCGCTCGACGTCATGGGCGACAAGATCCGGTCCAAGGCGCACGTCTCGGCGAGCGGCGTGCCGGTCGTTCCCGGGATCGACGCGACCGGCCTCACGGATGACGAGATCGCGGATGCCGCGGCAGCTGTCGGCTACCCGCTGCTGATCAAGCCGTCCGCCGGGGGCGGCGGCAAGGGGATGCAGGTGGTGCGCGAGGCATCCGCGCTGCCGGAGGCGCTCGCCACCGCCCGTCGCGTCGCCAGCGCGGCCTTCGGCGATGACACGCTGCTGCTCGAACGGCTCATCGAGCGCCCTCGGCACATCGAGGTGCAGGTTCTCGCCGCCGCGAACGGCACCGTGCTGCACCTGGGCGAACGAGAGTGCACGCTGCAGCGCCGGCACCAGAAGGTCATCGAAGAGGCCCCGTCGCCGATCGTGGACGTCGCCACACGCGAGCGGCTCGGCGCGGCGGCCTGCGCGGCCGCCGCGAGTGTGGACTACCGAGGCGCCGGGACGGTCGAGTTCCTGGTCGCGGCCGCGCGTCCGGACGAGTTCTTCTTCATCGAGATGAACACGCGCCTGCAGGTCGAGCACCCCGTCACAGAGCTCGTCACGGGGTTCGACCTCGTCGAGCTGCAGCTGCGTGTCGCGGCAGGCGAGCCGCTCGGGTTCACGCAGGATGATGTGCGGCTCACGGGTCACGCGATCGAGGCCCGCGTGTACGCGGAGAGCCCCGAACGAGGCTTCGTTCCCGCGACCGGCGACGTGCTGGAGTGGATCGAGCCGACCGGTGCCCATGTGCGCGTGGACTCGGCGATCGAGACGGGCTCGCGCGTGAGCCCCGACTACGACCCCATGATCGCCAAGGTGATCGCCCGGGGTGAGGACCGTGCGGGGGCGCTGGCAACGCTCGACGGCGCCCTCGCTCAGACGGCGGTGCTCGGTGTGGACACGAACGTCGGCTTCCTGCGAGCGCTGCTGGCGGATGCCGCGGTGCGGGCCGGCGACCTCGACACCGGGTTGATAGGCCGGATGCCGCCCTTCGTCGCCGCGGGGCCGGCCGAAGCCGCCCTCGGCGCCGCCGCATCGTTCGTGAGAAACGTGATGCGCGGCGAGACGCCACGCGGCGCGTTGTCTCTGGATGGCGGCGTAGTGCCTCGTCCGGCCCGGCTCGCGAGCCCCCTGTGGCGGGCGGGCAGCGGCTGGCGCCCCGGGCTGCCGTCCCGGCCCGCTGCGCAGACCTTCGCGACCGACACGGGGGAGATCCTGAGTGCGACCACACCGCCGAATGGGGAGGCCGTCAGCATGGGCTCGCGCGCCAAGCGCCGGATGCTCGGCTATTCCGGCCCACCGGACACGCGGGTCGCGATGGATGCCGACGGCTCCCTGTGGGTGCACGCCGATGGCGCCACTCACCGGCTCACTGCCCTGACGCGTCGTGTGGCGCTCGAGCGCCGACTGGCCGAGGCGGACGGCGACATCGCCGCCACGCATCCCGAACTCCTCGCCCCCATGCCGGGAACCGTCGTGGCGGTCCACGTCGCGGACGGCGCGATGGTCCAGGCCGGGGACCGCGTCGTCACCATCGAGGCGATGAAGATGGAGCAGTCCGTCACCGCTCCGCACCCGGGAACCGCGCGCATCCTCGTCGCTCTGGGCGACCAGGTGCGCCGAGAACAGATCCTTGCCCGCGTCGAACCCGACGCCGCAGCATCGCTCGACTGAGAACCAGAGGACACCCCATGTACGACTCCCTGCACACCAATGACCAGCTGACCGACGACGAGCGCGAACTCGCCTCGATGGTGCGCGACTTCGCCGATGAGGTGGTGTCGCCCCGCAGCTACGAGGCCGACCGCACCCACACGCTGCCTCTGGACGTCGTGGCGCAGATGGGCGAGATGGGGCTGTTCGGGCTCCCGTTCCCCGAGGACGTCGGCGGCCAGGGAGGCGACTACTTCGCCCTCTGCCTCGCGATCGAAGCCCTCGGCCGGGTCGACCAGTCGATGGCCATCACGCTCGAGGCCGGGGTCAGCCTCGGCGCCATGCCGGTCTTCCGCTTCGGCACGGACGCGCAGAAGGCGGACCTGCTGCCCGACCTGCTCGCCGGCCGCTCGCTGGCCGCGTTCGGGCTCACCGAGCCGGAGGCGGGCTCGGATGCCGGCGCGACCCGCACGACCGCGCGCCGAGAGGGTGAGGAGTGGGTGATCAACGGGTCCAAGCAGTTCATCACGAACTCCGGCACCGACATCACGCGCTTCGTGACCGTGACCGCCGTGACCGGCGAAGAGAACGGCCGCAAGCGGATCTCCACGATCATGGTGCCCCACGGCACGCCGGGCTTCACCGTCGAGCAGGCGTACGACAAGGTCGGCTGGAACGCGTCGGACACGCATCCGCTGACATTCCAGGACGCTCGCGTGCCCGTCGGCAACCTGCTGGGAGAGGAGGGCCGCGGATTCGCGAACTTCCTGCACATCCTCGACGAGGGGCGCATCGCGATCGCGGCGCTCGCCACCGGCGCAGCAGAGGGATGCCTTGAAGCGGCCATCGACTACGCGAAGAAGCGCACCGTCTTCGGCGAGGTGCTCTCAAGCCGCCAGCACATCCAGTTCACGATCGCCCGCATGCAGGCCCGCGTGCACAACGCCCGGCTCGCCTGGCACCACGCCGCCCGGCTGCGCGACGCGGGCCGGCCGTTCAAGGTGGAGGCGGCCATCGCGAAGCTCACCTCGAGCGATGCGGCGATGGACAACGCCCGCGACGCCACTCAGATCTTCGGAGGCAACGGCTTCATGAACGAATACCCCGTCGCCCGGCACTATCGCGACTCGAAGATCCTCGAGATCGGCGAGGGCACGAACGAGGTGCAGCTTCTCGTCATCTCGCGCGCGCTCGGCCTGCACGGGTAGCGTGGCGAGCGTGGCGCACAGCGAAGGGCCGGACTCCGGGCGAGAGATCGTGCAGCGCGGGCTGTACTTCGAGGAGTTCGAGGAGGGCGCGCGCTTCGCGCACCGGCCGGGGCGGACCGTCACCGAGGCCGACAACATGCTGTTCTCGGCGCTCACCATGAACACGCAGGCACTGCACCTGGACGCCGCGTACTCCGCGACCCAGCCGTTCGGTCAGCGGCTGATGAACTCCATGTGGACGCTCGCGACGATGGTGGGCGCATCCGTCACGCAGCTGACACAGGGCACGCTCGTGGCGCAGCTCGGCCTGTCCGACATCGCCTTCCCGCATCCCCTGTTCGCCGGCGACACCCTCTACACCGAGACGACGATCGAGTCGAAGCGCCTCTCTTCATCCCGCCCCGGTCAGGGGCTCGTCACGATGCGGCACACCGGCCGCAACCAGGACGGCACCGTCGTGGCCACCGCGACGCGCGTGGCGCTGATGTGGTGCGCGGATGCCCATGCCGACCGTCCGGTCCCCCCTGTCGACCGTCCGGTCCCCGAGCCTGTCGACCGTCCGGTCCCCGAGGCTGTCGACCGTCCGGTCCCCGAGCCTGTCGACCGTCCGGTCCCCGAGCCCGTCGAGGGGTTGGTTCCCGACGCCGACGGTCCGGTCCCCGAGCCTGTCGAGGGGTTGGTTCCCGACGCCGACGGTCCGGTCCCCGAGCCTGTCGAGGGGTCGTCGTGACCGAGTTCACGCTAGGCCCGGCTCTGCTGTTCTGCCCGGCAGACCGGCCCGAGCGCTTCGCGAAGGCGCTCGAACGAGCGGATGCCGTCATCCTCGATCTGGAGGATGCGGTCTCGGCGACGTCCAAGACGGCGGCGCGCGGTGCGGTGATCGAGTCCGACCTCGACCCAGACCGCGTGATCGTGCGGATCAACCCACCGGGTACCGAGGAGTTCGCGTCGGACCTGTCGACCCTCTCGCAGACCGACTATCGCACCGTGATGGTGGCGAAGGCCGAGGGCGTCAAGGTGCTGAAGGCGATCGACCCCCGCTTCTCGCTTATCGCCCTGTGTGAATCGGCACGAGGAGTCGCGGCCGCGGAGAAGCTGGCTGCGAGCCCTCAGGTCACGGCGCTGATGTGGGGCGCGGAGGACCTGGTCGCCTCACTCGGCGGCAGCTCGAGCCGCAAGCCGAACGGCCGCTATCGCGACATCGCGCGGTATGCCCGCTCGCGGGTGCTCCTCGCCGGGGGAGCGCGTGGCAAGGCGGTGATCGATGCCGTGCACCTCGATATCGCCGACACGAAGCGCCTCGCCATCGAGGCCGCCGACGCCGCGGCATCCGGCTTCGCGGCCACCGCGTGCATCCATCCTTCTCAGGTGGACGTGATCCGCGACGCCTACCGGCCGGCGGAGAAGGACCTCACGTGGGCACAGTCCGTCCTCGCCGCCGCGCGAGGCGAGCGAGGCGTCTTCACGTACGGCGGCAGGATGGTCGACGAGCCCGTGCTGCGGCACGCGCGGGCGATGCTGCGGCGCGCGGGCTCCTAGTCCGCGGCACGCCGCTCGAGCCTCTCGTCCACGGCCCGCCTCTCGGCGATGGCGGACGTGACCCGGCCGCGCGTGATCGCCCCACCCTCGCCGCATCGTCGGCGGCGGACTACCCTCGAAGAGATGACGGTCCTGCCCGCCGATTCGCACGTCCACAGCGAGTGGTCCTGGGATTGCGGCTCCGATCCGGCGTCCGCGGGGTCGATGGCCCGCACGTGCGAGCGGGCGGTGCGGATCGGACTGCCGGCCGTGGTGTTCACCGAGCACCTCGACTTCGAGGACGCCTGGCGGGTCGAAGACGGCGACATCGGCGAGCACGCGCAGAAGTATGTCGACGCGACCGGCCATGTGCGACTGCCGCCCTTCGACGCCGACGGCTACCTGGAGGCGATCGATCGCTGCCGCCATCGCCACCCGGGTCTTCGTATCCTCACGGGTGTCGAATTCGGGCAGCCGCACTTGAGAGACGCACAGGCCGCCTCCTTGCTGTCGAGCGGTGTGATCGACCGCGTGAACGGTTCGCTTCACGTGCTCCCGTTCGAGGACGGGAATCGGTCGGAGCCGACCACACTGTTCCGCTACAGGCCGGCAGAGGAGGTGATGCGGGCGTACCTCGAGGAGATCCCGCGGATGGTCGCCGGATCGGATTCGTTCGTGGTGCTCACCCACATCGACTACGCGGTGCGCTACTGGCCGGTCGAGGCCGAGGGTCCGTTCGACCCCCGCAGGTTCGAGGATGACTTCCGGGCTGCGATGCGTGCGCTCGCGGACTCCGGCCGCGTGCTGGAGATGAACACCCGGCGCCTGTGGCCGTGGCTTCCGCAGTGGTGGAGGGAAGAGGGCGGGCGAGCCGTCTCCTTCGGCAGCGATGCGCACGGGGCCGACGGTCTCGCAGCCGGCTTCCCGGAGGCGACGGCGATGCTCGAGTGGTTCGGATTCCGAGCGGGGTCACGCCCGGAGGACTTCTGGACCCGGTGACGCCGCTCGGAGGCTAGAGGACCGCGCCCGCGTACGACACCAGCCGGATGCTGTGCCGTTCCACGACGAAGCGGTGCAGGGAGCCGTTGCCCAGTCGTTCGCCCGGAAGGGGAAGGCTGTCGCCGCTCGCGTGGCGGATCAGCTCGCTGATCAGGGCCCCGTGCGACACGGCGATCACCGCGACGGGACTCGGGGCGGTGTCGTGCCGCACATCGCGGACGACGCGCCGAGCGGCTCGTACCGCTCTGCGGCGCAGGGCGCTGCGGGACTCGGCGCCCGGGATGCTGTCGCGGTCCCACCCGCCGAAGCGCTCCCCGAACTCCTCGACGAGCACGCCCTCGGCCTCGCCGTACGCGCGTTCGCGAAGTTCCTGGTAGAGCCGCGGGGCGGGGAGACCGAGCTCGGTGGCGATGATCTCCGCTGTCTCGCGGGCCCTCGACAGGTCGCTCGCGACGATCACCGGGGCGGGGCCGCCTTCGGCCTCCAGGTCGTGGCGGATGGCGGCGGCGGCAACCAGCGCCTGCTCCCGACCCGTGTCGTTGAGGGGGACATCCGTCGATCCCTGGATACGCCGCGCCAGGTTCCAGTCGGTCTGGCCGTGGCGCACGAGGGTCAGCAGGGTCACCATCCGAGCCTAGGGGGCTTCAGCTGGGAAGAGCCTCGGCCAGGGTCCGGAGCACCTCGCTCGTGCCGGCATCGACCTTCACGGTCGCACGGGCGTCGGCGCGGGTCTCGCCCCTGTTCACGATGACCACGGGGATCCTGCGGCGGCGGGCGCGCTCGACGAGCCGGATGCCGGAGTTGACCACCAGCGACGATCCGGCGATGAGGAGGGCATCGCTGCTCCGCACGAGCGCTTCGGCCTCACGGAATTTCTCGAGCGGGATGAACTCGCCGAAGAACACGACATCCGGCTTCAGCATCCCGCCGCAGACGGTGCACGCGGGAACGAGGAAGCCGTCCGTGCTCTCGGGCAGCACGTCGCCGTCGGGCGCCAGGCGGATGTTCGCGGGCACGGAGATCCAGGGGTTGTCGGCCTCGACGCGCGCGGCGATGTCGCGCCGGTCGAACACCTGGCCGCAGTGGGTGCAGAAGACCCGGCGCATGGTGCCGTGCAGTTCCACCACACGGCTGCTGCCGGCTCGCAGGTGCAGCCCGTCGACGTTCTGCGTGATCACGCCCGTGGCGATGCGGCGTGACTCCAGCGTCGCCAGGGCCTCGTGCCCCGCGTTGGGGGAGGCGGCAGAGAAGGCGTTCCACCCGAGGTGGCTGCCGACCCAGTACCGCCGCCGCGCCGCCTCGTCGGCGAGGAACTGCTGGGCCGTCATGGGGGTGCGCACCGGGGCGCCCTGACCGCGGTAGTCCGGGATGCCGGAGTCCGTCGAGATGCCCGCGCCGGTCAGCACGGCGACGCGCCGTCCGGCGAGCGTGGCGATGGCGCGATCGACCATGGCGGTCGCTTCAGCGTCGAGCTGTGGAACGGTCGCCACTCGATTCGCCTCCTCTCGCGGTGGGGCGAGTCTACGTGCCGGGCTTTTCCGGGATGTTACGGGCCATCCGGGATCTGAGGCGTAGCGGCCCGGTGCGGGGGAGTGCCCGATGCGGGGGAGTGCCCGATGCGACAGAGTGGAGTCGAGCGGAGCGGAAGGGAGCGTCGATGCGCGTCATCCCGGTCGGCGACCCCCAGGATCCGCTGCTGCGCGACTATCGCGACCTGACCGACATCGCGCTCCGGCGTGTGCTGGAGCCGGAGGGCGGGCTCTACATCGCGGAGTCGGCGAAGGTGATCGCGCGGGCGCTCGCGGCGGGGCACCGGCCGCGATCTGTGCTCGTGCAGGGGAAGTGGCTGGCGGATGTCGAGCCGCTTCTGGCCGACGACACTCCCGTGTTCGTGGTCGCGCCCGAGGTCGCCGAGGCGCTGACGGGGTATGCCGTGCATCGGGGAGCCCTTGCCGCGATGCATCGCCCTCCGCTGCCGTCCGTCGCGGACATCGTCGCAGACGCTCGGCTCGTCGTCGTGCTCGAGGACATGGTCGACCACACGAACGTCGGCGCGATCTTCCGCGCCGCCGCCGGTCTCGGCGCCGATGCGGTGCTGGTCACCCCGCGGTGCGCCGATCCGCTCTACCGCCGCAGCGTCCGGGTCAGCATGGGCACCGTATTCCAGGTTCCGTGGACGCGTCTGCCGGACTGGGGGCAGGCGCGCGACATCCTGCACGCCGCGGATCTTCACATCGCGGCGCTCGCCCTCGCCGACGGGGCGGTGCCGTTGGACGAGTTCGCGGCGGCCGCGCATGAGCGGGTCGCGGTGGTGTTCGGCGCCGAGGGTGACGGACTCACCTCGCGCGCCCTCGAAGCGGCGGACTCGATCGTCACGATCCCGATGGCGGGCGGCGTCGACTCGCTCAACGTCGCGGCCGCGAGCGCCGTCGCGCTGTGGGCGCTCCGGCGCTGAGCAGCCGGGCAGTCCTCGCGCCGAGAACGGCACCGGCGTTACCATGGCCGCGTCTCGCGCTCCTGCGGGCCGCAGCGGAAGGAAAGCGTCATGCAAAGGGTCACCGTCGACTTCATCATCTCGCTGGACGGATACGGGGCGGCGGAAGGCTGGCCCGGCTTCTGGGGCATGGAAGGTCCGGAATACCTCGGCTGGCTCGACACGTCGCCCGAGAAGGACGACATCGTCCTGATGGGGGCCAACACGTACCGGCTGATGTCCGGCTTCGCCGAGACGGGCGAGGAAGGGGGGATGGGGGAGCTGACCGCCGCAACGAAGGTCGTGTTCTCATCGACTCTCGAGGCGCCGCTCTCGTGGGCGAACACAGAGCTCGTGACAGAAGACGCCGTGGAGGCGGTGCGTTCGATGAAGGAGTCCGCCGACCGGCCCATGCGCACCCTCGGCAGCGTCTCACTCTGCCGCGATCTGCTCCGCGCCGGTCTCGTCGACCGCTACCGGGTCGTTCTCTTCCCGGTGATCACGGGCGCCACGGGGACGGACCGGATCTTCGACGGGTACCCGGATGTGCGCCTCGAGCTTGTACAGAGCCGCCTGTTCGACGGCAGACTGCAGCTGCTCGAATACGTGCCGACGCCGCTCGACGGACCTCCCGACCTCGCCGGGCACGCCTAGGCGCGTCCCCGATATGCCGCTCTGACCTGAGCGACGTACGAAAACCGCCGCCTCCTCCCTCTTGCACATCGAGTTGCAACCCCGTATGGGCGGGTTTGCCTCGACGAGTTCGGGAAGGCGAACGCCATGCTGATCGATCCATGTGACGCGAGAACGTGGACCGTCCTGAGTCAAGCCTCGCCAGCCGAACGTCGGCTCCTGGCGCTCGTCTGCTGGCTCACCGGGCACATCCGCGCGGATCGAAGCGTCAGGCCTTCTCGCCGGGCTCTGCCGCGGCATCCGCACCCGGCGCCAGAGTGATGATCGGCAGCGGCTCCGGCCGTTTCGCCGTGACGTGATCCCCCGACGACTCATGCCGCAGGCGTCGCAGCACCCAGGGCATCAGGTGCGAGCGAGCCCACACGAGGTCGCTCGCCCGGGCCTGCCGCCACTTCGTCAGGGGCAGGGGGTCGGGCTGCATCGGCTGCAGGTCGTTCGGCACGTTGAGCGCCCGCAGCACCATGCGCGCGACCTCGTGGTGGCCCAGGGGATTGAGGTGCAGGCGATCCGGGTCGAAGAAGCGCATGTCCTGGACCTCCTTCAGCGCCCACATGTCCGCGACGATGCAGTCGTAGCGCTCGGCGACGGCGCGGATGTTCTCGTTGTAGATCGCCACCTTTCCCCGGATCCCGCGGAACACCGGCGTGAAGTACGTGTCGATTCCCGTGAAGACGACCACGGTGGCGCCGTCGCGGCGCAGCCGCACGACGGCATCCTCGAACTGGTTCGCGACCGCATCCGGGTCACTCCCGGGCCGGATCACGTCGTTGCCGCCGGCGGAGAACGTGACGAGATCGGGCTTCAGCGCGAGCGCCGGCTCGATCTGGTCGGCCACGATCTGAGCGATCAGCCTGCCCCGCACCGCCAGGTTCGCGTAGGCGAAATCGTCGACCTGCAGGGCGAGCACCTCGGCGACGCGGTCGGCCCATCCGCGATGCCCGTCGGGAAGGCTCGGCTCCGGATCGCCGATCCCCTCCGTGAAGGAGTCGCCGATCGCAACCAAGCGCCGCCAGGGGTGCGGCGCCGGGTTGGCGGGCGGGTGATCCGCCTCAATGCTGGACATGTCGCTCCTCGTTCGTGACCCCCGCCGTCGACACTAGCGCGGGACGTCGACATGCCTCTGTCGGCCACCTCGTCTATGGTGGACCCTCGTGTGTCGCGCGGCGCACGGGTACGGAAGGGGGCGCGCATGACGGATGTCGAGGCCGCCCCGCATCTCGGCTCCTTCGCCGCCGAGCACCTGTCGCCTTCCTACCCGCAGCGAGCCCCGTGGGGCACCGCGGAGCGGCTCCGGGCGTGGCAGGCCGAGGCGCTCGACCTCTACTTCGGCATGGACGGGCCTGACGGCGTGGGGTCAGGGCCACGGGACTTCCTTGCCGCCGCCACACCGGGCGCCGGAAAGACGACGTTCGCCCTGCGCCTGGCGACCGAGCTCATCCGGCGCCGGGTGATCGACCGCATCGTCGTCGTGGCACCGACCGAGCACCTGAAGACGCAGTGGGCGGATGCCGCGGCCAGGGTCGGCATCCGGCTCGATCCGGCGTTCAGCAACCGGTACTCCGCGCCTGCCCGGCACTTCCACGGCGTGGCCGTGACCTACGCGCAGGTGGCGACGAAGGCGTCGGTGCACGAGCGGCTGATCCTCGAGCAGCGCACGCTCGTGATCCTCGACGAGGTGCACCACGGCGGTGACGCGCTCAGCTGGGGCGACGCGCTCCGCGTGGCCTATGCCCGGGCGACGCGCCGCCTGCTCCTCTCCGGAACCCCGTTCCGCAGCGACACGGCGCCGATCCCGTTCGTGGAGTACCTCCCCGACGAGCACGGCATCCGGGTCTCCCGCACGGACTACTCCTACGGCTATGCGCGGGCCCTCGCGGACGGCGTCGTGCGCCCGGTGCTCTTCCACGTGTACGCCGGCAAGATGCGCTGGCGCACGCGAGCGGGCGATGAATTGGAGGCGCACCTCGGCCAGGACAACACGAAGGATGTGAACGCGCAGGCGTGGCGCACGGCACTCGATCCGGCGGGGGAGTGGATGCCGGCGGTGCTTCGCTCGGCCGATCAGAGGCTCACCCAGATCCGGGAGCATGTGCCGGATGCCGGCGGCCTCGTCATCGCCACCGACCAGACCAGCGCGCGGGCCTACGCCGAGCTGCTGCGCGGCATCACGGGCGAGCGTCCGACCGTCGTGCTGTCCGATGAGGCCGAGGCCTCCGCCCGCATCGAGAAGTTCGGGTCCTCGACCTCGCGCTGGATGGTGGCGGTCCGCATGGTGTCGGAGGGGGTCGACGTCCCGCGCCTCGCGGTCGGCGTCTACGCGACCTCCGCCTCCACGCCGCTCTTCTTCGCCCAGGCCATCGGCCGGTTCGTGCGTGCGCGGCGGCGAGGTGAGGCCGCGAGCATCTTCCTGCCCAACGTGCCGACGCTGCTGGCCCTCGCGGGCGAGCTGGAGCGACAGCGCGACCACGCCCTCGATCGCGGCGAGAAGGACGACGACGGGCTCGACGACGACCTGCTCGAGTCGGAGAATCGCGAGGAGAAGGCGTCGGACTCCCTGACCGAGGAGTTCACCTACCAGGCCATCTCCTCGCTCGCGCACTTCGATCGGGTCGTGTTCGAGGGCAAGGAGTTCGGTCAGCTCGCGGAACCGGGCACCGAGGAGGAACTGGAGTTCATCGGGCTTCCGGGCCTGCTCGAACCCGAGCACGTGCACGACCTGCTGATGCAGCGTCAAGCTCGGCAGTCCCGCCACCGGCACTCGAGGGAGCAGCGGGAGGCGCAGAATCCGGATGCCGCGGCATCCACTCTCCCCGTTGCCTTGCACCGCACGCTGAAAGAGCAGCGGCAGCTCCTGAACAGCCTCGTCGGTCTGTACGCACGCCAGACGAACGAGCCGCACGGTGCCGTGCACGCCGAGCTCCGCCGCGTGTGCGGCGGGCCGGCGGTCGCGCAGGCGACGGTCGCACAGCTGCAGGCCCGGATCGACGTGCTGCGCGCGCGCGTCCGTTCGTAGGCCTGCCGCCCCGTTCAACCGCCTCTGGACGCCTGGCGCCCTACGCCCGCCGCCCGGCGCCGGTCGTGCGCCGGCCGCTGCACCCCTGCCGCTTCGGGGGTCCGAAATACTGACAATCCCCGTCTCGAGGCGGGCGGCAAGCGAAGGCGTCGGTAGCGTGGAGACGTCCCCCCTCGTGCCCGCCTGTCTCCGGAGGCCCCTATGAGCGCGCCCGCAGCACCCACCGCAGCCGATCGCCGGCGGTGGGCGCGCTATCTCGTCAACGAGCGCGCCGAGGCGCGCCTCTACCGGGAACTGGCCGCCCGCAAGTCCGGCGAGGATCGCGAGATCCTCCTCGAGCTCGCGGCTGCCGAGGGCAGGCATGAGAAGCACTGGCTCACGCTCCTCGACGGGGAGCCGGCCCGGCTCCCGCAGCCCGACCTGGGCACCAGGACCCTCGCCTGGATGGCTCGTCACTTCGGCACCATCTTCGTGCTCGCTCTCGCACAGCAGGCCGAGGGGCGCTCGCCGTACGAGAAGGACGACGCGGCCACCGACACGATGCGCGCCGACGAGAAGATCCACCACGAGGTGGTACGCGGACTCGCGGCGCGCGGGCGCCGGCGCCTGTCCGGCACCTTCCGGGCCGCGGTCTTCGGCGCGAACGACGGCCTCGTCAGCAACCTCGCGCTCGTGCTCGGCATCGGAGCGACCGGTGTCGCGCCCCAGTTCGTCCTGTTCAGCGGCATCGCGGGTCTCCTTGCCGGTGCCCTCTCCATGGGGGCGGGGGAGTTCGTGTCGGTGCGGTCGCAGCGGGAGCTGCTCGCCGCGACGGAGCCGAACGGATACGCCGACGACGTGCTGCCCGACCTCGACCTCGACGCCAACGAACTGGCCCTCGTCTACCGGACGAGGGGTATGGACAGCGACGAGGCCCTCGCACGGGCCCGTCTCGTCGTCGAAGCGGCCCGAGCGGGCGCGTCGCCCGCTGCCGCGCACGACGGCCCGGACGGGCACGACGTTGTCGGCGGCGCCTGGGGCGCGGCCGTCTCGAGCTTCCTCTTCTTCGCTTCCGGGGCGATCATCCCGGTGCTTCCATGGATCTTCGGACTGTCCGGAGTCGCCGCCGTCGTCGTCGCGCTGGTGCTTGTCGGCATCGCGCTGCTCGCCACCGGCGCGATGGTCGGGCTGCTCTCGGGCGGCCCGCCACTGCGACGGGCGCTCCGCCAGTTGATGATCGGCTACGGCGCGGCCGCGATCACCTACGCCCTCGGTCTGCTGTTCGGCGTCTCGATGGGCTGATCCGCGACACCACGTGGTGTGGATGCCGCGACCCCGGTCCTGCTCGTGTCTAGGTCAGCTCACGGCAGACGTCGATGGTCCGTCCCGATGACCCGGTGATCGTGAAGTCATTGGTGGCTGTCGACGTATAGGTCACGCGGCCCACGTACAGCGTCGTGCTGGGCCCGGCCGGGACATCGGTGGGGAAGAGGATCACCAGGGTGTGACCGGTGCTGGTCACGGTGGAGGATCCGTCGGGATTGAGAACGGTCCGGGTGGCGAATCCGTTGCTCCGGGAGGAGAGCGCAGCTCCGGTGTCGACGTTGGTGAAGGTCAGGCCGAATCCCTTCCCAGCCGTGAGCGTGCGCACGACGTTGCCCTCGCGGTCGGTGAATTCCCGCTCGACCATGTTTCCACCGGAGGTGATGTTCAGCCCGAGCTCGAAGCTGCAGGCTTGACCGGCGGGGAATTGCGCGTCATACGGTTCGGCGGCCAGCGCCGCCGACGGCAGAGCGGCGACGCTGAACGCCGCCGCGAGGAGTGCTGCGACACCGAGCCGGCGTCGCGAGGCGATGAACATGAGAGCCTCCCGGGATAGGGCGGTACGTTCCACGTTCGGGCGGTCGGGTGGGCGAAACGGCGCAACGACCCAGGGCGTCGAGATACCGCGATTGAGACACCAGGATCCCACTGGGCGACACGCACCTCAATGGGCGAGACGGAAGAAGGCCCCCTACCGGGGGCCTTCTTCACGAATGTGCGCGAGGGGGGACTTGAACCCCCACGCCCTTTCGGGCACTAGCACCTCAAGCTAGCGCGTCTACCTATTCCGCCACCCGCGCAAGGGTGTCTCGGCTGTTCCCAACCGAAGAACGACATTATCACGTTTCGGGTGGGCGACCGAACGCAGGTAGCCTGGTGCGCATGCCCGCCGAACCGCACTCCGACGAGACGCGCGCAGCGGCATCCACCGACCTTCCCGAGGTGGCGCGCATCGCTGCGGACCTCATCCGGTTCGACACCAGCAATTACGGCGGCGGCAACGCGAAGGGCGAGCGGGAAGCGGCCGAGTACGTCGGCGCGTACCTCGAGAGCATCGGCCTGAAGCCGGAGTACTTCGAGCCGATCCCGCGGCGCACCAACGTGATGGCGCGCGTGGCGGGTCGCAATCCCGACAAGCCCGCGCTCATCCTGCACGGGCATCTGGATGTGGTTCCGGCGGCTGCGGAGTCGTGGAGCGTGGATCCCTTCGAGGGCGTCGTGCGCGACGGCCTGCTCTGGGGCCGTGGCGCCGTCGACATGAAGAACATGGATGCCATGATCCTCACCGCCGTGGCGGACATCCTCCGCGCGGGCGAACAGCCCGAGCGGGACATCATCCTGGCCTTCTTCGCCGACGAGGAGAACGGCGGCGTCGAAGGCTCGGCCCTCGTCGTGAGGCAGCGTCCCGAGTGGTTCGAGGGAGCCACGGAGGCGATCAGCGAGGTCGGCGGCTACTCCATCTCGGTCGGCGACCGTCGGGCCTATCTCCTGCAGGTCGGAGAGAAGGCCCTGGTCTGGATCCGGCTCCGCGCCCGCGGACGCGCGGGTCACGGCAGCCGCCTGCATCCCGACAACGCGATCACGCGACTGGCCGAAGCCGTCGCGGCGCTCGGCCGCACCGAGTGGCCGGTGAGCCTGACGACCACCACCGAGGCGCTGCTGGCCGGCCTGAAGGATGTCAGCGGGTCGAACGACGACGATCCGGACGCCCTCGCGGAAACCACGGGCGCCGCAGAGGCGTTCATCCGCTCGACGTTCCGCACCACGACGAATCCCACCGTGCTGACCGCCGGCTACAAGCACAACGTCATCCCCGACACCGCCGAGGCCCTCATCGACGTGCGCACCCTCCCGGGCACCGAAGACGCGGCGCTCGCCGACATCCAGCGGATCGTGGGCGATGACATCGAGATCGAGATCGTCGTCCGCGACATCGGCCTCGAGGTGCCTTACGAGGGATCGCTCGTCGATGCGATGGTCGCCTCGCTCGGTCGCCACGACCCGGGCATCCCCGTCATCCCATACCTGCTCGGGGCGGGCACCGACAACAAGGCGCTCTCCACTCTGGGCATCACCGGCTACGGCTTCGCGCCCCTGCGCCTGCCGGCCGATCTCGATTTCACGGGTATGTTCCATGGTGTGGACGAACGCGTGCCCATCGACGCGCTCGTCTTCGGACAGCGCGTGCTGACCGACCTGCTGCGAAGCTACTGACCCCCCGGATGCCGCGAGCGCGGCATCCAGATCACCCCTCGCACCGTCGCGTCCAACCGAAAGGCGCCGTCCATGCAGTTGATCGAAGCGATCATCCTCGGCCTCGTGCAGGGCCTCACCGAGTTTCTGCCCATCTCATCCAGCGCACACCTGCGCATCATCGGCGAGTTCCTGCCGTCCGCGCAGGATCCGGGCGCCACGTTCACCGCCATCACGCAGCTCGGCACCGAGACGGCGGTGCTCGTGTACTTCTGGGGAACGATCACCCGCGTGATCAAGGCGTGGTTCCAGGCGCTGGGCGGCAAGATCCCCCGCAACGACCCGGACGCCCGCATGGGCTGGCTGATCATCATCGGCACGATCCCCATCGGCGTGCTGGGCTTCCTCTTCCAGGACGTCATCCGCGGTGCCTTCCGCAACCTGTGGCTCGTCGCGGTCGTCATGATCGTGTTCGGCCTTCTGCTCGGCGCGGCCGACCGCTACGGCAAGCGAACGCGCGAGCTTCCCGACCTGACCTACCCGCACGGCCTGGGCCTCGGCTTCGCGCAGGCGTTGGCACTCATCCCCGGCGTCTCCCGCTCCGGGGCCACCACGACGCTCGGACTGGCGCTGGGCTACACGCGTCCGGCCGCCGCGGAGTACGCCTTCCTGCTCGCGGTGCCCGCCGTCTTCGGCAGCGGCCTGTACGAGCTCATCCAGAGCTTCGAGGAGCAGGGCGGCCCGTACGGGCCGATCGACACCGCCGTCGCGACGGGCGTCGCCTTCGCGGTCGGCCTCGGCGTGATCGCGTTCCTGATGCAGTACCTCAAGCGCGGCAGCTTCCTGCCGTTCGTGATCTACCGGCTGGCTCTGGGCGTTCTGCTGATCGTGCTGCTGAGCACCGGGGTGCTCCAGCCGTACTGATACCCGCAGCCAGACGGTCCCTGAGCCTGCCGAAGGGTCAACGGCGCGGGTCGTCGCGACCGGGCTTGGACGGCCCGTCGCCGCCGCGGCGGAGGTAGCGCTCGAACTCCTGGGCGATCGCATCCCCGGAGGCCTCCGGCGAGTCCCACGTGTCGCGGGTGCGCTCCAGCTGGCGGATGTACTCGGTCATCTCCTCGTCGTCAGCCGCTGCCGCGTCGATCGATGCCTCCCACGCGGCCGACTGCGTGGCCAGTTCCCCCCGGCTCACCTCGGCTCCCGTGATGTCCTCGAGGCGGTCGAGCAGGGCGAGCGTCGCCTTCGGAGAGGGGGTGTGCCCGGCGACGTAGTGCGGCACGCTCGCCCAGAGGCTGGCGGAGGGGATGCCGGCCTGCTCGGCCGAGTGCGCCAGCACGCTCAGGATGCCGACCGGGCCTTCGTAGGTGCTGCGCTCGAGCCGGAGCTCATCCCGCACCCGTTCGTTGTCGCTGCCGGCGAAGATCGAGATCGGGCGGGTGTGCGGCACGTCGGACATCATGGATCCGAGCGCGACGAAGCCCGTGATGTCCTCGCGGAGGGCGACGTCGACGAACTCCGTGGAGAACGCCTGCCACGCGCGAGCGGGCTCCACGCCCGTCAGCAGCCAGAGCTGAACACCGCGACTCGGCTTGACCGGTCGCAGCAGCGTCGCCTCGGGCCAGCGCAGCTCGCGGTTGCCCTCCCCGTCGATCGCGACGGTGGGTCGCGTGTACTGGTAGTCGAAGTAGAGCTCCGGGTCGACGGAGAACACCGGCTCGTACGAGCCCTCGTCGCGAAGCTGCGCCACCGCTGAGGAGGCCGCCTCGCCGGCGTCGTTCCAGCCGTCGAACGCGGCCACGATCACCCTGCGTCCCAGTCCGTCCACCACACCTCCAGCGCCCGCCGCGCGGGTTCCCTCCAGGATAGGCGCACGGTCTCCGGAGCGGGCGGCGGCATCCCGCCCGGTAACCTGATGAAGTGACAGCGCCCCTTCCTCCGCGCGCCGTGCTGTGGGACATGGACGGCACGCTCGTCGACACCGAGCCGTACTGGATGGCGGCGGAGTACCCCCTCGTAGAGGGCTTCGGGGGCACGTGGTCGCACGAACAGGGCCTCCAGCTCGTCGGGCTGGGGCTCGAGGACTCGGCGCGGATCTTCCAGAGCGCCGGCGTGCGGATGGGCGTGCACGACATCATCGAGACCCTGACCGACAGCGTGCTGCGTCGGGTGGCTGCGGACGGGGTTCCGTTCCGTCCCGGCGCGCGCGAGCTGCTCCAGGACCTCAAGATGGCAGGCATCCCGACCGCGCTCGTCACGATGTCGGTGCGTCGCATGGCGCAGAGCATCATCGAGCTGATCGACTTCCCGGCGTTCGACGTGGTCATCGCCGGCGATGAGTCCACGCGTCCGAAGCCCTTCCCCGACCCCTATCTGCAGGCCTGCGCCGCGCTCGGCGTCGACCCGAGCGAGACCGTGGCGATCGAGGACTCCCCGAACGGCATCCGCTCGGCCGTCGCATCCGGCGCGGTGACCCTCGGCGTGCCGCACATGGTCTCGCTGCAGGGTGCCGGCGCCGCCGGCCTCTGGCCAAGCCTCGACGGGCGCACCGTCGACGACATCGCGCAGTTCCATGCCGCGCACACAGGAGCGAAGAGATGACGGATGTCGACACCCGCCCGAGCGGACCCTTTCGGCTCGGCGATCGCGTGCAGCTGACCGGACCCAAGAACCGGCTGCACACCGTGACGCTGCGACCGGGCGGCGAGCTGCACACCCATCACGGCGTCCTCAAGCACGAGGCTCTCGTCGGGCTTCCCGACGGATCCGTGGTCCCCAACAGCGCTGGTCACGAGTACCTCGCCCTGCGGCCTCTTCTGCGCGACTTCGTGATGTCGATGCCGCGCGGGGCCGCGATCATCTACCCGAAGGATGCCGCGCAGATCCTCGCGCAGGCCGATGTGTTCCCCGGTGCCACCGTCGTGGAGGCGGGTGTCGGCTCGGGCGCGCTGGCACTGTGGCTGCTGCGGGCCATCGGCCCCGAGGGGCGCCTCGTCTCGTTCGAGCGACGCGAGGAGTTCGCTGATGTCGCGAGGGCGAACGTCGAGACGTTCCTGGGAGAAGCGCCCCCATCATGGGAGGTGGTGGTGGGAGACCTGGTCGAGGAGCTGCCGGATCACGTGGCGGCCGGAAGCGTCGACCGCATCGTGCTCGACATGCTGGCGCCGTGGGAGTGCATCGACGCGGTCGCGGATGCCCTGACGCCTGGGGGAGTGGTGCTCTGCTATATCGCGACGGCCACGCAGCTGTCCCGTGTCGCGGAGTACATCCGCGGCACAGGCCTGTTCACCGAGCCCGATGCCAGCGAGACCATGGTGCGCGGCTGGCACGTCGAGGGACTCGCCGTGCGGCCGGATCACCGGATGGTGGCGCATACCGGATTCCTGCTCACGGCCCGGCGCCTGGCGCCGGGGTCGGTGCTGCCGGAGGTCAAGCGCCGCGCGTCGAAGTCCAGCTACGGAGACCAGGACGTCGAGCTCTGGACGCCTGGGGCCGTCGGTGACCGCGACATCACCGACAAGAACCTCCGCAAGCGCGTCCGCGAGGCGCAGCGCGCCGCGGACGGCGCTCGCCTCGCGGCATCCGCTCCCCCCGCAGACGACTCCCGCTCACAGCCGCAGATCGCGCCGGAGCCGACCGAATAGACTGAAGCGCGTGCGTAGAATCCCCGCTGTCCTGGCCGTCTCGGCGCTCGCCGCTCTGACCCTCGCCGGGTGCTCCTCGTCCGGTTCCGCGAGCCCGGACGGATGCACCCGACCGGCCTCGGACGGGGCCGCGGCCGATCTCGTCACGGTCTCCGGTGACACGGACTCCGCTCCGGAGGTCGACGCATACACGCCGCTGAAGGCCAAGTCCACCACGTTCGCCGACATCGAGACGGGCACCGGCGCCGCCATCACCGAGGACGGCCAGCTCGTCGTGCTCGATCTGACCATCGTCAACGGCACCGACGGCGAGACGCTCTTCCAGACGGCCTACGACGGCTCGAATGCCCAGGTCGTCCCGCTGTCGGACTGGACCGGGGCGGTCCCGGGGCTGGGCGACGCGCTGGAGTGCGCCACCGAGGGGTCCCGGGTTGTCGCCGTCATCGCCCCCGATGACATCGACGCCGGCGCAGCGTCCACGATCGGCCTGGCGGAGGGCGACTCCGCCGTAGCCGTGGTCGACGTGCGCAAGGTCTACCTTCCCAAGGCCGACGGCAGAGACCAGTTCGTCGAAGGCCGGGGGCTGCCCACGGTCGTTCGTGCGGCCGATGGCACGCCCGGGATCATGATCCCGGATGCCGCCCCGCCGGACGAGGTCGTCGTGCAGGTGCTCAAGAAGGGCGACGGCGAGGTCGTCACCGGCGATGACCCCGTGCGCGTCCACTACACCGGTGTCACGTGGGCGGAGAAGGAGGTCTTCGACAGCTCCTGGGGCAAGGAGCCCGTATCGCTCACGGTCGAGGGAGTCGTCGAGGGCTTCGGGCAGGCGCTCGAGGGTCAGACGGTCGGTTCGCAGATCCTCGTGGTGATCCCGCCGGAGGCCGGCTACGGCGACCAGGCGCAGGGCAGCATCCCGGCGAATTCGACGCTGGTGTTCGTGATCGACATTCTCGGCATCGACGCCGCCCCCGCGCAATAGTCAAGGGGGCCGGAACCGGCGCGAGGCCCGTCCTAGGATGGGGTCGTGCCCACCAAGATCCCTCCTGAGGAGCGCCTGCTGAGCCTCACGGTCGCCCTGATGGCGAGCCGTTACGGGCTCACCAAGGAGCAGGTCCTCTCGAGCGTCTCCGGGTACCGCGAGAAGCGATCGGAAGGTGCCAGCGCCGACGCCCTCGAGAAGATGTTCGAGCGCGACAAGGACGAGCTCCGCCGCCTCGGCGTGCCGATCCAGACCCTCGGCGACAACGCCGACCCGGACGACCTGCGCGAGGCGCGCTATCTCATCCCGAAGACCGACTACGTGCTGCCCGAGGACATCGTGTTCACTCCCGCCGAGGTCGCCGTGCTGAATCTCGCAGGGGCGGTGTGGAGCCAGAGCTCGATGTCGACCGATGCGCGGAGCGCGCTCCGCAAGATCCGCTCGCTCGGCATCGACGTCGATGAGCCCATCATCGGCTACGCGCCGCGCGTGAGCCTCCGCGATCCCTCGTTCGCCGCCCTGCAGACGGCGCACGAGCAGTCGCGCGTCGTGCGGTTCTCCTACGTCAAGCCCGGCGACGACGCGCCTCGGGTGCGCCGCGTGGCCCCGCTGGCCCTGATCGAGTTCGAGGGCCGGTGGCACGTGTTCGGCATCGACCTCGACATCGAGGAGGAACGCACCTTCCTGCTGACCCGCATCGTCGGGCCGGTCGAGGTGACGAGGGAGACCTTCGACCCCTCGCTCCGGGAGGGCGCTGGGACCCGTGCCGAGGAGGGGCTGCAGGATGTCGCCCGCCGCAACATCGCGGTGCTCGAGGTGCGCCCGGACACCGAGGCCGCGCTGCGCCTGCGGCGGGGGACCGTCGACGGCGCCACCGTGCACGTCCCCTTCGTCGACGTGCACGTGCTCGCCGACGAACTGGCCTCGTACGGTCCCGAGGTGCGCGTGCTCGAGCCCGCCGGCCTGCGCCACGAGGTCATCGCGCGGCTCCGGCGCACCATCGATGCCCACGCCGCTGCCCACACCATCGGAGGTGCCCCGTGAACGGTCAGAGGCCGGCGCTGCTCACGTCCGACCGCGTCTCGATCGTCATGACCCTGGTGCCCTATCTGATCGAGAAGGGGCCGGTGCCGGTCGCCAAAGCGGCGGCCGACTTCGATGTCTCGCCGCAGGTCATGCGCAAGATGGCCGAGGGTCTCACGCTGATCGGCCTCCCGAGCGGCATGGACAACGACCTCTTCGGGATCGACTGGGACCTGCTCGACGAGCACGACGAGCTCGCCCTCGACCTCGACCACATCGTCGCCTTCGAGCGCGCCCCTCGCCTGACATCCCGTGAGGCCGCGGCCCTGCTCGCGGGACTTCAGCTCGCGCAGTCCCTTCCGGGCGTCGCGAGCCGGGGCGTCGTGGCCGGGCTCATCGCCAAGCTCGCGCGCGGCGCCGGCGCGCCGCCCGCCGAGCTGGTGCTCACCGCCGACCCGGTCGACGAGGTGCGGGAGGCGGTCATGGATGCCCTCGACCGGGGCGTCGCCGTGTCGTTCACCTACCGGCGGCCGGATGCGGCGTCGGCGACGACGCGCACCGTCGACCCCGTGCGGGTGCTGATCAACGACGCGCAGTGGTACCTGCGTGGCTGGTGCCACATGCGGCAGGACATCCGCACGTTCCATCTCGATCGCGTCAGCGACCTCGTCGTCACCGACATCCCGTCCGGCCGGCACGATGACCCGGAGACCCAGGTCTTCTCGGGAGACGGGGGAGACCTCGAGATCCGCGTGACCTACCCGAACCACCTGGCACCGCTGCTCGGGCAGTATCTCGATCACGCGGTGGTCGAGCAGGGCGCGGGGCGTTCGTCCGCAACACTCCGCGTCGCGGACGAGCAGGCGCTGAAGCGCCTCGCCGCGCGACGAGGCGGAGCGGTGGTCATCGAAGAGCCGGAGGCGGCCAGAGTCGCCGCCGTCGAGTGGGCAGAGGCCGGGCTCGCGCAGTATTCATAGACCGTACACAGGGCTGCAACGGCGGCGGCGCCGGGGCGGAGCGTTAGACTGTCGGTACGCCCGCGAAAGGAAACGACCATGTGGCAAGGACTCACCGGATGGCACCTTCTGATCGTCCTGGCGGTCATCCTGCTGCTCTTCGGCGCAGCGAAGCTTCCCGCTCTGGCCAAGAGCATGGGTCAGTCCGCGCGCGTCTTCAAGGGCGAGATGAAGGCGATGAAAGAGGATGACGCGACGACCGCCCAGTCCGTAGAGGCACCCGCGACTCCCAGCGCGACGGGAACGCCGACGCCCGGGTCGCCCGTGCGCGCGCCCGCCGACTCGTCCGGCGGAACCGCCGAATCCAAGCAGTAGGGTGGCCGTGGCCACGGCCAACCCCCTAGGCGTGCCTCAGCCGGAGGTCCCTCGGCGCGACAAGCGCATGTCACTCGGCGCGCATCTGGTGGAATTGCGGCGCCGCCTGCTGATCTCGGTGCTCGGACTCATCGCCGGCATGGTGATCGCGTTCATCGTCACGGACGCCATCATCCAGGTGCTGACCGACCCCATCCGCCTCGTGGCCGAATCGCGCGGCGATGCGGACCAGGTCGCTCTGATGTTCACGACGGTCACGAGCGGTTTCGAGCTGCGCATCCGCATCTCGGTCGTGGTGGGGCTCATCCTCTCCGCGCCCGTCTGGCTGTCGCAGATCTGGCTCTTCGTCATGCCCGGCCTGACGCGGAAGGAGACCCGCTACACGTGGGGCTTCCTCGGCGCCGCGATTCCGCTGTTCTTCGCGGGCACCTACGTCGGCTGGCTGATCGTGCCGCACATCGTGGAGCTGATGGCGACCTTCGTGCCGGACGGCGGAAGCCTGTTCTACGACACCACGTACTACTACGACTTCGTGCTCAAGCTGCTGCTCGTCGTCGGCGTCTCGTTCGTGCTTCCCGTGTTCCTGGTGCTGCTCAACCTCGCCGGGATCATGAGCGGCATCGCGATCCTCAAGGGGTGGCGGGTCGCCGTGCTCGTGATCACGCTGTTCGCCGCGATGGCGACCCCCGCGGCGGACGTGGTGTCGATGCTCATGCTCGCGGGCATCATGGTGGTGCTGTACTTCGCCGCCGTGGGTGTGGCACTGCTCTTCGACCGGCGCCGATCCAAGCGCGAGCAGAAGCTCCTGGCCGACGGACCTCCGGCGTGAGCACGCCGTCGCCCGCGGAGCGCTACGCGGCCGCGAGCGAGGGCCGCCGGCATCCGATCACCGCGAAGTTCGCCGAGGCCCAGAGGTTCTCGCTCGACCCCTTCCAGGTGGAGGCGTGCCGCGCGCTCGAAGAGGGGCGCAGCGTGCTGGTCGCGGCGCCGACGGGTGCCGGCAAGACGATCGTCGGCGAGTTCGCAGTGCACCTGGCGATGCTCGCCGATGGCGACAAGGCGTTCTACACGACGCCGATCAAGGCGCTCTCGAACCAGAAGTTCCGCGAACTCCAGGACGTGTACGGCGCCGAGAACGTCGGCCTTCTCACGGGTGACACCAACATCAACGGCAACGCGCGCATCGTGGTCATGACGACCGAGGTGCTGCGCAACATGCTGTACGCCGATTCGTCGGCGCTCCGCGGCCTGCGTTTCGTGGTGATGGACGAGGTGCACTATCTCGCCGACCGTTTCCGCGGCGCGGTGTGGGAGGAGATCATCATCCACCTGCCGCAGTCCGTGCGGCTCGTCTCGCTCAGCGCGACCGTGTCGAACGCCGAGGAGTTCGGCGACTGGCTCGACACCGTCCGGGGCGACACCGAGGTGATCGTCTCCGAGATCAGGCCCGTGCCGCTCGAGCAGCATGTGCTCGTGCGAGGCGACCTGCTGCCCCTCTTCGATGACCGCGCGGGCGTCGCCACGGCGCAGGTCAACCAGGAGCTCATGCGCATCCGGTCCTTCAAGGGCCAGAACTTCGAGGAGAACCGGCGCGTTCAGAACGCGAACAGCCGACGGCAGCTCGGAGAGGTGAGCCGTCGTCCGAACCGGGGCGGGCGCCGCCCGGTCCGGCCGGGAAACGTGCAGCGCATCGAGCGGCTGGACCGGCCGGACGTGGTGGAGCTGCTGGCCCGCGCCAACCTCCTTCCCGCCATCTTCTTCATCTTCTCCCGCGCCGGATGCGAGGGCGCTGTGCAGCAGGTGCGCCGCGCCGGTGTGCGGCTGACCTCACAGGAGGAGCGCACCGAGATCCGGGAGATCATCGAGGAGCGCACCCGTGCCCTGCACGACGAGGACCTCGCCGTGCTCGGCTTCTGGGAGTGGCGGGAGAACCTCGAGCGGGGAGTGGCCGCACACCACGCCGGTCTGCTGCCGGCCTTCAAGGAGGTCGTCGAGGAGCTGTTCAAGCGCAAGCTCGTGAAGGTGGTGTTCGCCACCGAGACGCTGGCCCTCGGCATCAACATGCCGGCGCGCACCGTCGTGCTCGAGAAGCTCGAGAAGTTCAACGGCGAAGCGCGGGTCGCGATCACGTCGGGCGAGTACACCCAGCTCACCGGCCGGGCCGGCCGGCGCGGCATCGACGTCGAGGGCCATGCCGTCGTGCAGTGGACCGAGGGCGTCGATCCTCAGCAGGTCGCTGCCCTCGCCTCTCGGCGGACGTATCCGCTCAACTCGAGCTTCCGGCCGACGTACAACATGGCGGTCAACCTCATCGACCGGTTCGGGCGTCCGAGAGCCAGGGAGATCCTCGAGTCGTCCTTCGCACAGTTCCAGGCCGACCGCGCGGTCGTGGGGCTCGCCCGTCAGGTGCGCGAGGGGGAGGAGTCCCTCGAGGGCTATGCCAAGGCGATGACCTGCGACCGCGGCGACTTCGCCGAGTACTCGGGCATCCGCCGCGAGCTGAGCGATCTCGAGAAGCAGAACCGGGTCGACGCCGGCGTCTCGCGCGGAACCCGGGAGCGCCGCCAGCAGCAGATCGCCACGCTTCGCAAGCGGATGCAGCGGCATCCGTGCCATCAGTGTCCCGACCGGGAGCAGCACGCCCGCTGGGCCGAGCGGTACTGGAAGCTCAAGCGGCAGGTCGACAAGACGCGCAGCCAGATCGAGCAGCGCACCGGTACGGTCGCGCGGATCTTCGATCGCGTGGTCGATGTGCTGCAGGCCCTCGACTACGTGCGCATCGACGACGAGGGCGCGACGAGCCTGACGCCAGCGGGTCGTACGATGCGCCGCATCTACGGGGAGCGCGACCTGCTCGTGGCGGAGTCCCTGCGGCTCGGACTCTGGAAGAGCCTGGATGCCGCATCCCTTGCGGCGGTCGCCTGCTGCCTGGTCTACGAACCGCGGCGGGACGAGGCAGGGCCCGACGAGCGCGGGTGGCCGCGCGGCCCGTTCCGCGTCGCGCTCAACGAGACGCTCGAGCTGTGGGCCCGCCTCGACGACCTCGAGCAGGACCACCACCTGCCAGGGTCGGAGGCCCCATCCGCCGGACTCGCGCAGGCGATGCACTCCTGGGCGAAGGGCATGCCGCTGGACCGGGTGCTCGACGAGGCCGACATGGCGGCCGGCGACTTCGTGCGGTGGGCGAAGCAGACCATCGATCTGCTCGATCAGCTCTCCATCGTCGCCGAGGACGGCAACCTCGGCCGGACGGCCCGGAAAGCCCTCGACGCCGTGCGCCGCGGCATCGTGGCCTACTCGAGCGTATGAAGCCGCTTCTGCCGCTGTGGGCGGCGCTGCTCGTTGCGGCCGCCGCCGGCCCGATCCTCGATATGGCGTATCCGTCCGTCGGGGCATGGCCCGTCGCCTTCATCGGCGTGACGATGTCTCTGCTCACGCTCATCGGGCGGAGCGCCTGGGGATCCCTGGCGGTCGGCCTCGTCTTCGGCGCGTTCTTCTACTTCGTGCACATCGCGTGGATCACCCGCTACCTCGGCGTCGTCCCGTGGTTCGCGCTGGGCGGGCTCGAGACGCTCTTCATGGGACTGGGCGCCATCCCGATAACTCTGGCGTACCGCTGGATGCCGCGGGCGCTTCCGGCCCGCTGGGCGCAGCTCACGCTGCTGCCGCTGCTGGTCGCCGGACTCTGGACCGCGCGCGAGCTGTTCATGGGGTCATGGCCGTACACCGGCTTCCCATGGGCGCGCCTGGGCATGAGCCAGTCCGAGAGCCCCTTGGCGCACGTCGTGTCCTGGCTGGGCGTGGCCGGGCTGACGTTTCTGATGGTCGCGCTCTGCGCCGCGGCGATCGAGTGGGGGCGCAACGCGCAGTTCAAGGACCTGCGCACGGCGCTGCCCTCCGGCGTCCTCGCGCTGCTGGTGCTCGCCACTCCCGCGTGGCAGACGTCCACGGCGGGCGAGCTGCGGGTCGGCAGCGCGCAGGGGAACGGCCCGTCCGGCTACTTCGATGAGCGAGCGCAGAACGCCGTGCTGCAGGCTCAGGTCGATGCGTCCGTTCCGCTGTTCGGCGAGGACCTCGACGTGCTGCTGTGGCCCGAGGGTGGCATCGACTCGGATCCGCTCCGCAACGAAGCGACCGCGAGCGTGCTGGATGCGCTGGCGGAACGGGTGGGCGCGCCGCTGCTCGTCAACGCGGCCACCACCCGCGGAGAGGACATCTTCAACACGTCGATGCTCTGGGTCGGCGGGGAGGGCGCGGTGCAGCTGCACGACAAGCGCAACCCCGTGCCGATGGGGGAGTACGTGCCCGATCGGCCGTTCTTCGAGGCCCTCGCCCCCGACCTGATCGGCCTCATCCAGCGGGAGTACACGCCGGGCACGAACCCGCCGCTGATCGACCTCGACGGCGTCGGGATCGGCCTGGCGATCTGCTTCGACGTCATCTACGACGGCGTCATCTGGGAAGGCGCCCGCGACGGCGCCCAGGTCTACATGTTCCAGACGAACAACGCCGACTTCCGTGACACCGACGAGAACCTGCAGCAGCTCGCCTTCGCCCGGATGCGGGCCATCGAGACCGGCCGATCCGTGGTGAACATCTCGACCGTGGGAACGAGCCAGGTCATCGGCCCCGACGGCATCACCCTCGACACGCTGCCGGCGGGCGAGGCGGGACAGATGCTGACGGATGTCGAGCTCCGCACGGGCCTCACGCCGGCGGTGCTGCTCGGGCCGTGGGTGCAGGTGCTGATCGGGTGGGGGAGCGTCGCGGCGCTGGTCGCGCTGGGCCTCACCGTCCGCCTCCGCGCACGCAAAGAGACGCCGGCCCCGAAAGGGCCGGCGTCTCTGAACGATGCGCTGGTCTAGGCGCCGATCTTCTCCGCCGTGACGTCTTCACCGGCGCCTCGACGGGCGCGGATGAAGGCGAGGCGCTCTTCGAGCAGCTCCTCGAGCTCGGCGCGGCTGCGGCGCTCGAGCAGCATGTCCCAGTGGGTGCGGGGAATCTTGTCCTCGCTGTGGTCGATGACCGCCGTGCCTTCCCCGATGCGGAGAACCGCTTCGGCACCGCACGTGCGGCACTCCCACGTCTCGGGCGCCTCGGCGTCGGCCGCGAAGGTCAGGGTGGTGTCACGCCCGCACACCGTGCAGGCGTAGATGTGTTGGGTGCGCTCCATGAACACGACGCCCTCTTCGCTCTGTAAGCTCTGGGCACCGAGTCGGATGCCGCGCAAACTGCGGTCTGCCATTGTGTGGTCCTCTCGTCGCTACCCAGGTATAACGTCCTAGTCTGAGCGCATCATCCGAACTGCGGCCATTTTCCGCCCTTTCCCAGTCAATGCACAGCAGCCCTTGTGGCAGCCGCATCCGCGATCTACAATGCGGGCCCTCCGAAGGCACGGAGCGCCGCGTCTGCTCGGTCGGTGACGACGGCATCGACCCCCATGTCGACGAGCCGTCGCATCTGATCCACGTCGTTCACCGTCCACACGTGAACCTCTACGCCCAGGGCGTGCGCCACGTCGAGCAGGCGGGGCGTGAGCAGGCGCAGCCGCCCATGGCGTTCGGGGATCTGGAGCGCGTCGATGCCCTCCAAAGCTCGTACCGCGAGCCGACGCGAGCGCAGCGAAACGGCCATCACCACATCCAGGATGGTGCGGCTCCCCGCGGACGTGGCGGGGCGGATGCCGGCACCGGCGTCGACGGCGGCGTCCACGGCGGCGCGGCGGCGGGCATCGGAGAAGCTCGTCACCAGGACCCGATCGGCGTGCGGCGCGACGATGCGCCCGACCGACGGTGCGGCGTCGGCCGCCTTGACATCGAGGTTGAACCGCACGCCGGGAAAGGCGTCCAGTGCCTGCGCGAGGGTGATCAGACCACCCCGCGGCGCCATCAGCTGCTCGAGCTCTCGCTCGGTCACCTCGGAGACCAGCCGCCGGTCGCCGGTCACGCGCTCGAGGCCCGGATCGTGGAACAGCACGACCGTGCCGTCGACTGTGCGATGGCAGTCCGACTCGATGTAAAGGGCTCCGGCGGCGTGGGCGGCGGCCACGGCGGCGAAGGAGTTCTCCGCGATGCCGTGACTCGCGGCATCCGCCGTCACCAGCCCGCGATGCGCCAGCACCCGGGGGAGCGCGGCTCCGGCCAGGTAGGGATGGGGGCTCACGCGAGGGGAGCGGGAGGCCTGTTCTCGTCGCGCTGCGCCGAGAAGCCGCCGGCGATGCCCTTGAGCGCATCGGTGAGCTCGCTGGGCACGATCCACAGTTTGCTCGAGGCGCTGTCGGCGATCTTCGGCAGCGTCTGGAGGTACTGGTAGGCGAGCAGCTTCTCGTCGGCGTCGCCCCGGTGGATGGCGTTGAACACCATCTCGATGGCTTCGGACTCGCCCTGAGCTCGAAGGACGGCGGCCTGCTTGTCGCCCTCCGCCTTCAGGATCTCCGCCTGCCGCTGTCCCTCCGCCGTGAGGATCGCGGACTGCTTCGTCCCCTCTGCGGTGAGGATGAGCGCCCGGCGGTCCCGCTCGGCGCGCATCTGCTTCTCCATGGAGTCCTGGATGCTGTGCGGCGGGTCGATCGCCTTCAGCTCGACGCGGCCGACCCGGATGCCCCACTTCCCCGTGGCCTCGTCGAGAACGACACGCAGCTGCCCGTTGATGTTGTCGCGACTGGTGAGGGCCTCTTCGAGATTGAGCCCGCCGACCACGTTTCGCAGCGTCGTGGTGGTGAGCTGCTCGACGGCGCCGAGGTAGTTGGCGATCTCGTAGGTGGCGGCGCGGGCATCGGTGACCTGGAAGTAGACGACGGTGTCGATCGAGACGACCAGGTTGTCCTCGGTGATGACGGGCTGGGGCGGGAACGAGACCACCTGTTCACGCATGTCGATGAGCGGGCGCACCCGGTCGATGAAGGGCACGAGGAGGTTCAGTCCGGGCATCAGCGTCTTGTGGTACCGGCCGAGGCGCTCGACGACGCCCGCCGTGGCCTGCGGGATGATCCGGATGGAGCGCACGATGATGACCAGCACGAAGACGAAGACCGCGAGGGCCAGCACCCACCCGATCACCGTGGGGATGTACTGCGTCACTTCGGTCACGCTTGCGGCGGTTCTCACAGCTGTGGCTCGCTCTCGGAGGTGATGGCGCCCTCGGCCGGCGTCACCAGGGCGGTCGCGCCGTCGATGGCCGCGACGGTCACGGAGGTGGCGGGGGGAAGTTCGTGGCCATGGGTGCGAGCGGTCCAGACATCGCCGTTGCTGAGCTTCACCTGTCCGCTCAGGCGGGAGACCGTCGAGATGACCTGCCCGTGCAGGCCGATCAGGGCCTCCACGTTGCTCTTCGCGGGGTCCTCACCGCGGCGCAGTCGTCGCAGGAGCGGTGGACGGATGGTGAACAGCAGCACGGCGGCCGCCAGGGCCGCGATGATCACCTGCAGCCAGACGGGCGCTCCCAGAAGGTCTGACAGAAGTCCGACGATCCCTCCGATGCCGAGCATCAGGAAGGTGAAATCGAGGGTGAGCATCTCGATGATGAGGAAGGCGGCGATCAGGACGAGCCACCCGATCCATGCGTACTGTTCGATGGTCTGGATGAGCTCCACGGTGTGCCTCCCTGCTCTCGAACCTATCACGGTGGTCCTTTCGGAGGACGGGATCCGAGGCCGCCGGAGCCCGTTCCGAAGTGGCCTCGGCGGTGCCGGTTGGTAGGGTCGAAGGGCCCCTCGCGAGCACCTCGGAGGGGCGCGACCGCGTACGAGAAACCGAGGAGTCACCCGTGTCCGAGTCCCTTGCACCAGGATCGCTGAGCGGCAGGACCGCGCTCGTCACGGGGTCGTCCCGAGGGATCGGAGCCGACACCGTCCGCCACCTCGCGGCGGCTGGCGCCGACGTCGTCATCAACTTCCGCAACAAGGCGCCGCGGGCCGAGAAGCTCGCCGCGCAGCTGCGCGAGACGGGGGTCCGCGCTCTCGTGGTCGGCGCCGATCTGACGGATCCGGCATCCGTCGCGGACATGTTCGACGAGGTGCGGCGCGAGTACGGAAAGCTCGACATCCTGGTGCTGAATGCCTCCGGAGGCATGGAGTCGGGCATGGCCGAGGATTACGCGCTGAAGCTCAACCGCGACGCTCAGGTGAACGTGCTGCAGACGGCGCTGCCGCTGCTCGGCGACGGCTCTCGGGTGGTCTTCGTCACCAGCCACCAGGCGCACTTCATCGAGACGACGCCGACGATGCCCGAGTACCTCCCGGTGGCTCTCTCGAAGCGAGCGGGCGAGGACGCGCTCCGCGCCCTGATCCCCGAACTCGAGGGGCGCGGAATCGAATTCGTGGTCGTCTCGGGCGACATGATCGAGGGCACCATCACGGCGACGCTCCTCGAGCGGGCGAACCCGGGGGCGATCGCCGGACGTCGCGACGCGGCCGGCAAGCTCTACAACGTCGACGAGTTCGCCAGGGAGGTCGCGCTGGCCGCCGTCGAACCCGTGCCGGCCGGCAACACCCGTCTCGTCGGCGACACGAGCGACTTCGAAGGAAGGTGACGATGCGCCCCGCCGACATCGACAAGCTGGTCTCCGTCTCCCGGCCCACGGTCGCGCCCGACGGATCGTTCGCGATCTTCGCGACGTCGCGCCCGGATGCCGCCGCGAACCGGAACGTCGGTCAGCTGTGGCGCGTGGAGCTCGACGAGCCGGGAGCACCGCGCCGCCTCACGCGGGGCGTCGCGGATTCGTCACCGCGGCTCGCGCCCGATGGCGGTCTCGTGGCGTTCCTGCGTGGCGACGAGAAGAAGCGGCCGCAGCTGCATGTCGTCGCCGCCGCCGGGGGAGAGCCGGTGCAGGTCACCGACCAGCCGCTGGGGGTGGGCTCCTTCGACTGGGCGCCGGACGGAGCGCGCCTGGCCTATTCGGCGCGTGTGCCGGAGAAGGGACGCTACGGCTCCGTGGAAGGACTGGATGCCGACGCCGAGGCGCCTCGGCGCATCACGGGCATCCGGTGGCACGCCAACGGTCTCGGGTACATCGCCGACCGGCCCGCGCAGGTCTTCGTCGTGGATGTGCCGGATGTCGGGGCGGAGCCGCTCTACGCCCCTGCTTCGTCCGTGCTGCCGGAGGGTGCCCAGGCGCCGAAGAAGCCGGCCGTTCCCGCCGAGTCGATCCAGGTGACGTCGGGCGTGGCCGATCACGGCAGCGTCGTCTTCTCGCCCGACGGCTCCGAGGTGCTGACCGTGGTCGATGAGATCGAGGCGCACCGCCGGGATCTCCGCTCGCGGCTGGTGGCCGTGCGCGTCGACGGCTCGGGCGAGCGCGAGGTGCTCGGCCGCACGGCGAACCTGTCTTTGTCGGATGTCGCCGTCGCCGGAGACGGCGCGATCGCCGTGCTCGCCTCGGACGTCGGCGCGGAGGGCATCGACTTCGTCGCGCCGGGCGTGGCGCTGTGGCTGCTCGAGGAGGGCGGTCCCCGACGGATCACCGATGCCGATACGGTCGATCTCGGCGAGGTGGGCAGTCACATCACGCCTCTCGGCGACGACTTCCTCGTGCAGAATCGCACGCGCGGCCGGGTGCACCTTCTGCGGATCACGCGTGCCGGCGAGTCTGCGGCGGTGATCGGCGGAGACGTCGAGGTCGGTGGCCAGGATGCCGCGGGTGAACGCATCGTGGCGACGCTGGCCCGGCCCGACACGTTCGGCGAGCTCGTGCTCGTCGAGAACGGCTCCGTCCGCCCGCTGACCGACTTCGGTGCGGAGCTGCGGCGCGCGCGGCTGGCTCCCGTGCGCGAGCTGACGATCGACGGACGCGACGGCTACCCGGTGCACGGCTGGGTGGCGGTGCCCGACGGCGAGGGGCCGCACCCCGTCATCCTCATGATCCACGGCGGTCCGTATGCCACGTACGGCATCCACCCCTTCGACGAAGTGCAGACCCTGGTGGACGCCGGCTACGCCGTCGCCTACTGCAACCCGCGCGGCTCCGCCGGGTATGGACGCGAGCATGGCCGCAGCATCCGCCAGGCCATGGGGACCGTCGACTTCGCGGACGTTCTCGACTTCCTGGACGGCGCGGTCGCGTCGGACGACGGGCTGGACGGCGCGCGCGTCGGCGTGATGGGAGGGTCGTACGGGGGCTACCTGACCGCGTGGGTGATCGGGCACGAGAACCGCTTCGCCGGCGCCATCGTGGAGCGGGGATTCCTCGACCCCGTGTCCTTCCAGGGCACCAGCGACATCGGATCGTTCTTCGGCGACGAATACGTCGGGATCGACTCGGAGGCCATGCAGCGGCAGAGTCCCATGGCGGTGGTGGGCAAGGTGCGGACCCCCACGCTCGTCCTTCATTCCGAGCTGGACTTCCGCTGCCCGCTCGAGCAGGCGACGCGGTACTACTCGGCCCTGAAGCGCAACGGCGTGGATGCGGAACTGCTGATCTTCCCCGGCGAGAATCACGAGCTGACGCGGTCCGGGCAGCCCCGGCACCGTCTGGAGCGCTTCGACGCGGTGCTGGACTGGTGGGCGCGCAAGCTGCCCGTCCGCGGCTGATACCACGAGCGCCCCATACGCTCACGCAGAAGGGCCCGGGACACGTCCCGGGCCCTTCTGCGTGCGTGCCTCGGTCAGGCCCGGCTGTTGCCGAACGTGAACGCGCGCACGATCTGGATGATGCCGAGCACGACGAGCCCGATGCCGAGCAGCCACCAGAGGACCGCCGCCCCGTAGAGGGGGGAGAAGAGCAGTGCGATACCGGCGATGATGCTGATGATCGCGAAGAAGACGGTCCAGCCCTTCGATCGGGCGTCCCCGAGGGTCGAGAGGGCCACCACGCCTTCGACGATCCAGAGGATACCCACGAGGATGCCCGCGAAGGTCGCGAACCACGCGGCCGTCTGACTCAGGTTCGCGAATGCGACCACGCCGGCGATGATGAACAGGATGCCGAGCACGATGTGGCCGAGGCGGGACCAGCCGCGCTTGTTCTTGGAGAAGATCCCGAGACCGGCGTACACCAGGCCGGCGGCGATGACGTAGACGGCGATGATCGCCGTGACGACGACCGCGGACTTGCCCGGCCAGACCAGGATCGCGATACCGACGATGAGGGAGATCACTCCGCCGAGACCGAGGGCGGTACGGATGCCGTTGAGGGCCGCCGTATCCTCAGAGCGGGGGGTTGCAGAGGACATGAAAGTGCCTTTCTGGGAATTTACTGTGAGTGGCGTCCCTCAGATTACGCCTTCCCGGCGTGGCGCCCCCGCACATTTCAGTGGCGCGTCACATCACGATAAGAGCACGGATACGAGCAGCAGCACGGGGATGCAGCCGATCGTGGTCAGGAAGATCGTGTCGCGGGCGATCGTCTCGCCGACGTCGTACCTCTGCGCGTAGTTGAAGACGTTCTGGGCGGTGGGAAGGCTCGCCAGCACGACGACGATCAGCACGCCGCTGGGGGAGAGGTGGAAGACGAAGGCACCGAGCGCCCACGCCACGACAGGCATCGCGATCAGCTTCAGCGCGGTCGCGAGCACGATGTCGCGACGACTTCCCGCCGAGGTCAGCACGCGCTGGCCGTGCAGCGAGATGCCGTAGCTGATCAGCATGATCGGCACGCACGCGTTGGCGATGAGCGTGAGCGGATCGAGCGCGATGGGCGGCAGCTCGATGCCGGACAGCGACACCAGCACGCCGAGTGCGGAGCCGATCAGCATCGGGTTGCGCACCGTCTGCCGCATGATGCGCCCGAACGACTTCGCTCCTGAGGTGGCGGCATCCAGCAGTGCCAGCGAGATCGGCATGAAGACGAGCAGCTGCACGAGGATCACGGGAGCCGAGTAGGCGGCGTTGCCGAGCAGGTAGAGCGAGATCGGGATGCCGATGTTGTTCGAGTTGACCATTCCGCTCGAGAGCGCTGCCACCAAGGTGTCGCCCAGTCCGCGGCGCCACAGGAGGCCACTGAACACGGCCTGCACGGCGAACACGACGATCGCCGCGAGTGCCGACACCGGCAGCAGCGACGAGAAGAGCGTCCGGACGTCCGCGCCGGCCAGCACGACGAAGAGCAGGAAGGGCGACAGCACGAAGAACGTCAGGCGGCTCAGCACGAAGCGCGCGTGCTCGCCGAGCAGGTCGAGCCGTCCGAGGATGTAGCCCACGACGATCGCGAGTCCCACGACGACGAATCCGGTGAACACGCCGATCATGCGAGACCTGGGGATCTCAGGAAGCGAACCGCAAGGCGGACGCCGCGGTCGCGGCGTCGCGATGTCATGCTCCGAGCCTAGGGGTTCATCGTTGCGCGGCGATTCGCGCAATTGCCGATAATGCGCATTATGTCAGTTCGAGGAGAATCACGTCGCGCAACGGGCGAACTAAGGCGTCCCCCGCAGCGCCTGGGTCTCTTCACGATTGATCTCCGTGGCGCGCGTGAAGAGCTCCTCGGCGAACTGGAGCTGCTCGTCGCTCAGCGTCTCCAGGTAGTCGGCCCAGCGTGCTGCGATTCGTCCGTAGATCGGCCCCACCTTCGCCAGAACCGTCTCGGGCACCGCCGTGACGATGACCCGGCGGCGGTCCGCCCCGTCGCGCTGGCGGGTGACGTAACCCGCCCGCTCCAGGCGGTCGATGACGGCGGTGATCGCCCCTCCGGCGGTCATGCCCGTGCGCTCGGCCAGTTCCCCCGGTGTCGCCGGGCCCTCGCTCATCAGCAGGCCCACCGCCTGCATGTCGGTGCTGTTGATGCCGCCGTAGCGTGCAACGGCATCCTGGAAGAGCACCGCTCGCGCCATGAAATCGCGCATGACGTCTGCCATGCGCTGGATCGATGAGTCCCGCGTTGACTCTTCCACCGGCATCCGCTATTCTCTCCAAATACGAGAGGCTCCATATGCGAGAGTCTCCAGCTCACTCCACACTAGCAAAGGTTCTTCGCTCATGCCCAGAGCACTCGTCATCGGCGCCGGCATCGCGGGTCCGGCCACCGCCCTCTTCCTCACGCGGGCCGGGTGGGATGTCGAAGTGTTCGAAGCCGCCGACTCCCCCGACCCGTACGGCGGGCTCTTCCTCAACGTCGCGACCAACGGCCTCGCGGTGCTCGCACAACTCGGGCTGCGGGAGCGCCTGCTGACGGATGCACACAGGGCGTCGCGCATGGTGATGCTCAGCGGAACCGGGCGCACCCTCGGCGAAGTTCCCAACGGTCCCGCCCGCGACCCTGAGCGAGGCAGCGTCATCGTGCGGCGAGCCTGGCTGCACCAGGTGATCCGCGAGGCCGCGACGGCCGCCGGCATCCCGTTCCGCTCCGGCGCGCGCCTGGCCTCCATCGAGGAGACGCCGACCTCTGTGCACGCGCGCTTCGCCGATGGAAGCACCGCGGAGGGCGACATCCTCATCGGTGCCGACGGCATCCATTCCCTCACCCGGCGCTGGATCGATCCGTCGGCACCGGTCCCCCGCTACTCGGGACTCGTCGGCACGGGCGGGATCGCGCGGATCGACGGGCTCCAAGCGACGCCCGACGCCCAGCACTTCGTCTTCGGGGCGCGCTCATTCTTCGGCTATCTGGTGCGGCACGACGGCACCGCGTACTGGTTCGCGAACCTGACGATGCCCGAGCCGCCCCGAGGGTGGCTCACGGGCGTCTCGAGCGCGGAGTGGCTGATCGAACTGCGTGACCTGCACTCGGACGATCCGAGCCCGGTGCCGCAGATCCTGGCCGGCACGGACGAAGAGCTGACCGGGTACCCGATCTACGATTTGGCCGGTGTGCGCTCCTGGAGCCGGGGGCGCGTCGTGGCCGTCGGTGATGCGGTGCACGCGACCTCCCCCAGTTCCGGGCAGGGCGCGTCGCTCGCGCTGGAGGATGCGATCACCCTGGCGCGGTGCCTGCGCGATCGACCGGACCGCGCCACCGCCTTCGCGGACTACCAGGCCGTTCGCGCGCCGCGGGCGGAGGCGGTGGTCCGCTACGCGCGCCGCATCGACGCGCAGAAGCGGGTGACCAAGAGCCGTCTGGGCATCGCCATCCGGGACTGGATGATGCCTCGCTTCCTGAAGAATGCCGCCGACGACACCCGCAACGACTGGCTCTACAACCACGAGATCCCCTGGGAGCGACCGGTCGAGGGGGCCGCCGCGAAGCAGCCTCAAACGGGCGGGTGACCTCAGGCCTTTTCGCCGTTCGCGGTCGCCTCGATCCAGTCGATCGCCTCGTCGGAGAGGTAGAACCCGTCCGGTCCCTCTTCGCCGATCCACCATGCGTCCGAGGTGAGCGAGCCGCCGGCCGCGACGATCTTGGTCAACACGTCCGGGGCGACGGCTTCCCCGTTGTGGGTGACCAGCCATTCCTTGGCGGTGGGGTCGATCTTCGGCCACCACTCGATGATCTCCATACCGCGAGCCTGTCACCCTGCGCAGCCGACGGAAAGGCCGCTGTGCGTTGGGCGGTGGAGACGCTCCTGGGTCGGTCGCGATACGTTTCACGCGTGAGTTCATCACCCTTCGCGCCATGTCTGGAGAGCCGATGATGTCCGGCGGCGAGGTCGTCGCACTTTTCAGATCGTTCCGTGCAGCGGGCATCCGGGCGTGGGCGGGCGGCGGTTGGGCCGTCGACGCGCTGGTCGGCCGGCAGACGCGCGAGCACGGCGACCTCGATCTTGCCGTCGACAGCGTGCACCTCATGGGCCTCCTCGACCTCCTCGACCGCGACGGCTTCTCCGTCACCGTCGACTGGGCGCCTTCGCGACTGGAGCTCACGGCAGCGGACGGGCGCGTGGTGGACATCCATCCCGTCGCATTCGGTGCTGACGGCAGCGGAGTGCAGACCGGACTCGGCGGCGGGAGCTTCCACTACGCCGCGGATGGCTTCAGCATCGGCACGATCGAGGGCGTGCCGATCCCGTGCCTCTCGGTGGATCAGCAGCTGCGGTTTCGGGAGGGATACGCACCGCGACCCGTCGATGTGCACGATGTCGCGCTGCTGACGGAGCTGGCCCGCGGTCGTGGACAGGCCGGGTGACCTTCACCGGCTCACCTGTGGCCTCGTCCGGCGGACTCCACCACCACGAGCTGCTGCGTAGCTCGGGTCATCGCGACGTAGCGATCCACCGCTCCCTCGATTCCCGTGCCGAACCGATCCGGATCGACGACCACGACGAGGTCGAACTCGAGGCCCTTCGACAGCTCCGGCGTCAGCGACCGGACCCGTGTGGTCTCCGGGAGGCTCGTGTCGCCGATGACGCAGGCGATGCCCTCCGCGTGCGTCGCCAGCCAGTTCTCGATGAGAGCCGGCAGCTCGGAGGCCGGCGCGTGCAGCACGGGGATGCCGCTGCGTCGGATCGGGGTCGGCACATTTGCGTCGGGAAGCGCCGCCCGGATGACCGGCTCCGCTTCGGCCATGATCTCTTCGGGCGTGCGGTAGTTGATGCTGAGGGACGCGAGCTCGACGCGGTCGACCCCGATCCTGCGCAGCCGCTCCTCCCACGATTCCGCGAAGCCGTGTCGCGCCTGCGCCCGATCCCCCACGATCGTGAAACTGCGGGAGGGGCATCGGCCTAACAGCATCCGCCATTCCGCGTCCGTGAGCTCCTGGGCTTCGTCGACGATGATGTGCGCGAACGGCCCGGCGAGCACCTCCGGCTCGGTCCGCGGCAGAGTGGATTCGTTCGCCAGGGCGTTCTGCAGGTCCTCCCCCCGCAGCATCGACATCACGAGCATCTCGGAGTCATCCGACGCGATGAGATCCGCCACGACGTCCGCCATCCGGTCGCGCTCTGCAGCGGCCGCGGCTTCTTCGCGGCGTCGGCGCCTGGAAGCCTCCGGGTCGCCGACCCGCCGCCGGGCGGCATCCAGGAACGGAAGGTCGGAGACCGTCCATGCCGCGGGGTGTCGCCGTTGCAGCGCCGACACCTCGGCGGCACTCAGCCACGGCGCACAGGCCGCGAGGTAGGCGGGAACCGACCACAACTCGCCGACGACGCCCGCCGGGTCGAGCAGTGGCCAGGCGTTGGTGAAGGTCGTGGTCAGTTCCTCGTTCTGCGCCAGCTCGCGGCGCAGCAGCTTCGGTGGCACGCCGGCGTCGTCGAGCTGATCGGTGAGGATGTCCAGCAGGGCCCCCCACACCTGGTCCCGCGCCTCGTTGTGCGGTGTGCCGGGGTCGGCGGCGTCGAACGCCTCGGCCCACTCGGCGGCGCTCAGCCAGAGGTCCGCCCAGGGCCGGTCCAGCGATATCGCCGCCGGCTCGTCAGGCCCATCGGGTTCGCGTGGGTGGCACCGAAGAACGGTTCGGCCGCGGGCGAGCGCCAATCGATCAGCAGACGAGCGCCGTTCTCGTCCGTGAGGCCGAACCGCCCGACGTACAGCGGCTCCGGATCATCCGCTCGGACCATCCGTCCGAGGCACACATCGAGCCCGAAGCGGCGCAGCAGACGCAGTCGTGCGGTGAGCTGGTGGATCTGGATGTCGCGGTCCATCGCCTGCTGCCCCACGCCGCCCGGTGCCAGGCGGACGGCATCGACGCGGTCGGAGAGGTCAGCGATCGAGTGCTCGAGGGTCTCGGCGATCGTCGCGAAGCGTTGTTCATCGTCCGCGATCAGCGCGGGATCGGCCTTGGCGGCGAGACGGTCGGGAAGGCGGAATGCGCCGGCGGTGAGAGTCACGATCAACGAGTCTGCGCCACGACCGGGGTCTTGCCGCAAGCCCCCGGTCGCGCTATAGATTGAGAGTGGAAGGGAGAGTTTCTCCCTTCCTTTCGTGTTTCCGGGACACCCCCTCGCCGACCGCGCCGCACACGCCGAAGCCGCCGGCATCCGTGGGATGCCGGCGGCTTCGCCGAACGAGGCTCAGACGACGGGCGGGTCGTCCGTGCGGCTGGTGGCCTGGCGGGTCACGCGGTCACCGCTGACCGGGTCGACGCTCGTGTGCGAGGTCGCCACGCTCTGGCGCTTGCGCAGCATGAGCACGAGTCCGATGACGAAGACGACCACGCCCGCGCCCATCAGGATGTAGCCGATCAGATCGAGGTTGACGTAGCTGACCTCGACATTGACTGCGAATGCGAGGATCGCCCCGATGACGAAGAGGACGACTCCTGTGCCGATACTCACGATGTTTCTCCTTCCGGCGGCTCGCGGGCGAGACCACCTGCGGCGCGCCGGGTCTCGGCCGCCGCAACGCCACCATAATCCCGCGCCGGCGGCGAACGCGGTAGCCCGTTGACAACGATTTGCACACACCGCTACGCCCGCATCCGGACCTCTCGATGGGTGGCCGACTGCCGTATGGCGTGCAGTCGCATCAGCCCGGCGCACGTAACCACGGTCACCGCGACGTGGCAGAGCGACAGGGCGAGCGCGCTCGCGGCATCCAGATCGGTCTGCAGAGGCATGGCGACGATCGAGCCGAGACCGGCGATCACCGTCAGCACCAGGGCCGTCGGGGTGACCCATCGCCAGGCCACCGGCAGCAGCGCCGCGATCGTCATCCCGACGCCCACCGGCACCGCGGTGAACCCGATGAGCGTGAGGATGTCCACGGTGGCCGGCTGCCCTTGGGACGTGAATCGATACGTGCCGCCGAGGGCCAGTCCGATCAGGTAGACGCCGAGGTTGATCACGACCGCGGCCCCGAGGGTGGCCAGGATGACTCCGCCTCTCGTGCGCGAGAATCGTCGGGCGCTCTTTCTCGTGGTGGATGCCGTGTGCATGGGTTGCTCCCTTCGCAGCGGCGACTGCTACCGGGTCAGGTACGCTTCGATGCGATCGAACGCGCCGACCCAGACGTCGGTCTCGAAGAAGTCACGGACCTCGGGCACGGGGAAGCCCGACTGCAGGACGGTGACGAGGGTGCCGCTCCCCTGCTCGGCGAAGGTGATCTCGATGCGCGTCGTCATCGTCATCCCGTCGGGGCTGCTGCCGACCGATTCCGTCACCAGGCGATGAGGGCGGTCGATCTCGAGGAAGGTCTGCGTCTCGCGGAACAGCGTGTTCTCATCGGGACCCCAGACGGCCGTCTGCACTCCCCCGACACGAAGGTCGGTGGTGATCTCGACGATCCCGGGCCGCTCATCCAGGATGGTGAACCAGACCTTCTGCTTCTCGGCATCCGTGTAGGCGTCGAAGACGGCATCCGGGCTCGCGGGGATGACCCGCGTCATCCGCATCTCGATGGTCTCGGCGTCGCGCGCCGGGCTTTCCTGTGTCATTCCGATTCTCCGTTCGTGGTGGTGTTGGTGTTCTGATTCGTGCGAAGCGTGAAGTACGCCTCCAGTCCGTCGAGGCGGCGCTCCCAGAGCTTCTGGTAGAACGTGATCCAGGCCATGGCGTCGTCCAATCGCTCGGTGCCCAGCCGGCACTGCCGGCTACGACCGACCTTTTCGGTGACGACGAGGCCGGCATCCTCGAGCACCTGCACGTGCTTCTTCATGCCCGTCAGCGTCATGCCGGCGGGCTCGGCCAGTTCGGTGATCGAGGCAGGTCCCTCACCCAGACGCGCGAGGATCTCCCGCCGCGTCGAGTCGGCCAAGGCCGCGAACGTCGCGTCGAGCGCTAATTGCTGAACCATAAAGTTCACTATACGACACTGAACCAGAAAGTTCAATGATGCGGATGTCGGAAACGCTGATTACCGTGAACCCATGCCACGCACCATCTTCTACACCGCCACGACGTTGAACGGATTCCTGGCGGACGATGCCGACTCGCTTTCCTGGCTGTTCGCCGTACCGGGCGGCGAAGGGGGCGAGGGCGGCGAAGAGAACGGGATCCAGAGCTTCCTCTCCGACGTGGGAGTGCTCGTCCAGGGATCCACGACATACGAGTGGGTGCTCGCGCACGAAAATCTCGTCGACCAGCCGGAGAAGTGGCCGGAGTACTACGGTGCCCGTCCGACCTTCGTCTTCACCTCGCGTACGCTGCCGGCCGTTCCGGGTGCCGACGTGCGATTCGTCTCGGGATCCGTGGTGGACGCCTGGCCCTCGATCGTCGAAGCGGCCGGAGGAAAGGACGTCTGGGTGGTCGGCGGGGGTGACCTCGCGGGGCAGTTCGCGGATGCCGGGCTGCTCGATGAACTGCTCGTCACGATCGCCCCGGCCACTCTCGAGTCGGGTCGGCCGCTCCTCCCCCGACGACTCGAGTGGCCCCGCCTGAAGCTCGAGAAGCTGCGGCAGGTCGGTCAGTTCGCGGAGCTCACCTACTCGGTGCACCCGGCCGATGGCTGAGCGGTCGCGTGTTCGCGTATCGCTCGAGCAACGCGACGACGCGACAAGTTCGGACCACCGGATCTGGGCGCTGAAGGCCGACGGCGAGGACGTCGGTTCACTGGAGGCGGATCGCCTCGGAGGGCGCATCGATGTCCGTCTGTTCGTCACCGAGGCGTGGCGCGGACGAGGGGTGGCCACGGCGGCCCTCGGGCAGTTCCTCGGGCTGCGGGCGTGGCCGGATGCCCAGACGCTTCGCATCACGTTGGACCCCGACAACCGGGCCGCGGCGGCGGTTGCGGCGTCGGCCGGATTCTCGGCGTCCGGGAGCGACGCCACAGGGTCGGAGCACTGGGAGCGGGCGGCCCCGGGTCCGCGGCGGCCGCCATCCGGACCGGGGCGATTCGTCGACGCGGATGGTCGTATCGACCGGTTCCCCGTGAAAGCGGCGGAGCTGCGAGAACTGCTCACGTGGGTGGCCGACCGTACCTTCTCCCCCGGTGAGGTGCTGTCGGAACGGGCGCTCAACGAAGGGCTGAGCGGCCTCACGAACGATGTCGCGCTGCTGCGGCGGCACATGGTCGATCATGGTGTGCTCGCGCGGACGAGGTCTGGGTCCGAGTACTCCCGCGCAGAGCCGTGAGCTGTGGATAACTTCCGGAGCTTCGAGGCCGGCGGATTACCGTAGTCGGGTGACTTCTCGCCGATTCGGAACCCTCGTGACCCTTGCGGTGGTCGCCGGGCTGCTCGGCGGCTGTGTCGGAGAGCCCGCGCCTGTCGAGACGACGCCGGCGTTCGCGTCCGAGGACGAGGCGTTCGCCGCAGCCGAGGAGACCTATCGGGCGTACGTGGATGCGCTGAACGCTCGAATGAGCGGGTCACCGGGGAACATTGAGCCCGAAGACTGGTTGGTGGGTTCGGCTCTCAATTCAGAACTCGAGTCGCAGGAGGAGCTTGCAGCGGCCGGCAAGTCGAACGTCGGGCAACTGTCCGTGAGTGCCGTCGAAGCGGCCAGCTGGAAAGCCTCGTCCGCGACCGTCCACGTGTGCCTCGACGTCAGCAAAACGCAAGTCCTAGACGCCGACGGTACGGATGTCACCCCAGCAGCCCGCCCCCTCGTTGTTCCGCTCGAAGTCATCGTCATGACTGCCGGCAGTCGTCTGTTAATTGCAGATATCAACGGATACCCGGAGGGATTCGATTGCTGACTGCGTTAATCTTCACGACCGTACTCGGCGCCGGGATGATGTCGATGTCGGCGGACTGCACTGCATCGGAGGCAATCAACGGCACCTGTTACAGCACCTCCAACTCAGGCGAGCGGGTCGACGTCGGCGGGTCACTGAACAGCCCGGGATCATCCCGCCCCAACGGCGGTCCATCGAATCGCCCCTCGAACCCGGATGCGAAGGCGGATTCTGCGCCGAAACCCGAAGAGGTCTGCCCGCCGGTCATCGGATGTCGCGGCAACTACACCGTCGTGACACTCCCAGACGTGACTCTGGCCGACATCGCATCGTTCGTGCCGGCGAAGCCGGAGTTGTCGGGCGAGCCCGCCGGGCTCGGGGTGGTGGGGATGCCCACGAACGTCGTGGCCGCGGCATCCGAGCAGCGCATCGCCGGCACGCTCTTCGACTTCGCCGTGACGGTGCGGTTCGTGCCCTCCGGCTTCCGATTCGCCTATGGCGACGGTTCCACCCGCACGAGCGGAACCGGCGGGACGAGCTGGAGCGCCCTCGGGCAGGCGGAGTTCACGCCTACCGACACGAGCCATGTCTATCGCACCCGCGGAACGTACCCCGTATCGGTCACCGTGCTGTACTCGTCATCCGTCGACTTCGGCACCGGCAATTGGCGACCGGTGCCCGGATTCGTGGAGGCGACCACCGGAGGCTACGACGTCCGCGTGGTCGAGGTGCACACGGGGCTCGTCGACAGGACCTGCATCGAGAACCCCGGCGGACCGGGCTGCTAGGCGGCCGTCGGCTCCAGCGTCGTCCACGACCCGTACTTGGGCTCGCGACCATCACCCGACGACGTGCCGGTGAGTCGCCGGCGCACCCACGGCCCCACGTGCTCCCGGTAGTACTGCGCCCGGCGCAGCCGCTCCACCTCCGGAAGCTCGGGAAGCGACCACCACTCCTCCGGCCGCGGCACGCCGAGCGCATCAAGCACTCGGGCCGCGACACGGTGGTGCCCACGGGAATTCATGTGCAACCGGTCCTCCGACCAGAACGGGGGCGTGCCGAGCTCCCGATCAGGCCAGTTCAGCGCACGGATGACGTCGGGACGGTCGGCGATCCGATCGTTGACGGCGACCGTCAGCAGATCGCCACGTCGCTGCATGACGCGGCCGAGCGGAAGCTGTCCCGAGGGGTTCGCGCCCGACAGCAGGATGAGCCGCACGCCCTCTTCGTCGCAACGGCGCAGCACGTGGGTGAATGCGTCGGCGATGCGCTGAACGTCCGCCTTCGGCCGCAGCATGTCGTTGCCGCCGCCGTTGAACGAGAGATGCGTGGGCTTCAGCGTGAGCGCGGGCTCGAGCTGCTGGTCGACGATGGGCCAGACGAGCCTGCCCCGGATCGCCAGGTTCGCGTACTCGATCGGCTCGCCGATGCCGTCGGCCCACCCCTGCGCGGCGATGTCGGCCCAGCCTCGGGTGCGCCCATCGGGAAGCTCGTCGCCGACTCCTTCGGTGAACGAGTCGCCGATGGCGACGTAGCGAACGGATGACACTCCCCCACCCTACGGGGGTCAGCGGGCGCCGGCTCAGCGATCATCCAGTGCGAGTCCTCGCTTGTCGACCAGCCCCCACGCCGCACCGGCAGCGACGAGGAAGAAGACGGCGAAGACCACGAAGAGCAGCGGAGCACCGCCGACCGCGAGCAGGATCGGCACAGACAGCGGCGCGCCGATCGAGGCGATGCGCCCGACGCCGGCAGCCCACCCGGACCCCGTGGCCCGCAATGATGTCGGGTACATCTCGGGCGTGACGGCGTACAACGCGCCCCACGCGCCGAGGTTGAAGAACGACAGCGCCATCCCGCTGATGATGACGGCCGCCTCGGTCGTCGCGGTCCCGAAGAACACGGCCGCCACCGCCGATCCGACCAGGAACACCGACAGTGTGAGGCGGCGTCCCCAGACCTCGATGAGCCACGCGGCGACGGCGTATCCGGGCAGCTGGGCCAGCGTGATGATCAGGGTGAACCCGAAGGAGCGAACCAGGTCGTACCCGGCCGCCACGAGGATCGTCGGGATCCAGATGAACGCTCCGTAATAGGAGAAGTTCACGCAGAACCATACGAGCCAGAGGCACGCCGTCCGCACCCGGAACTCGCGGGTCCACAGCGCAGCGAGGCGCTGGCCCGCGCTCGGCTGGGGTGGTGCGACGACGGATGCCTCGGCGGAGGCGTCCGGGTCGATCGGTGCTTCGACGCCTGCGGCCTCCTCGAAACGCCGCACGACAGCCTCCGCGTCGGCGGAACGACCGCGTCGCTCCAGCCACCGCGCCGACTCGGGCAAAGCCCAGCGCACCACGAGCGCATAGGCGGCGGGCAGCGCCCCGAGCGCGAAGGCCCAGCGCCATCCATCGGGCGAACTCGGGATGACGAGGAAGCCGATCAGCGCGGCCGCGGTCCAGCCCACCGCCCAGAAAGCCTCGAGGATGACGATCAGCCGCCCCCGCATGCGCGCCGGCGCCAGCTCGCTCACGTACGTCGACGCGACGGGAAGCTCGGCACCGAGACCGAGACCCACGAGGAACCTCAGGACCAGCAGCATGGCCAGCCCGCCGACCAGGGCGGACGCACCGGTCGCGAGCCCGTAGATCACGAGCGTGACGGCGAAGACCTGGCGGCGGCCGATGCGATCGGCCAGCAGCCCGCCGACGCTGGCGCCGACCGCCATCCCGACGAATCCGATCGACGCGATCCACGACGCCTGCGACGGCTCGAGGCTCCACTGCACCGCCAGCGACGCGATGATGAAGGAGATCAGCCCCACATCCATCGCGTCGAGCGCCCAGCCGATGCCCGAGCCCGTCAGCACCTTCAGGTGCTGGCGGGTGAAGGGCAGTCGGTCCAGCCGCTCCGAGCGCGTCGCAGCGACCTTCATCCGGGCATCCGTCATCCCGCCATCGTACGGATCAGGAGACGTGACGGGGCTGCTCAGCGAGCAGTTCCTCCACCATCGGCGCGACGCGCGTGCCGTACAGCTCGATGCTGCGCATCAGCTTGTCGTGCGAGAGGGTGCCGGTCGAGAACTTCATGTCGAAGCGCTGGGCGCCGAGCGTGCGGACGGTGTCGGCGATCTTGCGGGCGACCGTCTCGGGCGACCCGGCGTAGATCGAGCCCTCCGGTCCGACGTCGTGCTGGAACCGCATCCGGCTGTACGGCAGCCATCCGCGCTCCCGGCCGATCGTGTTGTTCATCGACTCGAAGCCCGGGTACGCCTCCTCCCACGCCTGCGCGTCCGTCTCGGCGATGTGGCCGGGCGAGTGGATGCCGACGGGCAGCTGCTCGCGCTGGAACGAGTCGAGGGAGCGGTGGTAGAGGTCGACGAACGGCCGGAAGCGGCCCGCCGGCCCGCCGATGATCGCGAGCATCAGCCCGAGACCGTGGCGCGCGGCACGCACGACGGACTCAGGCGTTCCGCCGACGCCGATCCACGCCTTCAGACCGTTCTCCGTCTTCGGGAAGACATCGGCGTCCACCAGTGGCGCGCGGGTCGTGCCCTGCCAGGTGACGGGCTTCTCCTCGAGCAGGCGGGTGAAGAGGTCGAGCTTCTCCTCGAACAGCACCTCGTAATCGCGCAGGTCGTAGCCGAACAGCGGGAACGACTCGATGAACGATCCGCGACCGAGGATGACCTCCGCGCGGCCGCCGCTCACGGCATCCAAGGTCGCGAAGCGCTCGTAGACGCGCACCGGGTCATCCGAGGAGAGCACGGTGACGGCGGTGCCCAGATGGATGTCGCGCGTACGCGCCGCCGCGGCGGCGAGCACGATCTCAGGGCTCGAGATCGCGAACTCCGGCCGGTGGTGCTCCCCCACTCCGAAGAACGCGAGTCCGACCTGGTCGGCGAGCACCGCCTGCTCGAGGACGTTGCGGATCGTCGCCGCGTCGCTGATCGGCGTGCCCTGCTCGTCCTGCGTCACGTCGCCGAAGGTATCGAGGCCGAGGTCTACTGTGCGTGATCCGCTCACGATGCACCATCCTGTTCTATTCACTCGCATGCAACCGTGTGTTCGGCGGTGACATTCCCGGTCAGCATATGGCGGCGTATCGTGTGACCGTGAGCCTCTTCGCCGATCGAGCGGACGCAGGCCGCCGTCTGGCAGAGGTGCTGGAGAGGTGGCGGGGTCAGGACGCGGTCGTCTGCGGCATCCCGCGAGGCGGCGTCGTCGTCGCCGCAGAGGTGGCGCGGGCACTCGGGAGACCCCTGGATGTGGCGGTGGTCCGCAAGCTCGGTGCTCCCAGCAACCAGGAGTTCGCCGTCGGCGCGATCGCCGACGGGGTTCGTGTGGTGAGTCCCGGCGCGGTGCAGAACGCCGGAGTGACGCCGGAGCAGCTCAACTTCGTCGAGGACATGGAGCGGGTCGAGCTGCGACGGCGCATCGAGCGCTTCGGCCAGCCTCGCCTGGACGTCATCGGGCGGACGGCGATCATCGTCGACGACGGGGTGGCCACCGGCGCCACGGCGATCGCCGCCTGCCAGAGCCTCAAGGCGCGCGGTGCTGCGAGCGTGGTGCTCGCGACGCCCGTGGCTCCGGCGAACTGGCGACCGGGTCAGGACGTCTGCGACGAATACATCTGCCTCTCTCCTCAGCCGGACTTCTGGGCGGTCGGGCAGTTCTACGACGACTTCACCCAGACCGAGGACGCGGAGGTCGAGCAGCTGCTCCGCAACGCCTGAGCCTGCCGAAGCGTCGCGCTTCGGCAGGCTCAGCGACCGCGGGTGCGGCTCAGCGACCGCGGGTGCGGCACAGCGACCGCGGGTGCGGCACAGCGACCGCGGGTGCGGCTCAGCGACCGCGGGTGGGGCCCAGCGACCGCGGGTGCGGCACAGCGTTCGCGGACGGGACTCAGCCCTTGAGAAGCGCCGTCCGCAGGGTGTCCAGCCCGACGCTGCCGACGTCGAGGGCCCGCTTGTGGAACTCCTTGATGGAGAAGTCCTCGCCCTTCTCGACCTCATAGTCATCCCGCACCTGCTCCCAGATGCGCTGGCCGACCTTGTACGCCGGAGCCTGCCCCGGCCACCCGAGGTAGCGATTGACCTCGAACTGCACGAACTCGTCGGACATGTTGACGTTTCGGCGCATGAACGCCAGCGCGTAGTCGTGGTCCCACACGCCTTCGCCGTCCAGGCGCGGCTTGCGCAGGTGCACGCCGATGTCGAGCACCACGCGCGCGGCCCGCATCCGCTGGCCGTCGAGCATCCCGAGCCGGTCGGCCGGATCATCGAGGTAGCCGAGCTGCTCCATCAGGCGCTCGGCGTAGAGCGCCCACCCCTCCGCGTGACCGGAGGTGCCGGCGACCAGGCGCCGCCATGAGTTGAGCTCACCGCGGTTGTAGACCGCCTGCGCGATCTGAAGGTGGTGCCCCGGCACGCCCTCGTGGTAGACGGTCGTCAGCTCGCGCCAGGTGTCGAACTCCGTGACGCCCTCGGGAACCGACCACCACATGCGGCCGGGACGCGAGAAGTCATCGGTGGGGCCGGTGTAGTAGATGCCGCCTTCCTGCGTCGGAGCGATCATGCACTCGAGCGTTCGGATCTTCTCCGGGATGTCGAAGTGGGTCCGGCCGAGCTCCTCGACGGCGCGATCGCTCGTGATCTGCATCCACTCCTGCAGGGCCTTCGTGCCATGCAGCTTGCGCGACGGGTCTGCCTCGAGGAAGGCCACGGCCTCCTCGACGGATGCCCCGGCCTTGATCTCCCTCGCGATGGACTCCTGCTCGGCGACCATGCGGGCGAGCTCCTCGACGCCCCACTCGTACGTCTCGTCGAGGTCGATCGTCGCCCCGAGGAAGCGGCGGGAGCGAAGAGCGTAGAGTTCACGGCCGACGGCGTCCTCCTCGCCAGCCTCGGGCGCGAGTTCGTTCGAGAGGAACGAGGCGAGCTCGTCGTAGGCGACGCGGGCGGCGTTGGAGTTGTCGGCGATCTCGCGAGCCAGCGATGCGGGCAGCTGACCGTCCTTCGGGGCGGCGTCGGCGGCGAACGCGGCGAAGAAGCCGGTGTCGCTCGTGTACCGCCCGATCTGGGTCACGACCTCGGACACCTGACGGCGCGCGGGCACGACGCCCTGCGCGATGCCCTCGCGCAGTCTGGCGACGTAGCCGTCGACCGCACTCGGAAGAGCCTTGAGCCGCGCCGCGATGACGGACCAGTCATCGGCCGTGTCCGACGGCATGATGTCGTACGCGGCGCGGAGGTCCTGGGCGGGCGAGGCGATCACGTTGAGGTCGCGGAGGTACCACTTGGCGTCGTGCGTCTCGATCGCGAGCCGCAGTTCGCGTCCCAGGTCCTCCTTGGTGACCTCGTCGATCGCGTCGACGGGAACCGCGCCGTCGAGGGCGGTGAGAGTCGATCTCGCCGCGTCCACCAACTGCTGCTGACCGTCGGGCGAGAAGTCCGGGTAGCGGTCGTTGTACTCCGAGCGGCCGATGTAGGTGGCGAGGTACGGGTCGAGCTCTGCAAGGGTGTCGACCCACGCGTCGGCGATCGTGTCGACGGGCGTGGGGGTCCGGGGTGATTCAGTCATGAGGTCGAGCCTATGCACGGGACCGGCGTGCCATCCAGTCGGCGACTCACATGAACCCGATCGGATCCGGTCGCGCTGCTCCGCTCGGCTAGTGCGCGGCCTCGTTCCAGTCCATTCCCCGGCCGATCTGCACGTCCAGCGGAACCGAGAGGTTCGCCGCGTCGCCCATCCGCTCCTGGACGATCTTCTCGGCGGCATCCCACTCCCCCGGTGCCACCTCCACCACCAGCTCATCGTGGATCTGCATGAGCACGCGCGACCGCATGCCCTGTTCGCGGAGGGAGTCGTGGATGTGGAACAGCGCGATCTTCATGATGTCCGCCGCACTGCCCTGGATCGGGGCGTTCAACGCCGCGCGCTCGGCGTTCTCGCGGAGGACGCGGTTGGGGCTGGCGAGGTCGGGGAAGGGCCGGCGGCGCCCGAAGATCGTCTCGGTGTAGCCGTCGACCTTCGCCTTCTGCACGGAGGAGCGGAGATAGTCGCGGACCGCCCCGAATCGGGCGAAGTACTCCATCATGAGCTGCTTGGCCTCGGTCTGCTCGATGCGCAGCTGCTTGGACAGCCCGAACGCCGAGAGGCCGTAGACGAGCCCGTACGACATCGCCTTGACCTTGGTGCGCATGGCGGGCGTGACATCTCGCGGCTCGACGCCGAAGACGCGTGCGCCGACGAAACGATGCAGGTCTTCGCCGCTGTTGAAGGCCTCGATCAGTCCGGGGTCTTCGGAGAGGTGGGCCATGATGCGCATTTCGATCTGCGAGTAGTCGGCCGTCAGCAGCGCCTCGTAGCCCTCGCCCACCTCGAACGCGGATCGGATCCGGCGGCTCTCCTCGGTGCGGATGGGGATGTTCTGCAGGTTCGGATCGGTGCTCGAGAGACGGCCCGTCTGGCTGCCGGTCTGCAGGTACGTCGTGTGCACGCGGTGATCCGGGCCGATCGCGACGTCGAGCGACTCGATGATCTGACGAAGCTTCGTGGCCTCACGGTGCTGCAGGAGCAGGTCGAGGAAGGGATGCGGGGCCGCCTCCTGCAGATCGGCCAGGACCGCGGCATCCGTCGAATACCCCGTCTTCGTCTTGCGCGTCTTCGGCAGCTGCAGCTCCTCGAACAGCACCTCCTGCAGCTGCTTGGGAGAGCCGAGGTTGACCTCGCGCCCGATCGCCGCATACGCCTCCTGTGCGATGGCGTCGGCCCGTTCGGCGAGCGTCGAGGAGAAGTCGGTGAGCTTCTCGTGCGACACGGACACGCCGGCGAGCTCCATGTCGGCGAGGGTCGACAGCGTCGGCAGCTCGATGTCGGTGAGCACCGTCGACACGCTCTCTGCCAGCTCGGCGCGCAGCGCGGCGGTGACGCGCAGCGTGTACCACGACAGCTGCCCGGGCGTGGCTCCCTCCGTCTCCGGAACGAGCTGCGTGGGGTCGGACTCGGGCAGGTTCTCGTCGAGATAGCGGTCGACGAGGTCGGCGAGCTTCTTGTCGGGGAAGCTCGGACGCAGCAGCCAGCCCGCGAGGATGGCGTCGAACGCCAGGCCGCCGAGGCGCAGTCCTGCCCGGCGCAGCGCCTTCACCTGGGGCTTGGCATCGCTGAAGATCTTCGGGGAGTCGGAGGCGAGCCACTCCGCGAGCGCCTCGGAGATCTCGGGTGTCCATGCGGCTTCGACCGCGGCATCCGGCGTGGCGAAGCCGATGCGAGACGGCAGGCCGGCCGCCTCCAGGATCGTGACGCCGACCTCACCGTCGGCGTCGCCGAGCCACGCGCGGAGCTCCCCCGGCGCCAGCTCGGTCGGCACGGGCATCGGAACCGCAGCCGCCGATGTCACCGCTGCCATCTGCTGCTCGATGCCGGCGAGCTCGGCGACCCGAGGGATCAGGGTCTTGAACTCCAGCCGCGCGAAGATGTCGCGCACGGCCTGCGCATCCATCGGCTGCACTTCGAGGTCGGCCACGGAGACCGGCAGCTCGACGTCGCGCAGCAGGCGGTTGAGGCTGCGATTGCGCCGGACGTCGTCGAGGTGCTCGCGAAGATTGCTGCCGACGACGCCCGTGACCTTGTCGGCGTTCTCGAGCAGGGCGTCGAGCGAGCCGAACTGGCCGAGCCACTTGACCGCCGTCTTCTCCCCGACCTTCGGCACACCCGGCAGGTTGTCGCTCGTCTCGCCGACCAGAGCGGCGATGTCGGGGTACTGCTCCGGCGGCACCCCGTACCGGTCGAGAACGGCCTGGGTGTCGTAGCGCTTGAGCTGGGAGACGCCCTGCACGTTGGGGTAGAGGACCGTGATGTTCTCGTTGACCAGCTGAAGGGTGTCCCGGTCTCCCGAGCAGACCAGCACATCGAATCCGGCGGCCTCGCCCTCGGTGGCGAGCGTCGCGAGGATGTCGTCGGCCTCGACGTCTTCCTTGTGCAGCACCTTGATGCTCATGGCGGCGAGGCAGTCCTGAAGGATCGGGACCTGGCCCTTGAACTCCGACGGGCTCTCGGACCGGTTGGCCTTGTACTCGGCGTACTCACGGCTGCGGAACGACTGCCGGGAGGTGTCGAAGGCGACCGCCATGTGCGTGGGCCTCTCGGCCTTGATCAGGTTGATCAGCATGGAGAGGAACCCGTAGATGCCGTTGGTGTGCTGCCCGTCCTTCGTGGAGAAGTTCTCGACGGGGAGTGCGAAGAACGCCCGATAAGCGAGCGAGTGGCCGTCGACGACGAGGAGGGTAGGCTTTGCGGAGTCCGTCACCATGTCAGCCTAGCCACGGGTGGGGACATCGATTCCCACGCCGCCGTGCCCTCTGGAGTGCCGCCATGACCGACACATCACCGACGCCCGGAGACGGATCGGAGCCCGTCAACGGCATGGAATGGGCCTTCCGTCGCGGCATGGGAGCCCTCGCCGAGAAGATGGGCATGGAGTTCCTCGAGTTCTCCCTGGAGCGCTGTGTGGCGACGCTGCCCGTCGAGGGGAACACGCAGCCCGTGGGGCTCATGCACGGCGGGGCGTACGTCGTGCTCGGCGAGTCGCTCGGCTCCATGGCCGCCAACCTGCACGCCGGTCCTGGCCGACTCGCCGTGGGTGTCGACATCAACGCCACGCACACGCGCTCTGCGACGTCGGGCGTCGTGACGGGGGTCTGCACCCCCGTTCACCTCGGCCGCAGCCTGACGGTGCACGAGATCACCGTGAGCGACGAGCAGGGCCGCCGGCTCTCGACGATCCGCATCACCAACATCATCCGGGACGCGCCCGTCTGAGTCGGCCGCGGCGGCCCACGAGTCGGGCCCCGCCGGGTGGGGGCTACGCCTTCTTGGGCGCGAGCTGCTCGATGATCGCCTTGGCGACATCCTGCATCGTCAGACGGCGGTCCATCGACGCCTTCTGGATCCAGCGGAACGCCTCGGGCTCGGTGAGGCCCATCTTCTCGTTCAGCAGGCCCTTCGCGCGGTCGACGAGCTTGCGGGTCTCGAAGCGCTCGACCATGTCGGCGACCTCGGCCTCGAGCGTGATGATCTGCTGGTAACGGCTGAGGGCGATCTCGATCGCGGGGAGCAGGTCGTTGGGCGTGAACGGCTTCACGACGTACGCCAGAGCGCCGGCCTCGCTGGCGCGCTCGACGAGCTCCTTCTGGCTGAAGGCGGTCAGCAGCACGACGGGGGCGATGTGGTTCTTGCTGAGCTTCTCGGCGGCGCTGATGCCGTCGAGCTGCGGCATCTTGACATCCATGATCACGAGATCGGGGCGCAGCTCGGTCGCGAGCTGCACGGCCGTCTCACCGTCTCCGGCCTCGCCGACGACATCGAATCCGTTGTCGCGGAGGATCTCCACGATGTCGAGACGGATGAGCGACTCGTCTTCTGCGACCACCACGCGGCGGGGTGCGGGCGTCGTAGGGGTATCGCTCTGTTCTTGCTCAGTCACTCTTGAATCCTACGGTATGGTCAAGAACGAACGCGGGCCGGTGTGGCGGAATGGCAGACGCGGAGCACTCAAAATGCTTTGTCCGAGAGGGCGTGTGGGTTCGAGTCCCACCACCGGTACGGCATGAGGGCGCCCATCACGGGGCGCCCTCCTCCTTCACCCGGACCGCCGGCAGCCCGCGGCCGCGGCATCCGTTCAGCCGACGGCGGCGAGTGCCCCTCGGGCGCGCATCCGCCGCACGTTGAGCTCGTTCAGGCCTGCCAGCAGGGCGAGAAGAACGACGGATGCCGCCACGACGGCCGTCGCGTCGACCCACTGCGCGACCGGCACGAGCGCCCATGGGAGCACGATGCCGGCCGGTCCCCAGAGGACCACATCCCTCTTCGCGGCGCCGTAGCGGAGCGCCTCGGCGGCGCACGTGAGGAAGAACAGCGACACGCCGGCGGCGAGGCAGACCGCCGCCCCTGCGGGCAGGTGATGCCCGGCCTCCGCCACCGCCGTCCCCAGCGCCGCGGCGAACATCGTGATGCCGGCGATGAGCAGGAACGGCAGATACATCACGGTGTCCCGCAGTCCGCCGATGCTTCCCCGCAGCTGCAGGCCGCGCAGTCCGCGCTCCGCGGCCACGGCGCCGTAGCCGAAGAAGATCCACGCCAGCACGGAGACGGCCAGCAGCCCGAGCACCGCCGTGACGGCGGGCAGCGGAGCCCAGTGTGCGTCGAACTCGGCGATGATCGAGAGGATCGACTCGCCGAACACGATCACGACGAGCAGGCTGATCCGCTCGACGAGGTGGTCGATGTCCAGGCTCGCCCGCAGCCACTCGGCCTGGCTCCCCAGCGCACTCAGCAGCGCCACCTCGATGGCCACCGCCATCACCCACAGCAGGAACTGCGAAGGCGGTGGGACGAAGATGGACGCCACCCAGAGACCCGCCGTCACGATCGAGTAGAGCACGGGCCGCCAGAGCGGCACGCCGACCTTCTCCCGCTTGGCGAACCACGGTGCGAACCACACGATCCGGATGACGGCGTTGCCGATCGCGAAGGCAGCGGCACGGTCGCCGAACGCTTCGGGGACGGCGGCCGCCATCACCCCGATCGCCACCATCGCGATGGTGACGGACACCCAGATGGATGGCGTCACGCGCGCACCGAAGAGGTTCATGGTGAGGCTGGCGTTCACCCAGGCCCACCACGCCGCGGCCAGGAGCCCGAAGAATGCGCCGGCCTGCACCCAGCCGGGGTCCCCGTGCATCGTATGGGCGATCTGGCCGATGTACGCGACCATGACCAGGTCGAAGAACAGTTCCAGCCAATGGACTCGGCGACCGCTTCGACCGGGTGCCTGCGCGTCATCCACGGCGACAGCATAGGGCACGTCCCCCGCCGGAGCGGGAGACGTGCCCTGGGTGGCTGCGGGGCCGGTTATGCGTCGAGCTTGTAGACCGGGGCCTTGCCGTGCACGGCGTCGCCGATCTTGTGGATGCGGATGTCGTTGGTGGAGCCGATGATTCCGGGGGGCGATCCGGAGATCACGACCACCTTGTCGCCGACCTTGGCGAGGTCGTTCGAGAGGAAGTAGTCATCGACCTGGATGAACATGCGGTCGGTGTGGGCGACGTGCTCGACGAGGGCCGACTGGATGCCCCAGGTCAGGGCCATGCGGCGACGGATCGCCGGCTCGGGGGTGAAGCCGATCATGGGGATGTGCGGCCGCAGACGCGACATCCGGCGTGCGGTGTCGCCCGACTCGGTGAAGATGCAGAGGTACTTCGCCTCGACGAACTCCGCGACCTCCATCGCGGCGAGCGTGATCGCCCCGCCCTGGGTGCGGGGCTTGGTCGTCAGCTTCGCGATGCGCTCGAGACCGTGGTCCTCCGTCGATGCGACGATCCTCGCCATCGTCTCGACGACGACCACCGGATACTTGCCGACGCTCGTCTCGCCCGAGAGCATGACCGCGTCGGCACCGTCGAGCACGGCGTTGGCCACGTCGCTGGTCTCGGCCCGGGTGGGGACGGGGTTGTCGATCATCGACTCCAGCATCTGCGTCGCGACGATGACCGGCTTGGCCATGCGCCGGCAGAGCTCCACCGCGCGCTTCTGCACGATCGGCACGGCCTCGAGCGGCAGCTCGACGCCGAGGTCGCCACGGGCGACCATGATGCCGTCGAACGCGTCGATGATCTCTTCGAGGTTGTCGACCGCCTGCGGCTTCTCGATCTTGGCGATCACCGGGACGTGACGTCCCTCCTCGGCCATGATGACGTGCACGCGCTGCACGTCCTTCGCGCTCCGCACGAACGAGAGCGCGATCAGGTCGGCGCCGATGCGCAGGCCCCACCGCAGGTCCGCCTCGTCCTTGTCGGACAGAGCAGGCACGTTGACCGCGACGCCGGGCAGGTTGATGCCCTTGTTGTTGGACACCGGGCCCGCCACGATGACCTTGGTGGTCACGACCCTGTCCTCGACCTCGACGACCTCGACGCGCACCTTGCCGTCGTCGATCAGCAGGAAGTCGCCGGGATTCACGTCGTCGGGCAGCCCCTTGAAGGTCGTCGAGACGATCTCCTTGGTGCCCTGGATGTCATCGGTGGTGATCTTGAAGATGTCGCCGACCTGCAGATCGTGCGGTCCGTCGGCGAACTTGCCGAGGCGGATCTTCGGGCCCTGCAGGTCGACGAGCACGGCCACAGGCCGGCCCGCGTCATCCGCCGCACGACGCACGTTGGCGAAGTTCGCCTCGTGCACCGAGTAGTCGCCGTGGCTGAGGTTCATGCGGGCGACGTCCACGCCGGCGTCGATGATGGAGCGAACCATCTCGTACGACGATGTGGCCGGCCCAAGGGTGGCGACGATCTTGGCGCGTCTCATCCGTATGTGCTCCGAGTCGGTTGGTGATGTGGGGGGAGATCGGGAACGCCCTGAAAGGGCGGCAAATGCGTCGCCAGCCTACGCGGGCTGGAGCCCGATGGCGACATCGTGGGGGCGGACGGGCGCCGGCAGGGCGGTCTCCCCCATCAGGAAGGAGTCCACGTGTGCGGCGGCGGCGCGGCCCTCCGCGATCGCCCAGACGATGAGCGACTGACCGCGACCGGCGTCGCCGGCGACGAAGACGCCGGACACCGAGGTCTCGTACCGGTCATCGCGCTCGACGTTGCCCCGTCCGGTGAACTGCGGTCGCAGCTGCTCCTCGAGCTCCGTGCGCTCGGGGCCGGTGAAGCCCATGGCGATGAGGACGAGGTCCGCGGGGATCTCGCGCTCGGTGCCGCTCTTGGGAACGCGCCGGCCGTCGACGTACTCGGTCTCGGCCACGCGCAGCGCGCGCACCTCTCCGGCGCCGTTGGAGAGGAACTCCACGGTGGATGCGAGGTACATGCGCTCACCGCCCTCTTCGTGCGCCGAGCTCACCTCGAAGACCGTCGGGTCCATCGGCCACGGCTGGTGCTCCGGGCGCGACGTCGCCGGCTGCACGCCGATCGCGAGGTTGGTGACGCTGAGCGCACCCTGGCGGTGTGCCGTGCCGATGCAGTCGGCGCCGGTGTCGCCGCCGCCGATCACGATGACGTGCTTGCCTTCCGCGCTGATCTGGTTCGGCACCTGATCGCCCGCGACGGCCTTGTTCGACTCGATGAGGTACTCCATCGCGAAGTGCACACCCGCGAGGTCGCGACCCGGGATGGCGAGCTCGCGCGGGATCGTCGCCCCGGTGGCGATCACGACGGCGTCGTAGCGGCCGCGCAGGTCGCTCCAGGAGATGTCGACGCCGATGGTGACACCGGCGCGGAAGCGCGTGCCCTCGTCGCGCATCTGACGGAGGCGGGCCTCGAGGTGCTTCTTCTCCATCTTGAAGTCGGGGATGCCGTAGCGGAGGAGCCCACCGATCCGGTCATCGCGCTCGTAGACGGCCACCGTGTGGCCGGCGCGGGTGAGCTGCTGGGCGGCCGCGAGACCGGCGGGACCGGAGCCGACGACGGCGACGGTCTTGCCCGTGAGGCGCGCGGGCGGCTCCGGTTCGACCCAGCCGTTCGCGAAGGCCTCATCGGCGATCGAGACCTCGATCTGCTTGATCGTCACCGCCGGCTGGTTGATCCCCAGGACGCACGCGCTCTCGCACGGAGCGGGGCACAGGCGCCCCGTGAACTCGGGGAAGTTGTTCGTGGCGTGCAGGCGCTCGATGGCCGACCGGCCCTCGCCGCGCCACATCAGGTCGTTCCACTCCGGGATGAGATTCCCGAGCGGACAGCCCTTGTGGCAGAACGGGATGCCGCAGTCCATGCACCGACCGGCCTGGCGGCGGATGACGCCGGACTCGGCCGACTCGTACACCTCTTTCCAGTCCATGATCCGGACGGGAACCGGGCGTCGGGGCGGCAGCTCGCGCTCCGTCGTCTTGAGGAAGCCCTTGGGGTCAGCCACCTGTCACCTCCAGGATGCGTGTCCAGACGACGTCGCCGTCGGGGTCGAGCCCCTCGGCGACGGCCGCCTGGCGGGTTTCGAGCACGGCCGCGTAGTCGCGAGGCAGCACGCGCACGAAGTTGAGCGATTCGGATTCGAAGTCCTCGAGCATCGCCTTCGCGAGCACCGAGTCGGTTTCGGCGACGTGCTGTTCCAGCAGGTCGCGCAGGATCTCGACGTCGCCCGAGCCGAGCTCCTGCAGCACGAGCTCTCCGGACACGAGCGCCTCGCGGTTCACGAGCGCCTCATCGAGCTTGTAGACGTAGGCGCTGCCTCCGCTCATCCCGGCACCGAGGTTGCGACCCGTCTTGCCGAGGATGACGGCGAGGCCGCCGGTCATGTATTCGAGGGCGTGGTCTCCGACGCCCTCCACGACCGCGGTGGCGCCGGAGTTGCGCACGAAGAACCGCTCGCCGACGACGCCGCTGAGGAACATGGTGCCCTGCGTGGCGCCGTAGCCGATGACGTTGCCCGCGATGACGTTCTCGGATGCGGGGAAGGTCGCACGCCGAGGCGGCCGGATCACGATCTGGCCACCCGAGAGTCCCTTTCCGACGTAGTCGTTCGAGTCGCCCTCGAGGCGCAGCGTGATGCCGGCGGGCATGAAGGCCCCGAAGGACTGGCCTGCCGACCCGGTGAGGTTCACCACGATCGAGCCCGAAGGCAGACCGTTCTCGCCGTGGGCCTTGGTCACGCGGTTGCCGAGCATGGTGCCGACGGCCCGGGCCGTGTTGCGCACCGGAAGCTCGATCACGATCTCGCCGCCGTGTGCGATCACGTCCTGGGCGCGCTCGATCAGCTGCACGTCGAAGTGCTCGTGCAGCTCGTGGTCCTGCCCGTGGGTGTTGCGGCGCGGCTCGTCCTCCGAGAACGCGGGTCCCTCGAGGATCGGCGCGAGGTCGAGTCCGGATGCCTTCCAGTGCTCGACGGCGCCGTTGATGTCGAGCAGCTCGTTGTGGCCGATCGCCTCGTCGAGCGAGCGGAAGCCCAGCTCGGCCAGGTACTCGCGCACCTCTTCGGCGATGAACTCCATGAAGTTCACGACGAACTCGGGCTTGCCCGTGAAGCGCTCGCGCAGCACCGGGTTCTGGGTCGCGACGCCGACCGGGCAGGTGTCGAGGTGGCAGACGCGCATCATGATGCAGCCGCTGACGACCAGCGGCGCGGTCGCGAAGCCGAACTCCTCGGCCCCGAGCAGCGCGCCGATGATCACGTCGCGGCCGGTCTTCAGCTGCCCGTCGACCTGCACGACCACCCGGTTCCGCATGCCGTTGAGCATCAGCGTCTGCTGGGTCTCGGCGAGCCCGAGCTCCCACGGTGTTCCCGCGTGCTTCAGCGAGTTCAGTGGGCTGGCGCCCGTTCCGCCGTCGTGCCCGGAGACCAGGATGACATCGCTCAGGGCCTTCGCAACGCCGGCGGCGACGGCACCGATCCCCGACTGGCTCACCAGCTTGGTGTGGATGCGCGCCTCGGGATTCGACCGCTTGAGGTCGAAGATCAGCTGCTTGAGGTCCTCGATCGAGTAGATGTCGTGGTGCGGCGGGGGCGAGATCAGGCCCACGCCCGCGGTCGCGTGGCGCGTGCGGGCGACCCACGGGTACACCTTCGTCGGTGGAAGCTGTCCGCCCTCCCCCGGCTTGGCGCCCTGGGCGAGCTTGATCTGGATGTCATCCGACTTGGTGAGGTACAGGCTCGTCACACCGAACCTGCCCGAGGCGACCTGCTTGATGGCGCTGCGTCGGTCCTCGCTCAGCAGGCGGTCGACATCCTCGCCGCCTTCCCCGGTGTTCGACTTGGCGCCGATGGAGTTCATCGCGATGGCGAGCGTTTCGTGGGCTTCCTTCGAGATGGAGCCGTAGCTCATCGCACCCGTCGAGAAGCGCTTGACGATGGATGACACGGGCTCGACGTCACCGAGCGGCACGGGCTTGCGAGCGCCGGAGCGCAGCTTGAAGAGCCCGCGCAGGGTCTTCAGCTCCTGGGCCTGATCGTCGACGAGCTGCGTGTACTCGCGGAAGATGTCGTAGCGGCGGGAGCGGGTGGCGTGCTGCAGGCGGAAGACGGTGTCCGGGTTGAAGAGGTGGGGCGAGCCGTCGCGCCGCCACTGGTACTCGCCGCCGGTCCAGAGGCGCTCGTGGGCGCGGGCCGCGCCGTCCTCGGGGTACGCGTAGGCGTGACGGGCGGCGTTCTCGGTGGCGATCACGTCGATGCCCACCCCGCCGAGCTTGCTCTCGGTGCCGGTGAAGTACGCCTTCACGAACTCGTCCGACAGCCCCACGGCCTCGAAGACCTGCGCGCCGGCGTAGGACGACACGGTCGAGATCCCCATCTTCGACATGATCTTCAGCACGCCCTTGCCGAGCGCGTAGATCAGGTTCTTGACGGCCTTCTCGGGGGTCACGCCGGTGATGTAGCCGGCGCGCACGAGGTACTCGACCGTCTCCATGGCCAGGTAGGGGTTGACGGCGGATGCGCCGTAGCCGATCAGGGTCGCGACGTGATGGACCTCCCGCACGTCGCCGGCCTCGACCACCAGGCCGACCTTCATCCGCGTCTCGTTGCGGATGAGGTGGTGGTGCACCGCGGCCAGCATGAGCAGCGACGGGATGGGGGCCAGGTCCTTGTTCGAGTCGCGGTCGGAGAGCACGATGAGCTCTGCGCCGTCCTCGATCGCCTGGTCCACCTCGAGGCACATCTGGGCGATGCGCTTCTCCATGCCCTTGCGTCCGGCCTCTACGCGGTAGAGGCCGCGGATCGTCACCGAGCTGCGTCCGGGGAGGGCGGTGTCGATGTGCTGGATCTTCGCGAGCTCGTCGTTGTTGATCACCGGGAAATCCAGCGTGACCGAGCGCGCGTGCTCCGGTCCCCAGTCCAGCAGGTTCCGCTCCGGGCCGAGGCCGAGCTTGAGGCTCGTGACGACCTCTTCGCGGATGGAGTCCAGCGGCGGATTCGTGACCTGGGCGAACTGCTGCGTGAAGTAGTCGAACAGCAGGCGAGGACGCTCGCTGAGCACGGCGATCGGGGTGTCGCTGCCCATCGCCCCGAGCGGCTCCGCGCCGGTCTGGCCCATGGGCATGAGCAGGATGCGCACCTCCTCCTCCGTGTAGCCGAAGGTGCGCTGGCGACGGGTGATGGAGGCGATGGGATGCACGATGTGCTCGCGGTCGGGGAGGTCGGCGAGGCGGACGGTGCCCTTGTCGAGCCACTCCTGCCACGGCTGCAGCGAGGCGAGCTCGGCCTTGATCTCGTCGTCTTCGACGATGCGGCCGGCGGCGGTGTCGACGAGGAACATGCGCCCGGGGCGCAGACGCCCGCGGCGCTTGATGCGCTCGGGCTCGAAGTCGAGCACGCCCGTCTCGCTGCCGATCACGACGAACCCGTCGGTCGTCTCGGTCCAGCGACCCGGACGCAGCCCGTTCCGGTCGAGGGTGGCGCCGACCAGCGTGCCGTCGGTGAAGATGAGTGCGGCGGGGCCGTCCCACGGCTCCATCTGCATGGAGTGGAAGTCGTAGAAGGCGCGCAGCTGCGGGTCGATGTCCGCCTGCTTCTCGTAGGCCTCCGGCACCATCATCATGATGGCGTGCGGCAGGCTTCGTCCCGTCAGGGTGAGCAGCTCGAGCACCTCGTCGAACGACGCGGAGTCGCTGGCACCCGGGGTGCAGATCGGCAGCAGCGGGCGGATGTCGCCGAGGAGTTCCGATTCCAGCTGGGACTGTCGGGCGCGCATCCAGTTGCGGTTGCCGTTCACGGTGTTGATCTCGCCGTTGTGGGCGAGCATGCGCAGCGGCTGCGCGAGCGGCCACGACGGGAAGGTGTTGGTCGAGTAGCGGGAGTGCACCACCGCGAGCTCCGAGGCGAACCGCTCGTCCTGCAGGTCGGGGTAGAACGGCTCGAGCTGCAGCGTGGTGACCATGCCCTTGTACCCGAGCGTGCGCGAGGAGAGCGAGACGAAGTATGCGCCGAGCTCGAGTCCGGCGCGCTTGCGCAGCCGGAACACCCGGCGATCGAGCGCGATGCCCGACAGCGCGGGTGCATCGCCGACCGCCGGCCGTGCGACGAAGAGCTGCTCGAACTCCGGCCGCGCGTTGAAGGCCAGCTTGCCGAGGTGCGACTGCTCGGTCGGCACCTCGCGCCACCCGAGCACGACGAGGTTCTCGGACTCGGCGATGTGCTCGATGCCCGCCTTCTGTGCGGCGCGCTCCTCGTCGTCACGGGGCAGGAAGATCATGCCCGCGGCGTACTCGCCGACGGCGGGAAGCTCGAAATCGGCGACCTCGCGAAGGAACGCGTCGGGCATCTGGGTCAGGATGCCCGCGCCGTCGCCGGTGCCGGCATCCGAGCCGATCGCACCGCGGTGCTCGAGGTTGCGCAGCGCCGTCAGGGCGAGGTCGATGATGTCGTGACCGGGTACGCCTCGAAGCGTCGCGACCATGGCCAGGCCGCAGGCGTCCTTCTCGAACGCCGGGTTGTACATTCCCTGCTTCTCGGGAAAGGCGCCGAGGGCGCCGTGACGTGGGCTCGAAGCCATGTCAACCGTCCTCACGTTGAAGCTCAAATGGGACGACGTCGGCCCTCTGGAGAGTGCAGGTACGAGATTGAAGCTCGTTCTACTTAGCGGCGACTGTGCTTGTGGCGGTGTCTCGTGATGCGTCTTCGGCTGCGGGCGGCTCGCTCACATCGACGAAGTCGTCGGGGGTACCATCCGATTGTACCGCCCCCGCCGGGGACCACGCTCTCCCCGGCACGTACGGGGAAGGCTCGAAGCCGGGGTGACGACGCTTCTGCACCACGACGATCACGATGCCGATCAGGACGGCGATGATCGAGGCCCACACGTTGGTGCGGAGGCCGAAGAAGATCTCGCTCGGGTCGATGCGGATCGACTCCCAGACGATGCGTCCGGCGCCGTACCAGATGAGGTACAGACCGAACAGGCGTCCCCACTGCAGCCGGAATCGACGACCGGCCCACAGCAGCACGGCGGCACCCAGCAGGTTCCAGATCACTTCATAGAGGAAGGTGGGGTGAAAGAGCGTGTCGGCCGGCAGTCCGATCGGGAAGGCGGGGTTGTCGCTGTCGATCTCCAGACCCCACGGGAGGTCGGTGGGCAAGCCGTACAGCTCCTGATTGAACCAGTTGCCGAAGCGGCCGAGCGCCTGCGCGATGAGCAGCCCCGGCGCCAGGGCGTCGGCGAACGTCCAGAACCGGATGCCGGTCCACCGGCATCCGAGAAAGGCGCCGACCGCGCCGCCGAGAAGGGCGCCGAAGATGGCGATGCCGCCCTCCCAGATGCGGAACACGGCCCACGGATCGGTGCCCTCGCCGAAGTAGAACCCTGGGTGGGTCAGCACGTGGAAGATGCGGGCGCCGATGATCGCGATGGGAACCGCGAGCAGGGCGATGTCGATGACGACCCACGGCTCGGCGCCGCGCCGGGTCAGCCGCGCGTTCGTCAGGAAGACCGCGACGATGATTCCCGCGATGATGCAGAGCGCGTAGAAGTGGATGCGCAGCGGTCCGACGTCGACGTAGCTCACCGGCGGACTCGGGATGCTGGCGACGACGCTCGTCAGGGCGTGCGGAAGCGCGAGGGTCATGCGTGCGAGTTTACTTGTCGCTCGCCCGGTCCGTTGTCGTGTCCTGCCTCAGCCGGGTTCCCGCGGCCAGCGCACGCGTCGTCTCGGCGAGGCCGTCGAGCCCGCCGTCCCGAAGCGCGCGAACGAGGGCGGTTCCGACGATGGCGCCGTCGGCGTAGCGGAGGACTCCCCGCACCTGCTCGGCGTTGGAAATCCCGATGCCGACGCACGCGTGGTCCGCGCCGCGGGCGCGCAGGCGCTCCACGAGCGTGCGCGCCGCAGCATCCAGCTCGGCGCGCTCCCCCGTGATGCCCATGGTCGAGACCGTGTAGACGAAGCCCGTGGAGTTCTGCACCACGAGGTCGAGGCGCTCATCCGTGGACGTGGGCGCGGCGAGGAACACCCGGTCGAGCCCGGTCCGGCGGCTCGCGGCGATCCAGTCTCCTGCTGCCTCCGGGGTGATGTCGGGGGTGATGAGCCCCGCTCCACCGGCCGCCAGCAGGTCGTCCGCGTAGCGGTCGACCCCGTACTGCAGCACCATGTTCCAATACGTCATGACGAGCACGGGCACATCGACCCGGCTGGTGATCTCGCGCACCGCGGTGAAGAGGTCCCGCGTCCGGAATCCGGCCGCGAGCGCCGTCTGGGTGGCTTCCTGGATGACGGCCCCGTCCATGACGGGATCGCTGTAGGGCGGGCCCAGTTCGAGGATGTCGGCGCCGTTCTGGGCGAGGGCGACCGCCGCATCGATGCTGGTCTGCAGATCGGGGAAGCCGACGGGCAGGTATCCGACCAGTACACCGCGCCCTTCGGCGTGCGCGGCGTCGATCGCGTCGGAGACGCGGGTCACAGTTTGCTCCCCTCGCCCTTGGCGGCGTCGTTCGGCGGGGCGTCGAGGATGTCCTCCGCGGCCCGGTCGTAGAGCTCGAAGTACCGGGCGGCGGTGTCCATGTCCTTGTCGCCGCGGCCCGAGAGGCACACGGCGATCACGGCATCCGGGCCCAGTTCGCGACCGAGGCGCAGCGCCCCCGCCAGTGCGTGCGCGGACTCGATCGCGGGGATGATGCCCTCGGTCCGCGACAGCAGGCGCAGCGCCTGCATCGCCTCGTCGTCCGTCGCCGGGATGTACTCCGCGCGTCCGATCGCCGCGAGCCACGCGTGCTCGGGACCGACGCCCGGATAGTCGAGGCCGGCCGAGATCGAGTGCGACTCGACGGTCTGGCCGTCTTCGTCCATCAGCACGAACGTCCGCGCACCGTGCAGCACGCCGGCGCGCCCCCGCTCGATGGATGCCGCGTGCCGCGCCGTGTCGACGCCGTCTCCGGCGGCCTCGACCCCGTAGAGCTTCACATCGGCGTCATCGAGGAACGCGTCGAACATCCCGATCGCGTTCGAGCCGCCGCCGACGCATGCCACGACGGCATCCGGCAGGCGGCCGACCTCTTCGAGCAGCTGGGCGCGGGCCTCTTCGCCGATGACCTTCTGGAAGTCGCGGACCATCGCGGGAAACGGATGCGGGCCCGCGGCGGTGCCGAAGATGTAGTTCGTCGTCTCGACGCTGGCCACCCAGTCGCGGTATGCGTCGTTGATGGCGTCCTTGAGCGTGCGGGATCCCGTCGTGACGGGGATGACCTCCGCGCCGAGCAGCCGCATGCGCGCGACGTTGAGCGCCTGGCGCTCGGTGTCGACCTCGCCCATGTAGATCGTGCACTCGAAACCGAAGAGGGCGGCGGCGGTCGCGGTGGCGACGCCGTGCTGTCCGGCTCCCGTCTCGGCGATCACGCGCGTCTTGCCGAGCTTCTTCGTGAGCAGCGCCTGGCCGAGCACGTTGTTGATCTTGTGCGAGCCCGTGTGGTTCAAGTCCTCGCGCTTGAGGAAGACACGCGCCCCACCGGCGTGCTCGGCGAAGCGCGGCACCTCGGTCACGATGGATGGGCGGCCGGCGTAGGAGCGCAGCAGTTCGGAGAGCTCGCCCTTGAAGCCGTCGTCCGCCATCGCCGCCTCGTAGGCGACTGTCAACTCGTCGATCGCGGCGATCAGCGACTCGGGCATGTACCGCCCGCCGAACTCACCGAAGAACGGCCCCGTGGCCTCGCGGAGGCTCACTTGGGCACCGCCAGGAAATCGCGGAGCGTGGTGATGGGATCACCGGTCACGAGAGCCTCCCCTACGAGGACGACGTCGGCGCCCGCGCGCCGGTAGTGGGCGACGTCATCCGGGTGGAGGACGGCGGATTCCGCGATCTTGATCGCGCCGGCCGGGATGCGGTCGGCCAGGCGCCCGAACAGGCCGCGGTCGAGCTCGAACGTCGACAGGTCGCGGGCGTTCACGCCGACGAGCCGGGCGCCGATGTCTGTCGCACGCGACACCTCGTCGGCCGAATGCGTCTCGACGAGCGGCGTCATCCCGAGCTGCAGGGTCAAGGCGTGGAGCTCGGTCAGGACGGGCTGCGGAAGGGCCGCCACGATGAGCAGCACGAGATCGGCCCCGGCGGCCCGGGCCTCGAACACCTGGTACGGGGTCGCGATGAAATCCTTGCGCAGCACCGGGACCGACACCGCGTTCCGGACCGCGACGAGGTCGGCCAGGCTGCCCTTGAACCGCCGGGCCTCGGTCAGCACGCTGATCGCCGAAGCGCCGCCCTGCTCGTAGAGGCTCGCCTGCAGGGCGGGGTCCGGGATGCTGGCGAGGTCGCCGCGCGAAGGACTCGCCCGCTTGACCTCGGCGATGATCTTGACGCGCTCGCTGGGAGCGAGCGCGGCGTAGGCGTCGCGGGCTGCGGGTGCCTCGAGGGCGGCACGCTCGACGACGGCGAGCGGACGCGAGGTGGCACGCGCCTCTGCGTCTTCGACAGCGCCGGCCGTGAGGTCGGCGAGCATGATCAGTGCTCTTTCGCGAGGACTTTGTCGCCGCCGACGCCGTAGCCGGCCTTGGCCAGGGCCCAGCCGACGATCAGACCGACGACCACGAGAGCTGCGGAGGCCCACACGAGCCATGCCCAGTCGAAGAAGAACGCCACCGTGCCGATGGTGAACGCGACGAGCATGATCGTCACGGCTGTCCACGCGGCGGGCGAGTGTCCGTGGCCGGGGTCGCCGTCTGGGTTGCTCATAGTCTCCTCCGAGGGGGCTGTGCGGGCGCTTTTCAGTCTAGCGGGGACGTTCAGCGTGTGGGATCTTCGCCTCGCGACAGGCCGTCCCATGAGTCGACGGCATCCAGCGGAGTCGAGGCGGATGCCGAGGGGGACGCGACGGCGGACGCCGAGGTGGGCGTCGAGCCGGATGCCGGCGCCGCGGTCGCCGCGGCGGCATCGGTGCGGTAGCGGCGCCCGGCGCCCTTCCAGGTGCTGGCCGTCGCGATGACGAAGGCTCCCGCCGCGAGCAGCACCATCCACGCGATGAGGGTCACCGCCGGCCACGGCGTGAGGGTGACGCGCTCGACCAGCTCGGCCACCGCGTCGAGGCCGGTGATGCCGGTGGCCTCGGTGACCGTCGAGGCGGCGGCGGAGGGTGGTCGCTGGAACACCACGACGCCCGTCAGCCATGCCAGCACGCCGGCGATCACGACGGTCAGAGCCCCGAAGGCGTAGCGCAGGACCAGTCCCACGATTGACAGCGCCGCCCCGAGGGCGAGCACGGCGAGGCTAAGAGGGGCGAGCACCGGCAGAGCCGCGGCCCCCGGCACCAGAAGGGCGCCGTCCGGTCCCTGGCGAAGCGTGACCGACAACCACGTCTGGGTGGACGAGATGGTGCCGAGCGCGCCGACGGCGAGCACGACGGTCACCGCGAGAAGGCGCGCCCTGCGCATCACGGGGAGCTCACCGCGTCGGCTGCGACGGTCGGTTCGGCGCCGAGAACCGGGTGCAGGTCGTCGGCATCGAAGCAGGTCCGGGTGCCGGTGTGGCAAACCGGACCCACCTGGTGCACCTCGATCAGCACGGCGTCGCCGTCGCAGTCGAGCCGCGCACCGTGTACGTGCTGGGTGTGCCCGGACGTGTCGCCCTTCCGCCAGTACTCCTGGCGCGAGCGGGACCAGAAGGTGACGCGCCCGGTGGTCAGCGTGCGTCTGAGCGCTTCGGCATCCATCCAGCCCAGCATGAGCACCTCGCGGGTGTCCCACTGCTGGATGATGGCCGCGACGAGCCCATCGTCGTTGAAGGCGACCCGCGCGATCCGGGCGTCGGTGTCGTCTCGCTCGATATCGCTCACGTATCGCTCCCCTCGTGGGCTTCTCGCTCCTGCAGCGCAGTGGATCGCACGTCGATCCCCTCGGCCTGAAGGGCATCCTTCACATCGCCGACGGTGAGGGAGCCGGAGTGGAAGACGCTCGCGGCCAGCACGGCATCCGCGCCCGCACGGATCGCCGGCGCGAAATGCGGGGCCGCACCGGCGCCGCCCGACGCGATCACCGGAACGCTGGAGACCTCGCGCATCAGCCGGATGAGCTCCAGGTCGAACCCCTGTTTGGTGCCGTCGGCGTCGATGGAGTTGACCAGCAGCTCGCCGGCTCCGCGCTCGATCGCCTCGCGCGCCCACTCCAGCGCGTCGAGGCTGGTCTCCGTGCGTCCGCCGTGCGTCGTCACGACGAAACCGCTCGCCGTCGCCGCCGAGCGCTTCACGTCCAGCGAGAGCACGAGCACCTGCGCCCCGAAGCGGTCGGCGATCTCGTCCAGCAGAGCCGGTCGCGCGATCGCCGCCGAGTTCACGCCGATCTTGTCGGCCCCGACCGCCAGAAGGCGTGCGACGTCGTCAGCGGCGCGCACTCCCCCGCCGACCGTGAGCGGGATGAAGACCTGCTCGGCCGTGCGGCGCACGACGTCGTACGTCGTCGAGCGCGCGTCGACGGTCGCGGTGACATCCAGGAAGGTGATCTCGTCCGCACCCTGCTCGTAGTACCGCTGGGCGAGCTCGACCGGATCGCCCATGTCGCGCAGGTTCTGGAAGTTCACGCCCTTCACCACGCGCCCCGCGTTCACGTCGAGGCACGGGATGACGCGGCACACGAGGCTCATATCGACCGCCGGTTCACAGCGCCTACAGCCTCGCGTTGTGGATCTCGGTCACGATGATCGCGCGCGCGCCGATGGCATAGAGGGAGTCCATCACCTGGTTCACGCCCTTGCGCGGGCTCATCACCCGCACCGCGACCCACGCCGGATCGCGCAGGGGCGAGATCGTCGGCGACTCGATCCCGGGAGCGACCGCGACGGCCGTCTCCACCAGCGCCGCCGGCAGGTCGTAGTCGACCATGACGTAGCTGCGAGCGACCATCACGCCCCGGAGGCGACGAAGCAGCGTCTCTGTGCCGTCGACCTCTTCCGGCGCGCTGATCAGCACGGCCTCGGACTCGAGCAGAACGGGTCCGAAGATCTCGAGGCCCGCCTGCTTGAGGGTCGTGCCCGTCGACACCACGTCGGCCACGGCATCCGCGACGCCCAGCCGCACGGCGGACTCGACCGCACCGTCCAGCGGCACCAGATCGACGGCGACGCCGTGCTCGTCGAGGTAGCCGTCGACGAGGCCGGGATATGCCGTCGCGACACGCACGCCCTCGAGGTCCTTCAGCTCGGAGAAGCGGCCTGGTGGACCGGCGAACCGGAAGGTGGAGTCCGCGAAGCCGAGCGCCTCGATCTCGCGCGCCGGCATCCGGGCATCCAGCAGCAGGTCGCGCCCCGTGATCCCGACATCCAGCGCGCCGGATCCCACGTACGTCGCGATGTCGCGAGGGCGGAGGTAGAAGAATTCGACGCCGTTGTGCGGGTCGAGGACATGCAGGTCCTTGGGATCGCGGCGAAGCGTGTACCCCGCCTCCGCGAGCATCTCGGAGGCGGTGTCGGCCAGGGACCCCTTGTTGGGCACTGCGATACGCAACATGGATGCGGCGGCTTTCGGTGTCGGAGAGAACAGGTGGCGGGGCTCGGCGTCAGAGATGTCGGTAGACATCCTCGAGCGAGATGCCCTTCGAGAGCATCATCACCTGCAGGTGGTAGAGCAGCTGAGAGATCTCCTCGGCGGCCTCGTCCGTCGACTCGTACTCCGCGGCCATCCACACCTCGGCAGCCTCTTCGACGATCTTCTTGCCGATCGCGTGCACCCCGGCGTCGAGCAGTGCCACCGTGCTCGAGCCCGCGGGTCGCTCGATCGCCCGGTCGCCGAGCTCGGCGAACAGCTCGTCGAAAGTCTTCACCCTGCCAGGGTACCGGGCGGTGGGACGCCCCACGTTCGCGGAACGACCGGCCCTGGTTCAGTGGCTGTGACGAGCGGCCGTCGAGCGGAGGGCCGCGATCGCCGCATCCGGGTTCTCGGCGCCGAAGACAGCGGACCCGGCGACGAACGTGTCGGCTCCGGCCTCGGCCGCCTGGGCGATGGTGGACTCACCGATCCCGCCGTCGACCTGGAGCCAGACGGCGCTTCCCCGGCGGCGGGCCTCGTCGGCCAGCATCCGCAGCTTGGGCATCGTCTCGGGCATGAACGACTGACCGCCGAAGCCGGGCTCGACGGTCATCACGAGGATCTGATCGAACTCGTCGAGCACCGGGAAGAGCCCCTCGACGGGTGTGCCCGGCTTCACCGCGACGCCCGCCCGCGCGCCGATGTCGCGCAGCCGACGCGCGAGCGCCACGGGTTCGGTCGCCGCCTCGAGATGGAAGGTGACGGATGCCGCCCCGAGCTCGGCGTAGCCGGGCGCCCAGCGGGCGGGGTCGGTGATCATCAGGTGCACGTCCAGCGGCACGGGGCTCGTCGCCTGCACCCGCTCGACCATCTGCGGGCCGAACGTCAGGTTCGGCACGAAGTGGTTGTCCATGACGTCGACGTGCACGAAGTCGGCGCCGGGGATCCGGGCGAGCTCCGACTGCATGTTCACGAAGTCGGCGGCCAGGATGCTGGGGTTGATGCGAGGCTGCGCGTCTTCGATCGGGGGCACTGCTCCATTATGTCGACCGCGTCGATAGTGCCCCCATCGAAGTGCCCCCTTCGACACCGCCGGCGTCGATAGTCTCAGGGCGTGGACCCCATCCTGCAGCTCCTCGACGGCATCGTCTCCGACATCCGCCCGAACGACGACGGCCAGACCGCCCAGTACATCCCGGAGCTGGCCGCCGCCGACCCCGACCACCTCGCCCTGGCGATCGTCGGGCCGCGGGGGGCCGTCCTGTCGGTCGGTGACGATCATGTGGAGTTCAGCATCCAATCGGTCTCCAAGCCGTTCGTGCTGGCGCTGGCCCTCGCACACCTGGGGAGGGAGGAGGTGTTTCGCCGCGTCGGCGTGGAGCCCAGCGGCGAGCCCTTCAACGCGATCAGCCTCGAGCCGGCGACGGGCCGCCCCGCGAACCCGCTCGTGAACGCCGGTGCCATCGCCACGACGTCGCTCCTGCCGGGCGAGGGCATCGACGGACGCACCGCGACGATCGTGGCGGGGCTGTCCCGATTCGCGGGGCGCTCGCTGTGGATCGACGAGTCGGTGTACCGCTCGGAGTCGCAGACGGGCCACCGCAACCGCGCGCTCGGTCACCTGATGCGCTCGTACGACATCATCACCGGCGACGTGGACGAGGCACTCGAGGTGTACTTCCGGCAGTGCTCGGTGCTCGTCACGACGCGGGATCTCGCGGTGATGGCCGCGACCCTGGCGTTCGGCGGGCGCAACCCGACGACCGGTGAGCAGGTCGTCTCACCCGCGGTCGCGCGCGACGTCGTGTCGGTGATGTCCAGCTGCGGCATGTACGACTTCTCGGGCGAGTGGCTGCTGCGCGTCGGCCTGCCGGCCAAGAGCGGCGTGAGCGGCGGACTGCTCGCGGTCGCCCCGTCGCAGTTCGGTGTGGGCGTCTTCAGCCCGCGGCTGGACAGGCACGGGAACAGCGTTCGCGCGACCGCCGCGCTGGAGAGGCTCTCCGACGACTTCGAGATGCACCTCCTCGAATCGCACGCAGCGATCGCGGAGCCCGCCATCCGGGTGGAGCGGGCTGACGGCGAGACGGTGCTCCATCTGGGCGGCGAGCTCGGGATCAGCGGGGTGGAACGGGTGCTGTCGGTGATCGGCGAACTCGGCGACACCGAGAACATCGTCATCGACGGCAGCGACCTGGCTCGCACGCACCCCGCGGTGCTCGTGGTGCTGCGGACGCAGCTCGGCGAGACCGACCGCGTGCGAATCCGCAGCTGAAGGCCGCTCAGACCCGGCGCAGCAGTGAGATGAACATGGCATCCGTGCCGTGCCGGTGGGGCCACAGCTGGGCCCGGCCGGAGCCGTCGGCAGGGGCCGGCAGATCGAGTGGACTCTCGCTGAGTCCCTCCAGCACGGCCCGGGCGTCGAGCTCCTCGATGCGGTCCCCCCACGCCCGCCGGGCGTCCGCCACCACAGCGGAGGTCTCGGCCAGATGCGGGGAGCACGTGACGTAGGCCACGATGCCCCCGGGTGCGAGCGCCCTCAGCGCGGCATCCACCAGCCCCGCCTGCAGACGGGCGAGATCCGGCACGTCGGAAGGGGTCTTGCGCCACCGGGCCTCGGGTCGGCGCCGCAGGGCGCCGAGGCCCGTACAGGGAGCGTCGACGAGGATGCGGTCGTAGCGGCCGAGGGCCCGGCGGGCGCGATCGCGTCCGTCCTCCTCCGAGACCTCCACGGTCAGCGGAACGCCGGCGATGGCCGCACGCACCAGCCCGGCGCGGGCAGGCATGATCTCGTTGGCCTCGAGGACGGCGCCGCCGGCCAGGGCTTCGGCCGCGAGCACGGCCGTCTTGCCGCCGGGGCCGGCACAGAGGTCGAGCCACCGCTCCCCCTCGCGGACCGCCGTCGCCCGGGTGAGCGCGAGCGCGGCCAGCTGGGACCCCTCGTCCTGCACGCGGACGCGCCCCTCGGAGGCGCGCACCACCGGATCCGGGTCGCCGCCGCCGAGGCGGAAGCCGATCGGCGAATAGGGCGTGCGCTGCGCCCCGTCGGGCGACTCACTGAGGCCGGGGAGCGCCGCCATGGTCACCCCTGGCGAAACGTTGTCGGCCGCGAGCAGCGCGTCGAGCTCGTCGGCGCGCCCCTCGGCGGCGAGGGCGCGGCGGAAGGCGCGCACGATCCAGACCGGGTGAGCGGTGTGCAGTCCCAGGCGTTCGTCGTCGGAGCGCGCGGCGGCGTCGATCCTCGACATCCACTCCCCCGGCGTCTCCCGCGCGACGCGCCGGAGCACCGCGTTGGTGAACCCGGTCGCCGAGTTCCCCACAGCCTCGCGGGCGAGCGAGACGGACTCGTTCACGGCCGCGTGCGAGGCGACGCGCGTGTGCAGCAGCTGGTGCACCGCGAGGCGGAGCGCATCCAGCACCGGCGGGTCGATCTCATGCACGTTTCGCGACGACGCCTCCGTGATGATCGCGTCGTACGTGCCCTGGCGGCGCAGGGTGCCGTACGTGAGCTCGGTGGCGAGAGCCGCATCCTGCGTCGACAGACCGGCGCGGGCGATGGCCCTCGGCAGCAGGAGGTTCGCGTATGCGTCGGACTCGTGCACGGCTCGAAGGGTCTCATAGGCCACCCGCCGCGCCGGCTGGACGGCGCTCATGTCCCCGCCCGCACTTGGCTGCTGCGCACCCCGCGCCACCAGTCGCCGGATGACATCACCGGTCTGCCGGCGGGCTGCACCTTCGAGACGGAGATCGACTGCGTGGCCGTGCCGATCAGGATGTCGCGGCCGTGGCCCGCGATCTCGCCCGGCTTGAGCAGCACCTCGCCCTCCGGCACCTCGGCATCGAGCAGTTTGATGCGGATCCCCGCGACGGTGGTGTGTGCGCCGGGTTCCGGTGTGACGCCGCGGATGCGACCCGCCACTCGGTCGGCCGGCTCGTTCCAGTCGACCGCTCCGTCGGCCTCGGTCAGCTTCGGGGCGAAGGTCGCGGCCCCTGCCTGCGGAATCGCCACCGCTCTGCCGCCCTCGATGGCGGCGACGACGTCGCGCAGCAGTTCGGCGCCGAGACCGGCGAGGTCGTTCAGCACCACCCCCGCCGTCGCCCTCGCGGGCACGGCGTAGCGGCGCTCCTCGAACACATCCCCCGCGTCGAGTTCTGCCACCAGGCGGAAGACGCTCGCGCCGGTCTCCTCGTCGCCCGCGATCAGTGCGTGCTGGACCGGTGCGGCGCCCCGCCAGCGGGGAAGGAGCGAGAAGTGCAGGTTGATCCAGCCGTGCTCGGGCATCGACAGCAGCGGTTCGCGCACCAGCCCGCCGTAAGCGACGATCACCCCGAGTTCGGCATCCGTGGTCGCGAGCCGGGCGGTAGCCGCTTCGTCGAGCCGCGCCGTCTTCAACACGGGCAGGCCGAGCTCCTCCGCCGCTGCGGCGACGGGTGACGGTGTCAGCACCCGTCTGCGGCCGATCGGCGCGTCGGGGCGCGTGACGACGGTCGCGATGTCGTGGTCGGATGCCGCGAGCACACGCAGCGAAGGCACGGCGACGTCGGGCGTCCCGGCGAAGATCAGCCGCACGACGCCTCCTCGTTGGGTCGAGGCCGGGCGACGCCGGACCTCACAGCTCCGGATCGACGACGTCGACCCGCACTCTGAGTGTATTCCGCGGCGTGCGTCCCTTCACCGCGCGGCGGGACCGCAGCGCCTCGCCCACGACCGAGGAGCGAAGGCTCGCTGTGACCGCGGATCCGCTGGCGTAGTCGAAGCGCACCAGGGCGCGCGCGGTGGGGATGTCGGCGCGGGGCTCCTCGTCGGGGAGCGGTCCGAGCACCGCCTCGCCCGGCAGAGCCGGAACGGCATCCCGCAGCGCCCCGAGGGCACGATCCACCGAAATCGGCGCCCCCTCGACGAGCGCGACGCGGTACGCCGGCGGCATCCGCAGCGGTGCGCGCTCCGCGAGCTCGGCGCGGGCATAGGCCGACTGGGTCCAGGTCGCGAGTGCGCGTGCCACCGCGCCCGTCACGCCCACCAGGTGCACGGGCGCGCCGGGGGCCGCCAGGGCGGCCGCGTTCGACCACCACCGAAGGCAGGATTCGCCGATGCGCAGCGACTCGGCGAGCAGCATCCGGTCGCCGTCGAGCAGGATCACCGCTCGGTAGCCGCCGTCGGCGAGGGGCTCCGCGCCGCGCGTCGCCACGACGAGCGCCGGTCGCGCATCGACCCGGGTCACCTGATGATCGCCGTCGGCGAGGATGACCCGTACGCCGGGGAAGGCGCGGCCGAGCTCGTCCGCCGTGCGCTCGCTGCCCGAGGACGCGAGCCGCAGCTTCGTGGATTCGCAGTGCGGACACGCCCAGGCGTGCGCCGCCCGCCCACACCATCCGCACACCGGCACCGCGCGGGGGCCCGGTGCATGCAGCGGACCGGCGCAGGCGGCGCACCGGGCCGGCTTGCGGCAGTCGTCGCAGACCAGCACCGGGGAGTAACCAGGACGGGCCACCTGCACGAGCACGGGGCCCGTCTCCAGGGCCACTCGTGCCGCCCGGAAGGCGGCGGAGGGAACCCGGGCGGACCGGGACTCTCCCTCGTTCGATGCGCTCAGCACGACCTTCGGCGCCGCCCGCCGGGTCGCCGCGATCTCGCGCACCCAGCCGACCGCCACCAGCCGCTCCACGTCGGTCGTTCGGGTGTGGCCGGCGAGGAGCAGGGCGCCGCCGTCGAGTTCCTGCCGCACCAGCGCCGCGTCCCGCGGATGGACGTACGGGGCGAGCGGCTCCTCGAGCAGCGGGTCACCGTCGTCCCATACGGCCACGAGGCCGAGCTCGGCGACCGGGGCGTACACGGCGGATCGGTTGCCGATCACGATGCACGCCGCGTCGCCGAGTGTGCGGAGGAACCCGCGGTACCGCTCGGGATTCGGTCGCCGCGCGTCGTACCGCACCAGGGCGCCGTCGGGCACGACCCCATCGAGCGCCGCCTCGAGCTGCTCCTGATCCCGGTAGTCCGGAACGATGAGGATCGCGCTGCGGCCCTCCGCCAGTACGCGCACGGCCGCGGCGGCGAGGATCGTCGCCCACGCGCCGACCTGGCCGCCCGCCGGTGTCACGGCGGGACCGGGCGGTGCGTCCAGCGCGAGCCGCTCCCCCGCGACCAGTCTGTCTGCCAGCCCCGCGAAGGGCGTCAGGGCACGACCGGCCCAGTCGCGGGCCTCCTCGGAGACGGCGGGCATCGGCGGCGGATCCGCCGCGAGCCAGGCCTTCTCGACCCGCACCTGGCGCTTGGGCACCACGAGACGCAGGATGTCGCTCGCCGATCCCGCCGCTCGATCCGCGACGCGGCGCGCCAGGGCGTACAGCGATCGCGGCAGCACCGCGGCGTCGGAGACGACGGCATCGAGCTCTGAGAGCGGGCGCTCCGCGTCATCTGCCTCTCCGACCTCCACGAGGAAGGCATCCACGACCCGTCCCGCAGTGCGCAGCGGCACCCGCACGCGCACGCCCGGCCGCGCCCCTGCGGCGAGGTGATCGGGGATCGCGTAGTCGAAGAGTCGATCGAGCTGCGGAAGCGGTGAGTCGATCAGCACGCGTGCCACGCGCCGCGGCATCGCTACCGCCCCGGCGAGAGGCGGAGCCATCTCGTCAGAGCCCGGAGGCCGCGCGAAGCTCGTCGACGCGGTCGAGACGCTCCCAGGTGAAGTCCGGCAGCTCGCGGCCGAAGTGCCCGTAAGCGGCCGTCTGCGCGTAGATGGGGCGCAGCAGGTCGAGCCGGTCGATGATCGCCTTGGGGCGCAGGTCGAATACCTCGAGGATCGCTCGGGTGATGGCGTCGTCGTCGAGGTGACCGGTCCCGAACGTCTCGACGTACACGCCGACGGGCTTCGCCTTGCCGATGGCGTAGGCGATCTGCACCTCGAGGCGGTCGGCGAGGCCGGCGGCGACGGCGTTCTTCGCGACCCACCGCATCGCGTATGCGGCGGAGCGGTCGACCTTGGAGGGGTCCTTGCCGCTGAACGCCCCGCCCCCGTGCCGTGACGCCCCGCCGTAGGTGTCGATGATGATCTTGCGCCCGGTGAGCCCGGCGTCCCCCTTGGGTCCGCCGGTCACGAACGGGCCGGCGGGGTTGATGTAGAACTTGACATCGGGAAGTTCGAGCCCGGTGGACTCGAGCACCGGGTCGATGACCTCCGCGCGCACCGCGGCCCGGAGCGCCTTCTGCGAGATGTCGGGGTGGTGCTGAGTGGACAGCACGACCGAATCCACGGTCTTGGGAACCTGGCCGTCGTAGCCGAGCGTGACCTGCGTCTTGCCGTCCGGCCGGAGGAAGGGCAGCGCCCCCGAGCGGCGAACCTCGGCGAGGCGCTCCGCCATGCGGTGCGCGGTCCACGAGGCCATCGGCATGAACTGCGGGGTCTCCGTCGTCGCGTAGCCGAACATGATGCCCTGATCGCCGGCGCCCTGCTCGTCGTGGGGATCGATGGATCCGCCCTCGCGGCGCTCGAACGCCTTGTCGACCCCGGCCGCGATATCGGATGACTGCGCGCCGATCGAGACGCTGACCCCGCAGGAATCGCCGTCGAAGCCCGTGTCACTCGACGTGTAGCCGATGCGGTTCACCACCGCCCTCACGAGGGCGGGGATCTCGACGTATGCGCGCGTCGACACTTCGCCGGCGACGTGCACCAGGCCGGTGGTGACCAGCGTCTCGACCGCCACTCGACCGAGCGGATCCTCGGAGAGGATCGCATCGAGGATGCTGTCGGAGATCTGGTCGCAGATCTTGTCGGGGTGTCCCTCGGTGACGGACTCCGAGGTGAACAGGCGCAGCTCTGTCATCGATGCTCCAGGTTGGCCCGGCTCAGCCGCCGGGGCGGGCTCGAGTTCGGGTGCGGGTCCGCACCAGTATGCCCCCCGGCACCGACATGGCGGTGCCCGGATGCAGCTGTGTGACGCTGTGCGCGCCGCAGCACGCTACTCGATGTGGCGGAGGCGGAGCTTGTCCTCGTTGATCTCGTGCAGCGCGATGGTCAGCGGCTTGTCCTCGACGGACGAATCGACGAGCGGACCGACGTTGTCGAAGAGGTTTCCCTCGTGCAGGTCGGAGTAGTAGTCGTTGATCTGACGCGCGCGCTTGGATGCGTAGATGACCAGCTGGTACTTGGAGTCGACCTTGTCCAGAAGGTTGTCGATCGGCGGGTCGATGATGCCCTGGTTCTTCGTTCCGGCCATGGCGAAACCTCCTGTGTACGTGACGGATGTCGGTGAGAAGCGGCGGCGAGTTGTGCGCGCGCGACGCCCTGGGACGGAGCTCAGGAGGCGTTGCGCGCGTGCGCCTGCACCAATTCTACGACCTCGCGGGCCGCAGAGGCGACGTCGTCGTTCACGACGCGGTAGTCGAACTCCCCTTGAGCGGCCAATTCGGTTCGTGCGGTGCGCAGCCGCCGGGCCCTTTCCTCGGCGTCTTCGGTGCCGCGGCCGATGAGCCGCTGCACCAGTTCGTCCCAGCTGGGAGGCAGCAGGAACACGAGCGTCGCGGAGGGCTCGGCCTCGAGCACCTGACGGGCGCCCTGCAGGTCGATCTCCAGCAGCACCGTCTGCTGCGCGGCGAGAGCCCTCTCGATCGGCTCCCGCGGCGTGCCGTAGCGGTACTTGTTGTGCACGGTCGCGTGCTCGAGCAGCGCCCCGGACTCGATCAGGCGGTCGAACTCCGCGTCGTCGACGAAGAAGTAGTGCTCGCCGTGCACCTCGCCGGGGCGGGGCGGCCTCGTGGTCGCCGAAACCGACAGATGGATCTCTGGGAAATGCTGCTTGATGTATGCGGCGACGGTCCCCTTGCCGACGGCCGTCGGTCCTGCCAGCACGATCAGCCGGCTGCGGCCGGGGCGGGGCCCCGGTTCGGGCAGGCGGTCATTCAGCCATCGGCCGAGATCGCGGCGCTGCCGCGCGCCCAGCCCGCCGAGCCGCTTGACCGGGGAGATGTCGAGGGCGTCGAGGATGCGGTCGCGCTTGCCCTCGCCGATGGCCGGGATGCTGGTCAGGAACTCGGTGACGCGCATCGTTCCCGCCGGGGACGACGGGTCGGCGTATGCGCGCCGGAGCAGCTCCTGAGGCGAGACGACGCGGGTGGTGACGTCGCGCTTGAGGCTCGCGCGCGCGCGGCGGGCGGCGACGGCCTTGCGGGATGCGGCGACACGGTCGACCTCGGGTGGTCGCTGGCCGTCAGCCATGGGTGCTCCTGTACTGCTTGACGCGGGTATCGATTGCCGCCGCCATCCCATCAGCACCCGACGACAGCAGGCTTCTGCTCTCCGATGCGATGACGGACGGCGCGGTGGGTCCGAAAAGGCTGTCGAGTTCTTCCGGGCGGGCGCCCTGGTGGCCGAACCCCGGCGCGAGGATCGGAGCCACCGGGCTGATCGTCTCCGGCAGGCCGGCGAGCCCTCTATCGACCGTGGCGCCGATCACGAAGCCGATGCCGGCCCACGCGCCGTCGGGCGTCGCGGCGGCGTTGAAGGCCGAGACCTCCCTCACGATGTGCGCGGCGACCGTCCGGCCGACGGCCGATCCATCCTCCGGGGAGAGCACGGCGCGCTGCAGACCGACGGCCTCCGGGTTGCTCGTGGCCGCTAGCACGAAGATGCCCTTGCCGTTCTTCAGCGCGAAGCGGAACGTATCGGCCAGCGCTCCGATCCCGAGGAAGGGGTTCACCGTCATGGCGTCGGCCTCGAGCGGGGACCCGGGGGTCAGCCACGCACGGGTGTACGCCTCCATGGTGCTGCCGATGTCGCCGCGCTTGGCGTCGGCGATCACGAGCAGGCCGGCCGCGCGGGCCGCGCCGAGCACGTCCTCGAGCGCGGCGAAGCCAGCGGATCCGTAGCGCTCGAAGAACGAGACCTGCGGCTTGACGATGCCGACCCGGCCGGCCGCGGCATCCACCACCCGCAGGCCGAACTCCCGCGCGCCGGCCGCCGAGGCATCCAGTCCCCACTCGGTCAGCAGCCGCTCGTGCGGATCGATGCCGACGCACAGCGGTCCGGTGCTCGCCAGTACCTCGCGCACCCTCATGCCGAACGCCGGGGCGCCGCTCATAGGCGTGCCGCCCGCTCCACCGCGTACTCCTGCAGGCTCTTGACGTCGTACCCGGCGCGGACGGCGTCGAACGAGCTCACGGCCGCGCCGAGCACGGCCATGGTCGTGAAGAGCGCCTTGTCGGCCGCCACGGCGGCGGCGCGGATCTCGTAGCCGTCGGCGCGCGCCGACCGACCGCTCGGCGTGTTCACGACGATGTCGATCTCGCCGGCGTTGATCAGGTCCACGATGTTCGTGGCGCCGGACTCGAGGGTGGCGCTGTACTTGTTGACCACTTGCACCGCGATGCCGTTGCGGGCGAGGATCTCGGCCGTCCCCTCGGTCGCGACGAGCGTGAAGCCGAGCTCCTGCAGCCGGTGCGCGGGCAGGATGACGGCGCGCTTGTCGCTGTCGGCGACGGAGATGAACACCGTGCCCGAGAGGGGCATGCCGCCGTACGCGGCCTCCTGGCTCTTGGCGAACGCGCGGGGGAAGTCGCGGTCGATGCCCATGACCTCTCCGGTGGAGCGCATCTCGGGGCCGAGCACGGAGTCGACCGTCTGACCGTCCTTCGTGCGGAATCGCTTGAAGGGCAGCACCGCCTCCTTCACCGACACCGGCGAGTCCAGCGGCACCCGGGAGCCGTCGATGACCGGCAGGAGCCCCTCGTCCTTGAGCTCGGCGATCGTCGACCCGGCCATGATGCGGGCGGCGGCCTTGGCGAGCGGGATGCCGAGCGCCTTGGATACGAAGGGCACCGTGCGGCTGGCGCGCGGGTTCGCCTCGATGACGTAGAGCACGCCGGCGCTGATCGCGAACTGCACGTTGATCAGGCCCTGCACGCCGACGCCCTGCGCGATCGCCAGCGTGGCGTCGCGTACGCGGTCGACCTCGGTGCGACCGAGCGAGATGGGCGGGAGCGTGCAGCTGGAGTCGCCCGAGTGGATGCCGGCCTCTTCGAGGTGCTCCATCACTCCGCCGATGTAGAGCTCCGAACCGTCGTAGAGGGCGTCGACGTCGAGTTCGATGGCGTCGTCCAGGAAGCGGTCGACCAGCAGCGGCATCCCGGGGCCGACGATCACCTCACCGGCCGTGCGCACGAAGTAGTCGCGCAGCGACTGGGTGTCGTAGACGATCTCCATGCCGCGGCCGCCGAGCACGAAGCTCGGGCGCACGAGGATCGGATATCCGATGTCCTCGGCGACCTTGACCGCTCCGTGCACATCGATGGCGGTGCCGTGCCGCGGCGCGAGAAGGCCGGCGGCATCCAGGATGTCGCTGAACAGCTGACGCTCCTCGGCGAGGTCGATGGCCTCGGGACTCGTGCCCAGGATGCGGTAGCCCGCCTCCTCGATGCCCTTGGCGAGGCCGAGCGGCGTCTGCCCGCCGAGCTGGCAGATGACGCCGTAGATCTCACCCGAGGCGCCCTCCGCGTGCAGCACCTCGAGCACGTCCTCCAGGGTGAGCGGCTCGAAGTACAGGCGGTCGCTGGTGTCGTAGTCCGTCGAGACCGTTTCGGGGTTGCAGTTGACCATGACGGTCTCATACCCGGCGTCGGAGAGCGCGAACGATGCCTGCACGCACGAGTAGTCGAACTCGACGCCCTGCCCGATGCGGTTGGGGCCGGAGCCGATGATGACGATCTTGCGGCGGTCCGACGGCTCCACCTCCGTCTCGAAGTCGTAGCTGGAGTAATGGTAGGGCGTGAGTGCGGGGAACTCCCCCGCGCACGTGTCGACCGTCTTGTACACGGGGCGCAGGCCCAAGCCGTGCCGCAGGCCGCGAATCTCGGCCTCTCCCGTGCCGCGCAGCTGCGCGACCTGCACGTCGCTGAAGCCGTGCTCCTTCGCGATGCGGAGGGTGTCGGCATCCAGCTCAGGGGCGGCGCGCACGAACTCGGCCACCTCGTTGATGAGCACGATCTGGTCGAGGAACCACGGGTCGATGCCGGTGGCCTCGAACAGCTGCTCCACGGTCCCGCCGAGACGGAGCGCCTGCTGCACGGCGATGATCCGCCCGTCGGTCGGGGTCCTGGAGATCTCGATCAGCTCGTCGACCGTCAGATCGCCGGTCCCTGAGCCTGTCGAAGGGTCCCCCCAGTGGAAGCTCGATCCCCGCTTCTCGAGCGAGCGCAGCGCCTTCTGCAGCGCCGTCGCGTAGTTGCGCCCGATCGCCATGGCCTCGCCGACCGACTTCATGGTGGTCGTCAGCGTCGTGTCGGCGGCGGGGAACTTCTCGAACGCGAAGCGCGGAACCTTCACGACGACGTAGTCCAGCGTCGGCTCGAAACTCGCCGGCGTGACCTTGGTGATGTCATTGGGAATCTCATCGAGCCGGTAGCCGATCGCGAGCTTCGCGGCGATCTTGGCGATCGGGAAGCCGGTGGCCTTGGAAGCGAGCGCCGAGGAGCGCGACACCCGCGGGTTCATCTCGATGACGATCACGCGGCCGTCGGCCGGATTGACGGCGAACTGGATATTGCAGCCGCCGGTGTCGACGCCGACGGCGCGGATGATGTCGATGCCGATGTCGCGCAGGTTCTGGTACTCGCGGTCGGTGAGCGTGAGCGCGGGCGCCACCGTGATCGAGTCGCCCGTGTGCACGCCGACGGGGTCGACGTTCTCGATCGAGCAGACGACCACCGTGTTGTCGGCGGTGTCGCGCATGAGCTCGAGCTCGTACTCCTTCCACCCGAGGATCGATTCCTCCAGCAGCACCTCGTGCGTCGGCGAGTCGTGCAGGCCCGCGCCGGCGATGCGGCGCAGGTCGCGTTCGTCGTACGCGAAGCCGGAGCCGAGACCGCCCATCGTGAAGCTCGGCCGCACGACCAGCGGGTAGCCGAGTTCCTCCGCGGCGGCGAGGCACTCGTCCATGGTGTGCGCGATCCTGCTGGCCGCGACATCCGCCCCCGCGTCGAGCACGAGCTGCTTGAAGATCTGGCGGTCCTCGCCCTTGTTGATGGCCTCGAAGTTGGCGCCGATCAGCTCGACGTCGTACTTCTCCAGGATCCCGTGGTTGTGCAGCTCGATCGCGGCGTTGAGCGCCGTCTGGCCACCCAGGGTCGGAAGGATCGCGTCGGGCTTCTCCTTCGCGATGATCGTCTCGAGCACCTGCCAGGTGATCGGCTCGACGTACGTCGCGTCGGCGAAGTCAGGGTCGGTCATGATCGTCGCCGGGTTCGGGTTGACGAGGATGACGCGAACGCCCTCCTCGCGCAGCACGCGGCACGCCTGGGTGCCCGAGTAGTCGAACTCGGCCGCCTGGCCGATCACGATGGGACCGGAGCCGATGACGAGCACGCTGGCGATGTCGTCGCGCTTGGGCATTACTTGTTCCCCTCGGAGAGGTCGGTCGCTGACGCTTGGTCTCGCTGCGGGCGCTCATCGATTGTGGTCAGCACGAGCTCGGCGAAGCGGTCGAAGAGGTAGTTGGCATCGTGCGGTCCTGCGGCGGCCTCGGGGTGGTACTGCACGGAGAAGGCCGGGATGTCGAGGGCGCGAAGGCCCTCGACCACGTTGTCGTTGAGCCCGACGTGGCTGACCTCCACCCGCCCGTAGCCGTTGGGGCTGTCGGTGACGCCCTCCAGGGGCGCGTCGACGGCGAAGCCGTGGTTGTGCGCGGTGATCTCCACGCGTCCGGTCTGCTTGTCGAGCACCGGCTGGTTGATCCCGCGGTGGCCGAAGGGCAGCTTGTACGTGCCGAAGCCGAGCGCCCGCCCGAGCAGCTGGTTGCCGAAGCAGATGCCGAAGAACGGCAGCTTCTCATCCAGCACGCCCCGCAGCAGCTGGACATGGTCATCGCTCGCGGCGGGGTCGCCGGGGCCGTTCGAGTAGAACACCGCGACAGGCTCGATCGCGAGCAGCTGCTCGAGCGTCACGTCCTGCGGCAGCACGTGCACGTCGAATCCCCGGGCGGCGAGATTGTTGATCGTGGCCTGCTTGACGCCGAGGTCCAGTACGGCGAGGTTGCCGATCTTCTGAACCGTCGCCGCCGTCACCTCCGCGGCCGGCACGGAGACGGATGCCGAGAGGTTGAGCCCGGCCATGTTCGGTGCCTGGGCGACCAGCGCCAGCTGGGCGTCGGCGCTCAGCGCAGCCGCATCCCCCGAGAAGATCCCGCCGCGCATGCTGCCCGCCGAGCGGATGTGGCGCGTCACGGCGCGGGTGTCGATGCCACTGATGCCCACGACGCCGTCGGTGACGAGCGCGTTGTCGAGGGACTCCTCCGACCGCCAGTTCGAGACGATGCGGGACGGGTCGCGCACGATGTACCCCGAGACCCAGATCCGCCGCGACTCCTCGTCCTCGGCGTTCATCCCGGTGTTGCCGATGTGCGGTGCGGTCTGCAGCACGATCTGCCCGGCATACGAGGGATCGGTCAGCGTCTCCTGGTAGCCCGTCATCCCCGTTGCGAACACGACCTCGCCGACCGTCGTGCCGCGCGCGCCATAGGCGCGGCCGTTGTGGCGGGTTCCGTCCTCGAGCACGAGCACGGCGGGTTCGGGGCTGCGGAGGGAGGCTGCGAAGGCGGAGGTCATTATTCCTGTCCCGTCTGGGGCTGATCGGCGCGGCGAGAGGCGTCGGTGATCGGTGGGGTTCCGCCGGGAGGCAGCAGCTGCGCGACGGCATCGAGCACCGTCGCCGGGTCGGCATCCTGCACGCGGAAGTAGCTGTCGGCGGTCACCTCGTCGGTGACCTCCCAGGCGAGAAAGGGAAGTCCGCCGGGCTCCACCACCCGATCGATGGTCCAGGTGGCCCGGCCGACGGCACGGAGGCGGTCCCTGGCGACGAACACCCGCGGGGCGCCCGGCATGTCCAGCGCGACACCGGCGCTCGTCACGGTGACCGTGACCCGCGAGCGGAAGGCGAGGGGGCGGATGCTCAGGCGGTCGAGCGGCCTGTCGTGCGCGGTCGTCGCCACGTACAGGCCCTCGGCCGTCGCCAGCACCTCCGCGCCGGCGGGGATGTCGCCGAGCGGCGCCTGCAGACCGGCGTCGCGGCCCCTCCGGCGACGCCAGCCCCACAGCATGGCGACGAGGACGAGCAGCGCGACACCGACCATCACCAGCACGGCGGCCTCGCGCGTCATGCGCGCACCCCGTGCTCGGCGAGGACGCCGTCGGCGACGGTCGGCGCCCCGCGGTGGATCGTCCACACGACGCGACCAGGCAGCTCGGTGCCGAGGTAGGGCGAGTTCCTGCTGCGGCCGTGCAGGTCGGATGCCGAGAAGACGCTCGTGGTGCGCGGATCGTAGAGCGTCAGCTCGGCGGGCTGACCGACGTCGAGAGGGGTGCCGTGACCGTCCAGCAGTCCGATCCGCGCCGGCGTCTTCGACAGCACGCGCGCGACGTCGGCCCACGACAGCATCCCGGTGTCGACGACGGCCTTCTGCACGACGTGCAGGGCGCTCTCCAGCCCCACCATGCCGTTGGCGGCCGCCGGCCATTCGCACGTCTTGTGCTCGGAGGGATGCGGAGCGTGGTCGGTGGCGACGATGTCGATCGTCCCATCGGCGAGGCCCTCCCGCACGGCGAGCACATCCTCCTCGCGACGCAGCGGCGGGTTGACCTTGTACCGGGCGTCGTAGCCGCGCACGAGCTCCTCGTTCAGCAGAAGGTGGTGCGGGGTCACCTCCGCGGTCACGCGGATGCCGCGCTTCTTGGCCCACCGGATGATATCCACCGAGCCCGCTGTGGAGAGGTGGCAGACGTGCAGGCGCGAGCCGACGTGCTCGGCCAGCAGCACGTCGCGGGCGATGATCGACTCCTCGGCCACCGCCGGCCAGCCGGCCAGCCCGAGCTCGGCCGACACGGCGCCCTCGTTCATCTGGGCGCCCTCGGTGAGGCGCGGGTCCTGGGCGTGCTGGGCGATCACGCCGTCGAAGGCCTTCACGTACTCGAGCGCTCGCCGCATGATCAGCGGATCCCAGACGCAGAAGCCGTCATCGCTGAAGACGCGAACGCGCGCGCGGGAAGACGCCATGGCGCCGAGTTCGGCGAGTCGCTCGCCCTTCTGGCCGACCGTCACGGCGCCGATCGGCTGCACCGTCGCGTAGCCGGCTGCCTCGCCGAGGGCGAGTTCCTGCTCGACGACTCCGGCGGTGTCAGCCACCGGTGAGGTGTTGGGCATGGCGAAGACGGCGGTGAATCCTCCGGCGGCGGCCGCGCGGGTGCCGGAGAGGATCGTCTCCGACACCTCGTAGCCCGGCTCGCGCAGGTGCGTGTGCAGATCGACCAGCCCGGGAAGCGCCACGAGTCCGTCGGCGTCGATGCGCGTCGCGCCGGCGCGTGAGAGCCCGGTGCCCGCTTCCACGATCCGGCCGCCCTCGACGATCAGATCGGCGGCGTCGCCGCCCTCGATGCGCGCGCCTGCGATGAGGAGCGTCTCGCTCATCGTCCCCCCTCGTTCGTCAGGTCGCCAGTGAGCAGCAGATAGAGCACGGCCATCCGCACCGAGACGCCGTTCGCGACCTGCTCGAGCACCGTGGAGCGCGGCGAGTCGGCGGCATCCGATGAGATCTCGAGCCCGCGATTCATGGGACCGGGGTGCATCACCATCGTATCCGCGGGCAGCATCGCCAGCCGACCCGCGTCGAGACCCCATCGCCTCGCGTACTCGCGTTCCGACGGGAAGTAGGCGGCGTTCATCCGCTCCAGCTGGATGCGCAGCATCATGAGGGCGTCGGGATCGGCGGCGATCGCCTCGTCGAGGTCGTAGACCACCCGCACCGGCCACGCCGACACATCCTGCGGCACCAGTGTCGGCGGAGCGACCAGCGTCACTTCGGCGCCCAGGGCATCGAGCAGCCACACGTTCGAGCGGGCGACGCGAGAGTGCAGGATGTCGCCGACGATGGTGACCCGCAGGCCCTCGAGGTCGCGCCCGCGGCTCGCCGCCCCGTGCCGGCGCTTGCGCATCGTGAAGGCGTCCAGCAGGGCCTGAGTGGGGTGCTCGTGGGTGCCGTCGCCGGCGTTGACCACCCCGGCGGTGATCCAGCCGCTGGAGGCCAGGGTGCGCGGTGCGCCGGAGGCGCCGTGCCGGATCACCACGGCATCCGCCCCCATCGCCTGCAGCGTCTGAGCGGTGTCCTGCAGGCTCTCGCCCTTCGACACGCTCGAGCCCTTGGCGGCGAAGTTGATCACGTCGGCGCTCAGGCGCTTGGCGGCGGCCTCGAACGAGATGCGGGTGCGGGTCGAGTCCTCGAAGAACAGGTTCACAACCGTCTTGCCGCGCAGCGTCGGCAGCTTCTTGACCTCGCGGGACTGGGTGTCGGCCATGTCCTCGGCGATGTCGAGGATGCCGAGGGCATCCTCGCGCGAGAGCGTCTTGGTGTCGAGCAGGTGCCTCATGACTCGATCGTCCCCTCCGCTGCGATCGACACGAACTCCTCGCCGTCGGTCTCGCGCAGCCGCACCTGCACCCGCTCGTCGCGGGCGCTGGGCAGGTTCTTGCCGACGAAGTCCGGCCGGATGGGCAGTTCGCGGTGCCCCCTGTCGATGAGGGTGGCGAGCCGCACGGCCGCCGGCCGGCCGATGTCCTGCAGCGCATCGAGGGCGGCCCGGATGCTGCGACCGGAGAACAGCACGTCATCCACGAGCACCACGACCTTGCCGTCGATCCCGCCGTCCGGGATGTCGGTGCGCTGCGGCGCGCGGGTGGGGTTGCGGTGCAGGTCGTCGCGGTACATCGTCACATCCAGCGCGCCGCACGGCACGGGCTCGTCGCCGAACAGCTCGATCTGGGAGGCGATGCGCCGTGCCAGGGTGACGCCCCGAGTGGGGATGCCGAGGAGGACGAGACCCGCGGGTCCCTTGTTGGACTCCAGGATCTCGTGCGAGATCCGAGTCAGGGCCCGGGCTATGTCGGCCTCGTGCAGCACGGTTCGCGTGCTCATCCGCCGCTCCCTTCTCCGCCTCACGGGACGGTGTTAAAGGTTGCTGGTTGTCTCAGCCTATCTCGGCTCGTCGCTCGCCGAGAATCAGTGCGGCGACCGAGAACCTCCGCGCCGCACAGAGTCTCGGACGCTCGACCCGATTCTCGCGCCGCCTGCACGGCGTCACGCGGCCGGCTGCGCCGCCTCGCGGGTGAGGGCGTCCTCGGCGGTGCGCGAGCGGATGGGATGCCCGTGCGTGCTCAGGCAGCGACCGCTGGCCAAGTCCCACTTCCAGTCGTGCAGGCTGCACGTGAGCACGCCGTCCTCGATCTTCGCGGTCTTGGACAGGTCGGCCCGAAGGTGCGGGCAGCGGCGCTGAACGACCCAGTCGTCGAGCTGCACGTCCTCCGACACGTCAGACTGCTCGGCGTACCAGTTCTCGACGTACTCGATCCGGTCGCGCGACAGGCACTTCATGAAGGTGTAGATGAACTCGTTGAACTTGCCGACGCGGCCCGCCTGGAACTGCATCGACAGGAAGATCGAGTTGGACCAGTCGATCTCGCGGTCGCGGATGTTCGTCGAGACCAGGTCGGCCGGGATGGTGAACCAGTAGCCGGTCTCCTCCCCCGCGTACTCGCGCAGCTTCGCCTTGGGGAAGTCCACGACCATGTCGAGGTCGCCGATCGTGTATCGCACCGGTCCGCCGACGCCCTCCCGGAAGATGCGGCCGCGGCGCAGCAGCGGCTCCCACCACTCCTTGAGCGCGGCGAGCATCTCGTCCGGTGGCAGCACCGGGGCCCGGGAGGCCTCCTCCGCCGCGAGCTCCGCCTGCCGCGAGTCCCGCTGCTCGGCGAGGTAGGACCACTTGTCGTCGAAGATCCGGTCGATCTCGGCATCCGTGTAGAGCGTCTGCGTGACCGAGAGGTCGCCGTCGTTCAGCTCGACCACGGTGCCCGGCAGGAACTCGTAGCCCTTCTGATCGGGTCGATGCTCCTTCATGTGGGCGAGGAACTGCCGCTGGTCGGTGAAGATCGCGTCGCCTTCCAGCCCGTGCCCGTTGTACCGGAAGAGCTCCTCCCGCAGGAACATCGGGGGCCCGGCCATCGGGAAGACGTGCTCGGCATCCACCTTCTCGATGTAGTACATCGCCCGCTTGTCCTGTGCGTCGCGCTTCAGCTTGGCGAAGTTCTGCTTGGCGTCCTGCGGCAGGTCGTAGACCATCGGCCACCAGATCGCGCCGGACACCTGGGTGAAGTACGCCTGAGGCTTGGAGAAGGACAGCAGCTTCTCCAGGTCGAGAGGATGCGAGTCGTTCTGGTTCAGGATGCTCGCGGTGCCGTCGTCGACGCTCAGCGACGAGTCGCCGATCGGGCCGTCGCTCGGCGCGCGGAGCGGGGTGACCATGAGCTTGAGGTCCCCGAACTGCAGGGGGACGCCGGCCTGCGTGTAGATGATGTTGTCGTAGCCGAGCCGCCGCAGATCCTGCTCGAGGTCATCGGTCGGGTAGTCCGGCAGCAGGACCTTGATGTCCTTCGGAATGTAGCGCTCCATCAGGGCGGGGTCGAAGTGATCCCGGTGGCGATGCGAGACGTACAGGAAGTCCGCCTTGCCGAAGCGCTCCCAGTCGAGCCCTCGGTTGTCGGGGAACGGGAACCACGACCCGAAGAAGGTCGGCCCGAGGACGGGGTCGCAGAGGATGCTCCCGCCGAGGGTTTCGATGAACATGCCGGCATGGCCGAGGCCTGTGATCCGCATGGATGTGCTCCCTTCAGGTTCGAGTGTAGGCAGGGGTACCCAGCGAGGCGACCGTCCGCGCCGGGCGGCCCGTCAGCTCGTGCGGGCGACGCGCGCGAGGACGCCGTGCACGAAGGCGCCGGAATCGTCCGTCGAGAATTCCTTCGCGAGCTCGACAGCCTCGTCGATCGCGACGGCCGTGGGGACCTCGTCGTTGAAGAGGACCTCCCAGACGCCCATGCGCAGCAGCGCGCGATCGACCGCCGGCATCCGCTCGAGCTTCCAGTCCCGGCTGTGCGTCGTGATCTGCTCGTCGATCTCGTCGCGGTGATCGATCACGCCGTCCACGATCTCGCGGGCGTACAGCCACGAGGCCTCGCGCGCGGGCTCGGCGGCGGCGCGCTTCGCCTCCGACGCGAGCGTCACACCGACATCGTCACCGCGGACATCGGCCTGGAACAGGATGTCGAGGGCGCGCTTGCGCGCCTTCGAACGAGCACTCATCTGAACAGCACCCGCCGCGTCAGTTCACGCGCCCGAGGTAGTCGCCCGTTCGCGTGTCGACCTTCACCTTGGTGCCGGTCTCGAGGAACAGCGGCACCTGGATCTCGTATCCGGTCTCGACGGTCGCGGGCTTGGTACCGGCCGACGAGCGGTCGCCCTGCAGACCGGGCTCCGTGTAGGTGATCTCCAGAACGACGGATGCCGGGAGCTCGACGTACAGCGGGTTGCCGTTGTTCAGCGCGATCTGCACCTGCTGGTTCTCAAGCAGGAAGTTGGCCGCGTCCCCGACGACCGTGGCCGGCACGGTGAGCTGGTCGTAGTCGGCGACATCCATGAAGACGTAGCCCTCGCCGTCGTTGTACAGGTAGGTGAAGTCGCGGCGGTCGACGTTCTCGATGTCGATCTTGGCGCCGGCGTTGTAGGTGCGGTCGACGGTCTTGCCCGAGACCACGTTCTTGAGCTTCGTGCGAACGAACGCGCCGCCCTTGCCGGGCTTGACGTGCTGGAACTCGATGACGTTCCAAAGCTGACCGTCGATGCTGAGCACGACGCCGTTCCTGATGTCTGCGGTGGATGCCATGGCCTGGAGTTCTTCTTTCGGTTGCTGAGCTTGTCGAAGCATCGGCGAGGTGGCTTTCAAGCGCGCCGACCCTCGAGTCTACCGGTCTTCCCGAGCCGGGCCTGGGGTTCAGCCGTCGGCGCGGCGCGTGATCACGTCGAGGAGCAGCCGCACGGCGGTTGCGTACCCTTGCACACCCTCGCCGACGACGTGCACCGATGCGACATCCCGCACATAGGAATGGTGGCGGAACTCCTCGCGCGCGTGGATGTCGGAGATGTGCACCTCCGCGACGGGCAGCGCGACACCGGAGAGGGCATCCCGGAGAGCGATCGAGGTATGGGTCAGTCCGCCCGGGTTGATCACGATGCCCGCGCATGTCTCGCGAGCCGAGTGGATGGCGTCGATCAGCACGCCCTCGTGGTTGCTCTGCACTGCCTCGACGTCGAACCCGAACCGGCCGGCGGTCCGGGATACGAGGGCCTCGACATCGGCGAGCGTCTCGGTGCCGTAGAGCTCCGGCTCCCGCGTGCCGAGGAGGTTGAGGTTCGGTCCGTTGACCAGGAGCAGGCGCCGGGGAGTCGTCACGTTCGCACGATACCAGCGCCGCCGCCGTCGGGGTGGAGCCCTATGGCAGCGAGCGGGCCATGACGATCTCCGGCCCGATCGGGCCGGAGAGGGTCTCGCCGGTGGGCTCGAATCCCGCCCTGCGGTAGGCCGCCTGTGCGCGTGGGTTGTCGCGATGCACGTCGAGCTGCAGCCGGTCGAGCCCGAGCCCCATCGCCCATTCGGCCGCAGCGGTCAGCAGCAGGTCGACCGCGCCGGAGCCTCGTCGCTGAGGCCGCACATAGACCCCCACGACGAAGGCGCGACGATCGTCCGCGATCCTGCCGAAGTAGTCCGCCTCTCCGCTCGCCCGGATGATCACGGACAGGCTGCCCACCCACTCGTCGGCGTCGACCGCGACGAACTGCGCGGCGACCTCGCTCTCCGCCCCCGTCGCGGCGCGCGTGCGCCAGAAGTCGTCGGGGCGCGCGGCGACCTCGTCGTGGCTCTCCAGGAAGGCGATCGGTGCGTCGGGGTCCGCTGTGGACTCCAGCCGCAGTGCGCGAACAGCGCGCCACTCGTCGGCGAAGATGCGCCGGACCAGAAGGCTGCTCACCCCGCCACTTCCTGGTAGGCGGCGAACAGGAGCGACTCGTCCGGAGCCTGCAGAACCGTGGGCTTGGCGATGTCATCGAGCACGATGAAGCGCAGCAGGCCGCCGCGGCTCTTCTTGTCGCGCTGCATGGTCGCGAGCAGCGTCGGCCATCTGCCCGCGCCGTAGGCGGTTGGTAGCCCGAGCGAGTCCAGCACGTCCCGGTGCCTCTGCGCCGCGGCATCCGAGAGCCGCCCGGCGAGGCGCGAAAGCTCGGCGGCGAAGACCATGCCGACCGATATGGCGGCGCCGTGGCGCCAGCGGTACCGCTCCGCGTGCTCGATCGCATGCCCCAGCGTGTGCCCGTAGTTGAGCACCTCGCGAAGGCCGGCCTCGCGGAAGTCGTCGCTCACGACGCGGGCCTTCATGTCGATGGCCAGCTCGATGCACCGGCGGAACGAGGCCGAGGTCACATCCGTCGCCTCCGCAGGATCGGCCTCGACCAGATCGAGGATCTCGGGATACCAGATGAAGCCGGCCTTGACCACCTCGGCGAAGCCGGCGACCGCCTCGTTCCGCGAGAGCGTGGAGAGCACGTCCAGGTCGCAGAGCACCGCGTGCGGAGCCCAGAACGCGCCGACGAGGTTCTTCCCCTCGGCGGTGTTGACCCCGGTCTTGCCGCCGACGGCCGCATCGACCATCCCGAGCACGGTCGTCGGCACCTGCACCACCGCCACACCGCGCAGCCACGTGGCAGCCACGAAGCCGGCGAGGTCCGTCACCGCTCCACCGCCGAAGCCGACGACCGCATCCGTGCGCGTGAAGTCCGCCTTCCCGAGCACCTGCCAGCAGAAGGCCGCCACCTCGATCCGCTTGCCGGCCTCGGCATCCGGGATCTCCGCCAGCAGCACTTCGCGGTCGCCGCTCAGCGACGCCCTCAGCTCCTCGGCCTGGGCGGCGAGCGTCGGGGGGTGGATGACGAGCACTTTGCGCGCGGCGGGTGGAAGGACCGCGCCCAGCGTCGAGAGGACGCCGTGGCCGACCGTGATCTCATACCCCGCCCCGCTCGTCACTGCGATCGTGGTCGTGTCGCTCATTCGTCTCTCACTTCTGGTCGGTCAGCGCCTCGAGCGGGCCCAGGCGACGATGGCGTCGGCCACGGCGCTCAGGGGTCCGTGCGAGGTGTCGAAGGTGGCGTCGGCCACCTCCGCGTACAGTGGTGCGCGCTCCTCGCTGATGCGCGTCCATTCCGCGATCGGGTCCCCGCCCTGGAGCAGGGGCCGTGTGGTGTCCCGCAGTCTCGAGGCCACGACGCGGGGCTCGACCGTGAGCAGCACGACGTCGTGCGGGGCGAGGTCCGCCCGGGTGTCGGCATCCAGCACCGCCCCTCCCCCGAGCGCGACGACGCCGTTCGTTGCGAGACCATCTCGCACCGCGGCGCGCTCGAGGGCTCGGAAGTGCGCCTCGCCCCGCGCGCGGAAGAGCTCGGGAATGGGCCCGTGAGCCCTCACGATCGCCACGTCCGTGTCGAAGAATCCGACGCCCAGGCCCTTGGCGACCCGCCTCCCGACGCTCGACTTGCCGGCGCCCATCGGGCCGACCAGCACGAGCGCGCGCTGGAGCGGGGTCATGCCCCGGCGAGCGCCGCGTCGCTGCCGGTGAGGGTGCGCAGGGTGTCCGGGATGCTCGCGAGGTACGACTGCAGGTTGCGGCGGGTCTCCGCGACGGAGTCCCCGCCGAACTTCTCGAGCGCCACCTCGGCCAGCACGATCGCGACCATCGCCTCGGCGACGACGCCTGCGGCCGGAACGGCGCAGACGTCCGATCGCTGGTGATGGGCGGATGCCGTGTCGCCGGTGGCGACATCCACCGTCCGGAGGGCGTGCGGGACGGTGGCGATGGGCTTCATCCCTGCGCGGACGCGCAGCACGGTTCCGGTGGACATGCCGCCCTCGGTGCCGCCCGCTCGATCGGAGGCACGCGCGATTCCGCCGTCGGTCGCGAAGAGCTCATCGTGTGCGGCGGACCCCCGGCGGGTCGTCGTCAGGAACCCGTCGCCGACCTCCACGCCCTTGATCGCCTGGATGCTCATCAGCGCCTGGGCGAGCTTGCCGTCGAGCCGGCGATCCCAGTGCACGTGCGAGCCGAGGCCGGGCGGCAGCCCGTAGGCCAGCACCTCGACGATGCCGCCGAGGGTGTCGCCGTCCTTGCGGGCCGCGTCGACCTCCTCGACCATGCGGGCCGACGTCTCGGCATCGAAGCACCGAAGCGGGTCGGCGTCGAGCGCGTCGACGTCCTCCGGCCGCGGAAGGGCGGCGTCGTCGGGAACGCGAACGGGGCCGATGGAGAGCGTGTGGCTGACGAGGGTGATGCCCAGCTCGCCGAGGAATGCGCGGGCCAGGGCGCCGAGCGCGACCCGGGCGGCCGTCTCTCGCGCGCTGGCGCGTTCGAGGATCGGTCGGGCCTCGTCGAAGCCGTACTTCTGCATGCCGACGAGGTCGGCGTGCCCCGGACGGGGGCGGGTGAGGGGTGCTCCCCTGCCGCGCGACTTCTCCGTGAGCTCGAGAGGCTCGGGGCTCATCACCTCGACCCATTTGGGCCATTCGGTGTTCGCGATGCGGAGCGCGATGGGGCTGCCGATGCTGAATCCGTGCAGAACGCCGCCCGAGAAGGACAGTTCGTCCTCCTCGAACTTCATGCGCGATCCCCGGCCGTAGCCGAGCTTGCGCCGGGCGAGGTCGGCGCGCACGGCGTCGGCGGAGATGGGGACGCCGGAGGGAAGGCCCTCCATGATGGCGACGAGTTCCGGGCCGTGCGATTCGCCGGCCGTGAGCACGCGGAGCATTCGTCTAGTCTCCCATGAGTGCCGCGCGCATCGCGGCGAGCGCCAGGGGCTCGTCCGGAAGCGGCGCCTCGACGTCGCCCGTGACGAAGATGCGCACCTGCAGAAGCGCCTGGTGCAGGAGCATCTCCACACCCGAGATCGGCGCACCGCCGCGGCGCTCCCATGCCGTGCCCAGGTGGCTCGGCCACGGCGCGTACGCGGCATCCAGCAGCGCTCCGCCGCCCTCCGCGAGGACGTCCGCGAAGCTCCCCGGCAGTTCGGTGCCGCTCGGAAGCGTGGCGACCGTCACGTCGACGGGTCGCCCGACGGTGCCCGACAGCGGATGGATGCTCACGCGCGTGCCCAGCGCATCGCCGAGGTGCACGAGTGTCGCAGCACGGTCGGGGCGTCGCGCCACGACCTCGATCTGCCGCGCGCCCATCTCCTGCAGGGCGACGACCGCAGAGGATGCCGTCGAGCCCGCTCCGATGACCCTGGCCGCCTCCACCCGCTCGACGCCGCGATCGCCGAAAGCGCCCACGATGCCGCCGACATCCGTGTTGAAGCCCCGCGGTCCGTCTTCGTCGCCGAGCACCAGTGTGTTCACGGCGCCCGTCAGCTCGGCACGGCGATCACGGGTGGGCGACGCGGAGAAGGCCCTCTCCTTGAGCGGCATCGTCACCGACAGACCCCGCCATTGCGGGCCGAGCTCGGCCAGCGCGGCGTCGAACTCCCGCGCGTCGACCCGTCGCCGCTCGTACGTCCAATCGAGCCCGAGCACGGCGTACGCCGCGCCGTGGAGCTGGGGCGACCTGCTGTGGGCGATGGGGTCGCCCCAGACGGCCAGGCGCGTCCCGGTCGGCGGGGGCGTCACTCGGTCAGCACCCGGAGTCCGGGTGATCTTCGCACCACTGGGTCCACTGCTCGATCGCCCGTTCGTGGTCCGCGAAGTTGTCGGTGAACACGGTCTCACCGGTTTCGAGGTTGACGGTGACGAAGTACAGCCATGGGCCGTCCGCCGGGTGCATGGCCGCGTCGATCGCCGTATCGCCCGGATTCGCGATGGGTCCGATCGGCAGACCGGGGTGCACGTAGGTGTTCCACGGGTTGTCGTCGAACTGCGCCTCGGCGGACGTGCTGACGGTGCCGTCGTCGATCTCGTCGAAGCCGTACTGCGCCGTGGAGTCCATCTGCAGCAGACCGAAGGTCTCCTGGTTGTCGGGCTTCAGCCGGTTCTCGATCACCCGGGCGACCTTGTAGAAGTCCTGCTGGAAACGGGCCTCGCGCTGGATGATGGAGGCCTTGATCAGGACCTCCTGGCGCTGCTCCGCCGGCACTCCGGCCGCGTCGAGAGACGCGATCGTGCGGTCCACCATCGTCTGGATGACCTGCGGAGCGGTGACACCCGGATCGAAGGTGTACATCGCGGGAAAGAGCCAGCCCTCCAGGCTGTCAGCCGGCACGCCGTACGCGGCCGGATCGGTCACGGCCGCCTGGAAGTCCTCGATCGGCAGCCCGATCCCCTCCGACAGCTCCACGAGCGTCTGCTCGACGGTGAGGCCCTCGCGCAGCAGCGCCGAGTTCTCCAGCTTGCTGGCGGGATCCTGCAGTGCCGTAAGGGCGGCCGCCGAGGTCATCTTCTGCTGCAGCCGGTAGACGCCCGGATAGAAGACGGGCTGCTCGGGCTGCGCGATCAGCATGGAGTAGAACGCTTCGGGGGTCTTCGTGACACCGGCTTCGTAGAGCGACTGGGAGATCGCCTGGCCGCCGTCGCCCGAATCGATGGTGAGCACCGCCTCACCGGTGGCGAGCCCCTCCTCGTAGTCCTTGGGCTCTTCCCAGCCCATGACCTCGCGGATGTTGTCCTCGTAGGTGTTCCAGACCCAGAACCCCGCCGCGACGATGCCGCCGACGAACAGCGCGAAGATCACCAGCGCGATCAGGCAGCCACCGCGTCGCCTGCGGCGCTTCGCCGCGGGCGGGTCGGCGTGGACCTCGTGCGCCTCCGCGCTGAACAGCTCGTCGATCGTGGGCTGCGCCACCGCGGCCGAAGTTCCGAGGGTCTCGGAAGCCCGCGCCGCCTGTGGGCCCCGAGCCTGAGGAACGGCGCTCATGGCGACCGTCGGCGGTCCGACCCAGGGGTCGTCATCCGGGCGCACCGAAGAGGATGCAGGCACGGAGGGCGCCGCGGGGATCGTCGCGGAGGGAGTGGTGGAGGCCAGTCGAGCGGCGCGTCGCGAGACCGGCGCGTCGGGCGCAGGGCCCCGCGCGCCGCCGCCGGCCGGCGAACGGCCGTCGCCCAGTGGGTCTCCACCGTCTGCGGCGCCTGCCACTCCCCCGTCGGCGTCGCGCTCGTCCGCAGCCACACGGGCTTCCCGCTCCTTCGGATCGGGAAGCTTCCCGTAGAGGTCGGAGAACGGATCGTCGGACGTTGACGATGGATCGGGCATGGTCAGGCGGGCTCCTGGCTGGGCGGTACGGGCAGACCGGGTGCTCGCCCGGTCTGCTTCTCGGTGTCGAGGGCGTGCTGAAGAAGCACGACCGCCGCCACTTGATCCACAATGCTACGAGAGGATCGCTGAGAACGCCCCGCATCGCGCAGAACGGAATTCGCGCTCACGGTGCTGAGACGCTCATCGACCATGCGCACGGGTATCTCGGATGCCGCCGCAAGGGCCTCGGCGAACTGGCGGGCGTCGACCGTCGAGAGGGTCTCATCGCCCTTGAGGTTCAGCGGAAGCCCGACGACGAGCTCGACCGCGGAGTACTCGCCCGCGAGCTCGCGGATGCGCGCGATCGGGTCGCCCACGGCGCGCGCGACGGTCTCGACGGGGGTGGCCAGCATGCCGTCCGGGTCGCTGCGAGCGACGCCGATTCGGGCCTTGCCCACGTCGATGCCGAGGCGCGCGCCGCGCCGGAATCCGCTCACGCCGCGGTCTTGCCCAGCGCGTCGCGCACAGCGATGAGCGCGGCCGGCAGGGCCGAGGCATCCGCGCCGCCGCCCTGCGCGATGTCATCGCGCCCTCCCCCGCCGCCGCCGAGGGTCGCGGCGGCGAGCTTCGCGAGAGCACCCGCCTTCGCGCCTGCCTTCCGCGCTTCGTCGTTCGTCGCGACCATCACGACGGGCCGGCCGCCGATCTGGCCGCCGAGCGCCACGATCGCCGGTGCGTGGCCGAGGCGATCGCGCACCGAGGTGACGAGAGACCGCAGATCATCCTGCGAGGCCACGGCGCCCACCTGGTCCGCGACCAACTGGAACCGTCCCACCGGGACGGCCTGTCCGGCCAGGGTGGGAACCCGCACCGCGAGTGCCCGCGCTTCGTAGGCCGCGATCTTGCGCTCGGCCGCCTTGAGGCTCGCGGCGAGCTCGGCGATGCGGCCGGGAAGCTGGTCGCGCGGCGTCTTGAGCGCGGAGCTCAACTGGGAGACGATGGCGCGCTCCGCCGCCAGCTCGCGGAACGCGTCCTGGCCGACCAGTGCCTCGATGCGGCGGTTCGAGGCGCCGACCGAGGACTCGCCCACCAGGCTGATCAGGCCGATCTCGGCGCTCGAGGAGACGTGGGTGCCCGCGCAGAGCTCGCGCGACCAGGGGCCGCCGATGTCCACCATGCGCACCTCGGAGCCGTACTTCTCGCCGAACAGCGCCATCGCGCCTGCTTCCTTGGCCTCGTCGAGCGAGACGATGCGCGTCTGCACCTCGAGGTTGTCGCGCACGGCGTTGCCGGCGATCTCCTCGATCTCGGTGCGAGTCTCGGGCGAGAGCGCCTGACCCCAGGTGAAGTCGAAGCGCAGGTAGCCGGCGCGGTTGAGGGACCCCGCCTGCGTCGCGCCCTTGCCCAGCGTGTCGCGCAGCGCGGCGTGCACCAGGTGCGTCGCGGAGTGCGCCTGCCGAGCGGCGCGCCGGTTGGCGGCATCCACGACGGATGTCGCCGGCTGGCCGACGCCGACCTCGCCGCGCGTCACCTCGACCGTGTGGCTGATGAGCCCCTGGATCGGCTTCTGCACGTCGAGCACCTCGAGTTCGAAGCCCGGGCCGACGATGGTTCCCTTGTCGGCCACCTGGCCTCCGGACTCGGCGTACAGCGCGGTCTGGCCGAGGATGACCTCGGCGATCTGACCCTGTGCAGCCCGGTTGACGGACTGACCGTCCACGAGCAGGCCGAGCACCGCCGATTCCGTCTCCAGGTCGCTGTATCCGGTGAAGACCGTCTCGCCCTGAGCGCGGAAGTCCCGGTAGACGCTCAGGTCCGCCAGCGCACGCTTGCGCGACTTCGCGTCGGCCTTCGCCCGAGCGCGCTGCTCCTGCATCAGCGTGTCGAACGCGGCGCGGTCGACTGTGAGCCCGGCCTCCTCCGCGATCTCGAGGGTGAGGTCGATCGGGAATCCGTAGGTGTCGTGCAGCAGGAAGGCCTCGTCCCCCGCGAGCGTCGTGCCGCCGGCATCCTTCGTCAGCTCGAGCGCGGTGTCGAGGATCGTCGATCCGGACGCCAACGTGCGGAGGAAGGTCTCCTCCTCGGCGTACGCGTACGCGGAGAGGCGCGCGTAGTCGTCGCCGACCACTGGGTAGGACTCCTTCATCGCATCGCGCGACGCCGTGAAGAGTTCGGGGAACGTCGGACCGTCAACGCCGAGGAGGCGCATGGCGCGGATGGCGCGGCGCATCAGGCGGCGCAGGATGTAGCCGCGCCCCTCGTTGGACGGCGTGACACCGTCGGAGAGCAGCATCAGGGATGACCGGACATGGTCGGCGACGATGCGGAAGCGCACGTCGTCCTCATGATCGGCCCCGTACGTCTTGCCGGAAAGGGCGACCGCTCGGTCGAGCACCGGCCGCACCTGGTCGGTCTCGTACATGTTGTCGACGCCCTGCTTGATGAACGCGACGCGCTCCAGACCCATGCCGGTGTCGATGTTCTTGTCGGGCAGGTCGCCGAGGATGTCGAAGTCGACCTTGGATCGCACGTTGTCGATCGCGTACTGCATGAAGACGAGGTTCCAGATCTCCACGTACCGGTCGTCATCCGTCGCCGGGCCGCCGTCGACGCCATATGCCGGTCCGCGGTCGAAGAAGATCTCGGAGCACGGGCCGGCGGGACCGGGCGTTCCGGTGTGCCAGTAGTTCGACTCCTTTCCGAGACGCTGGATGCGATCCTCCGGGAGGCCGGCGATGCGCTTCCACAGCTCCATCGCCTCATCGTCGTCCTCGTACACCGTGACCCAGAGGTCCTTCGGATCGAAGCCGAGCTTTCCGTCGGCCTCCGACCCCGTCAGGAGATCCCACGCGAAGGTGATCGCGCCCTCCTTGAAGTAGTCGCCGAACGACCAGTTGCCGAGCATCTGGAAGAACGTCCCGTGGCGGGGCGTCTTGCCCACCTCTTCGATGTCGTTCGTGCGGATGCATTTCTGCACATCGGCGGCGCGCGCGTACGGCGGCGGCACATTCCCGCTCAGGAATGGGATGAAGGGCACCATTCCGGCGACCGTGAACAGGAGGGTCGGGTCATCGCTGACGAGCGATGCGCTCGGCACGATGACGTGGCCGTTCTTCTCGAAGTAGTCGAGGTAGCGCTTCGCGATCTCCGCGGTCTTCATCGGTCAGGTGTTCCTTGCATGCGGGCGCTCCCGCTCCCCGGGGTCGTCCGGAGCTGCGGGTTGGATGCGCGAAGGGTCAGTCTGCGAGCTTTTCTGAGGACTGGGTTGCGGCGTTCCCGGCGTCGGCCGCGAGCGCCTGCGCCTTCTGCACGGCTTCGGCGGCGGCGTCCTTGGCGGACTCGATGGCGTCGGAGGCGGCATCCTGAACGTCGCTGAGCAGGCCGCCGAACTTGGCCTCCTGCAGGTGGTACGCATCGGACACGCGGTCGGTGAATTCGGCTATGCGCGCGTCGATGTCGGCGAGCAGCTCGTTCCCGCGCGGATCCTTGCTCATCAGGTGCGCCGCTGCGAAGCCGCCGATCACACCGATCAGAAACCAGAGAGCGTTCTTCATGTCACCCATCCTCGAGCATCCGGGCCGCCTGATCGCGGCATCCGTCCATCGTAGGCCGAAACCACGAGAGGCGCCGGGGGTTTGCCCCCGGCGCCTCTCGGCTGCTCTGCGACCTTCCGGTCATTGAGCCTGTCGAAGTGCTAGCGCGCGGCGTAGTACTCGACGACGAGCTGGACTTCACAGGTCACGGGAACCTCGGCGCGCTTGGGGCGGCGCAGAAGGCGTGCCTGCAGCGTCGGAAGGTCGACCTCGAGGTAGCCGGGAACGGGGGGCAGCACGTCGGCGTGACCACCGGCGGCGGCGACCTGGAACGGCTCGGTGCCCTCGCTCTTGGTCTTGACGTGGATCAGCTGACCCGGCTTCACGCGGAAGGAGGGGCGGTCGACGAGCTGGCCGTCGACCAGGATGTGGCGGTGCACGACGAGCTGGCGCGCCTGCGAAGTGCTGCGGGCGAAGCCGGAGCGGAGCACGAGCGAGTCCAGACGCATCTCGAGCAGCTCGACCAGGTTCTCACCGGTCAGGCCCTCGGTACGACGGGCTTCGTTGAACGTGTTGCGCATCTGCTTCTCGCGGATGCCGTACTGGGCGCGCAGGCGCTGCTTCTCACGCAGGCGGACCGCGTAGTCGCTGTCCTGCTTGCGCTTGGTGCGGCCGTGCTCACCGGGAGCGTAGGGGCGCTTCTCGAGGTACTTGGCGGCCTTCGGGGTGAGGGCGATTCCGAGCGCGCGGGAGAGGCGGGTCTTGCTGCGGGTACGTGACTTGGTCGACACGAGAACCTTTCGATGACGTGGCCGCGTCGTTCGCGGCTCACGGACGTATCGCTCTCCCCTGCAGTTTCGGGCGCACGCCGGGGCGCATCGAAAAGTGGTGTGGGGGTGAGAGGATGCTCGAAATCCGTTTCGAGCCGGTTCAGTCTACCAGGTCGGGCGTTTCCGCCCGTGCGGCGGCGGCGTTCACCGCTCACCGTCCAGGATGCGGCGGATCTTGTCGAGCCGGGCTTGGATGTCGCGTTCCGTGCCGTGGTTGGTCGGCTCGTAATAGCGCGTCCCCCGCAGCTCGTCCGGCAGGTACTGCTGCGCGACGACACCGATGTCGGTGTCGTGGGGGTATCTGTAGCCCTTGCCGTGCCCCAGCCGCTTCGCACCGGCGTAGTGCGCGTCGCGCAGATGGACCGGCACGCGGCCGATCCTGCCGGCTCGGACGTCGGCGATCGCCTTGTCGACCGCGAGATAGGCGGCGTTGGACTTGGCCGTCGTCGCCAGGTAGGCGGTGGCTTCCGCCAGGGGGATGCGGCCTTCCGGCATCCCGATGAAGGCCACGGCGTCGGCGGCCGCGACCGCGATCTGCAGCGCCTGCGGGTCGGCCAGTCCGATGTCCTCCGCGGCGGAGATGACGAGCCGGCGGGCGATGAAGCGCGGGTCCTCCCCCGCCTCGATCATCCGCGCGAGGTAGTGGATGGCCGCGTCGACGTCCGATCCGCGAATCGACTTGATGAACGCGCTGATCACGTCATAGTGCTCGTCGCCCTGCCTGTCGTAGCGCAGCAGCGCCCGATCGACGGCCTGCGCCACGATGTCGGCCGTGACGAGCGGTGCATCCTCGCCGTCGGTCGCCGCCATCCCGGCCGCCGCCTCGAGCGCGGTGAGAGCCCGCCGCGCGTCGCCGGAGGCGAGGCGGATGAGCGCCGCCCGCGCATCGGGCGCGAGGGTCACCGTGCCGTGCAGCCCGCGGGGATCCTCGAGGGCACGGTCGACCAGTGCGCCGAGGTCCTCGTCGCTGAGGGGTTGGAGGGTCAGCAGCAGCGAACGTGAGAGCAGGGGCGAGATGACGGAGAACGACGGATTCTCCGTGGTCGCGGCGATGAGGATGACCCAGCCGTTCTCGACGCCAGGGAGCAGCGCATCCTGCTGCGCCTTCGTGAAGCGATGGATCTCGTCGAGGAAGAGAATCGTGGAGTGACCGTAGAGGTCACGCTGATTCAGCGCGTCCTGCATCACCTCCCGCACGTCGCGCACTCCCGCGGTCACGGCCGAGAGCTCGACGAACCGCCGGCCCGACGAGCGGGCTATCGCCTGCGCGAGCGTCGTCTTGCCGGTGCCAGGCGGGCCCCACAGGATGATCGACACCGCACCGGGTGCGACGGCTTTCGGATCGGCGAGCGCCGTGATGGGCGATCCCGGCTTCAGCAGGTGGGCCTGCCCTGCGACCTCGTCGAGCGACACCGGCCGCATCCGCACCGCAAGGGGCGTCTGTCCCTGGAAGAGGGCGGTGGGACTCGTCACCCACCCAGGCTAATCGCCGACGCCGACACGCGCTCCGCGCACCGGTTTGGGGATGCCGGGACGGGATGCGTAGGCTTCTGCTCGGTTCGATCGGACCACCGTGTCACCGAGGAGGACCCGTGGCGTCTGGCAGCAAGCCGCCCAGCGGCAAGGATCGCGCCGGCCGCGCCGCCCGAGAACGTGCACGTCTGTATCAGGCGCGAGCCGCCTATCACCAGGGTCAGCAGCGCCGCCGCACGCGCGACAACTGGACGGCCGGAATCGTCGCCGGCGTCCTGATCCTCGGCGCCATCGGATCGCAGTTCCTGTACTACACCGTGGGCCCCGCTGCTCCGGAGCCCGCTCCGACGCAGACGACGTCGCCGTCGCCCACGCCGACGCAGACCACGTCGCCGTCGCCCACGCCGAGCGCGACGCCCACGGGTGAGCCGGTGCCGGGACCCACCGAGACCCCCTGAGCGGAACGCCCCGGCGTATTAGGCTGGGGGCGTCCATCCGCACTCCCGTCGGCCCTGGGCCGCGCAAGGAGAATCACGTGTCTTCCACCGAGTCCGCCACCGACGTCCCCGACTCCTCCGGCTCTTCCGAGTCCACCATCGAGACCCCGGAAGGCGCCGACGCGCCCGAGTCCTCCGCCGAGATCACCGAGGCGCCCGAGTCGCCGTTGGAGCGCGACGACGCGGAGGGGTCGTCCCTCGAGGCGGATGACTCGCCCGCGGTCGCGGACGACCCGGCCACCGCCGGACAGCTGGCGGATCCGCGGGAGGTCCCGGCCGACGGCGACCCCGAAGCGGATGCCGCGGGCTCGTCACTGGAGGAGCCGGAGGTCGAGCCGGAGCCGGTCGGCGCACCCGAGCCGGCCGCGGAGCCGGAGCCCGCCGCTGAGCCGGAGCCCGCCGCTGAGCCCGCCCCCGAACCGGAGCCCGCCGCTGAGCCGGAACCCGCCGCTGAGCCCGCCGCCGAACCGGAGCCCGCCGCGGAGCCCGCCGCGGAGCCAGAGCCCACCGCCGCGCCGGAGCCTGCAGCAGAGCCCGAATCCCCCGCAGAGCCCGAACCCGCCGGAGAGACGGAGCCGGTGGCCGCGGCTCCCATCGGTCCCGTCCCCACCCCCCGCCCCGTACCGAGGCCGGCGCCGCGGCCGGGACGTCCGGTCTCCTCGACCGCGCCCAAGCCGGCCGAGCCGTGGGGCCGCGTCGACGAGGGCGGCACCGTCTTCGTGCGCGAGGGCGACTCCTGGCGCGAGGTCGGGCAGTTCCCCGACGGCGACCCGCAGGAGGCGCTCGCGTACTTCGAGCGCAAGTTCCAGGACCTTGCCGCCAAGGTGCGGCTGCTCGAACAGCGCAACAGCCGCGGTGGCGCATCGGCATCCGATCTCGGGTCGGCCGCCGCACACCTGCGCGAGGAGATCACCGGCGCCGCCGCCGTCGGCGACCTGGCCTCGCTGGAAGCCCGCATCGACGCGCTCACGGAGTCGCTGTCCGCCGCCACCGAGACCGAGGCGGCCGCCGCCCGCGAAGCGGTGGACGCCGCCATCGCCGAGCGCACCTCGCTCGTCGAGAAGGCGGAGGCCCTCGCCGCACGCGATCCGCGCACGACGCAATGGAAGCAGGCATCCACCGAACTGGCCGCCCTCTTCGAGTCTTGGCAGTCGCAGCAGCAGAACGGCCCGCGCCTCCCCAAGTCGATCTCCCAGCAGCTCTGGAAGCGATTCCGCGACGCTCGCTCGACGGTGGAGCGGCACCGTCGCGAGTTCTACGCCGAACTGGACGAGACGCACAAGGCTGCCCGTGACCGCAAGACGGCGCTCGTCGAGAAGGCCGAGGCGCTCATTCCCAAGGGCGAGGACGGTATCACCGCGTATCGGGGACTGCTCGATGACTGGAAGACCGTCGGCAGGGCCGGCAAGAAGGTCGATGACGCCCTGTGGGCTCGCTTCAAGGCGGCCGGCGATGCCATCTACGGCGCCCGCGTCGAGCGCGACGCCGCCGAGCAGGCGGAGTCGCAGCCGCGCATCGAGGAGAAGCGCGCCCTACTCGCCGAGGCCGCGGCCGTCGCGGATCAGGCGGACATCGTCAAGGCGCGGAGCATCCTGACGGGCATCCAGCGTCGCTGGGACGAGGTCGGCCGCATCTCGCCGCGCGAGAAGGAGCGAGCCCTCGACGATGAGCTCCGCAAGGTGGAAACGGCTCTGCGGGCGCGGGAAGACGTCGACTGGAAGCGGAACAACCCCGAGACCAAGGCGCGTGCCGGCGACATGTCGCGTCAGCTCAACGAGGCGATCGAGAAGCTCGAGAGAGAGCTGGCGAAGGCCGAGGCGGCCGGCGACAAGGGCGCCATCGCGAAGGCGCAGGAAGCGCTGGACGCTCGGAAGGCCTGGTTGCGGGCGCTCGGCGTCTGAGGATTCCTCGGCCGCGGCCGCTGTGGACGACTGTGTTCTCCACAGAGGGGCGCCTTCGGGCTTCGGGCCCTCCGATTTCGGGCACACTCCAGAGATGCACTCGTCGTATCTCTACTTCGCCGATGACCGGTTCTCTGCGGCCGAGCTGTCGGCGGCGCGGCTCGACGGTCACCTCGTCGAACTCGGAGAGGGATACATCCCCGCGGATGCCGTCGAGACGACGCACCTGAGGGCGGCCTCCCTCGCCGTGCTGCTGGGTGACACCCTCGCGGCGACGCACCTGTCCGCCGCCTGGGTCTACGGCGCCCTCGACGAGGTGCCGGCCCGTCACGCCGTGCAGCGCGCGGTCCCCCGGCGCATCCATCAGCTGATAGATCGCCGTTTCCTCTACCGCGACGGGTACATCGAGACGGATGACGTGACGACCGTAGGCGGGGTCCTCGTGACCGCGCCCGCCCGCACGACGGCGGATCTGGCCCGCATCGTGCAGGCGGAGCCGGACTCCGCCGTCGCGCTCCGAGGCATGGCGCGGGTCTTCCCCGGCGTGCTGGCCGAGGCGCGCGCCTGGTTCCACGCCCACGGGCCCGTACCGGGGAAGCGGGGCGCCCTCCGGGTGCTGGAGGACGAGGAGTCGGAGCTCGTCAGGATGATGTGACGCGATAGACGTCGTACACGGCGTCGATGCGCCGAACGGCGTTCAGCACACGATCCAGGTGCACGGTGTCGCCCATCTCGAACACGAACCGGCTGATCGCCAGGCGATCGTTGCTCGTCGAGACGGTGGCCGAGAGGATGTTGACGTGGTGCTCGCTGAGCACCCGCGTCACGTCCGACAGCAGGCCCGAGCGGTCGAGCGCCTCGACCTGGATCTGCACGAGGAAGAGGCTTTTGGTCGTCGGCGCCCAATCCACCTCGATGATCCGCTCGGGATCCTCCATGAGGGACCGCACGTTCGTGCAGTCACTGCGGTGCACCGAGACGCCGCTCCCCCGGGTCACGAAGCCGACGATCTCATCGCCCGGCACCGGCGTGCAGCACTTGGCGAGCTTGACCAGGATGTCGGGGGCACCGCGCACCAGCACGCCGGAGTCGCCGCTGCGCGGCTGCCGCTGCCGGCCGATCTGCGGGAGGTCGATGGGGCCGGTCGAGGTGTCGTTCGCTCCGACGAGCGACGTGACCTTCTCGATCACCGACTGCGTGGAGACGTGTCCCTCACCGACGGCGGCGTAGAGCGCCGACACGTCCTCGTACTTGAGGTGGTGTGCGACCTCGGTGAAGGAGTCCTGACTCATCAGGCGCTGCAGGGGCAGGTTCTGACGGCGCATCGCTCGGGCGATCGCCTCCTTGCCCTGCTCGATCGCCTCTTCGCGGCGCTCCTTCGTGAACCAGCCGCGGATCTTGTTGCGCGCCCGTGTGCTGGCGACGAAACCCAGCCAGTCCTGGCTCGGCCCGGCATCCGGGTTCTTCGATGTGAACACCTCTACCACGTCGCCGCTGGTGAGCTTCGACTCGAGCGGCACGAGGCGCCCGTTCACCTTCGCGCCCATCGTGCGGTGCCCGACCTCGGTGTGCACCGCGTAGGCGAAGTCCACGGGCGTCGCGCCGCCCGGCAGGCCGATGACGCGGCCCTTCGGGGTGAAGACGTAGACCTCCTTGGCACCGATCTCGAACCGAAGGGAGTCGAGGAACTCGCCCGGATCGGCCGTCTCCGCCTGCCAGTCGGAGATGTGCGCGAGCCAGGCCATGTCAGCGTCCATCGACTTGCCGGTCTCGGACTTGCCGCCGTTCATCCGCTCTTTGTACTTCCAGTGCGCGGCGACGCCGAACTCGGCCTGCTGGTGCATCTCGTGGGTGCGGATCTGGATCTCCACCGTGCGGCCGCCCGGCCCGATGACCGTAGTGTGCAGCGACTGGTAGAGGTTGAACTTCGGGGTGGCGATGTAGTCCTTGAACCGGCCGGGCAGCGGTGTCCACCGTGCGTGGATCGCCCCGAGCACCGCGTAGCAGTCGCGCACCGTGCCGACCAGCACGCGGATGCCGATCAGGTCGTAGATGTCGTCGAACTCCCGGCCCCGCACGACCATCTTCTGGTACACCGAGTAGAGCTGCTTCGGCCGGCCGGCGACCCGCCCGCGCACGCGCAGCTCACGCAGGTCCTCGTCGACGGCCTCGATCACGCTGTGCACGTACTGTTCGCGCTGCGGGGTGCGCTGCTTGACGAGGCTCTCGATCTCGGCATAGAGCTTGGGGTGCAGAACCGCGAACGAGAGATCCTCGAGCTCCGACTTGATGGTCTGGATGCCGAGGCGATGCGCCAGCGGGGCGTAGATCTCAAGCGTCTCGGTGGCCTTCTTCTGGGCCTTCTCGGGCTGCACGAAGCCCCACGTGCGTGCGTTGTGCAGCCGATCCGCCAGCTTGATCAGCAGCACGCGGATGTCCTTCGACATCGCGACGATCATCTTGCGGACCGTCTCGGCCTGGGCGCTCTCGCCGTACTTGACCTTGTCGAGCTTGGTCACGCCGTCGACGAGCATGGCGACCTCGTCGCCGAACTCGGCGGAGAGCTGATCGAGCCCGTACCCGGTGTCCTCCACCGTGTCGTGCAGGAGAGCCGCCGCGATCGCACGCGGGCCGAGTCCCAGATCGGCGAGAATCTGGGCGACGGCGACCGGATGCGTGATGTACGGCTCGCCGCTCTGGCGCACCTGCCCCTCGTGGGCCTTCGACGCGACGGCGTACGCGCGCTCGATGACGCTCAGATCGCCCTTCGGGTGGTTCGAGCGCACCGTGCGCAGCAGATGCTCGAGGTCGTCCCTGCGGGCGGACCTGGAGAAGATGCGCGGAACCAGCCGGCGGAGGCTGGATGACTGCGCGGCCGCCGGGACTGTCTCTGTCACCGCATCACCCCCCTGCCTGCCTGGACGAACTGGTCAATCCTACGCCCGGGCGAGGTGCCTCCAGAGCCGCCTAAGCGGCCACCGTCGCCCGCTGACGCGACTCCAGCACACGGGCGTCCCGCTCCTTGATGGGAGCCTCGTTCTCGCGGAACAGCGAGTACAGCGGCGCCGCGACGAACAGCGTGGAGTACGTGGCGACGAAGATGCCGACGAAGATCGCGAGGGAGATGTCGGTGAGGGTCTCGGCGCCGAGCCAGAAGGCGCCGATGAAAAGGATGGCACCGACCGGGAGGGCCGCCACGATCGAGGTGTTGATCGAGCGGATCAGCGTCTGGTTGACGGCGAGGTTGACGGACTCTCCGAAGGTGCGGCCGGATATCTCGCCGTCCTCCGTCGTGTTCTCGCGGATCTTGTCGAACACGACCGTGGTGTCGTACAGCGAGTACGACAGGATCGTCAGGAAGCCGATCACCGCCGCCGGGGAGATCTCGAAGCCGGCCAGGGCGTAGATGCCGATCGTGATGATCAGCACGTCGATCAGGCCGAGGATGGCCGCCACGGACATCTTCCAGGTGCGGAAGTACAGCGCCAGGATGATGAACGTCAGCGCGAGGAAGATGGCGAGACCCCACAGGGACTGGCGGGTGACGTCCTGGCCCCAGCTCGGGCCGATGAACGACGCGGTGACCTCGGTGACCGGAACGTCGTACGCCGCGGCGAGCGCCTCGGTGACGTCCTGGGTCTCATCCGGGGTGAGCTGATCGGTCTGCACGCGGACGGCCGTGCTGCCGATCGTCGTCACCTTGGTGGTGGCATCCGGTACGACGCTCTGCACGGCCTCCGTGGCATCGTTCTGGTCGGGCGACTCGAGCCCCGACACGGTGAACTGCGATCCGCCGGTGAACTCGATCGAGAACTGCACCGGCCGGATCAGCGGGACCAGCGCCGAGGCGATCACCAGCACGGCGGCGAGGATGAACCACAGCCGCCGGCGTCCCACGAACGGGAACGAGGTCTTGCCGGAATAGAGCTCGTTGCCGAGCTGACTCATGGAGCGCATCAGCGGCCTCCCTCCTTGCCGGACGTGGTCGGTGCCTTGGCTGTCGTCGTGGTGGTGGTCGGCGTGACCGGCACAGCCGTCGTGTTCTTTGCGGGCGCAGGGGCTTTCGTCGACGTCGGGTTCTTGCCCGTTGCCGCATTCTTGCCCGATGCCGGGGGCTTCACCGGCGTGGGGGCCGACGTCTTCGCGGCCGCAAGTTCTGCCTGCTTGCGCTCGGCGATCGTCTGGCGCCGTTCGGCCTCGCCGCGCGAGCGGGTGGCCCGTCCGGCGGCGCCGCCCCTGACCGCCACGGGAACGGGCTCGCGGAACTGCGCCCGACCGCGATAGACCGCCCCGAGCGCCTCGGGATCCAGACCCGACAGGGGGTGTCCGGACCCGAAGAAGCGCGTGCGGGCCAGCAGCTGCATCACCGGATGGGTGAACAGGATGAAGATCAGGATGTCGATGAGCGTCGTGAGGCCGAGGGTGAAGGCGAAGCCCTTCACGGTGGCGTCGGCCAAGATGTACAGCACCACGGCGGCGAGGATGTTGATCGACTTCGAGATGTAGATCGTGCGCCGCGCTCGACCCCAGCCGTCCTCGACGGCCGACGTGATCGACTTGCCGTCACGCAGCTCATCCTTGATGCGTTCGAAGTAGACGATGAACGAGTCGGCGGTGAAGCCGATCGTCACGATCAGGCCGGCGACGCCGGCGAGCGACAGGCGGAAGCCCATGCGCCACGCGAGGATGCACATCGTGATGTAGGTGAGCACGCCCATGACGATCAGCGACGCGATGATCACGAATCCGAGCGCGCGGTAGACGATGAGCGAGTAGATCGCCACGAGCGCGAGTCCGATGAGACCGGCGATGAGCCCGATCTGCAGCTGCTGCGAGCCCAGGGTCGCGGAGATCGTGTCCGAGCTGACCACCGCGAAGCTCAGCGGGAGGGCGCCGTACTTGAGCTGGTCTGCCAGCGTCTTGGAGGTCTCCTGCGTGAACGAGCCGGTGATGCTCGGCTTGCCGTCGAGGATGACGCCGTTCATCTGCGGCGCCGAGAGCACGTAGCCATCGAGCACGAAGGCGAACTGGTCGAGCGGCGCCGTCGCGCCGTACAGCCGCTGGCTGATCTCGCCGAAGGTGTTGGTGCCCTCGTCGTCGAAGTCGAGGTTGACGGCCCACCGGCCGGTGGTCTGCTCGAGGCCGAAGGTCGCATCATCGATGGACGAGCCGTCGAGCTCCACCGGGCCGAGGATGTACTTGACCGAACCCGTGGGGTCGCAGGTGATCAGCGGCTGATCGGCCGGCGCCTGCGCGGGGTCGTTCGCCGGGTCCGCGCAGTCGTAGGCCAGGAACTCCGCCTGCAGGGCCGGCGTGATCCACGCCGGGTCGCTGCCGCTGCTCGGAGCAACGGAGGGCGTCGCCTGCAGCGTCGGGTCCGGTGTGGGATACGGGGTGCGGTTGCCGTCCGTGCCGACGAAGTCGGTGGCGGGCTCGCCGGCGTACAGCACGGCCCGCAGCTCGAGCTGAGCGCTCTGCTCGATCCGGTTGCGGGTCTCCTCATCGGCCGTTCCGGGGATCTGGACGACGATGTTCCGGCCGCCCTCCGTCGTGACATCCGCTTCGCCGACGCCCGTGGCATCCACGCGCTGGCGGATGATCGTCACCGCCTGGTTCAGCTGATCCTCGTTCGGTGCTGTGCCGTCCTCGGTCTGCGCCTCGAGGATGATCTGCGTTCCGCCCTGCAGGTCGAGGGCCAGCTCAGGGCTCCACGAACTCTGCTTGAAGACGTAGACGCCGAGGGCGTTGATGCCGAAGAGAACGGCCGTGATGATGAGGAGGCCGAGGAGCGCGCGCCAGGCGTGCCGGACGGGGGTGGATGTCGCCACGAAGGGATCAGCTTTCTGCGTACGCCCGCGAGCGGGCGAGCGGGTTTAGTCCTCGGTCTTCTTGCGCGTGTCGGGGTCGACGGCGGGCTTGATGGCCACGTCGTCGATCGACTCGATCGCGGGTGCATCCTGGATGGGCTCTTCGGTGAGCTCCGTCTCGGCCACGGGGTCCACGACGCGGAGGATCGCCTGGCTGTGCACCTTGATGACGGTGCCGGGTGCGATCTCGACCTCGGCCGGCTGGTCGAGGTTATCGGGGTCGTACGCCACGATGGTGCCGTAGAGCCCGCCCTGCAGCAGCACCTCGGCGCCGGGCACCGTCTGCCGTGCCTTGGCCTCCTGCTCGAGCTTCTGCTTCTGCATGCGCTTGCGCGAGTTCCAGAACATGAAGACGAGGAGCACCGCCAGCAGGATGAACAGGCCGTAGTTAGCGAAGAATTCTGCCATGCGAGAGGGGATGACCTTCCGGGAGCGGCACGCCACGACGACGAGGATGCCTAGGGGATTGCGGCGAGAAGCCTTCAGCGATTATAGGTCATCGAACCTGAGCGCACCGTCTGGGTGTGGGGCGCCCAGATGCGCGTAGGCCTCGGGGGTGGCGATGCGACCGCGCGGCGTCCTGCCCATGAAGCCGATGCGCACGAGGTACGGCTCGACGACGCTCTCGACGGTGTCGGGCTCCTCGCCGACCGCGATGGCGAGCGTGTTCAGTCCCACCGGACCGCCGCGGAAGCGCTTGACGAGTGCCTCCAGCACGGCCCGGTCCAGCCGGTCCAGGCCGATCACATCCACGTCGTAGAGCTCGAGCGCCGCGCGCACGGCGTCCAGTCCGGCCGGCAGCTCGTGCACCAGCACGTAGTCGCGCACGCGGCGCAGCAGCCGGTTCGCGATACGGGGCGTCCCCCGTGAGCGCCGTGCGATCTCGGCTCGGGCCGGTGGCGGGATGTCGACGCCCAGCATCGCCGCTGAGCGCTCGATCACCCGCTCCAGTTCCGCGGGCTCGTAGTACTCGAGGTGCGCGGTGAAGCCGAACCGGTCGCGCAGCGGGTTGGGCAGCAGCCCCGACCTGGTCGTCGCTCCGACGAGCGTGAACGGCGCCAGGTCCAGTGGAATGCTCGTGGCGCCCGCGCCCTTGCCGACCATGATGTCGATGCGGAAGTCCTCCATCGCGAGGTAGAGCATCTCCTCGGCGGAGCGCGCCATCCGGTGCACCTCGTCGATGAACAGCACCTCGCCCGGCGTCAGGCTCGACAGGAGAGCCGCCAGGTCGCCGGCGTGCTGGATCGCCGGCCCGCTGGAGAGGCGCAGTGGCCGCGCGCTCTCGTGCGCGACGATCATCGCGAGTGTCGTCTTTCCCAGACCAGGAGGCCCCGACAGCAGGATGTGATCGGCCGGGCGCTGCTGGATGCGGGCCGCATCCAGCAGCAGCTGGAGCTGTCCCCGCACCTTCTGCTGCCCCACGAACTCGGCGAGCGAAGCGGGCCGGAGCGCTCCCTCGATCGCGAGCTCGGTCTCATCGACCGGATCGTCGGCGTCCCGGATGTCATCCACGAGCGGCCCCATGCGGTGCGGGACCGAGGGCGGCGAGCGTCAGGCGCAGCAGCACGGGGACCGAGGCGCGATCGACAGCGGATGCCTCGGCGGCGGTCGTGGTGACCGCCTCGGTCGCGACCCGTTCGGGCCAGCCGAGTCCTGTCAGCGCCTCCGCCACCTGCGTCAGTACGGCGGCCGGAGCGTCGATGACCCTGGCCGCGGTGCGCACGGGAGCTTCGAGCTTGCCGGCGAGCTGCACCACGATGAGTTTGGCGGTCTTCGGGCCGATGCCCGGGACCCGGCGGAACGGCGCGTCGTCGTCGGCCGCCACCGCGGCGGCGATCTGCTCCACGGAGAGCCCGGAGAGCACCCCGAGCGCCGACTTCGGACCGACGCCGGTGACTCCCAGCAGCAGCGAGAAGACGGCCAGCTCCTCCCGCGTCTCGAAGCCGAACAGCGACAGCGCGTCCTCGCGCACCACGAGGTGCGTGTGGATGTGCACGACGTCGCCGGGGTGCGTGGAGCGGGCGAGACCCGCGGGGACGGCGACCGTGAGGCCCACTCCCCCGACCTCGACGACCAGGGTGTCCGCGTCGACGTGCGCGGTCGTTCCCCGAAGAGAAGAGATCATTCGCCAAGCCTAGGCGGCGGCGCGGACAGCCTCAGGGTGCCACGCGGGGTGTAGGGCGCCGCGCGATGCGGGATGCCCGTCGCTCGGCATCGCGCCACGCGCGGAGGGCCGGTGTGTCGGACTGCGAGGCATCGCCGGCGGGGCCTCCGCGCCAGCCGTGGCAGAGGGCGAGGGCCAGCGCATCGGCGGCATCCGCCGGCTGGGGAAGGGCCTCCAGGCGCAGCACGCGGGCGACCATGGTCTGCACCTGGCGCTTGTCGGCGGCGCCGTACCCCGTGACTGCCGCCTTGATCTCGGTCGGCGTGTGCAGGGCCGCCGGCAGCCCGTGCTCGGCGGCGATGAGCAGCGCGATGCCACTGGCCTGGGCCGTCCCCATCACCGTGTGCATGTTCTGCTGGGCGAAGACGCGCTCGACCGCGACGACGTGCGGGCCGTGCTCATCGATGACGGCACGGATGCCGGCCGCGATGGCGGCGAGGCGCTCGGCGATCGGTGCGTCCGGAGACGAGCGGACCACTCCCACGTGCACCAGCGTGGCCGATCGGTCGCGCGCGACATCCACCACGCCCACACCGCAGCGGGTGAGGCCGGGGTCGATTCCGAGCACACGGAGGGAGGCCACGCTCCCACGCTAGGCGGGAGGTGCCGGACGGGTCCGCAGGCGCGCCCTTCGTCTCGTCGCGAAGCCGGTCGCTGAGCGAGCGAAGCGAGACGAAGCGTCGCTCAGGGACCGCCTTCGCCGGCGAGGGCCCCATGCGTCTCCGCGGGCGCAGCGCCGACTACTCGTCGTCGGCGAGCTCGGCCTGCACCTCGGGCGTCAGGTCGAAGTTGCTGTACACGTTCTGCACGTCGTCGCTGTCCTCCAGCGCGTCGATGAGCCGGAACACCTTGCGAGCCGTGTCCGCATCCACCTCGACCTTGAGCGAGGGAACGAACTCGACATCCGCCGACTCGTAGTCGATCCCGGCATCCTGCAGCGCCGAACGCACCTTCACGAGGTCGGACGCGTCCGTGATGATGCCGAATCCATCGGCGTGCGGCTCGATCTCCTCCGCCCCCGCGTCGAGCACGGCGAGCATGACATCGTCCTCCGTCGTGCCATCGGAGGACACGACGATGACGCCCTTGCGGTGGAAGTTGTAGGCGACGCTTCCCGGATCCGCCATGGTGCCGCCGTTGCGCGTCATGGTCGTGCGCACCTCCGCGGCAGCGCGGTTCTTGTTGTCGGTGAGGCACTCGATGAGCAGCGCCACGCCGTGAGGCCCGTAGCCCTCGTACATGATCGTGGAGTAGTCGACGGACTCGCCCGTCAGCCCGGCGCCCCGCTTGACCGCGCGGTTGATGTTGTCGATGGGCACCGACGTCTTCTTGGCCTTCTGGACGGCATCCTGCAGCGTGGGGTTTCCCGCGAGGTCGGCGCCGCCCATCTTCGCGGCGACTTCGATGTTCTTGATGAGCTTGGCGAACGACTTGGCACGGCGGGAGTCGATGACCGCCTTCTTGTGCTTCGTCGTGGCCCACTTGGAGTGACCGGACATGCCCCCAGTTTACGGTGCGCGGGGGATGCCACACGTGCCGGGTGCGCGCCCGGTTGCGCACGAGCGGACCCGGTGCAACACTGACGCCCGTGGACGATCGAGACCGCGCGCTCGACGCGGCGCATCGGCGGGCGACGGAGTTCCTGCACTCCCTGGACGAGCGACCGGTATGGCCTCCGGTCTCGCTCGAGGGCATGCTGGCGCAGCTCGACGTGCCTCTCGACGATGCGGGGATGGATGCCGAGGCCGTCGTCGAGGACCTCGCCCGCATCGCGGACCCGGGCCTGGCCGGGATCGCCGGCGGCCGCTTCTACGGATTGGTCATCGGCGGATCGCTGCCGGCCGCCCTCGCGGCGGACTGGCTCGTGTCGTCGTGGGACCAGAACTCCGGCTCGTCGGCGCTGACACCGGCGACCGTCGCGCTCGAGCGCGTCGCGGGCCGATGGATGCTCGACATGTTCGGGCTGCCCGCCTCGGCGAGCGTCGGGTTCGTGACGGGCGGCCAGGTGGCGAACTTCACCTGTCTCGCCACGGCGCGCAATGCCGTGCTGGCCCGCAGCGGGTGGGCCATGGCGGAGCGTGGGATCCGATCCGCTCCATCGGTGCGCTTCGTCGTCGGCGAGCACCGGCACGGGTCCATCGACAGGGCAGCGCGCATGCTCGGGATCGGCCGCGACGAGTTCGTGATCGTGCCGGCGGACGGCGAGGGACGGATGTCGCCCGATGGGCTCCGCGAGGCGCTCGCGCAGGGAGAGGGGCCGCTCATCGTCTGCCTTCAGGCCGGCGAAGTGCACACCGGCGCGTTCGACGACTTCGTGAGCCTCGTCCCCATCGCGCGCGATCGGGGCGCTTGGATCCACATCGACGGGGCGTTCGGCCTCTGGGCCGCCGCCTCACCGTCGCTCCGACACCTCACGGAGGGGATCTCGGGCGCCGACTCGTGGGCGACCGACGCCCACAAGACGCTCAATGTGCCGTACGACTGCGGCATGGCGATCGTGCGTGATCCCGCGGACTCCATCGCCATGTTCCGCACGGGTGGGGACTATCTGGTCCATACGCGACTCGACCCGTGGGATGTCACGCCGGAGCTGTCCAGACGAGCGCGCGGCGTTCCGGCGTGGGCCGCTCTGCGCAGTCTCGGACGGAGCGGCGTCGCCGCCCTCGTGGACAGGTTGCGCGTCAATGCGCGAGCGATGGCGGACGGGCTGGCCGACATCGCGGGCGTCGAGGTCGTCAACGATGTGGTCTATACCCAGGTTCTGTTCCGGCTGAGCGACGACGAGGCGACGCGGAGCCTGGGCTCGGCCATCCTGAGCGACGGAACGGCCGTCGTCACGGGCGCGGAGTGGCATGGCCGCGCGGCGCTGAGGTGCTCCATGTCGTCGTGGGCCACCACACCAGAGGACATCGAGCGCACTCTTGCGGCGATCCGCAGGCTGGTCGTCGACTCCTAGGCGCCCGCTCTGAGGTCGTTCATGATCCGCTCGTACTGACGCCGGCCCACCAGCGCGTAGAGGATCTTGATGGGCAGCGGCACCTCTTTCGCGAAGCTCTCCCGCTCCTGGGGGCTCATCAGGTCCAGGATCAGTCCGTAGAAGAGGAAGATCTGCGAGCGCGCGTAGGACTTCTGCGCGACGTCGCCGAACTCCTCCCACTCCTTCGCGGTCATGACCTCCTCGATCACCGGCACGATGTGCTCCTCCTCGGCCGTGAGGTGGTCGCCCAGCACGCGAGAGATCTCATCGAGCGTGGACGCGAGGGGGGCGGATGTCGTCGGCCCGGGGCCCGTCTGCCATGCCTCCAGCAGGGCGGGCATCTCATCGAGCAGGAGCGCAACCTGGGCGTGGTGGCGCTTCATCAGCTCGACATGGATGGCGCATGCCGGTCGACGACCCTCCACGGTGTCCCACAGCATCGCGTCTTCGAGGCGGTGGTGGTGGTGCAGCGCGTCGTCCACAAGCGACACGTTCTTCCCGATCGATGCGATCCGAGCGCGATCGCCCGGGTCCGCGTGCCGGACCGCCTCGGGTGCGAGCGCGTAGAGCCGCCGGAAGCACAGGTGCGCGAGCACGAGGTCCTGCGCGTCGCAGAGCTTGGCCGGCGGCGGATCGCCGGTCGCGGGCAGCGGAACGCTCATCGCACGGACCCCCGGTTCTGAAAGGATCACCCATTGCCATTGCGCAGGTTATAGCGCGCACGCTTCGAACGGCAAGCGCCTCAGGACGCGATCTTCGCGAGCGTGCGCAGGTTCCGGTTGGTCGTCCGCGACTTGTAGGTCGCCTTCGCCAGGATCTTCGCGAACGGGGTGTCGGTCGTCGAGCCCTTCACGGGATTCCAGTACACGACGCCGGGTCCGGCGGCTGCCGGGTCCACGGCGGGGTCGAGGGATGCCGCTGCCGCCGCGAGCTCGTCGCGGGTGGCCATGTCGACGCAGAAGATCACCCACGGCTGCCGCGCGGCGTCGGACGCGTCGTACGGGAATCCCTCGACCGCGCGGACCAGTTCGGTCAGGGTGACCAGAACGATCCAGGCGTCGTAGCCGAATCGTTCGCGGAGGCCGGCTTCGATGGAGGCCTTGAGCGGATCCCGGCGGCCGGCCGCGGCATCCGTCTCGAATCGCACGTTCCCGCTCGCGAGGTACGTGCGCACGTCATGGAAACCCAGAGTGTCCTGGAACAGCGCAACGAGGTCGGCGTTGCGGATCGTGATGCCACCGACGTTGACCCCGCGAAGGAGCGCGACCCAGGTGGTCACCGGACTGCCCGCACGCTCTCGAGGAAGAGCTCGTGGAAGCGATGCTCGCCCGTGACCTCCGGATGAAACGACGTGCCGAGCAGCGCACCCTGCCGTACCGCGACCACGCGTCCGTCCTCGAGGCTGGCAAGGGTTTCGACACCCTCCGCCGACTCGAGGACGAGCGGGGCGCGGATGAACACGGCGTGGACGGCCGGGTCACCGAGCACCGGGACGTCGAGATCGGTCTCGAACGAGTCGACCTGGCTGCCGAATGCATTGCGCTGGACGGTCACATCCAGTCCGCCGAACGTCTGCTGACCCTCGATGCCGTCCGTGATCCGGTCGGCCAGCAGGATGAGTCCGGCGCAGGTGCCGTACATCGGCATCCCCGCGGCGATGGCGTCGCGCACCGGCTCACGCATGCCGAACGCACGAGACAGCTTGTCGATCACGCTCGACTCGCCCCCGGGTATGACGAGGCCGTCGACGGCGGCCAGCTCCGCAGGGCGGCGGACCAGCTCGACGTCTGCACCGAGGTCGGTCAGCACCCGCACGTGCTCCCGGACGTCGCCCTGCAGCGAGAGGACGCCGATGTGCGGGCGACGCGTGCTCACGCTCGCGAGCCGCTACCAGCCACGCTCTGCGAGGCGGTGCGGCGCGGCGAGGTCCGAAACGTTGATGCCGACCATGGCCTCGCCCAATCCGCGGGAGACATCGGCGATGACCTTGGCGTCGTCGTAGAAGGTGGTGGCCTTGACGATCGCCGCGGCGCGCTCAGCGGGGTTGCCGGACTTGAAGATGCCCGAGCCGACGAACACGCCGTCGGCGCCCAGCTGCATCATCATCGCGGCGTCGGCGGGGGTGGCGACGCCGCCAGCGACGAACAGCACGACGGGAAGCTTGCCGGTCTCGGCGATCTCGGCGACGAGCTCGTACGGCGCCTGCAGCTCCTTGGCGGCGACGTAAAGCTCGTCCTTCGTCAGGGAGCGCAGCACGTTGATCTCGGCGGAGATCTTGCGGATGTGCTTCGTCGCCTCCGAGACGTCGCCGGTGCCCGCCTCGCCCTTGGAGCGGATCATCGCCGCGCCCTCGTTGATGCGGCGAAGCGCCTCACCCAGGTTGGTCGCGCCGCAGACGAAGGGAACGGTGAACTTCCACTTGTCGATGTGGTTCACGTAGTCGGCGGGTGAGAGCACCTCGGACTCGTCGATGTAGTCGACGCCCAGCTCCTGCAGCACCTGCGCCTCGACGAAGTGCCCGATGCGGGCTTTCGCCATGACGGGGATGGAGACGGCGCTGATGATCCCGTCGATCATGTCGGGATCGCTCATGCGGGAGACTCCGCCTTGGGCGCGGATATCGGCCGGCACCCGCTCGAGCGCCATGACGGCGACGGCGCCGGCATCCTCAGCGATCTTCGCCTGCTCGACGGTGACCACATCCATGATGACCCCGCCCTTGAGCATCTCGGCGAGTCCGCGCTTCACCCGGCTGGAGCCGGTCTGTGCGCGGGATGTGGTCTGGTTGCTGCTGTCCGTCATGATGGTCGATTCTATTCCGGTCCGTGGTTCTCGCTTTACCGCCAGTGGGGAGGCGGTGGCATGATCGAGCGGTGAAGATCCTGTCCATCCAGTCCGCGGTCGCGTACGGCCATGTCGGCAATTCCGCCGCCGTCTTCCCCCTGCAGCGCATCGGCGTCGAGGTCCTTCCCGTCTACACGGTCAATTTCTCGAACCACACGGGGTACGGGGCTTGGCGGGGGCCGCTGATCTCCCCGAATGATGTGCGTGATGTGATCACCGGCATCGAGGAGCGCGGCGTCTTCCCCGAGATCGACGTCGTGCTGTCCGGGTATCAAGGCGGCGAGGGCATCGGCGATGTCATCGTCGACGCCGTCGCCCGGGTCAAGGCGGCCAATCCGTCAGCCGTGTACGCGTGCGATCCGGTGATGGGCAACGCGAAGTCGGGATGCTTCGTCGCCCCGGCCATCCCGGAGCTGCTGCGCGAGCGGGTCGTTCCGGTCGCCGACATCATCACGCCGAACCAGTTCGAGCTCGGCTACCTCACCGGCACCGAGCCGGACACGCTCGTGTCCACTCTCGAGTCCGCGGACGCCGCCAGGGAGATGGGACCGAGCACGGTTCTCGTGACCAGCGTGGAGCGTCCCGACCGTGAGCGAGAGACGATCGAGATGCTCGTGGTCGACGATGCGGGGGCGTGGATCGCGCAGACGCCCTTGCTGCCGATGAAGGCGAACGGGTCGGGGGACGTCACGGCCGCCCTGTTCACCGCTCACTATCGCCGGCTCGGGGATGCCGCACAGGCGTTGGCCCACACGGTCTCGAGCGTGTTCGATCTGCTGCGCACCACCCACGAGTCCGGTTCGCGCGAGCTGCAGCTCGTCGAGTCGCAGACGTTCTACGCCCACCCCCGCCTTCAGTTCCCCGTTCGCCAGGTTCGCTGAGACCCGTTCACGAACCGGACGGTGGCCAGCCTTCGGCGATGCTGGCGCGCACGTCACCCAGCAGCTGAGGCAGCGCCTTGGTCTTCGCGATGATCGGGAAGAAGTTCGCATCCGACGCCCAACGGGGCACGATGTGCTGATGCAGGTGAGCGTCTACGCCCGCGCCGGCGATCGATCCCTGGTTCATGCCGATGTTGAACCCGTCGCACCGGGACACCGCACTGAGCACGCGCATTCCGGTCTGCGTGAGGGCGCCGATCTCGGCGACCTCCTCGTCGGTCGCCTCGTCGTAGGTCGAGATGTGACGGTAGGGGCAGACGAGCAGGTGTCCCGAGTTGTACGGGAAGAGGTTCAGCAGCACGTAGGCCGTGCGCCCGCGGGCGACGAGAAGCCCCTCCTCATCCGACAGCGCGGGTGCCGCGCAGAACGGGCATGCGTCGCGCAGCACCTGCGGCCCGGCCTTGATGTAGGCCATGCGGTGCGGTGTCCACAGGCGCTGGAACTCGTCGGGAATCCCCGCGAGCGTCGCGGCGTCCTCCAGCGACCCCTCTTTATCAGTCACGATCCGGTCCCTGAGCGAGCGCGCCCTCATCGGGTCCCTGAGCGAGCGCACCCTCATCCGGTCCCTGAGCGAGCGAAGCGAGACGAAGGGTCACGCCAGGTCCTCCGCGGTGTGCACCAGCGCGTGCGAGTCGATGGCGGTGCGGATGCGCCCGACGGCCTCATCCACCGGCACGCCGTTCTGCTGTGAGCCGTCCCGGAACCGGAACGACACGGTACCCGCCGCACGGTCCTGCTCCCCCGCGATCAGCATCAGCGGCACCTTGCCCGTCGTATGGTTGCGGATCTTCTTCTGCATGCGGTCATCGGAGTGATCGACCTCGGCCCGCACGTCGTCGGCGCGCAGCCGGGCGATCACATCGTCGAGGTACTCGCCGTACTGCTCCGCGACGGGAACTCCGACGACCTGCACAGGCGACAGCCACACCGGGAAGTCGCCCGCGTAGTGCTCCAGCAGGATCGCGAAGAACCGTTCGATCGACCCCATCAGGGCGCGGTGGATCATGACCGGCCGCTTCTTGGCGCCGTCGCGATCCGTGAATTCCAGGTCGAACCGCTCGGGCAGGTTGAAGTCCAGCTGCACGGTGGACAGCTGCCAGGTGCGGCCGATGGCGTCCTTGACCTTGAGGTCGATCTTGGGTCCGTAGAACGCCGCCTCGCCGGCGACCTCGGTGAGCTTCAGCCCGCTCGCGAGCGCCACCCGGCGAAGCGCGTCTGTCGCCTCGGCCCAGTGCTCCTCGTCGCCGATCCACTTCGACTTCTCGTCGTCGCGCATCGAGAGCTCCAGCTCGAAGTCGTTCAAGCCGAAGTCGCGCAGCAGCGAGAGCACGAACTCGAGCACCTCCGCCACCTCGCCCTCGAGCTGCTCGGGGGTCACGAACAGGTGCGCATCGTCCTGGGTGAATCCACGGACGCGGGTGAGACCGTGCAGCGCACCCGACAGCTCGTTCCGGTAGACCGTCCCGTTCTCGGCGAGTCGCATCGGCAGATCGCGGTAGCTGCGCGCGCGCTCGCGGTAGATCAGGATGTGCATCGGGCAGTTCATCGGCTTGAGGTAGTAGTCGACGCCCTGCTTGGTGATCTCGCCGTTCTCGTCGCGCTCCTCATCGAGGTGGATCGGCGGGAACATCCCCTCCTTGTACGTCACGAGGTGGTTGGACTCGATGAAGAGGTCCTTCTTCGTGATGTGCGGGGTGTAGACGTAGGTGTAGCCGGCACGCTTATGGCGACGCAGCGCGTGCTGCTCCATCTCCTGGCGGATGATGCCGCCGCGGGGGTGCCAGACCGACAGGCCCGAGCCGATCTCGTCGGGGAACGAGAACAGGTCGAGCTCCTTGCCGAGCCGGCGGTGGTCGCGCTTGGCGGCCTCTGCGAGGCGCTCCTGGTAGGCGCGCAGCTCATCCTTCGAGGGCCATGCGGTGCCGTAGATGCGCTGCAGCTGCGGGTTCTTCTCACTGCCGCGCCAGTACGCCGCGGCGATGCGGGTGAGATCCCAGCCGTTGCCGATCACGCGGGTGCTCGGCAAGTGCGGACCGCGGCAGAGGTCCTTCCAGACCACCTCGCCGTCGCGGTTCACGTTGTCGTAGATCGTGAGCTCGCCGGCTCCGACCTCGACGGATGCGCCCTCCGCGATCTCGGTCGCTGAGCCTGTCGAAGCGCCGCCCTTGAGCCCTATCAGCTCGAGCTTGAACGGCTCCGCGGCGAGCTCGGCACGCGCTTCCTCGTCGCTGACCACGCGGCGCACGAACCGCTGACCCTCGCGGATGATGCGCTGCATCTCCTTGTCGATCGCCTTCACATCCTCGGGCGTGAAGGGCTCCTCGACGCCGAAGTCGTAGTAGAAGCCGTCGGTGATCGGCGGACCGATGCCGAGATTCGCGTGCGGGTTGATGCGCTGAACCGCCTGGGCCAGCACGTGGGCGGCTGAGTGGCGCAGGATGTCGAGGCCGTCGGGGCTGTCGATGGTGATCGGCTCGACGGCATCCGAACCGGCGACCGGAGTCGCGAGATCCTTCAGCTCGCCGTTCACGCGCATGGCGACGACGGATCGATCGGGGAAGAGGGCGAAGCCGTCGTGAGACGGCTGGGCGTTGTCAGACAAGGGAACTCTCCAAGAGTGGTCGGATCAAGGCTACTGCTCAGCTTCGGGCGCGCTCGCGCCCTGCCCGCTCAGGCCCGAGGCGTTCGCGTGCCGGTGACCGCGACGAGAGCCGCGAGGTTCAGCCGGTGGAGTTCCATGCCCGAAGTCTACCGGGCGGGGTCAAGGTGCTTGAGGGCTTCACGCCGGCTCAGCGGGCTGAGCGCGTGTGAGTCGGCGAACCCGCGCACCCAGTCCGGGGCGACGCGGGCGTACTCCCGCAGGGCCCAGCCGATCGCCTTGCGGATGAAGAACTCCCGGTCGGCGACGTTCGGCGCGATCACGTCCGCCAGCAGCTGCGGATCCACCCGGTCGCGACGACCGAGCTGGGAGATGATGGCGATCCGCCGTATCCACATGTCGTCGTCGACACTCCACGAGCGCGCGAGCTTCGCGGTGCTCTCCGGATGCCGATCGTGCAGATCGGCGAGCCGATGCGAGAGCTCGTCGGTGTAGTCCCACCACCGCCCGGTGCGCACCATATGCTCGATGACCGCCGTGACGGAGAGATCATCGGATGCCGGCGGCACGGCCAGCAGGGCCATCGCGGCGTAGCGCTCCTCGCGAAAGGCGGCCTCGTCCCAGAGTTCCCGTGCTGCGCGTCGAAGGACCGCCGCATCCTTTTCGCCCTTGGCGGCGGCGCGTGCGATGCGGCGTGTCTGTGGCACGCCCACGCCGAGGAACGGCATGGCGGACTTCATGTAGGCCTGCTGCCCCGCGGCACGCGGCGGATCGGCCGCCGCGCGCACGCCATGACGGATGTCGCGCACGAGGTCGCTCATGCGCTCAGCCTAGGAGGCGCCCGTGCGCGCTCGCCGGGAACGAGAAAACCCCCGAAGAGCCGGGGGTTTCATCTGTGCGCGATACTGGGATCGAACCAGTGACCTCTTCCGTGTCAGGGAAGCGCGCTACCGCTGCGCCAATCGCGCCCGTTCGGGCTATTCAGTTGCAGTGAAGGTGACAGTGTTCTTGAGGTGGCGACGGGATTCGAACCCGTGTAAACGGCTTTGCAGGCCGGTGCCTAGCCGCTCGGCCACGCCACCGCGTGTGGTTTGACCCCACGTGCCGTGGTCTCCCAGAAAGAGGAGACCCCTGCACTCGAGCGGATGACGAGACTCGAACTCGCGACCCCAACCTTGGCAAGGTTGTGCGCTACCAACTGCGCTACATCCGCGTTTCCGGATCGCTCCGGGCACTCGTGCAACTTTAGCCGACAAAATCGCGAGCGCAAAACCATGACGCTCCGCGCGCGTCATCCGCTGCCGGTTCGTTCGCGGCCGAGGCATCCGGTAGTATCGTGAACCGGTCCTGCGGGGCCGACGGGCGATTGGCGCAGTTGGTAGCGCGCTTCCTTCACACGGAAGAGGTCATCAGTTCGAGTCTGGTATCGCCCACCGAATCAGTTCCCGACGGCCCAGCCGAAGCGGCGATGCAGCGCGTCCGCGACGCGCACGAATCGCTCGAGATCGAGCGCGGCCGCCTCGCGTCGCATGCCGTCCACGTGCACGCTGTAGACCTGCTCGATGTCGACCCAGGACGGCCGCCCCTGCGCATCCCATGTGCCCGCCCCGAGCGCGAGGAAGTCACGATCGCCGTCGTGCGACTTGCTCGTGAGGCGCACCGCGTAGACGCGATCCTCCGACTGCCGGCCGATCACCAGCACCGGGCGGTCCTTGCCACGACCGTCGTTCTCGGCGTACGGCACCCAGGTCCAGACGATTTCTCCGGCGTCGGGATCGCCATCGGGGTGCGGGGCGTAGGAGATCTGCAGCCCGTTGCGTGCGGGCGGCGCCACGGCCGCGGTCACCGTCGCTCCCGTGCGCCCGAGCTCGCCGGTGGAGGCGACGAGACCCGCGCCCGGCGCGACCGCCGGGGACCTCGTCCCGAAGAGCCGGCGGATCGAGCCGAGGATTCCGCGTCGTGCAACCATCACCGGCCCACCCTACTTGCGCGAGTCGGCGGGAACGCCGGAAGGGGCGCCGCGTTTCCGCGACGCCCCTTCCGGACGGGTGGTGCCAATACGGTTCAGCGGCGGCTGTCCGCGAGCACGTAGCCTTCCTCGCCGTGGACGATGGTGTCGATGCCGGCGACCTCGTCCTCGTTCTTGACGCGGAAGCCCATCGTCTTCTGGATGACCCAGCCGATCGCGTAGGCCAGCACGAACGAGTAGGCGAGCACCGAGAAGGCCGCGATCGCCTGAACGAGCAGCTGCGTTCCGTCGCCGCCCATGAACAGGCCGGTGCCGTTGGCGAAGAAGCCGAGGTAGAGCGTTCCGATGAGACCACCGACGAGGTGGATGCCCACCACGTCGAGCGAGTCGTCGAAGCCCCACTTGAACTTCAGCTCGATGGCGAGGGCGCAGACGGCGCCGGCGATGAGGCCGAGCAGGATGGCCCAGACCGGGCTGAGCGCGGCGCACGCGGGCGTGATGGCGACGAGACCGGCGACGGCGCCCGAGGCGGCTCCGACGGAGGTCGGCTTGCCGTCCTTGATCTTCTCGACGATCAGCCAGGCCAGCAGGGCGGCGGCCGGTGCGGCGATCGTGTTGACGAAGGCCAGCGCCGCCACGTTGTCCGCTGCCAGCTCTGAGCCGGCGTTGAAGCCGAACCAGCCGAACCACAGGAGACCGGCGCCGAGCAGGACGAACGGCGGGTTGTGCGGAACAGTGATGCCCTTCTGGAAGCCGACGCGCTTGCCGAGCACCAGTGCCAGGGCGAGGGCAGCCGCACCCGCGTTGATGTGCACCGCGGTACCGCCGGCGAAGTCGATCGCACCGACGCCGAACCACGTCTGCATGCCGTAGGTGATCCAGCCGCCGTAGGAGAAGCTGCCGTCCTCAGCCAGGCCGAAGTTGAACACCCAGCTCGCGACCGGGAAGTAGACGATGGTCGCCCAGACGGCGGCGAACACCATCCACGCGCCGAACTTGGCGCGGTCGGCGATGGCGCCGGAGACGAGGGCGACCGTGAGGATCGCGAACGTCGCCTGGAACGCCACGAACGCCAGGGGCGGGTAGGCCGCGCCCTCCGGTGCCTCGAGCAGGCTCGCCAGCCCGAACTCGGCGGGGTCGATCGTCCAGGGGAACTGGATGGTGCCGGCGGCGGTCGTCGGGAATGCGATGGCGTAGCCGTAGAGCACCCAGAGGACGCCGATGAGACCGAGCGCGCCGAAGCTGAGCATCATCATGCTGATGACGCTCTTCGCCTTGACGAGACCGCCGTAGAAGAACGCCAGCCCTGGCGTCATCAGCAGGACGAGCGCGGCGGATAGGAGGATGAATGCTGTGTTGCCTTGATCCATCTCGTGTGGAACCTCTCTGCGGGGGACGCAGGTGTAGCGTCGGGTTCCCTCAGTGTCGCGACCGCGGGTTTCCCCCGCCGTGCGTGTCGTGTTTCACGAGCGTTACGTGCCACGCCCCCACGTAAACATCACGTTTCGACGGGCCGGGAGGCGGCCATGGACACGCCCCTCAGGCGTGCGTCGAGGCGTTCAGTCGTGAGATGGCCCGCAGGTACTTCTTGCGGTAGCCGCCGGCCAGCATCTCCTCGCCGAAGACGAGATCGAGGGGCAGCCCCGTAGCACGCACGGGGATCTGGGCGTCGTAGACGCGGTCGACGAACGCGACGAAGCGCAGAGCCTCGGACTGATCGGTGAGCTCTCGCACACCGGTGACGCCGACGAGGTCCAGCTCCTCCACGAGGCGGATGTACTTGGACGGGTGCAGGCGGGCGAGATGCCCGATGAGTCCGTTGAACGGGTCATCGGACGCGACGCCGCGGGTCGCGGCATCCGCCACCGCCGCTTCGTACTCGCTCTCGCCCAGCACCACCGCGTGTCCGTCGAAGGAGCGCTGCCGGTAGTCGACGCCGTCGATGCGGATCGTCTGGAAGCTGGCGGACATGGCGTGGATCTCGCGCAGGAAGTCCTGCGCGGCGAAGCGGCCCTCGCCGAGCGCGTTGGGCGGGGTGTTGGATGTCGCCGCCAGGCGCGTGCCGGAGGCGACGAGCTCTCCCAGCAGCCGCGTCATGACCATCGTGTCGCCCGGGTCGTCCAGCTCGAACTCGTCGATGCAGAGCAGCTCCGACCCGCGGAACAGGTCGACGGTGTTCTTGTAGCCCATCGCCCCCACGAGAGCGGTGTACTCGATGAACGACCCGAAGTACTTCCGGCGGGCGGGCATGGCGTGGTAGATCGCCGCCAGCAGGTGGGTCTTGCCGACGCCGAAGCCGCCGTCGAGGTAGACGCCCGGCTTGAGCTCCGGCCCCTTCTTCGGGCGGCTGAAGAAGCCGCCGCGCTTGGCCGCCGGGGCGATGCCCGAGAACGCCATGAGCGTCTCTTTCGCGCCCTGCTGGGACGGGTATGCGGCATCCGCGCGGTAGGTCTCGAACGTGGCCTCGTCGAACTGCGGAGGCGGCACGAGGCTCGCCACCATCTCGGCTCCGGTGACCTGCGGCTGGAGGTCGGAGAGATGGATGATCCCCGTGCGGGCGGATGTCGCTGTCATGCAGTGATCCTGTGTCGAACCTTTACAGAACGGGTGCGGTCGGTGTCACGGCGACTTATGGTCGAAGGGACGGGAACAACCCTACGCCGTCAACGATGAGCGATCCGCTCGCGCCCACCCGAGGAGCCCCATTGTCCGTCGAATTCGACACGTCATCCGACAAGTTTGCCGAGTACGCGGAGCCCGGCCGGCTCGTCACCGGCGACTGGTTGCAGGCACGGCTCGGTACGCCGGGCCTGGCGATCGTGGAATCGGATGAGGACGTGCTGCTCTACGAGACGGGGCACATCCCCGGAGCCGTCAAGGTCGACTGGCACACGGAGCTCAATGACCCCGTGGTGCGCGACTACGTGGACGGCGCCGGCTTCGCCGCGCTGCTCAGCCGGAAGGGGATCTCCCGCGACGACACGATCGTGATCTACGGCGACAAGAACAACTGGTGGGCTGCCTACGCCCTCTGGGTCTTCTCGCTCTTCGGGCACCAGGATGTGCGCCTGCTCGACGGCGGCCGCGACAAGTGGATCGCCGAGGGTCGTCCTCTCACCACCGACGCCCCGGCGCCAAAGCCGACGGAGTACCCGGTGGTCGAGCGCGACGACCGGGCCCTGCGTGCGTACAAGGACGACGTGCTCGCTCACCTCGGCAAGCCGCTCATCGACGTGCGCTCCCCCGAGGAGTACTCGGGCGAGCGCACCACCGCTCCTGCCTACCCCGAAGAGGGCGCGCTGCGCGCGGGCCACATCCCCTCGGCGCGCAGCGTCCCGTGGGCGAAGGCCGTGGCCGAGGACGGCGGGTTCCGCAACCGCGCAGAGCTCGACGCGATCTACCGGGAGGGCGCCGGGCTGAAGGACGGCGACGACATCGTCGCGTACTGCCGCATCGGCGAGCGCTCCAGCCACACGTGGTTCGTGCTGCACCACCTGCTCGGCTTCGACAAGGTGCGCAATTACGACGGCTCGTGGACCGAGTGGGGCAGCGCGGTGCGCGTTCCGATCGCCACGGGCGCGGAACCCGGAGAGGTCCCGGCTCGCTCCTGACCGTCCACGCCGGCGGGTGCGTGGGAGAATTGGCGTGATGAGCGACACCGCACTCCCCCAGTCCCTGGCCGACATCCGGGACGAATTCCTCGAGCTGCCCGAACCCGACCGGCTCCAGCTGCTGCTCGAGTTCTCCCACGAGCTGCCGGCCGTGCCACCGCAGTACGAGGGGCACCCCGAGCTGTGCGAGCGGGTCGTGGAGTGCCAGTCGCCGGTCTACATCATCGTCGACGTGGATGCCGACGGCCGGGTGGCGATGCACGCGACCGCACCACGCGAGGCGCCGACGACCCGCGGCTTCGCCAGCATCCTCGCGCAGGGCATCACCGGTCTCTCGGTCGACGATGTGCTCGGCATCCCGAACGATTTCCCGCAGACGCTGGGCCTCACGCGGGCCGTCTCACCGCTTCGGCTCGGCGGTATGACCGGCATGCTGATGCGGGCGAAGCGCCAGGTGCGCGCCAAGGCCGCCGTCTGAGCGCCCTGTGATCGTCACAGAGGTCGTTCCGCACTCGCTCGCCGTCGCCGATGTCTCCCCGGGCACCGGAAGGGACTGGCTCGCCGAGATCTACGCCAGAGCGCCGGGCCCGTACGTGCGCCTGAACATGGTGACGACGCTGACGGGATCGGCCGCCGGGCCGGACGGGACCAGCGAGACGCTGACCAGCAGGGTCGACCGGGCGATCCTCGGCGTGATCCGGCGCGACGCGGACGTGGTCGTGGTCGGAGCCCAGAGCGTGCGTGCCGAGGGCTACGTGGTACCCCGCGCCGCCCGCCTCGCCGTCGTCACCAGCACCGGCGACATCACGGGACATCGCCTCGACTTGGAGGGGGACGAACCCGGCCGAGTGCTGCTCGTCTGCCCCGCGACGAAAGTGGACGAGGTCGCCGAGCGCGCCGCCTCGATCGGTGCCCGGGTGCTCGGTGTGCAAGGCTCCGGCGACCGGATGGAGCCGGCCGCGATCCTCGCCGCGCTCGCCGCGGAGGGCATGACACGCGTCGTGTGCGAGGGCGGCCCCTCGCTGTCGTCGCAGTTCATCGCGGCCGGGGTCATCGACGAGTACTGCGTTACGACGGCACCGCTGATCGAACCGGCGCAGGCGCCTTTCGTGACGGTGGATGCGGCATCCCGCCCCGACACGGAGGTCGCCGGGATGCTGGTGGATGAAGCCGGCTTCAGCTATCTCCGCCTGCGGCCACGCGCGTGAGACCGAGGTCGGTCAGCCACGACCCGATCACCGTGATCCAGCGCTCCTGGTCGTAGTTCCAGAGCTTCGTGTGCCGCGCCGTATCGAAGGTCTGAAGGGTGACGAGGTCGGGCCGCGCCACCAGCAGGTCGTGCGAGGCGTCCGACGGGACGAATCCGTCGTCATCGCTGTGCAGGATGAGGATCGGATGCCGCAGCTCGGCCGCGCGCGCCACGACGTCGAGCCTGTCGAAGGGGATGGGCTCGCCCGTTCGTGTGACGCGGGTCGCCCAATCCGCGCCGAGGGCGCCGATCGCCATGTCGGTGACCGCGTGCGGGAGCCCGAGCAGCCCGGCCTGATGGTCCAGGACGACGCGCCACTCCACCACCGGCGATTCGAGCACGATGCCGGCGATCACATCCGCGTGCGGCGAGGACAGCGCCAGCTGCAGGGCGATCGACCCGCCCATCGACCAGCCCATGAGGACGATGCGCTTCGCGCCCCTTCGCCGAGCGAAGGCGATGGCGGCATCCACATCACGCCACTCCGTCGCGCCGAGCCCGTAGGTGCCCGTTCGGCTGCGGGGCGCTTCGCCGTCGTTGCGATAGGAGACGAGCAGGCTGTGGATGCCGAGATCCCGGAAGGGCGGCACGGCCCGCAGGCACTCGGCGCGCGTCGTGCCGCGTCCGTGGATCTGGATGACCCAGGTCTCGTCGTCCGCGCCGCCGTCCGGCGCCGGGGCCGCGGGAAAGAACCAGGCGGGACACGGTCCGAGGGAGGCTCCGATCAGTTCGGAGGTGAAGGGCACGTGCAGCTGATCGGGCGAATCGAAGTACCAGCCGCTGAAGGCGGCATCGCGGGAGAGCGTCGTCTCGTTGTCGACCCGGGTCAGCAGCTTCCGTTTCACCGACGTCTCGTCTTCGGCCAGCACGGAGCCCAGCTTCAGGTACGACTCGCTGCCGCTCGTGAAGAGCCCGTAGCGACCGGGCAGCTGCGTGTCGGCGGTGCGGGACAGGGTGATCGTCTGCGCGCCGGTGTCGAGTCCGAGGATCACCGTGTCGGCCTGACGGGCGGCGGGCGTCACCACTCTGCGCGCCACGCGCACGGAGACGAACGCCATCGCGCCGACCACGCCGGCGAGGGCCGCTGCGAGCACTGCCGTGGTGAGCTGTACCGCCACGACGAGGGCAGGAGCGGCGGATGCGGCGTGCCTGGGGGTCTTCATCGATGCATCACTCTAGTCTGTCGCCGTGACAGGTGATCGCCCGATGGATGCGTTCGCGCGCGCGGAGGCGGAAATGCGGGCCGTCGTCTTCCGCAGCGACCTCTCGGTGCGCGAGATCCCGGCGCCCGGCGGTCTGGCGCCGAACGCGCTCGCACTGGCCGGGGATGTGCGCCCGGAGCAGGAAGGCGTCGACTCGGCCTTCGGCACCGGCCGCTTCATCCTGCTACACGACCCCGCAGAGCCGCCGCCGTGGAACGGGAGTCAGCGCATCGTCTGCTTCGCCCAGGCACCGCTCGAGCCGGAGATCGGCACCGACCCGCTCCTGGCCGACGTCGCGTGGTCCTGGCTCGTGGATGCACTCGATTCCCGCAGCGCCGCCTACCACTCCGCATCCGGCACCGCCACGAAGACCCTGTCCAAGGGGTTCGGGTCACTGGCCGCCGAGGGCGACGGAGCGCAGATCGAGTTGAGGGCGTCGTGGTCACCGGAGGGGCCGCTCGGCCCGCACGTCGAAGCGTGGGCGGAGCTCGTCTGCATGCTCGCCGGGCTGCCACCGGGGTCGGAGGACATCGCCGTCTTCGGGAGTCGTCGGGTGACACGTGGCTGACTACGCCGTCATCGACACCGCAGAAGGCCTTGCGGCGGCATCGGAGGCGCTCGCCGGGGGACACGGTCCGGTGGCCGTCGACGTCGAGCGGGCATCGGGATTCCGCTACTCGCAGCGCGCGTACCTGATCCAGGTCTTCCGCCGGGGAGCCGGCATCTTCCTCTTCGACCCGCCGCCCATCGGGGACTTCGCCGCACTTCAGGCGGCCATCGGCGAGGAGGAATGGATCCTGCATGCGGCGAGCCAGGACCTCCCGTCGCTGCGGGAGCTCGATCTCGTTCCGCGGGTGATCTTCGACACGGAGCTGGCCTCCCGCATGCTCGGACACGATCGGGTGGGGCTCGGGGCGGTCGTCGAGGACACGCTCGGCATCACCCTGGCGAAGGCGCACTCCGCATCGGACTGGTCGACGAGGCCGCTCCCCCAGTCGTGGCTCGATTACGCGGCCAAGGATGTCGAGCACCTGGTGGACGTGCGCGATGCCCTCGTCGACGAGCTCGAGGAGCAGGGCAAGACCCAATTCGCCCGCGAGGAGTTCGCCGCGGTGCTGGAGCGCGCCCCCAAGGCGGCACGGGAGGACCCGTGGCGCCGGCTGAGCGGGCTGCACACCGTACGCGGTCGCCGAGGGCTCGCCGTGGCGCGTTCGCTCTGGCAGGCAAGAGAGGCGTACGCGCAGGAGCAGGACATCGCCCCCGGCCGCCTGGTGCCCGATCGCTCGCTGATCGCGGCGGTCCTTGCCGATCCCAAGTCGAAGCAGGAGCTGGCCGCGCTGAAGGACTTCTCGGGCCGCGCCAGCCGGTCGCAGCTGGACCGCTGGTGGGCGGCCATCGAGGCCGGTCGAGCGGAGACGGAGCTGCCACCCGATCGCGTGCCCAGCGACACGCTGCCGCCTCCCCGGGCGTGGGTGGATCGAAACCCCGACGCCGACGCGAGGCTGAAGGCGGCGCGTCCCGTGGTGGAGGCCATCGCCGAGCAGCTCGGCATGCCCACCGAGAACCTCCTGACGCCCGAGATGCTGCGGCGAGTGGCGTGGTCGCCCCCCGGCGAGGACGCGGAGTCCGTGGCAGGCGCACTCGCGAGTCTCGGGGCGCGGCGGTGGCAGATTGCGCACACCGCACAGCAGATCGCCCAAGCCTTTGTCGAATCCCACCAACCCCCGGCAGAGCCCTCGGAACCCCCTTCGTAGGTTCAGCCCAACCGATTCCTGGCCCTCCGACGCCGCTCCTAGGCTGGATGCATTCCCCTAGTTTGGAGGCAAAGTGGCCGAGATTTCGGACGTCTACTTCGTAGACGGCGTGCGTACCCCCTTCGGGCGCGCCGGCGAAAAAGGCATGTATTGGAACACCCGCGCCGACGACATGGTCGTCAAGGCGATGATCGGGCTGATGGAGCGCAACCCCGATGTGCCCGGTGCCCGCGTCGATGACGTGGCCATCGCCGCGACGACGCAGGAGGGTGACCAGGGCCTGACCCTCGGACGCACGGCGGCGATCCTTGCGGGTCTCCCCCAGTCGGTGCCGGGGTTTGCGATCGACCGGATGTGCGCCGGCGCCATGACCAGTGTCACGACCATGGCCGGCTCGATCGGCATCGGCATGTACGACATCGCCCTCGCCGGCGGCGTCGAGCACATGGGACGGCACCCCCTCGGCGGCGACGCCGACCCGAACCCGCGCTTCCTCACCGAGAAGCTGGTCTCGGCCGATGCCCTGAACATGGGCATCACGGCCGAGCGGATCCATGACCGCTTCCCGCACCTGACGAAGGAGCGGGCGGATCGCTTCGGCATGCTCAGCCAGCACAAGGTGCAGGCGGCGTACGACGCGGGCAAGATCCAGTCGGACCTGGTGCCCGTGGCGATCAAGAACGCGGACGGAGCATGGGGTCTCGCGACCGAGGACGAGGGCCGCCGCCCGCAGACCACCATGGAGGACCTCGCGTCGCTCAAGACGCCGTTCCGCCCGCACGGTCGCGTCACCGCCGGCACGTCTTCGCCGCTGACCGACGGCGCGACGATCAGCCTGCTCGCGGGCGGTGCCGCGGTGAAGGAACTGGGCCTTCAGCCCAAGATGAAGCTCGTCTCCTTCGCCTTCGCCGGCGTGCAGCCCGAGATCATGGGCATCGGCCCCGTGCCGTCGACCGAGAAGGCACTCAAGAAGGCCGGACTGACGATCGACGACATCGGCCTGTTCGAGCTCAACGAGGCCTTCGCGATCCAGGTGCTCTCGCTCCTGGACCACTTCGGCATCGCCGATGATGACCCCCGCGTGAATCAGTGGGGCGGCGCGATCGCGTTCGGGCATCCGCTTGCGGCATCCGGCGTTCGCCTGATGATCCAGCTCGCTGCTCAGTTCAAGGAGCGGCCCGACGTGCGCTACGGCCTCACCGCCATGTGCGTGGGTCTCGGCCAGGGCGGCTCGGTCATCTGGGAGAACTCCTTCTACAACGGCAAGCGGAAGTAGGAACCGACGGATGACGAACTCCTCTGTGGCCCAGTACGACGGGATCGACTTCTCCCCGCTGGAGGCGATGTCTGGTGATGAGGTCGTCACGCACTCCCGCGTGCGCGACATCACCCTCCCCAGCGGCAAGGTGCTCGCCCTGATCACCCTCGACAACGGGCGCGACCACAACCGGCCCAACACCCTGGGTCCGGCGACGCTGACCGAGCTCGAAGCGACCCTCGCGGGTCTGAAGTCTCGCGCGGCCGCGGGCGAGATCCAAGCCGTCGGCATCACGGGCAAGCAGTACATCCTCGCCGCCGGGGCGGATCTGTCCGATGTCAGCCGCCTGCCATCGAGGGAGATCGCCAGGCTCATCACCCAGCGTGGACACCAGGTGCTCGGCACGCTGTCCGAACTAGGTGTGCCGAGCTTCGCCTTCGTCAACGGCCTCGCCCTGGGCGGCGGACTGGAGATCGCGCTCAACTCGACCTATCGGACCGTCGATGCCTCGGCAGCCGCGATCGCGCTCCCCGAGGTGTTCCTCGGCATCATCCCCGGCTGGGGAGGCGCGTACCTGCTGCCGAATCTCATCGGCATCGAGAACGCCCTCGAGGTGGTGATCTCGAATCCGCTGAAGCAGAACAGGATGCTGAAGCCCCAGCAGGCGTTCGATCTGGGGATCATGGACGCCATCTTCCCCGCCGCGAGCTACCTGGAGAGCTCGCTGCGGTGGGCGGACGGCGTGCTCGGCGGGACCGTCAAGGTGCACCGCAAGAACGAGCCTGGCAAGATCGAGCGTCTCACCAAGTGGCCGATCGCCATCAAGATGGCCCGCAACATGCTCGAGAGCCGCATCGGCACCGTCCCCCGCTCCCCCTATGTCGCCCTGGAGCTGCTCGAGAAGGCGAAGAGCGGAACGAAGGCCGAAGGATTCGCCCGCGAGGACGAGGCGCTCGCCGACCTGGTGGTCGGCGACCAGTTCGCGGCATCCATGTACGCCTTCGATCTCGTGCAGAAGCGGGCCAAGCGTCCGGTGGGTGCACCGGACAAGGCGCTCGCCCGCAAGGTCACGAAGGTGGGCATCATCGGCGCGGGGCTCATGGCCAGCCAGTTCGCGCTGCTGTTCCTCCGCCGCCTGCAGGTGCCCGTGCTGATCACCGACCTGGATCAGTCCCGGGTGGACAAGGGCCTCGCGCACATCCGCGAGGAGATCGACAAGCTCGAAGCCAAGGGCCGCCTCGACGGCGACGGAGCCAACAAGCTGCGGGGCCTGCTGCACGGCACCACCGACAAGTCGGAGTACGCCGACTGCGACTTCGTCATCGAGGCCGTGTTCGAGGAGGTCGGGGTCAAGCAGCAGGTGTTCGCCGAGATCGAGCCGATTCTCGCCGAGGACGCGATCCTGGCCACGAACACGTCGTCGCTGTCGGTCGAGGAGATCGGCGCCAAACTGTCTCGGCCCGAGCGGCTCGTCGGCTTCCACTTCTTCAATCCGGTCGCGGTGATGCCGCTCATCGAGATCGTGAAGACGCCCACGACCAGCGACGCGGCCCTCTCCACGGCGTTCGTCGTGGCCAAGGGACTCGGCAAGAATGCCGTGCTGACGGCCGACGCGCCGGGCTTCGTCGTGAACCGGCTCCTGGCGAAGGTCATGGGCGAGGCGGCTCGCGCGGTGTACGAGGGGACTCCCCTGCTGACGGTGGAGAAGGCGTTCGCCCCGATCGGCCTTCCGATGACCCCGTTCCAACTCATCGACCTCGTCGGCTGGAAGGTGGCCGCGCACGTGCAGGACACCATGGTGCACGCCTTCCCGGACCGCTTCTTCTCATCGGAGAACTTCCACGAGCTCGCCGCGCTGCCCGAGGTCGTCGAGAAGGACAGGAGCGGACGGGTCACCGGGTGGACGAAGTCCGCCCAGAAGGTGCTGAGGACCGGATCGACGCCTGCCAGCGAGGAGGAGATCCTGCGCCGCGTGCAGGACGGGCTCGCGAGCGAGATCCGGATCATGCTCGAGGAGGGCGTCGTGCCCGAGGTACAGGACATCGACCTGTGCCTCATCCTCGGCGCGGGCCTGCCGTTCATCGACGGTGGCGTCTCGCCCTACCTCGACCGCGAGGGCGCATCCGAGCGCGTCAACGGGGACACCTTCCACCACCCGGCCATCAAGGGCATCGGCGGCTGACGCCGAGCTGAGCGAAGGGGCCCACGACTCGTCGAGTCGTGGGCCTCTTCGTGGTGCGGCGGTGGTGCCGCCGAGCGTCGCCGACGCGTCGCCGGTTCGGCAACGGCCGCCTACGACATGCACAACGGTCGTCGTCGACCTGATGAACACTCACTCGTAACGGCCGAGGCGGCCCTCCAAAGCTCCGCCGAGAAGGCATCCTGTCATCGTCGGGCGAACGAAAGGGCACGGATGCTGGATGCGATCTCGACGATGTTCAGCGGTAACGCGCTGAGCGTGCTCGTGAAGACGAGCGGTGCCGCGCTGACGCTGCTCATCGTCATCCCTGCGCTCATGAAGCTCTTCCTCGTGACCATCGACGAGGGGTCCGCCGCGATCCGAACGCGAAACGGCAAGCCGATCATCCGGCGCGGTGCGCGAGGTGGGGGTGACGATCGTCGCGAGGTCGTCGTCCTCCGTCCTGGAACACACGGTGCCTTCCCGATCTTCTACTGGTATCGCACGGTCGACGTGCGCGCGCGCTCCACGGATCTGCCGGCGCGCAGCCTCACGGGCGCCGACGGGCACCAGCATCTCGTGCACGCGTCGTTCGACTGGCGACCGATCGTCTCCGGCCACGACCTGCGGATCCTGGAGCTGGATGTCGTCAACGTGCGCGAGCGTGCCGGCAACATCGTGGGGGCCGCGCTGCGCGACATCGTGCACGACCTCGAAGGCGCGGTCCTTCCACCGAATACGCTCTTATCGCCGCGCATCGTGGACGAGTGCACCGACCGCGTGCGCCACGATTGCGGCATCGAACTGCTGAGCGTTCTCGTGACCGGCGATGCGCTGACCGACGGGTACCTGCTCTCGAAGGCGATCTCGCCCTCCGTGCCCGACCCGGCAGGCGAGAAGTGGGATGCTGCGCCCGCCGCCTTCGCGAGCCACCTGACCTCGGTCCGCTAGGGCATCGGTCACGCGTCCGAGCGCCGCCCCGCCAAGTCCGGAATCGTCGGCAACTCGCTCGTCAGCGTCTGACGCGCGACCGGGATGCGGGTGCCCAGCACCTGCGCCACGACGTCCTGGGCGATCTTGGCGGCCGTGAGGCCGGCATCCTCGAGGATCTGCTCGCGGCTGGCGTGATCGATGAACGAGTCCGGAAGGCCGAGCTCATCGACGGCCGTGTCGACGCCGGACTCGCGCAGAACCTGCCGGACCCGGGTGCCGACGCCTCCGACGCGGATGCCGTCCTCCAGCGTGATGACGAGGCGATGGGATGCTGCAAGGTCGACGATGGACTGCTGCACCGGGATCGCCCACCTCGGATCGATGACCGTGGCGCCGATTCCCTGCGCTCGCAGACGCGCGGCGACATCCATCGCCAGATGGGCGAACGGACCGATACCGACGAGCAGCACATCCTGGGCGTCGCACTCGACGAGCACGTCGACGCCGTCCGGAAGGCGGCGCACCGCATCGATCGGCGGTGCCACGTCACCCTTCGGGAAGCGGATCACCGTGGGGGCATCGGACACCTCGACCGCCTCGGAGAGCAGTTCCCGCAGGCGCTCGGCGTCGCGCGGAGCGGCGATGCGGATGTTCGGAACGATCTGCAGCATCGCGAGGTCCCACATGCCGTGGTGGCTCGGGCCGTCGGGGCCCGTGACCCCTGCCCGATCCAGCACGAAGGTGACTCCGGCGCGGTGCAGGGCGACATCCATCAGCACCTGATCGAACGCGCGGCCCATGAAGGTCGCGTAGACCGCCACGACGGGGTGCAGCCCGCCGAATGCCATGCCGGCCGCGGATGCCACCGCGTGCTGCTCGGCGATCCCGACGTCGTAGACGCGGTCGGGGAACCGCTCCGCGAACGGGGCGAGGCCCGTGGGCCGCAGCATCGCGGCCGTCATCGCGATGACGTCGTCGCGGCGGGCGCCGATCTCCACCAGTTCGTCGGCGAAGACATCCGTCCATGCCGGACGGGCCGTGCTGAGGGCCCCGCCGGTGGCGGGGTCGATCCTGCCGACGGCGTGGAACTGGTCGGCGACGTCGTCCCGGGCCGGCTGGTAGCCGCGGCCCTTCTCGGTGATGGTGTGCACGATGACCGGTGCGCCGTACGTCTTGGCGAGCTCGAGCGTCTCGACCAGGGCGTCGAGGTCGTGTCCGTCGATCGGCCCGAGGTATTTGATGTCGAGGTTGGAGTAGAGCGCTGCGTTGTTCGTGAATCGCGACAGGAAGCCGTGGGTGCCGCCGCGCACACCGCGGTACACGGCGCGACCGGCGGGCCCCATCTTGGCGAAGAAAGTCTCGGTGCCTCGGTAGAAGTCCCGGTAGGTGTCGCCCGTTCGCACCCGGTTCAGGTACCGGGCCATCCCGCCGATCGTGGGTGCGTACGATCGGCCGTTGTCGTTCACGACGATGACGAGGTTGCGGTTGTTGTCGTCGGAGATGTTGTTGAGGGCCTCCCACGTCATTCCGCCCGTGAGCGCTCCGTCGCCGACGACGGCGATCACGTGACGGTCGGCGCGACCCGTGCGCGTCAGGGCGCGGGAGATCCCGTCGGCCCAGCTCAGAGAGCTGGAGGCGTGCGAGGACTCGACCACGTCGTGAGGGCTCTCGGAGCGCTGCGGGTAGCCGGCCAGACCGCCACGGGATCGAAGGCCGGAGAAATCCTGGCGGCCGGTCAGAAGCTTGTGCACGTAGGACTGATGGCCGGTGTCGAAGATCATCGGGTCATCCGGCGAGCGGAATACCTTGTGCAGCGCGATGGTCAGTTCGACCGCGCCGAGGTTGGGACCCAGGTGCCCACCGGTGCGCGAGACGTTCTCGACGAGGAAGCTGCGCACCTCGGCCGCGAGTTCCCGGAGCTGATCGAGACTCAGCCCATCGAGGTCGTCGGGTCCGGTGATGCTCGGAAGGATCGCCATCCGTCTCCCTCTGCGCTGCTCAGGGCCCCTGCCGGGAAGGCATTCCGAGACCCGGATGCCGGCCTCCAGTCTATCCCGCGGGATGCGAAGGGCCCCCGGCGCCGCGACGCCGGAGGCCCTTCTCCACGATGCTCAGACGAGCGAACGCAGCACGTACTGGAGGATGCCGCCGTTGCGGTAGTAATCCGCTTCACCTGGTGTGTCGATACGGACGACCGCATCGAACTCCACCGGCTGCTTGCCTGCCGCGGAGAACTCGCTCGGAGTGGCCGTGACGCGCACGGTCTTGGGGGTGACGCCCTCGTTCAGCTGCTCGAGGCCCGAGATCGAGACGATCTCGGTGCCGTCGAGGCCGAGGGATGCCCAGGACTCCCCCGCCGGGAACTGCAATGGAACGACACCCATGCCGATGAGGTTCGAGCGGTGGATGCGCTCGAAGCTCTCGGTGATGACGGCCTTGACCCCCAGGAGGCTGGTTCCCTTCGCGGCCCAGTCGCGCGACGAACCCGACCCGTACTCCTTGCCGCCGAAGATCACCAGCGGCGTGCCGGCGGCCTGGTAGTTCTGGCTCGCGTCGTAGATGAACGACTGCGGTCCGCCCTCCTGGGTGAAGTCGCGGGTGTAGCCGCCCTCGATCCCGTCCAGAAGCTGGTTCTTCAGCCGGATGTTCGCGAAGGTGCCGCGGATCATGACCTCGTGGTTGCCGCGGCGCGATCCGTAGGAGTTGTAGTCCTTGCGGTCGACGCCGTGCTCGTTGAGGTAGTGGCCGGCGGGGCTGTCGACCTTGATGTTGCCGGCGGGGCTGATGTGGTCGGTCGTGACCGAGTCGCCGAGCGTGGCGAGCACACGGGCACCGGAGATGTCCGTGACCGGGGTCAGCTCCATCGTCATGCCGTCGAAGTACGGGGGCTTGCGGACGTACGTCGAGGCGGCATCCCATTCGAAGACGTCGCCCGTGGGCGTGGGCAGCGTCTTCCAGCGCTCGTCGCCCTCGAACACGCTCGCGTACTGGGTGTCGAACATGTCCTTGTTGATCGACGAGTCGATCGTCGCCTGCACCTCCGCCGAGTCCGGCCAGATGTCGCGCAGGAACACGTCGTTGCCGTCCTGGTCCTTGCCGAGCGCATCGGTCTCGAAGTCGAAGTTCATCGACCCGGCGAGCGAGTAAGCGATGACCAGCGGCGGGCTCGCCAGGTAGTTCATCTTCACGTCGGGGTTGATGCGCCCCTCGAAGTTGCGGTTGCCCGAGAGCACGGCGGTGACCGCGAGGTCGTTCTGCTGGACGGCGGCCGAGACCTCCTCGATGAGGGGTCCGGAGTTGCCGATGCAGGTCGTGCAGCCGTAGCCGACGGTGTAGAAGCCGAGATCCTCGAGATCCTGCGTGAGGCCGGCCTTCTCGTAGTAGTCGGTCACGACCTTCGACCCCGGCGCGAGGGTGGTCTTGACCCACGGCTTGGCCTTCAGGCCCTTCTTCACGGCGTTGCGGGCCAGCAGGCCCGCCGCGAGCATGACGGAGGGGTTCGAGGTGTTCGTGCACGACGTGATCGCGGCGATGGTCACGGCCCCGTGGTCGAGCGTGAACCGCTGACCGTCTTCGAGCACGACCGGTGTGGGCTTGGAGCCGTTGGTGGGCGCGTGGCTGTGGTGGTGGTGCTCGTGGTGGCTGTTCTCATCCTCGGGGCTCAGACCGGGGGGGTCGGATGCCGGGAAGGACTCCGCCGTCGTCAGATCAACGAGATCGTGGTCGCTGTCCGCGTAGTTGACGAGGTCGCTTGCGAACTGCGTCTTGGCATTCGCCAGGATGATGCGGTCCTGGGGACGCTTCGGTCCGGCGATGGAGGGAACCACGGTGGCGAGGTCCAGCTCGAGGTACTCGCTGAAGACCGGCTCGGAGTCGGCGTCGTGCCAGAGCGTCTGCGCCTTCGAATACGCCTCGACGAGGGCCACCTGCTCCTCGCTGCGGCCCGTGAGGCGCAGATAGTCGAGCGTCACGTCGTCGATGGGGAACATGGCGGCGGTCGAACCGAACTCCGGGCTCATGTTGCCGATGGTGGCGCGGTTGGCCAGCGGCACCGATGCGACTCCGGAGCCGTAGAACTCGACGAACTTGCCGACGACACCGTGCTTGCGGAGAATCTCGGTGATCGTCAGGACGACGTCGGTGGCGGTGACTCCGGTCGGGATGGCACCGGAGAGCTTGAACCCGACCACCTTCGGGATGAGCATCGACACGGGCTGGCCGAGCATGGCCGCCTCGGCCTCGATGCCGCCGACGCCCCAGCCGAGCACGCCGAGACCGTTGACCATCGTCGTGTGGGAGTCGGTGCCGACGCACGTGTCGGGATACGCGCGGACCACGGAATCGGTCCCTGAGCCTGTCGAAGGGCGGGTGAACGTGACCTTCGCCAGGTGTTCGATGTTCACCTGGTGCACGATGCCCGTCCCCGGCGGGACGACCTTGAAGTCCTCGAACGCCGTCTGGCCCCACCGCAGGAACTGGTAACGCTCGCCGTTGCGCTGGTACTCGATCTCGACGTTGCGCTCGAGAGCGTTCTCGGTGCCGAACAGGTCGGCGATCACCGAGTGGTCGATGACGAGTTCGGCCGGCGCGAGCGGGTTGATCTTCTTCGGGTCTCCCCCGAGAGTCTCGACCGCCTCGCGCATCGTGGCGAGGTCGACGATGCACGGCACGCCGGTGAAGTCCTGCATCACGACGCGGGCGGGCGTGAACTGGATCTCGGTGTCCGGCTCCGCCGCGGCATCCCACGACCCGAGCGCCTCGATCTGCGCCTTCGTGACGTTGGCGCCGTCCTCGGTACGGAGCAGGTTCTCGAGCAGCACCTTGAGGCTGAACGGGAGCTTCTCGTATCCCGGAACGGAATCGATGCGGAAGATCTCGTAGTCGGTGCTGCCGACCGTCAGGGTGCTCTTCGCACCGAAGCTGTTCACCGTTGACACGATGCCGTCTCCTTCTCGTCGACCGCGGACGCTCGCTTCCATCTTCGTCGCAGGGTGCGAACTGGGCTAGCAAGGCGTGCCTAACCAGTCTGCGCCGCAGGCGGGCGACCCGGAAGAGGGCGAATTTATCTTGACATCAAGATAAATCTATCATGCCTTCTGCGTGGGATAGAGGGCGCGGACGGCGAGCCAGTTGACCGCCACCATGGGCGCGAACAGCGGCAGGCCCATGATCAGCTTGACCGTGCCGAGCGCTGTGACGTCCCCGGAGAGGTAGAGCGGAACCTGCACCGCGAGCCGCGCGGCGAACAGCGCGGCCCACGCGATCGCGAGCCAGAAGAAGACCCGGCGCTTGCGCTTGTCCTTGCGCCAGGCCGTGCCCTCCCCCATCAGGAAGCCCACGGCGAGGCCGATGAGCGACCAGCCGATCAGCGCCGAGACGAGGAACGCCGACCCGTACAGCACGTTGGTGACGAACCCGGGGATGAAGTTGTCCTCCGCGCGCCCGGTGAACAGCGCGAGCGCGGCCGCGGCGACGGTGGCGATGAGACCGCTGATGGCCGGTCCGGGAGGAGATTTCGTCGCAAGGCGGATGACGGTGAAGACCACGGCAAGCCCTACCGACAGCCCGAGGCTGAGCGGCAGGTTGCCGGTCCCGGCGTCCGGATCGTAGGTGAGCGTGAAGGCGAGGACGAAGGTGAGGCTGGGCAGAACCGACTCGACCACTCCGCGCCAGCCGCCCATGGCGGTCCACACCACTCGTCCGGTGGACGCATCCGAATTCGGATCGAGACCCGCGCTGCGCGCGGCTCCGCCCAGGGCGGCACCGAGCAGCTCCGAAGCGGACGGCTCCGGCGGTGGCGGCGTCAGGTCCGACGACTCGCTGCGCTCGGGGACGCGGTCCTCGCTCACGCGGAACCAGGCGTGGACGGCATCCGGAGCGGAATCAGGTCTCGCGGCGGCATCGGCGAGTTGCCCCGCACGACGACGATCGAGCGGAACAGGTCCTCGACCTGCGCGGCCGCCGCGACGTCGGAGGTCGCGGCGCCGCCGATCACCCCCCGGAGGAACCAGCGAGGGCCGTCGACGCCCACGAAACGTGCGAGGCGCTTGCCCGGCGCGCCGTCGGCCGTCGCCGCGACCGGCACCTCCGCCAGCAGTTCGGGGCCGAGGGGACCGTCACGTTCCTCGACCCGCCCGCCCTGCTGACGGACCTGATCGCGGATCTGGTCGCGCGTCTCATCCCACAGGCCGGCGGTGCGCGGCGCGGCGAAGGGCTGCACCTGCAGCGAGGAGTCCGCGTAGTCCAGGCCCACCGCGACGATCCGCTTGGTCTGCTCCTCGACCTCGAGGCGAAGATTCAGGCCCTCGCGCGGAAGGATCTTGATGCCGCCGAGGTCGATGTACGGACGGACGGGGTTCGCCTCCGATTCGTCGAAAGGCCCCGAGACCGCGCGGTCATCGGGAGCGGCCTTGCGGGGGGCACCCGTAGGTGTGTCGTCGCTCATGCGTTGCTCCCGGTGGTCTGCTGATAGCCGGTGGACCCGAAGCCGCCCTCGCCGCGGACGCTCTCGGGAAGGGTGTCGACGGCGATGAAGCGCACACGAGGCACCGGCAGCACGATCAGCTGGGCGATCCGATCCCCCGGTGCGATGTCGTACGCCTCCGTGGGGTCGGTGTTCAGCAGCGTGACCCTGATCTCGCCCCGGTAGCCGGCGTCGACCGTGCCGGGTGAGTTCACGATCGTGATGCCGTGCTTGGTGGCGAGGCCGCTGCGCGGCACGACGAATGCCGCGTAGCCCTCCGGCAGCGCGATCCGCACACCGGTGCCCACCAGCGCTCGCCGGCCCGGCTCGAGCCGAACGGACTCGCTGGAGACGAGATCCGCGCCGGCATCGCCCGGGTGTGCGTAGGCCGGAACCTCCGGGGCGATAATGAGGACGTCCACGCTTTCGGTCACCCAACGAGGGTAATGCAGATCACTCATCACGACAGTCCGCCCGACGACGGCTCCGGCGGCCGCCTCGACGCGGCCCGGCCGACCCTCGCCGCTTACCGGGAAAGACTCACGCCCTCGCTCTGGGCGCTCGTGGCCGCGGCCGTGGTCGCTCCGATGGCGGCGCTCGTCTTCGCCCCCTTCGATGCGACGGTCGCCCTGGTGATCGGGGCGATCGTGGGTGTGGCGGCTGTGACGCTGCTGATCATGCTGTCGCCGCTGATCGCGGTGGGCGACGGGATGCTGCGCGCGGGTCGCGCGCACATCGACGTGTCGCTGCTCGGCGAGCCCGTGCCGCTGACCGCAGAGGCGGCGCGCACCGCACGGGGACCGGGTCTGGACCCGCGAGGGTGGCATCTCATCCGCGGAGGCATCGACGGACTGGTGGTCGTCCCGAACATCGATCCGGATGACCCGGTCGCGACCTGGTCGATCTCCAGCCGCACGCCGGATCGCCTTGCGGCGGCGATCGTGCGGGCGCAGTCGGCGCCCCGATCCTAGGCAGCCTGCTGCGCTGAGGTCCCTACGCGGCGCACTCCTTGCAGATGGGGCCCGCGGCGTCGTCGTGGTCGAGCTGAGAGCGGTGCTTGACGAGGAAGCAGTTCACGCAGGTGAACTCGTCCTCCTGCGCCGGCAGGACGACGACATCCAGTTCGAGGTCGGAGAGATCTGCGCCGGGCAGTTCGAAGCCCGAGGGGTTGTCGGCGTCCTCCACATCCACCGACGCGGACAGCTTGTCGGGAACGCGTTCCTTCAGGGCCTCGATCGACTCGCTGTCGTCCTCGGTCTTGCGGGGTGCGTCGTAATCCGTGGCCATGCCTGAATGTCTCTTCCGTTGCGTATTGTCTGTGGGCCTGCGCGTGTCAGGCGGCGATAGTTTGCATGAAGCGAGGGCATTACGCAAATGCGATGCTGTCGTGCGAGGAGCCAAACTCGCGGCACGCCCGGTGTATTCCCGATGCCCGGGCGTCGCCGTGCGAGCATGGGCGCATACGCATACCGTTCGGAGAGGCGTCAGGCAATGGAACAGCTCACAATCATCGGAACCGAGGACGACACGATCGTCTTGGCGACCGAGTCGGGCGAGCGATTCGCGCTGTCGATCGATGACGTGCTCCGCGCCGAGCTGCGCAAGGCGCGTCAGGAACGCAACGCAGAAGCGCGCACTCCTCGGCCGAGTCCCCGTGAGGTGCAGGCGCACATCCGAGCCGGCCTCTCGGCCGCCGAGGTGGCCGAACTTCTCGGGGCACGGGTCGAGGACGTCGCGCGGTACGAGGGGCCCGTGCTCGCGGAACGCGAGCACATCGTCGGTCAGGCTCTGGCGGTCCCCGTGCTGATGGGCGGCGACCTGGAGCACGACGCGCTCCCGACCTTCGGCGCCGCGATCCGCGCGAAGCTGGCCGAGGCCGGAGCCACGAGCGAGCGATGGACCAGCTGGAAGGAGCAGACGGGCTGGATCGTCAAGGTCGAGTTCGCGGCATCCGATATCGATCACGACGCCCGCTGGGCGTTCGATCCCCGGCGAAGCACCCTGTCTCCCCTGAACGCCGACGCCGTCCAGCTGTCGAGGCAGGGGTCGCTGCCCGAAGGCCTGATCCCCCGGCTCCGCGCTCTGGATCAGGCGCCGCTCAAGGACGACTCCCGCTTCGACAGCGGCGCATTCGGTCCACGGCGCGTCCCCGACACTGAGCACTCCGCCGGATCGGCACAGCCAACCGCCCCTGTGCTCGAGACGGGCGACGCCGGAGAACCGGCCGCCGTCGCGGTGCAGAACGCCGCGATCAAGCGCGCGCCGGACACATCGGTCACGAGTTCCGAGACAGCGGACCTGCTCGAGGCCCTTCGCCGGCGCCGGGGGCAGCGCGAGCCGCTGCCCGGCGCGGAACGGGAGCCCGAGCGGGACCACTCCCCGGTCGCGCTGTTCGACGCGCTGGAGCCGGGCTATGAGGACTTCTCGCGCACCGATCCGAGCCCGAGGCAACCCGAGCCCGCCCGTGGCGAGGCATCCGGTCGCCGCAAGGGCCGCACATCGATGCCGTCCTGGGACGAGATCGTCTTCGGCGCGCGCACCGACGAGCAGTAGGCCGAGGGGACCGACGAGCAGTAGCCCGAGGGCACCGACGAGCAGTAGCCCGAGGGGAGGGCGTCAGGCCGCGAACGCTCCCAGCCTGAGAAGCGGGACGACGGTCTCCTCCGGACTCGTCGAACCGTGCTGGCCGACCATGAGCTGCGGCCGCTTGTCGGTCAGCCGGTCGTCGTAGAAGGCCCACGTCCCGCGCGCCGCCACGAGCACATCGCCGATGCGCGGCAGCACCTCGTCGTCGACGTCGGGTCCGAAGATCCCCGCCGCCACAGCGGCGCTTCGCGTCGCGACATCCGCCGTCGCACCAGACACGGTCTCCCACCGCAGGGCCGCCCCGGCGGCGTCTTCCCCCTCGTCCAGGTAGATGTGCAGCAGCCGCGGCTCGCCGCCGATGTGGGCCACTCCCTCGAGCCGGGGGTCCTCGTCGGTCAGGAGCACGTGGCGGTGACGGGGCACGTCGATCATCCCGTGGTCCGCCGTCACCAGGGCGCCGACACGGTCGGGGATCTTCGCCGCACCGAGCGCGGCGTCGATGCCCTCGAGGGCGGAGACCCACTCATCCGATGCGACGCCGTGCTTGTGGCCGGCCTTGTCGAGTTCCGGGAAGTAGCAGTACACGAGCGTGCCGGGATGGCGGCCGGCGAGTTCGAGCGCCACGCTCACCCGCTCCGCCGGCGATTCGGCGGCGACGTACTCGGCGCCCCGGAGGATCGCCCGTGTGAACCCGCTGGCTGCGTATGCCGGCAGTCCGACGGCGAACGAGCGCAGAGCCGCGAACCGCTCGAAGACGGTGGGCACCCGTTGCCAGGTCTCGGGGTCGATTCCCTCGTTCTCCCAGCCGCTGAGCTGGTTGATCAGCACGCCCCTGGTGGGGTTCAGCACGCTGTATCCCATCAGGCCGTGGCGACCGGGCCACTCGCCGGTCAGCAGCGACGTGAGTGCGGCGGCTGTCGTGGATGGGAAGACGCTGCGCCCGACGTCCTTCTTCCCCATCCTCGGGGCCAGCATCCGCGCATGGCCGGCATGCGCGCGAAGCTGCAGCGCGCCGAGTCCGTCGACGACGAAGACGACCGCGGATGTCGCGGGGCGAAGCGGCGATTCTCCACCGGTGAGGGCGGCCACGACATCCGGCAGCACACCGGTGAGGCTCCGGGCGGAGGCGGGCCCGGCGGGTATCATCAGGGACATCGGGGCAAGTCTCGCACAGCGTGCGGCCTTGCCCTGGCTGTCGTTCAAGGCCCTTCCTGCAGAGCGAGGGTCGACCCGCTTGACCGAAGGCACGCATGCCCCGCACCAACCCACCAGCCGAAGACATCGCCGAGCGCATCGAAGACGTCGATGTCTCCGCGGAGATGCAGGGCTCCTTCCTCGAGTACGCGTACTCGGTCATCTACTCCCGTGCGCTGCCCGATGCGCGCGACGGCCTGAAGCCGGTGCAGCGCCGCATCCTCTACCAGATGGCCGATATGGGCCTCCGCCCCGACCGCGGTCACGTGAAGAGTGCTCGCGTCGTCGGCGAGGTCATGGGAAAGCTGCACCCGCATGGCGACGCGCCGATCTACGACGCGCTCGTGCGGCTGGCGCAGCCGTTCTCGCTGCGTGTGCCGCTCGTCGACGGACACGGCAACTTCGGCTCGCTGGATGACGGTCCGGCTGCCGCTCGGTACACGGAGGCGCGGCTGGCTCCGGCCGCGCTCGCGCTGACCGAGAACCTCGACGAGGACGTCGTCGACTTCATCCCCAACTACGACGGCCAGTTCCGGCAGCCGGCCGTGCTCCCCGCCGCCTATCCGAACCTTCTGGTCAACGGCGCGAGCGGCATCGCCGTCGGCATGGCCACCAACATGGCGCCGCACAACCTCATCGAGGTCGTCGCGGCCGCCATCCATCTGCTCGAGAACCCCGACTCCACCGTCGAGGATCTGATGGAATTCGTGCCCGGTCCCGACTTCCCCTCCGGGGGGATCGTGATGGGGCTCGACGGCGTCAAAGACGCGTACACCAAGGGCCGCGGGGCCTTCAAGGTCCGGGGCAAGGTGACCGTCGAGCCGCTCGGCCCCCGCCGCACGGGGCTCGTCATCACCGAGCTGCCATATCAGGTGGGTCCCGAGCGGGTGATCGAGAAGCTCAAGGATGCCGTGCAGGCCAAGCGCCTCACCGGCATCGCCGACGTCAACGACCTGACCGACCGCAACCACGGCATGCGGCTCGTGATCGGCCTCAAGACCGGCTTCGACCCGCAGGCGGTGCTCGACCAGCTCTACCGGCTGACGCCCCTCGAGGACTCGTTCAACATCAACAATGTGGCGCTCGTCGACGGTCAGCCGCTGACCCTCGGCCTCAAGGAGCTGCTGCGGGTCTACCTCGACCACCGCATCGAGGTCATCACGCGCCGCAGCCGCTTCCGGCTCGCACGGCGGGAAGAGCGTCTGCACCTGATCGAGGGGCTGCTGATCGCGATCCTCGACATCGACGAGGTCATCCAGGTGATCCGCACCTCCGATGACAGCGAGCAGGCCAGGGCGCGCCTCCGGGACGTGTTCGACCTCAGCGAGGTGCAGGCGGAGTACATCCTCGAGCTGCGCCTTCGTCGCCTGACGAAGTTCTCCCGCATCGAGCTCGAGGCCGAGCGCGATGCGCTGAAGGCCGAGATCGCGCAGCTGCAGGAGCTGCTGGGCAGCAGCGCGCTCATCAATCTGCAGGTCGCCAAGGAGCTCGAGGCGGCCGCCGACGCACACGGGACCCCCCGCCGCACCATGCTCATGAACGCGAATCCGGCCGCTCCCCGGCCGACGCGAGGTGCCCCCGCGCCGGATCTGCAGATCGCCGACGCGCCGACCGTCGTCGTGCTCTCCACGACCGGACGCGCCGTCCGGGTGGACCGTCCGGATGGCCAGACGCTCACCACCCCCACGCGCAGGAGCAAGCACGACGCCATCCTCGCAACCGCGGCATCCACCACCCGCGGAGAACTCGGCGCCATCACGACGGCGGGGCGGATCCTGCGCTTCACCCCCGTAGACCTCCCTTCTCTGCCGTCCACCTCGATGCAGCTCGGCGCCGGGGTGCCGCTCAGGGACTACCTGGGCATCACGGACAAGTCCGAGCGCGTGCTGGCTCTGGTGCGCTTCGACGACGACACGCCGGTCGCGCTCGGCACGGCTCAAGGCGTGGTGAAGCGGATCGTCCCCTCGACGCTCCTTCCGCGGCCGGAGCTCGAGATCATCGGCCTCAAACCCGGCGATGCGGTGGTCGGTGCCGCACCCGCCCCCGACGGGGCCGAGCTGGTCTTCGTGACGAGCGACGCCCAGCTCCTGCGTTTCCCGGCGTCCTCGGTCCGCCCCCAGGGCGCGCCGGCGGGCGGCATGGCCGGCATGAACCTCTCCCCGAAGGCCAGCGTCATCCATTTCGGGGCGGTCGAGGGCGAGGATGTCGTGGCGGTGACGATCTCGGGCGCCGACGGGGTGCTTCCCGGGACCGATCCCGGTCGGGTGAAGGTGTCCAAGTTCGAGGAGTTCCCCGCGAAGGGCCGGGCAACGGGTGGGGTGCGAGCGCACGCGTTCCTGCGCGGCGAGGACCGGCTCACCCTGGCCTGGGTCGGACCGGCACCCGCCAGGGCGGTGGGCACGGACGGAGCCACCCGGCAGCTGCCCGAGGCGACTGCCAAGCGGGATGCATCGGGTCAGCCCCTCGACGCTGTCATCGGGTCCATCGGCCGAACGCTCGCCTGACCCGCGGCCGACGCTTCGGCGTTTCCCTCCGGGACGGGGCGCAGAAGCGTCAGGATGTCGCGATGGCGGAGCAGGAAGGTGCGCTCGTCCAGCTTCTTACGGCGGAGCCACCGCGTCACCTCGTCGTTGCCCTTGCTCGCATTGCACGAGCGGCAGGCGGGGACGATGTTCTCGATCGTGTAGCGCCCGCCGCGGGACAGGGCCAGCACGCAGTCGCGCTGCAGCGCGGCGTCCGAGGCTCCGCAGTATGCGCAGCCGCCGCCCCACGCTTCTCTGATCGTCGCCCACTCGGCGGCGGTCAGGTCGTTGTCCGCCGCATCCATCCGCCGCTTGCGGCGCCGGGCGGCCCGTGCGCGCCTGCTCTGACCGACAGCCATGCCGCTGCCGCCTACGCGTCGATCGCCTCGCGCGAGAGGCGGTGCGAGGACTCGACGATGAAGTCGCGGCGGGGGGCGACCTCGTTGCCCATCAGCAGCTCGAACACGCTGCCGGCGACCTCGGCGTCCTGCAGACGCACTCGCCGAAGCATCCGCCCGCTCCGATCCATCGTCGTCGTGGCGAGCTGATCGGCATCCATCTCGCCGAGCCCCTTGTAGCGCTGCACCGGTTCGTGCCATCGCCGGCCCGACTTGGTCACCTTGGCGAGGAGCGCGTGCAGCTCCGGCTCGCTGTAGGTGTAGATCGTCTCGTTCGGCTTGGTGCCGGGGTTCATCACGATGACGCGGTGCAGCGGCGGCACGGCCGCGAACACCCGTCCTGCCTCGACGAGCGGGCGCATGTAGCGGAAGAACAGGGTGAGCAGCAGGGTGCGGATGTGCGCTCCGTCGACGTCGGCATCGCTCATCAGGATCACCTTGCCGTAGCGAGCGGCCGAGAGGTCGAACGAGCGCCCGGAACCTGCCCCGATCACCTGGATGATCGACGCGCATTCGGCGTTGCTCAGCATGTCGCTGACCGATGCCTTCTGCACGTTGAGGATCTTGCCGCGAATGGGCAGCAGCGCCTGGAACTCGCTGTTGCGCGCGAGCTTGGCCGTGCCGAGGGCCGAGTCGCCCTCCACGATGAAGAGTTCGGACTGCTCGACGTCGGACGAGCGGCAATCCGCGAGCTTCACGGGCAGGGACGACGACTCGAGCGCATTCTTGCGGCGCTGGGTCTCCTTGTGCGCCCGCGCCGAGATGCGGGCCTTCATCTCGGAGACCACCTTGTCCAGCAGCAGCGCCGTCTGGTTCTTGTCGTCGCGCTTGGGCGAGGAGAAGCGCGCGCCCAGCTCCTTGCGCACCACCTGGGTGACGATCTGGCGGACGGCCGGGGTGCCCAGGATCTCCTTGGTCTGGCCCTCGAACTGCGGCTCGGGCAGGCGCACCGTCAGCACGGCGGTGAGGCCCGCCATCACGTCGTCCTTCTCCAATTTGTCGCTTCCGACCTTGAGTCGCCGGGCATTCTGCGCCACCTGATCGCGCAGCACCTTCAGCAGCTCCTGCTCGAAACCCTGCTGGTGCGTGCCGCCCTTGGGTGTGGCGATGATGTTGACGAACGAGCGAGTGGTGGTCTCGTAGCCCGTCCCCCACCGCACGGCGATGTCGACGTTGCACTCGCGCTCGACCTCGGTCGGGACCATCGCCCCCGTCGGCTGCAGCACGGGCACGGTCTCGGTGAACGTGCCGGTGCCGGTCAGTCGCCACGTATCGGTGATCGGCGAGTCGACGGCGAGGAACTCCGCGAACTCGGAGATGCCTCCGTCGAATCGGAAGGACGTCTCGATGATCTCGTCGGTCGCCGAGCCCCCGCCGGTCCCCGAGCCTGCCTGTGGGCGGGCGTCCTTCACGACGATCTCGAGCCCCGGCACCAGGAAGGCCGTCTGCCGCGCGCGGGTCGAGAGCTCCTCGAACTGGAAAGCGGCGTCCTTGGTGAAGATCTGACGATCGGCCCAATAGCGGATGCGCGTGCCCGTGACGCCCCGGGGCGCCTTGCCGACGACGCGCAGCTCGCTGCGCTCCTCGAACGGGGTGAAGGGCGAGTCGGGCGACTTGTCGCCCTTGTCGGCGAACACTCCCGGCTCTCCGCGGTGGAAGGACATCGCCCAGGTCTTGCCGCCGCGGTCGACCTCGACATCGAGTCGCTCCGACAGGGCGTTGACCACCGACGCGCCGACGCCGTGAAGACCGCCGGATGCCGCGTACGAGCCACCACCGAACTTGCCGCCTGCGTGCAGTTTGGTGAAGACCACTTCGACGCCCGAGAGCCCCGTTCGGGGCTCGATGTCGACCGGAATGCCGCGGCCCGTGTCGTGGACCTCGACGCTGCCGTCGGCGTGCAGCGTGATGTCGATGCGGTCGCCGTTCCCGGCGAGCGCCTCGTCGACGGCGTTGTCGATGATCTCCCAGACGCAGTGCATGAGACCGCGGGAATCGGTCGACCCGATGTACATTCCGGGGCGCTTGCGGACCGCCTCGAGTCCCTCCAGGACCTGAAGGTGATGCGCGGAGTACTCGGAGGTCACAATCGGCAAGCCTAGCCGCGGCGGCTCCGGGGCTCCGCTCGACACTCGGCGCTCCGAAAGCTCCGTACGCGCACAGCGAAATACCAGGCGATCGCGGCCTTGCCGAAACATCCGCGTGGTTACATTGAGAGACCCCGCACCAGACCGCGATACGCACCAAGGAGGCACCGCGATGAACACGCTATCGACACCTGCCGAGCCGGCCGCCGCTGTCATGTCGCACCGCCTCACCGCGGCCGACCGCTGCGACTCCTGCGGCGCGCAGGCATACATCGCCGCCGAAGTGAACGGCAGCGAGCTTCTGTTCTGCGCCCACCACGGCCGCAAGTACGAGGACAAGCTCCGCAGCATCGCCACTTCGTGGCACGACGAGACCGCGCGTCTCGCCGAGGTCCTCTGACCTAGACGGCTTCTCTCGGAACGGTCGGCGAGACCCTCACCAGGATCTCCTCGCCGACCGTTCCGATCTTCTCGGCCAGATCCGTGGCTGAAGAGCCCCCGTCGCCGAAGACGACGACCTCGTCGCCGGCCGCGGCGCCCGGCCACCCCTGGACGCGGCTCTCGGTCGGGCCCACTTCCGCGAGCGCTCTGGCGCCTTCTGACGTGGTGACGCGGGCCCGTCCTGCGAGGAGCGATGGCAGTCCGTCCAGGGCTCCGACCGCGATCGTGGCATCGTCGCCGTCGACCCGAATCACTGGGGCCGTCAGCCGCGCGACAGGGCGGATGCCGAGCTGTTCCTCGCTCGGTCCGCCCGCCGAGCGGATGCCGTAGCAGAATGCCCCGACGCGAACGACGTCGTAGCGGAACTCCGGACGCGCGAAGGAGGCCGCGCTGGCGGCGAGATGGCGCACATCGATCGTGAAGCCTGCCGCCTCGGCAGCGGCCACCGCGGCGTCGAAGTGCGCGCGAGACGTGTCGTCCTCCTCGTCGCTCGCCTCCGCGATGTGGCTCCATACCCCGACGACCCGGAGTACCCCGGATCGCTCGTGGGCCATCGCCTGTTCGAGCACGGCGGGCCAATCCTCGGGGCGGATGCCGTTGCGGTGCAGTCCGGTGTCGATCTTCAGGTGCACCCGCGCGACGCCGCCGCGGGCGGCCGCGACCGCGGCGACGTCGTCCAGAAAACCGGCGTCACCGACGCCGAGCTCGATGTCGTCGTCGAGCGCGACCGCGATCTCCCGCCGGCCGACGGTGAGCCACGAGAAGATGCGGGACTCGGGACCGCTGATCGCGCGCGTGGTCACCGCGGCGCTCACATCGAAGGCGCCGAACCAGCGCACGCCCTCGGCGACCGCTCGGGCCACGATCGTCTGGATGCCGTGCCCGTAGGCGTCGTCCTTGACGACGAGCATCAGCTCGGCGGGCGAGACCCGTGCGCGGACGGCCGCGATGTTCTCGGCGAACGCGTCGAGGTCGACGCTCAGGCGGGGGCCGGCCGGCGGGGCACTGGCGCTTCCGGAGCTCACGGGACGTACTCCCGAGCGGCGTGCATCCCGACGGCGGCAGCCAGTTCGCCGGCCGACATCCCGGTGCCGGCCACCCATTCGCCGATCGCCGGAGCGCCCGTCGCCGGGTCGCCGAAGAAGGCGACCTCGTCTCCGCGCGCAACACCCGAGTCGCCGACATCCACGACGCACACGTCCATGGCGACACGTCCGACGATCGGATGCCGTCGACCGGCGATCGCGACGCTCGCCACATTGCCCAGCGCGCGGACGATCCCCTGGGCGTAGCCGCCGGTGACCAGGGCGACGGTGGTGTCGCGGGCAGCTCTGTGGGTGTAGCCGTAGGAGACGCCCTCCCCTTTTCGGAGGGCCTTCAGGCTCACCACCCACCCGTGGGCGCTCATCACGGGAGCCGTGGTGTCAGAGAGACCGAAGACGGCGTTCGGGTCGAGCGTCGGCCCCGAGGCGAGCACTCGGCGTCCGTCGACGACATCGGCCAGCGCGAGGGCGGCCCACGGATCGGCCAGCACCGCGGCGGCGCCCGCCTCGACGGCGGAACGCGCGACGAACCGGGCACCGTGGCCCCAGGCATCCGCTCGCACGTCGATCACGCCGGCATGCACGCCGGACAGCACGCGTCGCAGATTGCGCTCGAGAGCGGACCGCGAGAGCCGCACGATCGGCGCACTCCGCTCGGGCGGGCCCGAGGGCGTGGGTCGCCCAGGGTTGCCGGAGATCACGCAACTAGACTATCCGGGTCCCCCGATCCCGACTCCGGAGCACCCATGCCCTCGAAAGGCCTCGGCCTCGCCCCCCGCTTGCGCTACCTTCTCGAGCGGGCGCGACGCATCGACGCCGGCTCGGTGATCGAGCGGGCCAAGGAGGCCTCCGCACAGCACGGCAAGGCCGTTCCGGTGGTCGTCGCCGACATGCTCTGGTCGGCCGCGCGCCACAACGTCGGATTCCAGGACTACATCGACTACGACTTCGCGATCCTGAACCGCGACGAGCGCTCCACCTATATGACGCATCCCGTGTCGAACCAGATCTCGCAGCGCTACGCGCAGCCGGAGTATCGGCACGTGTTCCACGACAAGATCGAGTTCGACAAGGTCTTCGACGCGTTCCTGCGGCGGGAATGGATGATCGTCGAACCGGGCAACGCCGACCGGTTGCGCGACTTCCTGCAACGCCGGGGCACGGTGGTCGTGAAGACCCCGATGGGCCAGGCGGGCTCGGGCGTCTTCCGCTACCACGCCGCGGATGTCGAGAACTGGAACGAGTTCCACGCCACCCTTCTCGCCCAGGGGCGCCTGCTCGTCGAAGAGGTCATCCAGCAGCACGCAGACCTGGCCGCCGTCTGTCCCGGCACCGTCAACACGACGCGCATCACCGCCTTCTTCGACGGGGACAAGACCCACGTCCTGGCCATCGCGCAGAAGTTCGGGCGAGGCGAGGTGTCGGACCAGATGTCGTTCGGCGGCTTCTACACGATGCTCGACGACGACGGACACGCGGTCGGTCCCGGTTACGACTCCCACGGGCACGTGCACGAGAAGCACCCCGACTCGGGCTTCGTCATCGCGGACTTCCAGCTGCCGATGATGGACGAGGTCCGTGTCTTCATCGATCAGGTGGCGCGCGTCGTGCCACAGGTGCAGTACGTGGGGTGGGATGTCGTCGTCAGCCCGACGGGACCGGTGCTGGTCGAGGGTAACTGGGGCGCCGGAGTGTATGAGAACAAGCCGAGCGTGACCGGCATCCGCACCGGCCACAAGCCCCGCTACCGCGAGGCCATCGGCTTCTGACGAAGCGCGCTCAGATCGCGCGGACGATCCCGAGCGGCGTGGACTGGTGTCCCTGACCGAGCGGGTTGTCGCCGAGGATGGCGACGAGGCGCTTCTCCCCCGCCTTGTCGAGCGTCGACCCGAGGATGTTGCCGCCGAGGTCGTTGATGTCGACGACGGCTACCTCGGCGGTGCCGCCGAGGAGGGTCTTCAGGTGCGCGGCGACCTCACGGGGCTTGTCCGGTCCGAGCACGACGGCCTGGTTGTACGGCGGAATCGTGCCGCTCGTCGGGCCGTCGATCGCCCGGGCCTTGTCCCCCGCGATGCGGTAGAAGTCGCCCTTGCGGCCGAAGAACTTGGTCACGGCAGACACGGCGGCTGCGAAGAGGATGCGCGGGGCACCGCACTCGCGAAGCGCCATCTCCATGGTCTCGGGCATCCCGAGGCCGATGCCGTAGGGCGTGCGCGTCACGTACTTGGAGAGGAAGAGCGCCAGCTTGCGCGGGCGGATCTCATCGAGCAGGTAGGAGCGGCCCTGGGTGATCGCCACGATCTTCTCGGTCACGAAGAAGGTATCGCCCGACCGCACCGCCGCCGCCCCGTACTCGGTGACGATCTCATCGAGGTCATCACCGGGCATCACAACGCGGGTGCGCAGGGGGATGCGCGCGTAGCGCGCGCCGTCCACCTGCACCTCGAGCTGTTTTCCTTCGTTGGCCGCGGGAGGCTGTCCGTCCGAGCTCATGCTCGCCGGAGCCTCATGCTCACTCAAGCCTCAACTCACTCGAGGTAGTCGCGCAGCGACTGCGAGCGGCTCGGGTGGCGCAGCTTCGCCATCGTCTTCGACTCGATCTGACGGATGCGCTCGCGCGTCACCCCGAACGTGTCGCCGATCTGGTCGAGCGTCTTGGGCTGGCCATCGCCCAGGCCGAAGCGCATGCGGATGACACCAGCCTCCCGCTCCGAAAGCGAGTCCAGGAGCGACTCGAGCTGGCGCTGCAGCATCGTGAAGCCGACGGCATCCGCAGGCACGACCGCCTCGGTGTCCTCGATGAGGTCTCCGAACTCGCTGTCGCCGTCCTCGCCGAGCGGGGTGTGCAGCGAGATGGGCTCGCGGCCGTACTTCTGGACCTCGATGACCTTCTCGGGGGTCATGTCGAGCTCGCGGCTGAGCTCCTCGGGCGTGGGTTCGCGCCCCAGGTCCTGCAGCATCTGACGCTGGACGCGCGCGAGCTTGTTGATGACCTCGACCATGTGGACCGGGATGCGGATCGTGCGCGCCTGGTCGGCCATGGCGCGCGTGATCGCCTGACGGATCCACCACGTCGCGTAGGTCGAGAACTTGAAGCCCTTGGTGTAGTCGAACTTCTCCACGGCGCGGATGAGACCGAGGTTGCCCTCCTGGATCAGGTCCAGGAACTGCATGCCGCGGCCGGTGTAGCGCTTGGCGAGCGAGACCACGAGGCGCAGGTTGGCACCGAGCAGGTGCGACTTCGCGCGCTGACCATCGCGGGCCACCCACTGCAGGTCGAGGCCCAGCTGGCTGGACTTCTCGGCCGGCGTCATGTGCGAGAGCTTCTCTTCGGCGAACAAACCCGCCTCGATCCGCATCGCGAGCTCGACCTCTTCGGCCGCATTGAGCAGCGGAACCTTGCCGATCTGCTTGAGGTAGTCCTTGACGGGGTCGGCAGTGGCGCCGGTGATCATCGAGGAGTAGACCGGCACATCGTCCTCGTCGGAAGACGAGATGACGATCGCGCCGGTGGGGAGGGGCTCGGTGAAGGCGGGCTTCGTGGACTCCTCGTCCTCGTCGTCCTCCTCGACCGCTTCGGTCTCGGCCTCGGGCTCGGCGACAGCGGCCGCCTTGCGACCGGGCTTCGCGGCGGCGGGCGCCGGGGTCTCCTCGTCGTCCACCTCGACCTCGACGTCGAGATCGACATCGTCGAGCTCCACCTCCACCTCGACGTCGTCATCGAGCTCGACGGCGGCGTCGGCGTCGTCATCCTTGGGCTTGCCCTTGCTCGCGGCGGCCTTCGCGGCCGTCGACTTGGCGGGTGCCTTGGCAGCAGCCTTCTTCGCGGGGGCCTTCGCGGCCGTAGTCTTCTTCGCCGGAACCTCGACGCCGGCGTCGGCCTCGGTGTCCTTCTCTGCGGAGGTCCGCGTGGTCTTCGTAACAGTAGTCACGTTTCGCCTTTCACCGGCTCGCGGACTTCACGCGCCGCCGGTCGTTTTCGGACACTAGTAAGACCCTTGTCAAGTGCGGAGCCCGATCGACCGAAGTGACGAGCCCGTTGACAACGGGTCAGATACACCATTGTACATACGTACCGCAATGGTGGTGACGCGCGGGACACGCGCGTACCCGAGAAAACGCCCGGAAGCGCCGCGCTATTCCGACATCGGCGACGGGTGTGCTCCCCCGCCGCGCTTGTCATCGTCCGGCGACGGCCGCGTGGCGAGGTACCGCTCGAGCTCGGCGGCGAGTTCATCGGCGCTGGGCAGGTCGCCGTCATCCAGGAGCGGCGGGGTCACCACTCCGCCCGTCATCCCGGCCATGTAGGCGTCGTAGCGCTCCTCGAGCCCGCGCACCATGCGACTCAGTTCCTCGTTGCCCTCGACCTGCTCGTCGACCTTCGTGACGTACTCGCGGTTCTCCTCCCGCAGGTCGTCGGCGGTGAAGACGAGGCCGGTCGCGGTCATCACGCGGTCCATCGCGGCGATGGTGGCCCCGGGAAACTCCGTGTCGGCCAGGTAATGGGGAATGAGGAGGACGAAGCCGGCGATGCGGGCGCCCGACTCGGCGAAGCGATACTCGAGCAGGTGCCCGGCCGTGGCGGGGACCTGCGTGTGGGGACGCCACACCGAGTGCGCCGCCGTCAGCTCCTCACGTGTTCCGCTCACCGTGGTGCCGATCGGACGGGTGTGCGGCACGGGCATCGAGATCGCGTGCACCCACGTCACGGTCGCCACGTCGAGCACGGTCGAGAAGCGCAGCACGGTGTCGGCGAACGCATCCCACGCGAAGTCCGGCTCGTAGCCGGCGAGCAGCAGGAACGGCTGGCCGAGCGCGTCGCGCACCAAGGAGAGTTCGAGCCGCGGCGGCTGGTAGTCGGTGAGGTGATCCTCTTCGAAGGCGACGATCGGACGGCGCGCCCGGTAGTCGAGGAGCGCATCGTTGGAGAACACGACGATGGGCTCGGCATCCAGTTCGTCGCGCGTGTAGTCGATGAGCCCGGCGACCGCGCTGCCGGCATCCGTGAAGCCCGTCAGCAGGATGACGAGGGGAAGCCCCGGCGGAACGGCCGGGCCGTTCGCAACACGCTCGTAGAGGTCTCCGATTGGGGGCATGCCTCCATGGTACGAGTCGGTCGGCCGGCAGGGCGTCGCGGTGCTCCCGCTTTCAGCGAACACGTGAAACCTAGGATGGGGTGCATGTCTCTTCCCGAGCTCGCCCAGAGCAGCGCACCCATTCGAGAATCCGACGCAGATGCCATCCTGCTGGCAGTCCCCTCCTTGGACGGCGAGGACACATCGGCGTTCGGCGAGTGGCCGGGGCTCCACGAGACGCTCACCGCCGTGGGGTTCACCGGCGGACCCAGTGCGTTCGCGCGCGTGCATCTGCCGGATCTGACATCGGTTCCGCTTGCCGTCGTCGGCGCGGGAAAGACGCCGGATGCCGTCTCGATCCGCGACGCGGTCGGTACCGGCATCCGCACCCTCACGGGCTTCGAGACCGTCGCGGTCGGCGTGCTCGGCGCCGTGGATGCCGAGAGCCTGAGCGCCGCGGCGCAGGGCGCGGGCCTCGGCGGGTATGCGTTCGACGGATACAAGAGCGGCGGTGCGAAGAAGCGCGCATCGCGGGTCGTGCTGCACGCCGATCTGCCGCCGAACGCCGTGCTGGCCGCTCAGGCGGACGCCGACGCCGTCGCCCTGGTGAAGGACCTCGTCACGATCCCGGCCGAATGGCTGGGGCCCGACGACTTCGCCCGGCGAGCCGTCGACTCGGTGGCGGATCTTCCCGTCGATGTGCAGGTCTTCGATGAGGCCGCGCTCGCCGATGGCGGATTCGGCGGCATCCTCGGCGTCGGCCAAGGGTCCGACCGCCCGCCGCGTCTCGTGCGACTGGACTACTCCCCCGCGGACGCCGTCCGGCACGTCGCCCTCGTCGGCAAAGGCATCACGTTCGACACCGGGGGGCTCTCGCTGAAGCCCGCGGCATCCATGGTGGGGATGAAGTACGACATGTGCGGCGCGGCCACCGCCCTGGCCGTGCTGCGTGCGGCTGCGACGCGCGGGCTTCCCGTGCACGTGACGGCATGGCTGTGCATCGCCGAGAACATGCCGTCGGGGCGGGCGACGCGACCGGGCGACGTGCTGCGGATGCTCGACGGCACGACCGTAGAGGTGCTGAACACGGATGCCGAGGGCCGGCTCGTGCTGGGCGACGGCCTCGTCGCCGCCAGCCGGGAGCACCCTGATGTGATCATCGACGTCGCGACGCTCACGGGCGCCATCACGATCGCGCTCGGCACGCGCCACGCCGGTGTGATGGGTGAGGGCGGTGCGGTGAAGGAGTACCTGGAGGCCGCGAATCGCACGGGCGAGCTCGCGTGGCACCTGCCCCTGCCCGCTCACATGGTCGATGACCTCGACTCCCCGATCGCCGACCTCGCCAACGCCAAGATCGGCGACCCGGCGGGCGGCTCGCTGTTCGCCGGTCTGTTCCTCCGCCACTTCGTCGGCCGCGTGTCGGACGAGGATGACGCGCCCCGCATCCCCTGGGTGCACCTCGACATCGCCGGCGTGGGGATGAACAAGGGCGGCGGATACGGTTTCACCGACAAGGGGCCGACGGGCGCGACGGTTCGCTCGCTCATCGAGTTCCTCGCGAGCTCATCCGCCGCAGAGAGCTCGTCCGCCACCGAGGGCTCATCCGCCACGCAGGGAGAGGAGTCGCGATGAGCGACCACACGTTCGACATCGTCGTGCTCGGAGGCGGCAGCGGCGGCTACGCGGCGGCCATCCGCGCGTCCGAGCTCGGCAAGTCGGTGGCGCTCATCGAGAAGGACAAGGTGGGAGGCACGTGCCTGCACCGAGGCTGCATACCCACGAAGGCGCTCCTGCATGCGGCGGAGGTCGCCGAGAACGTGCGCGACGCTGCTTCGTTCGGAGTCAGGGCGCAGCTCGATGGCATCGACGTCGAGGGGGTGCGTTCCTACCGCGAGGGCATCGTGGCCAAGAAGTTCAGGGGCCTCGAGAGCCTGCTGAAGGCGCGCGGCGTCACGGTCGTGCCCGGGGAGGGACGACTGGAGAGTGGGCGCTCCGTCCGGGTGGGCGAGGACACCTACACCGGTGCCGACGTCATCCTGGCGACCGGTTCCTACAGCCGCACGCTGCCGGGCCTGAACATCGGCGGCCGGGTCCTCACGAGCGAGGGCGCGCTCGAGCTGACGGAGGTGCCCGGGCACGTCGTCATCCTCGGTGGCGGTGTGATCGGAGTCGAGTTCGCCAGCGTGTGGCGCTCCTTCGGTGCGGAGGTGACGATCATCGAGGCGCTCCCGCACCTCGTGCCCAACGAGGACCTCGCCATGAGCAAGGGGCTGGAGCGCGCATTCCGCAGGCGCGGGATCGCCTACGACCTCGGCGTGCGGTTCCAGGGTGTGACGCAGACCGGCAACGGCGTCACGGTCGCGCTCGAGGACGGGAAGTCCTACGAGGCGGACTACCTGCTCGTGGCGGTCGGTCGCGGCCCGGTGACGAGCGGTCTCGGCTTCGAGGAGGCCGGGGTTGCCCTGGACCGCGGGTACGTCACCGTCGATGACTCCCTTCGCACCGGTGTGGACGGCGTGTGGGCGGTCGGCGACATCACGCCCGGCCTGCAGCTGGCGCACCGCGGCTTCCAGCAGGGGATCTTCGTGGCGGAGCAGATCGCGGGACTGAGCCCCGCGCTCATCCGGGACGTCAACATTCCGAAGGTGACATACTCCAGCCCCGAGGTGGCGTCCGTCGGCCTCAGCGAAGCCCAGGCGATCGATGCGCACGGCGCCGACGGCGTGGTGTCGTACGAGTACAACCTCGCTGGCAACGGCAAGAGCGAGATCATCGGCACGGCCGGGCTCGTCAAGGTCGTGAGGCAGAAGGACGGGCCCATCCTCGGCGTGCATCTGCTGGGCGATCGAGTGGGCGAGCTGATCGCCGAGGGTCAGCTCGCCGTCGGCTGGGAGGCCCATCCCGAGGACATCGCGCCCCTGATCCACGCGCATCCCACCCAGAGCGAAGCGCTCGGCGAGGCGTTCCTCGCCCTGGCCGGAAAGCCGCTGCACGCCCTGTAGACCATCGCCCGCCGCGTGGCAGGGCAACGCTCCACGCGTTGGAGAGCAATGCTTCGCAGGGGCATCACTAAGCTAGAGAAGTCATCGACATCTTGAAGGAGACACCGTCATGAGCACATCCGTGGTCCTCCCCGCTCTCGGCGAGAGCGTGACCGAGGGAACGGTCACCCGCTGGCTGAAGCAGGTGGGAGACACCGTCGAGGCGGACGAAGGCCTGCTCGAGATCTCGACTGACAAGGTCGACACGGAGATCCCCTCTCCGGTCAGCGGCGTGCTCGAGGAGATCCTCGTGCAGGAGGACGAGACCGTCGAGGTCGGTGGCGTGCTCGCGAAGATCGGCGACGGCAGCGGCGCGGGTTCGGATGCCGCAGCGGAGGCGGCCCCGGCCGACTCCGCTCCTTCGGAGCCGACGAGCGACCCTGTGGAGGAGCCCGAGGCTTCGTCCGTCGAGAAGCCGATCGAAGCCGACGTCCCGGCATCGGAGACGCCGCAGGGAGCCCCCGCGCCCGAGCCGGCACCCGCCGCCAGCGGCGACAGCACGTCGATCGTGCTGCCCGAGCTCGGTGAGAGCGTCACGGAGGGCACTGTCACCCGCTGGCTGAAGCAGGTCGGCGACACCGTGGAGGTGGACGAGGGTCTGCTCGAGATCTCGACCGACAAGGTCGACACCGAGATCCCCTCCCCCGTCGCCGGAGTGCTCCAGGAGATCGTGGTGCAGGAGGACGAGACGGTCGCCGTCGGTGCCGTGCTCGCCAAGGTGGGCAGCGGTGCGCCGGCCGAGGCCCCAGCGCCGGAAGCACCGACGCAGGAGCAGGCCGCGCCCGCGGCTGAGCCCGCGCCGGCGCCCGCCGAAGAGCCGGCGCCTGCCGAAGAGCCGGCGCCTGCCGAAGAGCCGGCGCCTGCCGAAGAGCCGGCGCCTGCCGAAGAGCCGGCGCCCGCCGCTCCGCAGCCGAGTGCCCCCGCTCCGCAGCAGGCTGCTCCGCAGCAGGCCGCCCCCGAGGCGGCGAAGGCCGAGCGGCCGGAGCCGCCGGCGCCGACGTTCGTGGACGACGCGTCGAGCGACCGCAGCTACGTCACGCCCCTCGTCCGTCGCCTCGCGGCGCAGCAGGGTGTCGATCTCGCCACCGTGCAGGGCACGGGCGTCGGCGGTCGCATCCGCAAGGAAGACGTGCTCAAGGCGGCGGAAGCCGCGTCCGCTCCGGCGGCACAGGCCACTCCCGCGCCGGCCCCGTCCCCCAAGCTCGAGGTCTCACCGCTGCGCGGAACCACCCAGCCCATGTCGCGGCTGCGCAAGGTGATCGCCGAGCGCGCCGTCGCGTCGATGCAGGCCACCGCACAGCTGACCACAGTCGTCGAGGTCGACGTGACCAAGCTGTCGTCGTTCCGCGACCAGGTGAAGAGCGACTTCCAGGCCAAGACCGGCGACAAGCTGTCGTTCCTGCCCTTCTTCGCCGTCGCGGCGGTCGAGGCGCTCCAGGCGTTCCCGATCGTCAACGCGACGGTCGACGGCACCGACATCGTCTACCCCGCCAGCGAGAACATCTCGATCGCCGTCGACACCGAGCGCGGCCTGCTGACGCCCGTCGTGAAGGACGCCGCAGGCAAGAGCCTGGCGCAGTTCGCCCGCGACATCGCCGACCTCGCCGCGCGCACCCGCGACAACAAGCTGAAGCCCGACGAGCTCGCGGGCGGGACGTTCACGCTGACGAACACCGGGTCGCGGGGAGCGCTCTTCGACACACCGATCGTCTTCCTGCCGCAGTCGGCGATCCTCGGGCTCGGCGCCGTGGTCAAGAAGCCCGGCGTCGTGCAGGTCGACGGCAAGGACGCGATCTCGGTGCGCTCGTACGTGTATCTCGCGCTGTCGTACGACCACCGCATCATCGACGGCGCGGATGCCGCACGTTTCCTCGGCGCCGTCAAGACCCGCCTGGAAGCGGCGGACTTCGCGGGCGATCTGGGGATCTGACTCCAGGCCTCACTTGGATGGCTGCTCGGCGACGTCGTACACGTCGCGGAGCAGCCATCCGTCGTCTGTCCGGATGATGACCATCAGCTGCGGCGCCGCGTTGCCTGCGGCGGACTCGACGCGGAGCACAGCGGCGCCGCCATAGTCATCGAGCAGCGTGATCACCCGCTCGCGCGCCGGCAGGTCGATGACGCCGGGACTCACCTGCAGCCCCGTCTGCTCGAGCACGTCGTCGCGGCACGACGTTTCGTCCGCCGATCCGCACGAAGCCCACCGGTCCAGAAGCAGGCCGGCCTCCGCTTCGAGCGGGAGCGCCGGCGTCTCCGCCTCCGGCGCCTCCGCCTCGGGCGTCGCCGGAGTGTCAACAGGGAGCGGTGCTGCGGGCGTCGATGCGTCGGTCGGGAATGGATGGGGTGACGCCGACGAGGAGCCCGGCTCGGCCGCCTGTGCCACCGGATCGTGTCCCCCGTCGGTCGGCCAGAGGGCCCCTGCCAGCACGATCGCGCCGGCCACACCGGCGGCCGCGAGCCAGGGGGCACGCCGGCCACGCCCGAACTTGGCGCGCACCGCTCGCACGACGCCGCCCACCGTCACGGCGACGGCGTCGGCCAGCTCACCGTCGACGTGACGCGCGATGGTGTCCCGCAGCGGACGCGAGAAATCCGCGGTGACGGCGGTGCCGCCGACCGGGCGGAGCGCCGGCGCCTCGAGGTCCCGCACGCGCGCCGCCGGGAAGATCGTGGTCGCGAGGGGCTGCGGCGCGGAGGCGTGGAACAGCTCGCTCTCCAGCCGACTCGCCTCCTGCGCAAGCGTCCGCGGGCGATCAAGCGCACTCATCGCCGCCGACACGAGTCGACTGAGGACGCGATCGTCGCATGACGAGACTGCGTCCTCCACGATCCGGCGAGCACCCGCCTCGACATCGGCGCCGGACTCACCGTGCACGAACACCGGCCGCCCGGCATCCGTCAGCCACCAGGTTCCCCGGGGACTCGCCTCGTCTCCGGCCCGGCCCTGGTGAGCCTCCGCGGTTCCGCGGAGGGCGCTGACGACCAGGGTCACCACCTCTCCACCGGACAGCGGCGAAGCGGCGGCGCGCCGCCGTCCCAAGAAGACATCCACTCGCTCGGTGCACCACGGCATCACCGCTACATGGCCGTCTGGTCTGCGTGCGATGTCGTGGGGACCGAGCACGTGCTGCGCGCGATCGAAGGCCCAGCCGGCCCAGGACTCGAGGGCCGCCGCATCCACGAGCAGGACGACCTGGTCGCCGTCGCGCGCAAGAGTCCCCTCCAGAGGCGTCTCGGGTGGGGACACCGTGCGGATGATGCGGTACGCATCGGTGAGAGGCGCATCGGCGACAGGGGCGGAAGGGGACGTAGGCGGTGGCACGGTCTCAGTGTTCTCGGCCGCGCGGCGGCATCGAGCCGGCGAGACGCATTCTGTGCAGCCTCGCGCCTCCGGTTCGCCTGGGGAGGAATCGGCTCGGCCGACAACGCTCTGAAGGTACTCTTGACGCATGGCAGCACGCAGTCCCGAGCCCGAGAAGCGCCCCGGCTTCTTCAAGCAGATCAGCTCTCTCTTCCGCTTCACGCGGGAGGCGTACCGGTGGCTCCCGTGGCTCCTGATCGGCATCGTGCTGGTGGCCGTCGGCGTCGGCGTGCTCATCGGCTTCCTGATCCCGCCGCTCGTGTGGTGGAGCGTGCTGCTGTGGGGCATCACCGGCCTGATGGCGGGCATCCTCGCCGCTCTCATGACGATGACACGGCTCTCGACGAAGGCCATGTACCGCAAGATCGACGGGATGCCGGGGGCCGCCGGACACGTGCTGTCCACGAGCCTCGGCCGCAACTGGCAGACGAGCGACATGCCCGTGGCCGTCAACCCGAAAACGCAGGAAGCCGTCTACCGTGCCGTGGGCCGCGGAGGCGTCGTCCTCGTCGGCGAGGGTGCGCGCGGCCGCCTCACGCGTCTCGTGAACGAGGAGCGCCAGAAGGTGCAGCGGGTCGCGCAGGGCGTTCCCGTCACGGTGCTCTACCTCGGTCACGGCGAGGGCGATGTGAAGATCGACGACCTCTCGAAGACGATCAAGGCGCTCCCGAAGAAGATCGACAAGAGCACCATGGCCGCCGTCATCCGCCGGATCGACTCGGTCTCGCAGTCGCTGTCCTCGCTCCCCATTCCGAAGGGAATCGACCCCACCAAGGTGCGGGCCCAGCGCCCTCGCTGATCATCTGGGTAAGCGCCTCGCTGATCGATCGGGCCGGCGCCCTCGCTGATCAGCCCCGGCGCACCAGCAGCGTGCCGGCCGCCTTGTCGTGCAGGCCGCGCTGATCCGGGTCCCAGATGACGGCCGGGATGACCAGCACGAGCAGCGCGGTGCGCACCAGCGGGCGCCACAGGCCGACCCAGCCTCCACGCATGGCGGCCACCCGCAGTCCGACCAGGCGATGCCCTGGGCTGCCGCCCAGCGTGGGGATGAACACCACCTGGACGAGAGCGAAGATCGTGAGCGTCGCCAGCGAGTCATACGCGAAGAAGGCGACCGAGATCAGAACGGCGGCCGTCCAGTCGATCGCCAGGGCCGCGAGTCGGCGGCCGACACGGGCGATGCTTCCCGGCCCGGTGGCCGGCAGGCCGAGGCGCTGCCCGGGGTAGGTGCTCTGCGGGGCGGATGACGTCATGCTCCTCAGCGTAACCACGCACGCGTAACACGGCCGAAACGTGGGAGATACCGTCGGGCAACGCCCTGTCGGTAGGTTCGAATCGACCCGCTACGGGTGGGTCGTCCTTCCCGATGCCCTACCTCTGGAGTTCCATGTTCCGCGATTCATCCGAGGTGCTGACCTTCATCAAGGAGAACGACGTCAAGTTCCTTGACATCCGTTTCACCGATCTCCCTGGCGTTCAGCAGCACTTCAACATCCCTGCGTCGACCGTCGACGAAGAGTTCTTCACGGTCGGTCAGCTGTTCGACGGCTCCTCCATCCGGGGCTTCGCGAACATCCACGAGTCCGACATGCAGCTGATTCCGGACGTGACGACGGCGTACGTCGACCCCTTCCGCGAGCACAAGACGCTCATCATGGTGTTCGACATCTACAACCCGCGCAACGGCGAGATCTACTCGAAGGATCCGCGTCAGGTCGCCAAGAAGGCGGAGAAGTACCTCGCCTCGACCGGCATCGCCGACACCGCGTTCTTCGCGCCCGAGGCCGAGTTCTACATCTTCGACGACGTGCGCTACTCCGTCACGCAGAATCAGAGCTTCTACTCCGTGGACTCCGAAGAGGGCGCCTGGAACACCGGTCGCGAGGAGGAGGGCGGAAACCTCGCCAACAAGACTCCCTACAAGGGCGGCTACTTCCCGGTCAGCCCGGTCGACAAGCAGGCCGACCTTCGTGACGACATCAGCCTCAAGCTCATCGAGGCGGGACTCATCCTCGAGCGCGCGCACCACGAGGTGGGCACCGGCGGCCAGGCCGAGATCAACTACCGCTTCGACACCATGGTGCACGCGGCCGATGACATCCTGAAGTTCAAGTACATCGTCAAGAACACGTCGCTCGAGTGGGGCAAGGTCGCGACGTTCATGCCCAAGCCGCTCTTCGGCGACAACGGCTCCGGCATGCACACGCACCAGTCGCTGTGGCTCGACGGCAAGCCCCTCTTCTACGACGAGGCCGGCTACGGCGGACTCTCGGATGTCGCTCGCTGGTACATCGGCGGCCTGCTGGCGCACGCGCCCGCCGTGCTCGCATTCACGAACCCGACGCTGAACAGCTACCACCGCCTGGTCAAGGGCTTCGAGGCCCCGGTCAACCTGGTGTACTCGGCCGGCAACCGCTCCGCGGCGATCCGCATCCCCATCACGGGCACCAACCCCAAGGCCAAGCGCATCGAGTTCCGCGCTCCCGACGCCTCGGGCAACCCCTACCTGGCCTTCGCCGCGCAGCTCATGGCCGGTCTCGATGGCATCAAGAACCGCATCGAGCCGCACGAGCCCGTGGACAAGGACCTGTACGAGCTTCCCCCCGAGGAGGCGAAGAACATCCCGCAGGTCCCGAACTCCCTTCAGGACTCGCTCGACGCCCTTGCGGCCGACCACCAGTTCCTCCTCGAGGGCGGCGTGTTCACGCAGGAGCTCATCGACACGTGGATCGAGTACAAGGTCGAGAACGAGATCAAGCCGCTCGCTCAGCGCCCGCACCCCTTCGAGTACGAGCTGTACTTCGGGGTCTGACGCACGACGCACGAAGAGGGCCGCGGGCGACCGTGGCCCTCTTCGTCGTGTGATCCCGGTACGTGCTACCCGTAGAAGAGCTGCTCGAAGACCCGGCGTGCCCGGCGGGTGGCGCCCAGGTAATCCGCCTCGACCTCCGTCGCGGAGCGCGGCGGGTACCCGAGCAGCCGCCCGATGCCGTCCAGCTGGCGGCGGTCGGTGGGAAGGACGTCGCTGGTGCGTCCGGTGAGCAGGGTGTTGGCGGACCTCAGCCGGCTGGCCAGGCGCCAGGCCTCCCGCAGGCGCTGGGCACCGGTGTCGCTCACCAGCCCGGCGTCCTCCGCCGCCACGAGCGCGGTCATCGTCGAGGTGGTTCGGAGGCCGGTGATGCCGTGACCGTGTTCAAGCTGCCACAGCTGCACGAGCCATTCCACGTCGCTGAGCGAGCCGGGCCCCAGCTTGAGGTGCCGTGTCCGCTCGACGCCCTGAGGGAGTCTTTCGTTCTCGACGCGTGCTTTGATGCGCTTGATCTCACGAAGGCCCTGCGGGTCGACCACGGCCGGGTAGCGCACCCCATCGGCGACATCGGTGAAGGCGCGGATGAGCTTCACGCTTCCCGCGACCCCGCGGGCCCGCAGCAGCGCCTGTGCCTCCCAGGAGAGTGACCAGCGACGGTAGTACTCGGTGTACGCCTCGAGCGACCGCGCCAGCGGCCCGTTCCGGCCCTCCGGTCGCAGACCCGCATCGAGCTCGAGCGGCAGGCGGTGGTCTTCGGAGTGCCGCCGCAGCTCGGACACCACGAGGAGCGCCAGCTCCTGGGCCCGCTGCGGGTCGACGCCGTTCGGGTTGTAGACGTACATGACGTCGGCGTCGGAGCCGAAGCCCAGCTCCGCTCCCCCGAACCGTCCCATCGCGATGACCGCGAAGTCGAGGGCGCCGTCCGCGGCGGGGACGACCGAGCGCCACACCGCCCTCAGCGTCGCCTGGATCGTCACCTCGGTGATGGTGGTGAGCGCCTGCGCGACCTGCTCGATCGTGAGGACGCCGAGGAGGCCCCCCATGGCCGTGCGCAGCAGCTCCCGGCGGCGCAGCGCCCGCACCGATCGCATCGCGTCGTCGATCGTGTCGTGGCGCGTCTGGATCGCCCGCGCTTCCTCCTGCAGCGCCCGTCCGCTGCGGGGGTGCAGGTGCTCGTCCGAGTCGAGCCACGCGACCGATTCGGGGATCCACTCCATCAGCTCGCCGATGTACCGCGAGCCGGAGAGCACGCGCGTCAGGCTCTCCCCGGCGGCCGACGAGTCCCGCAGCATCCGCAGGAACCACGGCATGTTGCCGAGCCGCTCGCTGATGCGGCGGAAGGCCAGCAGCCCGTAGTCAGGATCCACGCCGTCCGCGAACCACTGGATCATCACGGGCATCAGGTGGCGCTGGATGGTCGCCTTGCGGCTGAGGCCGCTCGTGAGGGCGGCGATGTGCCGCAGAGCCCCGGCGGGGTCGCGGAAGCCGATGGCCGCCAGACGGTCGTGGGCCTGCTCGGTCGAGAGGGAACGCTGTTCCTCCGGCATCGAGGCGACGACGGACAGGAGAGGCCGGTAGAAGAGCCGCACGTGGATCTCGCGCACCTCGCGTTTCACGCTCTCCCACAGCGCCCAGACGTCGGGGCCGGTCTCGGCGATGCCGGCCGCCCTCGCGAGCACTCGGAGCCCATCCGGCGTGCGGGGCATGAGGTGCGTGCGCGAGAGTCCCTGGAGCTGCAGGCGGTGCTCCAGAAGACGCAGCGTCCGATAGTCCCGCGCGAAGATCGCGGCATCGTTGCGGCCGATGTACCCCTCGCTCACGAGCGCATCGAGGGCGTCGAGCGTCCCTCGTTGACGGATGCCGGCGTCGCTGAGGCCGTGCACCAGCTGCAGCAGCTGCACGGTGAACTCGATGTCGCGGATGCCGCCCGGCCCGAGCTTCAACTGGTAGGGCACGTCCGCCGTGGGGATGTGCTCGGTGACCCGCTCCCGCATGCGCTGCACGCTGTCCACGAAGTTCTCGCGCGCGGCGCTGGTCCAGATCTTCGGCTGCACCGCATCGACGTACGCCTCGCCGAGCTCGGCATCGCCGGCGATCGGGCGCGCCTTCAGAAGCGCCTGGAACTCCCAGCTCTTCGCCCAGCGGTCGTAATACGCCAGGTGCGAGTCCAGCGTGCGTACGAGCGCGCCCTGCTTGCCCTCCGGTCGCAGGTTGGCGTCGACCTCCCACAGCGCAGGCTCCATCTCCGCGCCCGAGATGCCGCGCATGGTCTGCACCGCCAGCCTCGTCGCGATGTCGATGACCCTGCTCTCCGGCAGTTCGGTGTCGTTGTCTGGCGCGGCCCCGCCGACGAAGATGACGTCGACATCGCTCACGTAGTTGAGCTCACGGGCTCCGGTCTTGCCCATCCCGATGATCGCAAGCTGTGCCGCCGCCACCTCCTCGCGCGGGAAGAGACCGGCCCCCGCGACGCCCGTGGAGATGCGCGTCCGCGCGACCGCGAGCGACGCCTCCAGCGCCGCGCCGGCGGCATCCGCCAACCGAGCCGAGACGGCACGGACGGCCTCCACGGGATCGCTGCTCAGCAGGTCGTACACGGCGATCTGGGCCACGAGCCGTCGGTAGCGCACGCGCAGTGCGCACCATGCCGATTCGTCACCGCTCTCGGCGAATCCGTCGACGGCGCCCACCGACTCGAGCAGTGCATCGGTCAGTTCCGCGCTCGATGGGAGGGCGCCGGCGGAGCCCCGCAGGTGCGCGAGTTCTTCCGGATGCCGCAGGTAGAAGTCGCCGAAGCCCGTCGAGGCGCCGAGCAGCGCCCACACCGCCCGGCGGCTGAGGTCATCGGCCAGCACGTCGCGGACGGCATCGGCATCCCGGCGCGCAACGCGCACCATGCCCCTGAGACCGGCGTCAGGATCGCCCGCCGTGGCGGCATCCGCGGTCAGAACCTCGCGGGGCAGCCCGGTCGTCTCGGCCAGCTCTGTGAGCTGCGCCTCTGCCTCACCGAGGCTGCTGAACCCCAGCCGGGCAAGGTCGGTCAGCGCGGAGGAGCGGTCGTTCGTGGACATCGGCGGTCATCGCCGGGTCAGAGCATCTCGAGGTTGCTCTTCAGCTCGAAGGGGGTGACCTGGGAGCGGTACTCCTGCCACTCCCTCCGCTTGTTGAGCAGCACGTACTGGAACACCTGCTCGCCGAGCGTCTCGGCGACGAGCTCGCTCTCCTCCATGTACTCGAGGGCGTGGTCGAGGCTGGCAGGCAGCGGCGCGTAGCCCAGCGCGCGGCGCTCGGCGTCGGTCAGCGACCAGACGTTGTCCTCCGCCTCCGGCGGCAGCTCGTAGCCCTCTTCGATGCCCTTGAGGCCGGCCGCCAGCATCAGCGCGTAGGCGAGGTAGGGATTCGCGGCGGAGTCGAGCGCGCGGTACTCCACGCGGGACGACTGGCCCTTGTTGGGCTTGTAGAGCGGCACGCGCACCAGCGCGGACCGGTTGTTGTGACCCCACGTGATGAAGCTGGGCGCCTCGTCGCCGCCCCAGAGCCGCTTGTATGAGTTCACGAATTGGTTCGTGACCGCGGCGATCTCGTTGGCGTGCCGCAGCAGACCGGCGATGAACTGCCGCCCGACCTTGGAGAGCTGGTAGGTGGCCCCCTCCTCGTAGAAGGCGTTCACATCGCCTTCGAAGAGGGACATGTGGGTGTGCATGCCGCTGCCCGGCTTGCCGCCGAGGGGCTTCGGCATGAACGTCGCGTAGACGCCCTGCTCGATCGCCACCTCCTTGATGACCGTGCGGAAGGTCATGATGTTGTCGGCCGTCGCCAGGGCGTCGGCGTACCGCAGGTCGATCTCGTTCTGGCCCGGTCCACCCTCATGGTGGCTGAACTCCACCGAGATCCCGAGGTCTTCGAGCATGCGCACCGAGCGTCGCCGGAAGTCGTGGGCCGTGCCGCCGGGCACGTTGTCGAAGTAGCCGGCGGAGTCGACGGGCTCCGGTCCCTCCGCGCCGAAGGAGGATGACTTGAGCAGGTAGAACTCGATCTCGGGGTGGGTGTAGAAGGTGAACCCGCGATCCGCCGCCTTGGCCAGCGCCTTCTTCAGCACGTGCCGGGGATCGGCCACCGCCGGCTGCCCGTCAGGCGTCGTGATGTCGCAGAACATTCGCGCGGTGGGGTCGATCTCCCCGCGCCACGGCAGTGTCTGGAAGGTCGTCGGGTCGGGGTGGGCGAGCAGGTCGGACTCGTAGCTGCGCGTGAGACCTTCGATCGCGGAGCCGTCGAAGCCGAGGCCCTCACTGAAGGCCCCCTCGACCTCTGCCGGGGCGATCGCCACCGACTTCAGCGTGCCGATGACGTCGGTGAACCACAGGCGTACGAACTTGACGCCCCGCTCCTCGATCGTGCGCAGAACGAAGTCTCGTTGCTTGTCCATGGATTCCCTGGATTCCCTTCGGCCCGTGACGTCTCAGACTACTTGCCGTCAGTGTCCTGTTCCGTCTGCGGCGGGGTGCCCCACGAGTTCTCGCGCGCCTCTTCTTCCGCCCAGGCGCGTGAGCGCTCGCGCAGCAACTCGGGCGCGTGCGCGGCCTCGGCTTCGGTGTCGAAAGGACCGGCCCTGTCGATGGCCGGGGACTCGTAGCCCTTCTCGACCTGTCCGGTCGTGAAGTTGTACCAGTACTTCTCGTCGTCACGGGTCACGATGACTCCTTCGATTCCTGAGCCCGTCGAACGGCTCGGCTGTCTCGATCCTACTGATCCCGGATGCCGCGCCTGGGTATGGTGGAGGCATGACACGGGGTGCGACACAGGCAATCGGAGTCGACATCGGCGGGACCGGCATCAAGGCCGGCATCGTCGACCTCGATCAGGGAAAGCTCTCGAGCGACCGCATCCGCGTGTCGACTCCCGAGGGGGCAGAGCCGAAGGCCGTCCTGGCCGCCGTCCGCGAGGTGCTCGACACGCTGGGCGTCGGGGATTCGGACATGGCGCTCGGCGTGGCGTTCCCCGCGATCGTCAAGGGCGGGCGCACGCTCTCTGCGGCCAACGTGTCGAAGAAGTGGATCGATTTCGAGGCGGAGAAGTTCTTCGAGGACGGCCTGGGCCGGGACATCCACTTCGTCAACGATGCGGATGCCGCCGGCATCGCCGAAGTCCGCCACGGCGCGGCGGAGGGCCAGGCGGGCCTGACGATCCTCACCACCCTCGGCACCGGCATCGGGTCCGCGATGATCTACGACGGCGTCCTGATCCCGAACTCCGAGCTGGGGCATGTGCAGCGCGCGAAGCACGGCGGCGACGCCGAGTCATACGCCGCCTACTCCGCGATGGAGCGCGAGAAGCTGTCATGGGGCGACTGGACCGAGCGCCTGCAGTGGTACTACTCCTACATCGAGTTCCTCTTCTCTCCCGACCTCTTCGTCGTGGGCGGCGGGGTCTCCAAGCACCCGGAGAAGTTCCTGCCGTTGCTGAAGCTGCGCACGCCTATCGTTCCCGCGGTGCACCGCAACTCGTCGGGGATCATCGGCGCCGCGAGCCTGGCGGCAGACGGCCCGCCTGCGGTGGTTGCAGCGAGCTGAGTTCCCCGCCCGCCCGCGCAGCGGCATGGCGAGAAAGGGCGAATGGGCCGGCCTGTACGCCGGGTTCTGTCCGGGGGCGAAGCCCCGTGGACGGTCATCTATCTCGGCGACACGTTGCCGTGCCGCTCCAGCGGCCTACCCGGGGACTCGGCGGGCCACGTCAACATCCCCTGTCTGACCTTGCTCCGGGCGAGGTTTACCCAGCGAGTCGCGTCACCGCGACCCCTGGTGGTCTCTTACACCACCGTTTCACCCTTACCGGGGCGAACCCCGGCGGTCTCTTCTCTGTGGCACTGTCTCGCGGATCACTCCGGGTGGGAGTTACCCACCGCCCTGCCCTGTGGAGCCCGGACGTTCCTCGGCGCGTGCGGCGAACCGCGCGCGACGTGACCGTCCAGCCGACCCATTCGCGGTCTCATTCTATCGAGCGGCGCCGGGCGCCCGCTTCAGGTCTTCTCGGCCGTCTCGGCGATGTGCAGCTCGAGGGGGAAATCCAAGGGGAAGTCGCCGAAGAGCAGCCGAGATGCGGATGCGGCGGCATCGCGCACCGCGTCGGCCGCCGCATCCGCCAGCTCGAGCGGGACGTGCAGGATGACCTCGTCGTGCAGGAAGAACGCGAGGTGCGGCCTCCGGCCGAACGCCGGGCCCGAGCGAGGGGCGGCAGTCCCCTCGCCCACTTCCCCGAGGGCGTCGAGGCGCCTCCGGATCTCTGCCATCCAGGCGAGCGACCACTCCGCCGCCGTGCCCTGCACGATGAAGTTGCGGGTGAACCGACCGCGATCACGAGCGCTCTGGCGAGCCCGGCGCTCATCGGCCGGCAGCGCCGCGTGGTCGCCGGCTCGCGACTGCGCCTCCCGCCACCCAGGCGACGGCGGCGGCGAGCTGCGCCCGAGCCAGGTGGTGACGATGCCACCGTCCTCCCCCGTGCGCGCCGCCTGATCCACGAGGGCCATCGCCCGAGGGAAGATCGAGCGGAGCCGGGGCACCAGCCGGCCGCTGCTGCCGGTCGTCGCTCCGTACATCGCGCCGAGCATCGCCACCTTCGCCTCGGCGCGCGTTGCCACGGCGCCGCGCTCGACGATCCCGGCATAAAGGTCGCGCCCGCGCGCGGCATCCGCCATCGCCGTGTCGCTCGCCATGCCGGCGAGCACCCGCGGCTCGAGCTGAGCCACGTCGGCGACGATGAGTGTCCAACCCGGGTCGGCGCTCACGGCGGCACGCAGCTGCCGAGGAAGCTGCAGGGCTCCCCCACCGGAAGACGCCCACCGCCCTGTGACCACGCCGCCTGGCACGTAGACGGGGCGGAAGCGACCGTCGTGCACCCATGTCGAGAGCCACGTCCACCCGTTGGCTGAGTTGAGGCGGGACAGCTTCTTGTACACGAGCAGCGGCTCGATCGCCGGGTGGTCGTGCTGGGCGAGCTCCCAGCGGCTCGTCGATTCGACCAGGATGCCGGAGCGGTGCAGCGCCCTCATGAGCTTGGGCTGCGAGTCCAGGCTGAGGGCCGGGTCGCCGAGCGCCTCGCGCACCGCCTGCCCGGTTCGTTCGAGTTCGGCCGGATTGCCGCCGCCCACGGGGCGTGCGCCGAGGATGTCGGTGAGGATCGCATCGTGGGCTGCGGCGTCCCACGGCACACCCGCCGAGCGCAGCTCGGACGCGATCAGCGCACCGGCCGACTCGGCGGCCAGCAGGAGCCGCAGGCGTGCGTCCTGGTCGCTCGATGCCAGGGCGGCGCGCTGCCGGGGGAACTCGGTCATGGCGGCGTCGAGTCCGTCGGGCGCGCCCGTCGGTCCGCTGGCGTCCGCGACCTCGAAGAGCGTGTCTTCACCAGGGGTCAGGTCGGCCGATGGGGCGTCCCACTCCCGCGCTGCTCGAAGGGGCTCCGCGGATCGGACGTAGGCGCTGTCCCGGAGGATCGCATGGCACAGCCGCAGGTCGTGGCACCGCGCGACCCGCACCCCTGCCTCCAGCAGCGGTCCGTACCAGGTGGGGGTGTCGCTCCACACCCAGCGCGGTGCTCCGTCGCGCTCGCGAGCCGCGACCCATTCCGCCAGCCCGGATGCCGGAACGTCGATGCGCGCGAGCTCGTGGGAGTCCGCATCCAGCAGCACCGCTCCAACGAGAACCCCGGTGACCCGCCCGAGCACGATCCAGGCGGGGGCGGGCTCAGCGCGACGGCTGGAGGTCACGGCGGAAGCTCTCGCGCCGATCCATGGACTCGTTCGCCGCGGCATCCGCCCGCTTGTTCGAGAGGCGAGGCACCCACTCGAAGGTGACCGCACGGCCGGCGATGAGCTGCTGGGCCCTGCGCGCCAGCACCTGCATGTCGGGGTGCTTGACCTTCCAGCGGCCCGTCATCTGCTCCACCACGAGCTTCGAATCCAGGCGCACGTGGACGGATGCTTCGGCGTCGCGCTCCAGCGCAGCCTCCAGGCCCGCAATCATCCCGTTGTACTCGGCCACGTTATTGCTGGCGATGCCGACGTAGACACCCAGCTCGGTCAGAACCTCGCCGGACTCCGCGTCGATCACGACCGCGCCGCCGGCGGCGATGCCCGGATTGCCGCGGGAGCCGCCGTCGGCCTCGACGATGAGCCTCCCGGTCACAGTCCCGACTCCTCCGTGCGCACCAGGATGCAGCCGCACTCGGGGCACGTCACGATGCGGTCCTCGGGCGCGTTGCGCAGCGCCTGCAGATCGGTGCCGGAGAGCACCATGCGGCAGCCCTCGCACGTGCCGCGGGTGAAGAGCGCCGCGCCCGGACTCCGGAGCGCGACCTTCTCGTAGTACCCCACCAGGTCGGCCGGGAGCGAGGCGACGATCGCTGCGCGGTCGCGGGCGATGCGCTCCAGCTCGGCGGTCGCCTCCGCGACGACGGCCTTCGCCTCGGCGGAGAGACGGGACCCCTCGGCGTTCGTCTCGTCGATGACCGCCTGCTGCGCCGCCACCGCGGCCTCGGCCTGCTCCAGGCGCTCCATGACGTCCAGCTCGGCGTCCTCCAGGTCGCTCAGGCGCTTCTTGAGGCTCGCCAGTTCGTGCTCGAGCGCCTGCGCGTCCTTCGAGTTGGAGCTGGCGGCGAGCCTTGCGGCGTCCCGCGCGCGGCGCGCCTCGGCCACCGCGACGTCGGACTCCAGACGGGACAGTTCGACCTGCGCGTCGTCGCGCACGCCCGACCGGAGCGCGAGCTCGTGCGCCTGCAGCGTGCGCTGCGCCGTGAGCTCCCCGATGCGGGCCGCCTGGGGCGGAGTGCGACGGGATGCCTCGGCGCGCCGGGCGCGCCGGTCCAAATCGGCCACGTCGAGGAGAGCGCGCTGGTCTGCGGGGCTGGCATTCACCCCACCAACCTAATCCCCCGCCCCCCGGAGCGCGCGGCGGGGTGGATCGTGGTGGGCCCTGCCGGGATCGAACCGACGACATCCACGGTGTAAACGTGGCGCTCTACCAGCTGAGCTAAAGGCCCGTGCGCGTTCAGTCTAGGCGAGGGTGCGCGCGCCGTCGGGAGAGCACCGCACGCGCTCGAAATGGATAGGCTTGAAGAGGGTGCGTTGTGCACGGCCGACAAGCCGCCCGTGCTCCCAGAGTGATTCCCTGGCACGATCTGCCAGAAAAACCGACGAAAGGCCGCGCGTGACCGTTCACGACCAGGATCCGTATTCTCAGGGCCAGCTCGACAGCGATCCCGATGAGACCGGCGAGTGGCAGGAGTCCCTCGACCAGTTGGTCGCGGCGAAGGGTCACGCCCGCGGGCGCGAGATCATGCTGAGCCTGCTGAAGCGCTCGAAGGATCTGCACCTCGGCGTGCCGATGGTCCCCACCACGGACTACATCAACACGATCGCGCCAGAGAACGAGCCGGAGTTCCCCGGCGACGAGGAGATCGAGCGCCGCTACCGCGCGTGGATCCGGTGGAACGCCGCGGTCACGGTGCACCGTGCCCAGCGCCCGGGCATCGGCGTCGGCGGCCACATCTCGACGTACGCCTCGTCGGCCGCGCTGTACGAGGTCGGCTTCAACCACTTCTTCCGCGGCGCCGACCACCCGAGCGGCGGCGACCAGATCTTCATTCAGGGGCACGCGTCCCCCGGCACGTATGCGCGCGCCTTCCTCGAGGGCCGCCTGACGGAGGCGCAGCTCGACGGCTTCCGTCAGGAGAAGTCGGCCGCGCCGAACGGCATCCCCTCGTATCCCCATCCCCGCCTCATGCCGGATTTCTGGCAGTTCCCGACGGTGTCGATGGGGCTCGGCCCGATCAACGCCATCTACCAGGCGATGACGAACAAGTACCTCGGCAACCGGGCCATCAAGGACGTCGGCGACTCGCACGTCTGGGCCTTCCTCGGCGACGGTGAGATGGACGAGGTCGAGAGCCGCGGACAGCTGCAGGTCGCCGCGAACGAGGGCCTGGACAACCTCACGTTCGTCGTGAACGCCAACCTCCAGCGTCTCGACGGCCCGGTCCGCGGCAACGGCAAGATCATCCAGGAGCTCGAAAGCTTCTTCCGGGGCGCCGGGTGGAACGTCATCAAGGTCGTCTGGGGCCGCGAATGGGACGAACTGCTTGCTCGCGACACCGACGGCGCGCTGCTCAACCTCATGAACGTCACCCCGGATGGGGACTACCAGACGTTCAAGACCGAGAGCGGCGCCTACGTGCGCGAGAACTTCTTCGGTCGCGACGAACGAACCGCCGCGCTCGTCAAGGACTACTCCGACGAGCAGATCTGGGGTCTCAAGCGCGGCGGCCACGACTACCGCAAGGTGTACGCCGCCTACAAGGCGGCGGTCGAGCACAAGGGACAGCCGACCGTCATCATCGCCAAGACGATCAAGGGCTACGGCCTGGGTCCGCACTTCGAGGGGCGCAACGCGACGCACCAGATGAAGAAGATGACCCTCGATGACCTGAAGCTGTTCCGCGACGCGATGCACATCCCGATCAGCGACGGCCAGCTCGAGGAGAACCCCTACCTGCCGCCGTACTTCAACCCGGGTCCCCAGGACGAGAGCATCCAGTACCTCCTGGAGAGGCGCCGCGCCCTCGGCGGCTTCGTCCCGGAGCGCCGGTCCACCCACGTGGGCCTGCAGCTTCCGGGCGACGCCGCGTACGCGCAGCCCAAGAAGGGCTCCGGAACACAGGAGATCGCCACGACCATGGCGTTCGTCCGGCTGCTGAAGGACCTGCTGCGCTCCAAGGACTTCGGTCACCGCATCGTGCCGATCATCCCCGATGAGGCGCGCACCTTCGGAATGGACGCGTTCTTCCCGACGGCGAAGATCTACAACCCGAATGGCCAGCACTACACGTCTGTGGACCGGGAGCTCCTGCTCGCCTACAAGGAGAGCCCGCAGGGGCAGATCCTGCACGTCGGAATCAACGAGGCGGGTGCCGTGGCTGCGTTCACGGGCGTGGGCACGTCGTACTCGACCCACGGCGAACCGCTGATCCCGGTCTACATCTTCTACTCGATGTTCGGCTTCCAGCGCACCGGCGACGCGCAGTGGGCTGCGGGCGACCAGATGGCGCGCGGCTTCATCATCGGTGCCACCGCAGGCCGCACGACGCTCACGGGCGAGGGCCTGCAGCACGCCGACGGGCACTCGCACCTGCTGGCCTCGACGAACCCCGCGACGCTCTCGTACGACCCGGCGTACGGCTACGAGATCGCGCACATCGTCCGCTCCGGCCTGGAGCGCATGTACGGCCCCGGACCGGATGGCACGGGTCACCCCGACCCGAACGTCATGTACTACCTGACGGTGTACAACGAGCCGCTCGTGCAGCCGGCCGAGCCGGAGAACGTGGACGTCGACGGCATCGTCCGCGGCATCCACCACATCTCCACCGGCGAGGGCGACGGGCCGCGCGCCCAGCTGCTCGCCTCCGGGGTGGGTGTGCCGTGGGCGCTGGAGGCGCAGACGCTGCTCAAGGACGACTGGGGCGTGAGCGCGGACGTCTGGTCGGTCACCTCGTGGACGGAGCTGCGCCGCGACGGCCTCGCCGCCGACGAGCACAACTTCCTGTACCCGAACGACGAGCCGCGCGTCGCGTACCTCACCGACAAGCTCAAGGAGGCGCAGGGACCCGTCGTGGCCGTCAGCGACTTCATGCACGCGGTGCAGGACCAGATCCGGCCCTGGGTGCCCCAGCGCTACGCGACGCTCGGCGCCGACGGCTTCGGATTCTCCGACACGCGGCCCGCGGCCCGCCGATTCTTCAAGATCGACGGACCATCGGTCGTCGTCCGCACCCTGCAGGCGCTGGCGGAGGAAGGCGCCGTCGACCGCTCGCTCTCCGCGCAGGCGATCGAGAAGTACCGCCTGTACGACGTCACGGCGGGCACTTCGGGCAACGCGGGCGGGGAGAGCTGACGCGCGGATGTCCACTCCGCCGGCGCAGGTAGACAAGGGTCACAGCGAGGGCGCCCGAGCGACGGGTCCCGCCGGCCCGCGCGGCCGCGGTGGGAAGTCGCCCGCGGACAAGGTCGAGACCTTGGCGTGGCTGCGCCGGATCTCGGGCGACCTCGCGACGGTGACGACCAAGCGGCTCGAGGACTCGCTGCCCTGGTATGCCGAGATGCCCCCTGGCCGCCGGTCGGCGGTCGGGCTCGTGGCGCAGGCCGGCATCACGTCGTTCATCCAGTGGTACGACGACCCCGCGTCGACCCCGTGGATCGCGGCCGACATCTTCGCGGCAGCGCCCCGTGAGCTGCTGCGCAGCGTCAGCCTGACGCAGACCCTGCAGCTCATCCGCGTCACCGTGGAGGTCACAGAGGAGCGGCTCGTCGGAAAGGGCGAGGATCTTCGCGAAGCGATCCTGCTGTACTCCCGCGAGGTGGCCTTCGCCGCGGCGGATGTCTACGCCAGGGCCGCGGAGGCGCGTGGCCTGTGGGACGCGCGGCTCGAGGCCCTGGTCGTGGACTCGATCCTCACCGGCGAGGCCGACGAGGAGCTTCCCAGCCGGATCGCGGCGCTCGGGTGGCACGGCCACGGCGAGGTGTGCGTGCTCGTGGGGACGACCCCTCCCCAGTTCGACGTCGATCACCTGCGGCGCACGGCCCGCAAGCTCGGCGTCGATGTGCTGATCGGTGTGCAGGGCTCCCGGCTCGTGCTCGTGATCGGCCGCGCTCAGCTGCCCGGACGCACGGCGGAGGACCCCGGTCCCGAGCTGCCGTTCCTGGACATCGGCAGGCAGCTCGAGTCGGGGTTCGGGCCGGGGTACCTCGTCCTCGGGCCGCCGGTGCCGGCCCTCGTCGACGCGAGCTCGAGCGCGAGGGCATCCCTCGCCGGCTTCGCGGTCGCACGCGCCTGGCGCGGTGCCCCGCGACCGGTCGAGGCCGATGACCTGCTCCCGGAGCGCGCACTCGCGGGAGACCCGCTCGCCAAGCAGACGCTGGTGGAGCGCATCTACCGCCCGCTGCAGGCGCACTCGAGCGATCTCGTCACGACGCTCTGGAGCTACCTCGACAACGGGCGCTCGCTCGAGGCGACGGCGCGGGAGCTCTTCGTGCACCCGAACACGGTTCGCTACCGCCTCAAGCGGGTGTCCGAAGTCATCGGGTGGGATGCCACGGGCCCGCGCGAAGCGCTCATCCTGCAGACGGCGCTGATCCTCGGCTCGATCGGCACCAGCGATGCCGCGCGTCGGCGGGCGGCGATCCCCCGCCACGGTCGTTGACCGCCGCGGGAGGCACCGCCTGACATCGCCGCGGGCCGACGCTGTCGGGCGCGCACAAAGCTTTCCGCGATTCTTGTAAGGGTTGAGCCAGCACGGGCGCGCGATCGTTGGCAGACTGGGAAAGTGATCGTCGTCGTATGCCCGGGTCAGGGATCCCAGACCCCCGGATTCCTCAACCCGTGGCTTGAGCTCGAGGGCGTGCGCGCACGGCTCGAGCAGTTCTCGGACGCCGCCGAGGTCGACCTCGTCGCCCACGGCACCGTCTCGGATGCCGACGCGATCCGCGACACGAGCGTGGCGCAGCCGCTGATCGTCGCAGCCAGCGTCCTGGCCTGGGAGGCCCTCGGCGCCTCCAAGGGCGGGGCCGGCGGCGTGGCCGGCCATTCGGTCGGCGAGATCGCCGCGCTGATCGCGACGGGGGTGTTGGATGCCGAGAGCGGCATGCGCCTCGTCGGCGTCCGCGGTCGCGCGATGGCCGAGGCCGCGGCACAGGTCAGCACCGGAATGAGCGCCGTCGTCGGCGGCGATGAGGCCGAGGTGCTCGCGAAGATCGAGGAGCACGGCCTCTCGCCCGCCAACTACAACGGCGGAGGGCAGCTCGTCGTGGCCGGGGCGCTCGACGCCCTCGCCGCCCTGGCCGCGGATGCCCCGCGCGGCGCACGCGTGATCCCCCTCCAGGTCGCAGGGGCGTTCCACACGCACTACATGGCGCCCGCCCGCGACGCGCTGCAGAACGCGGTGGACGGCCTGGCGAGCGACCGCACTGTCTCGGACCCCGGTGTCACTCTCTGGACCAACCGCGACGGCACGATCGTGCACAGCGGAACGCAGGCCCTCGAACTGCTCGTCGGCCAGGTCGCGTCCCCGGTCCGCTGGGACCTCTGCATGACGTCGTTCGCGCAACACGGCGTGACCGGCATCATCGAACTCGCGCCGGCCGGCGCACTCACCGGTCTCGCCAAGCGCGCCCTGCGGGGCGTGCCGAGTGTGGCCATCAAGACGCCCGACGACCTCGAGGCGGCCGCATCGTTGCTCCAGGGAGACGCCGCATGACACCCACACTCAGGCAGCCGACCGGTCCCGCCCACACGAGGGTCTACTCGTACGGCGCCGCCCGCGGCGAGCTCAGCGTCCCGAATGACGACCTGATCGGTCCCATCGACTCGAGCGACGAGTGGATCCGCCAGCGGACGGGCATCATCACGCGCACGCGCGCGGTCCCGGAGACGGACGCCATCGATCTCGCCACCGAGGCCGCGGCGGAAGCGATCGCGACGGCCGATATAGACCCGGCGCTGATCGACCTGGTGATCGTGGCCACGGTGAGCAACCCGAAGCAGACGCCTTCCGTCTCCGCCATCGTCGCCGATCGAGTCGGCGCCAATCCGGCCGCCGCCTACGACGTCAACGCCGCGTGCGCCGGATACGCCTACGCGGTCGCGCAGGCGGACGCCCTGATCCGTGGTGGCGCGGCTCAGTACGCGCTCGTCATCGGCACCGAGAAGCTGTCCGACATCGTCGACCCCACCGACCGCAGCATCTCCTTCCTGCTCGGCGACGGCGCGGGGGCGGCTCTCATCGGGCCGAGCGAGTTCCCCGGCATCTCCGAGACGGTGTGGGGCTCCGACGGCTCGAAGGCCGATGCGGTCGGCATGAACGGCACTCTCACCCAGTTCCGCGACGGCGAGGTGCCGTGGCCCACGCTCCGCCAGGAGGGGCCGACGGTCTTCCGCTGGGCGGTGTGGGAGATGGCAAAGGTGGCCAAGGAGGCCCTCTCGGTGGCCGGCATCCAGGCATCCGACCTGGCGGCGTTCATCCCGCACCAGGCCAACATGCGCATCATCGACGAATTCGCCAAGCAGCTGAAGCTTCCGGACACCGTCAAGGTCGGACGGGACATCGAGACGACCGGCAACACGTCGGCCGCATCGATCCCGCTCGCCACCCATCGTCTGCTGCAGGAGAATCCCGAGCTCAGCGGCGGGCTCGCGCTCCAGATCGGCTTCGGAGCCGGACTGGTCTTCGGCGCGCAGGTCGTGGTGCTGCCCTGAGGCGGCGAACCCCGACCCTAGACTGAACGCGGTCTTCACCCGGACCGCCTTGACCCCAACGAATAGGAGAACCCATGGCATTCACCAATGACGAGGTGCTCGCAGGCCTTGCCGAGCTCATCACCGACGAGACCGGAATCTCGGCCGACGAGGTCGCGTCCGAGAAGTCGTTCACCGACGACCTGGACATCGACTCGATCTCGATGATGACGATCGTCGTCAACGCCGAGGAGAAGTTCGGCGTGACGATCCCCGACGATGAGGTCAAGAACCTCAAGACCGTCGGCGACGCCGTCACCTTCATCACCTCCAACCAGGCGTAGGAGTTCGGGATGCCACGACCGCGTCTTCGAACGCGTCGTGGCATCCCTGCCTCACAGGGTAAGGAATCCCCCATATGACCAAGCGCATTGTCGTGACCGGAATCGGTGCGACCACACCGCTCGGAGGCACCGCCCAGGAGACCTGGCAGAACCTCCTCGCCGGTGCGTCCGGAGCTCGCACCCTCGAGTACGAATGGGTCGCGAGGCACCAGCTGCCGGTGACCTTCGCCGCGTCGGCGGCCGTGCCGTCGGCCGACGTGCTCGAACGCGTGGAGACGAAGCGACTCGACCCCTCCAGCCAGTTCGCCCTCATCGCGGGCCGTGCGGCGTGGCAGGATGCCGGGGCTCCCGAGGTGGAGCCCGAGCGGCTGGCCGTCGACTGGGCCACGGGCATCGGCGGTGTCTGGACGCTGCTCGACGCCTACGACACGCTGCGCGAGCGCGGCCCCCGCCGCGTGCTGCCCATGACCGTTCCCATGCTCATGCCGAACGGGCCCGCCGCTGCGATCGGAATGGATCTCGGCGCACGTGCCGGCATCCGCACCGTCGTCTCGGCCTGCGCCTCCAGCACCGAGTCGATCGTGAACGCGTACGAGCACCTCCAGCTCGGCTACGCCGACGTCATCCTCGCCGGCGGCTCCGAGGCGGCGATCAACCCGCTCCCCGTGGCGTCCTTCGCCGCGATGCAGGCGCTGTCCCGCCGCAACGATGAGCCCGCCACGGCATCGCGCCCCTACGACGTCAGTCGCGACGGCTTCGTGCTCGGCGAGGGCGCTGCCGCGCTCGTGCTCGAGACCTACGAGCACGCCGTCGCCCGCGGCGCCCGGATCTACGCCGAGGTGCTCGGTGGCGCGGTCACGAGCGACGCCTACCACATCACCGCTCCGGACCCCGAGGGTTCCGCCGCGGCTCGCGCGATGCGGCAGGCTGTCGAGCGCTCGGGCCGGGACCTCGGTGATGTGCGCCATGTCAACGCCCACGCCACGAGCACGCCCGTCGGCGACATCGCGGAGTACAACGCCCTGCGGCGGGTCTTCGGCGAGGGCCTCGACGACATCGTCGTCACGGCGACGAAGGCATCGACCGGTCACCTCCTTGGAGGTGCGGGCGCCATCGAGGCGATGTTCACCGTGCTCGCCCTCGCGGAGCGGACGGTGCCGCCGACCATCAACCTGACCGAGCAGGACCCCGAGATCCAGCTCGATGTCGCGACGACGACGCGGCCCCTGCCCGAGGGCGATGTGCTGGCGATCAGCAACTCGTTCGGATTCGGCGGACACAACGCCGTGGCGGCGTTCGCGAGCGTGTAGCCACCGGCATCCGGTGCCTGGCAGCGTCCGGACACGCGAAGACGCCCCCGTTCCCTCGACATACTTCGGGAACGGGGGCGTCTTCGTGTCAGGCGGCGATTCGCGTTCCCAGCCCCCGGGCGATCTTCCTCCGATTGCCGGTAGTGGCGCCTCGCCGCCTGACCCCTCGACAAGCTCGGGGACCGAGCTTGGGAGACATCCGGTCAGCCGACCTTGTGCAGCCAGACGACGGGGGCGTCATCGCTCGCATGGCGGAATGCCTCGAGCTCTTCGTCCCACGCGGCGCCGAGCGCGACGGACAACTCGCGCTGGAGTTCGACGGCGTCACCGGCCGCGACCTCCATCGCGTAGCGGATGCGGTCCTCGCCGATCACGACGTTCCCGGCCGAATCGGTCTGGGCGTAGTGGATGCCGAGCCCCGGCGTGTGCAGCCAGCGTCCGCCGTCACTGCGAGGAGTGGGGTCCTCCGTCACCTCGAACCGCAGGTGCTCCCACCCGCGCATGGAGGTGGCGAGCGCAGCGCCGGTTCCCGCCCTCCCCTCCCAGTAGAACTCGGTGCGCTTGGCGCCGCCGAGCACGGGCTGGTCGGCCCACTCGAAGTTGACCGCGCGCCCGAGGGCGCGCCCGACAGCCCACTCGAGGTGGGGGCACAACGCTCGCGGCGCCGAGTGAATGAAGATCACTCCGCGCGCTGATGGTGTCGCCATGATCTCTCCGTTTCGTCAGGTGCGTCTTCCCCTACGACCTGGTCCGCGGGAGTGCGGCGATGTGCTGTTGTACCTGCATTATCGCCTATGGACCGGCGGAATGACAAGCGTGTGATTCGGTGGGGCGGGTGGGACTTGAACCCACGATCGTCGGGTTATGAGCCCGCTGCCTTGACCAGCTTGGCCACCGCCCCTTTCGGTCTACGAGCCTACCGCCAGCCGGGGGTGCGAGAATGACGTCATGGACGTGTCGGGGTGGATCGGTCTGGGCGTTGTGGCCGCGCTCGGCGTGGCGGGCGCATCCGCGATGCCCGCGTTGCTGCGTGATGCCCGTCGTCGCCAGAAGCGCGGCGCCGGCGGTTCACTGAGCGGCATCGCCGGTGGCATGGATGCGATCTGGCGTCCGAGTGCCGAGGAGGCCCACGCGCAGTGGGAGGCACAGGTCGAGTTGCCGGCCCCGGCGCCGACGCCCGGCGACGGGGGCGATCTCGATGGCGGGCCCGTGGTGATAGAGCTCCCGGGCCGCAACGGCTAGACGGGCGGCTCGGTGGGCGGGAGGGGCTCGCTGCCCCGCGAGATCGGCAGCCCCTTGCTGTCGCTGACGATCTGCGGGTGGAACCGCGCCAGCTGGATGACGCCCCACACGGCGACGGCGCCGAAGACCACGAAGCCGATGACGGCCCAGAGCGGCGCGGCAGCGGCCTCTCCCAGCACGATCACACCGATGAGCACGGCCACCATCGGGTCGACCACGGTGAGGCCGGCGATGACCAGATCGGGCGGGCCGGATGAATACGCCGTCTGCACGAAGTACGCGCCGGCCGCGGTGCCCAGGAGCAGTGCGACCAGGCACACGAGCGTGAGCCACTCGAAGTCGCCCGCCTGCACACGTTTGATGATGACCTTCGCCAGGGTCGCCACGAAGCCGTAGATGATCCCGGCGCCGAGGATGTAGAACAGCGCCCCCATGCGCTTGCGCAGGAAGAACCACATCAGCGCGAGGGCCACCATAACCACCGCGAGGATGCTCAGGATGATGAGGAGCTGCCGCTCGGTGACGTCGTTCTCGGTGGCGAAGAAGGCCGCGACCGCCACGAAGAAGAAGATGCCGCCGACGCACGCGGCGATCGCCGTCAGAGACTTGCGGGTCGGTGTGTGACCGCTCACGCGAGCATTGAGCAGGGTGGTGATCACAAGCGCCATCGCACCGAGGGGCTGAACGACGATCAGCGGCGCGACGGCGAGGGCCCCCAGCTGGCAGATGATCGCCATGCCGAGCATGAGCGTCCCCACCACCCAGGAGGGGCGGGTGATGAGGTGCTTGAGCTGCGTGCCCGTCAGTCCGGATGCACCGTTCTGACCGCTCAGCCTTTCGACCTTGGCGACCCCGCGGTGCTGGTACTGAGCGCCGAACGACATGAAGACAGCACCCGCCAGGGCAAGTGGTATGCCCAGCAGCAGTCCTGGATTCTGGAACACGCCGACGAGGTGATCGCTCACGTCTTCGACTACTCCGGTCGCCTCGAACATCACCCCTCGACACTACCTGCAGGCCCCTCGGGCTAGGCTCAAGGCGTGGCCGTTCTGCCGATTCGCATCATGGGAGACCCTGTCCTGCACGCACCGGCGGCACCCGTGTATGAGATCACCGACGAGGTGCGCACGCTCGTCTCGGACATGTTCGAGACGATGGATGCCGCGCCCGGCGTCGGCCTCGCGGCGCCCCAGGTGGGCGTAGGTCTGCGCATCTACACCTACAGCTACCCCGATGACGACGGTCGCCCCTGGCGCGGTGTGCTGATCAACCCTGAGCTGTGGATCGCTCCCCTCGTGCCGGGCGATCCGGATCCGGACGACGAGTCGGAGGGGTGTCTCTCGTTTCCGGGCGAGCGGTTTCCTCTTCGCCGATCCGAACGGGTGCTGGTGACGGGCATCGACCTCGACGGGGCCGCGGTGCGCATCGAGGCCGACGGCTGGCGCGCGCGGATCATGCAGCACGAGTTCGACCACCTGGACGGCGTGCTCTACATCGATCGCCTGGACGACTCCGACTGGAAGACGGTGCAGAAGATCGCGCGCAAGCGCGGCTGGGGCCGTCCTGGTGCCGCCTGGACCCCCGGAGTGGACGACATCGACGCGTGAGCGCGAGTCGAAGCACGTTCGACCGGGGAGTGCAGAAGGACGTTCGACAAGAAATGAAGAACGGCCCCGGAGTGGAGTCCAGGGCCGTTCGCTCCCCGGCTTGGACTCGAACCAAGAACCTGCCGGTTAACAGCCGGCTGCTCTGCCAATTGAGCTACCGAGGATTATGCCTGCCGGAGCAGGCAACCCGACTAGCTTAGCAAACGCCGAGCCGTGCTCACGACGCGAGGGCACCGTGCCGACGAGCGAAAGCACCGGGCTCAGGAGGCGAGGGAAGGGTGCTCACCCCCCGCGCTCGGCGTCCACATGAGCTGCGCGCCCTGTCCCTGAGCGACGACATGACCGCCGTGCAGCACGACGACATCGGCGTTCAGCTCCCGCACGAGATCGGCGTCGTTCGTGACGATCAGCGCCGACATCCCGTGCGCCAGGCTGCGCGCCACGATCGCGTCGTAGACGACGTGGCGCACCCCCGGATCGAGGGCGGTGAGCGGGTCGTCGGCGATGAGGATGCGGGGCTGCAGAACCAGTGCACGCGCGAGAGCCACCCTCTGCCGCATGCCGGCGCTCAATTCGTAAGGGAACTTGGCGGCCGCGCCCAGAGGCAGCTGCATCTCGTCGAGCAGCGTGGCGATCCGCACGGCGAGGGCGCGGGCGTTGACACGGCGATCGCGGCTCGTGATGGGCTCGCCGATCACGTCGTTCACCGTCATCCGCGCCGGCAGCCGGGCGCCCGCGCCCTGCGCGAGATAGCCGACCTGGTAGACCAGCTGACGGTGCGCGCGTCCGGGGCGGCGAACGGGGATGCCGAGAACGTCCGCCGATCCCCCTACGACGGCCAGTCGGTGGTCCTCGGAGCCGGCGAGCACGGCGGCCAGGCTCGATTTGCCGGCCCCGGTCGGGCCCATGAGAGCCAGAGAGCCCGCGTGTGGCAGGGTGAACGAGACGCCGTCGACGGCCCGGGCGCCGCCGGCGTACGCGACGCTGATGTCGGAGCACCGGATCGCGACGTCGGGATCTGTGCGACGGGGCATGGGTTCATCCTGCCGGTAACCCCTCCCGTTGGCTACTGCTCGTTCAGCAGGCGCTGACGCTCGGCATCCAGATCCCGCAGGCGTACACGCACTCTGCGGCCCTCTTCCGAGTCGGCCGGCACACGCTGGACGGCGCCCAGCAGTTCGTTCTTCTCACCGTCGAGCGATCGCACGATGAGGTTGCGGGCCAGTTCGCCCGTGACGGCGACGGCACCGGCCTCGTCCGTCGCCGGCAGCGGCCGCGCCAGAAGCTCGCCCGCGAGAATGCGGTACGGCTCACGGACGGACTGGATCGTGTCCATGGCCCAACCTGGTCGAGCTGGATCGGGGGCCGCCGCGACGGCCGATCGGACCGCGTCGAGCGCCGGATGCCGGAAGGGGATGGCGATCGCGCGAGCGAAGAGCTCAGGGTCGATCCGATGCCCGTACTGCAGGAACGCCATCAGGGCGTCGCGCTCCAGCGCGACGTCGTGGTGGCGGGGCAGGCCGGCCAGCGTCACCCGCTCGAGCGGCGAGCCCGGTTCCGCCGGCTCCGTTGCGGGCGCATCGTCCCTCGGCGTGCTGCGCCGAGCCGCGCGCTCGACCTCGACGTGCACCTCGGTCGGATCCATGCCGAGGCGCCGGGCCAGCACGCGTTCGTATCCCGGCCGGAGCAGGGCGTCGCGGATCTCCGCGAGGATCGGCGCCGCCGAGCGCAGTCCTCCGACGCGGCCCTCTACGCTGGAGAGGTCGTATCCCTTCAGGCGCTGGTCGATGACGAACTCGAACATCGGCACCTTGCGCTCCATCAGCGAGCGGACGGCGACGTCGCCCTTCTGGAGGCGAAGGTCGCAGGGGTCGAGGCCATCGGGGGCGACGGCGACGTAGGTCTGCGCGTTGAAGCGCTTCTCCTCGGCGAAGGCGCGCAGCGCCGCCTTCTGGCCGGCGGCATCCGGATCGAACGTGAAGACCACCTCGCCCGAACCGGAGTCATCCCCCATCACCCGTCTGAGGACGGTGATGTGGTCGGTGCCGAACGCCGTGCCGCAGGTCGCGATGGCCGTGGTCACGCCGGCGAGGTGACACGCCATCACGTCGGTGTAGCCCTCGACGACGACCACCCGTCGCGGGTCGCCGCGGGTGATGTCCCGCTTGGCGAGGTCGAGCCCGTACAGCACCTGCGCCTTCTTGTAGATCTGCGTCTCGGGGGTGTTCAGGTATTTCGGTCCCTGATCGTCGTCGTAGAGCTTGCGGGCTCCGAAGCCGACGATCTGTCCCGTGACGTCGCGGATCGGCCAGACCAGCCGGCCGCGGAAGCGGTCGTAGACCCCGCGCTGCCCCTGCGACACCAGGCCGGCGGCGGTCAGCTCCTCGCGGGAGAAGCCCTGCGCCGTCAGGGCGTTGGTCATCGACTCCCACCCCTTCGGGGCGTACCCGACGCCGAAGTGCGACGCCGCGCCGGCATCGAAGCCACGCTCGCCGAGGAACCGGCGGCCGGTCTCGGCCTCCGGCGTGGCGAGCTGAGCGCGGAAGAAGTCGGCGGCCGCCGTGTTGGCTGCGAACAGGCGCGTGCGACCGCTCGTCTCGGGGGTCGCCCCCCCGTCTTCGTAGTGCAGGCTGTAGCCGATGCGCCCCGCGAGGCGCTCCACGGCTTCGGTGAAGCTGACGTGGTCCATCGCCCGCAGGAACGAGTACACATCTCCGGATTCGCCGCAGCCGAAGCAGTGGTAGAAGCCGACCCCCGGCCGCACGTGGAAGCTCGGGCTTCGCTCGTCGTGGAAGGGACAGAGCCCCTTCAGCGAGCCGACGCCCGCCGACTTGAGCGCGACGCGCTCCCCCACGATGTCGGCGATGTTGGTGCGGGCCTTGACCTCTTCCACATCGGCCTGGCGGATGCGTCCGGCCATCACTCGGCTCCGGAGGCGGGTCGCTGCGCTCGGCGGAACTCGCTCACCGATCCCCGCGGAGACCAGATACCGATGGACGCGGCATCCACCTCGCCGACCAGACGGCCGTGCCACGCGAGGGCGAGCTGGTCGGTGAGGCCGGCGACCTGGTCGACGATCACGCGCTTGCGCGCGGCATCCGTCTCCGCCTCCGCGAAGTCGCCGCGGAAGACCGGGTCCAGCGCATCGGGGCCGGCGTTCCAGAGCGCCGTCGCGACGCGCTTCAGCACCCGGCGCTGCTCCTTGTAGAGCTGCTTGCGGCCTTCGATCGAGACCACGGTTGCGCCGATGATCCCCTTCAGCACCGCCATCTCCGCCTCGATCACGCGAGGGACGACGACATGGGCGCGGTAGCGCGTGAGCACGGGCCCGGGGTAGGCGTCGTGGGTCGCGGTGGTCGCAGCGCGCGCGAAGCGCCCGATCAGGTCGGAGGTGAGATTCTTCAGGCGTGCCAGTGCCGCGCGGGACCCGTCGAAGGAGGGCAGCCATTCGGGGATGCGCAGGAGCCGGAACAGCGCGTCGGCCAGCTCGTCCCGTGCGAAGTCGTAGCCGACCCACGCCTGGATCGCCGACACGAGGAACTCGTGCTCCGCGGGATCGGAGAGTCTCGCCGGATCGAGGTAGCCGTTGACGACCGCGTCTTCGAAGTCGTGCACGGAGTACGCGATGTCATCGGAGAGGTCCATGACTTCGGCCTCGATGCAGCGAACGCGCCCCGGTGCGCCGCTGCGCATCCAGCGGAACACCTCCTCGTCCTCGGGGTACACCCCGAACTTGAGGCGGCCACCGGGGTCCGGCAGCGGGTGCGCCGCGGTCCACGGATACTTGCAGGTCGCGTCGAGGCTGGCGCGGGTGAGATTCAGGCCGTGACTGCGGCCAGCCGCATCCATGACCTTCGGCTCGAGCCTGGCCACGATCCGCAGAGTCTGCGCGTTGCCCTCGAAGCCGCCGATGTCCTCGGCCCAGTCGTTGAGGGCCCGCTCGCCGTTGTGTCCGAACGGCGGATGCCCGAGGTCGTGGTTGAGGCACGCGGTATCGACGACGTCCGGGGAGAGCCGCAGCTGGGTGGCCAGCTCACGGCCGACCTGCGCGACCTCGAGCGAGTGCGTCAGGCGATTGCGCGCGAAGTCCGCGGGGCTCGCGGGACTCAGCACCTGGGTCTTGGCGGCCAGTCGGCGCAGCGCCGCCGAGTGCAGCACCCTCGCCCGGTCGCGGGCGAAGTCGTCGCGCAGCGACCGGTGGTCCTCGGCGACGAAGCGCGCGGCATCCACCTCGTCGTAGCCGCTGGGGCGCCCGGGTGCCACGCCTACCGCGCTTGCACCCCTAGCCACCACTGTGGTCGAGTTCCGCTCCGGCCAGTTCGAAGGAAGCATCGGCCCCGAGGTCGCGGGACTCCAGCCAGCGCTCGGGCAGTGCGGGGCGCTTCGGTGTTCCGGCCCGCCCACGCTGACCCTCGGCGGCGGCGCCGGGGTACGGGGCATCCCGTTCCAGGGTGGCGATCAGCTCGTCGATCTCGGCCAGGGTCGAGACGGTGGCGAGCTGCGCTCGGGTCTCGCCTCCCACCGGGTAGCCCTTGAAGTACCAGGCGACGTGCTTGCGGATGTCGCGGCATCCCCTGCCCTCGTCCTCGAAGAACTCCACGAGCAGCTCGGCGTGGCGGCGGAAGGCGTCGGCGACGAAGCCGAGGGTGGCGTCCACCACCGGCCCGGTCCCTGCCGGCCCCGATCCGGTCCCTGCCGGCCCCGATCCGGTCCCTGCCGGCCCCAATCCGGTCCCTGCCGGCCCCGATCCGGTCCCTGAGCCTGTCGAAGGGCCGAACGCCGTGGCGAGTTCGCCGAAGAGCCATGGCCGGCCGAGGCATCCACGCCCGACGACCACGCCGTCGCAGCCGGTCTCATCCATCATCCGCACGGCGTCATCCGCCGACCAGATGTCGCCGTTGCCGAGCACGGGCACACTCGTCACCGCCTGCTTGAGCGCCGCGATGGCGGACCAGTCCGCCGTGCCCGAGTAGAACTCGGCGGCGGTACGGGCGTGCAGGGCGACGGCCGCGACGCCGGCGTCCTCGGCGATGCGACCGGCATCGAGGAAGGTCAGGTGGTCGGTGTCGATGCCCTTGCGCATCTTGATCGTCAGCGGCACGTCGCCGGCCGCCTTCACGGCCCCGCGGACGATCTCGCCGAACAGGCCGAGCTTCCAGGGCAGCGCCGCTCCCCCGCCCTTGCGCGTCACCTTCGGGACCGGACACCCGAAGTTGAGGTCGATATGGTCGGCGTGGTCCTCCGCGACGAGGATGCGGACGGCCTCGGCGACCGTCGCGGGGTCCACCCCGTAGAGCTGGATCGACCGAGGAGTCTCGGACTCGTGATGGCGGATGAGGCGCATCGTGGTGTCGTTGCGCTCCACGAGCGCCCGCGAGGTGATCATCTCGCTGACGTAGAGACCGGCACCGTACTCCCGGCAGAGCCGCCGGAAGGCGGTGTTCGTGATGCCCGCCATCGGCGCCAGTACGACGGGCACATCGATGTCGAGCGGCCCGATCCGCAGCGCGCGCACGGGGGCGGGAGCGGTGGCGAGGGCGGTGTTCACCGTTCCATTCTCCCAGAAGCGAAGGCGGTGCCGCGCGGCCGGCCCGAGCCGGTGGGGCTTAGCCTGTGGGTATGACTTCGGAGACCGCCACCGACATCCGCCACATCCCCTTCACCACCGCCGACGGGGGGCAGTCGAGGCTCGCCGATTACGCCGGCAAGGTGCTCCTGATCGTCAACGTCGCTTCCCGCTGCGGTCTCGCCCCGCAGTACGAGCAGCTCGAGCAGCTGAAGAAGACCTATGGTCCTCGCGGCTTCGAGGTGCTGGCCTTCCCGAGCAACCAGTTCCTCCAGGAGCTGTCGAAGATGGACGACATCCTCGAGTACTGCTCGACGACGTGGGGTGTGACCTTCCCCGTCTTCGACAAGGTAAAGGTGAACGGCCGGAGCGCCGCTCCCCTCTACAAGGAGCTGAAGAAGGCTGCGGATGCCGATGGCAAGGCCGGTCGGGTCGCGTGGAACTTCGAGAAGTTCCTCGTGCTGCCGAACGGCGAGATCCAGCGCTTCCGGCCGCAGATGAGGCCGGACGACCCGGCGATCGTCGGCCTCATCGAGGCCAACCTCCCCGGCTGACTGCTCACGTGGCGGTCGGTCGGGCGTTAGCGGGTCAGGCGTTGGTCGGTCGGGCCTTGGCCGGTCGGGCGTCGGCCGGTCAGGCGCCGGTCGACTGGGTTGCCAGCGCCTCGCGGCGCTCCGCCCAGACCTGCCGGGCCACCTGCGCGAAGGCTTCGGGCGGCTGAGCGCCGCTCACGCCGTACTTGCCGTCGATCACGAAGAACGGCACGCCGTTGATCCCGTATGCCGCGGCCTGGGCCTGATCGGCGCGCACGGCTTCGACGTACTCCGAGCTCTCGAGCGCCTGCCGCGCGGCATCCGGGTTCAGGCCGACATCGCTCGCCAGGGCGACGAGCTCTTCGATGCGGCCGAGGTGGCGCCCCTCGGTGAAGTAGGCCGACATCAGGCGCTCCTCGAGCTCGTACTGCAGCCCGTGGGCCTTGGCGAAGTGCAGCAGCTCATGCGCCTTCACGGTGTTGGTGTGGTGCAGCAGGTCGAACCGGTACTCCAGACCGGCGGCCTTGGCGATCGAGGTGACGTTGTCGAGCATCTGGCGCACCTGCTCGCGCGGGATGCCTTTGTGACCGGCGAGGAAGTCGAGCTCGTCGCCCTCGAACTCCACGGGAGTGTCGGGCGAGAGCTCGAAGGAATGGAAGGTCACCTCCACGATGGGGGCGTCGTCATCGCCGGATGTCTCGGCCAGGCCCTTCTCGAGGTTGCGCTTGCCGATGTAGCACCAGGGGCAGGCGATGTCCGACCAGACGTCGATCTTGATGGCTTCACTCACATCGAGGCCAACGGCGGGTGTCGCCGGCATATTCCGCGGATAGCATCGACGGATGCTGTCCGCCCGGGATCCGCTTCCGTCCGCGCCGGAGCGGGTGCTGGTGTGCGGCGTGACCGGTGCCGGCAAATCGACGCTCGCCGCCCGGCTCGGCACGCTGTGGGATCTCCCCTACACCGATTTCGACGGGCTCTTTCACGGCACCGGCTGGACCGAGCGCCCCACCTTCGAGACGGACGCGCGCGCCCTGGCCGCCGGGGACCGGTGGGTCACGGAGTGGGGCTACTGGAACAAAGGGATGGGCCCGGTTATGGGCGAGCGTGCCCAGCTGCTGGTGTGGCTCGACCTGCCTCGACACATCGCGCTGTCGCGGCTGATCCGCCGCACCGTCCGTCGCAGCATCCGGCGCGAGGAGCTGTGGAACGGCAACGTCGAGCCGCCGCTGCGGACGTTCTTCACCGCGCCGGAGGACAGCATCATCCGCTGGGAGATGAAGACGCACGACTCCTGGCGCATCCGCATGGCCGATGTCGAGCAGGTGTATCCGCACCTCTGCGTCGTGCGCCTCGGCCGCCCGCGCGAGGTGCGTGCGTGGCTGAACGGCCCCGCGGCCGCGGTGGCCTAGGCGCCGGGCGTGTCCGCCGTGTCCGGCGTGTCGACCGCTCCGCCGAAGCGGCGGTCGCGGTTGAGGTAGAGCTCGATCGCGCGCCACAGATCGGTGCGTGAGAAATCCGGCCACAGCGTGTCGAGGAAGACCATCTCCGCGTACGCCGACTCCCAGAGCAGGAAGTTCGACGTGCGCTGTTCGCCGCTGGAGCGGACGAAGAGGTCGACGTCCGGCATGTCCGGAACATAGAGGTGCCGGCGGATCAGCTTCTCCGTGATCGCCGAGGGCTTCACTCGCTTCGCTGCCACGTCCTCGGCGATCTGCCTCATGGCGTCAACCAGCTCGACGCGACCCCCGTAGTTCACGCACATCGTGAGGGTCAGCACGTCGTTGCCGCGGGTCAGCTCCTCGGCGTACTGCAGCTCCTTGATCACCGAGCCCCAGAGCCGGGGCTTTCGCCCGGCCCATCGGATCCGCACGCCCCACTCGTTCAGCTGGTCGCGTCGCCGGTGCAGCACGTCCCGGTTGAAGCCCATCAGGAACCGCACCTCGTCGGGCGAGCGCGACCAGTTCTCGGTCGAGAACGCGTACACCGAGATGTGCCTGACGCCGACCTGGATGGCACCGGCCACGACATCCAGCAGCGCGGCCTCGCCCGCTTTGTGGCCTTCGACCCGCGGGAGCCCCCGGCGATTGGCCCACCGACCGTTCCCGTCCATGACGATCGCGACGTGTTCGGGAACGGAGCCCTTCGGGAGGTCGGGAGGATAGATGCCCGTCCAGTCGAGGGGACGGTACGGCACCGCATCGCGGTGGGTGTACGGCTTGGGGCTCACCGGGTTCCCTCGACGTGCGAGAGCGAGCGGATGCCGCGCTCGAGGTGCCACTGTGCGTAGGCGGCGACGAGACCAGAGGCGCCTGCGGCGTCACGCGGGCTCGCGGCATCCACGCTCGTCCAATCGCCCTCCATCAGCGACGCGAGCAGCCGCACCGTGTCGGCGCTGACCCGGGGGCTGCCGGCCGGTGCGCAGTCGTCGCAGACGAGGCCGCCGAGTTGTGCGACGAAGCTCTGATGAGGACCGCGTGCCCCGCAGCGGGCGCATTCCGTGAGCCCGGGCGCCCAGCCGGACAGGGCCATCGCGCGGAGCATGTAGGAATCGAGGATGCTGCGCGAGGCGTGCTCGCCGCGCGCGAGGGCGCGCAGGCCACCGACGAGGAGCAGGTACTGCTGCGGGGTCGCCTCGGCCTCGTTCAGGCGGTCGGCGGTCTCGACCATCGCGCTCGCGGACGTGTACCGGTCATAGTGGGCGGCGATGTCGGCTCCGTAGGATCCGAGCGACTCGGCCTGCTGCACGATGTCGAGGGAGCGCCCGATGTAGAGCTGCACATCGGCGACCATGAACGGCTCGAGGCGCGCGCCGAATCGGGACGACGTGCGCCGCACTCCCTTCGCGACCGCCCGGACCTTTCCGTGCTTCTTGCTCAGCATCGTGACGATGCGGTCGGCTTCACCCAGCTTGTGGGTGCGCAGCACGACGGCTTCGTCTCGATAAGTGGGCACGTTCCATTATGGATGCCGGGTGTGTCGAGCGGTCGGTGGCGGGCCGGGGACCCGGACGGCGGTGGGCCGGTGGCGGTGGCCAGCGGACCGGGTGTCCCGGGCGGTTCCTCGTGGATGCCTGGCGGCCGTCCGCCTTTGAGAGTGCGCGGAGCACAACTGCGGGGATCTTCGACGACACGCCGCGTATCAAGCCCATCCCTCGGCGTGTCGCCCGCGATCCCCGCAGTTGTGCGTCTGAGACGCCGGCCCGCCCACGGAAGCCGCCGCCCGGATCTAAATAATGTATTATGTTCACTATGTCGAGCATACACATCCTCGACCGACTGCTCGCAGTCACCGCCCTCCTCCAGGCCGACCAGGACCGGGAACTCGGCCGGATCGGGCTCACCTCCGCGCGCACGCACGTGCTGTGGGTGCTCCACCATGACGGGCCGTCGACGCAGATCCACCTCGCCGACGCCCTCGAGGTGACGCCACGCAACATGACGGGGCTGGTCGACGCGCTCGCCGCCACCGGGTTCGTGAGGCGGATGCCGAAACCCGACGATCGCCGCGCGGTACTCGTCACCCTCACCGAGCGGGGCCTGGCCGTCATGGAGACGATGGTCCGCGAGCACGGCGAGCTGGATGCCGCCCTGCTGCAAAGACTCGACCGCGAGACCGCCGAGGCGATGACCCGCGGCCTCGACCACGTCACGGCACGCCTCACCGCGCTTCTCGAAGAGCACGCGCGCGCCCATGGAGAGCTGCCGGAGGAGTCCGCATGACCGAGACCAGATTCACCGCCCGCACGAGCCTCTGGTCGCGTGTCCGGTACCTCGCCCGCCGCGCCTGGCAGATCGAGCTCGGCGTGTGGGTGGGCCTCTACCGCTTCGTGTTCCGGCGCCCTCGGGTGCCCGCCGGAGCCACCGGCTTCGGCTACCACTCACCGATCCTGACCGTGCTGGTCGTCTTCATCGTGCTCTCCGCGATCGAGATTCCCATCGTCGACCTGATCGTGCACCCGTGGCCGTGGCTGCGCGTCCCGCTGCTCATCGCCGGCATCTGGGGCGTCACCTGGATGCTCGGGCTGCTGCTCGGCTTTCTCACCCGCCCGCACGCGGTCGGACCGGAGGGCATCCGCGTGCGTCAGGGCGCCGAGATCGACATCGACCTGCCTTGGTCGGTGGTCGACCGTGTCGTCCGCTCGAAGGATGTCGCCGAGAAGGCGCCCAAGGTGGCGGACGGCGAGCATGGACGGACGCTGGCCCTGCGCATGCAGGACGAGACCAACGTGCTCATCGTGCTCGAGCACCCGGTGATCGCCCGCCTTCCCCAGGGGCCCGAGAGCGTGGACGCGGTCAGACTCTGGGTGGATGACCCCGACGGCTTCATGTCCACCGTGCGCACGCACATCCCCTGAGCCGGCGGCAGAATGAGAGCGTGAACGAACCGCTCTTCACCATCCCGCTCTGGGCGGACCTCATCGCCGTCGGCCTCGGCGGCCTCCAGGGCGCGCTCTTCGCGTCGGGCTTCCAGGGGCAGCGCCGCCTTGATCTGCTCGGGGTGGCCATCATCGGCATCCTCGTGGGTATGGGCGGCGGTCTCATCCGCGACATCCTCGTCGACGCCCCGCCGGCCACGTTGCAGAGCAATTGGTACCTTCTGACGGCGACGGGGGCCGCACTGGTCGGGATGCTGCTGGCCGGCGTCCTGCGACGGCTCAACGCCGTGATCGTCGTGCTCGACGCGGTGGTCATCGGGATGTTCGGCGCGTTCGGCACGAGCAAGGCGATCGCGGTCGGGATGCCGCTCGTGCCGGCCGTCTTCGTCGGTGTCTGCTCCGCGGTCGGCGGGTCGATGCTGCGCGACGTCATCATGGGACTGCCCGTCTCCGTCATGCACGTGGGCTCGCTCTACGCCGTCGCGGCGGGCGTCGGATGCCTCGTGCTGGCGTCGGCGCAGGCGCTGGGGGCGTCGATCGTTCCCGCCGCGATCGCGTGCATGATCGTGACGGCGGTGATCCGGGTGCTCGCGGTGGTGTTCGACCTCTCCCTTCCCGAGCAGCGCATGATCTACCGGCGAAGGGTCGCCGCGGAGACCGCCGCGATCCCGACCGTCCAGCCGTAGCCGGGCCGCCCGATACCCTCGAATCGTGACGCCGGATCGCATCATCCGCCTGCGCCGGGAGGCGTGGGGCTTCGCTGTCGGCTCGATCTTCTTCGCGGTCGGCGCAGTGCCGTTCTATGCGGAAGCCGTCGGGCCGGTCTGGACGAACGCCACCTTCGCCGTCGGCGCCGTGTTCTTCACCCTCGCCGCCTTCATCCAGCTCGCGTTGAGCGGGCGCCGTCCGCCTCGTCGGGGCACGAATCCCGCCGACCGGGCGGACTGGTATGCGGCGGCCGTGCAGTTGCTCGGCACGCTGCTCTTCAACGTCAGTACGATCAACGCCCTCATCACGGTGGTCAACACCGATGCCCGTGTCGGCGACGGCTGGCGGCCGGACGCGCTGGGATCCATCGCCTTTCTCGTCGCCAGCGCGCTCGCGATCGTCGCGACGAAGGACCGGCACACGCTGTGGGACAGGCACGCACGCACCTGGCACGGCACGTGGCTCAACATGATCGGCTCTGTGTTCTTCGGCATCTCCGCCGTCGGCGCCTACGTGATCCCCGACTCCGGCGACCTGGTCAGCCTGTTCTGGGCGAACCTCGGCACGTTCCTCGGCGCGCTCTGCTTCCTCACCGCGGCGCTGCTGAGCCGGCGCTCCATCCACGTGGACGGAACGCCGGCCGCGGCACCAACGGCGAGCGGCGCGAGTTAGACGCCAGGGCGAGCGGAGCGCCCTAGACGGCCGCGAGTGCGGCCGTCGCCTCCCGGGTGCGGATCGCACGGTTCACGCACGAGACGATCGCCTTGAGCGATGCGGTCGAGATGTCGCCGTCGATGCCCACGCCCCACAGGCGCTCGCCCTCGACCTGCAGCTCCACATAGGCGGCCGCCTGCGCATCGCCGCCGGCGCTCAGCGTGTGCTCGACGTAGTCGTAGAGCGACACGCCGAAGCCCCGCTCGCGGATGATCTCGAGGAACGCCGCGATGGGCCCGTTGCCGTGACCGGATGCCTCGGCACGCTCATCGCCGTCGCGCAGCGTGATGGTGAGTTCGACGTCACCCGACAGGTCGCTCTGCGTGCGCGTGCTCAGCAGCTCGAAACGGCCCCAGCGGTGCTCGTCGATCGAGGACGGCAGATACTCGTCGGTGAAGATCGACCAGATCTGCTCGCTCGTGACCTCGCCGCCCTCCGCGTCGGTCTTCGCCTGCACGACGCCGGAGAACTCGATCTGCAGCCTGCGGGGCAGATCCAGCGCGTGGTCGGACTTCAGCAGGTAGGCGACGCCGCCCTTGCCCGACTGCGAATTGACGCGGATGACGGCTTCGTACGAGCGCCCGAGATCCTTGGGGTCGATCGGCAGGTAGGGCACGGCCCACTCCAGCTCGTCCACCGACACGCCCTCGGCTTCGGCTCGCGTGGCCATCGCCTCGAAGCCCTTCTTGATGGCGTCCTGGTGCGATCCGCTGAAGGCGGTGAAAACGAGGTCGCCGGCCCAGGGGCTGCGCTCGTGCACCGGCAGCTGGTTGCAGTACTCGGCGGTGCGCTTGACCTGGTCGACGTCGCTGAAGTCGATCTGCGGGTCGATCCCCTGCGTCAGCAGGTTGATGCCCAGCGCGACGAGGTCGACGTTGCCGGTGCGCTCGCCATTGCCGAACAGGCAGCCCTCGATGCGGTCGGCGCCGGCCATGTAGCCGAGCTCCGCGGCCGCGATCGCGGTTCCGCGGTCGTTGTGGGGGTGCAGCGAGAGCAGGACGTTCTCGCGGTGGGCCAGGCGCCGCGACATCCATTCGATGGAGTCGGCGTACACGTTCGACGTCGCCATCTCGACCGTCGCCGGCAGGTTGATGATGACCTTGCGCTCGGGCGTGGGCTCGAAGATCTCGATCACCTGATTGCAGATGTCGACGGCGAACTCGAGCTCGGTGCCCGTGTAGCTCTCCGGGGAGTACTCGTAGAAGACCTGGGTCTCGGGGATGCGCTTCTCGAACTCGCGGCAGAGGCGCGCGCCGTTGAGGGCGATGTCGATGATGCCCTGCTTGTCGGTGCGGAAGACCACGTCGCGCTGCAGCACGCTGGTCGAGTTGTAGAGGTGCACGATCGCGCGCTTGGCGCCGGCGATCGACTCGTAGGTGCGCGCGATGAGGTGTTCGCGGGCCTGGGTGAGCACCTGGATCGTGACATCGTCCGGGATGACGTTCTCTTCGATCAGGTGGCGCACGAAGTCGAAGTCCGTCTGGCTTGCCGAGGGGAATCCGACCTCGATCTCCTTGTAGCCCATGCCGACCAGCAGGTCGAACATGATGCGCTTGCGCTCGGGACTCATCGGATCGATGAGGGCCTGGTTGCCGTCGCGAAGATCGACCGCGCACCAACGGGGGGCGGTGGTGATGCGCTTGTCCGGCCAGGTGCGGTCGGGCAGGTCTACGCGGAACTGCTCCTGGTAGGGCCGATACTTGTGGATCGGCATGCCGGAGGTCTTCTGTGTGTTGTCCATGGGTTCGCTTGTTCTCTCGTCAGATGAGGCGGGCCGACACCGAGCTCCGCGACGAGGAAGGCCCTAGAACGAGGACTCGTCGCGGCGACTAAGAAGGAGTCGGCCGAAGCGCATGCACCGATGGTAGCAGGGATGCCGCGAGGCGTCATGAGACGAACGTCCGCGGTGCGACACTTCTGAAGTATGAAGCGCTCTGACCGCATCCCCCCTGCCCGCGTCCGTGCCGCGGCGGCTCTGGCCGCGGCATCCGCTCTCGCCCTCGCCGCGTGCGCGACTCCGCCCGCCGGCTCCGGAACTCCCGCACCGCGCACGCTCGGCAGCGTCCATCCGGCTCCGCCGGAAGGCGAGGTCGCCGCCCAGGGAACCGTGATGGATGTCGGGGGCCGGGTCGAACTGTGCCTCGGTCCGATCGCGGAGTCCTATCCCCCGCAGTGCAGCGGCATCCCGATGGATCTCTGGAGCTGGGACAACATCGAGGGCAGCGAGACCTCCGGCGACGTCACCTGGGGCGCGTACGCGGTGCAGGGCACCTACGACGGGGAGACCATCTCGGTCACCCAGCCGCCCGTGATGCTGGCACTTTTCGACCCCATGCCGTTCCCCGACCCGACCGGCGGGAAGGCCGGCGAGGGGGACGAAGCAACGGCGGCCGCCATCCAGGAGGAGCTGCCCGACCTGCTCGGCGCCGACTACCTGTCGTCCTATCCGGAGAACGGGTACGTGTGGGTGGACGCCGTGTGGGATGACGGCACGCTGCAGGATGCGGCGGACGCCGACTACGGCGAGAACACGGTGGTCATCCGGAGCGCGCTGCGTCCCCTCGGATAGTCGCGGGGGAAGCGGCGGGTCAGAACCCCAGCCGGCCGAGCTGCTTCGGGTCGCGCTGCCATTCCTTCGCGACACGCACCCGCAGTGACAGGAACACCTTCGTGCCGAGCAGGGGCTCGATCTGCGCGCGTGCGCGGGCGCCGACATCCCGCAGGCGCGTGCCCTTGTGCCCGATGATGATCGCCTTCTGGCTGTCGCGCTCGACGATGATGTTGGCGAAGACGTCGGTCATCGACCCGGTGTCCCGCGCCGAGATGTCCTCGATCGTCACGGCGATGGAGTGCGGCAGCTCGTCGCGCACGCCCTCGAGCGCGCCCTCACGGATGATCTCGGCGATGCGGTCCTCGATCGACTCGTCGGTGAACACGTCGTCGGGATAGAGCGGCGGGCTCAGCGGCATGAGGGAGAGCAGCTCGTCGGTGAGTACGTCGAGCTGCATTCGCGTCAGCGCCGACAGCGGGATGACGGCATCCCAGTCCTCCCTCAAGGCGTCGACCTCGAGAAGACGAGCCGTGACCTCTTCCCGCGACGCGGCATCCGTCTTCGTGACGATCGCCACCTTCTTCGCGCGGGGATAGCCGTCGAGTGACTCCGCGATCCGGCGGTCGCCGGGGCCGACCTTCTCGTTCCCGGGGACGCAGAAGCCGATGACGTCGACGTCGCCCAGCACCTGCTCGACGAGGCTGTTCAGGCGTTCTCCGAGCAAGGTGCGGGGCTTGTGGATGCCGGGAGTGTCGACGATGATCAGCTGCCCCACGGGGCGGTTCAGGATGCCGCGGATGGCCCGCCGCGTGGTCTGAGGCTTGTCGCTGGTGATGGCGACCTTCTCACCTACGAGCGCATTCGTGAGCGTGGACTTGCCGACGTTCGGGCGTCCGACGAAGGTCGCGAACCCGCACCGCGTCTCCGCCCCGGTCGCTGAGCCGCCCCCCTCGGTCGCTGAGCCGCCCCCCTCGGTCGCTGAGCCGCCCCCCTCGGTCGCTGAGCCTGTCGAAGCGTCGTCAGTCACGAGTCTCTCCCTTGAATGCCTCTTCCGCGGCGAGGAGACCCTCACCGCGTTCCACGAACACGGTGGCGAGGCCACGGCCGCGCCCCCGCGAGGCACCGCCGGTCAGCACCAGTCCCTCGACCTCCGCCGTCGCGCCTGGCTGCGGCACCTGGCCCAGGATCTTTCCCAGCAGGCCGCCGACGGAGTCGACGTCCTCGTCTTCGAGTTCGATGCCGAACAGGTCGCCGACCTCGTCGAGCGACAGCCGTGCGCTGACACGGTAGCGACCGGGTGCGACCTCGACGACCTCTTCGGAGCGCGGGTCGTACTCGTCCGCGATCTCGCCGACGAGCTCTTCGATGAGGTCCTCGAGCGTCACGAGGCCGGCGACCCCGCCGTACTCGTCCACGACAAGGCACACGTGCACCGCCTCGCGCTTCATCTGCTGCAGCAGGGTCTCCGCCTTCATCGACTCCGGCACGAAGATCGCCGGGCGCGTGATCGCGCGCACCGGGGCATCCCGCCACCCCGTTTCGTTGCGGAAGCCGAAGCGAACCAAATCCTTGAGGTACAGCACGCCCTCCACGTCATCCACCTCACCGTTGACCACTGGCATCCGCGAGACGCCCTTCTCGAGGAAGAGATTCATCGCCTCGCGCGTCGATGCAGAGGAGTCGAGCGTCACCATGTCGGTACGAGGCACCATGACGGCGCGGACGAACGTGTCGGTGAAGTCGAAGACGGAGTGAATCAGCTCGCGGTCATCCTCCTCGATGAGATCGTTCGACGCCGCCTCGTCGACCATGCTGAGCAGCTGCTCCTCCGAGGCGAACGATCCCCGCGTCCCGCCCGGGGTGACGCGATTGCCCAGGACCACGAGCCCGTGCGCGAGCGGACCCAGGAAGATGCGGACACCTCGGATGACGGGGGCCGCACCGCGGAGCAGGCCGGTGGCGTGGGTGCGGCCGATGTTGCGGGGGCTCGCCCCGACGACGACGAACGAGATCCCGGTCATCAGCACCGCGGCGGCGAGCGTGGCCCACAGGAGGTTCGCGAACAGCAGGGTGAACGCGACCGTGACGAGCACTGCTGCCGTCGTCTCGGCGAGGATGCGGATGAACACGACCGCGTTGGCGTGCGCATCGGTGTCCGCGGCGATCCGACGCAGCGCCCCGGCGTTGCGTCCCGAAAGCGACCACTCGGCGAGGTCCGCTCGCGATGTCACGCCGAGCGCAGCGTCGATCGCCGCCATGAGCCCGCCGAAGGCCACGAGCAGGACGGCCGCGACCAGCAGCAGGAGTTCGGTCATGTGCGCGGTCGTCGCCGCTCGGCGACCGAGAAGCCGATGATCAGCTCGCGCTGCAGACCGAACATCTCGCGTTCGTCATCGGGTTCTGCGTGGTCGAAGCCGAGCAGGTGAAGCAGCCCGTGCGTGGTGAGCATCACGAGCTCGTCGACCGTCGAGTGGCCGGCTTCCTTCGCCTGCGTCTCGGCGACCTGCGGGCAGAGCACGATGTCGCCGAGCAGCCCCGCGGGGGTCGGCTGGTCCTCGGTGCCTGGGCGCAGTTCGTCCATCGGGAAGCTCAGCACATCGGTGGGACCCGGTTCGTCCATCCACTGCACGTGCAGCGCCTCCATCGCTCCTTCATCGACCAGCACGATGGCGACATCGGCGTCCGGACTGACGTGCAGTTCGGCCAGGTTGTACTCCATCAGCCGGAGGAGGACGGTCTCGTCGATGGCCACGCCGGACTCGTTGTTGATGTCGATCGTCATGAGCGTCCCCGCTTCGGCTGCCTGTCGCGCGGTCCGGGCAGATGCGAACGTCGTTCGGCGCGGTTGGCGAATTCGTGCGCCTCGTCGCGCTCATGGCGAGCGGCCGTTCGCTGCTCGTCGTACTCCGTGTAGGCATCCACGATGCGGCCGACGAGGCTGTGCCGAACCACGTCGTCGCTCGTGAGGCGGGCGAAGTGGATGTCGTCGATGTCCTTCAGCACGCGTGTGACGAGCCGGAGGCCGGAGGACCCCTGCGGGAGGTCGACCTGCGTGATGTCGCCGGTGACGACCATCCGCGTTCCGAAGCCCAGTCGCGTGAGGAACATCTTCATCTGCTCGGGCGTGGTGTTCTGCGCCTCGTCGAGCACGACGAAAGAGTCATTGAGGGTTCGGCCGCGCATGTAGGCGAGCGGCGCCACCTCGATGGTCCCCGTTGCCATGAGCTTCGGCACGATCTCCGGGTCCATCATCTCGTTCAAGGCGTCGTAGAGCGGACGAAGGTACGGGTCGATCTTGTCGTTGAGGGTGCCGGGGAGGAAGCCGAGCCGCTCCCCCGCCTCGACCGCCGGCCGGGTCAGGATGATGCGGCTGACGTCCTTGCGCTGCAGCGCCTGCACGGCCTTGGCCATGGCGAGGTAGGTCTTGCCGGTACCGGCAGGGCCGATGCCGAAGACGATGGTGTTCTCTTCGATCGCGTCGACGTAGGCCTTCTGGCCGAGGGTCTTCGGCCGGATGATCTTGCCGCGCGACGAGAGGATGGCCTCGCCCAGTACCTCCGACGGACGGGGGCCGCCTTCCGTCTGCAGGATGCGGGCGGACGAGGACACATCGGCGGGACCGATGTCGTGGCCGGCCTTGGTCATGGCGAGCAGTTCGTCCACCAGCGAGCGCGCGGCAGCGACGGCTGATGCGGTGCCGGAGAGGGTGATCTCGTTGCCCCGCACGTGCACGTCGACGCCCGGGTGTTCGCGCTCCACGACCCGCAGCAGCCGATCCTGAGGTCCGAGCAGCTGGACCATCGCCACGCCGTCGGCGTAGATCCTCTCTACGGCCTCTGCGCCCGATGCGTCAGCCACCAAGGCTCGATTCGTCGAGGGCGCCCGCAAGGACATGGGCATGGACATGGAAGACCGTCTGGCCCGCCGACTCCCCCGTGTTGAACACGAGCCGGAAGTCGCCGTCACCGTGCTGCGCGGCGACCGTGTTCGCGAGCCCGACGAGCTCGGCGAGAAGGTCCGGGTCGCCGGCGGCGAGTTCCACGACGTTGCGGTACTCCTCGCTCTTGGGGATCACGAGAAGGTGCACGGGCGCCTTCGGCGCGATATCCCGGATGGCGAACGCATTCTCGGTCTCCGCGATGATCTCGGCGGGTATCTCGCCGTTCAGGATGCGCGTGAAGATCGATGGGTCGCTCATGCGTCCAGTCTATCGACCGCCCGTCGACAACGACCCGGCATCACCAACGACTCAGCGTCATCAACGACTCGGCATCACCAACGGCCCAGCCGGGTCGCGGCCACGGCCAGGGCGGCGGGTCCCGCCGTCGAGGTGCGCAGGACGGTGTCGCCGAGGCGCACGAGCCGCGCGCCCGCGGAGCGGAGCAGGTCGAGCTCGGCGGGGGCGATCCCTCCCTCCGGGCCGACGATGAGCACGATGTCACGGTCGGCGGGAAGCGGGACGATCGAGAGCCGCTCGTCCGCCGTGGGCTCCAGCACCAGGACGTCCGCAGACCCGGCGCGCTCGGCCAGCAACGTCGTCGTCGCCACCGGCGCGACATCCGGAACCCACGCCCGGTGCGCCTGTTTGGCCGCCTCGCGCACAATGCCGGCCCAACGGGCGCGCCCCTTCTCGGCCTTCGCCGCATCCCATCTGGAGACGCTGCGCGAGGCCTGCCACGGCACGATCTCATCCACTCCCAGCTCCGCTGCGGCCTGCACGGCGAGCTCGTCGCGGTCGCCCTTGGCAAGTGCCTGCACCAGCACCAGACGAGGAGCTGCGGCCGGGACATCCGTGCGGGCGGTGATCCGCACCACGACCTCGCGGGGGGCCACCGACTCGCAGAGCCCCGTGAGCCACGCGCCCGCCCCGTCGCCGACCGTGACCTCCTCGCCCACGCGCACCCGGCGGACGGCGGCGGCGTGATGGGCCTCCGCTCCGGTCAGGGTCACAGCGTCACCGGCGCGGGCGCCCGACGCCGTCTCGAGCAGGAAGTGGAGGACCACCGGCGATCAGCCGCGGAAGCGATCGCGCAGCTTGGCGAACAGCCCCTGCTGGAACTCCGCCAGGTGCGGTGCCGGCGCCTTGGTCCTCTTGGCGAACTCCTCGATCAGCGCGCGCTCCTTCGCGTCGAGCCGCGTCGGGGTCACGACGTGCACCCCCACCCGCAGGTCGCCACGCGTGGTTCCCCGCAGCGGGGTGATTCCCCGTCCCTTGATGGTGAGGACGTCGCCGCCCTGCACACCGGGGCGGATCTCGAGCTCGACCGGCCCGTCGAGCCCGTCGATCCTCGTGGTGGTGCCGAGGATCGCGTCCGGCATCGAGACGTCCAGCGTCGCCAGAAGGTCATCGCCGTCGCGGCTGAAGACATCGTGCGGGGCCACGGTCACCTCGATGTACAGGTCCCCGTTGGGACCGCCGGCGGGGCCGACCTCGCCCGAACCGGGCAGCTGCAGGCGGAGGCCGGTCTCGACGCCGGCCGGGATGTCGATCGACACCGTGCGGCGGGAGCGGACGCGGCCCTGACCCTGGCAGGTGGGGCACGGGTACGGGATGGTCGTGCCGTAGCCCTGGCAGGAGCCGCAGGGCTGGTTGGTGACCACGTTGCCGAGCAGGCTGCGCATCTGGCGCTGGACGTGGCCGGTTCCGTGACAGATGTCGCACGTCACCGGCTGCGTTCCGGCCTGGCAGCAGGAGCCCTTGCACGTATCGCAGAGCACCGCCGTGTCGACCTCCAGGTCGCGGTGCGCGCCGAAGACGACGTCGCCGAGCTGCAGCGTGACCCGCACCAGCGCGTCCTGGCCGCGTTCCCGGCGCGACCTCGGCCGAACGCCCCGCGATCCACCGGCCGCGCCGAAGAACGTCTCGAAGATGTCGCCGAATCCGCCGAAGTTGCCCGCGCCGGCACCGCCGAACGGCGACTCCCCGCCGCCCATGTCGTAGCGACGGCGCTCGTCCGGGTTGCTCAGCACGTCGTAGGCGTGGGTCACCAGCTTGAACCGCTCGGATGCGTCCGCGCCGGGGTTGACGTCGGGATGCAGCTCCCGCGCGAGGCGCCGGTACGCCTTCTTGATGTCGTCGCTGCTGGCGTCTCGAGCGACGCCCAGCACTTCGTAGTGGTCAGCCACATTCGCCTTCCTGTGGGCGCGCTTCCCGCGCCCGTCGTCGGTGGAGCCGTCGCGTCAGCGACGATTCTCGTCTTCGTCCAGCAGGCGGCTGAGGTAGCGGGCGACAGCCCGCGCCGCGGCCAGGTTGCTGGGATAGTCCATGCGGGTGGGCCCCATCACACCGACGCGGGCGGTGCCGCCGCCGGCGTCGTAATCGCTCGTGACGACGGATGCCTCCGGAAGGCCGAAGGCCTCGTTCTCCCGACCGATGCTGGCCCCGAGCCCGTGCGCATCCGTCACCATCTCGCTCATCAGCCGAAGCAGGGTGACCTGCTCCTCGATGGCCTCGAGGATGGGGTGGATGCTGCCGTGGAAGTCCTGCTCGCGCCTGGCGAGGGTCGCTGCGCCGGCCATCACCAGCCGGTCCTGCCGGAACTCCTCGAGCTCTTCGGCGACGACATGGCCGATGGAGAGGAGGGCGTTGTCGATGCGGCTGGGCTCGGCGGTCGTGGTGGCCTTCAGCGCCTCGATGCGCTCGGCGCCCTCCCGCACCGGACGTCCGGTGATCAGCGCCGCGATGCGGCTTCGAAGCGCGCCGATGTCGGACTCGTCCAGCGGAGAGCCCACGAGCGCGATGCGCTGAGAGACGCGGCCGGTGTCGGTGACGAGGATGACGAGCACTCGCGATGGGGAAAGCTGCACGAGCTCTGTGTGTGTCACGGTGGCACGGGAGAACGACGGATACTGCACGATCGCGACCTGACCGGTGAGCTGGGTGAGCACCCGCACGGTGCGGGCCAGGACGTCGTCGAGATCCGTGGGCTCGCCGAGGAAGGTCGTGATGGCCGAGCGCTGGGCCGGCGTCAGCGGGCGCAGCTGGGCGAGGTGGTCGACGAAGACGCGGTAGCCCTTGTCGGTCGGGATGCGTCCGGACGAGGTGTGCGGCGCGGTGATCAGCTCTTCGTCCTCGAGCAGCGCCATGTCGTTGCGGATCGTGGCGGCACTGACGCCGAACGCATGCCGCTCGACGATCGACTTGCTGCCGACGGGTTCATGGGTGTCGACGTAGTCCTGCACGATGGCGCGGAGCACCTGGAGGCCGCGCTCTGTGACCATGTCCGCTCCTCCCTTGCGGGGCTTCGCCCCAAACCCCGGCTTGCTGACGCAGTTCTCTCTGGGGCTTCGCCCCACACCCGGCTTGCTGACGCAATTCTGTATGGGGCTCCGCCCCACACCCCTGGCTTGCTGACGCGCGCCCACTGGCACTCGTGTCGTCTGAGTGCCAATTCTAGCCGATCACCCGCCGCCGAGCCGGGCTAGGGGACGCGGTGTCCCGATGCCCGGAACAGCTCGTACCACTCGGCCCGCGTGAGCGGGATGTCCGATCCCTGCGCCGCACCGGCGACCCTCTCGGGACTCGTCGTTCCCAGCACGACCTGCATATCGGCGGGGTGCCGGGTGATCCATGCCGTGGCGATCGCGATCGGCGGCACGTCGTAGCGCGCGGCGAGCCGGTCGATCACGGTGTTGAGCTCGGGGTAGTCGGGCGATCCCAGGAAGACGCCGTTGAAGAAGCCGGCCTGGAACGGCGACCACGCCTGGATGGTGATGTCGTGCAGGCGGCAGTAGTCGACGATGCCGCCGCCGTCGAGCGTGATCGACTGCTGCTCGTCGGCCATGTTGGCGGCGACGCCCTGGGCCACGATCGGCGAGTGCGTGATCGAGAGCTGCAGCTGGTTGGCCACGAGAGGCTGGCGAACGTGCTTGCGCAGCAGATCGATCTGCCGCGGCGTGTGGTTGGACACCCCGAACGCGCGCACCTTTCCCGCCGCATGAAGTTCGTCGAACGCGCGGGCGACCTCCTCGGGCTCGACGAGCGCATCGGGGCGGTGCAGCAGCAGGACGTCGATCCGATCGGTGTCCAGGGCCTCGAGCGACCCGTTCACGGACTCCATCAGGTGCTCGTAGGAGAAATCGAAGTACGGCCCATCCCCCACGATACCGGCCTTGGTCTGGATCGTGATCTCGTCGCGCTGCGACGGCGTGAGGGCCATCGCCTCGGCGAACCGGCGCTCGCACCCGTGCAGATCCCCGCCGTACACGTCGGCGTGGTCGACGAAGTCGATGCCGGCATCCCGTGCCGTCCGCACGAGTTCCCGCACCTCGTCATCGGTCTTGTCGCCGATGCGCATCAGCCCGAGCACCACGTTCGGCGCCACGATGTCGGTTCCGGTCAGGGTGAACGTCTTCATCATTCCTCTTCCTCTTGGCTTCTCTGATTCACACGTCTGGCGCGGGTCACGGGGTGAGCGCCCGCACCACGGAGTCGGCCAGCAGCCGCCCGGGCAGGGTGAGCACCACGCGGCCGTGCACGGCCTCGCGCCCATCCACCAAGCCGTCCGCGACCAGTCCCGCGACCGCCCGACGACCTCGGCCGTCGAGGGCGTCGACCGGCAGGCCGTCCCGGATGCGGGATTCCAGCAGCACCCGCTCGAGCAGACGCGCCTCGGCGCCGGGTCGTTCGCGCCCGGCCGAGGGCGACTCCCCGCCCGCCAGGCGGAGGGCGTAGGCGGACGGATGCTTGACGTTCCACCATCGGGTTCCGGCGATGTGGCTGTGGGCGCCCGGTCCGAAGCCCCACCAATCGGATCCGCGCCAGTAGGCGAGATTGTGACGGGACCGCTGCGCGGGTGTGCGAGCCCAGTTGCTCACCTCGTACCACTCGAAGCCCGCTGCCCCCAGCATCCGGTCCGCCGTCTCGTACATATCCGCTTGAAGGTCATCGTCCGGAGCGGGCACCTCGCCGCGGCGGATCTGACGCGCGAGCTTCGTGCCGTCCTCGATGATCAGCGCATACGCCGAGATGTGGTCCGACTCGAGCGCGAGGGCCGCCTCGAGCGAGGTGGTCCAGTCCGCGAGCGATTCGCCAGGGGCGCCGTAGATGAGGTCGACGCTGACCGCCAGGCCTGCGCGCCGAGCCGCGGCGACCGAGTTCGCGACGTTGGCCGGCGAGTGAGTGCGATCGAGCGCGGCCAGCACGTGCGGCACGGCCGACTGCATGCCGACGGAGAGCCGCGTGACTCCGGCGGCGGCGAGCTCCGCGGCCACCGCATCCGTCACCGTGTCCGGGTTCGCCTCGACCGTGACTTCGGCATCGTCCGCCAGGCCGAAGGCGTCTCGCACGCCGTCCAGCATGCGTGCCAGGTCGCCGGGCGGCAGCAGCGTCGGCGTGCCGCCGCCGAAGAAGGCGGTGGATGCGGGGCGCGGCGGCGCCGCGGCCGCCAGCACCCGGCGCGCGAGCGCGATCTCCTCGAGCAGGACGTCGGCGTACTGGTCCTGCCGAGCACCGCGCAGCTCATCCGAGGTGTAGGTGTTGAAGTCGCAGTAGCCGCAGCGCACGCGGCAGAAGGGCACGTGCAGGTAGACGCCGAAGTCCGTGTGCGCGTCGATCACCGTGCCGGGCGGCAGCGTGCCGTCTGCCGGCGCCGGCTCGCCGAGCGGGAGCGGACCGCCCATCAGGTGGGGGTGGAGTACAGCGGCGAGATGGCGCGCAGGTATCCCTTGAAGAGCTCCCGGCGTCGGCGACGGGTCAGGGCGGGGATCATCTTGTACGCGAGCGCAGTCGGGGCATCGAAGGCCCGCACCGTGAACCACACCTCGTCGTTCGCGTACCAATCGAGCAGGAAGGACTCCTCCCCGCTGACGACCGATCCTCCGACGGTGCCGAGTGCGAACCCGATCCGCCGCGCCTCTTCGACCACGTAGATCACCCGCAGCTCGCCGTCGATCTTCATCCCGCGCACGCGGCCGTGCATGTGGACGGTCGTGCCGGCCCCCACGAACGGGGTGCCGTCGGAGTCGAAGCGCTGCTCGGCCTCGAGCCGGCTCGGTGCGACCGGGTGCCCCTCCTCGTCGAAGCTGACGCCCGAGTACATCGGACCGGAGGCCGGCCGCACGTCGCTCAGAGTCAGTCCGGCGGCCCTCTGAGCCGTCCACGACAGGAGGGCCTCGCCGGCGGTCTTGAACCGGGATTCACCGCTGCCGATCCGCCACGATTCCTCGGCCGGAATGCTGCGCTCCGGCGGGTACTGCATGAGATCCGGTGCCTGCGTCGCACCCACGGCGGCGTAGTCGACCGTCTCGTCCCTGAACGTGCCCCGGCGCATGCCAGCCAGCCTACTTCGCCGCTTTGGTCTCGACATCGCCCGACAGGGCGGCGATGAACGCCTCCTGGGGAACCTCGACGCGGCCGACCATCTTCATGCGCTTCTTGCCCTCTTTCTGCTTCTCGAGCAGCTTGCGCTTTCGGGTGATGTCACCGCCGTAGCACTTGGCCAGCACGTCCTTGCGCATCGCACGGATCGACTCGCGGGCGATGATTCGAGCCCCGATCGCGGCCTGGATGGGCACCTCGAACTGCTGGCGGGGAATGAGCTTCTTCAGGCGCTCCGTCATCAGCACGCCATAGGCGTAGGCCTTGTCGCGGTGCACGATGGCGCTGAAGGCATCGACCGGCTCGCCCTGGAGCAGGATGTCGACCTTCACCAGGTCGGCCTCCTGGTCGCCGCTCGGCTCGTAATCGAGGGAGGCGTAGCCGGCCGTCTTCGACTTCAGGTTGTCGAAGAAGTCGAACACGATCTCGCCGAGCGGCATCGTGTAGCGGATCTCGACCCGGTCCTCGCCGAGGTACTCCATGCCCAGCAGCGTTCCGCGGCGCTGCTGGCACAGCTCCATGATCGTGCCCACGTAGTCCTTCGGCGCCAGGATCGCGGCCTTGACCATCGGCTCGGTCACGCTGGCGATCTTGGTGCCGGACGGGAATTCGCTCGGGTTCGTGACCGTGTACGACTTCTTGTCGTCGGTCGTGACCTCGTACGTCACCGACGGCGCCGTCGAGATGAGGTCGAGGCCGAACTCGCGCTCGAGGCGCTCGGTGACGATCTCGAGGTGCAGCAGACCCAGGAAGCCGCAGCGGAAGCCGAAGCCGAGCGCGACCGAGGTCTCTGGCTCGTAGTTCAGCGAGGCATCCGACAGCTTCAGCTTGTCGAGCGCCTCTCGAAGCACGGGATAGTCGCTCCCGTCGATCGGATACAGACCCGAGAAGACCATCGGCTTCGGATCGGTGTAGCCGGGCAGCGCCTCTTTCGACGGCTTCGTCGCGCTGGTGACCGTGTCGCCGACCTTGGACTGCCGGACGTCCTTCACGCCCGTGATGAGGTAGCCGACCTCGCCCACGCCGAGCCCCTGTGTCGGGCTCGGCTCCGGGGAGGAGACGCCGATCTCGAGCAGCTCGTGCACGGCACGGGTCGACATCATCTGGATGCGCTCCCGCGGCGCCAGCTTGCCGTCGATCATGCGGACGTAGGTGATGACGCCCCGGTACGAGTCGTACACCGAGTCGAAGATCATGGCCCGGGTGGGAGCGTCGGGGTCGCCTTTGGGCGCGGGGATCTGGCGGACGACGTGGTCGAGCAGCTCCTCGACGCCCATGCCCGTCTTGCCGCTGACGCGGAGCACATCCTCGGGCTTGCCGCCGATGAGGCTGGCGAGCTCCTTCGCGTATTTCTCCGGATCGGCCGCAGGCAGGTCGATCTTGTTCAGCACGGGAATGATGTGCAGGTCGTTCTCGAGTGCGAGGTAGAGGTTCGCGAGGGTCTGCGCCTCGATGCCCTGCGCGGCATCCACCAGCAGGATCGCGCCCTCGCATGCCGCGAGCGAGCGGCTCACCTCGTACGTGAAGTCCACGTGCCCGGGGGTGTCGATCATGTTCAGGGCGTACACGTCGTCTCGCTGCGCTCGCTCAGTGACCGGATCTTTCAGCGTCCAGGGCATCCGCACGGCCTGCGACTTGATCGTGATGCCGCGCTCGCGCTCGATGTCCATGCGGTCCAGGTACTGCGCGCGCATGTCCCGGTCGGAGACGACACCGGTGATCTGCAGCATCCGGTCGGCGAGGGTCGATTTGCCGTGGTCGATGTGCGCGATGATGCAGAAGTTGCGGATCTGCTCGGGGGGCGTCGCGGCGGGCTCGAGCGGCTTCAGTGCGCGGGGTGACATGTCCCCTCGATTCTACGGGGCGGGGAGCCGGCCCAAACCCGCCAGCAGTTCGGCGGCGTCCGAGGCGAGGCAGACGCGGATCCAGCCCTCGCCGCCCGCGCCGAACGCCGTCCCCGGCGCCACGGCGACGCCCTCTTGGTAGAGGAAGCGCTCCGCCCAGGCGCCGACGTCGCCGGCGGTCGCGTGGCTGAGATCGATCCAGAGATAGAAGGCGCCCGTGGGGGTGAGATAGCGGATGCCGCGCGCGTCGAGCAGGGCGGCGGCCGCGGCGAAGTTCGCGCGGTAGTGGGCCGCCGCATCCGCGACCGGCTGCTGCGAGCCGGTCAACGCCTCGACCGCCGCGAACTGCGCGGGGGTGTTGACGCAGCTGATCGCGGACTCCTGCACGCGCAGCATCGTGTCCCGGAAGCCCGCCGGCGTCACGAGCCAGCCGACCCTGACGCCGGTCATCGCGTACGTCTTCGAGAGGGAGAAGACGCTGAACACGCGGTCGTCCTCGTCGAGCGACGCGATGCTCACGTGCGGCACGTCCCACGTGAACTGCTCGTAGACCTCGTCTGAGATGACCCAGAGGTCGTGCCGGCGGGCGAAGGCGAGGATGCCGGCCAGTGTGTCCTCGTCGAACGTCGAGCCGAGCGGGTTCGACGGCGAATTCACGATGATGGCGCGCGTGCGCTCGGTCACGAGGGCGCCGAGGCCGGCGATGTCGGGCTGGAACGCCCGGTCGGGGTCGAGCGGATAGCCGACGGGGCGCGCGCTGAGCATATGCGCGTTCATCGTGAAGGTGGTGTAGCCGGGATCGGGAACCAGCACCTCATCACCCGGAGACAGCACGACGGCCATCGCCTGATGCAGCGCCTGGGTCGCGCCCACCGTCACCCAGACGTCGTCGGAGTCCACGTGCACCGCGTTGTCGCGGGCCAGCTTCTCCACGATCGCCCGCCGGAGGGCCGGGATGCCGCCGTTGGCCGTGTAGCGCGTCTGCCCCGAGAGCCACGCATCGGCGCCTGCGCGGCGGATCGGCTCGGCGACCGCTTCGCCCGGTTCGCCGACGGCGAGGATGATCGTGCCCGGCCGCTGCAGGGCGAGCTCGAGGATGTGGCGGACCCCCGAGCCCGGCATTCCGGCGATATGCGGAGCGATGTCGGGCATGACGCCATGGTAACGACCGAACGGATGCGTGAAGTGGGAGATCGGATGCCGCCCGGCTTAACAGAATGTTCACGTCGGGCCGGCAACTTTCCCTTGCGACGGACGGCGCCAGGGGGCAGGCTCAGTCGGGTAACCCTGGGGACCGACCACGGCGCCCGTGCGCCGCTGAACCGAGCACGCGCCCTCCGGCGCACGACTGAAGGAGAACTCTCCGGTGCATGAGATCAAGACGCCAGTGTCGGCGCCCAGGCGAACCAGGCTTGTCGGAGGCGTCGCCGCGGCGGCGGTCCTCGCGGTCGTGACCGGAGGCGTGCTCATGCCGAGCGCTGCCTCTGCCGATGTGAGCCCAGCAGCGCCTGTCGTCATCAGCGAGGTCTACGGCGGCGGCGGCAACAGCGGGGCGGTGTTCAACCAGGACTTCATCGAGCTCTACAACCGGTCGGCGGGACCCGTCGACGTGACGGGATGGGCGGTTCAGTACGGCTCGGCGTCCTCCACGACATGGTCGGCCGCGACGACGCTGACCGGAACGCTCGAGCCGGGTGAGCATCTGCTCGTGGGCGAGGGCTTCGGAGCCAACCTGGCGTTGCCGCCGATCGACTCCGACGTCGACGGCACGATCGCGATCAGCGGGACGGCGGGCAAGGTCGCGCTGACATCCACCGCCCAGGCGCTCACCTGTTCCTCGTCTGCCGCGTGCGCCGTTACCCCTCAGATCGTCGACCTGGTCGGGTGGGGCGCGAGCACCACCATCTTCGCGGGCACGGGACCTGCGCCCGGAACGGCGAACTCGACGTCTGTCGCCCGCCCGGATCCGGCCGTCCACACCGCGAACAACGCCGTCGACTTCACGACCGGGACGCCCACGCCGGCGGGTCAGCCTGAGCCGCCGGACCTCGGCGACATCTCCATCGCCGCGATCCAGGGCACCGGGGCCTCATCTCCCGACGCCAACGCCCGTGCGACGACCCGCGGTGTTGTGACGGCCGCCTACCCGACCGGGGGATTCAACGGCTTCGTGATCCAGGAGCCCGGCACGGGCGGCGACGCCGACCCCGCCACGCGCACCTCCTCTGATGCGCTCTACGTCTTCTCCCCCGCCGAGACGGCCGAGGTCGCGATCGGCGACTACGTCGAGGTCTCAGGGATCATCGAGGAGTTCAACGGCCTGACCGAACTGAACACGACGAGCATTCCCGACGCGGTGGCGCTGCTGCCCGACACGGTGACCGCACCTGTTCCCGTCGTGCTCTCGACGTGGCCGACCTCCGAATCGGTGCGTGAGTCGCTCGAGTCGATGCTGATTCTGCCGGCCGGCGACTACACCGTGACGAACACCTTCTCGACGAACGGGTTCGGCGAGGTCGGGCTGGCGGCCGGTACGACGCCGCTGCGGCAGCCGACGGATGTGGCCGAACCCGGATCCGCCGAGGCCGCCGCTGTCGCCGCCGACAACATCGCGCGGCGAGTGTCCGTCGACGACGGGGCGTCCCTCAACTTCACGTCGGGGCCGAACCAGGCGCTCTCGCCTACGTTCGTCTCGCTCGAAGAGCCGGTCCGCGTCGGTGCGGCGGTCACGTTCGCGAACCCGATGGTTCTCGACTGGCGCAACAACACGTGGAAGTTCCAGCCGACGTCCCCGCTCGTGGGTGCGTCCAGTGCCGCCGACACGGTCTCATTCGAGAACACACGCACGGCGGGTCCGGAGCCCGTCGGCGGGGACATCAGCATGGCGTCGTTCAACGTGCTGAACTACTTCACGACCCTGGGCGCGTCCACCCCTGGCTGCACGTCGTTCAAAGACCGCGCGAACGATCCCGTCACGGTGGACGGAGGCTGCGACGCCCGTGGCGCGTGGGACCCGGACGACCTTCAGCGCCAGCAGGACAAGATCGTCGCGGCGATCAACACTCTGGATGCCGACATCGTGGGACTCATGGAGATCGAGAACTCGCTCGTGGTGGACGGCGTGGCCGACGAGGCGACCGCGACACTGGTGTCGGCCCTGAACGCGGCCGCCGGCGAAGAGCGGTGGGCGTACGTTCCCTCGTCGACCGAACTGCCGGATCCGGCCGAGATGGACGTGATCACCAACGCGATCATCTACCAGCCCTCCGCAGCGGCCAGGGTCGGTGAGTCCCGCGCCCTCGGTTCGCAGAGCGCCGACCTCCAGGCGTTCGGCAACGCACGTGAGCCCCTGGCTCAGGTCTTCGAGCCCGTCGGTGGTGGCGAGGACCTGCTCTTCGTCGTCAATCACTTCAAGTCGAAGGGCTCCGCCGGACCGTTCCCGGGAGACGCCGACGCCGGTGACGGGCAGGGAGCGTCGAACGAGTCGCGCGTGAAGCAGGCGACCGCGCTTCGAGACTGGGTCGCCTCGATCCAGGGCGCCACGGCGTCGGTCGCGCTCGTCGGCGACTTCAACGCGTACGGCCAGGAGGATCCGCTTCAGGTGCTCTACGACGCCGGCTATGTCGACGTGGAGCAGAAGTTCGAGCTCGGCGAGAGCTCGTACTCGTTCAGCGGCCTCTCGGGCTCGCTCGACCACGTCCTGTTGAGCGGTGCCGCGGCCGACCGCGCGACGGGTGCCGACATCTGGACGATCAACTCCCCCGAGTCGATCGCTTTCGAGTACAGCAGGTACAACTACCATGGCACGCTGTACTACGCGCCCGATCCGTTCCGCTCCAGCGACCACGACCCCGTGAAGGTCGGCCTCGAGAAGGGGCTCGAGGCATCCGTCGCGACGCTCCAGATCGCCCGTACCGAGTTCGTCTACGGCGCGAAGGGAACCGTCGCCGCGACGGCGGCGGTGGCATCGGATGTCGCCGCCACCGGCGTCGTCGAGTTCCTCGTCGACGGAGCCGTGGTCGCCACGGCGCCGCTGACGGCCGGGGTCGCGACGGCGAACCTCACCCTGCCAGGTGCGCTGACGGCCGGCGCGCACGAGGTCGTCGCTCGCTACACAGGATCCGCCGACGTGGCGCCCTCTGCCTCCGCGCCCGTCGCGATCACCGTGCGCGCAGCGACATCGGACACCGACCTGATCGCGGTGCTCCCGGTTCACGTCAACCGGGCGCTCCCTTCCACGCTGGTGGCCTGGGTAGCGCTCGAGACGTGGAGGGCACCGGCTGGGGTTGTGGAGTTCCGTGAAGGCACCGTCGTCGTGGCGACGGTTCCGGTCGTGCGCGGCTCGGCCAGCTACACGCTGCCGAACAATCTCGCTCGCGGAGCGCACGGGTACACGGCCACGTTCGTGCCGTCCGACCCCGCCAACGTGGTCGGTTCCACCAGCAGCGAGGTCGCCGTTCGGGTCGTTCGCTAGGGAGTCCGTGGGCGGGCATAGCCTGGGTGGTGTGACCGTCCAGGTTGTGCTCGTCCACGGTATCCGCACGTCCGCCACCATGTGGCGAGCGCAGGTCGAGCACCTCGCGGAGCGGGGCAACCCCGCTCACGCCGTGGACCTGCCCGGGCACGGCAGCCGCATGGCCGAGGCGTTCACGCTGGACGGCGCCTTCGCAACGATCGACGGGGCCGTTCAGGATGCCGCGGCCCGCGGCCCCGTGCTGCTCGTCGGGCATTCCATGGGCGGCCTGATCTGCGTCGATTACGCGGGACGCGAGGACCCCCCGCCCATTGCGGGATTCATCGCGGCGTCCTGCACGGCCATCCCGCGTGGTGTGGGCCTGTCCACCTATCGACTCCTGGCACGGGGGGTGGACTCGCTCCCCGACCGCGGAATGTGGCTCACGAACCGCATGCTCGATCGCATCCTGCCCGACGAGACCCGCGCTGACTTCGGAGCCGGCGGCTATGCGCTGGACGCGCAGGACATCGCGCTGCAGAGCCTCTCAGTCCTCGACCTGCTCGCGGCACTGCATCGAATAGACGTGCCGCTGTGGTTCGTCAACGGGCAGTTCGACCAGCTGCGCGTCAACGAGCAGCTCTTCGTGCGTGTCGCCAAGCATGCCGAACTGATCGTGGTGCCACGCACGACCCATCACGTCACGGTGATGCGGCCGCGGGTCTTCAACGCTCTTCTCGACGTCGCGATCACGACCCTCGAACAGACCTGATAGACTCGGTGATTGGCTTGCGTGTGGGTTATGCCCTCACGACCGCCGTGCGACATCCCTCTCCTGTCACTCGGCAACTCCATCGCTCACCGAACGAAAGTCCGATCACTCACGTGGCAAACATCAAGTCGCAGATCAAGCGCAACAAGACCAACGAGAAGGCGCACGAGCGCAACAAGGCCGTCAAGAGCGAGCTGAAGACCGCGATCCGCCGCACGCGCGACGCGATCAGCTCCGGTGACAAGAGCGCCGCCGAGGCGTCGCTCGTCACCGCGACCAAGAAGCTCGACAAGGCGGCCAGCAAGGGCGTCATCCACCAGAACCAGGCGGCGAACCGCAAGTCGGCCATCGCCAAGCAGGTCGCCGGCCTCTAAACCGCGCACTCCGAACGAGAGCCCGTCCCCCAGGGGGCGGGCTCTCGTTGTGCGTGGCGACCGGGGAGTCGCTAGGAACCGAACGGCGCCCGGGTCGCGATGACCGTGACCATGCGCTCGAGCGCGAAGACCGGATCTCGAGACGCCCCCTTGACCTCGGCATCGGCACGGGCCGTCGCCTGGATCGCGAGGCCCAGCGATGCCTCGGACCAGCCGACCAGATCGCGTCGCGCGCGGTCGATCTGCCAGTCCTTCATGCCGAGCCGCGCCGCCAGGGCGCCGGATGACTCCCGCGTTCCCGCAACCCGGGCCATCGTGCGCAGCTTGGACGCGACGGCCGCGACCAGCGGCACCGGATCGGCGCCCGATGCGAGGGCATGCCGCAGGGTGATCAGCGCTTCGCCGTAGCGGCCGGCGATCGCGGTGTCGGCGACGGTGAACGCAGAAGTCTCGACGCGTCCCCCGTAATAGCGCTCGACGATCTGCTCGGTGATGTCGCCGCTCACGTCAGCGATGAGCTGCTGGCACGCCGCCGCGAGCGCCGTGAGGTCGTCCGCGAAGGCGGAGGTGAGCGCGCGGAGTGCGACGGGGGCGATGCGCCGGCCGGCCGCCTTGAACTCGCCGGCTGCGAAGTCGAACCGGTCGGAGTCGCGCTTGATCGCGGGGCACGATATCTCGATGCCGCCGCCCTGGCCTGCCCGGACGGCGTCCAGCAGCTTCTTGCCGCGCACGGTCGCCCCGGTGTGCCGGAGGATGACGGTGGCACCCTCCTGCGGGTGCGCGAGGTAGCCGAGGGCTTCGGAGAGGAAGGCGTCGGAGCACTTCTCCACCCCGGAGACGCGCACGAGCCTGGGCTCGCCGAAGAGCGAGGGCGACGTCAGGCCGAGCAGCGACCCGGATTCATAGTCGTCGGCCCGGATGTCGGACACCTCGAGCGAGGCGTCCTCGGCGCGCAGGTACTCCCGGATGCCGGAGATCGCCCGCTCCGCGCAGACCTCTTCCGGACCCGAGACGAGCACGATCGAGGCGGGCTGCGGAGCACGCCACGACACCTGCGGAATGGCCGGCGACTTGGCCTTCGCGGGGGGTCTGCGTGCGCTCGTCGCCATGCGGCCAGCCTACCCGCGGCCGTCGACAGAGCCGCGTTCGCGCCACACCTCGACGCCCCGATCGTCCATCGTCAGCGTGATCAGGCCGTGCCGATCGGTGCGGGCGATCACCGCCCCGATGGAGCCCAGGATGTCGAGCGTCTCCTTCCTCGGATGCCCGTAGTCGTTGTCGACGCCCACCGTGACGAGCGCGACCGCCGGGGCCAGCTCTTCGTACAGCGTCGCGTCCTGGTCGGCGCTGCCGTGATGGGCGATCTTCACGACTTCGTACGAGTCGGCGAGGCCCCCGTCGCCGCGAAGGGCGCGCTGCGCCGCCGCCGAGAGGTCGCCCAGCAGCAGGGTGTGCGGGATGCCGCCGCCCTCGATGCCGAGCACGACGCTGCCGTCGTTGCCCTCGCGGAACGAGTGACCGATGGCCCGTGGCCACTCGATCTGCCATGATGCCGCGCCGAGACGACCGCCGAGGCCGGCATGCCCTTCGACGGTGCGCGCTCCCGCGGCGTGGAGCGCCGCGACGATCGCTCGATCCTCTGCGGAGGCCGGAGGGCCGTGGACGACGGTGTCGACGCGCCCGACGACGGCATCGAGGCCGCCGACGTGGTCGAGGTCGAAATGCGTGAGCACGAGCAGGTGGATGCGTCCCAGGCCGACCCGTGACAGGCAGGCGGTGAGGGGTGCGGGCACGGGGCCCGTGTCGATGAGCGCGACGACGCCTTCGGACCGCAGCAGAACGGCGTCGCCCTGGCCCACGTCGCACGCCGCGATCGACCAGTCGCTCGGGACGGTCAGGGGCCCGGCCACCCCGCGCAGGGCGACGGCCCCGCAGACCACCCCCACGGTCGTGGCGAGCGCGATGCCGGCGATCCACCGGATCACGGCATCCGCGCGAGGCCCCCTGCCGGAGGGCGCGATGACGAGTGCCAGCGCACCGCCGAGCGCGGCGAGCAGGGCGACTCCCGGCCACCCGTCCACCCATGGCAGCAGGGCCTCCGGCAATCCGGCCACCGCGTTCGCCGTCGCGGCGATCCAGGCGGACGGCAGCCAGGCGAGCGCGGTGAGGAGGGCGGCGGCCCACGGGATCGGCGCCGCCAGGCAGGCGAGCAGTCCGACGATGGTGGCGACGGGGGCGGCGGGACCGGCGACGATGTTCGCGAGCACGCCGTACAGGGGCACCGTGGGCGAGACGAGCACGATGAGCGGCCCGCACGCCAGCTGGGCCGCCAGCGGCACCGACAGGGCGAGGGCGATCGCGCGAGGCATCCACCGTGTCAGTCCCCTCGCGAGCGGCGGCGCGAGCAGGAGCAGCGCGCCGGTCGCCAGCACGGAGAGACAGAACCCCAGCGAGCCGCCGAGCCAGGGGTCGGAGACGAGCAGCACGATCACGGCTGCGCAGAGCACCGCCAGGCCGGCGCCGGTGCGTCCGAGCAGCACCGCGAGCATGCCGACTGCCGCCATCGCGGCTGCCCGGAGCACGCTGGGCTCCGGAGTCACGAGGATCACGAACCCCCCGAGCGCCACCACTGCGACGCCTACACGCACACCGCGCCGCGCCCCGCAGGCGGCGGCGGCCGCGAAGGCGAAGCCCACGACGATCGCACAGTTCGCCCCGGATACCGCGGTGAGGTGCGTCAGCGAACTCGCCTTCATGGCGTCGTCCAACGCGGGCTCCACAGCGCGCGTGTCGCCGACCGCGAGTCCCGGGAGCAGGCCCGCGCCCGGCTGCGGGAGCACCGAGGCGCCCTGCACCAAGTCGCCGCGGAGCGCGGAGGTGAGCCCGAGGACGCCCGGAGGTCCTCGCACCACCTCGACCCCGCGCGAGGCGAAGACGAGAAGAACAGCCCGGTCCCCGTCATCCGCCGCCGCCGCCGTTCCCCGCGCGATGATCTCGCTGCCGAGGTCGAGCACCCCATCCGTGACATCGTGCGCGGCGACGGAGATGGACACCGGCACCGCCAGCGAGACGCGCTCGCTCCCCACGACGATGCTCGACGCGTCGGCGTCGAACCGCAGCCGACCGTTCGGGCCGTGCTCCGCCTTCGTGGTCACGACCGCGCGGACATCCACCGCCCGGCCGCCGGCGAGCGAGACGCCGAGCGCGGCCTCGCGCGCTGGCTGGGCCATCGCCACGTGCGACGCCACGGCGGCCGAGAGCGCGAGCGACAGCACGAGAACGATCAGCGCGCCGCGGCCCGCCCGGGTGCGGTCGCCGTGCGCCGCCCACGCCAGGCCGCCGATTGCGCCGGCCCACAGGGAGGCCGCGAGCCATCCGGCTGCCTGCGGGGCGAAGATCGCCGTCAGGGAGGTCGCCCAGGTCGCCACCGCGATGGGCACGAGCCTCGTGTCGCGGCCGCTCGTCCTCATCGCGGTGTACGTCGTCACAGCGTCACGAGCGTTCGGAGGCTTTCGAGCATCTTGTCGCCGATGCCAGGCACGGCCAGCAGATCTTCAAGGCTCGTGAACCGGCCGTTGGCGTCGCGCCACTCGAGGATGCGCCGGGCCATCGCCGGCCCGATGCGCGGCAGGGTGTCGAGCTCGGCCTCCGTCGCCGTGTTGAGGTTGATCCGGCCGTCACCGGCATCCGGTCCCGCGCCCGACACGGCGGAACCGAGGGCCGCGCTCTCGCCCTCCGTCGGCACGTACAGCTGCTCCCCATCCCCGACCTGCCGCGCCAGGTTGACGGCCGCTTCGTCGGCGCCCTCGAGCATCCCTCCGGCCGCCGCGACGGCGTCCACGACCCGTGCGCCTTCCCGGAGCACATAGAGCCCGGGGTCCGAAACCGCTCCGAAGACGTGGACGTACAGCTCTGCCGCCTCGTCGGCGCCCCGATCCTCGTCGAGGACCACCGATTCGGTCGGAGCGGCGCTCCCCCTCATGATCCCGATCCCTACGGTGACGGCGAGGGCGAGCAGAACGACCACCACGGCGGCACCGATGCCGAGGCGCCAGCGGGTCGCGGGCCGCGCGTATCCCTCGACCGACGTCACCCGTCCACGCTACGAACGCGGCGCGTCTCCCCCGGCGCCGATCGACGCGTCCGTGGACTCGGTCGGTCGCCGCAGGGCTGGGGAGGAGGCTACGCCGGCTTCGTCGTGAAGCTGACGACTTTGGGGGGCCGCACCACGGCGCGCACGATCTCCCGATCGCCCACCGAGCGGAGGACGCGTTCGTCCGCGCGGGCGAGCGCCTCGAGTTTCGCGCCGTCCACGCGCGCCGACACCTCGAGCGTCGCGCGGACCTTGCCGTCCACCTGCACGACGGCCGTCACGGTCTCCTCCACCAGGAGGGTGGGATCGGGCTGGCGCCAGGGGACGAGACCGACGAACGGCGGGTAGCCGAGCATCTCCCACATCTCCTCGGCCATGTGCGGCGCGAAGAGATCGAGGATCATCGCGGTGACCTCGGCGGCCTCGCGCACGGCGGGATCCGCGGGCCCGGGGCCGCTGTCGATGGCTTTACGGGTCGCGTTGATGAGTTCCATGAGCCGGGCGACGACGACGTTGAACTTGGTCTGCTCGATGAGCCCGGGGGCGTCGGCGAGCAGGCGGTGCGTCACCCGCCGGAGCGCGGGATCGCCGTCCGCCCACTTGACCGAGGGATCGCTCGAGACGTCCTTCGCCACCCGCCACGCGCGCGCGAGGAACTTGTGGGCGCCCGTGGTGGAGACATCCTCCCAGTTGATGTCGTCCTCGACGGGGCCTGCGAAGGCGATCGCGACGCGCACCGTGTCGGCACCCGGGTTGACCATGCTCGAGGCGAACTCGACGAGGTTGCCCTTGCTCTTGGACATCTTCGACCCGCCGAGCAGCACCATGCCCTGGTTGATCAGCGTCGAGAAGGGCTCGGTGAAGTCGATGAGCCCCATGTCGTAGAGCACCTTGGTGATGAACCGGGCGTAGAGCAGGTGCAGGATCGCGTGCTCGACCCCACCGATGTACGAGTCGACGGGAGCCCACCGGTCGGCCTCACGGGAGGAGAACGCCTGCGTCGTATCGCCGGCGCCCAGGAAACGCAGGAAGTACCACGAGCTGTCGACGAACGTGTCCATCGTGTCCGGGTCTCGGCGTGCCGGCGCGCCGGTCTCGGGATCGGTGACGTTCATCCACTCCGCGGCCGCTCCCAGAGGCGAGGTTCCCTTGGGCTTGAGGTCGAGACCCTCCGCGTCGGGCAGCGTCACCGGCAGCTGGTCTTCGGGCACGGGCAGGATGCGCCCATCCTCCGTGTGGATCATGGGGATCGGCGTGCCCCAGAAGCGCTGACGCGAGATCAGCCAGTCCCGCAGGCGGAAGGTCTTGGCGGCCCGGCCGGTGCCGGCGGCCGTGAGCTGTTCGATCACCCTCGCGATCGCGTTGCGCTTGGACAGGCCATCGAGCGGACCGGAGTTGATCATGCGGCCGTCGCCGGTCAGCGCTATGCCGGTGCGCGCCGGGTCGATCGACTCGAACGCGCCACCATCCGGATCGATCGGCACGCCGTGCTCGTCGACCTCGATCACCGGGATCGCGCCGGTCACGGGCGCCGTCGTGTCCACGACGACGGTCACCGGCAGGTCGAAGGCGCGCGCGAAGTCGAGGTCGCGCTGGTCGTGCGCCGGCACCGCCATCACCGCGCCGTGGCCGTAGTCGGCCAGCACGTAGTCGGCCGCCCAGATCGGCAGGCGGACACCGTTCACCGGGTTGACGGCGTAGCGCTCGAGGAAGACGCCGGTCTTCGGGCGATCCGTGCTCTGGCGGTCGATGTCGGTGGTCTTCTGAACGCGGCTCAGGTAATCCTGGAAGCGCATCCGCACCTCTGGGGATGCGCCGGCGACGAGTTCCGCGGCCAGGTCCGAGTCGGGCGCGACGACGAAGAACGTGGCCCCGTAGAGAGTGTCGGGACGTGTGGAGAAGACGGTGACCTTCTCGGGGTGGCCCTCGATCTCGAAGTGGATGTCCGCGCCGATGGACCGGCCGATCCAGTTGCGCTGCATCTGGATGACCTTCTGCGGCCAGAAGCCCTCCAGCTGGTTCAGGTCATCCAGCAGACGGTCGGCGTAGTCGGTGATCTTGAAGTACCACTGCGTCAGCTTCTTCTTGATCACCTCGGCGCCGCAGCGCTCGCAGTGCCCGTCGACGACCTGCTCGTTCGCGAGGACCGTCTGGTCGTTCGGGCACCAATTCACCGGGCTGTCCTTGCGGTACGCCAGGCCGCGCTCGTAGAGCCTCAGAAACAGCCACTGGTTCCAGCGGTAGTACTCCGGGTCGCTCGTGTGCAGGATGCGCGACCAGTCGTATGACGAGCCGTACTCGCGGAAGCTCTTCTTGTGCTGCGCGATGTTGGCGTACGTCCACTCGCGGGGATCGGCACCGCGCTGGATCGCGGCGTTCTCGGCCGGCAGGCCGAACGAGTCCCACCCGATCGGATTCAGGACGTTGTAGCCGCGGTGGCGCCAGAAGCGCGCCACGACGTCGACGTAGGCGTAGCTCTCGGCGTGACCCATGTGCAGGTCGCCCGACGGGTAGGGGAACATGCCGAGCACGTACTTGCGCGGACGGGCGTCTTCGGACCCGCCCGCACGGAACGGGTCGGCCTCGGCCCAGCGCGCCTGCCACTTCTCCTGGATCGCGCGCGCGTCGTATCCGCCGCCTTCCTGGGGCGGGGCGGACTCGGAGGCAGGGCTGTATGACACGGAGTGGGACCAATCGTGCGTATGTCGGGGGTGCGCGAAGGCGCTCTTTCCAGATTACCCCGGACAGGACCTGCCCCCGGCGGGCCGCGGTTCGCGCCCGTCGGCGCTCACCAGCCCGGTGGAAGCGGCGCTCCCAGCGCGGCGAGGGGCGCGCGCGCCTTGATCCCGACCTCCGCGACCTCCGCCGCGGCATCCGAGAGCCACGTGATGCCTCCGCCGGCTCCGACGTATGCACCGCCGGGGTGCGTCACGATGCTCCGGATGATCATCGCCAGATCGGCGGACCCATCGCGGCCGACGTACCCGAAGCATCCGGCGAAGATGCCACGAGGCCCGCCCTCGAGGCGGTGCAGGATCGTCATGGCCGACAGCTTGGGGGCCCCCGTCATGCTGCCGGCGGGGAAGCAGGCGACGAGGAGGTCGTCGACGGTCGAGCCGGGCCGGAGGCGGCCGGACACGGTGCTGACCAGCTGATGCACCGCCGCATACGATTCGACCTCCAGCAGCCCCTCGACCCGGATCGAACCGGGGTCGCTCACCCGCGACAGGTCGTTGCGCATCAGGTCGACGATCATCACGTTCTCGGCGCGCTCCTTCCGGTCGGCGCGCAGCTCCGCCGCAAGGGCGGCGTCGGCCGCGGCATCCGCCCCCCGCGGACGCGTCCCCTTGATCGGCCGGGTGCGCACGACTCCCCCGGCGACGGTGAGGAACTGCTCCGGACTGGCGCTCAGGAGGGCGACGTCGCCGCCCCGGATGTAGCCGCCGTGGTGGGCGGGGCTCGATGCGCGCAGGCGCCGGTAGGCGGCCGCCGGATCGAGCGGGTGATCCGCGGATGCCGTCAGCTCGAACCGCGTCGTGAGGCACAGCTGATACGCGTCCCCCTCGCGGATGGCGTCACGGCAGCGCTCGATGAGAGTGGCGTAGGTCTCGGGATCGTGACGGCCGGCGACGGTTGCGGATGCCGCGGCGGGAAGCGTCGTGTCGGGCACCGGGTCGGTCGCGGCGGCGACCCGCGCGGCGAGTTCGGCCGCCCACTCCTCCGCCTCGACGCCCGGCGCGACGGCCCAGATCTCCCGTCGCGCGTGGTCGAAGGCGGCGAATCGCTCGGCGCGGAGCCAGACCTCCTCCGGGATGCCCTCGTCGGGCTCGGCGATCGGCGCCCCGGCGATGGCGGCCCCACGCTCGTATCCCAGCCACCCGACCCAGCCGCCGTGGAAGGGACCGGCGGGCCACTCGCCCGCCGGCGTGGTGTCGCACCGCACCGAGCGCACCGCCCCGGCATCCGTCTCCCGCTCGCCGCGGCCGAGGTAGCTCCAGCCCGTGTCGGCCTCTCGGCCGGCATCCAGCCAGAACGCCCCGTCGAGCGTCGCCTCGTGTGCCGCGAAGAGGCGCTCGGGGTCGGTCCAGCCGTCCAGGGCGAGGGCGGCGAGATCTGCGGACATGCTCCCCAGGCTATGGGGAGCACCTCGCCGTAGGCTCGTTGTGTGAACGAGTTCCTCACGTGGCTGCTCGATGTCGTGCAGAGCGTCGACCCCGTGGTGCGGACTCTGCTCGCGGGGCTCGCGATCCTCCTCGAGACGAGTGTGCTGATCGGGCTCGTCGTGCCGGGTGACACCGTCGTGATCGTGGCAGCCACCGCGGTCTCCTCTCCCCTCGAGGCGGTGCTTCTCGGAGTCGCCGTCGTGATCGGCGCGCTGATCGGCGAGAGCATCGGCTTCTGGCTCGGACGATGGCTGGGGCCGAAGATCCACCACTCGTGGGTGGGCCGCAGGATCGGGCAGGAGAACTGGGAACGATCCGAGCGCTATCTGCGCCGCCGGGGCGGCCCCGCGATCTTCATCTCCCGGTTCCTGCCCGTGCTGCATTCCCTCGTCCCGCTCACGGTGGGCATGAGCGGGTTCCCGTACCGGCGGTTCCTCGCCTGGACCGCTCCGGCGTGCGTGCTGTGGGCGACCATCTACATCTCCGTGTCGGCCCTCGCGGCCGGCACGTACAGGGAGCTCGCCGATACGGTGCACTTCGCCGGGTATCTCTTCGTCGGGATGATCGTGCTCTTCCTCGCCGTCGCGTTCCTCGGCAAGAAGCTCATCGAGCGGCTGGAGCGCCGCCATATGCACGATGACGTCGACGAATCAAGCGCCACGACCCCGGGAAACGGCGTGGAAGACTAGGGGGAATGTCTCCCAAGATCCACTGGTTCGCCCGGCTCGAGCACCGCTATCACGCATGGCGGGAGCGCCGAGCGCGCCGACGAGGCATGACCGCGACCATCGCCCCGTTCCCCGGCTACGGCGGCCCTGGCTGGGTGCGCGTCGTCGGTCGTGCCCTGATCGTGCGGCCGCCCAAGAAGACCGAGACGGGTGAGTACGCGAGCGTGCGGGGCTGGCGCAGCTTCATCGGGATCCCGGTCGCATTCGCGCAGGTCTCGATCAGCGTCGGCGGTCAGCGGTTCGAGATCGTCGCCGACCGCGGTGGCGTGCTCGACACCCGCATCGAGGCGCATCTCGAGCCGGGATGGCAGACACTGACGCTCTCGGTCGAGGGCGGCGAGCCCGTCGAGGCGCGCGTGTTCGTCGTCGGCCCCGACGTCACATTCGGAGTCATCTCCGACGTGGATGACACGGTGATGGTCACGGCGCTGCCCAGGCCCTTCATCGCCGCCTGGAACTCGTTCGTGGTGGACGAGCACGCGCGGCTTCCCGTGCCGGGGATGGCGGTGCTGCTCGAACGGCTGGTGCGAACGCACGACGGTGCGCCGATGGTCTACCTCTCCACCGGGGCCTGGAACATCGCCCCGACGCTCACGAGATTCCTCTCCCGGCACCTGTTCCCGCCCGGCTCGATCCTTCTCACGGACTGGGGCCCGACGCACGACCGGTGGTTCCGCAGCGGCATGGAGCACAAGCTGAGCAACCTCCGGCGTCTCGCCCAGGAGTTCCCCCGGGTGCGGTGGCTGCTCATCGGCGACGACGGGCAGAAGGACGAGCAGATCTACACCCAGTTCGCGAAGGAGTTCCCCGATTCCGTGGTCGGCGTCGCGATCCGCCGCCTCTCCCCCACCGAGGCCGTGCTGGCGGGTGGCCGCAACGTCGCCGACGATCACCTCGAGACCGACGTGACGTGGGTGACTGCATCCGACGGAGCGGGCCTGCTGGAGCGGCTCGAAGAGGTCGGGCTCGCGAACTAGGTCCGTCGGCCGCGCCGCGCGGTGGGGCGCCTCGATGTCGGCGTCCCGCCATACGCTTTCCTCGAATTCATCTTCGATATCGGGGGTCAGCGGGATGCAGGTCGAGGAGACGATCGATGTGGTGGCGGATGCCGCGGGCGCGCCCCTGCGGTTCGAGTGGCGCGGCGTGACCCACGGGGTCACGAGCATTCCCGAGCCGTGGGTGGGGCGACGTCCGTGGTGGCGGGAGTCCGGGCGCGCTCCGCGGGGGCGAGCGCTGATGCTTCTCGAGGCGTATGAGTGGCGGGTGGATGCTGTCTCGCTTACGGGCGGTGGCGCCGACGGGTCGGAACCGCTGGACGGGACGTATGACATCGCGTTCATGCCGGACCGCGGGTGGGTGCTGATGGCGGCGAGCCACGAGAGGCTCGAGGCGCAGCTGTTCGCATAGCGGCGGGCAGGTCGTCCGCACGGTCGCGTGTCGGCGTCGCCACGTAGGCTGGGCCGCATGTGTGGACGCTTCGTCGTCGCGAGAGCGGCATCCGATCTGGTCACCTTCTTGGATGTCGACACCATCGGCGAGGACCTGCCCCCGGAGAGCTACAACGTCTGCCCCACTGATCGGGTGACCATCGCGCTCGACTCCGTGAAGACGGATCCGCCGACCCGGCGGCTCGAGGCGGCGCGGTGGGGTCTCGTCCCGGCGTTGGCCGAGGACCCGTCGGTCGGTGTCAAGGCGTTCAACGCCCGGGCCGAGGAGCTCGAGACCAAGAGCCTGTTCAGGGACGCGCTGGAGAAGCGACGCGCCGTGGTGCCGGCATCCGGTTACTACGAGTGGCAGACCGAGGGTGGCACCAAGACCCCTCACTTCATCCACCCCGCGGACGGGCCGACGTTGCTCATGGCAGGGCTGTACGAGTGGTGGAGGAACCCGCAGCTCGCAGAAGACGACCCGGCGCGCTGGCTGCTCAGCTTCGCAATCCTCACCCGGAGCGCGACCGGCCGGCTCGGCTCCATCCATGACCGCATGCCGGTCTTCGTGGACGAGGCCCGCGCTGAGGCGTGGCTGGATCCGACGACCGAGAACGTGGGCGACGTGCTGGACGCCGTCATCGACGCCGCGCCCGAGGTGGCGGAGACCCTGGACGATCGCGTCGTGTCCAACGCCGTCGGCAACGTGCGCAACAACGGTCCGGAGCTCATCGAGCCGGTCGAGTCGGTTGAGCCGGTACAGTCCGTTGAGCCGGTCTGGCTCGTCTGACTGAGCCCGTACCTCCCAGCCGTCCGCTTCGCAGGTCCGGCGAGGAACCTCCTCGCCGGCTGATACAGATCCCATCGTCTTCGCGTCTGAGACGGCGCGAAGCAACCACGGGTGCGGAAGCGATTTGCGGTGCCGGTCGACCGCCTTTGAGAGCCCTTGGTGCAAGCCGGCGCGTGACTCAACATGATCCGCGCCCCTCGCATCACGTCCGGAGCACCGTGGCATCACGTCCGGAGCACCGTGGCACCACGTCCGGAGCACCGTGTTCCTGACGCCTATCCTCGAGAGGTGAGCTCGTCCGTCCTCTCCCCCGCGAACGTCGTGTCCCTTCCGGAGACCGTGTCCCTTCCAGAGACCGTGTCCCTTCCAGAGACCGTGTCCCTTCCGGGCGCCGAGTGGCGTGCCCGCGAAACCGCGCACCGCCACCGGGCCGACGCCCTCACCGCGGACCATCGGGCACGCTCATCGCGGGGCGAGAAGCACCCGATCTGGGACTTCCTGTTCACGTACTACTCCTACAAGCCCGCGATGCTGCGGCGGTGGCATCCCGGTGCCCACGTGCAGCTCGAGGACGCGTCCGCCGAGCCGCGCGCGCAGTGGCGCTGGTACGCGCCGGGAACCGCTGCCGGCAGCGTGATCGTGGACTCCGCGTCGTTCGAGCGCGAGAAGGGTGCTTCGCTGGCGCTGATCGAACGCATCCTCCGGCAGACGGCCGCGCGCCCTGGCGCGTACGGCTGCTTCGGACTGCACGAATGGGCCATGGTCTACCGGCAGGGCGAGCACCGGCATCCTGTGCCGCTTCGACTCGGCCAGGACGCGACCGACGCGGTCGTCGAGGGGCATGAGCTGCGCTGCACGCACTTCGACGCCTTCCGCTTCTTCACCCCAGAAGCGGTGCCGCGCAACCGCGACCGGCCGTCGCGGGAGGCGCAGCCGGCGATGGAGCAGCCCGGCTGCCTGCACGCCGGCATGGACGTCTACAAGTGGGCGGTCAAGCTCGGCCCCCTGGTGTCGGGCGAGGTCCTGCTCGACGCGTTCGAGCTCGCCCGTGACATCCGACTGCTCGACATGCAGGCCTCGCCCTATGACATGACGCCGTGGGGCGGCGAGCCGGTGCGGATCGAGACGGCCGAGGGCAAGGCGGAGTACGTGCGCCGCCAGCGCGCCTTCGCGGAGCGCTCCAACGCGCTGCGATCGCGAATCCTGACGGCCTGGCGGCCGACCGCTCACTGAGCCGGCGCGCACGCCGGGCACGGAACGAATCGGCCGCTCTCCGCCCCGACGTTCAGCCGGAGCTCGGTCACGCGTGTGGCGGCCTCCTGCAGCCGCTGCGCGGGCAGCGCGCCGTTCTCGATCGCGGCGACGATGCCCTCGACCATGCGCGGTGCCGTGTCGGGAGTCGAGAGCACCACGGCCAGCACCATGTCGTTTCCGGCGGCGATCGCGGTCACCGCATTCGCGACCGGGTCCTGATACGCCGGGATGCCGGAGGACTGCAGCATCCCCAGGTCGTCGGTCACCGCCAGCCCGGTGAACCCGAGATCTTCACGCGCGATCCGGTGCCACTCCGGCGAGAGCGTCGCCGGCGCGGCATCCACGGCCGTGTACGCGAGATGCCCGAACATCAGCGCCGGTGCACCGGCGTCGATGCCGGCCGCGAAGGGCAGCGCCTCGGACGCCTGCCACTGCTCCAGCGGCATGCCGGTCGACGGGATTCCTGCGTGCGAGTCGCCGGGGGCCGCGCCGTGCCCGGGGAAGTGCTTGAGGGTGGATGCCGCGAACGGCGCTTCGCCGGTCACGGCGGCGCCGACGCGAGCCGATGAATCCGCCGCATTCGTGCCGAGGGACCGGCGGTAGATGAATGAACCCGGGTCGTCGGTGAAGTCGGCGACGACCCCGAAGTTCATCCCGATGCCTGCCCTGTCCACGAGCGCGCCGCGCCCGGCGAAGGCCGCGGCCGCCGTCTCGGGCGGAGCGCTCTTGAGTTCGAGCGAGGACGGGAACTCGTCCCACGGCAGCCGGCTGACATCGCCGCCCTCCTGGTCGATGGCGATGAGCGGGGGCAGTGCGGGGTCGATCGTGAGCGCCGTCGTGACGCCGCGCAGTTCCGCCTCCGAGCCCGGGATGTTGGCGCCCATCAGGATGAACCCGCCGATTCCGGCCGTCTGCATGTACGCGCGGAGGGCGCCGGCATCCGTCGTCGGGACGTGCCCCATGACGACGCTCGCGGCGCGTTCGCGAGTCGACATCTGCGCGACGCGCGCGGATGCCGCGCCCGCAGTTTCCCCGGCGGATGCCGCCTCGACCCGTACACCGGAGTGCTCCGGCTCCGGATCGTCCGTCGGCGCGGGAGAGGTTCCGGCTGCCGCGGGTGTGATGGCGGCCGCCAGCAGTCCGACCCCGATCGCCAGGCCGCCGAGCCGGAGGATCGCGGCGCGGAACCGCGGGCGCGCGAGCATGCGCCCAGCCTACGTCCGGCTCCCTGAGCGGGGGTCGAGCCGCCGTGGCTCAGTGCCGCGCCACGATGGCGGCGGCATCCGTCCCCCCGGGCAGCACGCCGTACTGCGCCCCACGATCGGGGCCGAGCCGCGCCGCGAGGAACGCCTCGGCGTCCACCGATGGCGCGTGGCGGAGCATGAGCGATGACTGCAGCGCCAGCGCCAGCCCCTCGGTGAGGCGCCGTGCCTGCGACTGCGCTGCGACCGGCTCCGCGCCGGCCAGCGAGCGGGTCAGGGCAAGCGCACGCTCGACATGGGCGTCCAGCAGCGGCGAGGCGCCGCGCGTCTCCCCCAGTTCGTCGGCGAAGGCCTCGACGCTGTCGGGCTCGCGCGTCATCGCTCGCAGCACATCGAGTGCTATGACGTTCCCCGACCCCTCCCAGATGGCCATGACGGGCTGTTCCCGGTAGCGCTGCGCCAGCGGGAACGACTCCGTGTAGCCGTTGCCGCCGAGGCACTCGAGCGCCTCGTACGCGTGCTGCGGCCCCCGTTTGCAGACCCAGTACTTCGACACGGGGGTCGCGAGGCGCCGGAAGGCGACGTCGCGGTCGGACGCCTCGGCCTCGAACGCGTGCGCCAGGCGCATGCCGGTGAGCATCGCGGCTTCGGCCTCGAGCGCGAGATCGGCGAGCACCGCGGTCATCCCCGGCTGATCGACGAGCAGCGCGCCGAAGGCCGAGCGGCCCCGGGCATGCCACACCGCCTCGGCCACCGACTGCCGCATGCCGGCCGCCGTGCCGAGCACGCAGTCCAAGCGGGTGCGCTGCACCATGTCGATGATCGCCCGCACGCCGCGCCCGGGCTCGCCGACGAGCACTCCGACGGTTCCGTCGAACTCGATCTCTGCCGACGCGTTCGAGCGGTTGCCGAGCTTGTCCTTCAGCCGCTGGATGCGGAAGACGTTGCGCATGCCGCGGGTCAGCATCCGGGGCACGAACAGGCACGTCAGCCCCTCGTCGACCGGGCCGCGCCGTGTGTGCGCCAGCACGAGGAAGCCGTCGGACATCGGGGCGGAGCAGAACCACTTGTGCCCGGTGACCTGATAGCTGTTGCCGCCCATGTGCTCGCCCTGGGTCGTCCCCGCCCGCACGTCCGACCCGCCCTGCTTCTCGGTCATGGCCATGCCGATCAGCGCGCTGCCCTTCTCCTCGTTCGCCAGAAGCCGGGGCTCGTACTCGCGCGAATACATCCGCGGCAGCCAGGCATCCGCAATCCACGGGGTGTCCCTCAGCGAGGCCACCGCGGCGTGCGTCATCGAGACCGGGCACGCGGAACCCGGCTCCACCTGCGCGAAGAGCATGAACATCGCCGCCCGAACCGCGTGGGCCCCTTCGCGCGGCTCCGCCCACGCCGACGTGTGCGCGCCGCGCGCGATCGCCGCGCCCAGCACACGGTGGTACGACGGGTCGTACTCGACCTCATCGAGGCGGAAGCCCCAGCGGTCGTGCGGATAGGCGACAGGGGTGTGCACGTTGGCGAGGCGCGCATCGCGCTGGAAGTCGAGCGTGCCGACGTGCGCGCCCGCTTCGGTCAGCGACTCCGTCGCCCACCCTGCCCCGAAGGCGTCGACGGCGGCCACGAGCGGGGTGTTGAGCGTGAATTCATTGACGTCCACGCGGAACGGCGGCTGGTTCTCGACGTAGTGGGTGGCCGGACCGATCACGCGCTGGCCGCGTGAGTACGACGTCATGCGCGCTCTTCCTCCGCCACGAGGGCGATCGCGACCTGCTCGTCGATCGTGAGCGGCGCGTGCGTGACCAGGTCGTGCATGAACGCGAGCTTGTGCTTGGCCGGCGTGGAGATCTCGAACGGATACAGGTCGCCGAATCCCATCGAACGGTTGATCCGGTTGAACGCCCGAGACATCCAGTCCCAGTCGCCGAGCAGCTGCTGGATCGGCTGATCGCCGTAGGAGAGGAGCGGCACGACATCCGTGTCCCGCAGGTTGGTCACGGCCGCGTCGAGACGGATGCCTATGGCCGCCGCCGTCGAGAGCGTCCCGGTGATGTGCAAGTAATGGGCGAACGTCTCGGCGAAGTCCTCCCAGGGGTGCATCGTGGCGTACTCGGAGATGAACGACGTGTGCCACCCCTCGGGTGCGCCCTGGGAGTAGTGCCGTTTCAGGGCGTCCTTGTAACTCGCACGCTCGTCGCCGAAGATCTCCCGGCAACGAGCCCACGTCGCGTCGTCGGTCACGAGCACGTTCTGGTAGTAGTGGCCGACCTCGTGGCGAAGGTGGCCGAGCATCGTGCGATAGGGCTCTCCCAGTTTGACCCGCAGCGCCTCGCGGCGATCATCGAGGGTCTCTGCCAGGTCGATCGTCACGATCCCGTTCGCGTGTCCGATCATCACCCGCTTGCCGGACGAGAGGCTCGAGAGGAGATCGAAGCCGAGTCCGCCCGGCGCGAAGTACCAGGGACGGATGGGGAGGCCGAGATCGACCAGCTGGATGATCAGCCGACGCTTGGATCTCTCGGTCTTGGCCAGCTTCTCGAGGGCGATCGTGTCGTTGGCGGGAGGCGAGGTGCGCGTGAGGCGGCACGAGAAGCACCTGCCGGCCGGAGCGTCCTCGCGGACGAGCCAGTTGCACTCCCACGCGCGGTTCGAGCAGGTGTACCAGTTGGCGTCGTCGATCATCGCGCGCCCCGCTCGCACGCCCACGAACTGGCGGGTCACAAAGTGGTACGCCAGTTCGGCCTCGCAGTTGGGACACGTCAGCATGTCGAGGTAGACGAAGTGGCGACAGTGCGGACACCGCGGTGCAGAGCTCACAGTCCTTACCGTAACGGCAGGAGCGGTCAGGATGCCGGTGTCAGGGCGAGTCGCAGCAGCAGATCGTCTTCGGGCCGCGGACTCCCGCGTCCATCGGTGTTGTTCGTCAGCACCCAGAGCGACCCGTCCGGCGCGGCGACCGCGTCCCGGAGCCGACCCTGGGCGCCCGTCAGAATGGCCTCCGGATCGGCGACGGCCGCGCCGTCCTGCGTGTCGATGATCCACAGACGCTCCCCGCGAAGGCCCGTGACGAAGACGGTGTCTCCCACCGCCGCGATGCCGCTCGGGCTGGCCTCATCGGTCGACCACTGCCGGACGGGATCGACGAACCGGTCGCGGTCGGCGATGCCCTCTTCCACGGGCCACCCGTAGTTGCCACCGGGCACGATGACGTTCAGTTCGTCCCACGTGTTCTGGCCGAACTCGCTCGCCCACATCGTTCCATCGCTCGTCCACGCCAGCCCCTGCACGTTGCGGTGACCGAGCGACCACACCGCTGAGTCGAACGGGTTCCCCGGCGCCGCCTCCCCCTCGGGCGTCAGCCGCAGGATCTTTCCGTTCGGCGCGTCGGGGTCCTGAGCGGCATCCGGTATGCCGGCATCCCCGGTCGCCACGTACAGCATGCCGTCCGGTCCGAAGGCGATGCGGCCGCCATTGTGGTTCCGTGCGCGCGCGATTCCCTCGAAGACGACCTCCGGCGCACCGAGGGTGTGGGCACCGTCGGCTCCCGACATCCGCATCCGTACGACGCGATTGTCCGCCGCGGCGCCGTGATACGCGTAGAGCCACGTGTCGCCGCCCTCCTCCCACACGGCCAGGCCGTGCAGCCCGGCTTCGCCGCCGGCAACGACGTCCGGCACGATCCCCGCCTCCCGCAGCGCCCCCTGAGCGGTCAGTTCGAGCACCCGTCCGTCGTCGCGCTGACTGATCAGCGACCCGCCCCCCGGCAGCGGGGCGACCGACCACGGGACGGCGAGCCCGGATGCAAGCGTCTCGAGCGACCCGGTCGGATGCCACCAGCCCCGCACGATGCTCGGCTCCGGGCGCGGGCTGTCGGCTGGTACGGCGCTCAGGGAAGCAGACGATGAAGGCGAGGCCGACGGCGGCACCGCGTCGCCCGGAGAGCCCGACGTGCAGGCCGAGAGGGCCACGGCGGATGCCGCCGCGAGCGCCAGGAACCCGCGTCGAGCGCGCGCCGGCACGAAGGCTACACCCCGGCCGCCGCGGCCTCGAGGGCGGCGATGTCGATCTTCTTCATGCCCAGCATCGCCTGCACGGCACGGTGGGAGCGGTCCGGGTCGGGGTCGCGGATCAGCTCGACCAGCCGATCGGGCACGATCTGCCACGAGAGACCCCAGCGGTCCTTGAGCCACGCGCACGGCTGCTCCTCGCCGCCGTCCGCGGTGAGGGCGTCCCAGTACCGGTCGACCTCCTGCTGATCGGCGCACGAGACGAACAGCGACACGGCCTCGGTGAAGGGGAACTGCGGACCGGCGTCGAACGCGTAGTAGTCGCGCCCCGCAAGACGGAAGTGCGCGTGCATCACCTTGCCGGCGAAGCCGGGCAGCTCCTCCGCGTAGTGCGCGATCGAGACGATCTCCGAATTCGGGATCAGCCGGGTGTAGAAGGTGATCGCCTCCTCCGCGGTGTTGTCGAACCACAGGAAAGGGGTCACGGCGGTCATGGCGGCTCCTCGGCGTCGACGGGCGCGACGATCGTTACAGCCTCATGCTCGCGGCGTGATCGCGCAAGGGCCGCGACCGCTGCATCCAGCGCAAGGGCGATGAGAATGCCGATGGCGTACATCAGCAGGTCGGTGGGCGAAAAGACGGTGCCGAGCACCAGCATGACGGGTGCGAACGCCGCTCCCCAGGCCTCCGGAAGTCCACTGAGCTGAAAGAGCTCCACGGCCGTGCACCATGTGAACGCGATCGCGGCGACGATCGACGCGGGCCGGCGGGGAGCGACGACCACGAGGAGCAGGTAGATGAAGACCGCGTAGAGGATGTCTCCCGTCGCATCCGTGGCGAAGCCGTCGGGCAGCGCAAGGTGGACGAACAGGCCCCCGCAGACGACGGCTGCCGCGCAGAGACCGGCGGCGAGCCGTCGGCGCCGGGGGCTGGGCATCGGGTCATCCCTCCGGCAAGATCGGTTCATGGGGAGTCTCGAAGACATCGCTCGTGAACTCTACGCGGTGCCGCCGGGGGAATTCACGGCCGCCCGCACGGCGCGCGTCGCCGAGGTGAAACCCGACGACCCCGCGCTCGCGCGCTCGATCAGCACGCTGAAGCGCGCGTCCGTGCCGGCCTGGGTGGTTGGCCAGCTCGTCCGGCACCGCGAGGACGACATCGAGCGGGCGCTCGCGCTCGCCGTCGAGATGCGGGATGCGCAGAACGAACTGGATGCGCCGGCCATGTCGGAGCTGACCACGGCGCGCCGGCGGCTGACCGCCGCGCTCGCGCGAGAAGGTGCGGCGATCGCGCATCAGAAGGGCGTGGCGGTGTCGTCTGCGGCGCTCGACGAGGTTGCCCAGACGCTGCAGGCGGCGATGACGGATGAAGCGGCCGCGGCCGCCCTGCTCTCCGGCCGACTCGTGCGGGCGCTGCGCACCGTGGGCTTCGATGCGGTCGATCTGGAAGGAGCCGTGGCCGGCGGCGACGCCCACCTGGTCGAGCGGCCGAAGGAGTCCCGCGACGATCTCGCGGAGCGCCGCGCGCGTCGCACCGCCGAGAAGGCGCTGCGCGACGCGGAGCAGGCGTTTACCCAGACCGCACGCGAAGTGACGCGCCTGGATGCGCAGCTTCGCAGCACACGCGAGCGGCTGGATTCCCTGGGCGAGACCAGGGACGGTCTCGAGCGGGAGCTCGCGCGAGTGCTCAAGCAGCTGGAAGAGGCGCAGTCCGACGAGCACCGGCTCGAGGACGAACGCCGGACGGCCGCTCGCGCGGCGGAGGCCGCCGAGGCGACCAAGCACGCGGCCCAGAAGGCGCTCGATGCGCGCACCGAGGTGTCGCAGGTGAAGTGAAGGTGGACGACAGCGTTGCCGACGTCAGGCTCGAAGGCGCCGGAATGCGGTCGTGAGTCAGGCCGGATTCTTCGCGAGCAGTTTCGACACGGCGATCATCGCTCCCCCGAGCACCGCGGGTATTCCCCCGCCCGGATGCACGGACGCCCCCACCCGCCAGAGCCACGGCGTCCGCACGTCACGGTACGCCGGTCGATGCAGCGGCCCGCTCATCCACAGCGGCCGGGCTGCGCCGTAGAGGGCGCCATGCGGTTCGCCGAAGGAGCCGTAGTAGGCCGGGTCGAGCACCACGTTCTGCACCATGTCACCGGTCAGTGGAGCGTTCAGGCCCATCGTTGTGGAGATGCGCTCGACCTCGCGGCGTACGAAGGGGTGCTCCAGCGTGTAATGCTCTCCGTTCGCCGGGGCGGTCAGCAGGATGCCGAGCGTGCTCCGGTCATTCGGATAGACCTCACCGGCGCGGTAGTGGTTGACGAACGCCATCGTGTCTGCGGGCTCGTCGCCCGCGGCGAGGCTGCGATGCAGCGCCGCCGGCTTGGTCGGGAGGATCACACTGTGCGCGGCGATGCTCGAGGGCAACGGCTCTCGCAGCACGCCGTAGATCGCTATGGCGGAGCAGGAGAGTGTGCGGGAGGTCTGTGAACCGGATGGGCGCAGCAGCTGGTTCAGGCGGTCGGCGTCCAGCGCGCTGACGACGAGGTCGGCGGGGTACGCGGCGAGGGTGGTCGTGACCCGTCCGCGCTCGAGGCGTGTCACGGCCTCCCCGGCACGCAGCTCGACGCCCGCGGCATCCGCCAGTCGCTGCAGGGCGAGCGCGATCTCGTAGACGCCCCCGCGGGGCACCCAGACACCGGTCTCGGCCATGATCGCCGGCATGCTCGCGTAGAGCGCCGGAGTGCGCGCGGGTGAGACGCCGGCGTTGAGCGTGTGGATGGCGATGACCTCGCGCAGGCCGTCCGGCAGCCACTCGAGGCTGTCGAGGTAGGCGCGAGTCGTCAGCCGGGTGCCGTAGACGGCGACAAGGCGACGCAGAGCGGGCAGCGAGTCCCGGTCGAGGGGATCGGCGAGCAGCAGCGCGGTGACGTCGTCGGCGAGGGGTGCGTGCAGACCGCTGAACCGCTGCCACGCCGGATGCCAGGGGTGGTCCCGCGGCACGGGGAGCGAGACGATCTCGCCGTCGTAGTAGTACCGGCCGACCTCGGGCAGTCGCACCAGGTCGAGCTCGCCGACGGGCGCGATCGGACGGTGTCCGTCATCCAGTCGGCGCCGCAGCTCGTCCCACACGGCCGGGAAGGTCACGAGCGATGGGCCCGTGTCGATCCGTTGGCCGTCGAGCTCGATCCGCCGACTCTTGCCGCCCACCGTCGGTGCGGACTCCAGCAGAGTGACCCGGTGCCCCGCTCGAGCCAGCAGCGCGGCTGCCGCGAGCCCGCCCAGCCCCGCTCCGATGACCACGATCCGGCTCACGACGGCACTCCACGGGTCCCGCCCGCCCGCCCCGTCACGGATACGTCCCGAGGAAGATGCCGGCGAGGAGAAGCCCGCTGGCGAAGGAACCGGCGATGTACGGAAACGCCACGGAGAGAGGGTAGAGAAGACGCCCGGTGGCGGGGGTCGGTCGCCGCATCAGCCGGACGATCAGAATGCCGGCGATCGCGATGTTCACGGCGGCGACGGGAAGACTGAAGATGGCGAAGAGCGCCGTGGACGCGAGCCACCACGCCCCGCTCCAGACGGCCGTTCCGCGCGGTCCGAGCCGGACCGCCGTCGTCGTGATCCCCGACACGCGATCTTCCTCGATGTCCTGCACCGCGTCGAAGGCGTGCTTGGCGACGCTCCAGGCGAGCAGCCCGGTCACCGCGGGCCACACCGGCGGTTCGCCGAGCGCGACGGGCATGATCAAGAGAGGCAGTCCGTAGGCTGCGTTGCTCAGGGAATCCAGGAACGGGCGTGCCTTGAAGCGCACCGGCGGTGTGGAGTAGAACACGAACACGCCCGTGTAGAGCACGATCAGGGCGACCGCGAGCGGCGGAAGAGCAAGGACGAAGTAGACGAGGAAGGGGAGATTCGACACGGCGACCGCACAGGCGATCAGCCGCACCTCCCCCGGCTCGATGCGCGCACCCTCGATCGAACCCTTCCGAGGGTTCAGCGCATCGGTGTCCTGATCGAAGATGTCGTTGACGCCGTAGATCAGCAGATTGAACGGCAGCGTCAGCCACAGGAGGATCGGAAGAGCCTGCGGGTCCCACAGCTGGCCTGTCAGCCACATGCCGACGACACCGGTGCCGATGGTGTTGATCCACAGCACGGGCCGCGAGATGTGGATCAAACGGGCGACGTTCGACCACGCCGCAGACTCTCCCGTTGCGGACTTCGACCCCGGTCGAGCGGCGACGGGGCTTCGAGCGGATGGATGTTCCGTGGGGGTGGTGTGATCCTCGATGGCAGTGCTCCTCGGGCACGTCGGTCGGATAAGAGGCTAAGTAGGTGTTTCACAAAGTTTATTAGAAAGCTGATCAACGAGGCCCCGTCGCTACCATGATCGGATGAGCAATGAGGAGGAGTCGGTCGCGGAGGCCAGGTCGTATCGACTGGCCGCATTCCCGGCGGCGGCAGTGCGCTTCGCACGCGCGCTCGACCACAACCGCGAACGAATCGCCGAGGAGGAAGGACTATCGGCCGGGGCGTTGCGCGCCCTGTTCTACATCGCCGAACACGTCAGCGCCACCCCGAAGCAGCTCGCGGCGCACATGCATGTCACCACGGCGGCGATCACGCCGATCGCCCGCAATCTCGTCGAGGCCGGCCTGCTGCAGCGCTCGGAGCATCCGGACGATCGCCGCAGCGTCGTCCTGGCTCTCACACCGCGCGCCCACGCGGCGATGCAACGCATGCACGCGGACTTCGATGACATGGTGCGCGGAGCGACGTCACATCTGACCGACCGCCAGATCGAAGAGTTCACGCAGCACCTCGACTCGGTGGCGCGCGCTATCGCCGAGCACACCGCGCGGATCCAGAGCGCCAAGAACATCGCGGCGCTCTGAGCGCCGCTCTCAGCATCAGCGACATCCACCAGCGATATCCCGAGGATGGCCCGTACCGGCCGCCCCGTGCGAGAGGGTGGAACGGTGTTCGCCGTCACCGAAAGAGTTTCCATCGCCCGATCCCCCGAGGACGCCTTCGCGTTCTTCGCCGATGGACGCAACCGTCCCCGTTGGGACGCCGCGGTGATCTCGGAGCGACTCACATCAGCGGGGCCGGTCGCAGTGGGCAGCACCATCCACACCCGCATGCGTGCCATGGGCCGCGAAGTGGATTACGACTGGCGGATCACGGAGTTCGACCCGCCCACCCGCATGGCGATCCGCAGTACCGCTGGAATTCTGCCCATGGCATCGCTCCTCGTTTTCGATGCGATCCCGGACGGATGCTCGGTGACGGCCACCATCGAGGGAGCGGCACACGGGATGCTGGGACTTGTCGAACCGATCATCGCCGGCGAAGTGCGCTCGACCCTCACCGCGGGGCTCGCACGAGCCAAGTTCATTCTCGAGGTGCCACCCAGCCTGGGGTAGTGGCGCTCTCACCCCTCATACCGAGATGGCGCGCGCACTCCGGCTTCACTCGGGATTCTGGTGGACCTGAGGGGACTCGAACCCCTGACCCCCTGCATGCCATGCAGGTGCGCTACCAGCTGCGCCACAGGCCCGGATGGTCTCGCTTCGTACCAGAACCCCCGGAATCTGGCCCTTCGGCTCCACTCCAGTGGTGATGAGAACCAGCATACGCGATCGGTCTTCGAGGGTTCTGGATGGTACTCGAGGGCTCTCGAGGTATCTGAACCGTCCAGTAAGTGACTACCACTCGATTCCCTCGACGCCGCGTTCGGGGAGCGGGCTGGCCTCGCACCCGTCCGGGACGGCCAGGTCGGGGCGTTCTCGTCGGGGGTCGACCTCGACGACCTCAAGGCCGTCGTGGGGACGTCGCATAGGTCATCCGCCCAACTCCCGCGACAGTGCCAATCTCCTCCGCGGCGAGCTCATCGCCGTCCTCCTCGACGCGCTCGGATCGGATCGTCCAGCGGGCAGATTTGCTGCCGCTGGCAACGAACCGCCCGGTGAGCGGGCCCTTTCGATCAATCTCCCACCGGTGACGCGCGGTCGTGCTCTCACGGCGCTTCGTCGTTTCCTTTCTGCCGACCCTGGCGGTTGTCGGGGTAGTCGTCTGAGACCTCTGGCCGTGGCGTCTACCGGCGTCCAGGGCCTGGTTCGCAGACCAGACCTGCGCGGATTGTGGCGCGTGACGCTCACACCACACCCTGAGTCGCACATTCCCGACGGCGGCAACTGGGGCCAATTGCGGGCTTTCTGGAGATCAAACAATCGTTCTGGCCAGTACACCTGAGTCTGTACACCGATCAGAGTGCCAGCAAGAGCACTGCGACGACCTGGCTTCCGACCTACGAGAGCTCGGTGGACAACCTGACGTTCACATACGACAACACGCCGAAGGTCTCCGAGTCACACCGGGTGTAGGTCTTTTTTGGAGTTGTCCATTTCGCAGGACACTTGTCCACGCGCTGTCCAAATGGACATTTCGGCGGCCGGCGGACGTCTTGGACGGCCGTCCGGGCGGGTCTGGTCGCTAGCGCATGCTGATGCGTTTGACGCACCCAAATGCGAATTCAAACCTGGCAGGTGCTACGGGAACTGAGGGGGTCCGAGAGAGGCGGTGCAGCTCTACTCGGGGCGTGCCGAGCCAGCGTCGCGGTGACCGACCCGCTTGCGGACGGGCGACACAGGCGGTGGGGGGATCACGGTGCCGCGTGGGGGTGACCGTAGCGGTGGGGGTCGGCGTCGAATGCGGCGGCGCAGCCGGGTGAGCAGAAGTAAAAGGTGGTTCCGTCGTGCTCGCGGGTGGTGACGGCTGTTTGGGGATCGATCTGCATGCCGCAGACCGGGTCGGTCACCAGTGCCGCGCTTTGGGTGGCGTTTTCTGACATGGGCGTTCTCCTTTTGTTCGAGGTCACGGCCGTGCTGGCCACGAGCTTGGGCTAGGCGTACGTCACGCTCGGTCGCCGCTGGGCACGGGAGACGGAGCGGAATGTTTTTCCGTCGGGGCGGTCGGGGCGGGGAGGCGGAGTCGCTTCAGCATGAGTGCGTTGACGGCGACGATGACGCTGGAGCCGGACATGGTGATTGCGGCGATCTCGGGTGTGAGCATGATGCCTAGGGACGGGTAGAACACGCCTGCGGCGATGGGTAGTGCGACGGCGTTGTAGCCGATGGCCCATCCGAGGTTCTGGCGCATTTTGCGGACGGTGCCTTTGCCGATGCGTAGCGCGGTTGCCACGTCGAGCGGGTCGGAGCGCATCAGGACGACGTCGGCGGTTTCGATGGCGACGTCGGTTCCGGCTCCGATCGCGATGCCGAGGTCGGCTTGTGCGAGTGCGGGGGCGTCGTTGACGCCGTCGCCGACCATGGCGACCTTCTTGCCGGAGCGTTGCAGTTCGGCGATCTTGGCGGACTTGTCCTCCGGCAGCACTTCGGCGATGACGGTGTCGATTCCTAGCAGGGAGGCGATGCGTTTGGCTGTGGGTGCGTTGTCGCCGGTGAGCATCACCACCTCGATGCCGGATTCGTGCAGTGCGGTGATCGCCGCTGCGGCGGTCTCGCGTGGCGCGTCGGCGAGGGCGATCACGCCGGCGGCTTTGCCGTCGACGGCGAATGCGATGGCGGTGCGTCCGGTGGCGGCGAGTTCGTTCTGTGCGGCGGCGATGGAGCTGATGTCGATTCCTTCGTCGGCCATCAGTCGGGCGTTGCCCATCACCACTCTGTGGCCGTCGACTGTTGCGACGGCGCCGAGGCCGGTGACGTTGCGGAATGAGCTGGCGGTGCGGCGGGGGATGTTGCGGGCGTCGGCGTAGGCGACGACGGCTTTGGCGAGTGGGTGCTCGGACTCCCGCTCCGCAGCGGCGGCAAGGGAGAGCAGTTCGATGTCGTTCATCCCGATGGGGATGTAGTCGGTCACTTCGGGTTCGCCCTTGGTGAGGGTGCCGGTCTTGTCCAGGACCACCGTGTCGATGTGCGCGGCGGACTCCAGCGCGCCGGCGTTCTTGAACAGCACGCCGCGTTTGGCGCCGAGGCCGGTGCCGACCATGATTGCGGTCGGGGTTGCCAGGCCCAACGCGTCGGGGCAGGTGATCACCACCACGGTGATGGCGAACAGGATCGCGGTGGGCACCGGGGCGCCGATCAGCCACCAGACCAGGAAAGTGACAGTGCCGCCAATCAGGGCGACCAGCACCAGCCAGAAGGCTGCGCGGTCCGCGAGCCGCTGCCCGGGGGCTTTGGAGTTTTGCGCCTCCTGAACGAGAGCGACGATCTGGGCCAGCGCGGTGTCGGCACCGACCTTGGTGGCCCGCACCCGCAGCGTGCCGGTGGTGTTGACGGTGGCGCCGATCACCGTCGATCCGGCGGTCTTGACGACGGGGAGGCTTTCGCCGGTGACCATGGATTCGTCGATCTCCGACGCGCCCTCCTCCACGGTCCCGTCTGTGGGGATCTTCGCGCCGGGCCGGACCAGCATGAGGTCCCCGGGGATGACATCGGAGGTGGGCACCTCGAGTTCTTCCCCGTTTCGGAGGACGACCGCGCGGGGCGGGGCGAGCTCGAGGAGGGTGCGGATGGCGTCGTTCGCGCCGCCGCGGGCGCGCATCTCCACCCAGTGGCCGAGCAGCACGAAGCTGGCCAGCACCGTGGCGGCCTCGTAGAACACTTCCCCGCCCCCGGTGAGGGTGACCACGACGCTGTAGAGCCAGCCGGTGCCGACCCCGACGGCGACCAACACCATCATGTCCAGGGTCCGGGCCCGAAGGGCACGCCAGGCGCCGTCGAAGAAGATCCAGGCGGAGTAGAAGATCACTGGAAGGGAGAGGATCAGCGAGAACCAATCGTCGCGGAGCCCGAATGGTGCCGGAACGGTGAAGCCGAGCACTTCGCGGCCGATCGGTGACCACAGGATGATCGGCACCGACAAGACAGCGGCGACGATGAACCGGTTGCG